>JBDVMC010000024.1:0-259439 GCA_039970335.1 Henriciella sp. | reverse complement strand
TCACCTTGCAGGAAGAGCTTGTCCGGAACGGCTTGGCAGGAGGTGGGAGCGGCGGTCTGGTGACTGAGCTTTGTGGGTCCGATCCCTTAGCCCGGCGCCAGTCGGGGCTGTGAGCCCTCGGCCCGATGGTACGAGGCGAGCTGTCATGGCTGTAAGAGCAAGCGCTCCGGAGTTGCCCCTAGCATTGCGACTAGCGGGACCAACGGCGAAAACATGCCGTCGCAAGGCGCGTCCACTTGGGCGCTATACGCCGTCTCGAGGGAGCGGCAGTTCACTTCGCGCTCAAACTGGATGCGCCTTAGCTCTTCCGTTTGCTTCAGGGCTTTGGCTCTTGAAGGTTTTTCGCGTGCGCGGTGTTCCGACTGTCCGGGACTGCGGTACCGAGAAGGTCGCGCGGGTCACAATCGTGTTACTATCGCGATTGAGACGTGGTTCCAATTGAGCTCTCTGGGAAACCGCTCTAGCCTCTCTTCAGTGCTAGGGAATTGCTCGCAAAGAGCAGCCATTTGGAGGGCAACCATCATGGAATTCACACAAAGTCGCACGGTCAAAATCTTGGCCGTCTTACTTCTACTCGCGGCCCTGTCGCAGCCGATTTATACGGCACTGTATCTCGGCGCACCCGAAATTGATCGTCAGTTCTTATGGGGGCTTGAAGGGCTCTTATTCGTTTTGCTCGCTGCTTTTGCCGGCTCCGCTTTGGTCATGGCCAAACGCTATACGCTCGGCTTTTCCGCGATCGCCTTCAGCGCCGTGCTGAACGTCGTGCAAGTTGGCGTCGGCCTTACGCAGTTCGGTCCATTCCGCGAAGCGGCAACCGCGAATGAAGAGCTTAGCGGCGTCGCCTTCTCCGTCGTCGCTTTCTCATTCTTTGGGTATAATGCCGCGAAGATCCTGCTCGGTTTGGCGGCTATCGTGTTCGGCATGGCTAAGATGGGCGAAGGCAGCAAAGCGCTGGGCGGCATTACGGTGTTGGTTGGCGCGGTCGCCTTTGTCGCCAACACATTGGTGATGATGTTTGGTCTGGAAGGCTTCCTGCCCTCGCCAATCGCCGGCGGGTCAGGCGTTCTCGCGACATTCCTTCTGGCGATTTGCTTGTTCAGCGTCGCCAAGGAAGACTGAAAATTGCCGAAGAGCTTAGTAGCTCTTCGGTAGGCCCAAAACGCGTTCAGAGATGAAGTTCAGGATCATCTCACGGCTGACCGGCGCAATCCGGGCCAGCATCGCCTCGCGCATATAGCGCTCAACGTGATACTCGCGGGCATAACCCATGCCGCCATGGGTCAGCACCGCGGTTTCACAAGCGCTGAAGCCTGCTTCGGTGCCGAGATATTTTGCGGCATTGGCTTCGGCGCCGCACTCCTGGCCTTGGTCGAACAAAGCTGCGGCTTTGTAGGCGAGAAGTTCAGCGGCGCTGAGCTCTGCCCAGGCTTTAGCAAGTGGGTGCGCGATGCCCTGGTTCTGGCCGATCGGACGGCCGAACACGACGCGTTCATTGGCATAGGTCGTTGCTTTTTCGAGCGCGGCAAAGCCGAGCCCAACGCTCTCAACAGCGAACAGGACCCGCTCTGGATTGAGGCCCTGGATGAGGTATTTAAAGCCGGCGCCCTCTTCGCCGATCAGGTGCTCTTTCGGCACTTCAAGGCCATCGATGAAGAGCGTGTTGCACTCCACCGCTTTGCGGCCCATTTTCGGGATCGGATTGGCTTCGATCTTACCGCGATCGAGATCGGTATAGAAGAGCGACAGACCGAGATACGGTTTCGCGCACTGATCTTTCGGCGTCGTCCGCGCGATGATCAGGATCTTGTCAGCGCGCTGCGCGCCCGTGGTCCAGATCTTACGGCCATTGATCGTGTATCCGGTATTGGTCCGCTCGGCTTTGGTCTCGAGCGATGACGTATCAAGGCCAGAATTTGGCTCGGTCACGGCGAAACACATTTTCTCCTTACCGGAGATGATTTTGGGCAAGTTCTCTTGCTTTTGCTCTTCGTTTCCGAACTTCTCAAGCGGCTTTGGTCCAAAAATATTGAGATGAACCGAAGACGCGCCAGAAAAGCCAGCGCCTGAGCGGGTCACGGTCTGCATCATCAAAGCGGCTTCTGTCAGGCCGAGACCGGCGCCGCCATATTCTTCAGGGAACGCGATGCCGAGCCACCCGCCTTCAGCCATGGCGTCGCAAAACGCTTCAGGCCAATCGCCGGTCTCGTCGGTCTTGGCCCAATACTCATCGTCAAACTGCGCGATCGTCCGCGCAACACCGTCTTGGATAGCAAGTTGATCTTCGCTGAGGGGGCCAATCGAATGCATGTGAAATCTCCTATTGCTGAAGATCTATGCCGCAATCAAATGCCCGTCCACTCTGACGAGGCGTCACACCTGTGCAGAACGCCTTGCCCGAGGTGCGAATGCCCGCATCAGATCCGACCGGTTCTCGTCGACAATAAGATCAGCCATAAGCTTCGCCGTGATCGGTGCGAGCAGAATGCCGTTTCGATAGTGTCCGGCCGCTACGAAGAGATTGTCTTGCCGTGTCTCGCCCAGAATGGGCGCATGGTCGACTGTGCCGGGGCGAACGCCTGCCCATGTCGCCAGAACCTCCGCCTGTGCCAGTATTGGACAGATTGCGATGGCTCTTGCCCGCAAGTCAGCGATCGCATCCGGGTTGGCTTCAGTGATTACGCGCCCGGGTTCCGTGGTTGCGCCAATGATGATCCTGTCATGTTTGGGAACGATATAGAGATGACCGCACCGAATGGTTTTCGTTGGCGCGCCTTCGATCTGGCGAACCGAAAGCATCTGCCCGCCAAACGGTTTGATCTCGCCCAAGACACCGGCCCAGCTTTGCAGATCTTTGCTGATGCCGTTTTCCTCGACGCTGATCGCAGCACTTCCCCACCCCGCACAAATGAGGGTCGCGTCGTGTCCAGCATGGTTGAGCTTGCCATCTCGAATATTGAGCGGTGCAGCGCTGGGTTGGATGGAAATGTTCGGGTGCGCAGTCATGCCGGCGATCAAGGCGGCGAGCGTTTGACGATTGTCGACCTGACCGTCGCTCGGCAAAATCCAGGCGGCATGAACCTCTCCGCGGATAGCCGGCTCGATCATCGCAAGATCTGGAAGACAAGGCTTTGGTTCCGCTGTTTGGCCAGACAAACGCTCGCGAATGGATTCAAGGTGATCCACTTGCGCGCTGGTTGTCGCGAGCGCCAATGAAGGGCCAGACTGGTAGCCAGATGGGAGACCACTCAACGCCTCCAACTCTTTCGCCCAGTGCGGCCATTGCTCAGCACTCGCTTCGCAAAGACTGTAAAGGTCAGGGTGTGTGCCCGGCTCAGACGCCGCCTCAAATGCTGGAGCAAGCATGCCTGCCGCAGCCCAACTTGCGCCGCGCGGCGGCCATGCCTTATCATAGAGCGTTACTTCCAATCCGCGCGCCGCCAATTCAAGCGCGCAGGATAGGCCGATTATGCCAGCCCCTATGATGGCAATAGAGTTTATGGGGCGGCCAGTATGAGACATCGCCTTTATTTATCAGGATCATTCAGCAGCGCTACAGCAGCAGCGCATATCAGCCAGCTGCGCACTCATTTTCCCAAAAACCGATAAAGGCAGACGCCCATTCTTGTTTCTGAAAGATCACGGACTTGCGGAGAGTCCCGGTCGTGTCGCTAACAGTCTTGATCATTAGATCAGGCGCGTCGCGATCTCTGCCCAAAATAGTTCCACGGGATTCCTGCCATTTCGCCAGCCGTTCAATAGCCTGCGAAAAAGCTGTTTCATCGACGGCGTTTACTGGCCCTAGGTCGAGTACAATTTCAGTCATGGTATCCCCCACACACAAAGATGATGACCTCCCGCTATTCCTGCGAGTTGGTTTGAGGTTACCTGTGAACCGCTGTCTGTCCACCGGACCTCGGTAAGATTAATGCAAACTTTGAACCAAATGTCGCAGTCTGCCCAAAAATCTTCCAGTTGCGAATGCTTCTCATTTGTGACACAGAGCGACTATGACATTCAAAACTAGACTCATCTCTGGCTTAAGCCTGCTCATTGGAGCAGTCGCGGCTTGCTCAAATCCCGCTGAAGCGCCAACTGAAAGCGAAACGGCTGGAACTCAGTCGGCTCTGACGATTTACAGTTCGCGCCATTATGACTCTGACAAAGAGCTCTTCGCGATGTTTGAAGAGCAATCTGGCGCACAGCTCGATGTTCGTGAATCTGGCGCCAGCCAACTTCTCGAAACGATGAAAGCCGAGGGCGATCAGAGCCCGGCTGACATTATCATCGCCGCCGACGCGGGCAGCCTCTGGCGCTTTCAAGATGCCGGTCTAACACAACCGTTGACCAGCGAAGCCCTGACCAATGCCGTTCCTGCCAATTATCGAGAAGCCGATGGCAACTGGTTTGGCGTCGCGCGCAGATTACGCGGCATCGCTTATGATCCAAGCCGCTGGTCCGCCGAAGATCTGACGCAGTGGAACACACTGGCCATGGACGACAAAGCTGGCGAGATCTGCGTGCGCTCCTCGTCCAACATTTATAATCTCTCACTTCTTGGCGAGATCATTCACCGCTATGGCAGCGAAGAAGCGCAAGCCTGGGCGACTGCAGTTGTTTCCAATATGGCGCGCAACCCACAAGGCGGAGACACCGACCAGATCCGCGCCATCGCAGCGGGCGAATGTTCCATCGCGATCGTGAACCACTATTATTGGATCCGTCTCGGCGCGAGTGAAAAAGAAGCTGATACACAGGTCGCTGCGGCGACCGCATTTCTTCTTCCCGAATTCTCCGAAGGGTCAGGCTCACACGTCAACATCACAGGTGCGGCCGTCACACAGACAGCTGATAATTTGGAGCTCGCAGAAGAGTTCATCTCATTCCTGCTGACAGAGACCGGGCAGTCATATCTCACGCGTGAGACCAAGGAATTGCCTTTACTGGATACAACGCCATTGCCAGTAGGCGTCGAGCGCGTTCCAGCCTTTACCGCATCCGATGCACAGCTCGGCATGTACGGCGAAAATCAAGCTGAGGCTCAGCGCCTGTTTGATCTTGCCGGTTGGAACTAAGCCCGATAGCGGCCAAACAAGATAAAGCATGCCGCGTTTGAACTTATCCTTCACCTCAATCCCGCCAATGCTCCTAATAGTGTTGGTGGGATTGCCTGTATTTGCGGCGCTCTTTGCAGGTGTTTCCGCAGGTGATGGTGCGACCTGGGACCATCTCCTGGAAAACAGGTTGATCCCATACACTGGCACAACGGTCAGCGTGCTCATCCTATCTGCGATCATTATGCTCGGTTTAGCGGTACCGGCGGCTTGGCTGATCAGCCTGTATGACTTTCCCGGACGGAAAATTTTTGATTGGGCTTTGATCCTGCCTTTGGCGATGCCGGGTTACGTGATGGCCTATGCTTGGGCGGACCTGATGGGTGTAGCCGGGCCTTTGCAATCCAATTTTAGGGAGCTCACCGGCCTCTCTGCTCGCGACTATTGGTTCCCCAATCTATTTAGCGCCCCCGGCCTCGCATTCGTCTTGGCGTCAACGCTTTTCCCATACGTTTACATCACCGCGAGAGCGGCGTTTTCCATGCAATCGCTCACGACCCTTGAAGCCGCGCGAAGCCTTGGCGCCCGGCCGCTCGATCTGTTCTGGCGCGTCGGGCTACCCGTGGCGCTGCCAACCATTCTAGGCGGACTTTGCCTGGCCTTGATGGAAGCCGCCGCCGACTATGGCGCGGCCGACTTTCTTGGCGTCCAGACCTTGGGGGTGGGCATCATTCGAGCCTGGACCTCATTCGGTGAGCCGAACACCGCGGCACGTTTGGCCTTGATGCTAATCCTGATCGCTGGAACCTTCCTGATTGTCGCGCGCCTGTTTCAAGGGCGGCGTGGAACGCAGCAAACAAGCCTCAGGTGGCTCACACCGCGGCGAACATCGCTATCGCCTATCGTCGGCTGGAGCGTAGCGATGATGTGCACTTCGATCCTGTTAATCTGCTTCTTTGCACCGGTTTTGCGCCTGATCTGGCTCGCTTTCGAAAATCAGGCGCAGGCGGCCGAATTAGCACCTCTTTTGAGATCTACATTGATCTTGGGCCTGATGGGCGCAGGCGCTGCGTTTTTGGCTGCTTTGGTGTTTTCTCTCGTCTCGAAAAAGAATGAAACGCTACGCTTTGGCGCGCGGCTCATTGCGGCGGCTGGTTATGCTGCTCCTGGGGCCGTGCTCGGACTGGGCGCGCTGTTTACATTGCGTGAAACGGGTCAAGCACTCTCCGGGACCATCGCAATCGGATTTTTGGTATGGATTTATGTTAGCCGCTTCACGTCCGCCGGGGTTGAGCCGATCCAGGCGACGCTCGCGCGCCTGCCAAAGAACATAGACCATGCAGCGCACAGCCTTGGCGCTACAGGGTTCAGACAATTCTGGCGCGTCGATTTGCCATTGATTGCTCCAGGCGCTCTTGCCGCTGGACTGATACTGTTCGTTGAAATCTTGAAAGAGCTGCCCGCCACGCTGATGCTCCGCCCTTTCGGGTGGGACACTCTGGCTGTCCGTGCGCATGCTTATGCGACCGATGAAAGGCTAGCCCAGGCGACGCTTCCTTCGCTGCTGATTGTCCTTGCCGGATTGGCTCCGGTTTTGCTCTTGTCGTGGCGCCTTAGCCGAACCGAGAGGACCTAATTGGTGACACAGCCCGCGCCCCTTATTGCTGAACAGATCAGCCGCGCCTTCGGGTCTCGAAAAGCGGTAGACCAGGTGAGCCTGACGCTCGAACCCGGCGAAATCACGGCCCTTATTGGTCAATCTGGGTCCGGCAAGACAACGCTGCTGAGATTGCTGGCAGGAATGGAGCGACCAGATGCGGGGCGCGTTCTTTCGGGAATGGTCGAACTTTCGGGGCCGAGCGCCTTCGTCCCTATTGAGAAACGCAAGATCGGCTTGGTGTTTCAAGACTTTGCATTGTTTCCTCATTTAACCGTCGTCGAGAACTTGATGTTCGGATTACGCGCCCTACCCAAGGCGGATCGCAGTCCGTGTGCAGAAAAGTGGATAGATGCGCTCGGGCTCTCGCATCGCCGCGAGGCCTATCCACATCACCTATCGGGCGGCGAACAACAACGTACCGCCATTGCCAGAGCCCTCGCACCAGAACCGGTGGCAATCTTGCTCGATGAGCCATTTTCCGGATTGGATCCGGCTATGCGTGACCAGGTCCGCGAGGCTGCTCTTCACGCCATACGCAAAGCCGGCATTCCGTCTTTGTTGGTAACTCATGATGCAAGCGAAGCTTTGGTTCATGCCGACAAGATCGCGGTCATCGCAGATGGAAAACTGCTTCAAACAGGTACGCCTGAGACGGTTTATAAATCTCCTACCTCATTGGCGACGGCGACCGCGCTTGGGCCGATGCATCAGATTGCAACGGATGCCCTGCCAGCGGCCTGGAACGCGAGACTATTGCCGCGTGGAGCCCACCTTTGGTACCGCCCCGAAGCGCTTCAAGTTACCGCCGGAAACGAATTCCAGGTTAAAAGAGTCCGGCTGGCCGGTCCGATCAGCGAGCTAGAACTTGCAGTGGGCGAAGCTGATAGCCTCTATGCGGCGTGCCAATTAGGCTCAGCGCTGCAATCTGGAGATCATGTTGGCTTATCGATCAATCCAGACCTTTTCTTTGATTTTGCTGGCGAAACTACCTGACAATTCCGTCATGTTGCAGGTCCTGCCCTCGCCAAGCCACATTCCATTGCTTACCCTAAAGTGGTAACAAGGATCGCTGGTATAATGAGAATTCTTCAAACGATTGTTTTCGGCGCACTCATTTGGGCCGCCGCGGCGCTACCGGCGCTGAGTCAAAGCCTTATTCGAGATGCTGAGATCGAGCAGACGCTGCGCGATTGGACCGATCCAATCCTCGAAGTCGCCGGGTTAGAACCGAATGATGTCGGCCTGTTTATTATCAACGATCCAAGCCTGAACGCCTTTGTCGCTGGCGGACAGCGTATTCACTTGCACACTGGCCTGATCATGGCGTCGGATAATGCAAGGCAGGTCAAAGGCGTCATCGCACACGAAACTTGTCATATCGCTTGCGGACATACCGTCACACGTGCCCGGGCCGCCAGCATCGCCTCAAGACCAGCCTTGGTTTCGATCGGCCTTGGTGTCCTCGCGATTGCAGCAGGTGCACCAGATGCAGGTGCCGCCCTGATCGCAAGTTCGCAGCAATTCGCAGCCTTGAACTTCTTCGTCCACACGCGCTCTGAAGAAGCCATGGCAGACACGAAAGCGGTTCAGTATCTTGCCGCGCTCGATCAATCACCAATGGGCATTGTCGAGTTCTTTGATAAGTTTCGGTATCAGGAAGTGCTCTCCGAGGCGCGTCGGTACCCTTACTTCCGATCGCACCCGCTCTCTTCCAATCGGGTTCGCACAACACGTACACTTGCATTAGAGTCAGGGCTCGCTGAAAAACCCGAGGACCCGATTGTCGAGAAACAGTTTGATATGATGAAGGCCAAGCTGGTCGGCTTCCTCGAACCACCGGCACGCGTGTTTAGAGACTACCCCCCAACCGATACCTCAAAGCCGGCGCGCTATGCGCGTTCGATTTCGGCGATGCAAGTTGCCGACCTTGGTACCGCATTGAAAGAAATCGACTCTTTGATCGAAGAGGAACCAGAGAACCCGTATTTCCATGAGTTGAAGGGGCAGATTCTGTTTGAAACTGGCAAGCCAGCCGACTCGGTTGATCCATTGCTCGAAGCCAATCGACTGCTGCCCGAAAACTCACTCCTGCAGGTCTCCCTGGCCCGTTCTTTGCTCTCAAGAAGCGATCCAGGCGACGCCGAGATTGCAGAAGAAGCGTTGCGAGACGCCTTAATCGCAGAGCCGAATAATGCCTTTGCCTGGACGCAGCTGGCCATCGTTTTTGAACAACAAGACAATCGCCCGATGGCGCAAGTCGCAACCGCTGAAGCCGCTTACAATATTGGCAACTATCCGCGCGCACACTCGTTTGCGCAGCGGGCGATTAGAGAGCTTGAACCGAACACACCCGCTTTCCGACAAGCCAGCGATATCCGAAACGCAACCGACCCCGCGCTGCCAGAGAACGAGGCTTTTTGGCGCCGCCGCTGATAAAATCTCTCACGAGATTGTCAGGATTTTGACCTTGTTTTTCACGACAAACAAAGCATTTGCGTGACATAATCTATAAATGTTGATTCTCAGGACCCGATTTTCATGACCCGCACTTTTAGTTACGCGCTCGCCGCTACCGCCATTGCGCTCACACCCGCCTGCGCACAAGGACAAGTCGATACTGCCGACAAGGAAGCTATCGAGAAGGTCGTATACGACTATATCATGGAAAACCCGGAGATCATTGAAGAGGCGCTGATTTCCTTGAATGAGAAGCGCGCCGAAGAAGAAGCCGAAACCGCGCGCGCCGCGATCGCCGACAATCTGGACGCTCTGACGAATCATCCGGGCGACTATTCAGTTGGCCCCGCCGACGCCCCCGTGACGGTCGTTGAGTTCTTCGACTATCGATGCGGTTTCTGCAAAAGAAGCGCGGAATGGAGCACTCAACTTCCTGAGAAGTATGACAATAAGGTCCGGGTCGTTTTCAAAGAGCTTCCTATTTTGTCCACAGAGAGCGAGAAAGCGGCGCTTGCGGCTGTCGCGGCTGGCAAACAGGGTAAGTATGTCGAAATGCACCTGGCGCTGATGGAGCTCGATAACGGCTCCGGTTTTGGTCCGGAGCAAATCGATGCAGCCGCGGAGTCCGTTGGCGTAGATGTTGCGACCATGCGCGCTGACATGAAATCGATCGATGTTCAGAAAAACGTCGCAGATGCCAAGAGTCTGGCGCGCACCCTAGGGATTGCGGCAACACCGAATTTCATCGTTGGGACAACTCAAGTCGCCGGTGCTGACACAGTCAGCGTTGAGGCTTTAATCGAAGCGGCGCTCGCCGACGGCTAGATCAGACCCGCTAAAGGAGAAGATGGGTCAGCGTAGCGCTTACGGCCCATCCGCCCGGCAAGATAAGCCTCTCTGCCGGCAATCACGGCGTGCTTCATCGCGGTCGCCATGCGGATCGGATCTCTGGCTTCAGCGATCGCTGTATTCATCAAAACGCCGTCACAGCCAAGCTCCATCGCTTGCGCCGCATCTGACGCCGTGCCGACGCCCGCATCAACAATCACTGGTACACGGGATTGTTCCACGATCAATCGGATATTCAGTGGGTTCTGAATACCCAGGCCAGATCCAATCAAACTGCCCAATGGCATGATGGCAGCACATCCAGCATCTTCCAGTTTGCGCGCATAAACCGGATCATCGGAGCAATAGACCATAACCTCAAATCCATCAGCGATGAGATCTTTTGCGGCCTTCAAAGTTTCTTCCATGTCAGGATAGAGCGTCTTTTGATCAGAAAGGACTTCCAGCTTTACCAGGTCCCAGCCGCCCGCCTCGCGCGCCAATCTCAGCGTGCGAACGGCATCATCCGCAGTGAAACAGCCGGCTGTATTGGGAAGATAAGTGAACTCTTTTGGTGAAACGTGATCCTGCAACCGATCCTCGTCTGGATTAGACAGGTTCACGCGGCGCAGCGCGACCGTCACCATTTCGGCGCCCGCCGCCCGCGCGGCTTCTGCGTTCTGTGCGTAAGATGCATATTTCCCAGTGCCTACAATGAGGCGAGAGGTGAAAGTCCGTCCAGCGACGGTTAAGGTCGTATCAGTCATGAGGGTCGCTTAGCGGGCCGAGTGTGGGAGAGCAAGACGGTGATCTGGCACACGCTGAACTTCTTCTATCGGCACAAAAACCTTCACCACAGAGGCGAGCTTTGCTTGGCGTTAACTGTAACTTCCTCGGCTTCGCCTGAAACTCAAAGTAGACCTGACCGCTTTTGAATGGTTAAGTGCTTGTAAATAAGGGGAATGGATGTGTCTGAGCACAGCCAACAAGAGAGCTTTTCGCAATCGCAGCAAACGCAGCGTTATATTCGCCGCATTCGCGGTGCGGGATTACCATTCTATCCATTTGGTTTGATCCCAGCGCTTGGATTGTTCTTCATTAGCCTCTTCGCATTCTTCCCCTTTGCTTCATTCTGGGTTGAACGCGTCGCGAAAGACTCTGCCCAAATCGCAGTGCGTGATGGCGGCGAAGGTTGGGCCGAGGTTACGGCATCTGGACAATGGGTAACCCTAAAAGGCGATGCGCCGAATGCTGAAAGCGCCGTCAAAGCGGTGCGGCTCATTCGAGGCGCATCCGCATCCACGTCTTTTGGCAAAGCTAAGCCCGTGACGCGCGTGATCGACCGGTCGGAAATCGCCGTCGAAACCAATACAATAGAGGACGTCGACCAACCTGCCGACACCGACGATGAAGCGCCCGAGGCTGTCACGCCCACGCCTTCAACCATCGCACCAGTCATCGATAGAGTGGCGACTGAGGCTGAAACGGTGGCTGAATGTGACCAGTCCATCCGAGCTTTGTTTATTGAGTCAAAGCTGAAATTTGCTTCATCGAGCGCCAGGATTGAACCTGAAAGCGCGCCGCTTCTGGATCGTTTGGCGCGAACCCTTCAGTCCTGCAATTTGGATGTCACGATCGAAGGCCATACGGATTCCACTGGATCAGCATCCGTAAATAGAGAGTTGAGCCTGGCACGCGCTCAAGCCGTGCGCGATGCGCTGGTTATTCGCGGCGTACCGATCAATCAACTCCTAGCGCGAGGGTACGGCGCCGACCGTCCTATCGCGAGCAATGACACGCGCGAAGGCCGCGATCAAAATCGGCGAATAGAGTTTAATGTTCGGTCGTCCGTCGACCCTTAGTAAATTGGGGTTCGTCGCCCGGGGAAGGTTTTAATCATGTGGTATCTGTGGCTTCAAATACTGTTTTTGCTTGCGCTTGCAGCGCTCTGCGGAGCGGGCCTCGCTTATTGGTGGCTCAAAGGCCGCTACGAGGACGTGACCGAAACCTATTCGGAAATGATGATCAATAAAGGCGGTTCGCCCGACCTGATTACACGGCCGGACCTGGATGCCCGGTTTGCTGATCTTTCAGCCAAGATTGACCGGATCGAAGCGACAGACCTCACGCCGCTGCACAGCCAGATTACCAGCCTTGCAGACGGATTGCCGAGCAATGAAGTCGAGCTCTCGCCAATCCTCTCGGAAATCCACGCAATTGGCGGAGATCTGCGCAGCTCTGAGAGCAGCATGCAGGGCCTGGACGAGCGCCTCGCTGCGATCGAAGCCAGCCTCCACCAGGCCAATGCCGGACAAGACCGTCTCGACGAGCTCAACAACCGCATGACCCACCTGGAAACAGGTCTGACGAGCTCAATCAAAACCTCATTCGAGGATTTGCAGAAAAATATGAATTCAGCGGCGCCGGTGGACCTTGGACCGATGCTGAGCCGTGTCGCGGAACTGAAGCAGCAGATTGCGCCGCTATCTGGTCTCGATTCTAAAATCGACTCGCTGACCCTCAAAACAAACAATATGGGCGACACTTACGCGGCCCCGATCAAAAGCGATATTGCGCGCTTGGAGCAAAACTTCATCGCCTTGAAGGAATCCATCCTGCACCCACTCCAACAGGACTTGCAGATGCTGAATGCAAAAATGCCATCTCCTGCCGATATTACGAAGCTGATGGATGGCCGGTTGACGGCGATCGAGGAACAGGTCGGTCGAACGCAGCAATATGTCCGCCCGATGGCTGAGAAAGTCGATGAGATTTCACTCGCTGCAACGGCCAATTCCACCAATCACAGATCGCTGTCTGCCATGGATCAGAAGCTCTCTGAGTTTGAGCACTCCGTGGTTGGGATCAAGCAACGTATGGACCAAGTCGGCGCGTTGCTCGCTGCGATGGATAAACGTCAGGACTCTGACGCGCTCGAAACCAAACTGGACCAAAGCCTTGCAGAGATGTCTTCCCTGCGTGGCCTGGTTTCTTCGAAATCAACTTTGGAACCACTCGAACAGAGCATCGCTCATTTGCAGCAAATGGTGTTCAACCTTAGAGAGCGTGACCTCACCTCAGTGAATAATGCGATCCGTTCGATCGAAGGCCGCGTCGACTTTGTTGGCGTCGAGAACCGCCTGACCTCAATCGAGTATGGTCTGGCTGCGACGCATCACATGCTGCGCTCCAAGTTAGAACAAGGCGCGGAAATGCCTGCGCCTCCGCAACGCGAGCCTTTCCGCGAAGCTCCGGAAGAGTTTTCGTTTACATCTCAATCGTCTCTGAAGGCCCCTGAAGCCCCACTCGATCCGATCAATATGATCCGCACCTCAAGTGAAGACGGTAACTTGCTTCAAGAACCTGGGTTCGGGCAAGCAGACAATCTTGAGAAAATTCGCGGGATCGGCCCAATGCTACGGCAATTGCTGAACGATACTGGCGTGTTCTATTACTGGCAGATCGCGGAATGGTCTGAAGCCGACGTCGCAAGCGTGGACAGCCTGCTTCCAGGCTATCAAGGCCGGATCGACAGAGACCGCTGGGTTGAGCAAGCGCGTGAACTTTCAGAGCTTCCAGGCGCCGCCGAACGTCCACAGCCTTTCGGCAAAGATCGCTAATAGCGCAGCGGTCAACCGCCGCCGACGAATTGAACGACTTCCAAACGATCGCCGTCTTCGAGCAGCGTTGATCCGTGCTCGGCTTTCGGAACGATTTCGAGGTTGCGTTCAATCGCGACGCCTCTTGGATCTCCGCCTAGAGTCAGGACCAAAGCTTCAACGCTTGTTCCGTTCGCGACCTCGCGGCTTTCGCCGTTCAAGATTATCTGCATTTTGCCGCTTCCTTCTCTCTAATTAGGCTTGCCAAGCTTGACGATCCGCCGCAAGAGCGTGTGGCAATGACGCAACAGATATATGTTCTTAACGGGCCAAATCTCAACCTTCTCGGCACACGAGAGCCAGAGATTTACGGGTCGACAACGCTGGAGGATATCCACCAGCTGATGAAAGACGCCGCTCCGTCAGCAAGTATATCGTTTCGTCAAACCAATTCGGAAGGCGAACTTGTCGATTGGGTTCAGGAGGCGTCTCAAAAAGCGGCCATCCTGATCCTGAATGCCGGTGCCTATACTCACACATCAATTGCTCTTCACGACGCGCTGCGCTCCTGCGAGGCCAGCATTTATGAAGTGCACTTGTCTAATCCGGCTGCCCGTGAACCGTTCCGAACCACCAACTACGTTGCCCCATGTGCCAAAGCCTCCATTGCAGGTTTCGGCGCGCGAGGTTATTTGATGGCGCTAGACGCCGCTCTAGATAAAAAAGAAGACTGAGGAGCCCCACCCCGATGTCCACAAGTAAGTCAAAACTCGATGCCGGCCTGGTCCGCGAACTCGCTGCAATCCTCCGAGAGGCGGATCTTGGCGAAGTTGAAATCGAGCATGAAGGTCTGCGCATACGCGTCAGCAAGGCCACATCAATGGCCCCGATCGCGCCAACGATCATGCAAGCGCCAATGGCCGCTCCTGCAGCTGTCGCACCCGCTGCTGCGGCTGCGCCCAACGCCGCGGCGCCAAGCGCGCCTGCCGCACCATCAAATGCCACAACCAGCCCAATGGTTGGTACGGTCTACCTTTCTCCAGAGCCTGGCACGAAGGCCTTTGTCGCGGTCGGTGACAAAGTGAAAAAGGGTGACACGTTGATGCTGATTGAAGCGATGAAAACCTTCAATCCAGTGACCGCTGAAGCCGCCGGCACTGTAAAAGATATTCTCGTTTCCGATTCTCAACCTGTTGAGTTCGGTGAACCTCTGATCGTTGTCGAATAAGGACACGAAACGATGATTGAAAAAGTTCTCATCGCCAATCGCGGCGAGATCGCATTGCGAATCCACCGCGCTTGCAAAGAGATGGGCATTGCCACAGTTGCGGTGCATTCGGAAGCTGACCGAGACGCGATGGCCGTTCGATTGGCGGACGAAAGTGTCTGTATTGGCCCTGCCCCCAGCGCCAAAAGCTATTTGAAGAAATCGCAAATCATTGCTGCGGCGGAAATCACCGGCGCAGATGCGGTTCACCCCGGATACGGCTTCTTGTCTGAGAACGCGCAATTCGCTGAAATGGTGGAAGCGCACGATCTGATCTTTATCGGACCAACCGCGCAGCACATCCGCACGATGGGCGATAAGATCGCGGCGAAGCAGGCCATGATCGCAGCAGGCGTTCCTTGCGTGCCCGGCTCTGAGGGCGGCATTACATCGATCAGCGAAGGCAAGAAGGTCGCGAAAAAGATTGGTTACCCAGTCCTGGTCAAAGCTGCATCGGGCGGCGGCGGTCGCGGAATGCGCGTCGCAGAGACAGAGAAAGATCTCGAAACTGCGATAAAATCCGCCAAAACGGAGGCTAAGGCAGCCTTCGGAGACGATGCTGTTTACCTCGAAAAGTATCTCGGCAAGCCGCGCCACATCGAAATCCAGATCATCGCGGACACACATGGCAATGTCTGTCACCTGTGGGAACGTGATTGTTCGCTTCAGCGACGTCATCAGAAAGTCTTCGAAGAAGCCCCGTCCCCTGCCCTCAACCAAGCGCAACGCGAAGAGATCGGAACGATTGTCGCTAAGGCCGTCAAAAAGATGGGCTATCGCGGCGCGGGTACGATGGAATTCCTCTACGAAGACGGAAACTTCTACTTCATCGAAATGAACACGCGGATCCAGGTCGAGCACCCGGTCACCGAAATGATCACAGGCATCGACCTGATCCGTGAGCAAATCCGTGTCGCCGATGGCAAGAAACTCTCCTTCACTCAGGAAGACGTTCTGCTCGTCGGACATGCGATTGAGTGTCGGATCAATGCTGAACACCATGAGACCTTTGTGCCGTCTCCTGGCAAGATCACTGATTTCCACGCTCCTGGGGGCCCCGATGTCCGTTTGGACAGCGCGGTTTATGCCGGTTATTCAATCCCGCCTCATTATGACAGCATGATCGCCAAACTGATCGTGCATGGTCGCACGCGGAATGAGTGCATTATGCGCCTGCGCCGCGCACTCGATGAAATGGTCGTTGGCGGCGTTGAGACCACTTTGCCGCTCCACAGGAAACTGGTTGAGGAACAGGATGTCGTAGATGGAAATTATGATATTCATTGGCTGGAGCGTTTCCTCGGTTTGAAGTAAACTGAGACAATGTCAGACCGGTTCGACACCACAGATCTTTTAAACTGCTATCGCCGCGGGGTCTTTCCCATGGCGGATTCGCGTGAAGATATGCGGCTGTTCTTGATGGATCCAGACCTGCGCGGCGTACTGCCTCTAGATCGATTTCGCGTGCCGAAGCGACTGCGCAAAACCGTGCGGCAGAATAAGTTTCGAGTGACCGCTGACACCGCATTCAATCGCGTCATTGAAGCTTGCGCCGAGTCGCATCCAACCCGGCCCGCAACCTGGATCAATGATGCGATCTTGAACCTCTATGGCGCCCTGCACCGCGAAGGGCATGCTCACAGCGTCGAATGCTGGAATGAAGATGGCGAGCTCGTGGGCGGCCTCTATGGCGTGTCTCTGGGCGGTGCGTTTTTTGGCGAGAGCATGTTCTCACGCGCGACCGACGCTTCGAAGATCGCTTTAGTACATCTCGTCGCGCGGTTGATTGGCGGCGGATACAAACTTCTCGACGCGCAATTCCACAATCCACACCTTGAGCAATTCGGTCTGGAAGAGATCAGCAGAGATGATTTTCGTGAGCAGCTTTGGCATGCGCTGCGGACAGAGGCCGATTTTTACTCAGTCGGCTCAAGAGGTTCGAGCACGGACGGATCGACTTCGCTGCAGGCGATTACCCAAATATCATAAACCGGGTGCTCAAGAGCGCTCAAACCTGGGGATGAGGCAAACATCCATCCAGAAAAGCGCACATCAGCGTCTTCGGCCTCTGAGACCGACAATTCTTCCTCTGTGAGCTCACGAGGGGCCGCCATAGTCTGAACTTGTCGAGAGGTTGCTGTGGTCACCTTCAAGAAGGCCACGCTCTCTGGCGGCTCTTCTGGAGGCGTTTGAAAGCAGGTTTCGAGGTCAATGCGCAGGGAACCATATACTTTTGGCTCTCCAACCAGCATTTCGAAGTCCGTTGAGCGGCCTGTAATCTTGTCGAGCGCGCGCAGAATCACGGTGTCTTGTTGCTGAAACGTCCGCTCTTGCGCGGGGATGAGGTCTTCGTCTTCCCCTTCAGCATCGCCATCTTGGTCATCATCGGTGCCGAAAAGCTCCCGCTCTAGATCAGAGACCGTTGGGCGTGGCTCGGTTTCGTCCTGCGCGAACACGATCGCGCTGACGCCAAGCGCAAGCAGCCCTAAAAGAGAAGCGCGGATCACTCGTCGTCTCCGCCGCCGTTACCGGATGCAAAGGAGGCAAACAAAGTCATCAAATCGACCGACCCTTGGGCGTAGAGAATTTCACCGCACCCGCTCTCGCCGAACAATTCTTCGCCTGCGCCACATGCCGGTATCTCACCAAACCCTTCGGCAGGCTCAAGATTGATGTAGGCACCGCCGAGTAAGCCTTCAGACTGAACTCGAGCGCTGGTGCCGTCCCCGAGAGGAAGAATGGTTGATTCAACCGCCATCACAACCAGAGCCTCCGCGCGGTCCCGATCAAGAGCCACATCGCGGACAGTTCCAATCTTAACACCGGCCATCCGCACATCTGTGCCGCGGTCGATGGTTGCGGCGCTACTGAAACGCGCGCCGAGCTCGACAGTTTCACCCGCGCCGCCAGCATCTCCGCCACGATCAATGCCAAACCACAAGAACGTGGCAGCCACGATCAATACACCAAGGCCGACTAAGGTTTCAAAAATAGATTCACGCATTCGGGTCCCAGGCCTCGTAGTCTGCATCCGCTTCACGGCGTTCGCCGCCTTCACGCAAACTGCCCTTCGGGCGATACGCGAAGACTGTGCCGGTCATATTCGGAGAATGATCGGTTTCCCAACTCTGTCGCTTCAATGGCGCATCGGTTGGCGGCTCCATCAAAGTGTAGTGCAACCAGCCATGCCACTCAGGTGGCACCTTGGAGGGCTCAGCGAGGCCTTTGTAAATCACGTAGCGCCGATTCCGGCCTTCCACAGATTTTTTGCGGTCCTCGAAATAGCGATTCCCGTAAGCGTCTGTCCCGACCAAAGCGCTGCGGCGCTTGATATCGAACCATCCGCCGGGGCTTACGCCATTCCACCATGTAAAGAGCTTGAACATATCGAACGTCCTGACAGTGATATTTGACCGCATTATGGCGCGTGTATGTCGCCGAATCTAGTTAGGACACGCAACACATCATGTCGCGGGCTAGGTCAAGCCCGCTCTGACCGGAGGGCGCAGTCCATGTCTGCAAGCGATCGTAACCTACAATTGCTCGCAACCGCGATAGAAGACGGGCTAATCAGCGCGATTATGCCGCTCAAAGATTTGTGCGCTGTCCCGCTTACAAATCTGCAAGAAAAAGGCGCAGCCATCGCTGCGGCCACGCATCAGCGACTCAACCGCACCAGCAAATTGGCTATGGCAGAATTGCTCGAAGGCCTCGGCGATGCGCCGCGCAACGCTGAGTTGGCCGAGGCGGCCGCCCGCGGCGTCCCGCTTTCGCTGATTGAAGAAGCGCTAAACCAAGACAAAGGCTTCGACACGCTCGCGGCAGAATTTCGAAATGATGCGATTGAAACGGGTGATGCGCCAGCATGCCTGGTTTCAGGAGATACCGACATCAACGCCCTGAACGATATCAGGCGCACCGGCGTCGGTACGCTGGTTCAAAAATCTGAGAATTTGGATCCGTTGGTTCCCGCTTTGGCGGTGGACGTTTCACGGTTCGTCTCACCCGACGGCGTAGAAGTTGAAGTCCTGGACGACCTCATCAGCGCAGCGCTTAAAGAGCATGGCCCATCGCTCATCCTGGTACCTTGCGGGCTGTCTGCCGCGCTCTTGGGTCTGGGTCAGGCCTACACACTTGAGAATGAGGCGGCGCTAACCGCGCTTATCAAGCTCGTTCAATCGATCTCTAAAGGCACGTCTTTCACGAAGAAGCATGGCGAAACGCTCGGGCTCTCGAGCCGCCCTGCTCGTAAGACCAAGCGCGCTGTTGACCTGGCGATTGTTCCGCTTTCTCCATTGGCGCTGTCCCAGTTCCAACCCGCCAGCCTAGGCTTGCGGCCTGTGACGTCATTTGTTGAACTGCTAGAAGGCGACCAGCCAAGCCTGAGCATGATGGCGCGCATTGGATTGGCTCAAACAGCGCCCGCGACGCTTCCGGCGCTCCTGTCTGAAATAGACGCTGCTGCCGATCTGGAATTGATGCCTCACTTTGGCGGCGACGTGTTGCGCACGCGAGGGTTTTCGAGCCAAGCGATCGACAAAGTCAAAAGCGCTCTCGGAGAAGGCCTGCCGCTAAACGCCGCCTTTTCGCGCTGGGTGTTGGGCGATGATATTATTTCCAAAGACCTGCGGCTTGCCCCTGAATCTTTCGATGCCGACGGTCGATCGCTGCTCAAATCGATAGGGTTTTCAAAGCGCGAGATCGCAGAAGCGGAAGATGCGCTCGATGGCCGTCCGGATAAGCTGGCCAGCGCGGCGATCGAAGCAGCGAATCTCAGCCAAGCTGTCTCAGGCGTTGATCTGATTTCTCTTGCAGAACGGCTTCAAAAGAGTGGCGATGTCTCGATCATCCTTTCAAGCGCGACTGGGGGTGATCTCGACGCCGATGATTTGTTGAGCTCTTCGCTGTCCGTCTGGCTGCCCGCTTTGGATACGCAAGTTGATCGCCTCACCGCCGATCGGATGGAGCACATCACTGCGCTGGCTGAAGACCTGGTGGCAGAAGACGCCGCACCGCAGACCATCATAGAAGCGCCAAGCGGCGTCTCGCGCACGCGTCTGCCGGATCGCCGAAAGGGCTACATTCAAAAGGCGACCGTCGGCGGGCATAAAGTCTACCTGCATACTGGCGAGTTCGACGATGGATCTATCGGTGAGATTTTCATCGACATGCACAAGGAAGGTGCGGCTTTCCGCTCCTTGATGAACAATTTCGCGATCGCGGTCTCGCTCGGCCTACAATATGGCGTGCCGCTCGAAGAATATGTCGACGCCTTTGTCTTCACTCGGTTCGAACCAGCCGGTGAAGTCACGGGTAATGATCAGATCGCGCGGGCAACGTCGATCTTGGATTATATCTTCCGTGAACTCGCCGTTTCCTATCTCGCGCGCGAAGATCTCGCCGAGCTTGGTGATGTCACCCATGACGGTCTCGGGCGCGGCCTTGAGGACGGGATTGAGAAATCGCAAGCACAACCTCTGCCGGATGAGGCAGCGCATCTGATTTCGCGTGGCTATGCACGCGGCCAGATCCCAGACAATATCGTCATCTTCAATACCAAGCGCGAAGAGCGCGATGCCGAATTGGCTGATGAGGCAGCAGAGGAAGCTGACTCAGCGGCCGAACCTCCGGCGAGCTATCTTCCCGACCCCTGCCCGAGCTGCGGAAGCTTCACGCTATATTTGGACGAAGCAGATGGCGACACGGCCTGTGATACATGCGGCCATATCGGCAAAGTGGAGGCGAACGAATAGTTCGCTTTATCCGATAAGCCCAAAACGACTGGCCCGCCCCTTGCCTTTAAGAGTTCATCTATGACTCAAAAGGCGGGAGCCCTGTCCCATGCTGAAACACTTCGCGATTCTTATCACTGCTGCTGGCCTGATGACGGCGCCCGCAATTGCCCAGAACGCCACGCAAATCGCGCAAGCTAAAGCGGGACAATCGTGCGCCGATTGCAACCTCTTCCAGGCCGACCTCTCTTTCGAAGAGAGCAAGAACGTGGACCTTTCCGGTGCGCGGTTGCGTCAGTCCAATATGGCGCTTTCAACCTTTGAGGGCGTCAATTTCAGCGGCGCAAACCTCTCGGTCGCGAACCTTTTTGGCGCTCGCTTGAACCGGACAGATCTCAGCGGTGCAAACCTTGAGAATGCTGTCGCAGTCGGAACCTATTTCGGCTCATCAAATTTCGCCGGCGCAAATCTCAACGGCACGAACTTTTCAGGCGCAAACCTGACCATTGCTAAAGGTCTAACCCAGACCCAACTCAACCGAGCTTGCGGTGATCACTCTACACGCCTTCCAACCGGCAAGACCATTCCCAGCTGCTCCTAGCGCCCATTGGTGAGACATGTTTGCAACAACCGCGAACGCGTCTCACGGATTACCACAAATTCAGTTAAACATACTCGATGCATCTCGTATGAGAGGGTCATGAAGACGAGAATTGACCTCCGCTCAATCGCCATCATCGGGACTTTACTCGCAGTCGCGAGCCCGGCCCTTGGGCAAGAGAAGCCAAGTCGTATTTCCTGGGCCCCTTCTTATAGCGGATCCTGCGTCGACTGCTCTCTGGTTGGACGGAACATGTCTGGCTGGAATGTATCCAAAGCAAACTATCCGGGCGCCGACCTAACCGCCGCCAATCTCCGCCGTGCGCAAGCGCATGATGCCAATTTCGATGGTGCTCAAGCTGCTGGCGCCGATCTTCGCGCAGGCGACTTCACATCCGCTTCTTTCGAAAACGCGGTCTTGGTTGGCGCGCGTTTACGGGGCGCCACCTTCAATTCCGCCAACATGACAGGCGTCGTTTTAACCGGTGCCAAACTGAATGATGCCAAGTTTATTGGAACGACCCTGTCTGGCGCGCAAATGCAGTCCACGACAGCTCATAATTCAGACTTCTCGGCAGCGATCTTATCTGGCGCCCTACTGTCAGCCGCAGACCTCACAGGATCGGTTTTTGACAATGCGGTCATGACAGACGCGGTGTTCTCCGCTGCCAATATCACTGATGCGAGTTTCCGCGATGTCCGCTTTTCGGGTGCGAATCTAGAATCGGCGATTGGTGTCGAAACCGCGAACTTTGACGGTGCCTGCGCAACAGAAACAACTCTGTTGCCATCCGGAATAACGCTGCCTGAATGCGCTGAATACGAGCCGTTCTAGGCTGCTTCTTCCGCATCCCTTTCCGCAGCTTTGCGTTCCATCGCTGCGACGATCCAAATACTGATTTCATAGAGACCATAGACCGGAACGGTCAGCATAATCTGTGAGATAAAATCTGGCGGCGTTGCGAAGGCCGCAACCGCGAGAATGCCGACAATCGCATATTTGCGCCCATTGCGCAGTGTTTCAGCCCCGACCAAGCCTGCCCGACCGAGAAGCCCTAGTACAACGGGCAATTGGAACGACAGTCCAAAGGCGGTCATGAGCGCGAGCGCCAGCGACAAGTATTCCGAGACCTTGATCTGGGCTTCAATTTGCACCGAATCTAGGCTGCCTGCCTGCTGTTGTCCGAGCGCAAACGCCATGACCAATGGCATCATGACGTAGAACACGAACGCAACACCGATCGTAAACAAAGCCGGCGCCGCAATTAGAAACGGTAAAAACGCGCCGCGTTCATTCTTATAAAGACCCGGCGCGACAAACGCGTAAACCTGCCAGGCCATTAGCGGGAAAGAGATAAACAACCCCGCAAACAGGGCGATTTTTAGTTTGACGAAAAAGAACTCAAGCGGCGCTGTGTAGATAAGTTTCGGATCTTCCGTGACGCCATGGGTTTTGAAGGCTTCAATGAACGGCTCGACTAAAATATTAAAGATCGGCCCAGCAATGAAGAAACAGGCGATTGTGGAGACAGCAAATGCGATCAACGCCCACATCAGGCGCGATCGAAGCTCATTCAAATGCTCGAGCAACGGCGCGCGCGAGGCTTCCATTTCATTGTCAGTGAGGTCGGGGCGCTGATCGACCGGTAAGTCTTGGCTCATGAAGCAGCCTTACTCTCAGGATCATTCAAAGCCTCGGGCTTAGGCTCAGTCGGCTTTGGATCAGGCTTGGGCGTGGTAGGTTTCGCGAGCTCTTCCTTCACCGCGCGTTCCTCACGCATGACGCTTTCATTGATATCTTTTTCGACCGCTTTGAGTTCATCAACCGCTTCGGTCAGCGAGTTATCCCGTTTCAGATCTTCGATTTCCTTACGCAGATCATCAAGTTCAGCCTGACGGGCAATATCGTCGAAGGCTGCTCGAAACTCATTCGCCATCGATCGACCACGCGCCACGAATTGCCCAAGTGTACGCATCGCAAGGGATAGATCTTTCGGGCCAAGAATGACCAGAGCGATGATCACCAGAAAGATGAGTTCGCTAAATCCGAATTGCGGCAGCATATCTCTGCGCCTTCCGCGCTAACAGGCTAGCTTAGTCAGCTGACTTAGCCTTTTCCTTCTCAGGCGTGATGTTGACCATGTCGTCGCCTTCGACGGCATCTTTGTCAGCATCTTCGTCGCGAAGGCCTTTGCGGAAACTGGTAATTCCCTTGGCAACATCGCCCATGATTGAAGAAATACGCCCGCGCCCGCCGAAAATCAGCAGGGCAACAACCGCCACGAGCAAAAGCTGCATCCAACTTGGAGCCATGATTTATCTCCTATCACTAGGGTTGAGATAACGCGCCATACCATCTCTTACAATGGCGTCGCGCACGTTTCATACGTACAAATCTCTAATCAACTTCTTCTTCCGGTCCCATAAAGTCCGTGATGAAGTCGGAATCTTCTTGGGCATCTGCCTCGGAAACGAGCTCTTCAGCATCATTGTGCATGCTGGTGCCGTCGGAATAGAAGCCGTCTGGGATCACATCCGAAAGCAATCCTTCAGATTCAAGTTCAGCCCGTCCTGGCAGGACATCTAGGCTTTCGAGTCCGAAATGCTCCAAAAATTGGTCAGTCGTTCCAAGCGTTACAGGGCGGCCCGGTGTTTTCCGTCGACCTTTGATCTTCACCCAACCGGCTTCCATCAGCACATCGATTGTACCTTTGGAGACGGCAACACCGCGAACCGCTTCGATTTCAGCGCGCGTTACAGGTTGCCCATAAGCGATAATGGCCATCGTCTCGAGCGCGGCTTGAGACAGTGACTTTTGCTCGTGGCGCTCCTCAACGAACAGATAATCGAGATCATTCGCGGTTTGGAACCGCCACTTTCCGGCAACTTCAACCAGATTCACACCGCGCTGCGCGTAGGTCGATTTCAGCGTCATCAGAACGGCTGAAACATCAATGCCCTGCGGCATGGCTTCGGCGATCTCGGATGCCTCGAGAGGTTGTCCGGCGGCAAACAGAATAGCCTCAGCTCGGCGCACAGCTTCGGCCAAAGCCTCATCTTCAACCTCGTACAGCGTGTCTGCGGAACGCTTATAGGCGAATGAAAGCTGCTGCACGGCGCGGCGGATATCTTCGGGCGCATCTTCGATCGGCATAGAGGATTCAACTTTAGTCATGGGGATACCCCCTCTTGTTGTCGCGGTAGGCCGCGTAGATAGAGTGGCCCAAAATGCTGGTCCTGGCGAACATCAAAGTCACCGTCGCGAGTCAGTTCGAGCGTCGCAGAGAAAACACTGGCCGTCACAGAGCGCGGCGGCACATCAGGATTAACATTGGTCATCTGACGGCGGATATCGTCCAAGCTGGCCCATTCTTTGAGCTTCTCGCTCAAATTACGGAGATTATCGCGGGCGCTTTCCAGCGGCAGGACAAACTGGTTTTCGATCGTATGTGGCGCTTCTTTGGCTTTGCGCTGCCGAATCGAGCCGAAGGAGTGCATCAGATGGTACAGCGTCGTGTTGTACTCTGTTGTTTTGATTACTTTTGGCTGCTCAGGCATACCGCGCAAGAAGACATCGCGGCCTAGAATGTCGCTTTCCATGAGCGCTTCACCAGCTTCGCGCATGGCATCGAGCCGCTTCAGGCGAAAGGCGAGCTTAAGCGCATCATCTTCGGCGCTTTCCGCCTCATCGCCGTCTGTTTTGGGTTTCGGCAACAATAGGCGAGATTTCAAAAAGGCCAGCCAAGCCGCCATTAACAGGTAATCCGCAGCCAAATCGATGCGCTTATCCTGCGCTGCCTGAATGAAGGTTAGATATTGGGTGGATAGATCGAGAATGGAGACGTGTAGTAGGTCGACTTTTTGCTTTCGCGCCAGATCGAGCAGCAAATGCAACGGGCCCTCATAGCCATCTACATCAATCGAGAAAACCTCATCAGCTTCGACATCTTCGTCGAGTGTCACGAGATCATTGGAGACTAGTTCCATATCTACGCCCTCGCTTCCATATTAGACAGCAACTCCGTAAAACGCCGCCAAGCTGGCTCGGTTTCGAATGCGTTTGGCGCATCAATGGCTGCATCCGCCTTTTGGGCTCGCTCCAGAGCAATCCCAGAGAGCGTGCCTGCAGCGTTGGCAACTTCCTGCATCTCGCCCAGAATGTCAGCTGGGTCTTTCAAAAACCCAGAGCAATGCAAAAGCACGTCACATCCCGCCGCAAGCGCTTTTTCGCCGCGTGACGTGAGTGAGCCTCCCAGCGCATCCATCCCCAGATCATCAGTCATGAGAAGACCTTGAAATCCGATTCGCGTACGAATGGTCTCAGAAATCACTGTAGGCGAAATCGTTGTAGGAAGGTCGCGGTCGAATGCTTCGAAGATAACATGGCAGGTCATGCCCATAGTTGCCGTATCCGCGAGGGCGCGAAACACAGACATATCCTCGAGCAATGTGGTCGCATCTGCCGATACCGATGGTAGATCGTAATGGGTATCTGCGGTCGCTCGTCCCTGCCCCGGCATATGCTTCACGACACCAGCCACGCCTGCGTCTGCAAGACCTTTCAGGGCCGCTTCGGTCAAAGTCGTCACGGCGTCGACGCTATACCCAAATGCCCGATCACCGATCGCATCATGCGTATCCGTTTGGCGAAGGTCGCAGCAAGGGGCGCAATCAGCGTGAATTCCGAGCTGATAAAGCTCATGCCCCATGAGCCTATGCCCAAGATAACAAGCCTCTTCGGCAAGACCTGGCTGTTTCTTATAAAGCTCAGCATATACACCGGCTGCTGGAAATTTAGGCCATTCCGGCGTTTTCAACCGCGCCACACGTCCGCCCTCTTGATCGATAAAGATCAGAGCATCACGGCCAAGCGCGTCTTTCACATCCGAGGTCAAAGCCGTGACTTGCTCCCTGCTCACACAAGACCTGCCCATGAGAATTACGCCCCATGGTTCAGCCTCACGCAAAAAGGCCCGCTCCTCCGGAAGAAGGCTCGGGCCTGATACGCTTGTGATACAGGCGGATACGCTCATCCAATAGCCTTTGCGACGACCATACAGTCTTTACCCGCGGCTTTGACGTCAGCGCAAAACTCTTTGGCAGCGTCGCGGTCCTCGAACGACCCGATTCTCAAGCGGTAAAACACGCCTTTCGCGCCGAGATCCGCGCGTTGAATATCAAGCGTGGCTCCCTGGAACAGGTCCGGCGCGGTATTTTGAAGGTTAGACCATGCCGACTTGGCAGCGTCTTCTGACCGGAGTGCAGAAAGCTGAACCTGGAAGCCACCCGTCGCAGCGAAGCGAGAAATGGCGTCGGGCGAGACTCCAGCGTATTCCGTAATCGGTGGCATCGACGCTTCGGCGACAGGTGCAGGTGTCGCCATTGCGATCTGAATGGGTCTTTCGGGCTCGGGTTCTGGCTTCGGTGCCGTTGCCGATTCTGCATATACGATTTTCGGCGGCTCTTCGGCACCCTCTACGGGAGGCACTTGGGCTGGACCACCCGACAATACGGGGTCACGCCGACGAATATCAATCGGTTGACGAGCTGCCGCTTTTTGAAGCGCAGGGTCGCCCATACCGTCCATTGAATCGTAATAAGCTTTATCCTGGCCAGCCACTTGAACACCGCCGCGCTCATCTGGCGATCGCTTATAGGGCGCATCATCGGAGGCGATCACAGGCAAACCGCCCTCAGAAGGCCGCACACCTTGGCGATATGTATTCCAAACAACCCCGGCAAAAATCAGCAAAACCCCTAGCGCCAGAACCAAAATTAGCGGTCCACGCCCGGTTTCGTCATCCCGAATTTCAAATCCGCGATACTCATCTTCATAAGGCCCGAAATCATAATCGGGTTGGTTTCCTGCACGGCTCATAACTACCCCTGCCATCTTCAGTTTCGTTAACAGCTAGGCTTGTTTTGTTAACGATGCCTGAATCTCGCGTCCAAAGTGAGGCTTAAAGCATACTCTCCATGCTGAAGAGGCGGCGGTGCAACTCAATCGCGTAATTGTCCGTCATTCCGGCCAGGTAATCGCACACCAAACGGGCCCGTCGCACGGGCGTCGCTTGCTCTGCATCCCGGCGCCAAACGTCGGGTAATGTCTCAGGTTCGTCCATAAACAGGCCAAACAGCTCGCTCAAGATCCGTTTCGCTTGCGAGCGCATGCGATTGACCTTGTAATGCTTATACATCCGCTCATAGAGGAACGCTCGCAGCGCCCTTTGGTCACGGTCGAGCGTCTCCGAAAATGCGACGAGAGCGACCGGCATGGCTCTGACCTCAGCAGCGCTTTTGGGTTTGTATTCATCCACCCGCCGGAGCGTCTCCTTGGTTAGGTCATTGATCCAGAAACCAATGAGACGGCGCACCGCTTCGTTGACGATCTTGCCATTTTCCAGCGCCGGATACTGTTCGCGCACAGAACGGAATATATCGCCAACCAGTGGGAGGGTCTCAAGATCTTCGATCGTGAAAAGACCCGCCGCAATGCCATCATCGATATCGTGATTATTGTAGGCGATATCATCAGCCAAAGCCGCGACCTGCGCCTCGGGCCCCGCAAACTGATCGAGTTCCAGCTCCTCAAGCCACGGGAAATCTCGAAAAGCAGCAGGAAGATCCGAAATGGAATTGTCCGCTGTGATCAGCGGGCCGTTATGCTTGACCAGGCCTTCTAACATTTCCCAGGTCAAATTGAGCCCCGGAAAGGTTGGGTAGCGATCTTCGAGCTTGGTCACGACTCTGAGGGTTTGCGCATTGTGATCGAAGCCTTCGAACGCTTCCATACACTCATCAAGCTGATCCTCGCCCGCGTGCCCAAAGGGAGGATGCCCAATATCATGCGCAAGCGCCATTGCCTCAGCAAGGTCTTCGTCGAGCCCCAGCGTGCGCGCAACCGAGCGGGCAATTTGAGCAACTTCGAGCGAATGTGTGAGTCGCGTTCGGTAATGATCGCCCTCATGCGCCACAAAAACCTGCGTTTTTTGCTTCAAACGGCGAAAAGCTGAGGCATGTATAATCCGGTCGCGATCTCGCTGAAACGGCGTCCTGGTCGCGGATTGCGGCTCATCAATGAACCGTCCGCGGGAGTCTTCCCAGCGGGTCGCGTAAACTGCCCTCTTTTCAGGAATGTCCGGGGTCACTATCTTATCGGGCATGAGCAATGTCACTTTGTCTGAATCAGCAGCAAATCGCATTAGAGCGATTCTGACCAAACAACCGGATAAGTCCTACTTAAGGGTTTCCGTCGAAGGCGGCGGCTGCTCTGGATTCTCATATAAGTTCGATCTTGATGACACAGCCAACGCAGACGACCTGGTTGTCACCCGCGATGGGGTTAGCGTTCTTGTCGATGAGATGAGCCTGGAATTCATGGCGGGCTCAGAAATCGACTTTTCCACCGAACTGATCGGCGCAGCCTTCAAGATCAATAACCCCAACGCCACAGCTGGCTGCGGATGCGGCACAAGCTTTTCGATCTAAGCCGCCAGCGCGCTTAGATCTTAGCCACGCTCTTGCTCGGCCTTCCACCGCAAAATGTCTCGCAGAGGCGCCACCCAGATATCGCTTTGTCTCGATTGCAGATAATCGAGCAGCACAGCGTGCTCGTCCGCTGCGACCCATAAATGATCTCCGCCAATCCCGTGAAACGTGATGCTTCCAATGGCCTGGTTCGCAATCAGCTCATCGGCATAGGCGATCATTTCCTTGGCCGGCGTCTCGTCGACGGCAAAGGACGGCATGCGGAACGCATCATAAGGTGCATCCCGCGTCACACCCCGCGCCCCAAGGAAGAGCGCCGGCAGATCCTCAACATAGGATTGGCCGCCCGCTGTGACATCACCGCATGTATAGGCATAGGTTCGCTCGGTCGTTCCGTCGATTACCGCTAGCAATTCATTCGCAGCAGTGAGTTCGTCCAAAAGCTGCTGCTTTGTATAGCCATCGAGATCCTGGGATGGCTGGACCCATTCTCGCCCCGGCAGCGAAGCGCGGCAGGGATGAATGAGCGTGTGATTGCCAAGCTCGTGCCCGGCTTCAGCAACCGTGCGCCAGGCCAAAATCTTTTCTTCGCGCTGGTCGAACCCAAGAGAGATATAGAATGTCGCTTTCATTCCGCGCGCATTGAGCTGCGGGATCGCGGTGTTGAGCTGGCTGTTGAGGGCATCGTCATAGGTCAAAGCCAGAGCCGCTTTGGCGCCGCCGGGCCATACGCCACGCTCAACCGGCGCGACATAGTCAAAGAATGCCTCTGTATCGTCCAACGCGCCTAATCCGAAGATATAGGCCATCTCTGTCGTATCGGAAAAATCGAACCCGCCTGCCGCCACTGAAGGGTTCACATAAGCGGCGGTCGGATTGTGCTCGTCCGCCAAACGTTTGGCCTCTTGCCACATCCCGCCGATGTCTGCGTTGCCGAGAGCCCCAGGCCATAACGAGCCATCATCAGTATTATATCCAGGCGTCCCATTGCCGGTCGCATTGCCATCGGCGATTTTGCGATAATCGGTTTCCGCCTGAACGAAAGTAAGCTTTTGCGGGTCAGTAACGCTCTCGTTCCAATCGCTATGCTGGACCAAATGAAGGTGGGTGCGATACGGCAAATCAGGCGCACCCCGCATTGCCAGGACCAGCGCATCAGCAGCGATATCGGCCTGACCTGCAATCATGATCCAGACATGTCCGCCCTCACCAAGGACTCGCGAAAACAGCGCGGCCTGGTGCTCGATCGTGCCTGCACGATCATTATGCCCGTCGACCCAGTTTTCACCGAAGGCGAGGTCAAATAGATCAGGCGAGTGGATATAGTCTCCGCCTTGCGTGCCATAGGCCCCAGCGACCCCGATCGCTTCGACGCAAGCAAAATCCGGATGCTTCAATAGAGAGCCAACCGCCGCGATCGTATGCAAATCATCGACGTCCGGTTTGGTATCAAAATGCCCGACAAAGACATCACGAACGGGATCAAACTCGCCCATTTGAGGAGCCGCGGGACATGCTATCGCTGTTTCAGGAGCGGGCATAACTGCACAAGCCGCCAAAAGGCCCATACCTAGTAACGCACTCAAGTGTCTGATCATGTCCGCCTCCTAATGCTTATTAGAGAACATTCATTTCACTTTTTGTTGGGCGTGGGAAGCACGCGACGATCACCTGTTTCTGACAAGGGCACACGGTGAGAATACCTATGTTGCGATGACCGGTTGAATCGGCACCCTAAGTAGGACCCTCGTGACGTCTGCTTCTGGTCATAAGGAGACATAAGCCCTTGCAAAATTACAGCTTTGTTTCATGATCGAAAGTCCAGCAACTCATAGGGGCTAATGATGCTGCTGCGTCGCGTTACTAAGCATGTCAAAGAGCAGAATTGGTTCGCTGTCTTTCTCGATTTTGTGATCGTGGTTGCAGGTATCCTGATCGCGTTTCAAGTCACTAATTGGAGTCAGGCCAGACAAGAGAATGCGGCAGTAGAAAGCTATCTGACCAGCATGTCCAAGACGATCGAATTCGATTTGAACCGCTTGGACGCTCTAGCCAGCAAACGTGTTGGGCTCATGGGTCAGGCGAGCTTCTTGAGTAATAGTGTGTTTACGTCAACGGAAATAGACACAGATGTCGTTCAGACCGGGTCAGAGATATTCCGGAATTTGTCGAACTATGAATATTTTTACGCAGATCAAAGTGTTTTCGACACTTTCAAAAGCTCCGGCTTGCTCAGGAATATACAAGGGTACGACATTGAGGGCCTGATTTTCAGGTACTACAATCTTGCGAACGAAATATCCGATAAGGAAGCCGACTTTAATCAGATACTGAAAGACGCCTTCAGCGAGCTATCGCAAGGAGGTTTCCGAGGTACCACCTATGTCATGTATCCGAATTATATCGGTGGAGCGACTGAATTGGAGCAGTTGCAGCCAGTGCTTCGAGAGGTCTTGCATCATCCCACCGCTTTGTCTGTGTATTCGCATGCGCAGGACAAATCACCGGAACTCATCATCAGGTATGAAAATCTCGCCGTGTTGGGGCGAGAAATAATCGACATCATAAATGATTCAAGTGGCGCTTTGGACGTATCTGCGTCCACCGCAATCGATGATTATTTTGAGATCGAAAGCGACGATGGATACGCCACGCCAGTGGTGAATGGGGCGATCATTACTCGTTTTTTTGAATGGGGCCATGCGACCGCAAACGGACGTGGGCCACCTTTCACAACCGCCCTGAACCAGATTGTTATAGAAGTTCCGAACGTGGAATGGGCGGTATTTTACATTCGAAACAGAGCTGATGCGTTCTCAGAGCGTCCGGCAAAGAATTTTTCCAGATTTAGTGAAGTCGAGCTGACCCTGAGGGGCGAGCTTGGCGGCGAAGAGTTTTTTCTCGCCTTGAAAGACAGCACCGACCTCGATGATGGCCTGGAATCACGGTTTCCGCTTTCCTTGACCTCAGAATGGACCACCCATCGAATTCCTCTGAGTAGCTTTGAAACGGCGGATCTCAGTGATCTATTTGTGCCGATGTCTTTTGTTTTTCTCCGCGGTGGTCAGACCGTCTACGTCAAAGACATCGAGTTCCTTAATTAGACATCCGGCTCAAGCTTTCGCGGACTGAAATGCTCCAACATTTTGATTGGATCAGCTTGCTTGCTCGTCCGCTTTGACGCCGACAGGAGAAATTAGCCCAGAGGCTTAAACTCGCCCCCCGAACAGACTCTCGCCTTTGTCTGCTTCTAACCAATACCATGAGTTAGCTCTCGACGCTTAAGTTGGTGGTTCCCATTTCGTCCGCAATGTCACGATCTCTTCCGCAATCGTTGGGTGCACAGCGCACGTCTCGTCGAATTGTTGTTTGGTAGCGCCCATTTTGATCGCAATGCCCAGCATCTGGATCATCTCCCCCGCATCTGGCGAGACGATGTGCGCGCCAACCACAACCTGGTCTGCCTGACGCACAATCACTTTCATGAAGACGCGCTCAGAACTGCCATTCAGCATATTCTTCATTGGGCGGAACTTGGTTTTGTAGATATCGACCTTGCCGAACTTGCGGCGGGCTTCATGCTCGGCCAGTCCAACCGTGCCGACTTCTGGCTGGGTGAAGACCGCGGTCGCGATCTTGTCGTGATCGAAGGTGCGCGGATTGCCGCCAAACTCGGTGTCAGCGAAGGCATGACCTTCTCTGATCGCGACAGGGGTAAGCTCAGCGCGGCGCGTCACATCGCCAACCGCCCAGATATTCTCGACATTGGTTTTGGAATAATCGTCGACAACAATCTCGTGCCGATCGCCGACGGTTACGCCAGCCGCGTCCAGGCCGAGCCCGTTAATGTGCGGACGGCGGCCAACCGCCATCATGATCACATCCGCATCCAGGGTCATGCCATTGTTTAGCTTCAGGTGCAGCGGTCGCTCGGGATCTGAGGTTTTCTCAATCGCGTCGAAGACCGTCTTGGTGATCACGCGGACACCTGCTTCTTTCAGACCTTCATGTACGGCTGCGCGTACATCCATATCGAACCCATTCAGAACCGTTTCGCCGCGATAGACGAGACAGGTCTCAACGCCGAGTCCAGCAAAGACATGGGCGAACTCGCAAGCAATGTAACCGCCGCCAGCGATGACGACGTGCTTTGGAAGCTCTGTTAGTTGGAACACGCCATCTGAGGTGATCGTATGCTCTACGCCTGGCAATTCTTCCTCAGACGGACGCCAAGGTGATCCACCGACCGCGATCAAGATCTTGTCCGCGGTGATGGTCTTTCCGGTTTTCACCAGTTTCAGCGTGTGCGCATCGACGAATTCAGCGCGCTCCTCAAAAACATCTACCCCGGCATTCACCTGACCTGACATGTAGAGACCGGATAAACGGTCCACTTCGGCGTGGAGATTGGCCATAAAGCTTGGAAAGTCGAAACCGCTAACGGTCACATCCCATCCGAAAGCCTTCGCTTCTTCGAGCTTGCGGCCATAATCGCTGGCATAGACCATGAATTTCTTAGGGACGCAGCCGCGGATCACGCAGGTTCCACCCATCCGGTATTCTTCGGCCAGAGCGACCTTGGCGCCATGCCCGGCCGCAATTCTTGCTGCACGAACCCCGCCAGAGCCCCCGCCGATCACAAAGAGATCATAGTCGTAAGAGTGCTCGGCCATCTTAGAAGGTCCTTGGTCTGTTTAATCTGGTTCAGTGCATCGCCCGTTTGAGGCGCACCGCTAGTACTCGAATATAGTGGCGCCGTCATCAGCGCCAATAATCACTGTGCGCGCCAAGTTGATAAACAATCCGTGTTCGACCACGCCGGGAATGTTCGCGAGCAATGCTGCAGCCAAGTGCGCCTCCGGGATCGCGCCGCAAGAACAATCGAGGATGTAGTTGCCGCCATCGGTCACGAGCGGCTTGTGCCCTGGACCTGTTCGAACATTGATCATCGGCTTCAAAACGCCTGCCTTCTTAAGCGCGTCATAGACTTTCTTGGCAGTGATCGTGTAGCCAAACGGCGTGACTTCCACAGGCAGCGGAAACTTGCCGAGCATCTCTACATGTTTTGAGCTGTCGGCGATCACGATCATCAGATCGCTTGCATTGGCGATGATCTTTTCGCGCAGCAACGCCGCGCCGCCGCCCTTTATCAGTTGCGCTTGATCATCAACCTCATCAGCGCCGTCGACTGTCAGATGAAGACGATCGACTTGCTCGACATCAACCAAAGGCACACCCAAGGACTCGGCCAAGCGCCGGGTTTGCTCGCTGGTTGGGACGCCGCGCACGACGAGCCCGTCAGAAATCTCTTCCGCGAGAAACTCGACAAAAAATTTCGCGGTCGACCCCGTGCCAAGTCCGATCGTCATGCCGTCTTCGACAAAATCCATCGCAGCTTGCGCAGCGTTTTCCTTTTCCAGCTCGTTCGCCATTGCGTCTTCCCTCAACCCTTTTTCTTGGCGGCTTTTATCGCCGCCATCTTATCGCGAAAGCTGGTCGCCCATCCCGACTTTTGCATTTGACGACCGCGCGCAACCGCAAGCGCATTGGGCTCCACGTCTTTTGTGACGACCGATCCCGATCCAACAAAAGCGCCTTCACCGATCGTCACTGGAGCGACCAACGACGAGTTCGAGCCGACGAATGCACGCGCACCGACTTTCGTCTGATATTTCAAGAAGCCATCATAATTGCAGAAGATCGTTCCAGCGCCGATGTTCGCACCCGCACCCACATCACCGTCGCCAAGATAAGCCAAATGGTTGGCTTTGGCGCCCTCGCCCATTCTGGTTTTCTTCACTTCAACAAAGTTACCGACTTTGACCCCGCGCTCGAGCTCTGCGCCCGGGCGCAGCCGAGCGTAAGGACCAATCTCGCAATTTTCGTCGACGCGAGCGCCCTCTAAATGAGAGAATGCGCGAATGCGCGTGCCGGATTTTACCGAAACGCCCGGCGCGAAAACAACGCTGGGCTCTATGATGACATCGTTTTCGATCTCGGTGTCATAAGAGAAAAACACCGTCTCGGGCGCTGTCATTGTAACGCCGGCAACCAAAAATGCTGCCCGCGTTTTCGCTTGGAACGCCCCTTCGGCTTGCGCCAACTCAACGCGCGAGTTTACGCCAAGGACATCCGCTTCGTCACAACTCACAGCTCGGCAGGTCTGTCCGGCTTCACGGGCCAAGGCGACGATGTCTGTCAGATAATACTCGCCCTTCGCATTTTCGTTTGTCACACGCGAGAGCAAGTCGAACATGGTTGAGGCTTGCGCCGCCATGACACCGGAGTTGCAAAAACTCACCGCATGCTGTTCGGGCGTTGCTTCCTTGGCTTCAACAATCGCATCGAGATCACCATTGGCGCTCGTAATCAATCGGCCATAAGCCCCGGGATTTTCCGCCTCAAACCCGAGGACACCCACCGATGCGCCGCCACTAAGCTCCTGGAACAGAGCGTTGACCGCGTTGGATGGGATCAACGGTGTGTCGCCATAGAGAACGACCAGTTCGCCGTCGAAATCGTCGAGTGCGTCTTTCGCAGCCAACACAGCATGGCCCGTCCCCAAAGGTGAATCTTGTATAGCAATCGCATCTTGGCCGAGGGTCGCTTGGATATGGGCTTGAACCGCTTCGCCGCCCGGGCTGCAGACAACGATGATTTGCTCGCATCCGACAGACCGCGCCAAATCAACCGACCAATCGACCATGGCACGCCCGCCGACCTGGTGAAGCACTTTTGGCAAGGATGACCGCATTCGCGTCCCCTGCCCCGCGGCTAATATCACTGCTGCACGACCCATAACCGCAAAATCCCTCGCGAAAATTCTGAGCCTGCACTAGAGCATGTTCTGAGTCGATGCGAGCATTATTCACTGAGGAAACAAACGATGAGTCATGATTTATCAGCCTGGACGTTGGTTTTTGATCTAGATGGGACCTTGGTTGAAACCGCACCCGACTTGCACGCCGCCCTAAATCACACGCTAGAGAATAAGGGGCTGGGGCCAGTTACTCTGGAAAGCATTCGCATGATGATCGGGGATGGCGCCAAAGCGCTTATCCGCAAAGGCCTCTCGCATCATGATGCCGAAATAGATGAGACTGAAATCGACGAACATTTATGGCCGCTCTTCCTGAAACATTATCTCGCGAATATCACGCGACTCAGCGTGCCATATGAAGATAGCGTCGAGACGCTGAAAACCTTAAAAGCGTCAGGCGCTATATTGGCAGTCTGCACCAATAAGGCCCAACATCTCGCGGAAGAGGTGTTGGACGGACTGAATATCGGGAATTTCTTCTCTGCCACTGTCGGCGGCGATGCTCTCAGCATCAAGAAGCCAGATGGCCAGCATATATTGGAAACCGTCGCTCGCGCAGGCGGTGACCCAAGCCGCACAATCATGATTGGCGATGCCTGGACAGACGAAAGGGCAGCCCGTAACGCCGGACTGCCCTTTGTTTTCGTCTCGTTTGGCTACGGCACCCTCTCCGCCGAGCCCTACGAATTTTTGCGTTCAGTCGATCACTGGCGTGACATGCAGCAAGCCCTCCGAGAACTTGCTCAACTGATTTAGTCTGGGCGGTATTCGCTGCGAACTTCGTTAACGTTCACGAGTTTGCGACGAGGCATACCATTGACCATGTTGCTGCGGACGTCCGTACGTGCGCTGCGCATGGCTGGAACAAAGCCAGCATCAACCAGATCGACTTCTACATCGTAGCCACGATCCGACCAATATTCGGCAATTTTATCCTTAAGACGGCGTGCGCCGTCTGTGTTGCACCAATCTTTCATTATTCTCACTCTCTACATCTTGGGTGTCGCCAAACATTGTTTCGCAGGCGGCGACTGTTAAAAGATGTCCTTCACTGCACTTAGGGGCTTGTTGCCCGTTTTTCGCAAGGCCTAAATGCCTGTAATGAAACCGACATACAAGCACTTTTTTGGATGAATTTTCGACAAGGTTTTTAGATGAACAACCATTCATAATGAACAGATATTCATATGATAAATAGTTTACATTGAGCCTTCTCAAAACTGCCTAAAACTCAACAATAACCTCATAATTACAGGCGCCACAGCTTCGCCACATTTGTTAACCCTTAATCTCAAAAAGCTTGTAAACCCAATAAATTTAGCAATATTGCATACCTGGCATACCTTTTTGCATGCAACTTAGAGGCGCTTTTTGACAGCGTTCGACACCTGTTCCGCAGTGGATTCGCAAAATTTTAGGACATTTTCTGTTTCGAACACCCGACTTTCGAATACGTTCAAATACCTCTTATCCATAGACGCGCACGAACATGCAGCGCACCTGCGAAAATCTGCCCTCCTAAACACTCTGCATCTGGACCCGAGTACAAAAAAGATCACATAGGGGGCATGAGCTTTGATTTGCGCACCTTCCGGGACACACTCGGTCTATTCGTCACCGGCGTCACCGTCATAACCACCCGCGACACGAATGGCGAACCTGTCGGCATCACCGCCAATTCGTTCAATTCGGTATCCCTCGATCCACCGCTAATACTTTGGTCGGTAGGCTTGAATGCATTAAGCTTAGATGCGTTCTCGCAGGCCAAAGCGTTCGCGGTGCACATTCTGCGCGACGATCAAGCTGCGCTTTCACAGCGCTTTGCAAAATCGGGATCGGATAAGTTTAACGGTCTAACGATTGAATCGGGGTTGCATAATGTTCCGCTACTTCCCGAAAGTGCTGCAAGGCTAGAATGCCTTCCTTATGCCAAGCACCCGGCAGGCGACCACATACTCTTCATTGCAGAGGTGCAACGCCTCGCCTCTGACCCAGACGCTAGGCCGCTTGTATATCATGGTGGCCGATACGCGGAACTCGCAGACAAGCCCGTATGACTGATCTAATTTATGGTTAACAAACTCTCCGAAACTCCGACCATGTCTTAGCTTAATATAAGCCATTTCATGAGACACAGGGAATACGAGGTCAAAAGGCCCGCCCCGCAGCTTGCTCGCTGCACTGTCATGGAGATAAATAATGAGCTTTCGTAAACTGCTTCTCGCAGGTGCCGCTCTAGCTGCAAGCACCGCAGCTGTTGCCCCTGCAAACGCGTCCGTCATAGACCGCCCACATTTTAAAGTTCTGGGTGTTGTCATTGTTTGGGCGGCTGACGAAGACACGGGAACAGCCCCTGTTGCAACAGATTTTGTTATCGATACGGCCACGGGTTCGGGCGATACCGACCTTATCGGCGGTACAGACGTTGACGGACGCACAGTCCTGACCGGCAGCCTAACCCCAACCGCTGACGCAACTTCATCTGTTGGCATCGGAAGCGTATTGAGCATCGACGAAACCGGTGGCAATATCGCAACCGTCGACACCAACACGCCATCGGCTTTCAACGCTTTCGACCCAAGCGACGCGACTGTTTCAGCCGACGCAATGACATATGAGTCCAGCTTCTTTGTTGCTTCTAACACAGCTTTCGCCATCAACGGCGTTGCTTCAGAAGTTACTCAAGACGGCGACTTCACAATGGCCAACATTGGTTACAACATGGACGTCACTGTTTCAGATAGTGCCGTAAATAATGGCGGACTTGCGTTCGGTGGAAATGCTCAAAACCCAAACGGCGACTTTGGAAGTTTTGAAAACCTTGCCGCTGTTAATGGCTCCGTTCCAGTCTTCCTCGGAACGCGCAAAACAGCTGCGACCGCAGGTTCTATTGTTGACCAGTCGGTTCGCTTCGACGCGACTTATACGCTCGGAACTGGCGGCGCTTATGACCTGTCACAAGGTGCTGGTGAGATCCAAGCCGACGTCGTTTACACGGTCTATGTGCCGTAAGCGATAATCGCAAAACATCTTCGATGTACAGTTCGCCCAGCCTGCTGAATCAGGCTGGGCGTTTCTGTATCCGTGCCCTTTGCGCCAACCGCAATCACCGCTACACACGAGCGCAATGAAAGCCATCTTCCGCAGCGCCATCGTGACCAGCCTCCTGGGTTGGATCATTTGGGTCTATATGGCCCTGTGCAACCGCACGATCCGATGGACCGTCGAAGGTGATGAGGCGGCGCTAAAAGTCTGGCTAGGGTTTCCAAGCATCATTATCGCGTCCTGGCATTCAACGATATTGCTTCTGCCATCCGGTTGGAACCGCATCATCCGTAAATGGCCAGAACAAAAATCTCGATCTGCTATGTTGATCTCTTTGTCGAAAGACGGCGAGCCGGTGGCGAAGGCCATCAAACATTTGGGCCTCGAAGCTGTTCGCGGGTCGTCGACACATAAACGAAAGAAAAGAGATAAAGGCGGCATGAAAGCGCTCGCTGAAGCGCTTCGTATTTTGAAAAGCGGCGGAGGAATTTGCATCACGCCGGACGGTCCACGCGGACCGGCTCAGATTGCGCAGAATGGACCGATTATTATGTCGCAAAGGTCTGGCGCCCCGATCTTGCCCTATGCAATTGTCTCGGCGCCGCAGAAGCGGCTGAACACCTGGGATGGGTTTCGGATCCCTTATCCTTTTTCGCGCGGGGCTTTGGTGTTTGGAGAGGCGATCATCCCGAATCCCGATGACGATCGCGAAACACTACGACAACGTTTGGAAGACAGCCTTAACGCTGCGATGACCCGGGCCGAGGCGAACGCGCAAAAAAAAGGCCGCTCCTAAGAACGGCCAAGGTCAAGCAAGAAGGACGTCGTTAAAGAGGCCGTCAATTCGGCGGTCTCCCTTTCGACAAGTTGGTTATAGCTTAATCAATATGAACGCGGGTGCAGCGCGATATCATATTCTGTTCATATTCAACTCAATGAAATGGCGCTTCGTGAACGCTTATTCAGCCGCGCGAGTGAAAATGGCCTCTAGAGACCGCAAATTCATGCCGTTTTTCAAATAATTGTCGGGCGTCAGGTTCACAGCCTTGATCAAGGCGCGTTCGATTCGCGTATTTCCTTGCTCATCAGGCACTAGGTCAAAATCTATAATGTTGATGCATCCGGTGTCCTGTTCGAAGCCTGCGCTAGACCCCAGCGGTGCACCAATCGCCCAAGCTAAGATCATTCTGTTCACCACCTCGTGCGCCACCAAGAGCCCGGAGGCCCAGCCTGGACGTGACAACAGCCCTTTCAAACCATCCTCGATGCGGACCATGGCTTCGGAGAATTTCTCTCCTCCATCCAGAAACGTCGCATCAGGCTCACCCGCGCGTTCAAACTGAAACGTCATCGTTGCAGCGAGATGTTCCTTCGACTTGAAATCGATGTATTGGCCAGACCTTAGCTCAGCGAACCGGCTTTCATATTCCAGCTCCGGCGTTTCCAATTCGTGCTGCGCCAGGACGAGCTCTGCCGTTTCTTGCGTCCGGCGCAGGCCGGTATGAAACGCGACATCAAGTTGAACCTCGGAAAGAGCTATTCCGGCTGATGTTGCTTCAGCCCGCCCCTCATCGGTGAGGTAGGCAATAGATGGGTCTTGCGCAGCGCGCACTTCCGGGGATGTATAGTCCACGAATCCATGGCGCATTAGATACAAACGCCGTCGGCCCGTTGTGCCAGGAAGTGCACCCATGCTCGTCTCCACTCAGTTCGATTAACTCGATGGAACGCGCTTAACTGATTCCCCAGTCTTTGAGCACCTCTTCTTGATGCTCGCCAATGCCGGCTGGCTTGCTTTGAATAGCACCAGGAGTCTTGGAAAACCTTGGCGCTGGCCCAGGCTGAGGAACACCATCGATGGTTTCGAACGTGCCGCGATCTGTGTTGTGCTTATAATTAGGAGCTTCCTCCATGGAGAGCACCGGAGCGAAACAAATATCCGTGCCTTCCATAATCTCGCACCACTGATCACGTGTCTTCGTTTTGATCACGGCCATCAATTTCTCTTTTAAACTCGGCCATTTGGAGCGATCCATTTGCGCTTGGAACTCGGGGTCTGTGAGCTCAGCTTTCTCGAGGAGTAGCGCGTAGAATTGCGGCTCAATCGACCCAATAGAGACCCACTTTCCGTCCGAGCACTCATATGTGTCGTAGAAGTGTGCGCCGCCATCGAGCAAGTTCGCCTCACGGTCATCCGTCCACACACCCATCGCGCGCATGCCATAGAACATTGTCGCCAGGGACGCCGCGCCATCGGACATGGCGCAATCTATCACTTGCCCTTCACCGCCATTCTTCACGTTGATGACCGCAGCAAGCAGGCCCATTGCCAGGTAAAGCGCGCCGCCGCCATAATCGCCAATGAGGTTTAGAGGTGGACGCGGTCGCCCATCGCCATCACCCATCGCATGCAAGGCGCCGGTAATCGCAATATAGTTGAGATCATGCCCCGCAGAATGGCTGAGCGCTCCATGCTGGCCCCATCCGGTCATTCTGCCATAAACGAGCTTGGGGCTTCGCGCGAGAACGACATCCGGGCCGAGCCCGTTACGCTCCATAACGCCAGGTCGAAATCCCTCGATCAGCGCATCGGCTTTTTCGAGCAATTTGAGTGCTGTTTCCCGGTCACCCTCATCTTTAAGGTTGAGGGCGATCGAGCGGCGTCCGCGGCTCATCACGTCCGCCGGGTTGCCAGGGCGTGGTTTACCCGCGCGATCGATCCGAACAACGTCAGCGCCCATATCGCTGAGCAGCATGCCGCAAAATGGACCGGGTCCAATGCCTGCAAATTCGATGATTTTTACGCCCGAAAGCGGCCCTTGCGCCATGTTCAACTCCCTTTGAACCGTGGGGTATTTTCCCCGTAATCAACCAGACCTTAAGACTCAGCTGCGCAAAGAAAAGGCCTAACGTAACGTAGACCGAAGGGCTGCTTGATGCTGAACGAACAAAGCTTTGATGCCCCCGTGATACATGTTGTATCCGAAAGCCCTCGGCTGGAAATGCTTCAGGCGCGCCTGCGCCAAGCCGGAATCCGGCCCGTGCCTGTGCGCGGAACCTATTTACCACCGGACGCCGCGCCGGCTCTAATCGACCTTGCGACCCGCGAGTTGGACATCGCGAATGATGACCCTCGCTTGATCGTCACACTCGGCCGCGAGAGCCAAATTATTGAGCGCAGCGACATACACCTCACGGATGTCGCGCAAATCGCGGCCCTGCCCGCACGGATTGCCATTCGTCAGCGCGAACATCAGCGACAGCGCGAGATCAAACTGCGGGCGGATACGCTCAGCAAGTTCGGTCTTTCGACCCCGATTACGCAAGACAAGCAGCGCGAGCGTCTTTTATGGCTGGGCAATGATGCCCCCTTCTTGAACGCATTAAAGTCTGCGCTGAAAGCGGGAAACATCAACCTCGTCGCCGCGATTAGCCGTCTGACCGCGGAAGACTATCTTGAGAGCGGTCGTTTCAGCACATTGGTCCTTTGTCCCAATGGACCAGAGGATGAAGCCGCCAAATTATTGGCGCGCGTGAAACGCTTACCCCTGTCTCAAGCCCCGCAAGTGGTTCTTCTCATCCGCCCAGAACTCACAGCGCACATTAGCAAAGAGCATCTCGGCCAAGCTGATCAAATCCTGGATCTGAACCAAGACATCGACCTCATCGCGTCACGTCTTCGCACCCTTTGCACAGAGCCGACGCTGAACAATGATGATGCGTTTAGCCTGACCTCTTCTGCGCAGGATACCGCCACCGGCCTGGTTTCACGCGATTACCTCGAAAAACATCTGCAAGCCCAGATGGATCAAGCGGATGAGCTGGCCATGCCGCTTTCGATTATCTCGATCGATCTAAAAGACAGCGAAAACCCGAAGGCGGTTGCGCGCTCGATCAAAGCGCTCTTGCGGGATACCGACCTCGCGGCGCGTCTTGATGCAGGACATATCTGCGTCACCCTTCCAGACACGCAATACCGAGGCGCTGTAGTATTGGCGCGTAGAATTGAAGAAGCGCTGAACCGGTCCGTGGATTGGCGCGTGATTGAGCGTCGTCAATTCCATACGCTGAAGACGCTGCTCGGCGGACTAACGGCACGGTCTGGACTGTCGACGAAACGAAGAAGCGCTTAAGCGAGCTCACTCGCTGTTGCTTGCAACTCTTTCAGCAAACCTTTGACACCGTGCATGCGCGCGCGCGCTTCTGCAGGCACACCCATGACGACCAATTTACTGTCTGGGCGAAGCTTCATTTTCCCCGGACGTGAGCGAACCAGCATCATCAATTGAGCAGGATCCACAATGGTATCGTCTCGGAAAGTCACAACCACACCTTTAGGCCCTGCATCCAGCTTCGAAATGCCGAGCGCTTTACAGGTTACTTTGACCGCCGTGACGTCCAGCAGCTGCTTCGTCTCTTCTGGTAGCGGTCCAAACCGGTCAATCAACTCAGCCGCAAATGCTTCGCGCTCTTGCTCAACCGTTAGATCCGCTAGGCGCCGATAGAGGCCAAGGCGCACGCCGAGATCCTCAACATATCCGTCTGGGATCAGGACTGAGAGACCGAGATTGATTTGCGGCGACCATTCATCCGCAACTTCAGCTTCTGTATTAGAGCCAGACTGCAGCGCTTTAACCGCGTCTTCCAGCATCTGCTGGTAAAGCTCAACGCCGACCTCTTTGACATGCCCAGACTGCTGATCGCCGAGCAAGTTCCCGCCGCCGCGCATATCGAGATCATGACTGGCCAACTGGAACCCAGCGCCGAGGCTATCGAGTGACTGCAGCACCCGCAATCTGCGCTCCGCCGCTGGCGAGATGACGCGATCGGCAGGCGTGGTGAGATAGGCATAGGCGCGCAGCTTGGATCGCCCGACCCGGCCGCGCAGCTGATAGAGCTGTGCCAGGCCGAACCGGTCCGCCTTGTGGATCACCAAAGTGTTGGCACGTGGAATATCGAGACCGCTTTCGACAATCGTTGTCGACAAGAGCACGTCATATTCGCCCTCGTAAAAGGCCGTCATCAGATCTTCGAGCTCACCCGCTGGCATCTGGCCATGCGCGACGCAGAATTTCACTTCCGGGACGTTCGCTTTCAAAAAGTTCTCGAGATAATCGAGGTCTGAGATGCGCGGCGCCACATAATAGCTTTGGCCGCCGCGATACTTCTCGCGCAACAAGGCCTCGCGCACCGTGACCGCATCGAACTCCGTGAGGTATGTCCGCACGGCGAGACGGTCTACAGGCGGAGTCGCGATGATCGAAAGGTCGCGGATGCCAGTAAGCGCCATTTGCAGCGTTCTCGGGATCGGTGTCGCTGAAAGGGTCAGAACGTGGACGTCAGACTTCAGTTCTTTGAGACGCTCTTTGTGCTTCACGCCAAAGCGTTGCTCCTCATCAACGACCAATAGGCCGAGGCGCTTGAATTCGACATTCTTGGCCAACAGCGCGTGCGTTCCGATCACAACATCTACGGTGCCATTCGTCATGCCGGCCTTGGTTTCGTTGGCATCTTTCGTGGAGACAAATCGAGAGAGCGGCCGAACATTGATCGGCCAACCCGCAAGCCGTTCTGCGAACGTATTGTAGTGTTGCCGCGCCAGCAGGGTTGTCGGCGCAATGATCGCAACCTGATGCCCGGCCATCGCCGCAACAAAGGCGCCGCGTAGGGCAACTTCGGTTTTCCCAAAGCCGACATCTCCGCAAACTAGCCGGTCCATTGGTTTGCCGGAGGACAGGTCGCCGAGCACATCTTCGATCGCATTGAGCTGATCGTCTGTTTCTTCGTATGGGAACCTTGCAGCGAACTCTTCATAAAGACCGTCGCCCGTCACCACGGTGTCAGCCTTCTTCATCTCTCGCGCTGCAGCAATTGCCATAAGCTCTGCCGCCATCTCGAGGATTTTCTTCTTGGCGCGCGCTTTACGGGTTTGCCACCCGGCGCCGCCAAGGGCGTCAATCGCGCTTTCCGCATCTTCGCTGCCATAGCGGCTGATCAGGTCGATATTCTCGACCGGCAAGAAGACTTTGTCGCCTTTGGAATAGCCAAGCTCCAGACAATCATGGGCTGCGCCCGCAAGGTCTAGGGTCTTCAAACCTTCATAGCGCCCGACACCATGATCGACATGCACCACCAGATCGCCCGGGTTCAGGCTGCCAGACTCCGCGATAAAATTCGCCGCTTTGCGCTTTCGGCGCGGCGCAGCAAGTCGGTCTCCAAGAATATCTGGCTCACCGATGATCACCAAATCATCCGTTTCGAAACCGTTCTCGAGCGGGAGCTCACAGATCGCGATTTCAGCTTTTTGCGCGGCTTCTAGCGAATAGACGCGCGTCGCATCCGGCAGGCCATGATCTTCAAGAACACCCTCCAGCCGGGTCGCAGATCCATCTGTCCAAGCGCCGAACACGACAGACTTGCCCGCATCGTGCACCGCTTTGGCGTGCTGCGCTGCGATCTCGAAAATGTTGACTTCTGGCTGCGCCCGTTCCGGCGCGAAATCTCGGCCTTGAACGCCAGAGAGGTCGATCCCGCCATCACCTTTGCCAGGATGAAAACGCGCGACACCGCGGCTTTGCAGGGCGGCGCCGAGTTGGGCCTCTGTCAAATACAAATCGTCGGGCGAGAGGACACGTGCTTGGCGATCCTCACCAGCCGCCTCCAAGCGCGCCGCATAATAGTCTTTAGCTTGCGCCAACCGCTCGCTCGCAGCTTCTGCTGACAATGCACCGAGGCCGATGATCGCGTTCGGGCCTATATAATCGAACAGCGTGTCGAGATGCGTATGGAAAAGCGGTAACCAGCCTTCAATCCCGCCGCGCCGAATTTCTGCGCGTGCGGCCTCATACATCGGATCTCCAACCGGCGACCCTAAATGCTCTAAATAGCGTTCGCGAAACCGGCCGAGCGTATCTTCATTAAACAGAATCTCCGAAACGGGCGCCAGCGCAACACGATTGAGCGGGCGCGTGGAGATTTGAGTCTCGGGATCGAACGCTTTGATCGTCTCGATTTCATCACCGAATAAGTCGAGCCGAACGGGCTCATCTCCGGTTGGCGGATAGATATCGACTTTGCCGCCGCGGATCGAGTACTCGCCTTTCTCAGAAACCGAGGCGACCCGCACATATCCATTGATCGACAGGTATGAAGACAAGTCATCCTGTTGAATGCGCCCACCTGTATAGACGGACAAGGATGAGGCTCGCATCGTCTCAACTGGTGGGACACGCTGGACCAATGACGTGGACGTGGTGATCACCAAGCAAGGTTCGGCATTTGCCGCCCGTTGAGCCAATCCAGCGAGTGCAGCGCAACGTGCTGCGGCGACGGCCGGCGATGGGCTTACACGGTCATATGGGAGAACATCCCAACCTGGTAGCCGGATCGTTTCGAGCGCTGGCCGAAAGAATTGTGCAAGTTTATAAGCCGTCGCAGCCTGTTTATCGTCTCGCGCGACATATAAAGCTGCGCTACCGCGGTCTTCCAACGCCTCGATCAAGCGCAATATATCCACCCCGAACGGAGCGCCATAAACTGCCGCTGGGCTGTTGAGATTGGAGAGGATCGAAGCCGAGCTCATCGATATTTGGTCCGTAAGCATAGTGAATCGGGCGCGCGCGAAGGCCGCTTCATAACGCATTGCCTTGGAAAGACCAGCATAGACCTGTGACCTTGTTCACAGACGCGATCAGATTTGTGGATAACCTAGCATTTGTCCGGGGGGTTCTGCTCTGAAGGACTGCCACCGCGGACTTTTTAAGGTTAATGAAGCGCCATGAGCAACGCTGTTTCCCCTCTTCGCACCGATGAAGATACCGGCCCCGAATTGCCGCATAACCTGTCCGCAGAAGCGGCGGTTATCGGGTCGATTCTGTATGATAATAACGCGTTTCAGCGTGTATCAGACATATTGCGACCGATCGATTTTTACGCCCCTGCGCACCAGGAAATTTTTGATGCGTGCCAATTGCTGATCCAAAACGGGCGGGTCGCGGATGGCGTCACTTTGCGCGAACAGTTCGAAAAAGACGAACGCCTGACGCAAATTGGCGGTGCGCAATATCTTGCAGACTTGCTCGACAGCGCAGCCTTCGGTCCCGAGGTGCAGGACTATGCTCGGATCATTCGCGATCTCGCGATGCGCCGCGAGCTGATCAATATTGGCGCCGGCGTGCAATCGCGTGCGCAACATCATGACCGCGAAGTCGATGGATCCCAACAAGTCGAGCTGGCCGAGCGCGAGCTTTTCGCGCTCGCCGAACGCGGCTCGACCGGGCGCGGGTTTTCAACTTTCTCTGAAGCTCTGACAGAGTCTCTGCAAATGGCCGAAGCGGCCTTCAAACGCGAAGGTTCGATTGCCGGCATCGCGACGCGCCTGGATGATCTCGATCACAAGATGGGCGGATTACATGGCTCCGACCTGATCATTCTGGCCGGACGTCCCTCCATGGGGAAAACCTCTCTGGTGACCAATATCGCCTACAATGTCGCAGCGGATTATCGCGGTGAGAAACAAGAGGACGGATCCACCAAGACCATCGAAGGCGGGAAAGTCGCGTTCTTCTCACTCGAGATGTCGTCCGAACAGCTCGCCACACGAATCCTGGCCGAGCGCACGAGCATTAATGCCCACAAGATCCGCCAAGGCGATCTCGATAAGCATGATTTCGAAACCCTCCGCGAAGCGACAGAAGAACTCCAGAACTTGCCGCTCTATATTGACGATCAAGGCGGCATTTCGGTGAGCCAGTTGGCGGCACGTGCGCGTCGTTTGCAGCGTGCATCAGGCATCGACTTGGTCATCATTGACTATCTTCAACTGCTCAGCGGCACGTCTGGCAAAGCTGACGTCAACCGCGTGCAAGAGATCACTCAGATCACGACGACCCTGAAAGCCTTGGCGAAGGAATTGAACGTTCCCGTGATTGCCCTGTCACAGCTCTCCCGGCAGGTTGAGCAGCGCGATGATAAACGGCCTCAACTCTCTGACCTGCGCGAATCGGGTTCAATCGAGCAAGATGCCGACGTGGTTATGTTTGTGTATCGCGAAAGCTATTATCTTGAGCGAACCGAACCCCAAGCAGATGGCGGCGATCCGGCTGCGGCTGACAAGTGGGCGGGCTGGCGGCAGAGGATGGACGAGGTGTATGGCACCGCGGAAGTCATCCTCGGCAAACAAAGACACGGCCCTATTGGCAAAGTCGTTCTCTCATTCGACGCCAATGTCACTCGCTTCGGCAATTTGGCCCGGGCGCCACAGGAAGCTTTTGAGGAATAGGCCTTACATCCGCCGCAAAGCGCTGTAATCCGGCGCTTATGAGCCTTCGTCCGCGCGCCCATATCCATTTGCCCAACATCGCCGACAATTGGCGAACATTGCGGCATGCTCAAACTGAAGGTGTGACCGGGGCTGTCATCAAGGCCGACGCCTATGGACACGGCCTGCCACAGGTAGCCGAAGCTTTACACGATGCGGGATGCGATCATTTCTTTGTGGCCCATAGCCATGAAGCGGAAATCACGCGGGCGACGCTCGGCAGTCATCCGAACATCTACGTGCTAAACGGCCCGTCCCCGGATGAAGAAGCGCTGTACCGCGAAAACGCACTGATCCCGGTTATCAATTCAAGCTTTCAGTATCGGACCATGGCGGATTGGCTCGTCGACGGCGTAAAGATGCCGCGAGGCTATGTTCTGCACTTCGACACTGGCATGAACCGATTGGGCTTACCCGCGGCAGATGCTGTTGAACTCGCAGCAGCAATCGATGGACAGGCGCCAATCCTGCTAATGTCGCATTTGGTCAGCGCTGAAGATCCCGGCGACATGATCAATGCGCAGCAGGCCGATCTCATGAAAACGGTTTCAGACGCCTTTCCAGGTATCCCGCTTAGCCTCGCCAATTCGGGCGGCGTATGGCTCGGGGAGCATTATCATCACGCGCTGAGCCGCCCCGGTATCGCTTTGTATGGCGGCGGGCATCCCCCCGAAGGCCTGATCCTGAAACCAGGGCTGACTTTGGAAGCCCCGATTCTACAAGTTCGTCAGATACAGGTCGGCGAGACAGTGGGCTATGGCGCAACCTGGCGTGCAAAAGAGACCACCCTGACCGCCACCCTTGCGATTGGCTATGGGGACGGCGTTCCGCGCTCTGCCTCCAATAAGGGATTTGTCAGCCTCGGCAGGAAACGCTGCGCCATTCTCGGTCGCGTTTCGATGGATTTGATTACAATTGATGTCACAGAAGCTGCGGATCTTGCCAGACCGGGTGTTTATGCCCAATTGATCGGGCCGGACGCGCCATTAGAAGAACAAGCCACCCTCGCGGGTACGATTGGATACGAACTCACCACAGGACTTACCCCTCGTGTCAAACGCATCTACCAAAGCTAAACGGGGCTTCCCCAATCCTTTGCAATGGCTCGGCGCTGCAACGCTCGGCCTGCTATCAGAGATTGGACGCCTTTCCATTTTCACCAGCAAGACGATTGGTGCGAGCTTAAGCCCGCGTTGGTACCCAGCTCAGATCTTCAAGCAAATGATCGCGATAGGGTTTTACAGCCTTCCCGTGGTTGGCTTGTCCGCCGTCTTCATCGGCGCTGCGCTGGCCCTGAACATCTACTCAGGCGGCAGCCGGTTTGGCGCGGAACAGTTCGTTCCGAACATCGTTGTTCTCGGGATCACGCGAGAGCTCGGGGTGACCATTACCGGGCTCATGCTGGCCGGCCGTGTATCGGCGGGTATCGCAGCCGAAATCGGCGCCATGCGCGTAACAGAGCAGATTGACGCGCTCAAAACGCTGAGTGCCAATCCATTCCGGTATCTCTATGCGCCGCGCCTGATTGCTGGGATCCTTACCCTGCCTCTTTTGGTGCTGGTGGCGGATGTCATTGGCGTTATGGGCGGATGGGCCGTCAGCACATTGGGCCTCGGGTTCGACTCGACCACTTACCTGCGCAACACATTGGACTTTCTGACCTGGCAAGACGTCACAGTTGGTTTGATTAAAGGCGTGGTCTTTGGCGCCGTCATCGCGATCCTCGGCTGCTATCACGGCGACAAGTCGAGCGCAGGTGCGACCGGCGTTGGACGAGCAACCACCTTTGCCATGGTCGGCGCTGCGGTTCTGATCCTGGCCTTCAACTATCTCATCTCGACGGTCTTGGTGGAGTTCGGATCATGAGCGCTGAAACAGGCACAGGGGCACTCCTCGCCCTCAAAGACATCCACAAATCCTTTGGGCCAAAGCATGTCCTTCAAGGCGTCGACATCGACGTTGCGCCGGGCAAGTCGCTTGTCGTCTTAGGTGGATCAGGCTCCGGCAAATCCGTGATGTTGAAAAATGCGCTTGGCTTGATGACGCCGGACAAGGGTAAAATCGTTTTCGACGGTGACGACGTTACGCATGACCAGGGCAAGACACGCGAAGCGATGCGCGCGCGGATCGGCATGCTGTTTCAATCAGCAGCGCTCTTCGACAGTCTCACCGTCTGGGAGAATATCGCGTTCCGGCTGCTCAATGCCGACGGCATGAAGCGCAAAGAGGCCAAAGAGCGCGCGATCGAAACCTTGAAGCAAGTCCGCCTCGGCTCTGATGTTGCTGATTTGACGCCTGCGGAGATCTCCGGTGGCATGCAAAAGCGGGTCGGCTTGGCGCGTGCGATCGTCTCGAAACCAGAGCTGATTTTCTTTGACGAACCGACCACTGGGCTCGATCCGATTACGGCCGACGCGATCAATGATTTGATTGTTGAACAGACCAAAGCCCTCGGGGCTGCGGCGATCTCGATCACCCATGATATGGCCAGCGCGCGCAAAATTGCTGACGAGATTGCGATGCTTTTTGAAGGCAAGATTATTTGGCGTGGCCCGGCCAGCATGATTGACAATAGCGGCAACGACCATGTTGACCAGTTCGTGCATGGCCGCGCAGACGGCCCTATCCAACCCGCCCTTTAGGGCTTGTCTTCGTGATCCAATTGCGATGATCTGACCTTGCACTGGCGAGGGACGGATCATGCTAGAGTTTATCAAATACGCTTCTGTGGCGTTCACTGCGACGACCGCTGTGGTGACCGGGTGGATGCAATACGAGAAGTTTCGCCTAGACGGCGAGTGGCAGATCGATACCTGCACTGAGACGGCGGATTTCAATAATTATGTCGGACTTCACCTAGCCTGGCGGATTTTCTTATCCGATGACCCGCTTTCAGCCCCCGTCGTAGGGAACGGCGAAAAGGTTGAGGAAGCTTTCAAAGAAATCGCACCGCGTGGGCGGTTTCCGGTGAGTTTCGTCGGCGCGAAGGAAATCAATCGTGTGACATTGACCGGGCGCTTCGAAGGGTCTCGCCGAGCATCAACCGGCCGATTTGAGTTGGCACCAACCATCACCCGGCGAAGCTGGACCGGCTATGTGCCGTTCTATCAGCGCAATGTGAATGTCTTGGAAGGCACGTTCGCTCTCACCGCGGGTAATGCGCGTGGCTATGCGCGCGCGGTTCGGTTGATTGAAGGCGAGCCTGCGACGTCAGAAGCCTTCGTCTGTGAGGGCGTCGCTGTGCCAGATCCAACGCCTGACGATGCTGGAACCGCACCGGCCACTAGCGAAATAGAAGAATCCTAGGCTTTAGCGGAAGCGATCCGAGCCCGTGCGATTTCGTCAGCGACTTCATTCGTAGGACGACCAGCTGCTTTCGCCTCATCTAAAACACTGCCTAATGTATCGATCAGCGTATCGAGCTTCCCGTCGACCCAAGTGCGAGAGTATGCGCCGGAAATTTCGGCCGCAACGTTGATGATGCCGCCGCCATTGATGACATAATCGGGCGCGTACAGGATGCCTGATTGGCGCACCAGCTCGCCCATATCGTGGGTCGCCAATTGGTTATTCGCTCCGCCAGCGATCGCTTTGACCTTCAGTCGTCTCAGCGTGTCCTGGTTGATGATCGCACCGAGGGCGTTTGGCGAAAAGATGTCTGCGTCGACATCATAGATGTCATCCGGCGCTACAATTTTGGCGCCCGTTCGCTGCGAAATATCGTCCAAAGCCTCCTGATCGATATCGGTGATCACCAGGTTGGCGCCGGCCTCGGCAAGGTGTTCGCATGTGTAGCCGCCAACCGATCCCACGCCCTGAACAGCAACGGTTTTCCCGTTCAAGTCATCGCTGCCAAGGGCGCGAATGGCGACTTGTTTGATCCCTTTAAAAACACCCAAAGCGGTCACGGGAGATGGGTCACCGCTTGCCGCTGCGCCAGTCGTAAGCCCGGCAGCAAAGCGCGTCTCTTGCGCCGCAATTTCTATGTCGGCGGTATCGATTCCAACGTCTTCGGCGGTCCAGTATAAGCCTTGCAGGCTTTCGACGGCACGGCCAAAAGCGCGAAACAGCGCTTCGGATTTATCTGTTTTAGAATTGCCCCAGATAACCGCTTTGCCGCCGCCATGTGGGATCGACGCCATCGCGTTCTTGTAACTCATCCCTTGGCTGAGACGCAGCGCGTCTGTGACCATTTCAGCACTATTGGAATAATCCCACATTCGGGTGCCACCAGAGGACGGACCGAGCACAGTTGAGTGGACCGCAATTATCGCGCGCAAACCGCTCTGCTCATCCGCGAAGAAGTGCACGCCTTCGTGATTATCAAAGGAAGGATTGTCGAACATCGCGCGGCCCATCGTCATAGTTGTGTCTGAAACAATTCAGGCGGTGTAACGCCTGTTTTCCTGCGGTCAACAATCAGTCGACTTTGCGGCCAGGAACATCTCCAACTCCGCTTGGAAGAGGAGCACCCGGCTCACGCAGAAATGTGAGGACATCCTCGAAAACGGTTTCGGCCTGCAAGTCGCGGAGCAGCATATGATACCCGTCTGGATAATAGGCCGTCCGAACATGCTCTGGCAGGACGCGCGCCGTCCGTTTCACGCCGCCTTCAGGTACAACGATATCCTTCGCACCATAAGTCAGCAGCATCGGCACACTCGCCGGCAAACGCGGCGCGGCGCGGTGGGCACTTTCCATCACAGAAACCACGCCATGCACTTGCTCAATCTTATTGGTCTTGATGCCGAGGGGATCGGCCCACAGGCGCTGCAGCATCTCGACATTGTCACTTGGCTCGATTTTCACAAACCTTGGCGGTCGCACGACCCATCCAGGACGCACGCGAACACTGGTCCAAAGCGCAATGCGTTGAACCAATGGAATCGATCCCCAACCGCGCAGTCCAGGACCGCTAAAGACGACACGATCGACGCCCTCCGGCGGACGATCGGACCCAAATGCAGACATGCTCACCGCTCCGCCCATGGAGATACCGACGACAGCCAGCGTCGTATTTGGGTGTTCAGCACGCACCAAAGCCACAGCGGTCCGCAAATCCTCTCGCATGAGGTCTTCGTCCGGCCAATCGCCACGTCCAACGGACCGACCAAAGCCACGCTGGTCATAGGCATATGTCTTCACGCCCCGCTCAGCCCAATACGGCGCCGCCATGTGAAACGCGTTGGCGTAATCATTCATGCCATGAACCCCGACGATAACAATTTCGGGCTCATCTTCGGGCGCCCAGATGGTCAAACCAAGCTCGCCGCCATCAAAGCTGATCATGCGTTGATTATCAGGATCGAGTTGCGGCATTGCTGGGGTCTCCAAATTAAGAGCTTTTAGTGTTGCGGGGGTAACGCATGCGGCCAACGTACCAAACAAGACACTGATCAGGGCAGCAAGGACTGCACCCGTTTTCGCAAGACGGGTAAGAGCTCTGCCTCGAACCAGGGATTGCGCTTCAGCCATGCATTGTTTCTCCAACTGGGATGGGGCGCGACGATCACCCCTTGCTCGATAAACTCTCGCCACTTTTGCACGGTGGCTGTCAAAGTCTTTTCCATCTGATCGCCGATATGCCAGCGCTGTGCATAGCCGCCGATCAGGACTTTCAACTCAATTTGCGGCAATCTTTCGAACAGTGGGGCATGCCACGTTTGCGCGCACCGTTTCATCGGCGGGATATCTCCGCCATTCTTGTCATACCCGGGGAAGCAAAACCCCATAGGGACGATCGCAACCTTTGCCGGGTCGTAGAAATCCTGCTCGCTGATTTGCAACCAGTCGCGCAACCGATCCCCCGACGGGTCAGTGAACGGACGGCCAGATTCCATGGCGAGATTGCCAGGTGCTTGACCTGCGATCAGGATTTTTGCCGTTTCCGACACTTGCAAGATCGGCCTTGGCGCGCGCTCCATGTCAGCTGCGCATAATTGACATGCGTGGATCTCTCCTACGAAATCATGGAGATTGGTGCTCATTATTATATTTCGTCCTCGAACGTCTTGCGCGCAATGATTTGGGACATGAGTGCACGAATAGTGCAAATCATAAAATCGCGATCCTCCAACCCGGCATGGAGGCGATTACGCCCCATGCTAGATTTTTGATAAGCATCCAAATCAGGAGCAGACCCCTGCTTGTAGCCCTCTTCAGCTTGTGCCAAACCGGGCGCAATTAGAGACATGACAGGAGCTTTATTCATGATCCGTCTTAGCCTTGCTGCTTCAGCCTTCGCCATTTTAACCGCTTGTGGACAAGCCAGTGATGGCGCGGGCCCCATCACGCCCGAAAGCCCGCCCTTGGAAGTTGAAGCAAGCGTCGAGCTGCTCATGCCGCTCCCTACCGGAACAAGCGCGGCGATTACAGAAGGCGATCTACGCACTCGCGCTGCGATTCTAGCTGATGACGCCTTCGAAGGTCGCGGCCCCGCTGCAGAGAAAGGCGAGCAGACGGCAGATTGGATTGCTGCGGAACTCGACCGCGTGGGCGTGCAACCTGGCGGCGAAAACGGCACCTGGTTTCAAACCGTAGGGATGGTTGAACAAACGCTCAACGAAGCCGCCTCCAGCCTGACCTTCGCCGGCGGCGCATCTGGCGAAGACTTCCCAATGGTATTAAAGGAGAACGCTGTTCTCTGGACCAAAAAACAAGATCGCAGCGAAGCCTCCTGGGAAGGCTCTGATCTGGTTTTTGTCGGCTATGGGGTCACTGCACCGGAATATGGGTGGGATGATTATGCGGGTCTCGATGTGACGGGTAAAACCGTCGTAATGCTGGTCAATGATCCAGGTTATGCGCGTGAAGATGAGCTCTTCAAAGGCAAGTCCATGACCTATTACGGACGCTGGACGTATAAGTTTGAAGAGGCAGGCCGTCGAGGCGCCACAGGTGCGATCGTCGTGCACGAAACAGCACCAGCTTCATATGGCTGGGATGTTGTTGCTAATTCCTGGTCGGGCGCACAGGCTGATCTAGTACGCTCTGACGGCGGTGAAAATCGCGCGGTGTTTGAGGGCTGGATCTCGGAAGAAACGGCTAGGTCTTTGTTTGCTGAGGCAGGGCTCGATTTTTCCGACCTGAAGTTGCAGGCGAAAGCTGAGGGCTTTACGTCGATAGATATGGGCGATCTCACAGCGAGCGGCTCGATTACTCAAACAGTCAGCAAAACAGAATCTCGCAATGTTGTCGGCATCCTGCCAGGCAGCACCGCACCAGACGAACACATGCTGTTCACGGCGCATTGGGATCATCTCGGCAAAAAGTCGGAAGAGCGCGAAGGTGAACCAAACCAGGATTTCTATCGCGATGACATTTTTAATGGCGCCGTCGATAACGCCACTGGAACGTCTGCATTGCTGGAGATTGCGGAAGCCATGGCCGCTCAAGAGCTTAACCGTTCCGCTCTATTTTTGGCGGTTACGCTAGAAGAGTCGGGACTATTAGGGTCCGCCTATTACGCCGAAAATCCAACCGTGCCGATGAATCAAATCGTCGCTGGCCTGAATATGGACGGCATGCTCCCGATCGGGAAAACCAATGACATGGTGGTCGTTGGGTATGGTGCGTCTGAACTCGAGGACCTCTTAAAAGAGCATCTCGATGAAACGGACCGAGTCATTGTGCCAGACCAAAACCCTCAAGCTGGATACTTCTATCGTTCGGACCATGTCTCGTTCGCCAAGAAAGGCGTCCCGATGCTTTACGCAGATGGCGGTGTGGACAAAGTTGATGGCGGCGTCGCGGCTGGAAAAGCTATTGCCGATATTTACACGGCACAACGCTATCACAAGCCGATGGACGAATATGATGAAAATTGGGACCTTTCCGGCATGGAAGACGACATCAAAGCGCTCTACTCGGTTGGTTTGAAAGTCGCGCAGTCCGATACTTGGCCAACCTGGTATCCAGGCAACGAGTTCGAGGCCATTCGACAAGCGTCTTTGGCTGAACTGGAAGAATAGACTTTGCTCTCTTATCAACACGGTTTTCACGCAGGCAATCAGGCGGATGTACTGAAGCACGCGATCTTGCACGCCGTGTTGAAGACTGAAGCGGAAAACGATCGCCCCCTGCTCTATGTCGAAACGCATGCGGCACGTGGTTTCTATGACTTAAAGAGCAGCCAATCGACAAAGACGGGGGAAGCTTCTCGCGGCGTGCTCGCAATGCCCAAAGCGGTTGACGCGACAAAGGCGTTAAAACCTTGGTTGAGCCACGTGCAAAGTAAGGGTTTCGAATCCTATCCGGGGTCTCCGGGTCTGGCGACGCAGCTGCTAGGGGACAAAGCCCGGATCAGCTTGTTCGAACTTCACCCCGCAGAACACAAAGCTCTATCTGCGGCCTTGCATAAAGATCAGCGCGTTCAAATTCGCAAAGAAGATGGATATCGCGGTGCGCTTCGCCTACAGCCTCGACGCGGGGAACACATGCTCCTCATGCTCGATCCAAGTTATGAGACCGATGCAGACATGGATGCTTTGGCGAACTGGGTCCCACGAGCCATGCGCAAATGGCCTAAGGCGCAGTTCCTGATCTGGTTGCCGCTTTTTGCGGATGGGCGGGAAGAAGAGTTTGGGGCATTCTTATCCTCGCTAGATGAGGGCTTTGTGGCTGGTAGTCGTTGGGCACGCAAAAGCGAAGATCCGTCCGCGCTTGAAGGATCCGCGATGATCGGCTTGCGCATGGGCGGCGCCGCATCACGCAAATCATTCGCGATCTCCGCAGAACTTGATAAAATCTGGCGCGCTTAGCAGGCTAGACTTGCCTTTGTCTCTGTGGACTTGCAGACTTGTTGGCGCGGGTTGAGGTATAGTCTCAGGAGTAAATCAGTGAACCTATTTCTAAGACGGTTATGGGTCTTTTTGCGCGCTCATTTCACCGCCAAAAACGGGCCGATAGACGATATCTACACGCTGAACTTTCGCGTTTGGATCACCGACCAAGACATGTTCCTTCACATGACAAATAGCCGATATCTATCGTTCAGCGACCTTGGTCGGTTGAATATGCTGATGCGGAATGGAATTTGGCGGTCGCTGAAAGCGCAAAACTGGCAGCTTGAAGTGCGCGGACAGACCCGAACGATCTCACGCATGCTGAAGTCGCCTCAGACCTTTGAAATGGCCTGCCAAGTCGAAGGGTGGACAGATGACCTCTTGGCGATCTGCCATCGATTTCAACGCGGCAACAAAGTCCATGCTGAGGTCAAAACATTGATGCAGATTTGCGATCGGGACGGAAACATCATTCCGGTAACGTCGCTGCTGGAGCAGCTTAGAATTTCCGCTCCATCCCCCAAGCTTACAGAAGGATTCCAAGAACTCCTCGATTCACTTGACGTTGCAAAGGCGCAAATCGCGAGCGCGCAGTAAACAACCCAAAAAAGAAATATATTTATTGCACTTTTCGATTGTTATTATCTTTCAATTCGAATATTCGAATCTCGATTACAGAATTGAGTCAAGAAATGAAAACAAACAATCCACACTGGTCTTTTCATTTAGAAGTACTCGCCCGAGCACTCTCAGACTTGGAATCTACTTGCACAGCCAAACCGGGTAGTCCTGAATTCCTGTTTCTCAGGTCTGAAGCGCCGGTTATTTTGTCGGAGGCACGCGAAGCTTTAGCCGCCATCAAATCACAGGCGCGTGCACTTGAAGATGCGTTTCCAAAATCACCGGAACGAAAAACCCAGCACTGACGCGCCCGACGTCAGGCTTGATAATGCCGCGAGCTGCCGACACAGTGTGCAAAACAGGAGACCTCATGGGCAAGCAACATCTGATCCAGAAATCTGACCTCCGCGAGACGCGTTGGTTAGACTCGCCATCGACACCTCTTTCGGATGGCGAGGTCAGGTTGAGTGTTGATGCGTTTGCGTTGACAGCCAACAATGTCACCTATGCCGCTTTTGGCGGCGCTCCGATGCATTACTGGAACTTTTTCCAAACAGAAGCAGAGACTGAGGGCCGTGTTCCGGTATGGGGGTTCGCAACCGTCGCGGAGTCAAAAGCTGATGGCGTGAATGTTGGTCAGCGGCTTTATGGCTATTTCCCAATTTCCAATGAATTGGTGGTGACGCCGGCGAAAACATCGCCGCGGGGCTTCTTCGACGGGGCAGCGCACCGACAAGGGCTCGCGCCAATTTACAATTTCTATAGCTTCAACGCGACCGACCCAGCTTATGTTGAGGGCACCGAACCCGAACAAATGTTGTTTCGCCCGCTTTATCTAACCGGATGGATGATATGCGACAGCCTGATGCAAGGCGATCCACTTCCTGAAGCAGCAATCTTATCCAGTGCCTCGTCCAAAACCGCGATCGCGACGGCCCACGGCTTGCAACGACGCGGCGTCAGAACAGTAGGCGTCACGTCCCCTCGAAATGTCGACTTCGTGAAGCAAACTGGGCTCTATGACGAGGTTCTCGATTACGATCAGATCGGCACCTACCAAGCCTCTTGCAGCACAGCTTATGTCGACTTCGTTGGCCGGCCAGAATTGACAAAGACCGTCCACGAGACCTGCGGGGCGCACATGACCAGAAGCTTGGTTATCGGCGCCACTGATTGGGAAGACAATCGCGCACCGATCCCAGACTTGGCTGGCCCAACGCCAGAATTTTTCTTTGTTCCAGACTATGCCGCAAACCGCTCAAAGGATTTCGCAGCAGGCGAACTTGATCAAATGACAGGCAAAGATCTGGTCGCATTCTATCCGATTTCGAGACAGTTCGTGACGCCTAAAGGCCTCCAGGGCGCTGACGAAATTGCGCAAGCTTGGCGCGACACAGTCGACGCCGTCGTTCCCGCAAGTCAGGGCCTTGTCTGCAAGTTTTAGTTGGTGCGAGGTCTCACAACAAAGACGGTGCGGCGATTTCCAGAGTCCACATCGGACACCTCATCCAATCCCAATGGTCTGGAATCGCCATAGCCGCGAGCCGTGAGAGCTTGCGGCTCAACGCCATAGGCCATCAAATAGTCTCGCACGGCAGACGCTCGTCGCTGCGAAAGATCCATATTCAGGTCATCTCGGCCCAATAGATCTGTATGACCCTCGATTTCGATATCGTGGGTTTCACACAGTAGAGCGACGCCGGTGATCGCGTCCAACAAGCGCGCGCTGTCATTATTGACGACCGATTCTCCCGGTTCGAACTCAACGCGTCGATCCGTCATTACCTCGATGAACGCGTTCTGGCACTCGCTCGCTGACGCATAGGATCCAAGATCGATCAAAGCCGTTCCTACGGGGCTGGATTCACCAACCACGGCGATGGCATCGACGACGATGTTGACCAATTGCCCAGCATCTAAATCAGATTCAACGGTCGAGCGTCCGGCGCGATAGCCAGCCTCCTTCGCTGTTAGATCCGGTGCGGCGCCAACCAAAGTCGCGACATTCCCAGCCATAACAACGCGCAGCCAACCATAGCCGTCACCCGCGAGTTCTTCGGTCAATCGAATTGCGATTGCGGATGCTGTGTCTCTGACATCCATATTATTGATCACTCGTTGAACAAGCGGCCCGGCGATGGGGTCCGTGTCGAACACCGACTTCGCAGCGATGAACGCATCGGATCTGGTATTATCGTCATAAGCTAGACCGGATATCGTTGCGGTTTGGCCATCCCATTCAAGGGCCATCCACGGATAGCCCATTCGCGCCAGAGTATTTTGAATTCGGCGCCTGGTTTCAGGCGGGCGTTCCTGTCGATCAATTTCATCTTGGGTTGCGCTTACAAGTTTCCCCTCAACGAACTGAAAATACAGCCCGTTTGGGATATCTACGCACTTGCTTGTCCCCTCCGCCGAAGTCTCGACCGAAGAACCACAAGCTGCAAGGGCCACCGATAACGCCATCAGTGGAAGGCTAAAGAGCCGTGTTCGCATCTAACGCCCCCGTTAATGCACTCTAATCTGTTGTAACCATCGGCCTTTCACGCCAGAAAGTCAAAGCCCAACCTAAGGTCGAAATGCCTCACCATTCTTAATAACAACGCGAATGGCTCGAATAGCTGTCATATCTTCCAGAGGGTCGCGGCGCAGTGCCACCATGTCGGCAAACTTACCGACTTCAATCGTTCCGATCTGCTCGCCCATTTCAATGTGCTTCGATGCAACCACGGTCGCTGTGCGGATTGCTTCTTCGGGGGAGTATCCAGCCTGCACCATGAGTAAAAACTCTTCCGAATTATCGCCGTGCTTGGAGACACCTGTATCGGTCCCGAATGCCACATTAACGCCGCCCGCACGCGCTCGACTGAGCATATCGAGCATGAGAGGCCCGACGATTGCAGCCTTCTCACGCGACGGCGCTGGCAGCCAGGGCTGTTCCGTCCACCCCGTCACAGTGACGCCTGCCAAAACGGTTGGGACGAGCGTTCCGCCAGTTTCGCGGAAAATATCGATGGTTTCGTCGTCGAGATAGGTTCCATGCTCGATCGATTGGACCCCATTTCGAAGCGCGGCTTCGATACCGCCCTTACCATGCGCATGAGCCGTCACCTTTCGACCCATCATCGCTGCTGTTTCGACAATCGCCGCAATTTCATCATCGAAGAATTGCTGCTCCAGCCCCGCTTTTGTGTTCGACAGCACGCCGCCGGTCGCCGTAATTTTGATCACGTCTGCGCCGGACCGTATGGCCTCGCGAACTGCACGGCGGCAATCATCAGGACCATCGCAAGCGTTTGGACCCGTAAAGATCTTGGTGAGCGCCGGCGAGAAACCATTGGCATCGCCATGACCGCCGGTCGGCGTGATGGCACGGCCAGACGCCCGAATGCGCGGCCCCGGCACCTTGCCTGAACGAACAGCATCGCGCAGCGAGAAAATCGCTTCGTTTGGTCCGCCAACATCCTGGACAGTCGTAAAGCCCGCAAGAAGAGTTTTCTTGGCGTGCGAAGCGCCATTGAGTGCTGCATCCACTTCGGAATCGCTCAAAGCCTTCATTCGCGACGTTGGTGAAAATTCCTGCGACAAATGAACGTGACTATCGATCAAACCCGGAAGAACAAATGCGTCCCGCAAATTAATCACCCGAACATCATCAGGATGGCTCTGAAACCCTCGGTCCACGCTGATGATCTTACCATTCTGGATCGTTACAGAACGATTTTCCAAATAGCCGTCACCCGGCACCGCGAGAAGATGGCCCGCTTCGATCACAGTTTTCGAATTTTGCGCATGCGATTGTCCAAAAGCCGCCATGCTCACCGCAGCTAGAGCTGCAAGTTTAATCGTGAATTTCATTTTGCTCTCCCAAGATCACCAGTTTGAACGCGCCGGCAGGGTTCGGCAAGCTGTTTGCGAGGTCGCGCCTTTGATTTGCCGAATTTTTTGAGCATACTTGGCCAACGATATGAGGAGTTGTGATGCGTTTTTTGTTTTTCGGGTTCGCCTGTCTGGTCACAGCGCAAACGGTTTGCGCTCAAGGGGCTCATACATTTGATCGCCCGGACTTGGAAACGGATCGCCTGGTCGAGGCCTGCCTAGATACCGACGGCGTCAACATGCTCGAGGGCACAGACGTTATTTGCTACAATGCCGCAATCTTCCCCGAGCAGTTTTTAAAACTGAACGCGCTCCCGGAAGCCAGTCGGATCATCATTACCAGCCCAGGCGGCAATGTTGCGACAGCTCGCGGAATGAGCACGATCTTGGACAATCGAAATGAACCAGCGGTTATAGCAGGCCAGTGCATGTCTGCTTGCGCGATGGTCATCCTGCCGGGATTAGACGATGTGCACATCCACAATAGCGCCCATATTGCGGTCCACGGAATCACCATGATGGACTACCGCACCTGGTGGGGGTGGTTGAAAGATGATGCTGCGCCAACGCCAATGGCCTTGATGGCGGCTCAGCTTGGTTACGATTTCGGCTTCGTCATGCACAATAGCGGGTCAAAACACATTCGCGATCACCTCGCCGGGCAAAATGTGGAGCTTGGCTACATTCAGGAGATCAGCGACCTGATGCTTGATGATGCCAGCGCGCATCCGTGCCGTGTCGACCCAAAGGATTATTGGGGCATGTTGGATGCCGGGCATGTGAAGGATTTCATGGGCGACCGCATCACGCGCATGGAAGCGTTCGCCCAGTCTTGGGACGATCCCAACAATCAATTGTTCAAACACGCTGCAGAGCCGATCTCGCCAATGACTTATATTTTCAAGTCCTCTTTGAGAAAAGCCGACTGCTAAGTTCAGGCTAGCCTTCCATGCCGGCTTTGCGCGCACAATCGGCTGCGAACGCCGCCAGCGGAGCTACGCGTTCTTCCATCGTGGCTGCAGAGGCATTCGAGGCTGTTCCGTCGCGCACACGGCCGACGATGCCTTGGCAAATCGCCGCTAGCCGGAAAGCGTTATACGCGAAGTAAAAATCGACTTCGGGCAGGCCATCGCGGCCAGTATGCTGGCAATAAAGTGCCACGTACTCTTCCATCGTCGGAATGCCATAGGCTTTCAGATCATCGATATCGACCAATGCGCCGCGCGCGGGGTCAGAGCTTGGCATCACCCAATTCATCAGGTGGTAGGTAAAGTCCGCCAGCGGATCGCCGAGCGTGCAAAGCTCCCAATCCAAAACCGCTATGACTTTCGACTCGGTCGGATGGAGGATCATATTGTCGAGACGGTAGTCACCGTGAACGATCGTGGTTTTGTCGCCGGCAGGAATGTTCTTAGGCAACCACTCAATGAGCGCGTCCATATCAGCGATCTTCTTGGTCTCCGATGCAGTGTACTGCTTCGACCAACGATGCGTTTGGCGAGCGATGTAATCCGCTTCCTTGCCAAACCCTTCGAGGCCAGCAGCGCGCCAATCAACATTATGTAGATCCGCAAACGTTTTGACCTTGGCTTCGTAAATTGCGCGACGTTCCGTTGGGTTCGAGTCTGGCAACGTGCCATCCCAGAGGATCCGCCCCTCTACGCAATCCATCACATAGAAGATCGTGCCAACGACGCTTTCATCCATGCAAAGCCCGTAAGGCCGCGCGACTGGAAAGCCGAGTGGGTATAGCGCGTCAATCACTCGAAACTCTCGATCGACCGCGTGAGCAGAAGGTAGCAATTTGCCAGGCGGTTTACGGCGCATCACATAAGTTTTGCCACCTGCAAACAGTTTATAGGTTGGGTTGGATTGACCGCCCTTGAACTGCTTTACCGTTAGCGGACCTTGATAGCCCTCTACATTCTCGGCCATCCAGGCCTCGAGATTGGCTTCGTCAAATTGATGCGTCTCGGCAACATCCTTTGTGCCGGTGAACATTTCTTGCGCATTGCCGCCATGAACCATTGCGTGCCTCCCGAGAGTGTACTGTTTCCTTAGCCTGTTTAGCGCCCCCGCCGCGCGGGACAAGTCGGACGCAGGGTTAGGCCTCTGTTCTGAGCGCCTCGATCGCTTGGATTGCCGCCTCAGCTTTAGCTTCTGGCACGAAAATATGATCGTGATGAAAGGCAGCGACGGCATTACAGGGTACATCTGCAGCCGACAGCGCTGCAGCGACACGGGCCAAGAAGCCCACAGCCTGCAGATCAGAAAAGACGCTAAGCTCTAGCCAGACCCATCGATTATCGCGCGGCGTTTCATCAAGGGCGCTGGTAATCACGGTCAGCCCCTCACTTTCTTGAAATAGCATCGCGATATCGCGCACCTCACGCAAATTGACTAAGTCAGCCCAGGACGACTGCTCTGACGGGATCGTCTCAAACCGCCAAAGCCCGTCACGCCTAATTACAGACAAACTTGCTAACAGCTTGGAGAGATCGGCCTCCGCCACTATTTCAGCGCCCGCCAGGCAATGTCAGTCCGATTGAAGCCTTCCGGCCAGTTGATTGCCGCAACGCCGGAATAAGCCCGGTCGACAGCCTGCTTCAGGTCATCGCCGACGGCCGTTATGCCGAGCACGCGTCCCCCGACGGCGATCAGTTTTTGGTCACTGTCTCTATCTGTGCCCGCCTGGAAAACCATGACGCCATCTATGGCATTGGCATCTGTGACGCCTTCAATGATTGACCCTTTGGGGTAGGATTCAGGATACCCATTCGTTGCCATAACCACGGAGGCGCTGGGCTGGAACGTATTCACGCCCATCAATTCAGCGATCTCACGATGGCCGTGGACGAGACCGCCAGTCGCGCAGGTCAAAAGCGCAGGTACGATATCGCCTGGCAAACCCGCCATCAGCACTTGGCATTCCGGATCGCCAAAGCGCGCATTGAACTCAACAACTTTTGGCCCGGACTCTGAAACCATGATGCCGACATAGAGTACGCCTTGATAGGGTGTACCGTCTTCAGCCATGCCAGAGAGCAAAGGCTCGACGATCAGTGTTTGGACAAGTTCCATAATCCGCGGCGTCACGATTGGCGCCGGCGCATAAGCGCCCATACCGCCCGTATTCAGGCCCTTATCGCCGTCGCCCACACGCTTATGGTCTTGCGCAGGCGGCAGATAGATTGCGCCCTCGCCATCGGTCAAGACGAAGATCGAGGCTTCCTCGCCCTCCATAAACTCTTCAATGACAATCTCAGTAGAGGCATCTCCAAACTTACCCGTCATCATCGCTTCGACTTCGTTCTCAGCCTGCTCAAGGTCCTCGCATATGACGACGCCTTTCCCGGCGGCGAGACCGTCTGCTTTGATTACATAAGGCGGCGACATGGTTTCGAGAAAATCCAAGGCCTCGGTCAGGTCCGTAAAACGCCCATAGGCTGCTGTGGGAATATCGAACCGCTTCATGATGTCCTTTGAGAACCCTTTGGAGCTTTCCAATTGCGCAGCTTTCTCGCTGGGCCCGAACACATCGAACCCGCGCGCACGCAGCGCATCAGATAATCCCGCGGCGAGCGGCGCTTCCGGGCCAATCACGATCAGGTCTGGGGAGACTTGCAGAACGAGCTCTTGCATCTTGTGCAGATCCGTCGGATCGACGTCAAAGCAAGCCCCAATCTCGTCCATGCCGGGATTGCCCGGCACGCAGAAAACTTCATCGACAATCTCAGACTGAGCGATTTTCCAAGCCAGGGCGTGTTCGCGGCCGCCCGATCCAACAATCATTATCTTCATGGCGCCAGCCCATGCACCCTGAAACGGGCGAGATCAAGCCCTTGATGGCGATTGCGGGATGACGCGGACGTATTCAATCGCTACTTTCTTTGGAATGGCTGATTCACCGACATCCAACTTGCCCGAGCTATCGGTCACCGAGCTTTCAATGGCGCTCAAGCGCACGATTGAAACGTCCTATGACCATGTGCGAGTTCGCGGCGAACTTGGCCGGGTCACGATCGCCCGGTCTGGGCACATGTACGCGGATCTGAAAGACGACAAAGCCGTTCTCAATACGATCATGTGGAAGGGGCAAGTGTCCAAGCTACCCTTCCGCCCTGAAGAAGGGCTGGAAGTGATCGCCACCGGGCGCCTGTCGACCTATCCAGGACGATCCAACTATCAATTGATTGCCGATAGCCTGCGCCCTGCCGGTGTTGGCGCCTTGATGGCCTTGTTGGAGGAGCGAAAGAAAAAGCTCGCCGCCGAAGGGCTATTTGACGATCACCACAAGAAAAAGCTTCCATTCTTGCCCGCAACGATTGGCGTCGTGACGTCGCCAACGGGCGCGGTCATTCGCGATATCCTGCATCGTATTGGCGACCGTTTTCCGGCTCGAGTTATTCTTTGGCCCGCTTTGGTCCAGGGTGACACCGCGGCGCCGCAAATCGTCGCCGGCATTCGCGGCTTTAACGCGATGAGCGAAGCAGATCGCCCAGACGTTCTGATAGTAGGGCGCGGCGGCGGATCAATCGAAGACCTTTGGCCTTTTAATGAAGAAGAGGTCGTTCGCGCCGCTTTCGAAAGCGAGATTCCGCTGATCTCGGCGGTGGGTCATGAAACCGATACGACCCTCATCGACTATGTGTCAGACGCCCGCGCGCCGACCCCAACTGGGGCAGCCGAAATTGCGGTTCCGGTGCGCGCTGATCTTCTGCTTCAACTCGACGAGAATGGACAGCGCCTAAAACGCGCCCTGGTAAGATACATTCGGCGCGGAGCAGAGCGTGTTCAAGCCACCCGCCTGCCCCGGCCTGAGCGCCTGCTCGAAGCCAAGCGCCAGCGTTTCGATACAGTTGGTGATCGGCTTCCCCTCGCCGTACGAACTTTGGTTGAGCGCCGCCGGGCGCGATTAGATACAATTGGCGCCGGACTGATCAGCCCGAAACAAATCGTTCGCGAGAAACATAGCAAACTCGAAAACCTATCTGCCCGATTAGGCGCGGGTCTTTCGCAAGCCGCCGCCAAGAAGCGCATTGCGTTTGCGCGATCTGCCTCTCGCCTCCGTCCGGAACCACTGGTTTCAGACGCAAGGCGCGCGCGCAAAATGCTGTCAGACACAGCGCGCCGCGCCCGTCCGGCTCTTGATCGGATCTTGCTTGCGAAACGAAACGCGTTCGCGTCTGAGGAGAAACTTTTAGAAACACTCTCTTATCAGGCGACCTTAAAACGCGGTTATGCGATCGTACGCGACCAATCTGGAAAGGTTCTTCGCACGATTGATCAGGTCTCAGCAGCGCAAGACGTTGACCTGACCTTGGCCGATGGACACGTCCCGCTCTCTGCCTCTGGCAAGCCTAGCACGCCCAAGAAGCCGCCCGCCCCAAAGCCTGCTTCAAACGCCCCCAAAAAAGGCGGAACCGACCAGGGTAGCTTGTTCTAATCCCTCACTTCCCTCGCGGAGGCTCTACTCTCATTCATCCAGCTTGCTATGGTCGAGCAAAATGTATTCGGAGGATGAGCCAGCGTGACCAAGTCAATTTTGAATTTCGGCGACATATTGGACGACAATGGCGCGCATCTCGGGCCAGACATTCCTGCAATGATCCATGGCGACCGCGTCGTTTCCTGGCCTGAGATGACGGCCAGATCAAACAATGTTGCCCGTTGGCTTCTCGCGAATGGCGCAGCGATCGGCGACAAAATTGGGTTCTATCTGCGCAACCAACCTGAATATGTTGAGGGGCTGGCCGCGAGCTTCAAGGCGCGCCTTACCCATGTGAACGTCAACTATCGCTACCTCGATGACGAGCTGGTCTACATCATCGACAATTCCGACAGCACCGTCGTCCTCTATGATGTTGAGTTCAGAGACAATGTGCGGCGCGTGAAGGATCGTCTGCCCGACGTCAAAATCTGGGTCGAAACAGGCGGCACCACAGACGTTCCTGAGTTTGCCGTGGCTTATGAAACGCTCGCGACAAGCGGCGATGGCGCGCCGCTCGGGATCGAACGCTCTCCTGATGATTTGATGTTCCTTTATACAGGCGGCACCACAGGCATGCCGAAAGGCGTGATGTGGTCGCACGGCATATGGCGAGATGCGAACCTGGACGGAATGCGGCGCATCTATGGTGACGCGCCAGAGACGTGGGATGCGCACCGCATCTTTGTAAACGAAGTGGGCCAGCACGGGAGACAGCTTCCGGCTTGCCCGCTCATGCATGGGACTGGCTTGTTTACAGCTTTGGGCGCGCTCCTGAATGGCGGCGCGATCGTGACCTTGGAAACAAAGGCCAAATTCATCCCAGCGGAGCTTTGGGAAACTGTCGCCCGAAACGGCGTGACGGCGATGGCCATCGTTGGGGACGCGTTCGCGAAACCGATGCTGAAAGTGTTGGAAGATGCGCCAGGAAAATACGACCTCTCCAGTGTCGCCTCGATCACCTCATCTGGCGTAATGTGGAGCATGGAGGTCAAGCGCGGCCTGATCGAGCACATGCCTCAAGTCGCTCTGATGGATAGTTTCGGCGCGTCTGAAGCTGTCGGCTTTGGAATGTCCGTAACAACCGCAGAGGGCGTCATTGAGACGGCAAAGTTTGAAATCGGAGAGCATTGCAAAGTCTTCTCAGAGGATGGCCGAGAGATCGAACCAGGCTCAGATGAAACCGGCTTGATTGCCCGCGGCGGCTCGGTTCCACTGGGCTACTACAAGGACGAGAAGAAGACGGCCGAAACGTTCCGAACGATTGATGGCGTGCGTTATGCGATCCCAGGCGACTGGTGCAAAGTGGCGGCAGATGGGACCATGACCCTGCTGGGGCGCGGCTCTAACTGCATCAACTCAGCTGGCGAGAAAATCTATCCCGAAGAAGTCGAAGAAGCTCTGAAAGAACATGATAGCGTGCGAGACGCGCTCGTGGTTGGTGTCCCGGATGATAAATGGGGTCAATCTGTTACGGGTGTGGTTGAGCTGGCCACTGGTGCCTCAGTCGATGAAGATGAATTGAGAGCGTTCGTACGCAGCAAGCTGGCGGCTTACAAAGCGCCAAAGCGTGTTCTCTTTGCAGATGACCTCAAGCGCGCGCCAAATGGTAAAGCCGACTATAAACGGATCAGAGCCATCGCCTTCGAAGCGCTGGGAATCGAAGCGTCCTAGACCGCTCAAGGCTTCTTCGACTTCTTCTGGATAGATTACTATCCGCTCCCTACTCTGCCGGAACGGGTTGTTCTTCGCTTTCAACTTCCAGCTGCCGAGAGACATCGCCAGGAGACCCAGATCCTCTGGCGAACAGCGCATAGGCTGTCGGCACAAACAAGACCGTGACCAATACCGCCGCCATAACGCCAAACAAAATCACGACGCCAATAGCAGCGCGGGTTTCAGAGCCAGCGCCGCTTGAAAGAATCAAGGGCAACGTGCCGGCAGCGGTGGTTAAGCCCGTCATTACGATGGGTCGCAATCGCGCGATCGAAGCTTCTTTCAAAGCTTCATCAAAAGGTTGCCCTTCATCGCGAAGCTGGTTCGCAAACTCGACGATCAAGATCCCGTTCTTTGCGGCCAATCCAACCAACATGATCAAGCCGATCTGAGTGTAGATATTCAGGCTATTTCCCGTCAACCATAAGCCAAGCAGGCCGCCCGCAAGGGTGGCAGGAACGCAGAGCATGATGATCACCGGGTGGCGATAGCTCTCAAACTGAGCCGCGAGGACGAGAAAAACGATGACGATGCCGATCCCAAATACGAACAAGATCGAAGAGCCTGATGTTTTGAAATCGAGGGATTGGCCCTTGAAATCAATCGTCGCTTCCATTGGTAAAACCTCACGCGCAAGATCTTGCATGCCATCGAGCGCGTCGCCCAGCGCCATACCTGGCGCTAGACCTGCCTCAATGGTGATGGCTCGGACACGATTATAGCGATTGAGTGTCGGGCTATCCGCAATTGCTTGGACGTTTATCAGACTCGAAAGTGGGACCAGACTGCCAGAGCGTGAGGACCGCACATAGATATTCTCAATATCGTTGGGATTATTCTGGTCCGACCTGAGGCCTTCCAGAATGACATCATACTCTTCACCGCCATCTATATAGGTCGTCACACGCCTGGACCCGAGCATGGTCTGCAAAGTGGTGCCAATATCTGCAACGGTGACGCCGAGATCGGCGGCGCGGTCATAATCGACCTTGATACGATATTGCGGCTGCGTTTCCTTATAATCCCAATCTATATCGACAAGACCAAGATCACTGTCCTCTAGCGCATCAATCAGCGTTTCCCGCCACTCGGTGAGCGCTTCATAGCTTGGCCCGCCGAGAACGAATTGAACAGGCTTTCCGGTTCCGCCTCCGAGACCTTGTCGCATACGCGCGAAGCCTCTCACCCCAGGCAAGTCAGACAAAGCGCGGTTGGCTTCGGCGACGATTTCATCAGCCGGACGGCGAACGCTCCAATCATTGAGCACGACAATCACAAAGGCCTGGTTGAATGAAGATGATCCAAATCCGGGCGCGCGGAACAGCAGACGGTTCACCTCTGGAGGCTTGCCATCCTGGCTTTCCGTAAGTGGCATAAGCCGACGCTCGATCTCATCGATATAGCGCTCCATATAATTGAAAGAAGCCCCTTCCGGACCCCGCACCACCACGAAAAAGGCACCGCGATCTTCGCGAGGAACATATTCTTCTTCAACGGATTGAAAGAGGCCCCAGGTGGAAGCGAAAACGCCGAGCAATATTACGCCCATGATTAAAGGACGCGGGATCAGGATATTCAACAAGCGCGCATAGCCAGCGCGGACTATTCCAAACGCACCATCGACGATCCGCGGCAATGCCGTGAAGATACTTGGCTTGTCGCTATGCTTCTTCAGGAGCTTAGAAGCCATCATCGGAGTCAGGGTCAGCGCGAGGAGGCTCGAGAAGACGACGGCGGCTGAAATCGTCAGCGCAAACTCTGTAAACAGTCTTCCAACATCGCCTTGCAAGAAGGTAATTGGAACAAACACTGCGACCAAGACAAGCGTGGTTGCAACGACCGCGAATCCAACTTGCCGCGTGCCTTTGTAAGCTGCCACAAGCGGCGTCTCGCCATAGTCTTTCATTCGGCGGGAAATATTTTCCAACACCACGATCGCATCATCCACAACTAGACCAATCGCTAAAACCATTGCCAGCAGTGTCAAAAGATTGATCGAGAAACCGAGCGCATACAGGACGATAAAGGTCGCGATTAGCGAGATCGGAACTGTAATCGCTGGAATGATGGTGGCGCGGAGGCTGCCCAAGAATAAGAAGATCACCAAAGTCACCAAGCCGACCGCAATCGCCAGCGTCGTGTACACCTCACGGATCGAGGCGGAGATGAATACGGAACTGTCAAAGCTACGCGCAATCACCATCCCCTCTGGGAGAGTTTGATTGAGTTGCTCGGCCAACGCCTTTGCCGCGTTCGCAACATCAACAGTGTTCGCCGTAGACTGTTTGACGATACCCAGGCCAACCATGGGCACACCGTTTCCGCGGAACATGTTGCGGTCTTCAACCGTGCCGCGCTCAACGCGAGCTACGTCCCCGAGGCGCACCAAGTAGCCATCGTCACCTTCGGCAACGACCAATCCTGCGAAATCCTGTGGGGTCTGAAACGCGCGGTCTATTCGAACCGTGTAGGCACGCGTTTCAGATTCGATGCTACCTGCTGGCGCTTCAACGTTTTCACGGCGTAACGCCTGTTCGATATCGGTCACGGTCAAATCTCTCGCGGCAAGAGCGCGTCGATCAATCCAAATCCTCAGGGCATAGTCGCGCGCGCCCCCCACGCGCACTCGAGCGACGCCGTCGAGCGCTGAAAACCGATCGACCAAATAGCGGGCCGCATAGTCGGAAATTTCCGGGGTCGTGAGATCTTCAGCAGCAAGATTGAGCCAGATGATCACATCATCATTCGAGTCCGCTTTTTCCACCTCGGGCGGATCGGCGTCCTCGGGCAAATTGTCCAGGACACCCGAAATTCGGTCGCGAATATCGTTCGCGGCAACATCGATATCTTGGTTGACTCCGAACTCGATCGAAATGCGGGAGCGACCGTCACTCGAATTGGAGTTGATGAAGCGTATCCCTTCAACGCCGGCGATGCGGTCTTCGACGATTTGGGTAATCCGCGTTTCTACAACGGTTGCAGACGCGCCAGGATAGCGCGTATCGATCGTAACGATTGGCGCATCAATGTCCGGGTATTCGCGAAGGCTCAACCGGTCGAAGGAAACCACGCCGAGGATGACCAATATAAGCGCGATAACCGAGGCAAAGACTGGGCGCGTGACGGCGGTATCTGAAAGAATCATGAGCCCAGTCCCTTAGTTTGCTGTACCAGTCGCTGAGGCACCTGCGCCAGGATCGCGTCGTCCCGGCGGTGCGTTTGGAGTTAGCATTGCTGCATCACGCAATTGCACTTCAGAACCTTCGCGCACGCGGATAATGCCTTCGGTGATCACTTGGTCGGTTGGATCCAGACCGGAAACGACTTCGATATATCCATCAGCGCGTTGGCCCAGAGATACCTCGATCCGACGTGCAACAAGTTTGTCCTGCTCGGGGGTCACCCGCCAAACAAAAGTCTTGGGACCAACCGGCTGAACAGCCTCTTCGGGAATAGCCAGATTAAAACGTGGATCGGCGGTTACCGTGACCCGCATGAACATACCCGAGCGCAATAATTGATCCGCATTTGGGATTTTCGCACGCGCCCGGATAGACCGCGTAACTGGATCAATGCGATTGTCCAAAGTTGCGATCTCGCCTTCGAACACGATGCCCGGCAAATCATCAGTTTCAGCAACAATTGCCGTGCCCGGTTGTATCGAGCGCGTAAAAATCGATGGCACGTCGAAATCCAAATTCATTTCGCTGTCGTCAATCAGAGTCGCAACCACGTCGCCGGGTCGGACAAATGAGCCGACGCTGACTTGCCGAAAGCCGAGGATGCCGTCGAAAGGGGCAACCAAGACGCGATCTTTCTGACGAGACTGCAACGCGCGCAAATTCGCTTCCGCACTGTCCAAATCACGTTGCGCACGATCAAGCTCTGATTGCGAAACGGCTTCTGCATCGGCCAGACGCACGACCCGCTCCAATTGGCGAGCCGCCTCTTCAACATTCGCTTCTGCTGATTCAACGAGCGCGGTTTGCTCTCGCTGCGCCAGTGATAGAAGTGTTTTTCCCTGCCGAACACGTTCGCCATCATCAAAGTAGAGCGCCGTAATTCGATCCGAAGCGTTCAGTGATAGTTCGACCTGCTCGTTCGGCTCAAGCGTCCCAAGCGCTTCGATATCGCGAGAGAATGTCCGCTCTGAAACAGGTTCGGCGAAAACGCTAGCGGGTCCACCGCGTTGCGCGATGGCGGACTGCAAAGGTAGGCCCACGACAAAGCCAGCGACAAGTATCAGTCTGATCAACACTATCTCATTCTCCTTCAACGGCAGCTGCCGTCATATCGTCCCGCCAAATTCCACCTAAAGCTCTATACGTGGCGATTGCCTGTCTGGTTGTCGCTAAACGGCTTATTTCTAGCCGGTCTTGTGCATCAAGCAGCGTTCGCTGTGCGTCGATGACATCTAAGAAATCATCCAAGCCTTCGTCAAATCGCAATTTCGCGAGCTCTAGCGCGCGTTCCGCTGAAGCCGCAGCAGCTTCAAGGTCCGCCCGGCGCGCTTGCTCTTGGCTGAATCCAATCAAAGCAATTTCGATTTCGGTAAGCGCATCCAGGACAGTTCGTTCATAGGCCGCAAAGGCAACGCGCGTTTGGGCATCGGCAATATCTATATCAGCACGAACGCGTCTTAGGTCAGGACCATCCCATCGCAAAGCTGGCCCAAAGCCAAACCCAAAGCTGTTGTCCAATGTGCTGTCTTCAGAGAACACTCCGAGCACATCCGCGCTAAAGGTCAAAGTTGGGAACAGCCGGGCACGCTCTGCCTCTCCGAATGCAAGCAAACGCGAAATCTCTGCCTCAGCTGCGCGAATATCAGGACGGCGGCGGACCAAATCGGTTGGTGTTTCGAGGGCCAGCATGCTCGGCGGTCGGGGTATCATGACAGGCTCAGAAGAAACACTGAGCATCGCGTCAGCTGCAGAGAGATCTGTTTGGCCCGTCAGAGCCGCAAGCTGTGTCGCCGCAGTCCGAATGTTGATCCGCAGTAAAGGCAAGGACGCTAGCGTGGTACGATATTGCGATTCTGCGCGCTCCAAATCAAGCCGGGTCGCGCGGCCATTGTCGAACAAGACACGTAAGAGCTCAACACTCTCACCTTGCAGATCGGCATTTGATTGGGCCACCGCAAGCCGCACTTGGTTGCCGCGATAGTCAGCATATGCGAGCGCGGTTTCAGCCGCGATGGTGACGGCAACATCGCGGCGCGTCTCCTGCAATTCTTCCACTTGGAAACTCGCGCTTTCAATCAAGGCAGCCAATCGCCCGAACGCGTCATACTCCCAGCTCGCGGCGAGCTGGCTGCTCCCGGTCAACTCCAAGTCAGCGCCATCTTGCGTTGCGCGTCCAAGATCGGCGCTCGCAGAGCTGGATGTCGAAGGCGATCTCAAAAGGCCCTGCCGACGAAGGATGGCGCGCGCTGCATCTAAGTTCGCATCAGCCACCAGAAGGTTCTTGTTCTCCGCCAAGGCGAGATCAACCATTTGCGCCATCAATGGATCATCAAACCCTCGCCACCAATCGACAGCCAAGGGCAATTCAGAAAGCGAAAGTGTTTCAGAATTGGCGAACCCATCTTCCGAAACGGTGAAGCTCGGGCGTTCTGGCGCCTCTGGAACCGTCGCGCACGACACCCCAAAAAGCGGTATCAAGCTGGCTGAAATATACAAAAAGTTGCGATGCATGCTGCCGCAGATAATGCGGATTGTTTAAAAGTCAGTAGTTCCGGTCAGTCTAATCCGGTTTATTCTTCGCAATGACTGTTTTTTGGCTAGAAATGGTGCCCGGGGGCGGAATTGAACCACCGACACGCGGATTTTCAATCCGCTGCTCTACCCCTGAGCTACCCGGGCAGGCCGTACAGGGAAGCGGTCTCTTAGCTGCCCTGTCGGTCATTGTCCAACGCAGAAATCGTTTTTTTGCAGATCAGCTGTATCGCGCGTCGACTTTCAGTTTCTCAGCATCTTCTGCGCTGGCAACGGCGTGCAAACTCGCTTCCAAATCTGCGAGGTAATCATCAATGAAATCGGCATGTTTTGGCGATAGCATCAAATGCAGGCTTGCCGGTTCCTTGGTCACAGAGGTGAACCAGCCGCGGCGATAGATCTCCCCGTAAATAGCAAACGCGTGATGCTTAGGATGACGAAATGCAACCAAACCCAGCATCGGCGTGCCGAGAATTTCGAAACCGAGGCGTTTGACGCCTTCCTCAACCCGCTCGCGTGTCTCGCAGACCTGGCCTTGCAGGCGCTTATATCCCGCGACCCCCAAATGATTCATAACCGCCCACGCCGCAGAGATTGCACCTCCGGGACGCGTACCTGCGAGCGTCGGTGTCTTCATCGGCGCGCCGGACCATTCTTTCATGTCGAACGGCATGAACGCATGGAGCGCTTCGGATCGAAAAAGGACCGTCGAAGCGCCTTTCGCAGCGTACCCGTATTTGTGCAGGTCTGCGCTCATCGAATGGACACCAGGTAATTCAAAATCAAAAGCCGGCACTGGGACGCCATTCATCCGCGCGAACGGAGCAAAATAGCCTCCGACGCAAGCATCAACATGCAGCCACACCCCCTTTGCAACGGCGACATCGCTGAGCGCTTCGATCGGATCGATAATTCCATGCGGGAAGTTGGGCGCAGATCCGACCATCATCACGGTGTCTTCATCGCAAGCAGCAGACATAGCTGGAATATCAGCTTCGTAGGTGCCGTCGGTCTTAACCGGAATACGCCGAACTTCGATATCCATAAGCAGGCAGGCCTTGTCGAACGCCAAATGCGCTGAGTATGGCAAAACGATATTGGCGCGCTCTCGCGCGCGACCATTCGAGCGCGCATAGTCTCGCGCCGTCTTAATCGCCATCGTAATTGAATCGGTGCCACCCGACGTCATCGCCCCAGTACTGCCTGCTGGGCCTTGCAAGAGGTCCAGCCCCATCGAAACGACCTCTTTTTCCATTTGCGCAAGCGATGGAAACGCCAAAGGCCCGAGGCCGTTTTCAGACATGAAGGCCGCATACGCCTCCTTCTGAATAGCGGCGATCTCGTCGCCGGCATTGAAGACGTAAACCGCAGTACGACCATCGCGCCACTTGGCATCTCCGGCCCCGCGGGCTTGCATATCGCCGCGAACCTCATCCCAAGGACGGCCCTGCTCTGGCATTTTCATCCGGTCTCTCCCTACGCTTCCTGCACAGTGCGATAGCGCGCGGAGAAAAGCGAGAGGGCGCAGCAAATTAATGCGGCGCCCTCGAATTGAAGCATACGTGTGGGGGGAGCTGCTTCTTAGTTTTGGATCAACGCCGCTATTTCTGGCGCGTCTAATGACTCGACCGTCGATTCAATCGCCGCTTTTTCGCATTCCCGGCGGAGCATCGTTTCGCGAACCGTCTGGCGGTTTGCGTCGACTTTGCAAACTGACTTCGCTGCGGATTCGATTCTGGCCAAAATGGCTTTGGCGTCCGTAGCTTGGGTGAGATCGTACCCGGCAATTGAGATCTCTTTAGACTTTTCTTCGGCGTCAAACTGGGTTGCCGCCATGGCTGGTAGAACTGCGCAAGCTGTTGCCGCTGCGATAATTGTCGTCATTGTTTTAGAAAGGGTCATTTGTCTTCCTCCTATCGAGGTTAGTTTGTGATCCTCTCTTCCCTGTGAGAATTGATGTAGCACACAGTTTATCGAAAAACAATATGAATTTTTTGTTACTACATATGTAACGCACGGCTTGCGATCCCCCCCTTTCACTTCTTCGCGGACCCGGCTAACCACGAGGCATGTCTAAATCACAGTTTGTTTGTCAGTCGTGCGGCGCCGTCCACTCTAAGTGGTCAGGCAGATGTGACGCGTGCGGTGAGTGGAATACGCTAACCGAAGAGACCTCATCTGGTCCGCCAGGAGGGTTGAAGGCTAAGAAGGCCGGGTCAAAAAGATCCAATAAGGCCGAATTCACGGCCTTAGATGGCAATGATACGCCGCCCGAACGTATCCTGCTCGGTGTTGAAGAGTTAGATCGCGTCTTTGGCGGAGGGATTGTGCCCTCCAGTGCAACCTTGATTGGCGGCGATCCCGGGATCGGAAAATCGACACTGCTCTTACAAGTCGCAGCAAGGCTTGCCCGCAATGGCTTGAAAACGGTCTATGTCTCAGGCGAGGAAGCGACCGCGCAAATCCAAGACCGCGCGCGACGCTTGAAAGTCGCCGACAGCCCAGTTCAACTGGCCACCGAAACCGATCTGCGCAAAGTGTTGTCCGCTCTAAAGTCGGCAAAGCCAGATTTTGTCGTCATCGATTCCATTCAGACGATGTGGTCTGACAGTTTGGAAGCCGCTCCGGGCAGCGTCAGCCAAGTGCGCGCGTGCGGGCAAGAGCTTACGCGCTGGGCTAAGACGTCGGGCGCTGCGCTCATTCTCGTTGGGCACGTCACCAAAGAAGGTCAGATCGCTGGTCCCCGGGTGGTCGAACACATGGTCGATACGGTTTTCTATTTTGAAGGCGAACGCGGGCATCAGTTTAGAATCCTGCGGGCCGTCAAAAATCGTTTCGGACCGACCGACGAGATCGGTATCTTCGAAATGCATCAATACGGCCTCGCACCTGCCCGGGAACCCTCTGCTCTTTTCTTATCTTCGGAAGGAGACGAGGCAGGCGGCGCAGCGGTGTTCGCCGCGATGGAAGGTTCGCGGCCCGTGCTGGCAGAGGTCCAAGCCTTAGTTGCGCCGAGCGCCTATGGAACGCCAAGACGTTCGATCGTGGGTTGGGACAGCAATCGCTTAGCCATGTTGCTCGCCGTTCTGGAAGCAAGATGCGGTGTTTCTCTGGGGGGACGTGATGTCTATCTCTCGGTTGCGGGCGGATATCGAATAACTGAACCCGCTGGTGATCTCGCTGCGGCAGCGGCTTTACTCACGTCCGCGTCAGCGAACCCAGGGCCAGGCAAAGCGATCTATTTTGGCGAGGTTGCTTTATCGGGCGCAATCCGCCCAGTGGCGCGTATGGAGCAACGTTTGAAAGAAGCCGAACGACTTGGTTTTGAACGCGCCTATGTTCCCGATGGCAGCCCAACCGCTATCGAAGGCTTGACGATTACACCGATCAAGCGCCTATCTGACCTTGTAGATTTGATCGCACCGGAAACCGGCCAATGATGGAAGCCCTTACAGCGTTTGATGCCGTGGCGATCGTGATTGTGATCGTTTCGACATTGATGGCGCTTGCTCGAGGTTTCATGCGAGAACTAGCAACGCTTGGCGCTTTCATAGCCGCCATCGCTGCAGCCTTCTTTGCCCGCAAATTTTTCGTCGCGCAATTAGATGCGATCCTCCCTGCAGATTCGCCGGATTGGATGCCAGACGCAATGATTTTCGTTGTCGTCTTCCTCCTCGTTTATGTTGCGGTCGCCTGGTTTGGCGCCAACCTGTCTCGAACGATTCAAGGCGTCGATGGAATCGGTTTGCTGGACCGGGTCGCTGGAGGCCTATTTGGTTTCGCGCGCGGCGGTGTTGTACTGATATTCTTTGTGTATCTTCTGAACCTTGCAATGGACCAGGATCAGATCCCAGAATTTGTTACGCAGGCAAGGACTTATCCGATCATTTCAGCGGGCGCGAACTATCTTGGTGAGCGCGCGCCGGAGCTTGCAGAACGGTCGACGCAGATATCAAACCTTGACGTTGAGGCCACCGCAGAATAATCCGCCGACGAACAGACCGCGAGGGTTAGTCGAATGATCTTTGACCATGATGACGACAAGCCCAGAGAGGAATGCGGCGTTGTCGGCGTCTTCGGACATTCACAAGCCTCCCTCCTCGTCGCGCTCGGATTACACGCTCTCCAACATCGCGGACAAGAAGCCTGCGGGATCACAACATTTGATGGCAACCGCTTTCACGGCGAACGCCATATGGGCCTGGTTGGCGACAGTTTTGGGGGTGACGTCTCTGATCGCCTGCCCGGCGATAAGGGCATCGGACACAATCGATACTCGACGCAAGGCAAGCCCGCCGTTCGAAACATTCAACCCATCTATGCTGACCTGGACACAGGCGGTTTCGCCATCGCGCATAATGGTAATTTGACCAATGCGCGAGCTTTGCGAAAGCGCTTGGTCCGCAGGGGTTCGATCTTTCAATCGACCATGGACACAGAGGTCATTTTGCACCTCCTGGCCCGCTCCGATCAAGACACCGTTTCAGACCGATTTTTAGATGCAATCCGCCAGATAGAAGGCGGATTTTCTTTTGTCGGCATGACAAACAAAAAGCTTATCGGTGCGCGCGATCCTTCCGGGTTGCGTCCGTTGGTGCTTGGACGGATTGGCACAGCCTATGTGCTTGCATCCGAGACCTGCGCATTGGACTTGATGGGCGCCGAAATTGAGCGGGAAATCGCCCCCGGTGAGGTCGTTATCATCACTGAAGAAGGCTTGCAGTCTTATAACCCGTTCCCGTCTCAACCAGTTCGTCCGTGCCTGTTTGAGTATGTCTATTTTGCTCGCCCTGACAGCATCGTTCAGGGCCGCTCAGTCTATGATGTTCGCCGCAAGATGGGACACCAACTCGCGGTCGAGCACCCGGCAGATATCGATGTTGTCGTTCCAGTTCCGGATTCAGGCGTTCCCGCTGCGATCGGCTTCTCGGAGCATTCCGGCGTGCCATTCCAGCTTGGCATCATTCGAAGCCACTATGTTGGGCGAACCTTCATCCAACCGACCCAAACTGGGCGTCAGCGCGCCGTGTCGCGCAAGCACTCGCCGAACAAAGCCGTCCTTGAAGGCAAACGCGTCTTGCTGGTCGATGACTCGATTGTTCGGGGCAATACGTCTCGCAAGATCGTACAAATGGTCCGTGACGCCGGAGCGAAAGAGATTCACTTCCGCTCGGCAAGCCCGCCAATTACCCACCAAGATTTTTACGGTATCGATATGGCCGATCGGACGGAACTGATCGCCGCCAATCACACACTGGAAGAAATGCGAGCGTTTTTGGAAGTTGAGAGTCTCGGCTTCTTATCTGTGCCAGGTCTCTATCGCGCAATTGGGGTCGAATACGACTCTGAAACACCGGCATTTGCAGATCACTGTTTCACGGGCGACTATCCAACCCGCTTGATCGATCATGATCAAAACGAGAGCAGCAAAGAAAGACAGCTTTCGCTGCTGGACTAGTCCGAACAGGTTCGCTACGGCGCGCTCATGGAAAAACGCATCACTCTCGTCACAGGCGCGTCGCAAGGCATCGGTCGAGCAGCAACATTGGCACTGGCGAAAGCCGGGCATCATGTCATCGGTTTAGCTCGCTCCAAAAAGGCGTTGGAAACACTGGATGATGAAGTCCGCGCCCTAGGCGGATCGATGACGCTGATCCCATTTGACTTAAAAGACGCGGCCGCGTTCGAACCGCTCGGAACCGCGATCGCTGAAAAGTTCGGACGGATCGATGGCCTGCTTGCGAATGCAGGCGTGCTCGGAACCATTGGGCCATTGCAGGCTGGCGGCGAGCGCCAGTTCAATGAGGTCATGGATGTGAACCTCAGCGCAAATTGGCGGCTTATCCGGGTCTTTGATCCGCTGCTACGCCGTTCTGAAAGCCCGCGCGCTTTGTTTGTCACATCAGGTGTAGTGCCGAGACCAAGGGCATTTTGGGGGCCGTATCAAGCTTCAAAAGCGGGGCTTGAGTCCCTCGCCTATGCGTGGGGCGATGAGAATGAACAAACGGCGCTCCGCGTGAACTTGTTTGATCCCGGAGCAACCCGAACGGATATGCGCGCGGACGCTATGCCCGGCGAGGATCCCATGACCCTGCCAGCGCCAGAAGACGTGGCCGCCCACATGGTGCCGCTTCTCGAGGCTTCCGAAACACGCAACAAAGCCCGCATCGATGTGCGGGAGCTGCTCGCTTAAAACTGTGGATGGGTTGAGCTAGGCTGCGTCGCGTTTGCGGCGCGGAAACCCGGCAACCATATCGGTCTCAACTTCGTAGACCGTGGACCGCAAGCGTTCGCTATATCCAGCTTCGCGAATCGATCCCTGAACGTTGTAACCACGTTCAGACCAATACTCCTGGATGCGCATCAGCAACGCAAGCGCATCATCCTTCGTCTCTAGTTTTGCCATGTCTCAGCCCCTTTAGTGGGGAGAGCAATACAAAAACTTTTCTGAACGGAACCCAAATGAGTGGTAAGCAATTGGTAAATTGAAGGATTTTCCCTCAGAATCAGTCGAATCATTCTGGTCATCTACTCCGAAAGTGCGTCGACTTGATCATTGATCAAGACGGGTTCGCCATAGCCCAGCTCAGATAGACGCTCCAGTTGCGTTGCAGCATCTCCAACGATCACATAGTTCATCGCACCCGGTCGAATATAGGCGCTTGCGAGTGCTTGTACTTGCGCGACTGTGAGGGCTTCAACTTCAACCATTTGCTGCACGACATAATCATTCGGCAAATCATAGTCGGCAATATCTGAAATGATGTTCAGCTTCGCCCCCAGCGACTCGGACCGGCGTGCTTGGCTCTTGGTGACGAAACTTTTGGTTACATTCAAATCCTCTTCAGTGAACGTTGCACCATACGCCGTCATGATGTCACGCGTCAGCGCCGTTGCTTCGAGGGTCACATTTGAACGAACACCGCTGCCAATAGAGAATGTACCTACTTGCTCGGTCCCGCCAAAGCTCGACCGTATGCCGTAAGTGTAGCCCTTACCCTCTCGTAATTCCTGCGTCAGGCGCGAGGCGAAACCACCGCCGCCTAGGCGATAATTCATCACGCCAGCGAGATTGTAATCCGCGTCTGTACGTTTAAGCGCCGGATACCCGAATTGGAAAACCGATTGGCTAGAGCCTGGCATATCGTAGAAATAGATGGTGGATTCAGTCGGTGAGATTGGCTGTTCGCTGACCTTTAACTCAACCTCGGTTCGCGGCCAGTTCGCCGTCAAACCGGAAAGCGACTGTGTCACCTGCTCAGAAGATATGTCTCCCACCACACGCAAACTGGTCAAATGCGGCGAAAGGTTCTCTGATTTCCAAGCTTTCAAATCATCGAGACCAATCGCATCCAACGTGCTTTCCCGCCCCAGCACACTCAACGCGCGCATGCTGTCTTCGCCATAAGTGACATAGTTGAAAGCGCGTGCGGCGATCGCATTGGGTCGGGCACTCGCCGCTTGAATGGCATCACGTGTTCGCGATTGCGCAAGTTCAAATTCGGCCTCGTCCCAGCGTGGCTCAAGCAAGGCCTCCTCGACCAAAGCGATCGTCTCATCAAAATTGCGTGCCAAGGTCTGGCCGGAGATTTCAAAGCTCTCATTGTTCACGTCAACTGAAACATCTGCTCCAAGCAGCGCGAACGCGTTGTCGAGTTCTGCCGGTGTTTTGGTCGCCGTCCCTTTGGTCAATACTTCTGCCAGCAGGTTCGCGGTCCCAGCTGTATCCGGCGTATCGAGGAGGTGCCCACCTTCCATCACCATGGAAAACCGCACCAAAGGCAGTTCGGTATCGGTGATCCCAAACACTTTGATTCCATTCGCAGTTTCGCTTTTCCAAACATCCGGGGTCGCAACTTGCGGAGGTGCACCATATTCCGGCTCAACACTCCGGTCGATCAAGGAAGGGGTGGCTTCATAAGTTGTATCCGAGGTCGGATCGATTTCAGCCTCAGCGCCCTGCACAATCGGCTCGACAACCACTTCGGCGAGCTCTGATCCTTCCAGCGCAAGTTCGATTTCTCCACGCGGGACGAAGCTAGCTGCGACATGAGGTTTGTCTTTGATATAGGCGTCATAAACGCGGCGAACGTCTTCGGCGGTCACGGCTTGCAGGCGCGCGAGATCTTCATCGATATACCCAGCATTGCCGGCAAAAATGCTATATTGAGCAAGCTGCGCGCCTTTGCCCAAGACCCCATTCAGCGCATCATAGAACGCAACTTCTTGCCGCGTTTTCACTCTTTGCAAAGCCTCATCGGTGATCGGATTTTCTTCAAACCGCGCAAATCCGTCGGCCAATGCGATTGCGACGCTGTCTAGGTCAGTTCCTTTGAACGCGCTGACCTGAAGGATAAGCTCGCCTGATAACTCACTATCATAAGTGAAAGTTCCAACGGACGCTGCAACCTTGGCTTCGTCGATCAGAACTTCGTTGAGGGGCGCCTCCTTTCCGTCCGTGAGAAGTTCCGTCAGAACCGCGAGAGGATAGCTGTCGGGATGGTATTGCTCTACCGTGGGCCAAGAAATCGTAAGTTGCGGAAGCTGGGCGAAATTGTCTTCGTGGTAGAGACGCACCGTCTCTTCGACACTTCCTGGACGTGCCTGCAGCGGCTCAATCTCGGGCCCCCGAGGGATCTCCGCAAAGTATCGCTCAACCCAAGTCTTCGCTTGTTCGGTGTCAAAATCACCGGCCACAACCAAGGTGACATTATTGGGCGTATACCAGTCTCTGAAGAACTCTTTGACATCGTCTAACTCGGCAGCCTGAAGGTCTGCTAGAGATCCAATCACTTGCCAATTGTAAGGATGATCTTCCGGATACAGCGCCTTGTGAAGCACATAGAATGTATGGCCATAGGGCCGGTTATCGACCCCCTGGCGTTTCTCATTTTTGACGACCTGCTTTTCTTTATCGAGCACAGACTGAGTTACAGTGTTGATGAACCAACCCAGCTTGTCTGCTTCCGCCCAGAGCATCTTTTCCAATCCATCATTGGGGATGGTTTGCAGATAGTTCGTGCGATCACGGCTGGTCGATCCGTTCGCGCCAGAACCCCCGATCCGAGCGGAGAGTTTGTCGAGACCGCCTGGCCCCAGGTTTTCGGACTCTAGAAACAGCAGATGCTCGAACAGATGCGCAAAGCCAGTGCGGCCTGGCTTCTCGCGCGCGGAGCCAACATGCGCTGTCAACGAGACGGCGACAACCGGGTCGGACCGATCAACGTGAAACAAAACGGTTAGGCCATTGTCGAGCGTGAACTCTTCATAAGGCAGCAGGCTGGTCGCTTCAGGTGCCTCTGCCGAAACCGCGGCTTCCTCTAACGGCGCTGTCTCTTGTGTCGTTGGCAGCGTTTCCACCGCAGCACATCCAGCGAGCAGAGCCGCAATTGAGGCCATTGAGGCAAGACGTAGAGACATGCGCGAAGCTCCTATAAGAATCCGAAAGACTCTCTGACGTTATAGCCGCGCGTATAAAACTCAACTCAAGACTGATGATTGCGCTCTAGTGCTTACGACGTGCTTTATCTGCATACGGGTTTGCACCTTGTTTGACGATCAAACGCAGTGGTATTCCTGGCAACTCAAACGCTTCGCGCAAGCCATTGACCAGATAGCGCTTATATTGCTCTGGCATCTGATCCCCGCGCGAGGCGATCAAAACGAAGGTCGGTGGGCGCGCTTTGATTTGCGCCATATAGCGAGGTTTGATCCGCTTACCCTGGACACTTGGCGGTGGATTTCGCTCAATCATATAGCGGAGCCAGCGATTGAGATCACCGGTTTTGACCCGCGCGCACCAATCATCATAGGCTTTTGCGACGGCAGGCATGAGGCGTTCAACCCGCTTTCCGGTTAGACCAGACAGTGTCACCAAGGCTGCCCCTCTGGCTTGCGGCAAATGCTCTTTCAAACGCCGCTCTAGCTCTTTCATCGCCATGCCGTGATTTTTGATCGTATCCCATTTCGAGATCACGAAGACGACGGCTCGGCCTTCTCTGAGCGCGAGATCGGCAATTTGAAGATCTTGTTTCTCAAACGAATCCTCAGGGTCCATGATCAAGGCGACGACGTCTGCATATTTCAAAGACCGAACGGTTTCGCCCGTCGACATCTTTTCGAGGCGTTCTTGAACCTTCGACTTGCGGCGCAGGCCTGCCGTATCAACCAACCGAACTTCCCGGCCTTCCCAGGTCCAGCGCAATGTCACCGAGTCTCGGGTAATACCAGCCTCCGGGCCAGTGAGCATTCGATGTTCACCCACCAATTGGTTGATCAGGGTCGACTTGCCCGCATTAGGCCGCCCAACAATCGCCAGACGAATAGGTCTGATCTTGGTGTTCGCCTTCGCGTCTTCGATCGCAGCGCCTTCGACCTCATCATCAATCCCGGCTTTTTCGAAGGCTGCCGCGAGTTTTGACTCGTTCATATATGGATCATCCATATCAAGGCCTTCGAGCTGATCGAGAATGCCATGATTGAATGTGTCTTGCTCTTCGGCTTCTTCTTCTTTCAGCGCCTCTTCAAAGGCCTCTTCACCCAAGGCCTCGCGAATTCCGGAATAGAGATCTGAGAGACCTTCGCCGTGCGCCCCTGACAAGCCGACCGGTTCACCAAGTCCAAGGTTCCAGGCTTCCAGCAAGCCGTCATCCCCGGCGCGACCTTCCGCCTTGTTTGCAGCCAGAACGATCGGCATGTCTGCACGACGCAGGATTTGCGCAAATCGTTCATCCATTGCGGTAACACCGACGCGGGCATCGATCAGAAACAATGCCAGCTCTGCTTCGCGAATGGCAATTTCGGTCTGATCGCGCATACGAGACTCCAGCGAGTCATCGTTGACGTCTTCAAAGCCCGCAGTGTCGATGAGGATCAGCGGCAAGTCAGCCAAGCGGCCTTCAGCCTCTTTGCGATCACGCGTCACGCCGGGTTGATCATCAACCAGCGCCAATTGCTTCCCCGCAAGACGGTTAAACAGCGTAGACTTCCCGACATTCGGGCGTCCAACAATAGCAATTTTCAACGGCATAGCGCGCCTCAGTTAAAGTGGGTGCGCGCCAAATTCGCCTTAGCGGATTGCGATCAGGCGCGCATCATCGGTCAGAACAATCAGTTTGTCTTGAACAGCAATCGGCTCGATATAGACAGGATCACCAAGTTTCAACCGGTCGATTTCATCGCCGGTCTGAGGATCAAAGGCAATCAGCTCCCCTTTTGAGGACACAATCATGATCCGGCCGGACGCAATGATCGGCCCAGCATAAGTCAATCGTCCCGTTTGCTTCTTCTCATTTGAGAATTTTTCGAGGTCTTTCACCCAGACCACCTGGCCGGTTCCAGCTTTCAGCGCGGCGAGCTCAGCATCGACGCCGACAACAAAAAGATACTCTCCCGTTAGGGCCGGGGCCTGCGTGGTACCGATGGGTTGTTGCCAAACTCGGTTTCCGGTTCGTCCGTCAATCGCTGCTAAAACACCGGACTGACTGGCCGCAAAAACCAAACCGCCGCCAAGAACCGGGCGTGCACCAATGTCATTGATCGATGAGATCGGTGTAAACTGCCCAGCACTCGCGAGCGCTTCGCTCCAGAGGCGGCGTCCATTCGATGACAAATAGGCGATAATTTCGCCAGAGGAGTATGGCGCGACAACGATGTCTTCAACAGCTGCTGGACTTGGCGACCCAAGAACGCGCGCTGATTCTGCAATCGCTTGATCGCTCCACAAAAGCTCGCCAGTCGCGAGGTCCATCGCCAGAACTTCATTATTGTTGGAAGAGACAAAAACGCGTCCATCCTTGATCGTCGGCGACCCGGTCATCGGGGCTTCCGTTGACGTGCGCCACAATTCTGATCCGTTGGTCGCATCGAGCGCCGCGACAAATCCAAAAGCGCTGGCAATGACCAGCATATTCCCTTCCAGACCGATGCCAGACCCAATGCCGGTTCCATCGCGGCGATTGTCGGATTCAAGCTTTTGGCTCCAACGGCGGTTGCCGGATGCGGCGTCCGTAGCAACGATCACTTGTCGAGAGTCGATTGTGTAAATCGTATCCGCGGATGCCACTGGAGGCGTGGTCAAGGCAGACTTATTATCTGACCCTTCTCCGACATTCGAACGCCACGCAACGTCCAGTTCGGTAGCAGCACCAATATGTCCGACACTTTTACTCGGCCGACTTCCCGCTTGTGGCCAGCCATCGGTCAGAGCGCGAGGCTCAGGTAATGTGATGATTTCACTGACCAAATCTGGATCAGGCTGCAGGCTCTCATCGCCCAGCACCATGGTGATGCGGCCTTCTTTTTCCAAAGCCTCTTCGGCTTCTCGGTTGGCGCGGCCACGATCGAGGATCGAACACGCCGCCAAGACCAAACAGCTTGCGGAAATCAAAGTCAGTCGAGTTACAGATCGAGCGCTCATTCAGGCGTCTCCTCAGTCGCTTCGCCGATTTCTGGATCGGCGGGAGTTTCGGTTACGTCCGCCGGAGCGGGCTCAGGGGCAGTTTCAGTCGGCGTTTCGGCAACAGGTGGAAGCGCCGCTAGCGCCTGTTCAGCACGGGTAACCACTCCAGGTGGCACATTTTGGGCAATCCGCAGGAAATTGAATTCCCGGCGCGCAAATTCAAGATCACCATCTTGCAATGCCTTCGCCGCAATCAGCTCTTTCGACAATGCTGCAAACGGACCGTCGGTTTCAGCAAGTGGAGCCAGATACTCGGTGAGTGCTGCACGATCCAAATTGTCCGCACGGAGATAGGCTGATTTTATAAGCGCCAGTTTTTGCGTTGGGTCTTCAGCCTCGCCCACAACACCTTGTAAGGCGTCCGCAGCGGCGGCCGCATCGCCATTACCATCCAACCGGATCCCCGCAAGAAAGTGAGCCGCAACCGCCGATGGCGGAATTTCAGCGCCGATAATCTCAGTCAGCTGCGTCGCCGCTGATTCGTAATTACGCGCATCAACTTCATTCAAAGCGACTTCCAAACGTGTCGCATTCTCTTCGACAGTTTTGACCGCTTGCGTCTTGAGATATTCGTTCAGCGCTACGCCGCCAATCAATAGAGCTGCGCCAATATAGGCGAAGACACCGTATTTCTTCCACATACCGCCGAAGCGATCCTGTCGTAAGCCTTCTTCGACTTCTTCAAAAATATCGGCCAAAAAATGTCTCCAGACAAATCGGATAAGAGAGTTGCGGTTACCCTAACCGCGCCTGTTCGCCCCCGCAACGGACAAGGTTAGCTGTCTGCAGCTTTACGCAGCTTGTAGGTTTGTGCGGCGCCTGGAAAGGCTCGTGTTTTGACCTCTTCAGCATAGGTCTCTGCCGCATTTTCGATCGCCGATTTCAAGTCTGCATTCTTTTTCACAAACTTAGGCACCCAATCGGTCATGCCCAGAAGATCGTTGGTGACGAGGATTTGCCCATCGCAGCCCGCCGAAGCGCCGATGCCAATCGTTGGGCAGGCAACGGCTTTGGTAATCTCATCCGCCAAATCTGGCGCAACGCCTTCGACAACGATTGCAAACGCCCCGGCCGCATCAGCAGCGACAGCCTCATCGATCGCGCGTGTCCACTCGGCCTTAGTTCGTCCCTTGGCTCGAAACCCGCCATCGACATTGATCGCCTGCGGACGCAGGCCAACATGCCCCATGACCGGGATCCCGCGTTCGACCAAATGCGCGATTTGCGTGGCCGCGTAAGTCCCGCTTTCAATTTTAACCGCCTGACACCCGGTTTCCTGCATCAAGCGCGCTGCATTCAAAAACGCCTGGTCGGAGTTGGTTTCGTAGGATCCGAATGGCATATCGACGACGACAAAGGCTTGGGTCGATGCGCGCATAACTGCCTGGCCATGTAAGATCATCATCTCCATGGTCACGCCCACTGTCGACGCCATGCCATGGACAACCATCCCGACGCTATCGCCAACCAGCAGGATATCGCAATGCGGGTCGAGCAATGCTGCAACCTGTGCATCATAAGCGGTAAGGCAAACCAAGGGATCGCCCTGCTTGGCTTTAGCGATATCTCTCACCGTTTTGCGGCGGACTTGGGTTTGTGCGGACATTGGGCACCCTATACTCGTTTGCCACAGGCTTTAGCAGACCGGCCTACACGAGCAACCTCAACCGCTGCACCAGATTAAGATGGCAGCGCGACAACGCCGAACAGGATCGGGTGCAACCACATCGCAATTGCCGCCCAAACGCCAATGCCAACCACGACAGAGATTGCATCCATAGCCGAGTTCAGCGCGACATCCGGGCTAGGTCCATTATCGCCGCGTCGTTTGACCATGATCCGGTCAAAAACCGCGTAGGCGAGGAAGCTTCCGAACAGAAGAACCGAGTTTAACTCGCCATTCGCCAGCAAATGTCCAAGCGCCCAGAACTTGATAGCGAGAAGCATCGGATGCTTCGTCGCCTTTTTGATCCGTCCAGCGGGCACTTGTGACGCGACCAGCAGAATCATTGCCGGCAGAGTCAGCACCAAGTTGATATGGGCGAGCCAAGTCGGCGGCACGTACAGCGCCCCTGCCCCGCGAGTTGCGCCATATCCGTAAACGATCAGGACAAACCCAATAATGGAGATGAGGCTGTATAACCCCATAAAAGGACCGTATCCCATCTTCTCTTTGATATCTGACCCAGGCGCGCGTGACCGCAGCGCAGAATACAAATGCAGCCCAAAGAAGATAATCAAACCCGCTAGAAAAATCGCCATAACCTTATTCCCTCCAGATGCGAGCACACTAAGTCGTCCTTACTTATCAAAGCAATAGCGCTGACAAATTGAGATTATGGTTGTGTGGAGAAGCCCGCAGCCCCTCTGAGCTACTCAGCAGCCGCAGGGACGATCGTCACGCTTTCGCCGCAGCCACACGCATCCGTTTGGTTCGGATTGGTGAAGGTAAACTTCTCGTGCAGCAGTGTTGTTTCGTAATCAACGACAGATCCGAGCAGGAACAAGACCGCTTTCGCGTCGACAACGATTTTGACGCCCTTGTCTTCAACGATCTCATCCAGAGTTTCTGGGGTATCGACATAGTCCATGACGTATTCCATGCCTGCGCAACCGCCATTTGTGACGCCAACGCGTAAGAATCCGGTGCCCTTTTCAGACATCAGTTCAGACACGCGGGTCGCCGCGGCGTCGGTCAAAGTTACGAGTTTGGGTCTAGGTCGTCTGGCCATGATCTAAATATAGGTCCGAAACGTTTGCGGTTCAATTAAAGCATGTTCAGCGCAAGGCGCGCTTCGTCTGACATGCGGGACGGATCCCAAGGCGGATCGAAGGTCAAGCGGACCTCAACATCGGTGATTCCCTCAACGGTCCGCGCAGCATTTTCAATCCAGCCCGGCATATCGCCAGCCACAGGACAGCCCGGCGCGGTCAGCGTCATATCGATATCAACCTTACGATAATCATCGATATCGACTTTGTAAATCAGGCCAAGCTCGTAAATATCGACTGGAATTTCCGGGTCATAGACGCTTTTAAAGGCCGCGATCAGGTCATCCGTGATCCGGTTCAATTCATCTTGCGGGATCGCAGAAGGCTTTTCCGCACTGTCTTCAGGCGCGGAAACGTCAATCACGTCGCGAGGGGTTAAATCGTCTGCCATTCTCAAACCTATATAAGCATCCCGCGCGCTTTGTGTAGCGCTTCAATGAACGCGTCCACATCTGCCTCTGAATTATACAGCGCGAAACTCGCCCGAGCGGTGGCTGAAACGCCGATATGGTCCATCAAGGGCTGGGCGCAATGATGCCCGGCGCGGACGGCAACACCGTATCGATCCATGATCTGCGCGAGATCATGAGGGTGCGCGCCATCAATCGAGAACGACAAAACGGCGCCCTTCCCTTTCGCTGTACCGTGCACCCGCAGCCCATTGATGCCGCGAACGCCGTCATACGCGCGCTCGTAAATCGCATGCTCATGCGCGAGCACTTCTTCCTGATCAAACTGGCCGAGCCAATCGATGGCCGCGCCAAACCCAATGGCTTGCAGGATTGGCGGCGTACCGGCTTCGAACTTGTGCGGCGCTTCATTGTAAGTGACGCGATCGCGCTCAACGATTTCGATCATCTCGCCGCCGCCTTGATAGGGGCGCAAACGCGCGAGTGACGCCGCTTTTCCATAAAGGGCGCCAATGCCGCTTGGTCCATAAATCTTGTGCCCGGTCAGGACGAAATAGTCGCAATCCAGCGCCTGTACATCAATGTCTAGGTGAACCCCGGATTGGCAGCCATCGAGCAAGACTTCCGCCCCAACATTGTGCGCCAGTCGGATAATTTTTGCCGCATCTGTGACTGTCCCCAGGACGTTCGACATATGCGTGACGGCGACCATGCGGGTCTTTTCAGACAAAGCTGCTTGCAAGGCGTCCATATCGAGCGCGCCGGTCTCATCGACATCAACCCATTTCAGGACCGCGCCATGGCGTTCTCTCAGGAAATGCCATGGGATGATGTTTGAGTGGTGCTCCATGATGGAGAGAACGATCTCATCGCCCGGCTGAATTTCATCTGCGATACCATTGGCGACCAAGTTGATGGCCTCGGTGCCGCCTTTGGTGAAAATCACTTCATCGACAGAACCTGCATTGATGAAGCCTCGGATCTTCTCGCGCGCGCCCTCGTAAGCTTCGGTGGTTTCATTTGCCAACGTGTGGATGCCGCGATGGACATTCGCATAAGCCGTCCGCGCCTGATTCGACATCGCATCAATGACGGCATCTGGCTTTTGCGCGCTCGCCGCATTGTCGAGATAGGTGAGTGGCTTTCCGTTCACGTCCCGTGAAAGAATGGGAAACTCAGACCGGATGGCCGCGATATCAAGTGCTTTCGTCATGGCGGCGATATGGTGCGCTTAAGCGGATTTGTCGATGCGACGTCTGTGACTTTTCTAACGGACCGATCTGACTTTTGCGGCGCAATAATGAGACGCTCAGATAATGACATCTACTTTACCGCGCTTATTCGAGGCGCATGATCGATTTATTCAGCCTTAAACGATTTGTGTCCCGGTCGTGGATGAAAGCAGCGTGGGCGGACGTGACCTCGCCGCCACCGCCACCTTTGGTCCCCAAGCAACGAGATATCTTTGTTGGCAAGGGAGATTTCGTCGATGGCGGAGCCAACATTCTACGCGAATTGATCGAAAACGGCCTAAAACCAAACATGACCGTACTTGATATTGGTTCCGGACAAGGCCGCGTCGCCCGGCCAATGACTGAATTCCTGTCGGAGGAAGGTCAGTATGCAGGAATTGATATCGTCAAACGCGGCGTGACTTGGTGTCAAAAGCATTATCGCGATTTTTCCAATTTTGAGTTCGTCCATGCGAACATATATAATAAAGCCTACAACCGCCTGGGAAAGACAAAAGCGGCAGATTACCGGTTCCCGTTTGCGGACAACACGTTTGATTTCATCTTCCTGACTTCGGTCTTCACGCACATGCTGAGCGCCGATGTTGAAAACTATCTCGGCGAAATGCGGCGCGTTCTAAAACCCGGTGGCCGCACTTTCATCACCTGGTTCGTCCTGAATGAAGCCTCTCTGGAAGCCAGTCTGTCCCGTAAAGCTGCTTTAGAGTTTCGATATAAGTGGAACGATGTCAGTGCTGTCGTCTCAACCAAATATCCTGAGGGTGCAATCGCCTATCACGAAAATTATATATTGAGTGCTTTGGCAAAACGGCGCCTGGGCCTTCAGCGCGAGATTTATCGCGGCGGCTGGGCGATGCCTGAGGCCCGCTTTTTCCAAGACTATACGATCGCGGATAAAGAGGCTTAGCTCGTTTGCTTAAGCCAATCCTGCATTGCTTCGCGCAACGTTTCACGGACCGTTTCACTCGCGACTTCCAAGGCATCGGCGACAAAAGCCTGCGTCAACAAAGCCCGTGCCTCCGCTAAGGGAATGCCGCGTTGGCGCATATAGAAAAGCTGATTTTGGTCGAGCGCACCGGATGTATTTCCGTGTGCGCATTCGACATCATCCGAATAAATTTCCAACTCTGGCTTGGCAAACACTTCCGCCCCGTCCTCGAGCAATAGCGCCTGGTGCTGCATATCAGCGTCGGTATATTGACCAATCGTGCGTGGGACATGGAATTTACCTTGGAACACACCGGTGCCGCCATTTAAGACAGCGCCCTTGGTCACCTGGCGGGTAACCGATGACGGAGCGCCATGGCGAACGTGGCTGGTAAAATCGGCGTGGAACCCATTCGCGCAGAGGTACGCGCCATTTACGGTCGCGTGGCTGCCGCTTTCGCGATGCGTTAACCTGGTTTCCAAACGGGCTAATTTGGCGCCGAATGCCAATGCGGTTTGCGTATATTCCGACTTCTCGCCTAAGTTGACGATAGCCGTGATCGCTTGCGCTTCGTCGGCAGCGCCGCGTTGCAAAACCGTACGCCGGACAGATCCACCATCTTGCATCCCAACCTCAATCAGGAACGATGAAAAGCCAGCACCGCCCATATGACTCTCAATAAGATCGAGGCTTGCCCCAGGACGCACAATGACTGCGACTCGAGCAAAATTGGTTTCGTCCCGGTCGCCGCGCATCAAGATGTGCAATGGCGCTGCGGCTTTGTCAGTCACTTCGATAATCAGCGTATCCAAGCCGCCAACACGTCCAGCCAATGCCGCGGTCATCGCGCCGAGCGGGACATCCTCTGCATTGCCGAGCGCTTGGGCATCGCCGCGTTCGTGTAATTTGATCCCGGCTGGCACCGTCTTGGGCAGTGTCACACCGGTCGGCGTAAATTCGATGACGGCATGACCTGCCGCAGGCAACGGCGCTTCGTGACTAACGGTTTTCGACGCTTCGACTTGTTTCAGCGCTGTTTTGAAATCGGTCCATTTCCAGGCTTCCAGCCGCCTGTGCGGAAGCCCCGTTTCAGCAAATACTTCGAAGGCTCGCTCACGTTGCCCGCTCTCTGGAAGCATCGCATAGCGCGCGATCAATTCCAGCTCAGCGGCCCCGGGATTGCGAAACTTGTCCTTCAGTGCGTCTATGGAAAGCGCCACTATGCCGCCTCTCCCAGCACGCCGTCATAGCCTTCTTCTTCCAAACGAAGAGCGAGCTCAGGCCCGCCGGTTTTGATGATCTTACCGTTTGCGAGGACATGGACTTTGTCCGGTTTGATGTGATCGAGCAGGCGTTGATAGTGCGTGATCACCAACATACCTCTGTCTGGGCTGCGCAAGGCATTCACGCCGTCAGAAACTGTGCGAAGCGCATCAATGTCCAGACCGGAATCTGTTTCGTCTAGGATCGCAAAGCGAGGCTCGAGCATCATCATCTGAAAGATCTCCAGACGCTTCTTCTCACCGCCAGAAAAGCCAACATTTAGCGGACGCTTCAGCATCTCAGACGTTAGATTAAGTTGTTTGCCCAACTCCCGGGATTTCTTGATAAAATCCGGGGCAGATATTTCCGCCTCACCGCGTAGTTTGCGCTGTGCGTTCATCGCCGTCCGGACAAAGGTCATCACAGGCACACCCGGAATTTCGACCGGGTACTGGAATGACAGGAACAATCCCTTTGCAGCCCTCTCTTCTGGATCCATGTCCAAAAGGTCTGCGCCTTCAAGCGTCGCAGTGCCGCCAGTGACTGCATATCCGTCTCGGCCGGTCAGCACATAAGACAGGGTCGACTTACCCGCCCCGTTAGGCCCCATGATCGCATGAACCTCGCCCGCAGGCACTTCCAGAGACAAACCATTGATGATGGTCTTGGCTTCGTCGTCTTCGCCGACTATGGCGGACAGATTGTCGAGTTTTAACATGGCCCGCATGTAGAACCGAATTGGCCAAATTCAAAGGGTGAATTGCCGCAACCGAGCGCATTTCGAGCGTTGCATTGGCCTTCGCATCTTCAGAATGCCGCAGATCCGCGACTCGACCTCGCATAAATAGAGTTACCTCTTGAAATACGGCTGCAGGCTTCTTATTGTTTAACGATAATAACAACAAAGGAAGGACTATAGATATGTGGCTGTTTTTGCTCTGGTGGTGCGTAGACGATCACCTCTCCAGCGCGTTGAACACACCTGGACTTGGCGAGCTCCCATTGTGGGTCCCGCTCATTCTATCACTTGCATTCTCGTTTACATTCAGCCGGTCGGTTAGAGACGCGCGCTGATCAGCCGGGCCAATCGCGCCGGTCCATGCCTAACAGGTTCTGGCTCGACATGGCTTTTTCCAAGTCGACCTCTTTGGACAGCAATTGCGCGATGAAGTGAACGCTCTCTTCTTTGCCATATAGCACGCGCTTCAAGGCCGTATTGATCGGCGTTGCGGCGCCTTGAGGGCCAACCAGCACAAATGTATCCAAACCAGGATCGCGGCCATAATGCTCAGCGAACACGGGATTGGCCGCCAGGAATGTATCAAATCGTTGCCAATTCCACGTAAGCTCTGAATTCGCACGGATTACTTGCCCGAGATATAGGCCAGCAAAGGTCACGGAATTGTCGCCGCGACCATCAAACACCAGGATCTCTCCGGCTCTTCCCGTATCAGATTGAAGCCGGTTGATCGTGTGGATGTCGGCGAGCCAGCGGTCAATGACAACTAAGCTCTCCATAGAATAATCGAGCTGCTCGCGATCCAATCGGTTCGGCAATAAGATCAGGCTTGTGCCCTCTTCGCCCATGAAACGATCAAGTGCCTCATCAATATTTTGGACTTGAACAGCCGGCGCAGCCTGGTCAGGCGATGCGATCACGGCGCGCGTTGAACTTGGCGAACTGGCACACGCCGCCATCGCCAGAAACGGCAAGGCCAGCCAAAAACGGCACAGGTTCGTTAATTTTCGTGTCTGAGGCGAAGTCATGAAGAAGTGAAGAGCAAGAGCCATGCCGGATGCCTCAACTCTGCTATCGGCTCCCGCCGCGTCAGCTTGTTAAGGTGCGTGAGAACAATGGATTGGGAAGCATTCAATGAAAGATCTCGAAGGCAAAGTCGCATTCGTCACAGGGGCCGCATCTGGTATCGGTCTCGCGATCACAACCGCATTGGCTCAATCTGGCGTGAAGGTCATGATGTGCGATATCGAAGAAGCAGCACTCGACGCAGCGATTGCAACGCTTCGCCAAACCAATGCTGATGTTGAGGGCGTCATTGCCGACGTTTCTTTGAAAGATCAGATGCAAGCCGCCGCTGACGCGACGATTGAGCGGTTCGGCAAGGTTCACATTCTCGTCAATAATGCCGGCGTTGGCGGAGGGGGCAGTTATGACACCTGGAGCCAAAGTGGTTGGGACTGGACGATGTCCGTCAACGTCATGGGCGTTGTCTACGGCGTCGAGATCTTTGGGCCCCTACTTGAGGGGCATGGCGAAGGGGGGCATATTGTCTCCACCGCCTCAGTTGCAGGCCTGATGGCGATGAGCGGCGCACCATACTTTGCCTCAAAGTACTCCGTCGTGGCTTTATCCGAAGGTTTGCGGGTCGAGCTCGCTCCGCGTGGGATCGGCGTTTCTGTACTTTGTCCCGGCATAATCCGCACGCAAATCTTGGAATCCGGCCGCAATCTACAAGATCGATATGGCTCCAGCGTCGATGAATTGTTCAATCCATCAGATTCGGAAAACGAAGCCGCAGCCGATTTCCGGGCGCGCCTAGAAGCTGGTATTGATCCGCTTTATGTTGGCGAATTGGTGCGCGAAGGCATTGAGGAAAATTGGGATTATATCCTGACCGATCTCGAGTTCGAGCCAATTATCCAGGCTCGATTTGAGGCCATTCAGGCTGCTTATGATCGGATCAGAGATCGAGAGCCGCGACGCTAGGCCGGCCTTCTAACTATCCGACACTTCCTTCAAGGCTGACCTTGAGCAGGCTTTGCGCTTCGACCGCGAATTCCATCGGTAGTTCTTGCAGCACTTCCCGGACGAAGCCGTTGACCAGCAAAGCGACGGCTTCTTCTTCACCGATGCCGCGCTGGCGAACATAGAAGAGTTGGTCGTCTGAAAGTTTGGTCGTCGTCGCCTCATGCTCAAGCTGCGCATCAGCTCGGCGGTTCTCGACATATGGCACCGTATGAGCACCGCAGCGATCGCCAATCAGCAGACTGTCACATTGGGTGAAGTTACGCGCCTGGTCGGCTTTCTTGTTGACCGAGACCAAGCCACGATAGGTGTTGTCTGATTTACCTGCGCTGATGCCCTTGGAGATAATCCGCGAGCGCGTGCGCTTGCCGAGATGGATCATCTTGGTGCCCGTATCGGCCATTTGGCGGCCATTGGTGACGGCGATCGAATAGAACTCACCAACACTGTCATCGCCGCGCAGAATGCAGCTTGGGTATTTCCAAGTCACGGCAGATCCCGTCTCGACCTGTGTCCAGCTGATCTTGGAACGCGCGCCGCGGCAATCGCCGCGTTTGGTGACGAAATTGAAAATCCCGCCTTTGCCATTCTCATCGCCCGGCCACCAGTTTTGAACCGTCGAGTATTTAATCTCGGCATCTTCGAGCGCGACCAGTTCCACCACTGCCGCATGGAGCTGGTTCTCATCGCGCATTGGGGCCGTACAGCCCTCAAGATAGGAAACATATGCGCCCTTGTCGGCGACGATCAGCGTCCGTTCGAACTGGCCTGTATTCTCCGCGTTCATGCGGAAATAGGTACTGAGCTCCATTGGGCAGCGCACACCGGGCGGCACATAGACAAAGGTACCGTCAGAGAAGACGGCACTGTTCAGCGTCGCGAAATAATTATCAGACTGCGGCACGACGGTGCCGAGATATTTCTTGATCAGCTCTGGGTGCTCATGCACCGCCTCGGAGATCGACATGAAGATCACGCCAGCCTTTTTCAGCTCTTCGCGGAAGGTCGTGGCGACAGAAACAGAGTCGAATACAGCATCGACAGCGACCTTGGGTCGGTCATTTTCAGTGCGCGCTTCTATGGCTGTCGACGCGGCGCCCTCGACGCCGAGCAAGACTTCAGCTTCGCGCAATGGAATGCCGAGCTTTTCATAGGTCTCGAGGATTTCTTTGGGGACGTCGTCAATCGACTCGTACTTCGCGCCAGCTTTTGGCGCGGCGTAGAAATAGATATCTTGATAGTCGATCGGCTCATAGCGAACCATCGCCCAGTCAGGTTCGTCCATGGTCAGCCAGCGCTCATAAGCCTTCATCCGCCATTCGAGCAGCCATTCCGGCTCGCCCTTTTTGTCGGAGATGAATTTCACGATGTCGGGATTGAGGCCTTTTGGCGCGTACTCGGTCTCGATCTCCGTGGAGAAACCAGCGGAATAATTCTCAGATTCCAGCGCCTTCGCAGCCGCAACGGTGCCTTCGTCAATGCTATCTTTGACTTTGACTTCCACGCAATCGTCCTCGTGTTCTTCCATGCCGCCGCAGCAATCCATGCCGTGCTCCTAAATATCTGAAGACAATATGGAGCAAATCGAGACGATTTTCACCCCCAAGCGACACCCTGTCGCTCAATTACTTTATGAAGTGAGCGCTTTCGCATGGTGCGCCACGTGATCGGCCATGAAGCTGGCGATGAAATAGTAAGAATGATCGTACCCAGATTGCAGGCGATGAGTCACTTTCTGGCCATGCGAAGACGCTTCTTTGAGAAACAGCGTTGCATCCAACTGTTCTTCCAAGAACTGGTCAGCGTCGCCCTGATCGATCAAAATGTCGGCGGGTGATTGAGTTTCTTTGACCAGCTCAGTCGCGTCATAGGCTTCCCATGCCACAGAGAGCGGACCGAGATAGGCTTGAAGAGCTTTCTGGCCCCACGGCACACGCGCTGGCGAAACGATCGGCGCGAAAGCTGAACACGATTTGTAGGTCGATTGGTTCTTCAAATGCAGAGTGAGCGCGCCATGCCCGCCCATTGAATGCCCGGTAATGCCTTGGCGCGACATATCTGCAGGGAAATTCTCTGCGACGATGCCGGGCAGCTCATCCGTCACGTATTGATCCATCTTGAAGTGGTTGGCCCACGGCGCCTGCGTTGCGGTCAGATAAAACCCCGCGCCTTGCCCGAGATCATAGCCGTCATCATTGGCAACATCGTCTCCGCGCGGGCTTGTATCCGGCGCGATGATCATCAAACCATGCTTGGCCGCGTGTTCTTGGATGCCGGATTTCTCCATCACATTCGCCCAAGTACATGTCAGCCCTGACAGATACCAAAGCACAGGCACCGGGCCGTCTTTGGCTTGCGGCGGTGTATAGACGCCAAACCGCATCGTGCAGCCAGTGACGTCGCTTTCGTGATCGTGAACGGACAGCGTTCCACCAAAGGACGCCCAAGAAGAAACAAGAGATAAGGTCATGCCCTCTCCTCTTTCATTCAGCCTTCGGGATCAAGTTGGAAATCAGGTGCCGGCTTCAATCCTGAAACCGGCACTTGAGTAAATTACGCGTTTAGCCGCGATGCAGCGCACACAGCTTATTGCCAGCAGGATCGCGCAGATAAGCGAGATACAGGCGCTGGCCGCCACCTTCGCGCCAGCCTGGAGGGTCTTCGATTGGCTTGCCGCCGGCCGCTTCGCCCGCTGCGTGCCAAGCGTCAGCTTGCTCAGGATTGTCCATCGCCAGACCAATCGTCATGCCATTGCCGCCGGAGCACGGCTCGCCATCGATCGGCTGGGTAACGAGAAAGACGCCGCCATTATGCATGTAAACGAGCCGTCCCTTTGGATCGACAATACCTGGCTTGCCGCCCATCGCGGTGAACGTGGCATCGTAAAACGCCTTGGCTGCATCGAGGTCATCCGCCCCAACCATCATGTGACTGTACATAAATTATTCCTATTCTTTTCTTGGTTTCTAAAACACCACCACAGACCGAATGCTCTCACCTGAGTGCATCAAGTCAAACGCATCATTGATCTTATCCAGTGGCATGACGTGTGTGATCATCGGATCGATCTCAATTTTGCCCTGCATGTACCAGTCGACAATCTTCGGCACATCGGTGCGCCCCTTGGCGCCGCCAAAAGCTGTGCCGCGCCAATTGCGTCCGGTGACCAGCTGGAACGGCCGAGTTGCGATTTCTTTGCCCGCTTCAGCAACCCCGATAATCACACTCGTGCCCCAGCCGCGGTGGCAGCATTCCAGCGCCTGTCGCATCACGTCGGTATTGCCGGTACAATCAAACGAGTAGTCGGCACCGCCATCGGTCAGCTCGACCAGATGCGCGACAACATCGGCGGTTTCTTTCGGATTGACGAAATGCGTCATCCCAAACTTCTCACCCCATTCGCGCTTCGACGGGTTGATATCAACGCCAATAATCTTGTCCGCACCGGCCATTCTCGCGCCTTGTAAGACATTCAATCCGATGCCGCCGAGACCGAACACGACTACATTGTCCCCCACTTGAACCTTTGCCGTATTGGTCACCGCGCCGACGCCTGTGGTCACGCCGCATCCGACATAGCAAGCCTTATCAAACGGCGCGTCTTCGCGAATTTTAGCGACAGCGATCTCCGGCAATACGGTAAAGTTGGAGAAGGTTGAGCAGCCCATATAGTGATAGATCGTCTGCCCCTTATAAGAGAGACGAGACGTGCCATCCGGCATCACGCCTTTGCCTTGCGTCGCGCGGATCGCGGTGCAGAGATTGGTCTTGCCAGAAAGACAGCTTTTGCATTGGCGGCATTCGGGCGTGTAGAGCGGAATAACGTGATCACCGGGTCGCACACTGGTGACGCCCGCGCCAACCTCACGAACAATTCCAGCGCCTTCATGACCGAGAACGCTCGGGAACAGGCCTTCTGAATCGAGGCCGTCCAAAGTGTAGGCATCTGTATGGCAGATCCCGGTTGCCATGATCTCGACGAGGACTTCGCCTTGTTTGGGGCCTTCGAGATCAAGCTCAACAATTTCCAATGCCTGTTTGGCTTCGAACGCCACCGCTGCGCGTGTTTTCATAAGACTCTCCCAGATCTTTTCAGGTGCCTATAAGCGCCGTTCGTACGGTTAGCTCAACCCTTTTATTTCTGCTGTGCGCTGCGCCGCCATCCCAGATTTGCTGTCGGCTCTGACAGTAGCGCGATGTCCCGCCTTAGTTTGAATGCGAGCATCTCAACTCAGTTCGAAAGCTATCAACATGATCGTTAGAAGCCTCATCACTGCAGCGGCGATTACCGCCATAGCCGGCGCAGCACATGCGACCGAAGGGTATTGCGATGCCGACGAGGAGGGTTGCACCCAGGTAAAAATCTTCAATGGCTCAAGCGCCCTCGTCAAATCCGTAAAGGTCACGCAACAAACAACCGAGGGCGCTTGCGACGTGGTCGAGCACAAATACTCAAAGAACCTCTCTACCGTCGGCGGCGGCTCTGCGGGCATGCGCCCTAAGTCGATTACGCTCCACTTCAGCGATACGTGCAGATACAAAGTCAAATTCAAAACGACGTCGGGATGCACCGGCGATAAAGTCGGGCATATCGGTCCCTCTCGGTTTGCTGAAGGCCAGAACGCTGTCGGTCTTTTGCATGATTGTGGCTCATTAAAAGTCGGCATCCGAACATGGCAGGAGGATTAGATGCGCGCAGCACTCCTCTTCATTGTGGCAGCACTCCTCGCCGGTTCTGGCGCCGCAAGCGCGCAAATGGGCTTCTGCTATTACGGGAATTCTTGCACCACCGTCAAAGTCTACAACGACTCCTCCGCGCTCGTTAAGGCGGTCAATATCACCCAGAAAACAACAGATGGCGCCTGCGAGTACAAAAAGGTCAAACACGGTGACAACCTATCAGGTCTGGGCGGCGGGCAAGGCGGTTTAAAAGGCCAAAGCTTTACGATCCGCATGAAAACCACGTGCGAATACAAGATCAAATACAAAACGACGTCTGGATGCACGGGCGACAAGGTCGCTCACCTCACCCCCGCAAAATTCTCGGCTGGCAAAAATGCCGTCTCGCTCAGCGAGGCGTGCGGAACGCTCAAAACCAATGTTTTCAAAAAATAGGGACGCCTGCTCATGACCATGAAATCTATCTTATTCGTCGCTGCAACGACCGGCGCTATTTCGCTAGCGATGCCGGTGGCGTCTGCGCAGGCAGGCTTTTGCGACAGCGGTAAAGACTGCCAGACCGTCAAAATTGTGAATAGCGCGTCAACCGTGGTGACTTCCGTCAAGGTTACGCAACAATCAACCGACGGCGCCTGCGAAACGGATGAGCGGCAATATACCCAAAACCTCTCTGCCACTGGCGGCGGTCCCGATGGCTTTTCAAGCCAGAGTTTTTCCATCGGAATGATGACGACCTGCACGTACAAGGTGAAATTCAAAACCACCAAGGGATGCAAAGGCGACAAGGTCGCGCATATCGGTCCCAAACAATTTCGGAATGGTAAGAATGGCGTCAAGCTGTATCGAACCTGCGGGACACTCAAGGCCGGAAGCTTTGAAAAATAGTGCGCATTACCCTTTCCGAAGAATGGCGCCGCTGCCGCTCAGATTAGCAATCCTCCATAAGAAAGAGCCCGACAAAATGACCCTCAAGCCCATATTCATTGCCGCTTTCGCCTCAATGGCTTTGCCACTGGCATCCGGCGCAGCGTCAGCTCAAGCCGCGTTCTGCAATGGGGGTTACGGCTGTCAAACTGTGCAAATCAAGAATAGCTCGTCGACCACCGTGATCTCTGTCAACGTCACACAACAAAGTACGGATGGCGCCTGCGAAGTCGATAAAAGACACTATAAAGAAAACCTCTCCGATATGGTTGGCGGCTCCGTCGGCATGGTCGGCGAGAGCTTTTCCATCGGTATGCTCACGACCTGCAAATACAAAGTGAAATTCAATACGACGAAGGGATGTAAGGGCGACAAGGTCTCTCATCTCAGCCCTAAAAATTTCCGAGACGGCAAAAATGGGGTCAAGCTAGACGGTGCTTGTGGGACGCTCAAGACCAGAAACTACAATAAGAAAAACGTCCCAGGGATCGACTAATTCGGCAGCCTAAGCGTTCAGCTTACCAACCGCGCGCTTGGCGGCTTTAAGCCAAGCGTCCGCTGCAGCGTCGAAATCGGACGATTGCGTGTTCCACCCAAAGCTCAGGCGAATAGCGCTATCTGCAAGTTCATCGACCGCGCCCATCGCTGCCAGCACCAAAGAGCGTTTGACCTTCCCGCTCGAACAGGCCGATCCGGAAGAAACGGCAATCCCCGCCAGGTCCATCGCCATAACCTGCGTTTCCGCGCGAAATCCCGGGATAGCGTAGTTCGATGTTTGCGCCAGACGCTCTGCGCCTTGACCAAACACCGTTACGCCAGCTTCCGAGACGAGTTTCGCTTCCATTGCATCTCGGTCCGTCGCAAGCGCTTGTAACTTCGGCATATCTCGGATCGCCGCTTCGGTTGCCGCACCGAACCCGGCAATGCCGCTTAGGTTTTCTGTACCAGAGCGCAATGATCTCTCCTGGCCGCCACCAAACAAAACCGGCTTTAGCGGCGCGCCCGATCGCACCCAAAGTGCACCCGTCCCTTGCGGACCGCCAACCTTATGGGCCGACAGCGCAAGATAATCGACGCCGAGCAATCCAACATTGACCATGACTTTGCCCAGCCCCTGCACGGCGTCGCAATGCGTAAGACCACCGGCCTCTCGCACCATCTCAGCGGCGTCGGCAACAGGCTGAATGACGCCCGTCTCATTGTTCGCGAGCATAAGCGCTAGGACCGGCGTCCCATCGCGCTCCATATCCCATTTCGCCAGCCGGTCTCGGAGCCAATCCAAATCGAGCGTCCCATGAGCGGTGACATAAGCGGTCTCAAGCGGAACGCCCGCATAGCCCGCATTTTTGATCACCGCCTCATGTTCAATCGCAGAGACAAGCAACGTACATTTGCCATCCAGTTTCGCGACCACGCCATTCAAGGCCAGCGCATTCGCTTCAGTTCCACCACTGGTGAAGACCACATCCTGCGCCCGCGCGCCGATCGCGACGCCAACCTGACTGCGCGCGGTTTCGAGCAGTTTACGCGCGGCGCGGCCAGGGCCATGCACGCTGGACGGGTTCGCGCCCACGTCGAGTGCAGCCATCATCGCGGTTTTGGCTTCCGGACGCACAGGCGCGGTTGCATTGTAGTCGGCATAGATCATGCAGCGCCTATATCACTGCAGGGTCACGTATGCAGAAAAATTTGCATTTGCCTGCAGAGATTCGCTATAGGCCCCGCTCGACCTAGATTTATTGCTGATAAGCGAGACCCACCGCCATGGCAGAAATGCTCATTCAAGGCCCACAAGGCCGGATCGAAGCCCGCTACACGCCGCCTCCCTACGAAGGCGCGTCCCTCGCGCTGATTTTGCACCCGCATCCCCGCGCTGGCGGATCGATGCAGGATCCGATCACGATCCGCCTGTATCAGATGTTTGAAGAAAAAGGCTTCGGCGTTTTGCGCTTCAACACGCGCGGTGTAGGCCGGTCCCAAGGCGTCTATGACCAAGGTGTTGGCGAGCTGGAAGATGCCGCTTTCGTCCTTGATTATGTTGAGAACCTGACAGAGAGCCCGCGCTACGTTTGGTGCGCTGGTTATTCTTTTGGCGCCTGGATTACGCTTCAGCTATTGATGCGTCGCCCAGAGATTGATGGCTTCCTGGCGATCGCGCCGCCGGCCAATCATTATGACCTTAGCTTCCTTGCGCCTTGTCCGGCGTCTGGACTGATCATCTCCGGCGAGAGCGATTCGATCTCAAAGCCGTCTGATGTGGAGCGCGCTCTGACCAAGGTTCGCATTCAAAAAGGCGAAGAGATTGAGCGTGAGAGCATCGCCGGCGCCAACCACTTCTTCCAGGACAAGCATGATGAGCTGATCGACATTTGCTCAGCCTATGTCGACCGACGTTTGATCGATGACGAAGAAAAGCTCCGCCGCGAGGCAGAAGCCGCCGCTGCGAAAGCCGGTAGCCGTAAGCCGCCAATTCCGCGCGCATTGCCGCTAAAACCAGAAGATAATATGCCTCAGGGCTGATCCTCTTTGAAAATCTAACAGTAACGCTCCCCACGGCTCGTCCGTGGGGTCCAGCACGCGAATCACCACCAGGATCGAAAGCGATCTTGTCTCTCCCGGTCCATATTCGAGCCCCCGGGTGATGGGCTGCCCAGACGAGCAGGGCAGAGCGTTGTAATAGGTGCGTACTGTTTAAGCGGTAGAGTCAGCGCTCTATTCGTCCGCCCGTCATCGGTGCGCGCGCCCCTGTCGTATTGGGCCAGCTGATCGGCAAACCTCTCAACGTGCGCGCCGCCAAGAAGGCAAACGCTTCAGCCTCAATCGAATCGCCCCGCCATCCGACTTGCTCAGCCGTCAGAACAGGGCACGGGACCGCCTCTGCCAGCATCTGCATCAAGGTCGGATTATGACGTCCACCGCCGCACGCGATCAACCGCTCCGGCATGACAGGCAACTGTTTCAGCCCCGCAGCCACGGCATGCGCGGTAAACGCCGTCAAAGTTGCTGCGCCATCTTCTAAGGACAGTCCGCGCGCCATGCTTGCATTGAAATCATACCGATCGAGCGATTTTGGTGGCTCCATTTGAAACCACGGGTGCTCAAGCAGCTGCGCCAACAGTCCATCATGGACCCGCCCGCCCGCGGCAAGCCGACCTCCCTCATCATGCGTCCCGGCATCGTGACCCTCGACCCATTCATCGATCGGCCCGTTGGCTGGGCCGGTGTCAAAGGCGAGCATCTCGCCATCTGCAGAACAGGCAGTGACATTGGCTACGCCGCCTAAATTGAGCACGGCGCCCGCGCCAGCCCCCTCTCGTTTCAGCAACGCGCGATGATAAGCGGGCGCCAATGGCGCGCCTTGCCCACCCGCGGCGACGTCATCGCTGCGAAAGTCATAGGCCAGCGGAATGTCGATGGCAGCCTGCAAACTCGGGGCGTCGATCAGCTGCAAAGTCGCGCCTGGAACGCCCGCTTCCGGTCGACGGTGCAGGACCGTTTGACCATGTACGCCGACCAAAGAAATGTCGAAACCGCTCGCCACATCGCGCAGACCACGCCACGTCTCGACATGTGTTGTCACCACTGTTTCGCGTGCGGCTTGAAATGCGGCATCTGGTTGCGGACCTGTCCAATTCCAATCGAGAGCTGCGCGCGTTGCGACTTGCAGAACCTCTCGCTCAGCGGCTGAATATTTGCGCTCAAATGTCGGGCCAAACTCCAGAACCCGCTCGCCATCGGTCAGGATTAGGGCGCCATCGACAGCGTCCAGAGACGTGCCAGACATGAAGCCAGCAACCCAAATTGGATCAAATTTTTCCGTCGGCGTATTCAAACCCCTGCCATCCCATGCTAACCGCGCCGCTTCACCAAGGATAAATGTGATGAGCGACTACAAATCCGAATTTCTGCGCACGCTAGAAGACCGCGGCTACATTAAGCAAGCCACACACGGCGCTGAGCTTGATGCCTATTGCGCGAATGGCGTGCCTGTCGCGTATATCGGGATCGATGCCACAGGCAACAGTGCGCATGTCGGTCACTTGGTTGGCATTATGATGCTGCGCCGTTTGCAGCAAGCGGGTGGAAAGCCCATCGTTCTGATTGGCGGTGGCACGACGAAAGTCGGCGACCCGACAGATAAAGAAAAAACGCGCCCGATCCTGACGGAAGAACAGATTGCTGAGAATGCTGCCGGCATTCGCAAAGCTTACAGCTCTTACCTAACTTTCGGTGACGGTCCGACCGATGCGATCATGGTCAATAATGCTGATTGGCTCGACAAGCTCGGCTATATCGAATTCCTGCGCGATATCGGGAAATACTTCACGATCAATACGATGGTGAAACAAGAAACTGTTGCGCGACGTTTAACCAATGAGCAGCCCTACACGTTTCTTGAGTTCAACTATTTGCTGCTCCAATCCTACGATTTCCTCGAGCTATCTCGGCGTCATAAATGCTTCCTACAAATGGGCGGCTCTGATCAATGGGGCAATATTCTGGGCGGCGCGGACTTGATCCACAAAGCAGACGGCAATCAAGGCTTCGGCCTGACCAGCCCTCTGCTCACCACCGCATCAGGCGCCAAGATGGGTAAAACTGTGGACGGCGCTGTCTGGCTCAATGCCGAACAGCGAAGCCCTTATGAATTCTGGCAATACTGGCGCAATACCGAAGACGCGGATGTGGGACGTTTCTTGAAACTCTTCACGGATCTGAGCCTGGACGAGATTGCGAAGCTCGAAGCCCTCGAGGGGGCTGAGATCAATCAGGCCAAGATCGCGCTTGCGAACGCAGCAACGACAATGCTCCACGGCGCTCAAGCCGCGAGCGAGGCAGAGGCCGCTGCGAGCAAAGCCTTCACCGGCGGCGGCGTGTCGGCGGATCTGCCAACCTTCGAAATCGCTAAGGCAGATTTCCCCGATGGACCAACCACAACCGCCTTGTTGAAAGCAGGCGAGCTTGTCGCCTCTAATGGCGAAGCGCGGCGCAAGATGAATGAAGGCGCTGTGCGCGTGAATGACGAGAAAGTTTCCGCAGACGAAACGTATGCCTGGGACCAAGTCCTGAGTGATGTTGACGCGTTTAAGGTCCAGGTTGGCAAGAAACGGATTGCGCTCGTTAAGCCGACCTAGGCTACTCTCCGCTGCCCGGCGCGCGGGACAGAATTTCTTCGTCAGGCAGGTCTGGCAGCTTCGGCGTGGGCGGCTTCAAGTTAGGATCAACCGGGATCGCATTCGGTATTGTCGTATCTGACGGGTTCTCAAAAATTCGCCGCAAGATGCCGGGCGTAACCGCAGAGAGTGGATTGACCGCAACTTGTGCTTTCTCGAGCGTACCTGTGATAGAGTAGGTGATCGAGAAGATCCCCTCGCCTTGGCGTCCGACAATCAGGTCGCCAATAATCGGCACGCCGCCGAGAACAGAATTCACTCCGAAGCTCGGAACCAGAACGCCATTCAAGTCTATGCCGCCGCCGTCTGTTCCAACCCAACCATTGACTGTCAGGCCCAAGGCTGGCCCGCTCGCTCGCCCGCCATCAATAACATAGCGCCCGCCACCAATTGTAATCGGCGCTTCAATACGAGAGAACAAGACGCCGTCACCCGACAGAGTATCGGTCAGCCCGCGCAAAGATGCGAGCGAGAGAATTTGGGTAAAGAAAGGCGCATTGGTCAGCCGCGTATTCTCGATTGTTGCTCGAAGCCGGGCCGGACTGTTTTCCGTAGCAAGACCGCCGCGTAAATCGAGGATCCCGCCTTCAATAAAATCGACGCCGAAAAAAGCGCTGGCGAGATAACCCGCATCGCTGGTTTTAAGTTCAACAGCTAGAGGTTGATCCGCGCCCTCATTCTCGAGATTGGCAATGAACGTGCCGCCAGCAATTGTATTACCGCTGGCTTTTAGAGACTGGAACCCTTCGGTCTCGGAAACTTCGAGCTGCAAGGATGAGCCTATGAGTTCCAAGTTGCGCCGTAATCTTAAGCGATCCACGTTCGCGGCAAATGAAAGACCTATGCCCTCGCTCCCGTCGCCAACCCCGCTCACATCTCCCAAATCTGCAAGCAGTCCGGAAATATCCAAATAGCTGCCATCAAGCTCGATATCGAAACCGCCTGTTCCGGTACGCGCGATGCGTCCGGCGACGTCAATTGAATCCTCAATGAAGAACCTGCGCAGCGCCAAAGACTCAAGTCGGCCATCCGCGGCGAGACGCAGGTCACCATCCAGCGACGCATCATTGGCGGTAAACCGCAAAGCCGCCGCTTGCTCACGAAGATCACCCGTATAGTTGAGGGTCGCCCGCGCGGTTTCGCCAGCTGGTTTCACCCAGTCGATTTCCGTCACATCGAGGCGGGCATTACTGAGATCGAAAGCAAAAGTTCCGGTTTGCAATCCGGCGGCGCCAACTTTGCCTTGCATTTCCACCGGCACTTCTCCGTTCAGAAAAGCGCGTCCGACAAGACCGAACACATTAAGGAGGTCAGAGGTAATCACTGCAGTCGCGGACAAGTCTGCCGGCTGGCCTTCATCATCGAACGCATCTCGCCAGGTGAATTGTACAGGTGAGCTGCCCAAGTTTCCAAAACCAGTGAGGATCATCCGATCAAGCGTGACATCTACATTCACGTTGCCTTCGTTGATGTCGAACGGTCCGACGGCGCTCTTAAGACCAGCATCTTTGATCTGACCGCGCACTTCCAGAATATGGTCTTCCAATGGAACGTTGCTCAAGGCCGGGCGGGATAGTTTGAAAGACGCGGTCGCATCGCCGCTGACACGCTCTGGATCAAACCCAGTTTGCTCCTGTAGTCGCAGGCGTGATGCGGAAAGCTGCTTCAAAACGCTTACAGCGGGACCCGCGCCATATGCTGTGACAGTAAAATTCTCGCCGCGCGGATTGAAGGCTGGAAACTCGACGGCGCCGGACTGCAGCACCCAGTCGTCATAGGTTCCACCAATGAGCGCGATATCAAGACTGTTACCGCCGACCCGGCCGGTCCCGACAGCGTTTTCGACGGGCGGCATATCATTGAGAAAGCGCAGACTGCCATCTTGGAATGAGAATGTGACAGCGAGGTCTTCGTCGCGAAGGTACCCTGCCTCCATGCTGTCCGGCTTGAGATTGATGACCGCTGTCGCCTCGGTCGCTTTGCCGGATTCCAAACGTTCAATGACATAATTGCGCGCGCCGCGACCAAGGCGCACAGGCCAATAGGTCAGGATTGTTTCTTTGCTAATATCGCCAACCAGCTCGGCGGTTACATCCAATGTGAAAGGCAGCTCACCCTCGTCATGGTCGACGGCCAGATCAACTTCACCGCTCGCTCGCAAACGCGCGGTATCAATGTCGGCTTCGAGCGCATCGATTGAGAAGATGGAGAAATCATCCGAAACGTCTGCGGCCAGAACGACATTTGAAAGCGACCAAGGTGTTTCAAACATATCGGTAAAATCGAGATCAAGCTGTTCAGCATCGACCTCCAACCTACGCAGAGCATTTTTGGCGAGAACATTGGTCACCTGCCCTTCCAAACGTCCGGCGAAACGGTCGGAGGTGAGTTGCAAGAAATCAATCCGAACCTGATCCTCTTCCGGGAGATAAGCCAGCGCGGCAGTCAATTCGCTAATCGTTTCGTCGAGGGCCTCGATCCGAAGCGCACCCGACTCTCGGGAGACAACAAGACCGACTTGCTTCAATCCGCTATCCCGCAAAACCTCCGCGCTAAACGATGTGCCGAGCCGCAAGTCGCTGCTTTCAAATCCGGCGAGGCCGAAGCGTTCACCCAACTCAGTGATCGGGAGCACGCCAACATCGAAAACCGCCTTCATGGATTGATAGGCATCATAAGTGTCGAGTGAAACGCTAAAGATCTCCGGCAACCCAACGCCTTGTCCATCGCCTGAGAGTTGGATGGAAACATCCTCACCTGCATGACTAAGCTGGCCAGCTGCCGCAGCAATCGTTCCGATCTCATCTCGATCCGCATCAATGACCCGCAGGTCGATATCGCTAAACGCGACCGTTTCTAATTCGATCGTATTGTTCAAGCCCTGCAGTCCAACCAGAACATCGCTGAGGATTGCATTGGCGCGATCGAGCCACTCTTCAGGAGTTTGCGGCAATGCAGCCGTGCGAATTTCTGGCAATGGGTCGCCGGCCAACATCCACTTATTCGGTCCGGTATTTTGAACTTCAAACCAGCCGGATTTCAGATCCGCTTCGAGCACTTCGACCCGGCCGAGCAAAATATCACCCGCGTCAAGCGTGAGTTCCGCTGACTGAGCGAAGCCAGCTTCTCGGCCATCAGCGTCTTTCAATGAGAGGCCGTCGGCGACGACGAAGATGCGGCGCTCATTCGGAGACCATTGCAAAGTTAAGCGCTCGACCGTTACCGGTCGCCCTTGTCTTGCCTGGGTCATGGCCTGTTCGACGTCATCGCGAAACACACCGAGTTCGACCGGGCCGCTTGCTAGAATGAAGGCCAAAACCCCAATCGCCGCCATGACCACCAGGGACAAGACGCCAAGCGTTTCTAAAATTATGACTTTCGTGGTCTGGCGAACCAAGTCATTCGCTCCATGTCATCTACTCACTGCCTCGCGGCACACCAACCGGGCTAAGTCCCGCCAGACAAGAAAGATATGCCATGACAAACCGACCAGAAAAAGGCGGCAAAGCACCTTTGGTGACAATTCCAGTCAGCGATGAAGAAAGCGTCAATTTGGGCGCCCCCGAAGGCAGAGGCCACGTGGTCTATTTTTATCCGCGCGACAACACTCCTGGCTGCACGACTGAGTCGATTGATTTTTCATCGTTGCAGTCTGACTTTGAAGCACTTGGTGTTCAAATTATCGGCGTTTCAAAGGATAGCTTGAAAAGCCATGCGAACTTTAAAACAAAAAAAGAGCTAACCGTGTTGTTGGCCAGTGACGAAAATTCGGATGCCTGCGAGCAATTCGGCGTTTGGGTGGAGAAAAACATGTACGGCAAAAAATATATGGGAATTGAACGCTCTACAGCGCTTGTCTTATCGGATGGAACAATCGCGGAATTGTGGAGAAAAGTAAAAGTGAAGGGCCATGCTCAAGTAGTGCTTGATGCAACACGCGAAATTTTGGATGCGTGATTCGTCAAATGAAAACACTTTAAGGCGAATTTTACCCTTGGACGCTATTTTTCAAGCAGAAAACCGCAAAAGGGGGCTTTCCGTCTCTATCACAATGAGGTTACTGTCTTTCATCACCAATCATGACGTCGTTGCTGTCCCCCCGCAATTGCGTCCTACCTGCGGATAGGTGCGTAGAATGAAATCGACTGGAAAAGTCTCAGACTTTGTACGCCGTGCGTTCCCGGAACGGCAGATTTACCACCGTAGCGGTGGGACAGTTCGGTATTTTACAGTTTCCCCGCTTCAACAAATTATTCTGACCTGTGCTGCGGCTGCCCTTGTGGGATGGTCGCTTTTCGCATCAGCAACTGTCGTCTTCGGTCAGAAGACGGTCGCCGTCGGATCCGCGGCAAGTGAAGTCAATCGATTGGAACGCTGGGTTCAAGACCTGCGTGCCAAAGAAGCTCTCTCAACCTCACAACTCGAGCAACGCACCGAGGCCTTCCAAGATGCAACGCTCGAATTCCAACGCCGGCACGAAACATTGTCGACGATGCTGGAAGCCCTTCAAACAGGTGGTGAATTGGAGGTTTCGGCGCTAAGGGGAAACTCAGCATCCCTCCTGGTGACAGCCTCGATTGATGAGGCAGACACTCGGCAATCGCAGCGTTTTGCATCCGTCGAAAGCAGCCTCCCGCAAGTTGGCCTGCGCGGCGATGTCAGCAAGATCCGCGGTGAGCAAGATTACTTCCTGAACGAAATCGAAGAAATGGCGGTTGAGCGCGCTGAAGCCGCACGCGGGATTCTCCAACTGACCAAGGTCGGTGCGGGACGCATTTCGAGTGGCGAGAACATGGGCGGACCTGAAGTCGCTTTCTCCAGTTTGATGGCCGGCGAATTTGAAACACCCGAGCAAGAGAACTTCGCCGTTCGAGTGGCGCAAGTCGCGGCCCGGATGGAAGAGGCTCGCTACTTCGAGGAGCTTGTCGATCACCTTCCTCTCGCGACCCCAATTGGTATCCCTTCACGTATAACTTCGCCGTTTGGGATGCGCATCGATCCGTTCCGCAAACGCCCGAGTTGGCATGGTGGAATTGATATGGGTGCAGGCTGGAACGCGCCGATTGTGGCAGCGGGTCCAGGAACCGTTATTTATGCCGGAACGAAATCAGGTTATGGTCGCGTCGTCGATGTCGACCATGGCGGCGGATTCGTGTCACGCTATGCGCACCTTAAACGCATTGTGGCAAAGAAAGGCCAAGAGGTCGTTATCGGAGACAAGGTCGGCACCATGGGGTCGACCGGGCGTAGTACAGGTCCCCACCTTCACTATGAAGTCCTTTTCCATGGTAAGCAGTACAATCCAGTAGAGTTCATCAAGGCAGGAAAACATGTTCACGAAGACTAAAGGCGATACCCAACCCGGTTACACCCCAGCACAAGATGCAGTACGAGGGGCGTCTTCGAAACCTGCCTCGCGCGTTGGCGCGTCGATCCTTTGTTCGGATGTGGAAATCAAAGGCTCGATTAAATCGAACGGCGCTCTACAAATCGACGGTAAAGTCGAAGGCGACATTACCGCTGGCGACATCACGATCGGATCAAGCGGTGAAATCCTCGGTGAAGTGAAAGCTGAGACCCTCCGAGTCAAAGGCAAGATTGTCGGCTCTATTCGCGCCCGCAAGGTCGAGCTGGAAACCGGCGCCACCGTACAAGGCGACATCTTCCACGCAGCGCTCATCATTCAGCCAGATGCAAGCTTCGAAGGCCAAGTGAAACGCGAAGAAAACCCGCTTAAGGAAAGCGCTCCCAAGCCAGCCGCTGCACCGCAACCTCAGGCGACCACAAGCTTTGGCAGCACAGCGGCCCCGGTTATTCCGACAACTGGAACGGCTGGCAACGCTTAAGCCTCACCGAATATACATTCAAAAAGCCGGTCCGATTGGGCCGGCTTTTTTTATTGCGCGGCGTCTGCGTCACTCTCCCCCAATGCATGAGACAGAGCTGCGCTCAGAAAGGGTGTGAGGTCGCCATCCAAAACGCCGCCCGTATCGGACGTTTCGTGATTGGTGCGTAGATCTTTGACGAGTTGATAGGGCTGCAGAACGTAAGATCGAATTTGGTGTCCCCAACCAATCTCTGTTTTAGAGGCATGGCTATCTTGCGCAGCTTGTTGGCGCCTTTGAAGTTCCAGCTCGTACAAACGCGATCTCAGCATTTCCCAAGCCGTTGACCGGTTCTGGTGCTGCGACCGCCCCGACTGACACGCCACGGCAATTCCCGTTGGCTCGTGGGTCAGGCGTACAGCGGAGTCCGTTTTGTTGACGTGCTGCCCACCTTTGCCGGAGGCCCGATAGGTATCTGTCCGCACCTCTGACGGGTTGATTTCAACATCAATCGAGTCGTCAATCACTGGAGATACAGCAACGGATGCAAAACTCGTATGGCGGCGCGCAGAGCTATCGAAAGGTGAGATCCGAACAAGTCGATGCACGCCCTGCTCTGACTTCAACCAACCATAGGCATTCTCACCTTTGACCGTCAGCGTAGCGGATTTGATTCCGGCCTCGTCGCCCTCATGACTCTCGACCTCTTCCACTTTGTAGCCAGCCTGTTCAGCCCAGCGCACATACATGCGGCGGATCATAGACGCCCAATCCTGGCTTTCGGTCCCGCCTGCGCCTGAATTGATATTGAGATAGCAATCATTGCTATCGACTTCACCTGAGAGCAGCGCTTCGAGCTCGGCTTTCTCCGCGCGTTCAGCGGCGCGCCTTAGCGTTGCAGCGACATCCGAGAGCATGTCCTCATCACCCTCGGCAAGCTCTAAGAGTTCCAACCCGTCAGCGGCTTCACGTTCAAGCTCTTGGACCGTTTGCATACCGGTTTCGAGCTTTTGACGCTCCGCCATCAATTTGCGCGCCTCCTCCGGATCGTCCCAAAAGTCTGGGCGCTCCGAAAGCGCGTTTAGCTCATCAAACCGTTTTTCAGCGACGCCCCAGTCAAAGACGCCTCCTCAGCAGCTCTGATGACTGCTTGATTTGATCCGCAAGGGCGAGAATTTCTGCTGACATGCCTGGTCCTGAAGCTGTTCCGATCGGTCGAAATGACGAGGTTTCACGTTCAGGTCAATAAATGTCCTCGTCGATATCATCGACAATCACATCTGATTCCAGCACCTCTCCTGTTTCAGGATCAATTCTTGGTCCCGTATCAGGCGTTGAGCGACCGAAGATCGACGTATCCCCAGTACCTGACAGGCTGAGGTTTGAGGTATTTTCGAATGCGCGGCCAGGTTCAGTTCCTGGTCGGAAAGCTTCGAGAATGATCTCATTAGACGCCGCCGTTGGAATGCCGCCCGTCAATGCATCGACTGATACGAGGCGTACACCAGGCGGAATCCTGAATGGGATCGGAGCTTCTTCTGCAAGCGCGCGTTCCATAAACTCTGTGAAGATGACCCCGGCGACAGATCCACCGCCCTCACCTTCTCCAAGGCTGCGCGGCTGATCAAACCCGGTCCAAATCCCGACCACGAGATCCGGTGAAAACCCAAAGAAGAGCGCATCAACATAATCGTTGGTTGTGCCGGTTTTACCAGCAAGCGGTTTACCGACGCGCTTGGCGCGGCGCCCTGTTCCTCGTTCAACCACGCCTTCCAGCATGTGCACCACCTGATAAGCAATGATCGGGTCGACAAGCTGATCGCGATCATCCGGCAAAATCGGGGGACCTTCACCATCCCACGCTTCTGCGTCACAGCCTTCGCACTCGCGTTGATCATGTTTGTAAAGCGTGAAACCTCGGCGATCCTGAACGCGGTCCAGCAAGGTTGGCGTTACCTCTTTGCCGCCATTCACGAACGCCGCGTAGGCTTTGGCCAACCGCCACGGGGAGGTTTCCCCTGAGCCGAGCGACATCGCCGGATAGGGCGGCAAATTATCATAAACGCCAAATCGTTCTGCAAACTCTGAAACCGCTTCCATACCGATATCGGTCGCAACGCGTGCGGTCACTTGGTTGTACGACTTTTCCAGAGCGACCCGCATGGTCACCTCGCCATAGGATCGGCCTTCAGCATAGTTTTCGGGTTTCCACTCTTCTCCGGTACTTTCGTCGTAATAAACGTAAGGCGAGTCCAAGATGCGAACCGAAGGCGTGTATCCCTGCTCTAGCGCAGCGCCATACACAAATGGCTTGAAAGACGATCCCGGCTGCCTGCGCGCTTGCGTCACCCGGTTGAACGGGCTTTTGAAAAAGGAATACCCGCCCATCATAGCAAGCACTCGGCCCGTATGAGGATCGAGCGCCACGATCGCACCTTCAAGGTCTGGAATTTGCCGCAACTGGGCTTGTCCCACCGGCACCATTATCGGTTCGATCGGGATCAGCGTGACATCATCATCTGAGCGAGTGCCTTCGCGCGTCGACGTGCTTTCTTCTGGGCTTAACGCTTGTCGACTGACTTCAGCCAACACAACGTCACCAGCGCGTAGCCCCGTTTGGGCGCCGCCGCGCACATAGGTTTTGGTCCATTCAACATCCTCTGCTGGAATGCCGATCTTAGCGCCGTCGCCAAGCAACAAATCCGCGCCCGCATCAGACACATTCACAATCATGGCGCGTTCCCAGCTGCCATATCCGCCCGGAAGCGTCACACCGTTCAACTGCTCCAACGTGTCATCGGCTTTTGGATCGATGGCCGTGATTGGGCCGCGATAACTATAGCGGCGATCATACGTTTCGAGGCCAACTTGCAAGGCTTCCTGGGCGGCCAGTTGCAGTTTCGTATCGATCGTTGTTCGGATCGAAAGACCGCCCTGCTCCAGCTCATCTTCGCCGTAAAGGTCGATCAATTGCTTGCGCAGTTCCTGAACGAAATAGGTCGCGGCCGCATATTCTGGGCCGTAAAGGCGCCGGCCCGTATTCAAGGGTTTCTCTTTCGCGGCATCGGCCTCTTCCTGGCCGATATAGCCATTCGCGACCATCCGGTTGAGCACATAGTTCCGGCGCCAGAGCACACCTTCAGGATCATTGTACGGATTCGATTGTCCCGGCGCTTTTGGCAGAGATGCCAAGACCGCAGCCTCGGACAAGTTCAGCTCAGGCAGGGATTTGTTGAAATAGTTCAGCGCAGCGGAGCCGACACCGTAAGACCGGCCACCGAGATAGATCTCGTTCAAATAGAGCTCGATAATGTGCTCTTTGCTGAACGCTTTCTCCATGCGCCAGGACACGATCGCTTCTTTGGCTTTACGCACAATCGTCTGGTCTCTGGTCAACAGCATATTTTTGGCGACTTGCTGCGTGATGGTTGAACCGCCTTGCATTCCGCCGCTGCCGGTAATCTTGTTTCGCACGGTATTCACAACGCCGCGGGTCATGCCGAGATAATCGAGGCCGCCATGTTCGAAAAACTTTTTGTCTTCGGCGGACACAAATGCATGGATCACATGTTCCGGGATCGCCTCATACGGAATGAAAACCCGATGCTGATCGGCAAATTCATAGATGAGTGTGCCGTCGCCAGCATGTACGCGAGATGTCACCGGCGGATCATATTCAGCCAGCTTCTCAACCGAAGGCACAGTCCGACCAAGCGCCGCCATCCAGATCATGAAGGCGATGATCAATAAGATGCCTACGACAAGTCCAACCAGGATGGTCCAGAGCAGGAACTTCCAGGTAAATACGCGTTGTTTGATTGCGGCCCACATAGCTTCGTCTCTCACACACTTTTTCTCACACGTGCTGATTCCACGCTTTCGCGGCCACACTAAGGCGGTTCTGTACCGGCGAAAAGGCGCGCCTTCAGTTCGTTGCCATTAATAAATCTTGGCGATCGAAATAGGCATCGATAGCTCGCTTGATCGCTGTCGCAGACTTTCTGCGCCCCCGCTCAGACTTCAAACGCTGGGCGTCGGCCCGATTGGTCAAAAAGCCAATTTCAACCAAGACCGCTGGAACATCGGGCGCCAGCAGCACAAACAAGTTCTTCTGACGGTGCGTATTTCGCAACAATGGTCCTGCTTGCCCCAGCTCTGGCACTAAGAACTCGGCAAAGATCGACGAGTTAGATTTGGTTTCGCGTACTGTCAGGTCCTGCAAAATATCAGACACCTCTTCAGGCGTGCCATCCTCTATCGGAAGATCCCAACCATATTTTTTGGCCGTGCCTTCAATCCGCGCTTCGCCCCGCGTCGAGATTGTGTAGACCGACGCTCCGGAGACTGTTGGTGCACCAGCCGCATCAGCATGCACCGAGATAAACAGATCAGCCCCCCAGTTTCGCGCCTTGCTGACCCGGTCTTCATGCTCGACATAAATGTTCGTTTCGCGCGTGAGTCGAACGATGTAACGCGGATCTTGTTCGATCATTGCTTTCAGCTTGAGCGATGTTTTCAGAACGATCTCGCTCTCTTTACCGCCGATCACAGAGAGCGCGCCCGGGTCATGTCCGCCATGTCCGGGGTCGATGACAATGACACGTCGCTGCCGCGCCGCCATATTGATCATAGCGCCAAAACCTGCCGGTTTCGAAGACGGCGTTTCAGGCGATGGTTCTGCGGGTGAAGCGGCGTCGGCAAATGCGATAACCGGTGGATCTGAGGGCCGCGCTTCGGCCAGCGCGTATCGCTCAGCCTCAAACCGCGCAAACCGGGGGGCATCTCGCTGAGCGGCGCTTTGAAAGCGTGCCATGGACACACCGGATAGATCGAGGATGTAGCGGTATAAACGCTCGGTTCCACTCGGCGGAAGATCGATTTCACGCATAACCATCATCGGACGGTCCAACTCGAACACGATGCGGTCTGACTCGAGCGTGTAAGCCAAGATACCGCCCGTTGGCTGCGCAAAGAAAGGATCATGGGACAGCCGGAAATTATCTGGCACCATCTCAATAACCAGCCCGTCCTCGGTATCCCGCAAGAAGATGTCGGGACGCATCGAGGTCTCCGCAGTCACCGTGATGCGGGTAAACTCTCCGTCGCCTGCGACGCCGACTGATTGCACCTGCGCCTGCCCAGAAAGAACCAGCAAAATTGGTAAAAGAGAGAGGAGAAAAGACTTCACGGGACTCATCAATTGACTTCGTGTTTTCACGCCACCCCAGCGGCTTATTATCTCACTGTTTCTATTTTGTGTACGCGCATGGCGATGAACAACAGATGATGCTTGAACAAGGCATGTCTGTGACCAAGGAACAGTAATGTCAGTCCATTCCGCTAAAGCGACCCGCCCAGCTTGGCTAGCTCTGCTCTCATCTACTGCCATTTTGGCAGCTTGCGCCATTCAGCCAGCCCATGCCGAGAGGCTTATCGTCTACAATAATGCGTCCGGCGACACCTATATCAGCACCGATCAAGCAGATGGGATTGGCGACAAGATCCTCTGGCGCTCGGAGATGCAAACCGAGGCCGGCGAAGCGCTTGGCACTGGCTCCGGACACTGCACAAAACTTGATTCGGAAGAGAACTATTTCTGCTCTTTCGTCATCAATTTGAAGGATCGGGGTATAATCTCCGGGCATGGAGTTCAGCGTACGGAACCTCTTAACTCAACCTATCCAATCACAGGTGGAACGGGGGAATTTGCGGGTGTTTCAGGCAAAATAACGTCTCGCCCTGTCGAAGATCGCGCACGCTTTATTTATGAGATCGAGTATAAAACTGCCGGAACACCTCAACCTCGCAAACTATAGCCGCATCTCAGTAACAATCGGGCTAACCTAGTATAGCTCTGGTAAATAATCCGCATGCACGCATTTTGGGTCTTTCAATTCGAAACCAAAAGGGGCATGTAAGTGATACGCCCAGAGATGGGTCGCAACAGAATCCCCGAAAGGCGGGTGAACAGGCCTAATCCCCTGCACCATCGCCGATACCGGAACGGATAATATGAGCTTACAGGCCGTCACAACGAGAACCGCGAGCCGCTCTTTGGAAAGAGCTGGACGCGCTGTCGTGCTGCCTGTCCCTAATAACACATTTACTGGCGCGTTTCGCCATAGCCCGCGTGAATTGCGGGCTTTAGCGCCGCCAGACTTCAAGGCAGCTATCAATGAGCAAACTTATGCTGATAGACGCGGTCCACCAGGAAGAGACCCGTGTCGCCCTCGTCAACAAAGGACGTGTCGAGGATTTTGATTTTGAAACAACAGGCAATGAACAATTAAGGGGCAACATCTATCTCGCGAAAGTCACGCGCGTAGAGCCTTCCTTACAAGCCTGTTTCGTTGAGTATGGTGGGAACCGACATGGGTTCCTAGCCTTCAGCGAGATACACCCAGACTATTACCAGCTTCCCCAAGCGGATCGCGAAGCGTTGCTTGAAGAAGCTGCGCGCGAAGCCGAAGAGGCTGCGGATGATGATCCGGAAGACGATGATGAAATCGATTCGGAAGCGGACGATGCCGACGAAAGCGACGCATCAGATGACGACGACGCGGATACGGACACTGAAACCAGCGAACTCGATGTCGTAGACGCCGAGGATGATGAAGACGCATCCGATCCAGAAGCAGAAGCGACTTCTGATACATCTGAAGACAGCGATGCGGACGAAGACGACGCACCCAAAAAAGCGGAAGCAAAACCGGCACGACGCCGTCGCAGCCCGCGCAAATCCCGCGGAACCTCGATCACGCGCCGCTATAAAATCCAGGAAGTCATTCGCCGACGTCAGGTTCTGCTTGTCCAAGTGGTGAAAGAAGAACGCGGCAATAAAGGCGCGGCACTGACCACGTTCCTGTCACTTGCCGGACGTTACTCTGTCCTGATGCCTAATACACCGCGCGGCGGCGGTATCTCTCGGAAAATCCCGAACGGTAATGATCGCAAGCGCCTGAAAACTCTGATGGATGCTTTGAGCGTCCCCAAGGGAATGGGGCTGATCGTTCGCACGGCCGGTGCCAAACGGACGAAATCAGAGATCCGCCGAGACTATGATTACCTGCAAAAGCTCTGGGCGAAGATCCGCGGTAAGACGCTAGAATCTGTTGCGCCTCAATGCATCCACGAAGAAGGCGGGCTTGTGCACCGAGCGATGCGCGACATGTTTGATCGTGAGATCGAAGAAGTCGTCGTGCAAGGCGATAAAGCTTATCGCGAAGCGAAAGACCTCGCCAAGACGCTGATGCCGACGCAAGCCAAGAAGGTGAAGCGCTGGACAGCTGCGGCGCCGCTCTATGTCAAAGAGGGTGTCGAAGACCAACTCGACTCGATCTTCTCGCCCGTCGTGCAAATGAAATCCGGTGGCTATCTCGTTATCAACCAAACAGAAGCCCTGGTCGCGATTGATGTGAACTCCGGGAAATCGACCCGCGAGCGCAATATCGAACAGACTGCGTTGCACACAAACCTTGAAGCCGCCGAAGAAGCTTGCCGTCAGATGCGACTGCGCGACTTGGCCGGCCTCGTCGTCATTGATTTCATCGACATGGACGAGAACAAGAACAATCGCGCCGTCGAGAAGAAGATGAAAGAGGCGCTGAAGCTCGATCGCGCGCGCGTCCAGAATAATCGTATCTCTCAGTTTGGTCTGATGGAAATTTCACGGCAGCGCCGACGCGCTGGCGTCTTGCAATCAACCTCTGAAAAGTGTGACGCGTGTGATGGCACTGGACGTCGCCGCTCAATCCCTTCCGCAGCGCTCCAATTGCTCCGAGCGATTGAAGCACGTGCCGCAGGCGGTGGCTTGAAAAGCATGTCGGTTACAGCCCCGACAGATGTTGCGCTTTATCTGCTAAACTCTAAGCGCGATCAGCTCTCGGCGATCGAAGAAGAGGTTGGCTATACAATCGCGATCAAATCATCGGCGACCATGATCCCTGGCGATTTCGAGCTCGATGCTGACAAGACCTCATCTGGCCGACGCCGGCGCCAAAAGTTCAACCGCGCGGAATTCCTCGAAGGGGATTCAGATGATCATCTGCTCCCAACTGCAGAAGATGATGAAGACGAGGACGAGACAGAAACGACCGCAAAAGCTGCGCCCGATGAAGAAGGTGAAGACGACAATGGCAAGCGTAAACGCCGCCGTCGTGGTCGACGCGGTGGACGTCGCCGTCGCAAGGACAATGAAGCCCTTGATCCAGGCGCCCCGCCTTCTGATGGCGGCGCGCTCCTAGATGGTCTAGCGCTTTCCATCTCAAACCTGCTGGGTGACGAGCCTGACGAATTGCCATCGGCAACAGAAGGCGGCCTAGAAGCCAAACCTGTGGCCATGCCAGAAGCGGCGAGAACCACGGAAGCCCCATCGGACGGAAAGTCTGAGGCCCCTAAATCTGCGGCAGAAGACAGCGGCGATGGCGAACCAAAAGAAGGCAAGAAGCGTCGACGGAGACGCCGCCGTAAACGTCGCGGCGACGAAACACCGACAGAAGCCGAAGCAGGCTCAAGCGCTGACACTGAAAATGCAGAGTCAGCCCCTGAGGATGCACCAGTTGCGGAAGAAGCACCGATCAAGGTCGTCAAAGTCAACGAACCTGAAACTGCTGAACCCGCTCCTGAACCGGTCGCTGAAGTGGCCTCCGAACCCGCGCCCGCTCCTGAACCAGAACTGGTTTCTGAAGCGCCTGCGAAACCGGTCACAACTGAACCTGTTCTCGAAACCACAGCTAAGCCGAAAAAGAAAAAGCGTGGCTGGTGGTCTAAATAGACTGTAACCACAACGCCCCGGGCCACAAAAACGTCTTGACCCGGGGCTGTGGAAAACATATGTGCGCCTCTGACAAGTAAGCGAACCACGACGAGCTTCATCAAGCTGTCAGTACGGGGGAGCCCAACTGTCTTCACTTTCAATGTCGGCATCCCGCCGATCTTGCTTTGCGAGGATACTTGGATGATCCATCCCCTGAAGGGCGCCTGCGCTCCCATTCTTAGCCTTTTGATCCAGCGCTTAGATGCTGCGTTTGATACAACAACTGTGCACAGAACCTTCGCTAAGGACGCCGATTATATGGCGGCTGTGGCCGAACCAATATAGAGCTGTCGCGGGCCAATCGCCCGCAAATTTCCGACTGAGCCGGATGTAAGCCCAAGAGCCAATGCATCTGTCCCTGACCACTTGAGGCGTCCATCGTCTCGTTCTCGGAACTTTCAGCCAATGTTTAATTCCAAAGCCTCGCGCCTCGCGCAACCCGCCCTGCTCCCAGACTTTGACCGCCCGTTCGGTCTCCCCGCTTTTGACTCTGTCAAAGCTGCGATCGACGCCTATGAGGGCGACGACGCGATCTATGTGTTGTATCCCAAACGTATCGCAGCTGCGGCGGATCTGTTTGTCGAGAATTTCCCGGGCAAGGTTCTTTACGCGGTAAAGGCCAATCCGCATCCTGCTGTGTTGAAAATCCTTTGGGCGAGCGGGCTTCGCGGGTTCGACGTTGCATCAATCCGAGAGATTGACCTGGTCAGAGCAGCTTGCCCCGACGCCGAGCTTTACTTGATGCACCCGGTAAAATCGCGCCAGACAATTCGGTATGCCTATGATCAAGGTGTGCGTCATTTCGCTTTCGATTGCGCTGCCGAACTTGGCAAAATTCTGGTTGAAACAAATGATGCCGATGACCTGCATCTTCATCTGCGACTTGCACTCCCGCGCGGTGGCTCTGCGAACATGCCGCTCGATGGCAAGTATGGCGCAGCCTTTGAGGAAGCGACTGAACTTCTACGCGCGGCGCGCCCGATCGCTGCCAAGCTCGGCGTTTGCTTCCATGTTGGCAGCCAATGCATGGACCCTGCCGACTATATCCAATCGCTCTCTTATGTTCACGGGCTGCTCGGCCGTGCTGACATCTCTATCGATAGCCTGGATTGCGGCGGCGGCTTTCCGGTCGCATATCCAGGCCAAACCCCACCGCCCATGCAGGATTATTTTGCGCGCATCCAAAAAGGTATCGACGTTTTCGGGTTTGGCGATCTGGAAATCCTAGGCGAGCCCGGCCGTGCACTTTGCGGTGAAGGCGGCTCAACCCTCGCGCGCGTCGAGTTGCGCAAAGGCCAGGACCTTTATCTGAATGAGGGATCGTACGGGTCACTCTTCGATGCAGCGCAATGCGCCTGGAAATATCCAGTAAAACTTCACCGCGAAGCCCCTGTGAGCGGCGCGCAAATGGGTTTTCGTTTTTTCGGCCCAACCTGCGATAGCCTCGACACGATGGCCGGTCCGTTTGAATTGCCGAGCGACACACGCGAGGGAGACTGGATCGAAATTTGCCATCTCGGCGCTTACGGACAGGCTATGGCAACAAACTTTAATGGCTTCCAGTCGGAAACAACGGTCGCCATTCTTGGTTGAGGTCTGTATGCCCGTGCTGGGGATCAATGCCAAAAGGGCCAGATCGCAATGACCGATGCCGACAGCCACAAAGCCAAAATGCAAAAGCTTCAAGCGGAGCAAAACCGCAAGATTGAGGAATCGGGCGATCCCGACCGCGGACTGATCCTCGTCTACACTGGGAATGGAAAAGGCAAATCCTCATCCGCCTTCGGTGTCCTAACGCGGGCGCTTGGTTGGGGAAAGACGGTCGGCGTTGTTCAATTCATCAAAGGCAAGTGGGTTTCAGGAGAACGGCAATTCTTCCAAAAACTCGGCACTGTCGATTGGCATACGATGGGGGAAGGTTTCACCTGGAACACGCAGGATCTCGATCGCGATATCGCAGCCGCTGAAGCCGCTTACGAGAAGGCGAAGCAGATGATGGCCAGCGGCGATTATGACGTGATCGTCCTCGACGAAATCAATATTGCCCTGCGCTATGATTATCTCACAGTCGAAGCCGTTATCGAGGGCTTAAAAGCGCGCTCCAAGCGTACCAGCGTGGTCTTAACTGGACGGGATGCGAAGCAAGAACTCTGCGACTATGCCGATCTGGTTAGCGAGATGCGTGAGGTCAAACATCCGTTTCAATCGGGCATCAAAGCACAACGTGGGATAGACTTCTGATCTCAATAACCACCACAGCGTCAGGATTTGACAACACGCGCCGATTATTGCAATTGAACTTATCGATGGTGCCGCTTTACTTCGCGGCTAAGAGGGAAGCTGGTGTAAATCCAGTGCTGTACCCGCAACTGTCAGCCGGGAGCTACAGGCCGAAATGCCACTGAGAGAAATCTTGGGAAGGCGGCTTGTAGTTTTGATCGGTGAGCCAGGAGACCTGCCATTGCGTCGTTCGTCCGGGAGCCGGGAAAAGCTTCGTAGGTCGGGAAGGTTCTTCAGCCTCTCCTTTGAAACGGCATGAAAAAGGCCTGGCCGCCCGAAACAGATTCATCTGTAGGGTCATGCTGTTGTAAATTGGTGCGCCATTAAGCGGGCGGCGCGGCGCCAGGTAGAGGTCGATCATGTTTATATATGTGGTGAAGGTCATTGCGCCAAAATGATCGAGCGGTTGCTTACCCCTGCCCTCATTGCGGCCTGCCTCGTTGCGCTTTTTCTAGCCTGCTTGTTGGGATCAACGCCTCTGCCAGCAGAGCGGGTACTCGCCGCTCTGTTCGGCGGCGCAGATCCCTCAGACAGATTGGTCGTCTGGTCGATTCGCTTGCCCCGCGCCCTCGCAGCGTTTCTGGTTGGCGCTGCGCTCGGTATTAGCGGCGCAGCTCTACAAGGCTTGCTACGCAACCCCTTAGCAGAACCTGGTGTTCTTGGGGTTTCTGCAACCTCGTCGCTCGTTGCCACGTTCTCGATCTTCTCCGGATTGGCGGTGACGACACCATGGGCGCTTCCAATCGCCGCCATTCTAGGATCACTCGTCGCAACCGCGCTTTTGACCTTGGCTGCCATCCGCACACAATCGTTCGTGACGCTGATCCTCATCGGAGTTGGCCTATCCAGCTTTGCAGGGGCCTTGATGAGCCTGATGATGAACCTGGCGCCAAACCCATTCTCATTGACCGAAATGATCAGTTGGATGTTGGGTTCGGTCGCCAACCGAAGTTTTACCGAAATCGGATTTGCAGCGCCCTTTATGCTCGCAGGCATGGCAATACTTTTGATCACTCGGCGTGGGTTATCAGCGCTAACGCTTGGCGAGGAAGCGGCAAGCGGGGTGGGGCTCAATCTGCGAAATCAACGGATCTTGACCGTCCTAGGTGCGGGTTTGGCAACAGGTGCATCCGTCGCGCTCGCCGGCGCAATCGGATTTGTCGGCATTGTCGCGCCGCACGTGGTTCGCCCTTTTGTGCACCATGACCCGGCTCGCTCATTGGTGCCATCGGCACTCTTAGCTGGATTGATTCTGATGCTTGCCGATATTTTGGTTCGCCTATTACCCGGGTCATCAGAGTTGAAACTTGGCGTCGTCGCCGCATTAATCGGGGCGCCTGCTTTCATTTGGATCGCCGTTCAGAGACGTGGTGCCCATGACTAATCACAACACCGACTTACGCGTATCCAATCTGACCGTTAAAGCTAAGGAGACTGTCTTAGTTGAAACTGCGAGCTTTAATCTTCAACCGGGAGAGCTGGTTGTTTTGCTTGGCCCGAACGGCGCCGGTAAAACGACACTTCTTCGCGGCGCGCTTGGATTACATAACGCTGCTGCGGGAGAGAGCCTGCTCGGCAGTGTACCGATTGCCTCGCTCTCTGCATCAGAGCGCGCACAAAAAATTGCCTACCTTCCACAGATCAGACCGCTTGCCTGGCCAAACCGTGTGCGCGACGTGATCACGCTCGGGCGGTTCAGCCACGGCGCCTCGTTTGGTAAGCTCAGTCCCGTCGATGCCGCGGCCGTAAGTGGTGCGATTGCTGCCTGTGATCTCGATGAGCTGGCCGAACGCGGAACCGATACACTCTCTGGCGGAGAACTGGCACGCGTTCATTGCGCTCGCGCCTTCGCAGCCCAAGCCCCGCTCCTGATCGCTGATGAACCAACAGCGGCGCTCGATCCGCGTCATCAGTTTCGAATTCTCGACTTGATTAAATCCTATGTCGAACAGGGCGGCGGTGCGCTGCTCGTCCTACACGATATCGAGCTTGCTGCGCGTTATGCCTCGCGCCTGATTTGGATGAAGGATGGGCGAATTGTGGCCGACGGGTCGGTCGAAGAAACACTCACGCCCGAGCGTTTGGCGGAAACTTATGGGGTCGCTGCGAAGGTCGAGGGCCTGCGCGTTCTTATGGATGGCGCATTATGACAGCCAAAGCATTGATGTTACAGGGCACCGGCTCTGATGTCGGAAAATCGGTCCTGACTGCAGCCCTATGCCGGATCGCAAAAAGGCAGGGTTTGAATGTCGCGCCGTTTAAACCTCAGAACATGTCGAACAATGCCGCGGCGTGTCCCGGCGGCGGCGAGATTGGTCGCGCACAGGCGCTTCAGGCGCGCGCCGCTGGGCTAAAACCACACACGGATATGAATCCGGTATTGCTCAAACCGCAAAGCGATCTCACATCGCAAGTGATCGTCCAGGGCCGCGTGCTGAGCGCCATGGAAGCTTCGGATTATATGACCAAACGCGGTGCCTTATTGGGCGCCGTTATGGAGAGTTACGATCGCCTCGCCGCTAAGCACGATATGATCATCGTCGAAGGTGCCGGCAGTCCCGCCGAAGTTAATTTGCGAGAACGCGATATCGCCAATATGGGCTTCGCCCGCAAAGCTAACATCCCTGTTTGCTTGATTGGCGATATCGATAAAGGCGGCGTGATTGCGAGCATCGTTGGAACCCAGAACGTGTTGTCTTCCGAGGATGCCAGCATGATCAAAGGCTTCGTCGTCAATAAGTTTAGAGGCGATCAGCGTTTGTTTGATGATGGGGTTCGCTTCATTGAAGATCGAACCGAGTGGCCATGCTTTGGTGTTATCCCCTGGCTGCGGTCAACGGCGCGTCTTCCGGCAGAAGACGCCGTGTCGCTTCAACAACCAAAATCTGCTCGAGGCGGCGCGATAAAAATTGCCGCGCCAATGTTTTCGCGGATCGCTAACTTTGACGACGCCGATCCATTACGCCTGGAACCCGACGTCGACTTCCATTGGATACCACCTGGCCAACCCATACCGCTCGACGCGGATTTGATCATTCTCTTTGGAACCAAATCAACGCTCGGCGACCTCGCCTTTATGAAAGCGCAAAAATGGGATCAGGATATCCTTGCTCATGCGAGAGCCGGCAGGCGTGTTTTGGGCATATGTGGCGGCTATCAGATGCTCGGCCATACCGTCTTTGATCCGCACGGCTATGATGGCGCAACCGGAACAGCGAAAGGTCTAGGCTTGCTCGATATTGAAACGGCAATGACGGGTGCGAAACGTGTCGCCACAGTGGACGCTGTCTCCACGGTCACGAAGAATGTTATGTCGGCTTACGAAATTCACATCGGCCAGTCATTCGGCCCCGACACCAAGCGCCCCTTCTTCACCATTGCTGGGAAGCCAGATGGCGCGCGCTCAGAAAACGGACTGATCCAAGGCACTTATTTACATGGGGTCTTTACGGATGACGCTTTTCGACAGTCCTGGCTGCGCAGCATCAAAGACGATTTCGCGGGCAAGCTGAGCTACGAAGCGACGGTAGAAGACGCGTTGAACGAACTCGCAGAAGAAGTAGAAAACGCGCTAGATATAGACGCACTCTTTGCTCTCGCCGACCGGCCTCACGTCAGCGCTTAGACAGTCTCTTCCCAATGCTGACTCAAGCGCGCAGCCGCATTGATGATGCCCACCATGGAATAGGTCTGAGGGAAATTCCCCCAGAGTTCGCTGGTATCTGTATCAACGTCTTCTGAGAGCAATCCGAGTTTTGTGCGCGTGGCCAAAACGGTCTCAAACATCTCACGGGCTTCGTCTTTTCGGCCGACCCGCGCCAACGCATCGATATGCCAGAAGGTGCAGGCGGTAAAAGCGGTTTTGGGTTTGCCGAAATCGTCTTCCATTCGATAGCGATAGACGTGGCTACCGACGCGCAGCTCCTCGTCAATCCGCTCAACCGTCGCGACATAGCGCGGGTCCATTGGATCGATGAAGCCAATCTCCGCCATCAACAAAACCGAAGCATCCAAGTCTTCGCCGCCAAACGCCGCGGTGAACGCGTTCCGGGTTGGGTTCCAGCTCTGTTCGAGAATAGTTTCGCGGATCTCATCTGCGCGGCTGTGCCAATGCTCAGCTCGCTCTGCACGTCCTAAATTCTCAGCGATTTTGGCGAGGCGGTCACACGCCGCCCAGCACATAATCGCGGAGGACGTGTGAACATGGGCAATGCCGCGAAACTCCCAGATCCCCGCATCCGGTGTATTGTAGACCTGATAGGCGCGCTCGCCGACTTGTTCGAAATGTTCAAACTCAAGCTCTCCAGCTTTCGCCAGCAAACGATCATCAAAGAAGGCTTGAGCCGCGCCCAGAATGACATGGCCATAGACATCGTGTTGAATGTGTTCAGCCGCCTGGTTGCCGATGCGGACTGGACCCATACCGCGATAGCCCGGCAAACGGGTTGCGATCTCTTCAGTGAGATCATCTTCGAGCGCGACGCCGTAGACGGGCTGAATATGTCCGCCCTTGGTCAAAGCGACCGTGTTGCGCAGATATCCGAGATACTGCTCGAGTGTGCCCACCGCCGAAAGACGGTTGAGCGCCGTGACGGAGAAATAGGCATCTCGCAGCCAACAATACCGATAATCCCAATTGCGCTCGGACCCTTCGTGCTCGGGGATTGAAGTCGTCAACGCTGCAACGATCCCGCCCGTCTCCTCGTAGACGCACATTTTCAAGGTAATCGCGGCACGGATGACAGCTTCTTGCCATTCTGGCGGCGTCGCCAGCCGGCGCGACCATTGTTGCCAATTGTGCAGGGTTCGCTGGTACCAATCTGCGGCCATTGAGTCTGGTGTATCTGAGAGCGACTCGTCTGGGCCGAGGATGAAACTGACCTCGCGATCCAGCACAAACTCGCGCTCATCCATGATGTAAGAGATCGGCGCATCTGTGGTGACCCGAAAATCGACTTCTTCATTCGGGAAGCGAATGTGGGATACGCCGCGGCGGCGGATGATCGGTCGTTCGCCATGGCCTGTCTCAGCGCGTAAATAGACGGTGATCCGCGGCATGCCCTTAAGCGGCGTAATCCGGCGCACCAGCGAGCTTGGCCGAAACACGCGGCCACGATCCACGAAGCGCGGGGCAAAATCTGTGATCTTGATGGCCGATCCGTCTGCGTCCGTGAGCACGGTTTCTACGATTGCGGTATTGCGGATATAAGTCTGCTCTGCACTGACCTGATCAGACAGCGCGACAGAAAACGCGCCGCCACCGCCGAGCAAAGCATTGAAGACCGGTTCGCCATCAAGACGCGGCAAACACATCCATTGAATAGACGCGTTTGGATCGATGAGGGCCGCCACCGTTCCGTTGCCAATTATTCCAAGCTCAAGCGTGCTCATTGACCACTCTCCTCAACCACTCCCAGACCGCCTTCGTGTCGGCTAGCCTATACTCTGCGCAGGTCTCCCCAGCGCCAACTTTGATTCCGTAACCGCCTGCATCAGTCGCCGCACGCATGGCGTCCTCGTCGGTCGTATCATCGCCCACCATGATCGGAATCCGCCCAGCAAATGGCGGGTCCTGCATCATCGCAGCGAGCGCTGCCCCCTTATTGGCGCGAAGAGGTTTCAGCTCGATTACCATTTTGCCGTGTTGAGCTTTATAACCGTCCGTTTCATTCGCCACGACTGTGAGGGCGCTCAGCAATTCCTGTTCTGCAGACGGGTTCTGGCGGAAATGCACGGCAAGCACCGGGCCTTTGTCTTCGATCCGAACACCTTCAAGCGGTCCAGTGATTGCTTCAACTGATGCCATGACCCCGGTTGGAACAGTTTCGCGTGTCGCTGACGGTTGCTCGCCCGGTTTGCAAATCTCCAAACCATGACCTCCTGCCCGCCAAAGGTCGACGGGCGTGCGCTGCGACAAATCTCTGATATCGCGCCCACTGATCAGTACGAGCGCCCCACTCAAAGCATGATGTAAGGATAGCAGTGTTGCGGCGCCATCGCGCGGCAACGCAACCGCATCCGGATCATCTTGGAGCGGCGCAAGCGTGCCGTCAAAGTCTAGAAAGAGCGCATGCTTGCGCGCCATGAATGGCACCGCGTCAAACGGAGAAACAATCGTAGCAGTCATAAATTCCGTCTACGATGAACTGGCCTGGAGCGCATCCAGATCTTTCAGGAAATTCTGGCGCCACCAGGCAATGTCTTGCTCCATGACGATTTTGCGGAGCGCTTGCCAGCGCTCCTTTCGTTCTTCGAGCGGCATGGTCAAACCGTGATGGATCACTTCGGCGAGCTTGCGGGTATCATGCGGGTTGACCAAAAGCGCCGCTTTCAACTGTTCTGCCGCCCCTGCAAATTCGGACAAGATCAGCACGCCTGGATCTTCTTCGGTCTGGGCCATGATGAATTCTTTGCAGACCAGGTTCATGCCATCTCTAAGCGGTGTGACGAGCCCGACCCGCGCGATACGGAAAAGGCCGGCAAGCTCCTCTCTCTGGTAAGAGCGGGCGAGATAGCGCAGCGGGATCCAATCCAAGTCGCCATAATCACCATTTATTCGGCCGGCCAAGCCATCCAAAGTCTGGCGTAGCTCTTTATATTCTTCAACTTTGCTGCGTGAAGGCGGCGCGATTTGTGTGACCGATACAGAGCCATGGGTCTCGGGATAGTCATCGAACAAACGACCGACGGCCTCAAAGCGCTCGGGCAAGCCTTTGGAATAATCCATTCGGTCGACCCCAATAACGAGGGATCGTCCGCCTAAAAACCGACCGATCCGCTCGGCTGCTTCATCCGCCTTTTTTGTCTTCGCAGCGGCTTCGAAACCTTTTGCGTCAATCCCAATCGGGTAAGCCTCAACTTTTACAGTCGTGGCGAAAACTTCAAATCGGCCATCGCCAAGATCCTTGGCTTTGCAATCTTCCACTAAGTAGCGTGTGAAGTTTGAGCGATCTTGTTCTGACTGAAATCCGATCACCGAATAATTACACATCGCGCGCGCGATCCAGAGATGCTCCGGTAGCGCCCGGAAAACTTCGGGCGGGGGAAATGGGATGTGCAAGAAAAATCCGATCGGACCGTCCCAACCTGCGCGGCGCAGAGAGTCGCCCATTAATAGGAAATGATAGTCGTGCACCCAAACCGAGTCGCCTTCTTTCAGGCGGTCTGCAACCATGCTGGCAATGCGCTGATTGACGGAGACATAAACCTCGAACGCATCAGAATCGAACGACGCCAAGTCGATGCGATAGTGAAAAACCGGCCACAAGACGGAATTGGCATATTGTAGATAATACTGATCGTGCTCGTGCTGTGAAAGGTCGGTGAGGACGAACTCGACCCCGTCATCTTTCAGTGTGCGAAGACTGCGTGTCGGTTGATCGACAATATCGCCTGACCATCCGAACCATACACCGCCCGTAGATTTCAAAGACTCCCAGACCGCGACCGCTAGCCCGCCTGCCCTTGCACCCGGATCCGCAGCTGTCCGGTTCGATATTGCGATTAGCCTGCCCATAGCTCGACCTTAGCTAATTCATACTGTTCGAACAGGGAATTCTCAGCGGTCGCCGCTAATTCTTTCCTCCTGCCTCGATAATTCCAACTTGGTTGACCAAGCGGAGGGGCTGCAACGTCTTATGGAGAAAAGTTGAATGGAGGGAACACGATGAGCGACACTGATTTTACAGGCAAACGAGTTCTAGTGGTTGGTGGAACCAGTGGAATTGGCAATGGCATCGCCCATTCGTTTCGGGCACGCGGGGCACAAGTCGAGGTGTGGGGCACGCGCGCCAGCGCTGAAGATTATAGCGCCTCAGATGGATCTGATTTGACCGGCCTGAACTACCGCCAAGTCGATGTCGGATCACCAGAAGCGATCGCAGAGGCCGAGCTCAGTTTAGATGGCCTGGATGTTCTGGTACTCTCGCAAGGCATTGTTGCTTATCAAAAGGCTGAATTCGAACGCCCCGGCTGGGATAAGGTGATGGCGGTCAACCTCGACAGTCTGATCCATTGCTCGGAAAAATTCCGCGCCGCTCTTAGCGAGACCCAAGGGTCGATCATTATCATCAGTTCCGTCTCAGGTATTCGCGCAAATATCGGAAATCCTGCCTATGCCGCATCGAAGGCTGGCGCGATAAGCCTGACGAAAACGCTCGGCCAAGCTTATGCTCGCGACGGGATCCGTGTAAACGGCGTCGCGCCAGGGCTGGTTGAAACCAAGCTGACAAAGGTCACGACGGATGACCCAGGTCGCTTGAAGGGCGCGCTGAGAAGCATACCGCTGCGCCGGGTTGGCCAGCCTAGCGAAATCGCAGGAGGGGTCCTCTTTTTGGCCTCACCGCTGGCTTCATACGTTTGCGGGCAAACGATCTTTGTCGATGGCGGAATGACGCTTTAGCGCAAACAAAAACGCTCCTGCCGGAGACAGGAGCGTTTTCAGATAAACTTGGTTTTGGTTGCTTACGGGCTGGTCGGCGCAGGCGTATCATCCCCGCCGCCACCGCCTGCCGCTGCCGCGATACCACCCGCTGCAACAACGACGCCGCCAATGATCAAAGGAGCGTTCCCCGCCGCGGCGGTTCCCGCAGCTTCGGTGACCGGCCCAGCGGCCTCTGCGGCCGCGAGTGACGTCGGTCCAGCTTCAAGTGCTGCCATCTGATCACAAAAACCTGCGTTCAGTTCAAAATCCTGACCGGCTGGTATCGTATGCGTGCACCCGTTAAAGGTGAGCGTTGCTTCGCCAGCATTGGTCGCTCGAACGATGTCGCCGAATGCGAGATCTCCGCCCGTTATGAGCGAGTAAGATACGCCGTCGCGCGAAACAACGAGATCTCCAAGCTGGCCAGTGAATTCAGTCACCGTTCCTGGCGCTGTTTGCGCTGTGGCTACGGTACCCAGTAAAGCGGCCGCGAGGCCAAGTGCTATAAATCGTGACATAGTGCGTCCCCTATATGTCGATATTTACTGGTTAATAAGGGAAGGCGCCCCTGTACACAGGTTTTCTAATAAATTTTTGCAACATAGCTTGACCTGCCCATGGATGCGGCATCCCGAGCAAAGTAAAAAGTCAGATGCTAATCGATTAAGCACCTGACTCAATTCATGCTGACCTAGAAAAATAGGCTACGGGCTGGTGGGTGCAGGCGTATCATCTCCGCCGCCGCCGCCAGCAGCAGCTGCGATACCGCCAGCCGCTACAACGATCCCGCCAATGATCAACGGGGCATTGCCTGCTCCAGCGGCTGCGCCGCCTGCCTGGGCTACGGCCTCACCCGATGCGGCGATGGCCGCTTGTTGGATCGGTGTTCCTTGCAACAAAGACGAACAAACATCTGCGACGCCGCCCTGCTTCGCGGCGACACCTGCGCCAAGATCGAGCGTGTAAGCAACACCACTTGTTAGCGCGCAAGACGCGTCACCAAAAGTGACGATGCCATTGTTCACAACGATTTCTGTATTGTTAGAAAGCGTAATCGTGTCACCGGACTGAAGCGGTGTCCCCGAAGATATATCGAGAGGTTCGCCATTGCGCTCTACGCTCACCATAACTGGATTAGCAACGGTAGCGGCAGGCGTGTCTGCTGCGGCACTTGCAAATGCAGACGCCGCCAATGTTGCGACTGCTATACTAGAAACTGTTCGAATCATAAGAGTCCCCATTCTATGTTCACTCGAGCATATTTAACTTTTGATATTTGCTTTGTATACACCTGACACGCGAATTTTCCATGACGCGTGGTGTTTGCCTAATCCTGTTGCATTTATGTCGTCGAAATGAACGACACCTCATCATCCTCGATGCAAACCGCGGACAATCGGCCGGTTTTATAGGCGCCTGTGTCCAATCCAATCCGATTGGGCTTTACCACGACATCGTCATTCACCGTATGACCGTGGACCACGACCACGCCGAGATCCCCTTCATATTCCAGGAAAGGCCCTCTAATCCATCGCATTTCGCGACCTGACTGCTGGTCGATCGGGACACCCGGTCGAATACCAGCATGGGTAAAGAGAAAGTCGCCAAATTGAACGCTCTCCAAGAAAGTCTTCAAAAACTCGGCATGCCGTTTGGGGATCGCAGATCTTAGTATGTGCTCCATCGCATCGGCATCTTGCCCCTGCAAATGACTGCGGGGCACACCATAGCTTTCAGCGCAGGTAAACCCGCCATGTTCGAGCCAACCCGATAGGAGTTCCGGCTCGCCCATCAAGCCACGAACCATCATTTCCTCGTGATTTCCCATTACGAAAAGTGGCTTGGCAAATGTGTATGGAAAATCAAGCAGGAGCTCGATAACGCCGCGCGAATCTGGCCCGCGGTCAATCAAGTCGCCCAGGAATATAAGGTAGGTTTCTTTTGCGGGGCGCCGCGCGTGGTCGGCTTGAATGAGCTCTAGAAGGTCCAAGGTTTCCTGCAGGCATCCGTGGATATCGCCAATGGCATAAGCGCGTTTGTTCGCCTTCCCTTTGGCAGGGGCTTGAGCTTTCTTTTTCCTTGGAAACATCACCTCTACCCCCACAACATCGGCGTTCCTTGCCTGACACACCCGCGCAAGCGGACATCGAATACAATAAAATCAAGCACTTATGACTTCACCTCGACGAGCTTGCCCAAACTTTAGTCCTATTTGCTTATGGGCAGTGCACAAATACAATACACATTAGAAATTTTTATGAAAATTCTCGGTTTGGCGTTTACCTCTCACGTCGTTCGTTTAAACCTCAAGGTGTACTGGACGTGGGGACGTAAAGTGACTTTTAATTGGTATGCATTGGCGGTGCAGCCGCGCAAGGAAGAGTATGTCGAACGACAACTCGCCTCTAGCGGACACAAGGCGGCTTGTCCGCGGTATCGCAAAATCGTTCGGCACGCGCGGCAAACTAAAACGGTGCTTGCACCTCTGTTTCCAGGCTATCTCTTCATCGAGTTAGACCTAAGCACGCAGTCATGGCGAAAAGCGAATTGGATCCCAGGGTCTATCGGTCTTGTGAAGTTCGACAATCGTCCGACGGCTCTGCATCGCGACTTTGTTGAGAATTTCGTCTTGCATCTAAGTGAAAACGGATTGGCGCAATTCAAACAGGACTTGAAGGTTGGTGACCGGGTTCAGGCCGTTGGTGGTCCTTTTGACAGATTGATGGGCGAGATTGTCGCGATGTCTGACAGCGACCGCGTCAAAGTCCTGATGGAAGCGCTAAACCGCAAGGTCGAAATGACCCTGCCCAAATCATCCATTGTGATCGCGGCTTAGGGGGCGGATATGGAGTATATTCAGTCGATTTCCGTTAGCGACCGCAGCGAAGCGCCGAAGAGTCTTGGTCAAAACATCGCCGACGCGATGAGCCGTATTCGCTTTCAAATGCTCGGTGGGTTGATTTTCGCCGTCGCGTTGCCGGCCTTCGTACGCGGAAACTTTGAGCGCTTTGGCGATCACCTCTCCAGCTATGAGCACTCACTGATCGGCACCATTTGTGCGCTATTGCTCGGCTATCTGATCTTTAGAAAAATGACGATTTTGCCGGGCGCGCGCGCGATAACAAATGTGATCCCTGCTTTTATGACGTCGTACGCCGCCGTGGTCGCGTTCTTTTTCTTGATGCGAATTGATTATAGTCGCTACCAATTCTTGGTCAGCTTCGCATTTGCCTGCATCTGGTTCGCAGGCATCCTATTTGTCATGGCGCGTTTTCGCCGCCCGGTTTTTTGCGTCCTGCCAGGGTCTCAAACCTCACGTCTACAGACCTATCGCGGTGTGAAATGGAAAGCTCTCAAATCCCATGCCGAGATAGAGCGTTTTCCGCATATCCCAATCGTTGTTGATTTGCGCGACCCGAACCTAGAACCAAAATGGGAACGCGCCATCGCCGAAGAAGCGATCAAAGGCCGGCGTATCCTGAGTGCGCGTCAACTCGCCGAGTCGCTTACAGGTCGTGTCCAAATCGAGTACATCTCCGAGAATACGCTTGGACACCTATCGCCGGATTCAATTTACGGCCCGGCGAAGCGATATGTGGATATTTTCTCGGCATTGTGTGTGATCGCTGTGTTCTGGCCTGTGATGTTGATTACAGCGCTTGCGATCCGTCTCGAGACGAAGGGGCCGTCAGTCTTCAAGCAAGAGCGAATGGGCTTTCGCGGCAAAACCTTCACGGTCTACAAGTTCCGCTCCATGCGCGTGCAAAATGAAAGCGATCAAGACTTACAATCCGATAAGACCATGCCTGATGACAATCGCATCACTCGGATTGGCGCCTTCATCCGCAAAACGCGGATCGACGAGCTACCGCAGGTTTTCAACATTCTGCGCGGAGATATGAGTTGGATTGGCCCTCGTCCTGAAACGCTGCGTTTGTCGAAATGGTATGAAGAAGAAATCCCATTCTACCGGTATCGGCATATTGTCCGCCCCGGCATTTCGGGTTGGGCGCAAGTCAAGCAAGGGCACGTCACAGAGGTCGATGATATTCGTCTCAAGCTCGAATACGACATGTATTATGTGAAGCATTTTTCGCTTTGGCTGGATCTTCTCATCGCCGTGAAGACCGTCAGCGTGATCTTCACGGGCAACGGCGCAAAATAGCGTACCGCGAGCGCCAGAACTCATGATGCGAATTGCAATTATTTGGCTATCTCGCATCAGCCTTTTGGTTTTGACCGGGATCGCAACCGTAGCGACCTTGAACTCAGACGCGTTCGGTGTGAACGAGCTTGTTTCTCGACATCCCGATAAAATCACCCACGCGATTGCAGCGTTTGTATTTTCCGTATTTGCGCTGCTTGCCCTGCCAAATATTCGCGCCTGGATGATCTTTCTGGCGCTCGTGGCTCTTTCAGGTATGGCCGAAGTCATGCAGATCTTCGGCGGTCGTTCGGCGCACATGTCAGACCTAGCATCGAGTTGGTTGGGGATCGTTCCGGCGGCTGCCGCATATTACGCGCCTTGGCTGCGATCGACGAAACTACGCGCTGACAGAAAATGACGATCGCGCCCCCTGCCCCTAAACCAGACCGGAAGGTGATCTTCGTGAACCGGTTCTATGCGCCGGATTTGAGCGCGACCTCACAGATCTTGACGGATGTCGCAGAAGCCCTCGCGAAGACCGATCACGCGGTTACCATTCTAACCTCTCGTATGAGCTATGATGGCAATCAGACCTATCGCCCAAGCGAACGTCTAAAGGGCGTGAATATCCATAGAATTTGGACAACAAGGTTCGGGCGCGGCTCCACGATCGGACGGGCTTTCGACTACCTCACCTTCTATTTGTCCATCTCACTTTCATTGCTGTTCCGGCTAAAAAAGAATGATGTGCTGGTCGCGAAGACGGATCCCCCAATGCTTTCGATCCCGCTGGGGTTCATTGCTCGCCTAAAAGGCGCTCACCTCATCAATTGGTTACAGGACGTCTTCCCCGAAGTCGCAACGGAGCTCGGCGTGACCTCTTCGGACAATGTCCTTGCACGCGCTTTGAGAAGCCTTCGAAACCGCTCTCTGCGTCACGCAGCAGCAAACGTCGCGATCGGCGAACGCATGAAGGAACGTATCATTGAGATGGGCGTTGAAAGCGATCGTACGACAATCATAGAGAACTTCGTCGACGACCGAGCAATCATTCACACTCCAGACCATTCCCCCGCGCTCCGAGAGGAATGGGGGCTGGCGCCCGGTGACTTCGTCATTGGGTACTCAGGCAATCTCGGCCGTGCCCACGATTTGGATACGATGCTCGATGCCGCCACAGCTTTGAAAGAGACGCCTCAAATCAAATTCCTGTTTGTAGGCGGCGGCTTTCTGCGCGAACGCCTAAACCAAGAGATTGCGACGCGGAACCTCGAAAATGTCCTGCTGCGTCCGTACCAACCTCGCGCGCGTCTGCCCGAAAGCTTACGCTTGCCCAATTTGCATTGGGCATCTCTAAATCCCAAGCTCGAAGGCTATATCGTCCCAAGCAAAGCTTATGGCATTGCGGCAGCCGGTCGACCTTTATTGATGGTCGGCGATGAAGACGGCGAAATCGGCAGGTTCATCAAAGCCTATGACTTTGGGATTTGCGTTGCTCCAGGCGATCACACTCGTGTCCGCAAAATCATCTCGGATCTCGCAAGTGATCCGGCAAGACTGAATCAGCTCGGACAGAATGCCCGCCGCTTCATTGATGAGAGAGCGTCCATGCAGCTCGCGTTCAAGAGGTGGGATGATCTGCTCCGGAACGTGGCCGCAAACAGTTAGAGCACGACGCGCTTTTCGTTGTCTCCGCCAGCCTTTTGTTTCGCGCTGGAACCACTTCCGCGGCTCTCAGGAATAGTGATGAGCGCTAAACAGACCGCGACCAAAGCCGCAATTGCCGGGGTTCGTGCTGGATAATCCACGATGCTGTGAAGCATGATCGCGAGGAGCGCCACAAAAGCGAATTTTCGAATAGACGCTGTCGTCCCGCCGCGGCTTTTACCCCAAACTTTGAAGAATGTTTGTCCGAACCAAATCAGCGCAAAAACGAGGAGGCCCAACCCAAGCAATCCTCCCTCCATCACCACTTGCAGATAGTCATTATGCGCCTTGGCGACAAAGGTAGCGGTAACTGTGTTGGGGTCCTCATAGAGCGGAATGACGCTTTCATATGTGCCCAGGCCAGAGCCGAGAAACCAATGATCGCGGATGGCGTCCATGGTGATATTCCAAATGCTGTAACGCGATCCTTCTCCATCCGAGAAAGAGGTCACGCCAATGCCTTCAAGAACTGGGCTTGAGGCCACGAGCAAAGCGCCCAAGCCAAACGCGGCCAGTAAGCCAACTTGCGTCGATCGCCCCATACCTTTCTTGTTCGACTTGCGCGATGCAAGAAAGGCCAGCGCCCCAATCGGTGCCAGGATGGCGTAGCCGCCGACTGATCCGGCCCCGAACACGCCCACAAGCAGCATGAAGACCAGCGCAACAATCACAATCGCCAAAGCGACGTTTCCGTCGCCGCCGCTCCAATCTTGGCCCAACTCGGAGAGCAGGAAAAAGGCAAACGGCAAGATCATCAATAATAGGCTTGCTTGATGGTTCACATTCGAGAAAAAGCCGACCGGAAGCCCGGCCGTCGTGAAGTCGTAAAGATAGAGTACGCTGTCTCGGCCATCGAAGACTTGAAACAAGCCATAGACCACGGTTGTGGTTCCTAAGATCGCGAGGAACCACGGCAAAGTTGAGCGCAACCTCCGCATTCCAATCCGAACGGATAAGGCCAATACAAAGAGCGGGGTCAGGATATAGCCGAGCGTGCTCAACGTTTCCTCTATATCAAGACTGATGGGCAGCCATGGCAGATCCTGGCCGAGGCTCTCATAGCCTTCCTTCAAGAGCTCACGCGCGGGCAGAGCCTGCCACACGCCGCTCGGCAAAGGTACGATCTGAAGAAGCCCAATCGCGGCGACACCAAACAACAATGCGATGGGCGTTTTACTGTCACCAAGTTTCACATGTGCTGGCCAAGACAAAACGAGACCGGCCAATCCAATCGCAGCAAGCGCCTGCAAGACACCATGCCAATAGAGGCCCTCGCGTCCTGCACCGCCGAAGCCGACGCACATCGCGATATAGACGAATAGAAGCACCGTAAGACCATGCTTGCGGGTGTAGCGAAATAGGCGTTTTTGCATGGCCGCCCTACTCGCTAAACTTGTTCAGGCGGACGGACATAATTTCAGTCCGCGAGGTTTTTGGAAAATCTCCGGACCGCCCCCACAAGTCGAGCCGTTGAAACGCGCAGGCCTCCTGCGGGATAGTGAGCGTCTCTTCGAAAATTTCGGCCTCATTGATTGTTTTTAGCTGGAGGATTGAATTCGAAATCCGTTGATTGATTTCAATGCATGTCAGGTTCCACTCTAGCGCGCCGCCATTCTCTGGCATTCGGCCCTGCACCTCTGTCGTAAGCGCATAATCACCCGGCGCGGCGGCTATGACTTGTCGCGCGATGAGAGGCCTCCCCGTTCCAAGATAAGTTACATACAGACCGCCGCGAGATTGAAGCTCCGCCCGGTCCTGGCTAATCGACCAATTGAAGGGCGACGGCTCGGGCCGATCTTCGAAAGCGGCATTAAACGGGTGCTGCTGAAGTTCGGCGATCGGCGGGTTGGCAAAGGTCTGCCACGCCTCATACGCCTCATCATAAGCGCCATCGCGAAGTTGTCGCTCCAAGTAACGCGCCTGATAATCCGGATAAAGCGCAATCAAACCCTCCAGGTCGGCAGCGCTAATCTCTTCATTCATCAACCGAGAAAGCAGCGATTTCCCAGAGATGGGCATAGACTTCAAATAGGAAACAAGCGCTGACCAATCGCCGCTACCGCGGAAAACGCCAATCAAAGCGTCAGCCAGAATGTTACGATCAATTGCTCTTAGATCAACGATCCGCTCATAGTCTGTGATCACCTGATCGAAGCGCCCTGTTTGGGCGGCGGTGCTCAGACCATGCAACCTCGCAGCAAGACTGCGCGGCTGTCTTTGCATCGCTTGGCGCGCAAACTTGGCCGCGGCATCTGCGTCGGCGTTGGACAGTGCCCGCGCTAAACCAACCTCATAAGGAATTTCACTCAAAGGCGCGCGCGCTGTATACTGGGTGATTAGCGCTTGCTGGTCACTGGCAGCATCACTCTGCACGGCTGCAATAAGGTCCTGGCGGAGAAGATCTGCGCTCAGCGGACTAAACAGCCCCCCAGGCTTAGGACTTCCCAGCTCCGTCGCCGCACGTTGTTCGCCGAGACTATAGGTGTACAGCGCCGCTCCAAGCAATAAGGCCGCGACCGCCGCCTTAATCGCCCAATTGACTAGGCCCAACGTTCGGACTCGTCATCTGAGCCATCCTGCGCAGCCTCAATCAGAACCTTCCGACGCGACCGATCAGACTTGCCATTTTCGACATAAGCATAGGCTTGGCGACCATAGGAGGAATAGTAGTAAGAATATTCGTACCCGGCATTCTTCGCGTCAAACTTGGTCAGAACAGCGCCTAGCATATTGGTTCTGGCCTCGAGCATTCGGGCAATCGTACGCTGCACCGCAGGCGTACGGATCGAACCCGCTTGAACCACAACGAGTGCGCCTTCGACGATTGACCCTAAGCGCGGGCTATCTGTGAAGCTGAGAACGGGCGGCGAATCGACGATGACAATATCGAACATCTGCTCCGCTGCCTCAATGATCTCTCGGAGGCGCGGGCCAGACAAGATCTCCGCCGGGTTTGGTGGCACAACCCCGCTCGGCAATATAGAAAGCCCGGGGGTTTTGGACGCCACAACATGGTCATGCAACGCCTCATGACCCGTCAAAAGTCCTGACAGCCCGATCGATTTCTTCGTATCAATAACGAAAGAAGGTTTTCGCATATCTGCATCGATAATCAGAACGCGTTTACCGCCCTTCGCAAAAGTGGTTGCCAGCGAGATAGTCGTAGAGGTTTTACCTTCGCCAGGCCGGGTACTAGTGACCAAAAGAGACCGCGGCGCCCCCTCGACCGTGGCAAACTCAAGCGCCGTTCGCGCCGACGAAAAGGCTTCGGAAATTTGCGATTTTGGATCGGCCAGCTCATCGACGATGACGTCTTTTTTGCCTGGAAGTTTGGGCACGACCCCGATTGCAGGGAGACCTAGTTTGGCGCGTATATCTTCAGGCGTCTTGATCGTATCGTCGATATAATTCAGCGCGAAGGCCAAACCGACACCAAGCGCAAAACTTAGGACGAAAGCTTGCAGCAAAGTCCGTCGCAGGTTGGGTTCAAATGGACGCCCAGGCACCAGAGCCTCATCTACGACAGAGACTTTGCTGGACCCAATCCCGGAAGATATTGAGATTTCTTTCGACCGTTGGAGCAAGGCTTCATATTGTGATCGGCTGGTATCTACCTCACGCTGCAGAATACGATATTGAATACGGCGATTGCGATCTTCTTGCAGCCCGCCCCGCAGCTCAGCGACTCGTGTGCGCAATGAAGCTTCTCTGGCCACTGCTGCATCGAAATCGGCGCGAAGCGTACTGACCAAAGCGGAAATCAAGGCTGCCGTTTCGGTTTCCATCTCGGAGTTTACGGCATCGATACGCGTTTGAAGCTTTATCATATCCGGATAGTCAGGCTTAAACTTACCCAACATTTCCTGATAGTCCGCCGTCAACGCGGCTCGGCGTTCGCGCATATTGGTGAGCACGGTGCTTTCGACCAAATCCCTCGAATTCGGCCGCTCTAGCGTCGCCCTGTAAACTTGTTCGGCTTCTATCCGCGCGCTTTCCGCTTCAGAGAGCTCATTGTTCAGCGCAATAATCGAATTGGCATCAAGTGAGGCAGCGCTATCACCGCCGGTCGCAATATCCAAAATTCCCTGAGCCTCAGCATATTGCACAGCCTGGCGTTCGGAGTCTTCTAGCGCGCGTTTTGCGGTCGCAAGGCGTTCTTCCAAAAACTCTCGGGCATAAGCGGTCGTATTGTACTTGCGCTCCAGATTGGATTGAATGAACGACTCTACCAACGCGTTTGAAATACGCGCTGCTTCAGTCGGATAAGGGCTAATGAATTGGACGTTCACAACACGAGAGCGCCCCTCTGGCGAAACGCGCAAATTTTCCACGATCTTACTCGCTGCCTCAAGCACCCTCGCATCGCGCGGCGCGTCCAAGTCCGCATAACGCTCATCGTTTGGAAGGTTCAACTCTTCCGCAACACGTTCTGCCAATGACCGGCTTTGGAGGAGCTCATATTGCGTCGCCATATATTCAGCGTCTGCGACGATCGCCGGCTCAACCCCTGAACCTTCCATGATTTGGACTTCTTCACGCTGGATCTCAATCGTTGAAGTCGCTTTGAAAAGCGGCTCGACACGGAGCGTGAGTGCGAACGCCGCCGCTAGGCCGATCAAAGTGATGGCCAAGATCATCCATTTGCGCTGCAGCAAAATTCTGACCGCGCCCCAAAAATCAAAGCCGTCTTGTGGGCCCTCATCATATCCCATCTCGCGCGGATAGAGCATATTGCCCTGGTCCGGATCTCGAAACGGTACGACGCCGCCGAGGCCGTCGCCGCGATCACCTGGATATCCACGATTGTCATACGTCATTGGGAAATCTTTCTCGGACTTTGGCCCTATAGAATAAGTAAGGCCAATAGCGGCGCAGATCTGATGAGATCTCGGTAATTCTCTCGGAGGTCGGAACCATCAACAACGACGATGTCGTTTCCAAAAATCTCAGGGTCATTGGCTTCGCCTCTGCGTATTTCAACCAAATTGAAACTCGCGGCTTGCCGCTTTCCATCAATTTCTCGGAACAAGAAAACATTTTTTGGGTTTGAATCGTTCGACGTCCCCCCAGCAAGCGCTACTGCCTGAAGCATGGTTAGGCGCCCTCGAACAGGGAATAACCCTGGACTATTCACTGCGCCTTCCACCGTCACTTGGCGTCCGACGCTTTCTTCGATCGTCACATTGACATCTGGGTCCTGAAGATAGCTGGCACCGTACAAACGTTCCAACTCAATCGCCAGCTCACTCGAGCTCAAGCCCACGGCGCGGACCTCACCTATCAACGGCAACCTAATCGCGCCTGTAAAGTCGACTTGAAATGTTCCGTCCAACTCCTCAACCCCGAACACACTAATTTCGAGCATATCCATCGGGCCTATTCTCAGGTCCCCGGCTGTGATCGATGTGGTTGAATCTGGAATGGTGAGCGATTGGTTCGGGGCGGCAACCTCGCCCGAAGCGCAGGCAGATAGCCACAGTAGGCCCACAAACAAAGCCAAATATTGAAATCTACGCCACATGAGATGTGCCTGTTTAACGTCCCTTAGGTCTTTGTTAATTTTAAAACCGGGCAGCATCAAGGCATTTCACTTGATAGGTGTGGTCTTTTAGCGGGACATGATGCTTTTTCGAGCACACATTACTTGAGAGACTTACAGCGTGCGCCTTCAGAAGCGAATGGCGGCCGAGCGCGGACACGAAAAGACCACCGCAACGAGACTACGTTCGCGCGTTGCACGCTCAGGAAGCGCATTTTTCCCCTCTCAGTAGAAACGCATTGCTCGACACTTAAAAATGCAGGCAAACGAAACTGTATTTGGGATTTTGGCTTTTGACTTGCTTTACAAAATAATCTGAAGCCTAGACGGGGATAATTATAGATGAGCGGCACCGGCAATACGACACGATCTTTTGTGCTCACAGAAAATATTTTGCTGGATGGATTGCTGAGAGGCATCGCCTGGGCTGATACCACTCTCTATTACTCATTTCCTGTGTCGGGCGATGAGTATGGATATACCGATCAGCCCGAGTCGTTTTCTCCAATCTCCCTTGCGCAAATGGAGGTTGCACAATTTGCGCTAGATGCCGATCTTGGCAGCCCTGCAAGTGCTGGCTTTTCGGTAGAAGGATTTACCAATCTCAATGTAGAGTTTTCAGATGATCCGAATGTCGCGGCTCATCTCCGATTTGGCGAGTCAGATTCGCCCGATACAGCTGAGGCCTATTACCCAGGCACCTACGCGCAAGCTGGCGATGTCTGGTTTGGGACCACCTTCAACTATAGAGATGCTGAATTGGGCGCTTATTCTGGCTGGACGGTCCTTCACGAAATTGGGCATGCGCTCGGTTTGAAACATCCACATGAGGCGGAATATGGGTTTCCAGCTTTGCCGGAAGAATATGACGCGCTGGAAATGTCCGCAATGTCGTATCGATCCTTTTTCGGACGTGACCCGGACGCTGGGCTCACCAACCAATTTGGAAATCTGGGGCAGTCCTTTATGCTGCTGGACATTGCAGCTCTGCAAGAGTTGTACGGCGCAAACTATTCCATCAATAGCGACGACACCGTATACAGTTGGCTACCGGGTAATGGCGACACTTTGGTCAATGGTGAGATCGGCATCGATCAAGTGGATAGCGTCAACAAGATCTTCGCAACCATCTGGGATGGCGGCGGCATCGACACATATGATCTTAGTGCCTACGAAACAGACCTCACGATCAACCTTATGCCGGGCGCAAGCTCAGTCTTCTCAACCGCGCAAATTGCAAACCTGGGTTTGGGCAATTCGGCCGCCGGCAATATTTACAACGCCCTCCTGCATAATGACGATACGCGATCTCTGATCGAGAATGCGATTGGCGGGAGTGGAAATGACACGCTTATCGGCAACCAAGCCATCAACATGCTTGATGGCGGTGATGGGTTTGATACGGCTGACTATAGTGATCAAAGCTACCACGCGCTGACCCAACAAGACGATGGTAGCTTTCTCGGCGACTTTGGGTCGCTCGGTGATACCTTGCTCAATATAGAGCGAATTGTCGGCGCCCTTGGAACCGACATCATCACAATCGCATCGAGCTCGGACGGCTTCATCAACAATAATGATGTGCACTTAGAGCTTCAGTCCGGAAACGACACACTCACGGTCCTCGGCGGCGATGTTATGGCTTCGCTCGGCAGCGGCGCGGATTCTCTATCGATTAGCAGCGCCGCGGCATGGATCGAAATCGTCGATGCTGCCAGCGAAGACTTTGGCTCATTCTTCGACCTGGATACCGGCGAGCAATTCGATATCGGCTACGATTTCAGTGTCATACCGGCGAGCAGCACGGGATCCACTACCGAGGGTAATCTACTTTTAAACTGGGTTACGGAAGACAACATTCTCTACTCGTTCGATGCAATCGCTGCAAAAGTCGTCGTCGTTTTCGAGAGCGCATCATTGGTGTTGAGCAATTTTGTAAATGGCGCGCTCGGGATCGTTCTGGGCGATGAAGGCTCAGGCACGTCTAATCAAATTATCGCGACGAACCAGCGTGACATTCTGACGGGTACCGATGAAGCTGACAGCTTTGTTTTCGCCGCAGGCACGTCGACGACGAGCACGATTGATATCGTGCGCGACTGGACGCCGGACGACACGATAGATCTATCCGCTCTGAACCTAACCGCAGATGATTTGGAATTGCGAACGATCTCGGGCGGAGCAACGCTGAAACTTATCGAGGGGTTTGGGAGCGACGATTTCCAATTGAGGGTCGATTTGAACAGCTATTCTGTCGATCAGGTTCTAGCGTCTATCATTTTCGAGAATGGGCCGACAATTCCAACCAATACGGCCCCAACTGCCAATGATGACATCGCTGAAACCGAGGCGAACCAAGCGATCGGAATTTCAGTTCTCAACAACGATACCGACTTAGAAGGCGACATCCTTACAGTTGATGCGTTCTCACAAGGAGAGAACGGTTCGGTCACTGATTTGGGCAACGGAGTGTTGAGATACACACCAGACCCAGACTTTTTCGGAAGCGACAGCTTCACCTATACAATCTCAGACGAAGACGGGCTGGAGAGCACGGCCACGGTAACAGTCGAGGTCGCGGAGCCGCGCGCGCTCAACGTGATCACAGGGACGGATAATGGTGAAACCCTTTCGGGTACTGACCAAGATGACGAAATTTTCGGCTTGGATGGCGACGATTTTCTATATGGGAATGGTGGCGATGACATTTTGCGAGGGGGCGATGGCAGAGATTCACTGATAGGCGGCAACGGCGATGATACGCTCATCGGTGGGGGCAACAGCCAAGGGTCATATGGCGACTATCTATATCTGGACGCTGGCAATGATTCACTCTTTGGGAGCGCGGATCTACTAGACAGCATCGTTGCCGAAGCACCGGTTGGATTATCAGTTACAAGCACACAGTTTCATATCGATTTATCTCAAAACCTTATCATCAAAGACGGATTTGGCGGGACAGATCGTGTTGAGAATGTGGAAGATATCTTTCTCTATAATGTCGGCGATGACATTATTATCGGCGATGATACCAACAATTTTATCATCAGCTACTATGGCGGCGCGGATATCTATTCTGGTCTCGGCGGCAATGATACTTTCGACTTAGACTATGCCGTTCAATCGATAGATGGCGGCGAAGGTAATGACCGGTTGATGTTCTCAAACATCGTTCTCGATCGGGCAACTGGTCTTGAGGTCGATCGCCCTTCTGGCGTTCACGTCGACCTCGGTGCCGGCCTCATTGTGGATGATGGTTTCGGCGGTCAAACTTCGCTGCAAAGCATCGAGTGGTTTCAAGGAACGAGTTTCAATGATCGGTTGATCGGTGACGAGAATGACAACCTCATCTCCAGCATTGGCGGTGATGATTTCATCGATGCGGCGGGCGGAGATGACCAAATTATTCTTAAAGACGGAAACAGTGAAGCGCTTGGAGGCGCAGGAGACGATCTATTTTTCATAGATGCCGTCGTAGGGGACGTTGTGATCGCCGGCGAGGAAGGCAGTGATCAATACGTACTTGGCGAAACTGCAACAACGCTGCGTTTTAGGCTCGGCGATGGGGAGGATACGCTTTTCTCGTTTGATGCCTCCTATGTGACAATAGACGTTTCGGATTTCGGCATCACCGCAACGCAAGCGTTGACGCTCGCCGAGCAAGTTGGATCCGACACGCTTATCAGTTTTGGCGCCGGCGACAGCCTCCGGATCATAAGCTTCGACCCGACCCAACTCTCAGAAGCCAACTTCATTGGCGGAACCCCTAAGCCACCACTAGACTTCAATATTGTCGCCGCAAATGTTGGCCGCGAAACATTGCGCGGCACAGACGAAGCAGACGCGTTCACTTTCGCAGAGGGTACTTCAATAAACGGTGCGATCGATATCGTTTCCGATTGGGCCCCTGGCGACGTCATTGATTTGTCAGGTCTTGGTTTGACGGCTGATGATTTCGAAGTGCGCACCGTTTCAGGCGGCACAGTCGTTAAACTGATCGAGGGCTTTGGCGCAGGTGAGTTTCACGTCAGGATCAATCTGAATGGGTATAGCCAGGAAGAAGTTCTGGCATCCGTCATTTATGACGCAGCCCCTCCTCCTCCGCCCGTTAATACAGCTCCCACAGCAAATGATGACAGCGCCGAGACTGAAGCGAACTCAAGACTCCTCATCGACGTCCTGGCAAACGATACCGACCCAGAAAATGACCTTCTTTCGGTCGACAATTTCGATCAGGGCGCCAACGGCACAGTGACGGATCTGGGCAATGGTATTCTTGAGTACACGCCAAATCAGGACTTCACTGGGAGCGATAGTTTCAGCTACACGATTTCGGACGAAGCTGGCTTGAAAAGCACCGCAACGGTTACCGTTGAAGTGACAGCTTCAGCTGAACTCAACGTGATCATAGGAACCGAAGAAAACGACATTCTTTATGGCACGAACGCCAATGATGAAATCATCGGTTTGGACGGCAATGACCAAATTCACGGCGAGGATGGCGATGACACCCTCAGGGGCGGCGATGGACGTGACAGCCTATATGGCGGGAATGGGGATGATGTCCTAATTGGAGGCGGAAATCCTTCTAATTTCAACGGAGACTTTTTTCATGTCGATGCCGGGAACGATACACTTATTGGAAATGATGAAACCCGAGACGTACTAATTGCAGGCTCGCTGGAGAACTTCATCACAAACCAGATCCATATTGATTTATCTCTAGGCCTTGTCGTTAGTGATGGGTTTGGCGGCACCGATAGCGTGACCGGCATTCCTTCGGTGCGAATCTATGGATTGGGTGCTGACCTCGTAATTGGTGACAACAACGACAATTCAATTCTAAGCGAGCTTGGCGGCGGTGATATATTCGAGGGAAATGGCGGAAATGACAATTTCCAAGTCTCGTACGCGCCGTTTTCCGTTGATGGCGGTGACGGAACCGATATCTTACGCTTTCAAGACTTGGTATATGATTCCGCTTCAGGTTCATTCGTGGCTCGCCCCGGCGGGGTTCACATCGATTTAGTGATCGGCCAAGTCGTGAATGACGGATTTGACGAACAAACACAATTGACCGGAATCGAAAACATTCAGGGTACACGTTACTCCGACCGACTGATTGGCAACGATGAGAACAACGACATCTATGCGAGCGGAGACGACGATTTTGTCGATGCGAAAGGTGGCGACGATTATGTTGTTACAGGGTTAGGCAACAACACTGTTTTTGGGGGCGATGGAAACGATAGGATTTTGATCGGGCCGGGTGACAACATCGTTTTCGGGGATGACGGCGACGACTTTCTGTCGAGCGAGTCTGGAGCAAACGGCTCTTTGCAAGTTTTTGGAGGGAGGGGAGACGATACTCTGGAACTCGGTAACACGCTCACCACAATTGGGTTTAGCCGCGGCGATGATAATGACACCATTTCAAATAGTTTCAATGCCTTTTCGGTCACTATTGACGTCACTGGACTGGACATTTCAGCAGCGGCGGCATTGGACCTCGCACAACAGATTGGCGCAGACACGCTTATCGACTTTGGAGAAGGTGATAGCATCACCATCCAAAACTTTTCCGCCGCCACGCTCACCGAAACAAACTTCGTCGGCATCGATTTGGACCCTCCCGGCGACTACAACATCGTCAACGCCAATGTAGGCCAGGAAAACATCAATGGTACAGACGCCGCCGACGCGTTCACGTTTGCCGAAGGCACCTCAGTCAACGGTGCGATTGATACAATTCTGGATTGGGCGCCGGGCGATGTCATCGACCTCTCTCAGCTTGGCGTGACAGCAGACGACATTGAAGTGAGATCCATCTCAGGTGGCTCGACGCTCAAGCTGATTGAAGGTTTTGGCGCCGGCGAGTTTCATGTCAAAATCAATCTCAATGGCAATAGCCAGGAAGATGTTTTATCATCCGTGATTTTTGAGGCCAATGAAAGCGTCTCATCCGTCATCGCCGATGCTTTCACTGCCCTCGCACCAGAACAAGCTTCGATAAATGATGATATGCCGCTTTCGTCGCCGTCAAATGGCCCCGTCAGCGGTCCACCTTCAACCATGATCGGCGCCGATCAGCCAGAAGATCTAATCGGAATCGACACCCCGGACTGGGACTTTGGCTAAGAAAGTGCAGAGACGGAGACGGCGCTGCGTCGCCATCTCCGTCTCCCGCGCCTTACTGCGTCCCCACGACAGCCCTGGTGCACCGTCTAAAGTGCACAGAATGTGGAGCGCTAAAAGACTAAACTATTTTAGGGGTTTATGGCTTTTGGCGATTACTCGATAATGCTGTCTGGAAGCAATTACCGCGTGGAGCCAGACAGCCTTTGAATAGCGAAAAACCCTGCCGTGTCCTTATCGTTGATGATCATGAGATCGTCCGGACGGGGCTGTCGCTCTTGCTCAAAGCAAACGATTTCGAGGTTGCTGGGATCGTTAAAACCGGCGCTGAAGTCATCCCATTTTTTCAAACCGAGATGGTGGATATTATTCTGCTGGATCTCGGCCTGCCGGATGTCCATGGATTGACCATTTTGACTGAATTGGTGGGCGTACATGATGCCTCTGTTGTGGTCTTAAGCGGAGACCTGGATGCCATTGCCTGTGACACAGCCCTCAAAATGGGCGCCCGCGCGGTTGTCAGCAAATCAGACCCATCTGCCATGATCCTCAAAGCGATCAAAGAAGTCGAGCGTGGGCAGAAATTTTGTACCCCGTCTATCGAGGATATCTTGGCGGACCGCCTAATTGCAGATGTGGTTTTGTCGCCACGCCAAATGGCGATTCTGCACTTCTTTGCGATGGGCGAGACGAATAAGGAAATCGGGTATCGGTTGCGGATCGCACCGCCAACAGTCTCATTCCACTTGCGCGAGATACGCGAAAAAATTGACGCCCCACACAATCGCAAGATTGTCGAAAAAGCGCGCTCTATTGGCTTGATTTAAGCCTTTGGATCGCGGGATGGCGGGTGAGCTCTTTTACCAAGGGCTTGTAGACAAGCACATCCACCAATCCCGCCGCGCGATCTCGCATGACCGAGCTATCATCGAAACTGATCCCTATCGTTCCGTCCGGCAACGGGGTGTCCTCTGGCCCACAGGCATCTAGATCCACAACAGAGAGCGAAGTCGACGCTTCAAACTCAGATGCGGAGATCGGCGTGCTTTCGGTTTCAGCGCACGGGAGAACAATTCTGATGGTTGTCCCCGTGCCGAGCTGGGTCGAAACATCCAGAGCGCCGCTTAATTGAGTGAGAATGGATTTCGCTATTTTAAATCCCGATGCGGCGCGTTCCAAGGTTTCGGGCGCGGCCACATCCTGCCCCTCATTCGCGCTCAAAAATTCAAGCAACTCTGCGGTCATCCCGCATCCCGAATCCGAAAGCGAAAGCTTCAGCGCGCCGGCTGCCACCGACGCCTCAAGCATGACGCCTCCATGCGTCGTGGCCTGGAGCGCGTTTGCAATAAAGTTGGAAAGCGCCCGGATAAGCAGCGCCCTATCGCTGATTAGAAAAACGTCCTGCGGCACTTGCGTTTGAAACTTCAACCCCTGACGGCTGAACGCGGGTTGATAAATCCGGTCCAGGGATCGCAGCAAATCTGCAACCGAAAAGACGCTGAGCGCCAGCCCGTTTCGCGACGCCGAATAGGTTCGCTTGGCCGTCAACGTGGTGGACAATATATCCCCCAAATAGGCCGACGACGCCTTCAGCGTCCCAATCAAGTCTTTGTCCTGTCCGCTAGACCCCTGCTCCAACACGTCGGTCGCGGTATTGATTGCCAACAAAACCTGGCGTGTATCATGCCCCGAGGTTTGCAGCATCGCGTTCTGATCCTGAATCGTAGATGTCGCGAGCGCGTTCGCCTCCTGCAGTTGATTAGCACGTGAGATCGCTTCGAGGCGGTCTTGCAGGCTCCTGGCATGCGCTTCAGCGGTGAGGCGTTGATCCTGATTATCCTGCCAGGCTTTCCAAACTGCAGACAGGGTTACGAAAATCGCTTCCTGCCATCCGATGATCGCCAACACGGTCACGATCCGCGGCAGCCCGAGAAGCGGCTGTAATACGACATAGGCGGCAATGTATAAGCCGACCATAGCAACCGCGCTCCACCCGATCAGGAGCGGGACATATTGGATCCCAAACCGACGCACGGCCAAGATGCCGACAATTGGAAAGATCAATGAACCGCCGCCGGAATAGATCCAGGTCCAAACCCTCACCGCGACCCGTGTTTCTTTGCTCACCAGTCCTGCCAGCAGCCAAAACGCAATCAATCCCGAGCCAATCAGGAAGAGAGCTTGCAGCACCCGGTGTAACCTTGGATGCGCAGACCGAGTGGTCAGGAAACTCATGGCAAAGAGCGTCATAAACAGGATAAAACCGCATTTGACGAGCTCGGCGACTTGGATCGAGAAAATCGGAAACGCAGCCAAGCCATAGGCATCCAGATATGCCGCTGAGTGCAAAACCAAGAGCAGGTAGCAAAACTCGGACGCCGCTAAATAGAGGAAAAACGGCCGCGCTAGAAATGCGAAGAAGAGCAGGTTGACGAATATCAGAATGAAAATGGTCGGCAGAAAAAACGCAAAGCGCGTGGCCTGCCAATAATACTCATCAAGATAGTCATCCACGGCGTAAAACTCGAACGGAACCGCCCTGAGGATTTCGATATCGGCATAGACGGCGAGCGTTTTGCGTTCTCCTGGCTCAAATTTCAGGAGCGCCCCATATCCAATATAGCGCCGAATGTTTTGCGCATTGTCGGACGGGTTTTGGCTATCGACCAAGACCGCTGTTTCAGCCTGCGTAATGTCATAAATCGCAAACCGGTTGACCGAATGGCGCCGGGTCGTAAACACCCACTGCCCGACCTCTTCGCTGACATTTTGAACCTCGAGCAAAAACACTGAATGTCCCTGCTCAGACGCGACCCGCATACTGGGTTCATCCGCAATGGGCAGGAATTCATCAAAGCGCCGCAAGAGTTCGCCGCGTTCTACCCGGCCAGAATAGCCCTCCGCACGCAGAATGGTTCGAGAGATATCTCGGCTGGAAACATAGTCATTCAACTCCAAGACGCGCAGCTCTTGAGCGACGGCGTGCCCAAATAATGGTAGGCAGCAGAGGAAAATAAGCAGAGCTTTGATAGCGGTCATCTGAAAAAGGTAACACCTCAATCACCGCCTGCATATGAGCCTGTCACCCGCGCGCGAAGCGGCGTCGACTATGGCGTGCAAGGGTTCCCTCAAAGGGCCAACCGACACGTAGCATTATCGGGCGAGGTCTTGCTGCGAGGCGCGTCGAACTTGAAGTAAATGGACGCGGCCCGAAGCGGTCGGTATCTGACAATTCTCAGCTAGACATCATTGAACATGTTGGTCGTAAATCTCTTCGAGGCTGTCGGGGAGGATTATGGTCCACGCCTTTTTGTTGTTGATAGTTCGGACTTCTTCGAGTTGATCGCGCATAAAAAAATAGTCGAGTCCATTTATCCGCATAGCTACCACTCGCAGTTCGGCTTCATCTAAGCCGCGAGCGATTAGCAACTCGGTGCTCTCTTCCGAACCAACCGGCGGTGCGGCAGCGTCCAGAAAGAACCAAATCTGTGCCCCGGACAGATCAACTTCTGAAACGATCCTGCCAGTGCTGTCCCAAAATTCAGGGTCTGTTTCATCATATATGGTGAAGTCCAGCGCCTCTCTTCGCAGATTATAAGTGAGCTCTAATGGTTCGCTCGAATCAAACGCGACCTGAAAGTCTGGCTGACCTTCACCCGTCCATCTTGCTGCGAAGAAATCATCTTCATCTATCGGCGATCTATAGATTGAAATCCGCAGAATTAGCGTATCCGCGATAAAACCAAGAGCATCATCACGATCAATGGAAGGGAACAAATCGGATTCCGGAAGAATTTCGACGGAGGTGATGGTCGGCTTTTCGCCCGAACGGGTCGGCGGGCGCTCAGACGCCACGACGATGCTCCCGTCATATTCTTCAGTTTCATTTTGCAAATGGACGAGTTGCTGCTGAAGTTTCGCTTCTATCTGCCCGGTAAGTTCGCTTATTTCGGGCATTGTGATGGTTGCATCTGCGGAGAGCGTGGTAATTTTTGTTACGGCCCGTTCCAATCGCAGAATTATGTCAGCCTCCGTTTTCTGGTCAGCCATTTCCTGGAAAACTTGGATCGCGATCGTGAGGGCGGAACCCAGCAAAATTCCACTCAGCGCTGCTTTCCCCCAGTTCGTGATCCTCCCATCAGGGTGTTTGAATTCCTTAATCGTTCCAATGGCGCCAAAAACGGCTGCAACGATTGGTGCAAGTAGCTTGAGCACCAGAAGCATGGATTGCAGCATTATTGGCAGACCTTAAATTTTCGATTGCCTTGCGAAATGACTTTACCCAGTCTCGCCTGTCGAGGTTTCGGTGCCAACCTCTGGCGCCGTTGGAGCTGCCGATTGATCTTCCGGCGGGGCTGGATCTGTCACAGGGTTGGCCTGCGTTTGGCGTGCCTGAGACGCCGCCAGAGTCCTGTTGACGCTTTGTTGTGCGCGACCAATTGTACACGTCTGGTTGTATTCGGAGAGCAGCACGGAAATCGCTGCCTGTCTGTCACCATTCTTCTGATCTGCTTCAAGTTCGCTTATCTGTTTGCTTATTGCAGCGAATTGCAAAGCTCGTTCGAGTGTCACGGCCTGTAGCAAGTTTGCCGAGTATTGTCCGTTGATCGCCGATTGGAACGCACCTGCATTGGTGCTGATCGAATTGAAAAACGCAGCGGCGCCAGAAGCTGTATTTGCAGCATTCGTTGAAGATAGCGCTGAACCGGCGACAGCGCTAGCTGTTGTCACAAGGTTAAATCCCGTCTGTTGAGCGGTGCTCCCTTTCAACATGTCCGCCGCACGGCGTTCACATTTTTGATTGGCCACACGTATGTAGGCGTAGGCAAACTCTGCAAATTCGGAGTTTTTCTCGAATGCTTTCCCTTTCATAAAACGATCTGTCTTAGGATTTTTAAGATTGAGAAAAACGTTGGTTCCGTCGACAATCAAAAGGTCTTCGGTCTCCGCCTCGTCCGATCCCTTCATCAGATTAGGAGCATCGTAGTGCTTTGGTGCAAATGCAAACTGAGTTGCATTGGAAACCGACTGACACCCAGAAATAAAAACTAAAAGCAATAAAAATAAAAGTCGCATTGCACTCCCCACTTTATTTACTGACAAGAAATTAATTTTGTCGGATGAAGTCAATCCTGTTTGTCGCAAAATATCGCCCAATCGACTGAATTGCTGCGTTATGAATCAACGTTTTGCACGTCGCCCCCCCCCTCCGTCCCGCGAGCGGTGACCACGGTCCTTAATTTTTACCAACGACGCGAGAAGCGTTGCGCAGTTAATACTCCCCCGAACGGATCTCTCGATGCAGGATGACAAATTCCTCAAACGGCACATAGCGAGTTCGTTGTTTACGGCACAAAAGCAGACCTTTGGCATTATCGAGCGAGGTCGGGGAGCAAATCCCCCTACTCCCGTTGTGTTTATTGCGATTTGAGCCGAAATGGGTTCGTTTCGGAAATTGGCCTCCACGAAACTTTAGTGAGCACATGATCACATTTAGACAATATTAACTGCGTCCGTGTTCATGTATTGTTCTGAGCAAAAGTCTCAGCTGGTATCGGCGGTAAAAATGCTGCGTCAACGATGCTCCACAAATTCAATTACGATGAAAGGAGTCTCGCATGACGGGCAAAAAGCAGGCTGCTGCGAACAAAAAGAATGCCCAGAGAAGCACTGGCCCCAAAACCACTGCGGGGAAACGGACCAGTAGCATGAACGCCATGAAACATGGAGTTTTTGCCAAGGAACTGGTGACCGATTGCGAGGATCAGAAGCTCTTTGATCAGCTACTCGACAGACTGATCAGTGAGCTTAGTCCAACGACGCAAATTCAATTCTCGTTGGTCGAGGGTATAGCCGCATCCATGTGGCGCCAACGCAGATTAGCCGTCGCCGAGAAAAAATGGATCGAAGAACATATTCTCGATGCCAAATACGATCGGTTACCTCATATCTCAATGGGCGGTGATCACTCGAGAGTGGGGGCGCTCCCGATCAAGAAACAGATCCTAATCGGTAGATATCAATTCATGCTTACGAACCTGGCTCGTGCCCTTCTTAGGGATCTTCGCAACGAACAAAATCCAAAAGCAAACTGAATGCGTCGCCCGGATTGCCTAGTTTGTGAGCACCAATGGCATCTACGTAAGACTAAAAAGTCACCGTTTTAGTCTGACCCCGGGTGATCTATTAGGATCGCCAAGGAATTCGACGCCCTGTTCCTCGAGACACTGTTGCACGCGCTCAAGCGTACCGGCCCTTGAACGAGGCACAGCTTGAACATCTTCGAACCGTTTGATCGTGGACCAGCCTACTCCGGACCTTTTGGCAAGGTCTTGGCTGGACCATCCAAGAAGCCCGCGCGCAGCTCTTATTTGGGCTCCTGAGACCACTTTACGACTCACACTTAGCGGGCTATATAGCCCATTATGACCTTTGATACTTCACAGTCTTCTGTTTTGCAGAAATGGGCAAGTCAGCTTGATGTCCTCTTTGTGCGCTGCGAAGGGGCATATTCAGATCTGACGCTGTCGGGCTATCGAAAAGACTTGGAGATTTTTGCGGGATGGTGCGCCAAGAATGATGAAACATTCTTACCAGCAGACCCAAGATCGATAGCCAATTTCTTTAACGCGCAGCTTGAGACTTGCAGCTATGCGACGATTAGGCGTAGGGCCAGCGCGATTAGATTTGCGCATGTCCTATCAGATCTGCCATCGCCCATTGGACATTCTGAGGTCTACCTTGCCTTACGAAGAGCCGCGCGAACCAAAGGTCGTCGACCAAAACAAGTGCTCGGGCTTACAAGGGACTTATTGGAGAAGATGCTTGCGGCGTGCCCATCCACATTGGCGGGCATTCGCGATGCTGCATTACTCAGCGTGGGCTACGACACATTGTGTAGAAGTTCCGAATTATCGTGGATGCAAGTGGAGAACGTTTGCTTAGATCTAGCAAAGGTTTATATTCCGCGATCCAAGAACGATCCATTTGGGGATGGACGTTTCGCGATGCTATCAGCGACCACGGTAGAGCTCTTGGGCAGCTGGCTAAGCTGCAGCGCAATCACGCAAGGATCACTATTTCGTGGACTTCACACGGGCACCCTGGGACAGGCCCCACTAGAAACTTCCTCGATTAGACGCTTGATGAAGTCCGCGGCTCGTAGAGCAGGCCTCCACGATGAAGCTCGCCTTTTAAGTGGACATTCAATGCGCGTGGGCGCAGCTCAAGACCTATTGATGCTCGGATATGATAGGCTAGCCATAATGACTGCAGGCGGCTGGAAGAATACGGAGGTCGTGGCGAGATACGTAGAGCGAGCCAATTTGATGATCGCGAGATGACCTGATGAGGTTAAATTAGAAAAGATGTAGCTTCCGTGGCTTTTTTACCTTCATCCGATCCACCACCGGTTCGCACCAACCTTGTTTTGCCAATATAAAGTTCATCGATGCGGGTTCTCTGAAACAGGTTTATCGCCTCCAGTGGCTTGCAAACTATGGGCTCCCCAGAGTTCAGGCTCGTGTTCAGAAGCATCGGAACATCGGTTCTTTCTGCGAACGCGGTAATCAAGTCGTAAAATAAGGCGTTACCTTCTCGCGCGACCGTTTGCACACGCGCCGTTCCATCAACGTGAACGACCGCAGGTATTAGATCCCGCTTTTCATCGATGACTTCACGGACTTCCGACATAAACGGCGAAGGCCTCGAATCAGAAAACCAATCATGCACGCATTCAGCCAAAATAGACGGAGCGAATGGTCGAAACTCCTCACGCATTTTAATTTTCTGGTTTATCAAATCGCGCGCGTCGTGACGACGAGGGTCGCATAGAATAGACCGGTTACCCAACGCACGGGGGCCCCACTCCATTCGTCCTTGAAACCATCCAACGATCTTACCTTCAGCGAGCGCATCAGCACAATTCTGAACCAACTCCGCTTCACTAGACAGGTGGCTGATCGAAACACCCGCCTCAGCGAGATCTTGCCCCTTTTCAATCAAATCAGACGCTACTTGAGCATCGCTGAAAGCAGGCCCCAAATACGGAAGCCCTCCCTCGACGACGGTGGCCTTGTGTTTATGCCAGGCGACCAAGGCCGCGCCAACTGCGCCACCGGAGTCTGACGGAGCCGGATGAACGTGAATACGTTTGAATGGAGTCGCAGTGGTTATCTTACCATTTGCAACTGAATTGTTTGCGCATCCGCCGGCCAAGGTCAAATCTGTGAGCCCGGTAAACCTATTCGCCGCAACACACATATTAATTAGGACTTCCTCGTAGATTTGTTGAGCTGATGCTGCGATATCAGCGTGTCTTTGATCTATTCCATCTTGAGGCCCCCTGGCTGGCCCCAGTTCACTCTCCAACCAATCCTCGTAAAGCTTGTCGAAGCTTGGAGCGCCGGCGTCCCACTCGAAGTTTATTTGCTTGGTAGTATGGTTGAAGTACGTCGTGCTAAGCGTGAATGTCCCATCGCCAAAATAATTAACGGCTCCCCTCAACGCATTGCGATATTTTGGAGTTCCATAAGCCGATAAGCCCATCACCTTGAACTCATCCCCATAGTTGGGAAAGCCAAGAAATTGGGTGATTGCTTGATAGAAAATCCCCATCGAATGAGGGAAATGCACACGCTTTTCTATCGATATGTCACCGCCGAGACACTCTGCCCATGCCGCACTAGCAAAGTCTCCGAAGCCATCTATCGAAATGGAAACGTTTTTTTCGAATCCAGACTGAAAATTTGCTGACGCCAAGTGTGCTAAATGATGCTCGACGTTTTCGAGTTTCGCATCAGGAGCATGCGTCTTTAAGGCGCTCGCGAGGTGATTGATCACCTCTCTGCGACTTCGCCGCACCTTTAGTTTGCCATAAATACTCGATAGCTCCGGGCGGTTAGACAGCACGTACTTAACGCGAGCTGCAGCATTCGCATTACCATCTTGATTAATTGCTATAATATCGACGTCTGAGAATGAAACTGAGCCCTGGTTTAGACAATACTGAACTGACTGAACCGGGAGACCTGCGACGTGCTTTACTCTCCGAAATCGTTCTTCTTCGGCAGCAGCCAGCAGCTCTCCGTCTCGGATGAGACAAGCAGCCGCGTCAGCGTGATAAGCGTTTAACCCTAAAATGATCATATCATTCAAGCCTCACCATATTGGCAGAGAACCTCGATCAACAACAATGACCCCATCAAACAATAATCAATGATTTTGAGTCACAGTAATTAGTGTTCGGAATCGTGACACTGTAATATGCATCGCAGCCGCCAAAAAAGCACAAACACTAAAATTGAAAATAGATAAATTGGTTCATGGGCCTCAGGTACACTAAAACTATTATTGCTATAAATGAAATGGCCGCTACCTCAATAAAGGCACCAACATATTGTCTTCCAAGAATTTTGTCCCTCACCCATCCCCACACAAATGGCGCCGCTAACGTGAGCGTGGTGAGCACCGCAGTGACTAAATAGGCGTTTTCGCGAAAGCCCATCAGCAAGAACTTCTCCGGCCGCATCATATTTACCCAAAGCTCGACAGCTTGTCCTACGTCCTGGGTGCGGAACGGAATCCAGCTTAACATCATTATTGGAAGAGTAATGAGCCAGGCCAACAGCTTGTTTGAGTAATCACCAAGAAACCCTATAGAACTCGGCATGACTCGCTGTATTTGAATGAATATGGCATGCCACGCCCCCCAAAGCACGAACGCCCAACCGGCGCCATGCCACAGTCCCATAGTGATCCAAGTGATGAAGAGGGCAAGCGCTAAGCGCGCTCGAGTCTGTGAGACCAAGACCACCTCACCATTAGCCGTTGCGATACCTCCGGTGGAACGATCTTCGACTTTCGCGCCCGTCAATGGCAAATAAATATAGTCGCGTATCCAGCTTCCGAGCGAAATATGCCATCGCCGCCAAAAGGCTCTGGGAGACGTAGCATTGTATGGGAAGCGGAAATTCTCGGGAAACTCAATCCCCATCAATTTTGCTGAACCCAAAGCGATATGCGAATACGCGGAAAAATCGAAATAAATCTGCAACCCAAATAAGAAGGCCATGGTCAATGTATCGGCCGCACCTAAGTATGCGGGATCCTGCGCATACATTTCATCCACTATTGGAGCGATTTGGTCAGCAAGCCCAACCTTAAGAAACAACCCAGCGAGAATTCGGCGCATACCTTCCGCTATGTTTGATGTGGCGAATGCTGGACGCTGAATCAGCTGAGGAATTACTTCCCGCGCACGCAGAATTGGCCCAGCAACAAGTTGCGGGAAAAACATCACGTAAACTCCGAAAAGTACGAAGTCTCTTTCGGGCTGGATAAAGCCACGACGAACATCGAGCGTATAACTTATAGACTGGAAAGTATAAAAACTAATACCGATCGGCAGAATAATATGTATGTATGGCAACCCAACTTCATACCCGAACATAGAGGCGATGCCTTCTATATTTCCTGATAAAAAATAGTAATACTTAAAGAATACAAGAAGACCCAAGTTCACAATCAATGACGCATAAAGCCACGCACTCTTGACCCTTTCGCTGCGGGCTTTGTCAATTCTGAGAGCGGCGACGTAATCCGTGACAACCGATGCCATCATTACGGATATGAATGGAACGCTCCAAAACCCATAGAAAGTAAGACTTGCAGCAAACAGCCCGACTAAACGAACCCGGCGTGGCAGAAACCAGTACAGGGTTACCACTACCAATAAAAATAACGTGTACGTTATTGAATTGAATATCATTTCAAAGCACTCAAAACTTGTTTTTCGATTTCATCTGCAAGTATTACGTGCCCAGGAAACTGAAAATGCATAAAGTCCAATTCGGGCTCCCCACCGACAGTCGTAGCCTCCTTAGTTCCCCAAAGATTGTTTGGAACCAAATTCTCAAGATTCACAAAGTGCGCAGAACAATCCCGCGTAATATTGTGAACATCAGAACGAAAACCCTCATACTCTGACGCTATGTACGGTGGCGCGTAGTCATTCCTTATCGGAGCAATATAAACAATTGTCAGAATATCGCTCTCAACCGCATTGCATACGAGTTGTTCGAATGCGAGCAAATTATCGATGTATCGGCTTGGAATTTTTTTTCGTTTAGACGTTGGTTTAATCCCGAGAATTGAGTTTCTTAATCGATAAAGCGCTATCGATATAGCCGACCTAGCTTCTTCTCGCGCGGCCCAACCAGTCCAAACAGAACTGAGCCCCGCATCGAGCTCATCTTCGACAATAGACTGAAGGTTTTGTCTCTCGCTCGCCGAGGTACCGCTATAATTACCCCCCTCTGCCTGTGCGATCGTTAGCGATTTTGTCCCCGCGAGATCTTGAAGCACGGTAGGCTCCTGAATTCCCAGCAAGATATCATCTCGTATTTGTTCTTCCCTCGTATCGTCAAAAACCGCTGGCAACACCAAAATCTCTGGATCGAGTTTTTGCTTCAAATAGTGATACACTATTTGGTGCTCCAGGAAGTTTGCGTTAGGCTGACTAAAAGATACGGCGTCTATTTCGTGCTGTCGAAGTTTATCAGCAAGTAACACCGGCGCAGTTACATCGCCTTCGCCACTTTGGTTGATGGCATGCAACTGAGAATTCCCCAACCAAACAAGGCGTTTGGAGTAACCTCGTGCAATCGACGCTTGAATGCACTCGCCAGCTGTATCCAAGGCTTGGCAATGCACCCGCTGACCGTCTAATCGGTCAACGCCCAGTTGATTGTTCGTACCCAACGCAAATTCATCGGTGTCGATATCGCCTCCGCCAAACCCAATTGTCAGGGCAAGCATCGCGATAGCGATCGCGATTATAACTTTTGCGAGGTTAATCATGAAAGGCCGCGACGCTCTACCAGCCAGTCACCTAACACGAGCACATCCATTTTCGTTCGTAGGAAGCATGCTAACGCCTCTTCAGGTCTACATACAACCGGCTCGTTCTCATTGAAACTCGTATTCAGGACCATCGGAACCCCCGTGATCTCGCAAAAAGCTTCTATCAATGCCGCATATCGCGGGTTTGTATGGCGATAAACGGTTTGAAGTCGACCAGAGCCATCCGCGTGTGTAACTGCAGGAATGTGCCGTCGCTTTTCGTCTCGAATTTGAAACACTTGCATCATAAACGGCACTTTGTCGTCCTCCTCAAACCATTCGCCCACAAAGTCTTCCAAAACTGACGGGGCAAAAGGCCTAAAACTCTCTCGTCTCTTGATTTTTCTGTTGAGGATTTCTTTCATGTCGTCCCTTCGCGGGTCACACACTATTGACCGGTTACCCAACGCTCGTGGCCCCCACTCCATACTACCTTGGAACCACCCGACAACTTTACCCTCAGAAACAGATATGGCCGTTCTACGACAGAGCTGATCGTCATCGTTCACCAGCTCTACGGTGCAATTCTCTGCTTCGAGCTCGTCAGACCGCGAATCTAACGCCTTTTTGCAACTATCTCGGTCAAAAGAAGGCCCCCAATACGCGTGGTCCATCAAGAATCGTTGTTCATTTCCCTGATCGTGCCAGACAGAATAGGCTGCCCCAATAGCGCCCCCCTGATCGCCAGGGGCCGCGTGAACATAAACGCGGTTGAATGGCGTTTCTCGTCTAAGTTTTCCGTTGGCGACAGAGTTGTTTGCGCAACCGCCGGCAATAGCGATATCTTTCAAACCCGTTTGCTTTCTGGCCGCGCGCACCAAATTAAAGAACGCCTCTTCGTATAGAGCCTGCGTGGAACGAGCTATATCTTTGTGGTGTTGAGAAAGGTCATCGCCCCGATTACGTTTCGGCCCAAGCAGCTCAATCAGAGCATCGGAGAAAAGCTCATCGAAAGTTGGAATGCCATTCTCCCATTGCTGAGCGATAGACTTTTTGTGATGCACAAAATACTTCGTGTTTAATTCAAAAGTCCCATCACTCGCCAAGCTCAGTAGATCGCGCATTTTTTCAAGCTGCGAAGTATCACCATAAGGAGCCAACCCCATCACCTTGTACTCATCACCATAGTTAGGGAATCCCAAATACTGAGTGACCGCCTGATACAGCACACCCAACGAGTGCGGAAAGAACACCCGCTTATCGATATCTATTTTTGCACCCGAACCTATTCCCCATGCTGCACTGGTAAAATCGCCGAAACCATCGACAGACACCACAACCGCGTCTTGAAATGGAGAAACGTGAAAAGCAGATGAGAGGTGGGCCATATGATGTTCTACGGGATGAACACGCCCCTTAAACGATTGGCCCGGGAACTCCGCCTGCAAAAGCTCTTCCGTACTCGCTCGTTTTCTTCGATTTCTTAGTCGGTCAACAATTAACCCAATATCGGGACGCTGTTTGGCCATGAATTGCAAGCGTTTGAGGTTGTTTGCGCTGCTATCCTGATTCACAGCGACGTGATCCAGGTCACTCAGCTGCACTCCAGCTTCTGAAAGGCACCATTTAATAGCCTCGGATGGGAAACCAGCCCAATACTTGACTCGGCGAAAACGTTCCTCTTCCGCAGCAGCCACTAATACTCCGTCACGTAAAATACATGCGGAGGAATCGGCGTGAAAAGCATTAAGCCCTAGTATTAACATCAGAGAATCCTATTCAGAAATTAATGATCGGTGAAACATGAGTATTGTATCAACCGCTAATGGTGTCGCGAACCTGGGTGTTCAGACACGTTGGGAAACGGCAATTTAAATTGGTCTTTTATCGTGGGCATCAGTTTTAGCATTCCGATTCTGCTAATCTTGCAGTGCTCACTGTGTTACGAAGAACCAAAGATAAACACCACATTACTTGGTCGTAGATTCTAGATCTTTTTTAACGTTTGTTTAGAGATCACGATTTTTGTGCTTTAAGTCGAAAACGAACAGCGCAATCAAAATTTCGACTAACATCCTTTGTAAGGCATACGCCCACCCACTTGGGCCATCGAATAAGCAACGCTTCCAAATCAAAACGAACAACGGAACCAATATTGGGGCAATCCAAATGTTTCGCCGAATTTTTTTGCTCAATGTGTTTGCACGTTTTCCATTGACGAGTGATTGGGCTTCTAGGCGTGCGTATTTGAGTTGCGCTTGCAACCATCGTTCCAAAGGCTTTTGGTCATTGTGAACAACAAAGCTCTTTAGAAATGTCGGCTCTGATTTCGTCACAAGACGCTGCGTATGACCATCTTGTTCGTAGCTAGCGTTTTGAGCACGAAAGAATATGTTTACGGGTGGATAAAGACTTCCAGACAAGACCTCATCGTAAATCTGATACTTGAATTTGGCGCTATATACGTCCGGGGATCCGTCGACCAACGTGGCAATTTCTGCGACCAGCTCTTCAGATAACTGATAATCTGCATCGAGAGCCAAAATCCACTCTGGGTTTTTGCCGGTATCCGATAGCGCGAAGTTCCACTGATTAGCGTGTGAATCAAACGCTTTGCTATAAACCCTAATATTTGGATCTGATTTTTTTAGATACTCTACAGTGCCATCGTTACTATGGCTGTCTACCACCACAACATCGTCAAAAAATGACGCGTTTTTTAGAATAGTTTCGATGTTATCGATTTCATTAAACGTGAGGATAATAAGCTTGATGCTTTCGCAGTAGGTAACTTCTTTATTCATTAGGTGTTTCCAAACTCGTTGTACGCGTCTCGCATCTTCTCACAAACCGAGTGCCAACTATAATTTTTCGCAGCGTGAACACGACACTTTTTGCCCATTGACTCGAGCTCCGCGATGGGTGTTCGGGATGCCGCCAGTATTGCTTCCGAAATTGCCTGATCGGTCTGATCCACCCACCATCCCAGATTAAGTGAGTTTAACTCCTGCCAAGGTGCGCCTTTTGTAACTATCGATGGGATTCCGGCTGACATCGCTTCTGCGACAACGATCCCGAAGTTCTCGTTTTTCGTCGGCAAAACGAAAACATCCGAGTCTCGCAATAGACGCCACTTTGCATCGCCGTATTTGGCATCTAGAAAAACGACGTTTTGCAAGCGATTGGATCTAACAAACGCCCGCAACTCCGATACATGGTTGTTTTCGTCCGGCCCGCATATCTGTAGTTCAATGTCCGGCAAACCAGCGTCTTGTATCAACGCCCATGCTCGGAGCAAGCGCACTAACCCTTTCTTAGGGTGAATACGTCCCAGATATGTGAATCGTCTTTTCCGAGAATTAGAATACTCATTGCGAGGAAATACTCTCAAATCTATGAGATCTACGCCGTTCGGGATGACAACGACCGGAGCCGTTATCCCAAAATCTCTGACCTCATCGGCCTCCATTTCCGAAGTTGCGTGAACGCATGCGATACTAGATAAAGCTCGCTTCTGCCAATACCGCCAAGCTAGTTCTTTCTTAAATTTGGAAAAATTCAGCGAAACCTTACTCAACATGCCCCTCGGCGAAATGAAGAGTGGTGCATTTGTCGTTTTGCTAATCAAGCCAGCATAAGTATTTGGCGCAAGCCAAAGCCCATGATTGTGTATAATATCGGTTTTCTGAATTACTGATACGCCATAGCGCTTCATTTGAGACGAAAACCTCAGAGAATTGAGTAGTGGAAATGCCTTCAAATCATGCGCGAAATATTTCACATTGTTTGAAAACTCTTGAACGTGCTCGCTTGAACGGACAGTAAGCGCAGTAGATTCGACACCAAGGTTACACAGACCGTCGACCAACGTGGGCACCGAGTATGACGGACCACCATCACTGGGTGAGATTCCGGCGATGATATGGTAGCTATTCAATTGAGGTGCAGCCAATCCAATCGTCTGCCTCCCTTACCACCTCGGAAAGAGGCTGAGTGACATCTCTTTTGGCGAAACTCGAGCGGGCGTTGCTCAAATGACTCTAATATGCGTGGCTTTAACAGCTCAAATCGTGCATAACTCGCTGCTGCTGCAATGCTTCTACAGTATAAATTTTTCACGATCGAATCCGTCTGGACTCTTAACCCAGTCTAGCAATTCTGTTGAAGCGCCTCTTTGCACCTCTGACAATAAAAGAGTCTACGATCAGCAGCGCGACAAAAAAAGGTAAAAGTGTATAAGTTGCGACTATGGTTTCTAGGAAACTCGCCGGAGCTTTTTTTATCAAGATTGTATTCACAACTATGATGAAGAACACATTAGACATAAATGAACTGCGACCCAATATTTTGATAAGGACACTCCACGTCAATCCAAGTAGTATTGCATCAGCAAATACGAAAACCCAGCCGCCTTGTCGGTATGCAGTTATGGCCCCGAAGGCGGTCAGACTGCCGTTCCCCGTTCGCTCCAAACTCCAGGCCAAAATGGAAATCTCTCCAGAAAGAGTACCATCATCGCTCAGTGCAGTTGGCTTATTTGGCATAAATCTTCGTGGGACTGGCACTGTGAGGATAGTTGAATAGTAGTAAGGATCGACGAAACCATGCTTATCAAAATGGTGCTGCAGATTTATTGTGTTTTCTATCAAGTCGGCACGCCTGGTCATTGATCGAGCGATGGATTCAAGGTCATTTTCCGCAGCAGCATTGGCGACGGACTCATATGTAAATTCCAATTCTGCGTTAGTTGTGCTCGCTTCTCTGAAATAGACAATTACAGGACTCGCCGCTGCAAAGAGTACCGCTCCAAAGATGAGAATTCTTCGAGCCGCCTTAAGTTGGCCGGTTAGTGTGAAACAGGCCAAGAGGAAGAAAACTGGCGTTAGCGCTGATTGTCTCTGAAATGAACTGGCGCCCAGTATACTCGTTATAACGAGGAATATAACTATTGCATAAAAACCAATGAGCCTTCTCTGCCTTAACAAAAGCGCGCCAGACATAGCCGCTGTTGCCATAGCTAGAGACGAGATCGCCCCCAGAATCCCAAAGTCACCTTCGCGCGTATTTTGAATGAACTCGTCGGCGTCGCCAACCGCGTAAATTGTAGTACTTGTTTGAGAAATATAGATAAAGTAGACTGCGGTGGTGACGATACCGACTTTGAATGCATTTGCTTCGAACCAAAAGGAAACACTATGCAAAATCGTATTGCTGCGAGGTTTTTCATCTTTGAGGGTTAGCCGGAGCGCTGCAAGGGCCAACACCAAATAGACTGCGTGCATTAAGTGTGCATCAAAGACCTCATTCGGTTGGTAAAACCCAAGATTTGAAAACTCAAAAAAAACAACCGGAAGAGAACAATACAGAACCGGAATTATTGCAGCACTGAAGACGAGCAATAAAGTCGCTCCGTCTTTCTTCCTTACATTTATCACGTACAGGGAAACAAATGCGAGAAGCCCTATAAGAGAAATTATAAGCACAGAATTTCCTTTTTTTGCTCCACGAATATCGAAATCGCTCGTTGGTCTATGTAGCTTGAAATTCTGCCTTTAATAAAGCGGTGGATAAGGAAAGATAGAATTCTTAATAGACCGTATCGATATAAATGTACTGGGTTTTTTAGAAGTAATCTCGCGTTTTTCTCAACTTCGTACTCCGACATTAAGTCAAAACTGTCGATGATTTGCCTGATCGCTAATCGCTCGTTGAATTCGTCTCCGATATAAGATTCGTAGAGGTCGACGCCGTACTGCTCCCAAACTTCAAAATGTGAAATCGCGGCGACCCGAGATATCATCTGTTCAAACGTTTTTGTTCGCGAGACACTACTTTGATGGACGCGATACCTCAAAAGCCGATCTGCCAGACAATTGATTTCAGTGATCTTGGTAGCTCTTAACCAGAGATCTCGATCTTCAGCGTGACGATATTTACGGTACCCTCCTAGTCGATCAATCACCTTTTTGCGTGCGAGCATAGTAGGGTGAATTAAACTTGTTCCGTTCCTTTTAGCGGTGAGCACCCCTCTAAGGTCGTCGGCATTAGTAAAGTTCACTGAAGATTTTCCAATGTAAACGCCGTTTTCGTCAATGTAATCAGCATTTGAGAACACTATTCCCACGTGAGGGTTATCCTGCAGATACTGAAGCTGGATTTCTAGGCGTTCGAAGGCGGCAATATCGTCAGCATCCATCCTCGCAACGAACGGCGTCCTGGCGTGAGATAGACCAAAGTTCAATGCAGAAACTAAACCACGTTCTGGAGAACTAAGAACATTGAGGCGGGGATCACGTAGTGATCGAAGAAATTCGAGCGAGTTATCGGTCGAGTGATCGTCGATCACAATAACCGAGATGTCGGGAAGCGACTGCTTAAAAATAGAGTCTAAAGCATCGTTGAGAAAGGGCATCCCATTGTGATTGGGTATGATCACGGTTATGCTTGCAGGGCTCACGTACAGGTCCGTCAAATTTTAATTCGTTCCGACGCTTTGAGAGCGGCTAACGAAGCCATTACGATGCCCGTTATTCCAACGAAGAAGGCCAAGTAAACACTAGCGTTCGGAATAGTATGAATAGCCAGAGCGTAAGTCAGCAAAAACGCCGGCACGTGTATAAGGTAGAGCGGTAACGTCAAATTAGACACGAAATTTAGGTTTCTACCAACACCCTTGGGCGTATAAAAATTTGAGATACAAAGAAATAGGAAAAGGTATGTTCCATAAGCGGCTACTATCAGCCAATTCGCTCGACTGGGCTCCAAGATGGCAAGTGTCACGATCGCTACGATCGATAAGATGGTTAGCAAAAGCCTGTTTTGAGCCCCCCTTATCGCCCCTGGAACGTACCAAGCAAAAAATAGAAGCGCCCATTCTTCACTAAATTGGAACATAATCAGAAAAATAATCGACGCTGAAACGTGCACCAGTCTCTCTCTTTTGGTCAATTGCATGACCCCAAAAACTATATAAAACTGAACGATGTAGCCTATTGTCCACAATGGCCCGTTGGTGCCCATTGGGTCGACAAATAACGGCTGCAGAAAAAGAAGGTTCCCAATAAATTCGCGGATCGAATCAGGACTAATTGAGTAGTTAATTATCGCGGGGTGGTCGTACGGATAAGTATTACCAGAGATTCCAAATCCAATTAGGTCAAAGATAAAAGTCAAACAGACGCAAAGAGCCGAAACAAAAAACACCCGGTTAGCTCGTCTTCTCGCATAATTGATAAGCTTGAAGTCTACTCTAGATTTTATTCGCTCAATGCAATTTGCTACGATGAAGTGACCGGACAAGATTACAAACAAATAGGCACTCAACTCGCCGAAGCGAAAAAATGTGCGACACAATAAGACGATCAGGTAGCCCGGAGTGGTTAAATCCGAAATTGAGAATTGCGGCGCTATGAAAGATCCAATGTGCCCTAGGGCCACTTGGAGCATGAGGAATACTTTCACAAACTCCCAGAATTCGTTCCGCGTATGATGGGAGGCAGTCAGAGCTCGCTCCCAAAAACTCTACGAGCAACGCGCAACGAGTGGGCGCGGACCAGCTGTTTGATATAGTTTATCCAACTTCGAAATATATAGCGATTTATAAACAGACCTTTATTTTTTCCGCTTGATCGCTCAGCGGAACGCGGAGTGCCGCCATCGTTCTCTGGACCTTTCGTTAAATAGAACGATGAACTGTTGTATTGACCCGAAAATCTAATAATCTGTTTTTGGAAATGGCAGTATGCGATCTCACGCCGCCTAGAGTTTGGCCACTCAAGAAATAGTTTTCCGCGATCATAGCGTACTCTGGTGCCTGAGCGGGGCAAATAAGGTGGGAGCAGAACAAAATCGTCGTTGGGGTATGGAGAAATATCCGCCGCAAACGTGTTCGTCCTAGCAAATTTCGTACTCAAACGATTGAAAACTTTGTTGATACCGTTGTGCTCGTCGAACCCAAAATTCTTTTCATTTGATAGGACGGTGAGCCAATCTGGATTGCTCGCTAGTTTGTAAGCATCATTGATAGAGGGTGAATTTCTGTAAAGAGAAAAGTGCCCTAGATCGAAGATTCGATCGTATGCCTGATCTTGAAATTTTTTCACAAACTTTTGGATATCACCGAAAACTACATCAAGATCCGCGTGCCCCCAATACACATAGCTATCTGGGTCTGCAACTATCTCTCGGACTAGCATCGAAAACAATGGGCGGTAGTCGCACATTTTATAGGGAGGCGCGCCCGGTAATTCGACACTCGTTTGATCCGATATGAGTTGCTCTATCTCAGATCGAGAGCAACGCATGTTCGTCAAATTTTTGGGAGCATCTGGAAATGGGTTGTCGGCATCAGATATCAGGAGCCAATCAAACTTATCGTTTGCGGCTGCAGTTGCCGCCCAATGAGTGACGTATTCTGGTAGCCGACCGAAGTAAATCGCGATCACTATGGTTCGATTGTTTGTTTGGAATCGAACTTTATGCATTGTAGAAGCGCTCTTGGAACCGCTTCGCATAAGCGGCCCATGAAAAATTAGCTTTTGTAATTTGATGAATGTCCGATCTATTGATGTTAGATCGAATGTCGCGTGCTTGCTCGAAAGCGTTGCGTAGGTCCTCTGGATCCTCGGAGCGGAATACTTGGATGCTGCTTTTGTCTGGCAAGTAAGACTTGATTTCTGGCGCGCCAGTTTGATCGGAGGCGACTACGAGGAGTCCTGAGGAGAGAGCCTCGAGCAAAACCAACCCGAATCCATCTTGACGAGACGGCAATATTAGTAAATCCGAGCTGCGCATTAGAGCTGCGAGATCACTTCTCGAGGTTTTACCCATCGACCGAAAGTTTTTGCCTTTTGGAAGCTCTAGGTCCTTAACAACTCCGCAGTGAACGAACTCTGTTTTTGGATTTGATTCTATTATATCTGGCAAGTAATCGCACCCTTTTTGATAAGACCAAGACCCAACAAACAAAACGCGATTGAAGACTTTTTTACCCGGCACGTCCGGATAAAAGAGATTTGTATCAACACCATAAGGGTTCACGAAAACTTTTTTTTGGTGAAAGCCATTTTTGGAGAAGCTCCGTTTGACGACTTGCGTCGGAACCGAGATGACGTCAGCCTGTTCGTAGCTACTCAACTCACGTTGGACGTACCAATCGTTCAAAAACCCTGAAGGCTTGCCGCTATTTAGCCGCATCTGTTCGAGCACGTGTTGCGCACCCCGGTCTATGATGACTTTTGAATTGTGTTTTTGGCGAGCTACTTTCGCGGATTTCACCCCCATTCCTGAGAGCCCCACGAAAATATCGCAAGCTGGTAGCACCTCTGATACCATAACATCGGTAGCGGCAAGCGCCCTTTGCACGAAACGATCCTGAACTGTTGGTCCCAGCCTCCAGGCGCGAGCCAACAGAGAAAGAGGCAGAAGATCTCTGAACAAAGAGATAGTAGCGCTATCGGGAATGCCGTATTGATGGGTCCTCGACCGAGGAAGATACGAAATGAATTTTACATCTCGGCCGCTAGAAATAAGCTCTCTTGCCAAATGGGCCAAGTGAAATTCTGTCGTGCTAGCTATTACTAGGCGCATAATCTCGTAACTCTGGGAACTTGGGGTAAGCGCGAAACGTGCGATCAAATACGATGATGAATACCGCGCGTCCCGCTTCATTGAGAACCTTGGCCCAAACAGCGCCAAGGATGCCCAACCAAAAAATAAAACTCACCAAAACAGCAGATCCAACTAACGCATATACAGTTTGAATTCTTGCTAGCATCCCGGTCTTACGCCTGGCAATGATATGATTATCCACACCATGTCCAATAACCAAGGCCGTGAAACCCGCGATTAGCAAGGTGTCGATCTCCTTGGCCAGATCAACGTATGGGGCAGCCAAAAGGTTGCGAAAAATCACATCGTCGAAGAACGCAAAAACCACGCTAGCAGAAAATCCGGCGGCGGCGGCGATTGATACCCACAAAATAAATATTCCTGATAACGTATTCACATCTCCTGCATTCGCCGACTTCACCATCATAGGGCGATACACGATAGTCAAAAAATTGGACAAAATCGAAAACGCTCTTCCAATAATCGAAGCCGGCGCGGTAAATAGAGCTGTGGCACTTGGACTCAGCTGAATACCTATGGCGACGCGATCCAGCTGCGAGCCGCACCAACCAATCGGCCCCATTAAAACCAATGGAATTGTGAACTTTTTCTCTTCTTCACTGTTATCGAAGCGAGGAATATTAGAATTCCAATACCTAACTAAGTTACTACGCAAACTGAAACTCATAATAATCAAAAGCGTCACTCTCGAAATAGAGATACCCAGAATGTAGTAGATGGGCGTTGGGTTTAATACCAGAAGAGCGGAAATTATAATGACTTGTATTATGCTATCCAAAAATAAGAAGGCCGCATAAGCCTTAGTATCGCGCCGCACCTGAAGAACCGCAAAGTATGGAGACTTAAGCAACTCAAAAAAAGAACAAATTATTACAAACAACGTAAAATATACGTATTCAGAAAAACCAAAAATAATGAGAAATGCAAAAACCAAAAGCGCGAAGCTAAATATATTCTTCGAATTATCCTTAACCTTTTTAACTGTTTTGTAAAAGCAAAAGTGCTTTACGGCACTAGGATCTCGAGAAGAAGAAAAAGAAATCAGCATCTGAGTGTTCGGCATTGCAATCAGACTGTCAGCAAAAACTAGAACACTAAGGAATAGTACGACCATTCCAAAGTCTTCTGGTGACATCAACTCTGTATATATTCTCAGACCGATCAGGAATGACAAAGAGGTACCAAACATTAATACCACAGAGGAGAGGAGATGAAACGCCCTCAAAGCTTAATACTTATCATACGCAATGACGCCAACAGTTGATGATGAATTATATATGTTTAGGCCTGATGGAGAAGTGTTGAAAAAAATCACATTTCTAAAATTTGATCGAAGTATTGGAACCGTGTCAAACACACAAAAGCTGTAATAGACTCCATCACCTTCGCTGTACTTGTACATTTTTCCTTTGGTTTGAATATATGTCACCAAATCCCACGCTCCCAATGCCTTGAAAGACTGTTTTAGTAGTCGTGAAACTCGGCCTCCTTGGCCCATGTTGTTTGAGTCAGAAAGGAGCACTCCCTTCTTAGCCACCCTGCACATCTCATGAGTTGCGGCTCGAAAGTCCTTTATATGATGCAAAACGCCTGTTTCGATCACCCAGTCGAATTGATCGGCGTCGAATTGTATGTTCGTTGCATCACCGTCGACGAGCTGCTCTCGAGAAATTTCAGAACTCTGGTAGGCCACGTTCCGCAAAGCTTCGACCGGTTCAATCCCCATGGTTTTACATTTTGGAAGTTTCGATTGTAAATATTTGATAGCTCGTCCTGTTCCAGCCCCCACATCGAGAATCGAGTCGTTTGAGCCCACGAACTTAAACCCGCTGAACATCGACAGAGCGAGCATGTGTTCATCGTCAATATTTACATGTGCGTTGTCATAGCTATCAGCTTGCTCTGTGTAGTATTTTTCCTGCAGTTTTCCAGGCTCAGTGGCATCGTTCATATTCCAAATTCCTTTTTGTACCAAAGCCGCGAAACTCTAGATGTTTCTGCGCTCGATTAACCTTGTAACCAAAGGCTTGAGGCAGAGTTCCGGAGTACGCATTCGCCTTTTCCAATCTCAATCGAAGTGAAATATTCGACTGCCAATTAAGTTGGTCGCGTGCGTTAAGAATCTCTAGTAGGTGTAGCGATTGCTTACATGGAGGCATGGGCTCTTTAAACTTCGTCCAGCAAATCCCGACGATGTCTATCCATTGATGCCACAAACCAGTCGCTTAACTCAGACGCCCGATCGAGGTGTATGTAAACCCGCGTTTGGCCATGTCTTTTGGGATGCAAATGTTGCGCAGGTAGATCACGATATCCTCGCTAAGCGCCGCTCTGATCCGGTCGAGATCAAGTGCGCGGAACTGGTCCCATTCGGTCAGGGTCAGCATGGCGTCAGCGCCATCAACCGCATCATAGGCGCCGCTTACTAAGCCGACATAGCCGGTTCCGATCATTGTGACTTTCATTGAACGCAATCTACTTTAGGAATTGCTCGCCCGATAATGCCGAGTGTGGAGCGGGGGGCTTAATGGTTTTGACGCGCGCTAAGCGGCTGCGCCGCACGGGCGCCGAAGCAGGTTCCGTATCGGCGCTTTGCGCCTCACATGAACCGGGCTCAGGGCTGTATATGCGCGAGAAACGCAGTCTTGAACCCGGTTCATCGGACGAGCGCAGCGAGGATCGGGAACCTACTTCGACTGGCGTCGCCCGAAGGGCGTCAGCGCCAGTCACAAATCCAAACCTAAACACTCTTGAAGTCATCCTGGTGCTCGAGGAACCACGCATAGGTACTGGTGAGCCCCTCCTTAAGCGCGATGCTGGATTTCCATCCCAGGCGCTCAAGCTTCGAGACATCCATGAGCTTGCGCGGTGTGCCGTCGGGCTTGCTGGCGTCAAACTCCAGCGCGCCTTTAAAGCCGGTAACTTCGGCCATGGTTTCAGCAAGCTCTCGGATCGTGCAATCAACGCCGGTGCCGACATTGATGTGGCTCAGCATGGGATCGGTGTTCTTTTCGTAGGTCGCTTGATCCAGGTTCATTACATGAACGCTGGCTGCGGCCATATCATCGACATGGAGAAACTCGCGCATCGGCTTGCCGCTGCCCCAGACGGTGACCGTATCATCTCCCGCCTCTACCGCTTCGTGGAAGCGGCGCATCAGAGCTGGTACCACATGGCTGTTCTCTGGGTGGAAATTGTCGCCCGTTCCATACAGGTTTGTTGGCATCACGCTTCGATAGTCGCGGCCAAATTGACGGTGATAGCTCTCACAGAGTTTGATGCCGGCAATCTTGGCGATGGCATATGGCTCATTTGTCGCTTCGAGCGTTCCGGTCAGAAGCGCGTCTTCTCGCATCGGCTGATCAGCCAATTTTGGATAGATGCAAGAGGACCCCAAAAAGAGGAGGTTTTGGACGTCATTGCGGTGGCCAGCGTGAATGATGTTCGCCTCAATCATCAGATTTTCATAAATGAAATCGGCGGGGTAGGTGTTGTTTGCGTGAATGCCGCCAACCCTCGCGGCCGCCAAATAAACCTGGTCGATGCGTTCTGACTTGAAGAAGGCGTTGACTGAAGCTTGGTCGACGAGATTTAGATCCTCTCGGCCACGGGTGATGATGTCCCCTGCTCCACTGGCGGTGAGATTGCGCACAAGGGCTCCGCCCACCATGCCGCGATGGCCGGCGACAAATATTCTTTTAGAGCTCGCCATTGGGCCTAATTCTCCACCGCGACGGGCAAGTCATAGCCGTGGGATTTCAGGAAGGCGTGGCGCTGCGCGTCCTTGAGATCACCAGCGACCATTTCTGCGCACATTTCTTCGACGGTGATTTCAGGTTCCCAACCAAGCTTTTCTTTGGCTTTGGTCGGGTCGCCGAGCAGCGTTTCAACTTCCGCCGGCCGGAAGTAGCGCGGATCAACAGCAACGATCTTATCGCCAACGGAAACGGCGGGCGCTTTGTCTGAGGTGACCGCTTCGACGATTGCGTACTCGCCCTCGCCTTCGCCTTCGAATTTCAAAGTGATGCCAAGCTCTTTGGCGCTCATGGTCACGAACTCGCGCACGGAAATCTGTTTGCCCGTCGCGATGACAAAGTCATCAGCCTCTTCCTGCTGGAGCATCATCCATTGCATTCGGACATAGTCTTTTGCGTGTCCCCAGTCTCGCAGCGCGTCCATGTTCCCAAGGTAGAGGCATTCCTCGAGGCCTTGAGCGATGTTTGCGAGGCCGCGCGTGATCTTACGGGTCACGAAAGTCTCGCCGCGGCGGGGGCTCTCATGATTAAAGAGAATTCCGTTGCAGGCATACATTCCGTAGGATTCACGGTAATTCACAGTGATCCAATAGGCGTAGAGCTTTGCCACGCCGTACGGGCTTCTCGGGTAAAACGGTGTTGTTTCTTTTTGCGGAGATTCTTGAACCAAGCCGTAAAGTTCAGACGTTGAAGCCTGATAGAAGCGGGTCTTTTTCTCGAGACCCAAAAAGCGGATCGCTTCGAGCAGGCGAAGCGTTCCCAGCGCGTCAACATCGGCGGTATATTCTGGCGCCTCGAAGCTGACAGCGACGTGGCTTTGCGCGCCAAGATTATACACCTCGTCTGGCTGAACTTCCTGGATGAGGCGTGTCAGGTTAGAGGTGTCACTGAGGTCGCCATAGTGCAGTTTGAAGCGGCGATTATCAGTGTGCGGATCTTCATAGATATGGTCGATCCGCTGGGTGTTAAAGGACGAAGCCCGGCGCTTTAGGCCGTGCACTTCATAGCCTTTTTCCAGCAAGAGCTCGGCAAGATAAGAGCCGTCTTGGCCTGTTGTTCCGGTGATAAGGGCGCGTTTCATAAGTTCAAATTCCGATTGAGCATCGCAAGACGCGCTAGCTCATCTGTTTAAGGAGGCCGTCAAAATAGGCGATGGTTTTAGTGAGCCCCGCGCGTAGCGCGATTTCGGGCTCCCAATCAAGCTGGTTTTTAGCGCGGGTTATGTCGGGTTGGCGCTGTTTCGGATCATCTTGCGGCAAAGGCTGATGGATCATTTTCGAGCTTGATCCGGTCAAATCAATCACGTTCTCGGCGAGCTGCTTGATCGTGAACTCGCCGGGATTTCCGAGGTTAATCGGACCGGTGACCCCATCAGGGCTCTCCATCAGGCGGATCAGACCTTCGACAAGATCATCGACATAGCAGAAGCTGCGCGTCTGCTGGCCGTCCCCATAGAGCGTGATGTCTTCGCCGCGCAGGGCCTGCATAATGAAATTGGAAACCACGCGGCCATCATTTGGGTGCATGCGCGGGCCATACGTGTTGAAAATGCGTGCGACTTTGATGTCGAGACGATGCTGGCGGTGATAGTCAAAGAAGAGCGTCTCGGCGCAGCGTTTGCCTTCGTCATAACAAGAGCGCGGGCCGATAGGGTTCACATTGCCCCAATAGCTTTCCTCTTGCGGGTGCACCGCCGGATCGCCGTAAACTTCGGACGTGGAAGCTTGCAAGATGCGCGCTTTCACGCGCTTGGCGAGGCCGAGCATATTGATCGCGCCATGCACCGAAGTCTTGGTGGTTTGCACCGGGTCAAACTGGTAATGAACGGGGCTTGCCGGGCAGGCCATATTGTAGATCTGATCGACTTCCACAAACAGCGGGAAGGTCACATCGTGGCGCATGAGCTCGAAAGATTTGTGCCCGAGCAAATGCTCGATATTGGCTCGCGCGCCGGTAAAGAAATTGTCCACGCAAAGCACTTCATAGCCCTTGTCGAGAAGGCGTTCGCTCAGATGGCTACCGATAAAACCGGCACCGCCCGTAATGAGAACTCTGTTAGCGAGGTGCATTTGACTGATTTTCTTCAAGGGTGGAGACGGACTGCTGTCTGCAGGCTGCACTTTTTTGCATACCTAGCAGCAATCCTGCCTGGCCTGTTTTCGTAAGCGTGTTGGTCGTCATCATCATATTGTTTCAGCTCGCGCGATCTACGTAAATTGCGTCGCCTCGCCCATTGCTGCCGCACTCAGGGTGAAGACGAACGGCCTTCACGCGAGTGCTAAGCAATAACGCGTAAAGCGCTGTTTTCTTAGGTCAACCAAAATAGTTTTTGGTCTTTATCTCTTCATACCGGATAGGGTTTTGGCGCAACAATGTCCACACTGCTCAACTATCGAGCAGCACACTCTGGCCGAGATTCCACCACGAGTTGACCACCACTGACTTCGCACAGTTTTTTATGCGTCGGCCCCAAACGGTCGGGCAAAACAGACAGCGCTTCTCCTTCATCAAGAGCGATGGTCTGCATGATCGGGTAGGTCGCAGCGGCGTTTCCGATCGCAACGCACCGGAATGTACAACTCGCTTCGCGAATGACGGGCGTCTGGATGGGCTGAATGGGATTGCTCGCGACTTCCGTTGCCGCTTCGCGCGGCTCGGGCTCCGGTCGCGGAGACGGTTGCGAAGGATCGGCCGCTACAGGCGCCGCAGGACGCGGCGCAATGTCGGTCGCCGGAAGCGGCGAAATATTGCTGGCCTCAACACGCCTTTCAGGTACAGGCTGAACAGGCTGGGCCACCTCTACAGTTTCTTGAACAGGCTCGGCTTGTTCCAAGTCTTCGAAAAGGGCATCCCCTAAGCCGGGTTGAACAATAGTCTCTTCTCCTGCCTCGTCCGGCACGCGGTTCAAATCGACCGTGATGAGCGCTCGCTCGCCGTCCAGAAAGTCTATCAATACGCTTGCTCGCCCCATCTCAGCGGGCGAGAGCCGTGCGCTTTCGATATCCCCGCTCAAACGGGTCGTGACGGGCTCGCTCCGCGTCCCATCTTCGCGAAGGCGCCACAATGCAAGGCTCTGGTCTTTTAGAGCAGCGACAATGAAATCAGGGCCATCCAGAACGACACCAATCGGCATCGCATCAGGGTCAACCCAGCGGCGCCAGACCGGCTCACCCGCCGCGTCGACGAATTGCGCCGAAAACCCATTTCGGCCTTCAATCAAAAGCGTGCGCGCAAGATCATCGCTGATCGCGGCAGCCACAGGAACGGAGCGATCCAGGAGATCGATATCATAATTGATTGTGTTTTGCGGAGAGAGCGCGCGAAGTCGCAAAGGTACGCCAAGGTCGGACGTCTCTGGCGCCCATGCCAAAACGGTATCCCCAACGCTGCTCGTCGTAAGAACCGGCTGAGCGCCCTGGGCAACATTCGGCACAGCGCGTTCGAACAATTGCTCGCCGTCTAAACTATACGCGGCGAGCGCGAAGTTTGCAGGCGAGGATGAAGGCGACAGAACCATAATCTGGTCATTTGTCAGATAAAGCTTTGCGTCTTCAACACGTCCTGGTGGGACGGGCAGAATACGCATCCACGCCGCGCCGCCGTCTGGATCGATCTTGCTAATGGCAACCCCATCAGCGAGGCTGGCGCTCGCAATCACTTGTCCTGATCGATCGCGGCAAATCTCCAACAGTGTCCAGTTTTGCGGCAATGCGGGCGACAGTTTGGCGGTCGTATCGGCGCCGAAGGTAACCCATTCAAGCGCAGATGTCTGGCTTTCTGAAGGGCTCGGGACGCTTTGGCAGGAAAGGCCTGCAAACAGTTTACGAGACTGACCCGCCTGCTCCAAGGATAGCGCATTTACGATCAAATTGCTCGGATCATCTTCAATGACCGAAGACCCAGAGGTCATAGGTGCAGGGTCGGCAACAAAAGCTGATTGGAGCCAGCCACGCGCCGTTTCCGAGAGTGCGAGTGTCCCGGCTATTATGGCAACGGCCAAGAGCGCGACACCAGCCCCTGCCCATTTTAACCAAGATCTATTTGAAGATGGCGGCGGTGGCGGCAATGCCGCCTGGGCATCGTCAATCAGCGGCGCCAGCGTCGTTCCGCAGGCGGTACAAACAAGCCCATCAGGCCCTTGCTTCATTTCCGAAAAGCAGTCTGAACACCGCATAGCGTCTTAGTCCCACCTAACGCGTCTCGTGACAAAGAGACAAATATACCATAAACTCTTGGTAAGCACCGTTGGTATGCTGTGTATAGTTTTTGCGCTGTAAATTCAGAAAGAAGAGACGCGCACGCTCTGATTGGGACGCAAGGGCAACGCATATGAAAAACAGGCCACAGCCAAATAGACCACGGCGTCAAGGACCGCGTGCGGATGCAAGACGCGGCTCGCCCCGCCAAATGATGCCCTCGGCTCAAAAGGCTGTTCTACCCTCCACGTTTAGTGACCTGTCTTCGCGCATTTGGGATATGAACCAGGTTCAGGCCTACATTGTTGCCACCGTCGAAGACATCCTGGAACGCCGGCAAGTGCCCAAGCACAGGGTCTGTTCGCCAAGCCTGGAAATCACGATCCCGGCGATCGAGGCTATGCGGTATTCGCCGCTACGCCATGAGATCGCAGGCCTGATCGCGAGCACGATGGATGCAGACAATAGCGATGCTGCGCACCCGTCTTTCTTGAACATTCTTCGCCAATTGACTGAAGACGAGGTTCGTATCCTCGCAGCGTTCCCGAGCAATGGACGTCTATTGCCGCTCGCAAATGTCTGGATAAATCTTGGCGGGGAGAGGACCGAAGTGCTGTATCGCAACGTCGCACCCGCTGCGCTGGCTAAGCTTTGCAGCTCGAAGTCGAGACTGCCGCAATATATCGACAATCTCTTGCGCCTTCAGCTCTTGCACGAACCGAATGGCGTCAAAATCAAAGACGCCCGCCCCTATTCCAATCTGATGCGTCAGGGCTTCTGCGTTGATCTTCTGTCTGACCAAAAACTACGGCGAAGCTCTACTTTGGAAAAGCGCGCGATTGCTTTGAGCGGGATCGGCGAAGCATTTCGAAGTGTCTGCCTGGCCTAAACCAGCACGGTATACGCCCATTGCAAAACAGCGACCTGTGGAATGAGGCAAACCAAACCCATCAAGATCCAAAGCGGCGTCACAAACCCCCAATCAGTTTTGATGCGGCTCCAGCGCCTACGCTCAAACTTAAACGCTAGCTTACACCATTCCGGCGTTTCACCGGGACGCCTGCGCCTGTAGCTTGCGAAGCGAGGTTCACTAACGCTTTCATGTACATGGGGTAAGGCGTGATCCGGAGACTGTCGCGAAATTGAAGGCGCATCATGGGTCGCAGCGGCCGCCTGCCATGGGGACTTTGGTCCAAATATCTTGTGCGCCCAGCTCACTCGTATTTCGCTCCTAGGTTGCATTCTTAGATTGATTCTATTTACTATTCGTAAATAAGTTTTGGCGGCTTTGCGGCGAAAGCATGGGAAGCCAAATGCCAAAGCCTTCGCGCCGCTTCTTCATCTGCTCAGATCCGCCTGAATGCCAGGTGAAACCCGCGCCACGTCGCTGCCAAATACTCTGGGAACAGACAGGACCGGCCGCGATTTGAAACGTGGTGTATTAAATCGAAACCGGAATGGCATGCAGCGATAACGACATGCCCGCGCCTTTCAGGCACGCCTGCACACCAAAGAAGGTCAGGCTTCCTGGGTGCCCATTATGTATATTGGACGATCAAACACGAAGGGGCTTGGCCGCCGCCCGGCCCCTCAAAACGCGCCCTTCTGTTTGGTTAACGCCATTAACCAAACTTACGAACGCCGGTGCGCGAATATACAACTTCTGCGTGATACACACAAAACTCAACCTAGAGAAACTGGAGTTGCAGATGAAGAAGAACATCAAACGAGGCTTAGTCCTAGCGTGTGTGGCATCGCTCACCGCTTGTGTCACAGCCATCCCAATCGCTCGCGAAGCTGACATGATGTTGTCAGGCGCAATGGGCGGACACTTATATCCCCCGCAACAATTTGTCGAAGACAAGGAATGGCTTCGCGACAATGTTGTGGTCAAATATGTTCCAGGTCACAAAGTCGGTCCGACGTGTAACCTTTATGGGAACTTCATGGACATGTTCGTCGCCGAATGTGTCAAAACCTATGAAGATGGCTCCATCCTGATGGTGCTGCCAACCTGCCCTGGGTTTTCCACGCTATATTGCAAGACGGCTGAAGAGCATGGCTGGGGCCATGTCTATCAGGCCAAGCATGGCAAAGACATGGATCATTCAGGCTGGGGACGCTTTAACAAGCCAAAAGCCGAAACGACCTAGTCTGCCGTCCTGCAGAAACCAGGGTTCTCTAGACCTCATTGTCGCTTCCGCGTTCGCGGGGGCGACTTGGGGCTAAGCCCTTACAGATTTGCCTCGGCCGTTGGAGCGCTGTCTTCCGGGTCAGAGCGATCTGCTACAGCGCCGCCTGGCGCGAGCAACCATTGCCCATCAATACGGGCGAGGTTCATCGCAAAATAAACGGACTGTCCCGTCACCTGGGTCAAAGTTCCATCGAGAACGGCATTGTTGCCATCGATAGATTGAACGTTCACGTCCGCATCGATTTTCATACCGACATTAGGTGACATCATCCAATTTGAAGCCGCAGCGTTTGCCGCAGCCATTGCCATCGTTTCGGCCTCGACCTGTTCTTGAGCCTCTTCTTCGAGGCCGTCGATATAGAGTAGGCTTTTCACGCCTTCGACATCGCCCGAATTATAATAGATTTCGAACTGCTCCCAGGTCGCGAGGATCTCTGCTTCAGCAATCTGCTGCGGCGTGGTTGCGCAAGCGGACGCGCAGATACCAATGATGGCAGCCATAAATACCCGTGCCATTCGTCCCTCATTTTATTGGTCTCAAGCAGGGGCGGATCGCCGCCCGTGGAGATATTTGTCGACTCGATCGCCATTTAGCACCAGCGAGCAACATCAATCAATCGGATGGCACTGCGCGCCCAAAACAAGCGAGACATGATTTTCTGCGCCTGGCATGGATCCAATCATCGTTCGGGTCAGGGTCAGATCGTTTGGGCTGAGAACAACAGAGCCGCCTTCAGTCGAGTGATATAAGGCTTGCCCGCGATATCCATCATACTTTTGCGGCCACTCGGTTTCAGCCTCCTTCAGCAAGAGGCTGAGCGGGCGCTCCTTGCTGCGCTGAGGCAGACAAAACGTTTCGCACGGCTTGATATTGATTTGAAAGCGGCTTGGTGGGTCTGACCATTCGCCATGTTGAGCCACTTTTGGCGCCGCATATAAAGCGCTTTCAGTCAGGCAAACATATTCCTTATTGGTCTCAAACACGTCGCCCATAGCGAGCGAGTATTGCCAGATCGAAAAAGCAGCCAAGAAGCTGATGCCGACTTTTTGATAGTTTTTCGCGGTACTCATTTTGCCCCTGCTCCGAATGAGATATTTGAACGTGCCAAATATCCCCTGCTAGGGTGAACAAAATACTACCTAAGGTGGAATTATTGTGACGACCTCAGTCGATCAATCGTCAGGGATATTGAATTGCGGAAGGCCGTCCAACGCGGTTTTCAGGGCAAGGCTCCAACCATCCGAGATCTCTCGAAACGTTGGATTGCTCTCTTCAATTCGAAACTGGTCGCCCTCGTCGAAAGAGTCACCCTCATAGACATGCACATCGAGCGGCATTCCAACCGACAAGTTCGCCTTCAGCGTTGAGTCAAAAGAGACGCAGAGCAACCGCAACGCTTCTTCGACGCTCATCCCAGAATCAAACGCCCGCAAGATAATCGGACGGCCATACTTGGTCTCACCGATCTGGAAGAATGGGGTCTCAACACTCGCCTCAACGAAATTCCCTTCCGCGTAGATCATGAACAGACGCGGCTGCATCCCCGCAATCTGGCCGCCCATAATTAGCGTCGCGCCAAACGCCGCTTCAGCCGTTTGGCCATCTTCTGCGTGTGACGAGACGGTTTCAGCCAGCGTATCGCCGATTAAGCGCGCGGCCTGAAACAAGGTTGGCACTTTGAGGATAGATGGATTGCGCTCTTCCGGTGCCTTGGATCGCTCATCCAATAGACTGACAACCGATTGAGTCGTGCCCAAATTCCCGGCCGTCATGAGCGTAATCACGCGTTCGCCGGGCACCGACCACGTAAACATCTTGCGATATTTGGAGATGTTATCGATGCCCGCATTTGTGCGCGTGTCCGACATAAAAATCAGATGGTCGTCCATTTTCAGCGCAGCGCAATAGGTCATTCTTGACGGTCCCGATCCTCGACTGGATTGGGTCTATTGCTGAACCTGGATCGAGACAAACAAATTTTCCCGCTGCGCGCCGCGGGTCACGCCCCTGGTCGGCGCAATGTCAGCATAGTCCAGGCCTTGAGCAACCCGGACATATTTCTGGTCAGGGCTGATCCCATTGGAGACATCGAACCCAACCCAGCCAAGCCCGTCCAGGCTCACTTCCGCCCAAGCATGGCTTGCGTCTTGATCGGTTCTATCCGTCATCATCAGATAGCCGCTAACATATCTGGCAGGATAACCGAGACTGCGCGCCGCGCTCAAAAACACGTGCGTATGATCCTGGCAAACGCCCTGCCCGCACGCCAAAGCATCCGCGGCCGTCGTTGTGACGCTTGTTTGGCCCGTGACATAGGCGACCTGATCTAGGATCCGCTCGCTGAGGGCGTGCAATCGCGCGATGTCGCCATCTCCTTGAGCGGGCAAGTCTTCGCAAAGCTTGGCAATTGCCTCATTGGGCTTGGTCAAATTTGTCTGGCGCAAATAGAACCAAAGCGGCATCGCCTGAAAATGACGCCCGAGGACACCGTCATCGCCGAGTGTCTCAATCATTCCCTCGACTTTAATTTCAACCCGCGCAGCATCCGGCAGGACCTCAATCAAATCGACCTGATTGCCATGTTGATCGAGATAGCTGACTTGATGGCGCGCGCCGTGGAACTCAAACGCCCAATTATGCACGCGTTGGGACACATTGCTTTGCGGCGCCATGCGGACCTGCAGCAAGCCGTAAGACGGCGCGACATCGTATTCGAAATTGGTTGCGTGATTGATGAAAAGCCGCATCAGCTGGCAAACCTGTAATCGGTCTCAATTTGCTGCGAGAGCGCGGCGTTGCGGGCAATAAAATCGATCAGAAACTCATGCAATCCAGAGCCAATAATCACGTCGCTGGTCGAATTGGTAATGTGCGCCTCATGGCTCGCGGCGAGATCATGCGCTTTTGTACGCCGATCATATTCGGTTTCTAGCCCCGTCAGCATCTCGATAATCTCGTCATAGCAATACGCGATCGAGCGCGGTAGGCGGACATCATGGATCAGAAAATCAACAATCGATGCGGGGTCGATCTCTCCGCCATAGAGCCAATGAAAAGACCGCTCAGCCGATGCCGATCGCAGGATCATTTCCCATTGCACCTGATCGAGCGATGAGCCAACTGACGCACTCGACGGAAGCAAGACATAGTATTTGGTATCCAGGATCCGTGCGGTATTGTCAGCGCGCTCGATGAGAGACCCCAGTTTCACAAACCGAAAGATCTCATTGCGCAGCATGGTGCCATGGATGATCCCCCGGACCAGTGCCGCTTGCTGGCGCACATGCGAGAGAAAGTCCGGCAAGTCTGCGCGGAAATCGCCCGCGATGACATCACGTTTGAACTCGAGCCAAGTCTGATTGATCGCTTCCCAGACGTCCCGTGTCAGAGCGGTCCGCGTCATTCGAGCGTTTTCTCGCGCCGACGCGATCGAGTTGAACAGACTGCTCGGATTGGTCCGGTCAGCGATTAGATACTCGACCACTTGGCTTGTATTGAAGCGATCATGGTTTTGGACATAAAGGTCGCGGGTCCCGGCCGTGGTCAGGACGCTTTCCCATTCGCTACGCGCGGTTCGTGCGCGGGTGAGCGACATCCGAAAGCCCGCATCGATCAAGCGCGCCGTGTTCTCGAAGCGCTCCAAATAGCGCATCATCCAGAACAGTCCGGAGGCTGTCCGGCCCAGCATCTTACTCATCGCTGAGCACCCAAGTGTCTTTGGTGCCGCCGCCTTGGCTCGAGTTCACGACCAATGATCCTGCTTTCATCGCAACACGCGTTAAGCCGCCCGGTACAACGTCGATACTGTGCGGCGAAACCAGAACGAAGGGCCGCAAATCAACGTGCCGCGGCGCCAGGCCTGCATCAGTAAAAACAGGAACCGTCGAGAGCGAAAGGGTCGGTTGAGCGATATAATTTGACGGGTTGGATTTCAGCTTGGCACGAAACGCTTCAATCTCGCTTTTGCTCGCAGCCGGACCCACGAGCATGCCATAGCCCCCCGATCCATGAACTTCTTTGACCACCAGATCGGCCAGATTATCCAAGACATAAGAGAGGGAAGCAGGCTCTGAGCAGCGCCAGGTTTCGACATTCTTCAAAAGCGGCTTCTGCCCGGTATAGAACTCGATAATGTCGGGCATATACGAATACAGCGCCTTATCATCAGAAATGCCCGTACCCGGCGCGTTGGCGATCGTGATCCCTCCGGCGCGATAGATGTCGAATATGCCTGGCACACCGAGCAATGAATCCGGATTGAAATTTAGCGGATCAAGAAACTCGTCATCGACCCGGCGATAGAGAATATCGATCGGCTCATAACCACATGTAGTTCGCATACTGATCCGGCCATCGACCACTTTCAGGTCTTGGCCTTCGACCAGTTCCACGCCCATCTGATCGGCAAGGAAAGCGTGCTCATAATAGGCTGAGTTGTGGATACCAGGCGTCAGAACGGCGATGGTTGGTTTAGAGGTGCAAGCCGGCGGAGGCGATGCCGATAGCGCCCGGCGCAGCATCGCCGGATAATCACTGATCGCCTCAACCCCGACATGCGAGAAGACTTCGGGAAACATTTTCAGCATCGTCTCGCGATTTTCCAACATGTAGGAAACGCCGGACGGGGTGCGCGCATTGTCTTCCAGGACGTAAAATTCGTCTGGGCCGGTGCGCACCAGATCGGTTCCGACAATGTGGGTATAAATCCCGCCGGGCGGGTTCACGCCAACCATTTGCGGCAAGAACGCTTCGTTCTGTGTGATCAAATGCTCGGGGATACGCCCTGCCCGCAGGATTTCTTGGCGGTGATAAATGTCATGCAAGAATGCGTTCAGCGCTTTGATCCGTTGTTCGATCCCGCGGGTCAGAGTTCGCCATTCCTTCGCGCTGATGATGCGCGGTAAGACGTCAAACGGGATCAAGCGCTCTTCAGCATCCGCCTCGCCGTACACATTGAAAGTGATGCCGGTGCGCCGAAAGAAGTCTTCTGCCTTCTCGGTTTTGCGTTTTAAACGGTCTGTATCCATGCCTGAGAGAAGGCTGTGATATTCTTGGTACGGTCCGCGTATGCCATCGCCAAAGCCGTGCATTTCATCAAAGAACTTGGGATCACCCGCCATTTCCCCATCACACATACGCTGCCTGCGCTGACAAGGGCACATACTTGAAAGATGACCGATTTTTACTCGGTGCTCGAAGAGCGGGCGGGGTCTTCGTCGCCGCGCTTTTCGCCGGGAAGCCGGTCAAAGTCACGTTTCCATTGGATCGCAACTTTTGGCCCAAGCTCGGGATCAATCTCGGCGTCGAGCTCCACATTGCTGAGCGGCGTCCATTCCAAAGCAACGCCCGGCGCACCTGATCCACCGGATTCGATTTCCAAGTACAAATCATCCGCGAGATACTTTCCGGTCGAGAGCGTTGCCGCGCCCTCATCGTCAAAACCGAAATCCAAGCGATCGAGACCCGTCGCAGCCTCCAATTGCCCTGTCAGACTAAGCGCATCGCCGCCTGCCAATTGCGCCGCTGCGCCAGCAAGTTGAGCCGCTTGCAACGGACTAAGATTGCTCGGCGAACGCCCGAACAGCGCGCGTGCCAAAATCTCATCATCAGGCAAAGACGGGTCGGAGCTGAGTTCTATTTCCGGATCCGTGATCGTCCCTTGCAAAATAATAGACGTTGTTATCCCGTCACTCGTACGATCTGCGCGCAAGGTCAGTTCGCTATCTTCTGGATCTCCCAAGAACCGAACAGCCCCGTCGGTCAGACGGTAACTGCGGCTCAGAAGGTCTGCTTCACCGCGCACGAGCGACGCCTGTCCCGCCAGTTGCGGCGCGCCTAATGGCCCGGTTACACGGGCATCAAGACCCCACTCGGTATCAACACCCGGGCCCGTCACGAAAATCCTCCGATCCGCAATAAGGTCCAGATCCAGCGAAATCGCTTCACGGATAGGGCCGTCCTGCGCCAGCTCGTCGCCAGGTTCTACGAATACCACATCCAAAGTCGTATATCCGGCGCTGGGCAATTTGGAGAGATTGATCTTCGCTTCATCAACGCGAAGATCACCGTCAACATGTGTGCGCCGGCTGCGGCGATCGACGCGGGCACTGCCTGAGATCTCCGCCGAAACATCAGAGCGGTTGAGCGCGTTGAGCCGTTTGAGCTCCAGAATTATGTCGCCGTCGCCATCAAATGTGTAGTCACCCGAGGCTTCGAGGCTGCCGCCTCGTGACCCAACAGCATTCGCCTCACGCAGGGCGATGCCATCTTCGCTTAGATCGATTTGCGCCATGATTTCTTCAAGGTGAAGTCCGGTAAAGCCATCCTCGAAAATGCCGTCTTGCAGCGAAACGGGTCCCGTAAACTTGAAATCACGGCCATCGCCATTCGAAAGATCAACATCAAACAAACCCTCAAAGCGCAAATCCGAGGGCGCGGCGAGCGCCCAAAGCGGGGCGATCGATCCGCCCCCCTTCAGACGAACCGGAACCGGCGATGTGTCCATGATCCGGACAGAGGTGAGACCTCCCTTATGGGTCAGCAATGTCTCCAATGTTCCGGCGAGCGACAAAACCTCGTCTTGGCCATTCGCAATCAGACGCGCGGACAGAGCGCTGTCGGTAACGCTCGCTCTAAGGTCGAGGTTCGCGCGCTCTGAATCGCCGCGAGATAGATCCGTCACGCGAAACACACCCTGCCCATTCAGGCCAGATGGGTCGATTGAGACCTCCGCTTCTCCGGTCAGCCGCCCGTTCACGCCAGGGCGCTGGATCAAAGCGCCAAGCTTCCACATCACCAGATCGGTTGCACGAATTTTGGAGATGGATTGCCCGGATTGATCAAAGGTCAGCTCGATATCCCCGCCAAAGGCAGACAATCCGCCCTGAACATAGAGGGCTGGAGCAAGGCCGACCTGAACCGGGGAGGTTATCTCAAAATCCTGTCCAGCGAACCGGGTATTTCCTGAGAGCGCTATGGTTTGATCCAGCGCATTTACCTCAAAGGTTTGAGCGCCCTGGATCACTTCTTCGCCGCTCCAGAATGGAATTTCGCCCTCATAATCAAGCGTCCCCTCAAAGCTTGGCCACGCTCCGGACGCCCGCAAACGCGTCGTGCGAACATCCGCGGGACCGACGCTCAATTCTGAAACAGAAATGTCGGCTGCGAGGATTTCAGCAGCATAGGAAACCTCCCCGCTGACATTCTGAACCAGCGGCGCGCTGCCACTGATATTTAGCGCGAATGAGGACATATTTGACGCGGTCGCATCAATGCTTCCCTGGCCCGTCGCAATCAGATCCGCCCAGCGCGCTTCTAAATTCGTGATCGATAAAATTTCAGCGTTGAAGTCGCCCTGAAGTGCGACATCAATAGGAGCGTCTAGATACGTGCTGTCCAGTTCGATCTGGAACTCGGGGGAAGACGAGATATGTGCGTCGATCGATAGGTTTGACGACAACAAGGTCTGACCCTCAACTGAAACCCGCTCTGCAAACCCATTCGCAACGAAGCGCGGCGACTGAACCAATCCATCGATCGAGAATTTCGCAGATACAGGGGTTGCAGCGATTGCGCTCAAACCGAGAGGCCCGGTCGATAGACTTCCTTTCAGATCAACTTCGTCCCCCCTCAGCGAACCAGACACAGCAACAGTCATCACGTCGTTTTGGATCGCGGCTGACTGAACAAGAACGTTGCGACCTTGGCGTTGCAAATCGACAACCAGTTCCGCGCGATCGCCAATCAACGATTTCAGCTGATCTAGTTGGTCGCCTGGAACAGCTTCTCCCCGAAATGAAAGTGCGAGGTCTGAGAGGGATGCCCCGCGCGCGCGCCATGTCCCGGTGACTTCGTTTAGCGGCGCGATATCTGCAAGCGCCGCCGCGCCAGACAAATCGATGGCCCCGCCAACATCATACGACCCGTTCCCAGAGAAAGACTGGCCGCCACTCCGCAGCGAAAACGCCGCCAAGTCTGCACGCTTTTCGGCAACCGCATAGCGGGCGTCCAAACCCACCGCCACACGGGAACCAAGGCGACTCAACACGCTTTGAGGCAGACCGCTGGGACGGGATAGAGTTAAGTCTGTCGCAAGGACGACAGTCCAATTCTCCCAAGCGTGCTGGCCGCGGCTCACAATATCGCGTGCGCCATATTCAGAGTAACCAAGCGCAGGCGCTGAGAGATCGCCATCAAATAAGATCACTCCATTGCGCATTTCGAACCGTCCGTCTGCTTGCGCTGATTTCAGATCTAAGTTTTCCAACCCGGAAATCGCCGGCGCGTTGAGCTCTGTTGCGGCGAGCTTTACGTCTTCAAGACGGATGCCTTCTCCGCTTTCCGCCAGCAGGCCAGACATCTGAAGTCTTCCGCGATCAGTTATGGCGGCGACCGTAAACCTGTCATCGAGCGCTAAGTTGCCCGACACATCTAAGCGCTCTCCCAAGCGGGTTTGGAGGCTTTCAAAACGCCCAAATGGTGTGAGCGTCAAACTGCCGTTTGCATCATACCCAAATTGATCGCGCTTCACGTCAAAGTCTAGAACCTCTGCCCCGGCCACGGTCGCCAGCACGGTCACGTCCCAATCAAGTTCGCCGCCTGAGGCTTCCATTTTCGCGGATAAGGCTTGATCCGCCGGAAGCTGCAAAAGTGCAGCAACGAGCCCCCCAGGCATACTGTCTATGTTTAGCTGGCCTTGTATCGGAACCTCGCCGCCCCACGAAATATCGGCGTGGACCTTATCTCCGAATGTGGCGGTCGGGCGCAGATCCAGAGAGACGTCGCCTGCCATGCCTTTTGCATCGAGCTGTCCGCTAATGGCATAAGATTGCGTAGGGCCCGCAACGCCATTGGCCAAGTTTAACCGCCTCAGCTCAAGTGCACCCAGACGGTATCTTTCGATCGGATTACCGCCACTTGAAGTCGTTGACGGCAGCAAGACCGGTCGACGCTGCACGTTGATTTCTTCCGCCTCTAAGCGGTTGATCTTCAAGTCACCGAACAGCAAACCAAACGGCGACCAATTGAGGGTGACGTCCTCGCCGGAAAACCAGACCCCGCCGGCATCTTCCACCGTCAGTTTTTCAATCGACAGGCGACCGAGAAGATCGCCTCTCAGATGGTCTACGTTCACAGTTTGGCCGCGCACCGAGAGCGCCTCAAGCTGAGTTTCAACGATGGACCGCGCCATAGGCGTCATCGCAAACAGACGAAGCGCCAGCAAAACAACAAGCAGAACCAGGCCGCACAAAGCCGCATTGCGCCGCCATGGACGCGAAAAGAACGTGCGGAACCAGATCAAAACGCCTGCCCAATGCTAACATAGACCTGCACCAGATCATCGCTGTCGCGCGGATCAATGGGCGTCGCCAGATCAAATCGGATCGGTCCAATCAGCGTATCGTAGCGAACGCCAAGACCAGCAGAGTAGCGAATTTCGTCAAAGCTGACGCCTTCGTCTGCCGTGACACTCGCTCCATCGAGAAACGCGACATAACCGAGCGGTCCATCGCGGCGCCAGCGCAATTCGCCAGAAACCTCTAAAAGCCCGCGCCCCCCCGTCGGGGTTCCGTCATCGTCCTGTGGGCCGACAGATTGATACTCAAACCCCCGCGCACTGCCCCCGCCCCCGGCGAAGAAGCGGCGACTGACTGGCAAATCTTCAAGAGCGGCGCCAAACACAAATCCGCTTCTCAGACGGGACGCAATGACAAACCGCTCCGCCTCATCCAGAGGCTGATAGGCGCTAACTTGCCCATTCAATGAAAGGTATTGTGTTTCTCGGTCGCCCGTGACGAAGCCGGGTTCGCCTCGGGTATCGACCCGCCAGCCGCGCGTGGCATCCAATGGGTCATTCGCGTAGTCGAGCCGAGCCCCGAGCGAAGTGCTGAGTATCTGCTGGTCGCGTTGCTCGAACGCGTCTTCTTCGCGAGTAAACTCGCTCGCTGCGCCAATCGCATAAGTCAGCCTGCGTGATGCGCGAACCTCATACGCGGCAGATAGCATAATTGCCTCACGATCGAACGCGTCGGTTTCATCTCGGCCAATATCGGTGGACAGAACCAACGTCCGGTCAAACGCGGTAATATTGGGAATTCGCCAGTCGAGTGAGAAGGACCGCTCTAAAGTCGCCAAGGTCATTTCGCCGGTGAGTGTATCCCCGCGCCGGGTCGCATTGCGGCGCGTAAGACTAGAGGTGAGGCCCGGGCCTTCACTGGTTGAGAAACTTGTCCCGGTGGTAAGCGTGTAGCGATCCCGCTCCTCGATCTGGACTAGAATATCGCGCACTTCGTCGCCGTCGCTACGAATCTGTGAAGGGGTTTCAGCCAGCTGAACGCTCGACAATCGATACAGCCGTGTCGCGTTCAAACGGCGCGATAACGCTGCGAGTGTTTGCGGCGAGTATAGCGTGCCAGGTTCATACGGGATCAAGCGGTCTAGGTATTGCCGCCTCGTACGCGTGCCATCGGAATAGATCGTGTCGCCGAGCCGAATGCGTGGCCCCGGATCCAGATTATAAGTGAGATCCAATGTTCCCTCAGAGCGATCACCAACCACATCTCGTGGAAGCGCCTCCGCTTCGGCATACCCAACCGCCTTCAAGGCAGCGATCAATCCAGCCTCCTCAGCCAGAATGGCCTTCGGAAGAGCCGTGGCCTCTGGCCGAAGTGTTTGGACTTGGCTGAGCGCGGACGAGGCATCCTCGGAAAGGATACCATCTTCGGTCGCGATATTGACCTTTGCGATGACGAATTTCGGGCCCGGCTCGATCTTCACCCGCCCAATCGGAGGCGGCCCCGGATCCACAGCGAAGGAAATTTCAGGCGCGAAATAGCCAATCGAATTTAGATAGTTCTCTGCCTTTTCCGCCGCTCTTCGCGCTTGCCGCCGGCTCTGAAAAACCGTGTCAGCGTCGGCCGCTTCGCGAAGCTCCGCGCGCAAGTCCGCCAAGAGTTCGGCAGAAGCCGTTTCGCTGGAAATGCGCACAGTTTCAGCCACCGCCGGAAAGGCCGCGAATGCAACAGCGAGCGCCGGAAGAGCGAACGGTTTGATCATCAAGACCTCATATCTTGGTATTTCCTAAGATCTGCCTGCAAAGCTTGGTCCAAATTGTGGCCCCTTCTGGAAGCTGAATGGTTCAGATTGAACCGAATCGAACCTACTTTGATGCGGTCTGCTCGATTTTATAGGGCGCTCTCAGCTGCCCGAAGGCGCGCTATTCGCAGGCAGTGATGTCAATTTCTTGATCAGTTTTAATTGCTCGCATGCAAAATAGAGAATGATCGCTTGTGTTTCGGAGGCCCCGGGCATTGTCTGAAATATAATATAATAAACTTCTTAGGGACTTGATGCTGGCCGGATCACATATTCCGCTCTTGGACGTGCTCGCCGTGACAAACGATGCGCGCGCCTCTGAGCAATTGCAGGTCGCCCTCAACGGCGACTATGTCGTGCATGAAATTAGCGATACACCCGATCAGTTTATCAGAGCATCATCAGCATTAAAGCGCGACATCCTCGTGATCGTCAAAGATGCGATTGATCTAACCTACTTAGAACAAATCAGAAGCTTTATTCAGAAATCGCCGACCCCTGTCATGATTTTCGTGAAGGCGGATCCTGATCGCTTAGCGCCAATCGCCATTCGATATGGGATCACCTCCTTTATCGTTGCAGGCTTCGAAGCAAGTCGGGTCCCGACCTTGATTGAGGTGACGTTAGAGCGCTTCAAGCTTCACGAGGCCCTCAGAAATGAGGTCCTCAAATCTCAAGAAGAACTTGCAACGCGCAAAGTGATAGAGCGCGCCAAAGGGCTTCTGATGGAAAAGAAGAACCTCAACGAGCAGGAAGCCTATCGGTCATTGCGAGAGCTCGCGATGCGTCAGTCCAAACCGCTTAAAGAAGTGGCCGAAACCCTGATCCTATATTCGGACATCTTGCCTTAAGGCCAACCAAAACGGCGACTGCTTAAGTCTTAGACTTCTTGCCCATTCGCTGCTCGTTGCCAAGGCATTCTAAACAAAATGAAACGTTGAATGAACCCATTCATGTCGTTCGCAGACAGGGCCGACGAAGCTATTATCAAGTTCAATGAAGAACCGTAAAATTTGCTGCGCAAAGGCGTGCGGCGATCGTAGCTTTCAAAAGCTGCTTGGATCCATAGCCGGATCTTTTCCACCATTCAGACAGGACCAGCAAACGGTCTTCGGAAACCCGCGTTAGCGGGCCGTTAGCGCTGTTCCTCCCGAACAAAATATATTGTGGCCGGTAAAATCCGTAGCCGCCCTTAGAGGGATAAAGAAAGATGACAAAATCTCTTCGTACTCAACTACTCGCCTGTGCTGCCCTTTCTGTCGGTATCACAGTCGCCCCCACAGTGAGCGCTCAAGAGGCTGACGCGGAAGATGATACCGCGGTCCAGGAAACCATTATTGTTACCGGTGCACGCGGTGCACCGCGTTCGATCACCGATTCACCGGTGCCGATTGATGTCTTTGGAGCTGACGACATCGAAGCGGTCTCATTTACAGACACCAACGACATTCTAAGAACGCTGGTCCCGTCTTATAGCCTTTCACGGCAACCGATTTCAGATGGTGCGAGCTTCATCCGCCCGGCTACTCTGCGTGGCCTGCCAACCGATAAGACCCTGGTTCTGGTCAACTCGAAACGTCGCCATCGTGCGGCGCTCGTTTCAATCGGGGGTTCAGGGACACAAGGCCCCGACATCGCCACGATCCCATCTTCAGCGATTGGTTCTGTCGAAGTGTTGCGCGATGGCGCGGCTGCCCAGTACGGGTCTGACGCTATTGCAGGTGTGATCAACTTCATTCTCAAAGACAATGCGGAAGGCATCACCCTCACCGGCCAAACAGGTCAGTACTATGAAGGCGATGGCACAGAATACATGGTTGCCGGTAATATCGGCCTACCATTGGGTGAAAGTGGCTTCCTCAGCCTTTCGGGCGAGTATTACGATGCCGACGCAACCGTTCGTGCATCTGAGTACTGCCAGAGCTGGGCATGCGTCGATCCTAACGATCCCGATTTCCTGACCGGAAGCAGCTTCGATACGACGTTAGCCGGATATGACGAAGCAACATTTATCGCGGGTCTTCCGAGCGCAAACATTGGACCTGGTGACGTTGTCCAGCCATGGGGCGCGCCGAATGCAGAGCGCGTTGCGTTGTTCTACAATGCTGGGTTCGACCTGACCGAAAACATCGAGTTCTACAGCTTCGGTAACTACACCTCTTCCGAGAGTGATGGTGGTTTCTTCTATCGCTATCCAGGCAATGGTACGATTGAAGACCTGCGCTTGGAAGATGGATCTGTCTACTCACCTCTTTCCAAGTTCCCGGGCGGTTTCACCCCTCGCTTCTTTGGTAAGATTGAAGACAAATCGATTGTCGCTGGCCTTAAAGGTTCAATGGAAAACGGTTTCAGCTGGGATCTTTCAGCACGGACCGGATCTAACGAAATCAAGTACACACTCGCCAATACGATCAACCCGTCTCTTGGACCGGATTCTCCAACCAGCTTCCGTCCTGGCGATTTGATCAACGAAGAAACACAATTGCAGGCCGACCTCGCTTATGAATTTGAAGCGGGTACATATTCTCCTGTTGTTGTCGCATTCGGTGCGAGCTGGCTTGACGAATCCTACGAAATCGCTGGCGGCGGTCCTGCATCTTTCGCAAACGGACCATTCTCGTCTCAGGACCCATTCAACTTCTGTTCAAATGAAGACGATATCGCAACCCGCACAGCTACGGCTGCAGGTGCAGCGGTGATCGCGGACGGCTCGACCCTCGATTGCGCAAATGGTGATGATCCAGTTTATCGGACCGTCGGCGTTGGCTCAAACGGCTTCCCTGGATACGGACCGGATTCCACCGGCAAGCTGTCACGGGATTCAAACGGTATCTATGTTGATGTCAGCACAGACCTCACGGAAAACCTATTCGTTCAGGGTGCTGTGAGATTTGAAGACTATTCTGACTTTGGCGAAGAAACTGTCTGGAAAGTTGCAGCTCAGTATGACTTCACCGATTTGTTCTCCGTTCGGGGCTCGATCGGGACAGGTTTCCGTGCTCCAACACCAGGGCAACTCGGAACGACCAACGTTTCCACACGCCTTCCAAACGGTTTCCCAGTGGCGACCGGATTGTTCCCTACCAGCAATCCAGCAGCGATTGCACTCGGTGCATCACCACTCGGTCCAGAAAAATCTGACAACCTGGCCTTGGGTTTCCTCGGAAGCGTGGGTGACTTCACTTACACTGTAGACTTCTACCAGATCGATCTGGAAGATCGCGTCAACGCGGTGTCAACAATCACCATCATCAACGATATCGACTTCCCGCTATTGAACGATGGAACTGCCGCACCAAGCGGATCTGAGTATGCTTCCCTTCTGGACGCAGCGGGCGTGCCAAACGCGAATACAATTGGCGGCGTCAACTTCTTCCAGAACGCGTTCGACACCACAACGACCGGCGTCGACGTTGTTCTGACTTATAATCAGGACTGGGGTGCAAACGGGTCAACAGCCTTCACAGGCGCCTTGAACTGGAACGAAACCGAGTTTGACGGTGACGTTTCTACATTGTTCAACGCGGAAAGCAGATATGACTTCGAGAACTTCCCACTTAGCTGGCGTGCAAACCTGTCCGCCACGCACGAAATTGGAAAGTTCACCATCCTCGCACGTGCCAATGTTTATGGCCCATATGAGAACTCTGATAGCGGCGGCGCAACCGGCAGCATCCAAGAGTTTGGTGAAGAAGTTCTGTTCGATCTCGAAGGGTCTTATGACTTCAACGAAAACCTGACCTTGTCACTCGGTGCTCGTAACCTGTTCGACGAGTATCCTGACGTTGCAGATCCAGCGATTGGCGACAGCTGCTGTGGCCGGATTTATCTGTCCGCCAGTGAAGTCGATTGGCAAGGGGGTTTCTACTACCTCCGCGGCGTCGCGAAGTTCTAGTTTTCGAGCAGATCGAAAGTTAAATTGCATTCTTTGGAGGGCGGAGTTGATCCGCCCTCCAACCTCTCAAACGGTAAACAAATATAAAAAAGTAGAACGGACAATTTTATGCCGGGACTAGAGGGCGAAAGCCTACAAATGTTGCAGCTCATCGGGGTATTGATGGCTGCAGGCCTAGCGGCCGGCTTCGTGGCCGGCCTTTTTGGTATCGGGGGCGGGTTCGTCGTCGTGCCTGCACTTCTCTTAGTTTTTACAGTATTTGAGGTCGACAGTGAGGTGCTCACGCATGTCGCTATTGGCACGTCTTTGGCGACCATCATCGTGACCTCTTCCAGATCCGTCCATGCCCACAATAAAAAAGGGGCGGTAGATTTCCAAATCATCAAAGACTGGGCGCCTTGGCTCCTGGCGGGTGTCGCTGGCGGATTATATTTGGCCCAGTTCATGGATGGCCGATCGCTGAAGTGGATTTTTTCCATCGGTGTATTCTTGATGGGCCTCCATTTCATCTCTCCGGTTTTGAGAGATGTGAAGCTTGCCGATGAAATGCCGAGGGGGGCGATCCGGGGCGGACTCGCGTCCTTTCTAGGAGGGTTTTCTGCCCTGCTCGGAATTGGCGGCGGCACGATTGCTGTTCTGACCATGACAATGTGTGGTCGTCCGATCCATCAGGCCGTGGCCACCGCGGCGGGTTTCGGCGTTATTATCGCTGTGCCAGGCGCAATCGGATTTGCCCTGCTGGGTCTTGGTGAACCCAATTTGCCATTTGGCTCGATTGGTTACGTTAACATGATCGCCGTGGTCTCGATCACCGCGATGTCCTTTATTACCGCGCCGCTTGGCGCAAAAGCGGCGCACGCTCTTAATGCGCCATCTCTAAAGCGCGTGTTCGGGATCTATCTCGTCGCTACTTCCGCGATTGTCTTATGGAATTCGTTCTCATGAGGTCTATTCGTAGAGAAGCCATTTTCACGCCAATATACATTCCCAAGGAGGAACTAACGATATGTCTATAAATCTAACACGGCGCCTCATGCTGACCGGCGCTATGGGATCATCGATCGCAGGCGCTGCGGCCTGCGTCAGCTCAGTTGGCGCGGTTACACCCGCTGTCGCAGAGGGAGCATTCCCGGCGAAATCCAACATCGACCCATACTTGCTCGGCCCCAAAGAAGGCGTTGCCCTTCTGTCGCGCAATGAGAACCCATTTGGGCCGGCGCAATCGGCCCTCGACATGATCGAATATGCGGCCAGCAAAGGCGCTTATTATACCTCCCGCGAAGCCTCTATGATGCTGGTCGAAATGATCGCTGAGAAGAATGGCGTTGCACCAGAGCAAGTCGTTGTAACCACAGGCTCTGGCGAAGTGCTCAGCGCAATTGCGCTCATCTACGGCCCCAAAGGCCCGATCGTAGCGCCGCGCCTGTTCTGGGACACGACCGCACTGTACGCAGTAAATCTCGGCATGGCTGGAATTGAGCGCGTTCCGCTCGCCGCAGACATGAGCATCGACCTGCCAGCGATCGAAGCGAAAGTCACAAGCACCACCGGCATCGTCCAATTGTGTAACCCGAACAATCCAACCGGGCTGGTTTCTGATGCCGCGACGCTGAAAGCTGCCGTGAAGCGCATGGCTGCTAAGACCACCGTGCTGGTCGACGAAGCTTATATAGAGCTGTCGGATGACCCTGAAGGCAATTCTTGTGTGCCGCTGATCAATGAAGGGCATGACGTCATCGTCACCAGAACCTTCTCCAAGATCTATGGTATGGCCGGCGTTCGTGTTGGCTATTCTATCTCCTCGGCAGAAACTGCTGAGAAGATCAGATCAACAGCCATGTCTTGGTCACCAAGTCTTTCAATCGCTGCCGCGATTGGGTGCTATAATGACGAGGCCTTCCTCACCAGCTCGCGCTCAAAAATTCAAGAAGCTCGCGAGATGGTCAATGTGACTCTGGATACGTTGGGTTTGACCCGCCTGCCCTCGCAAACGAATTTCGTCTACTTCAAGTCTGGCAAGGAAGCGAATGACGTCCAAAAAGCGATGGCGGAGCGAAAGATCTCCATCCGCGGGCAGTACATGGACTATAATGAATGGACCCGCGTTTCGATGGGCAAGATCCCAGACGTAGAGCGGTTCTGTAAAGCCCTTCCGGAAGTACTCGGCGCTTAGTCGATCATATCTCAGAACGCGCTTGCTAGATCAAACGCGCTCACAATAGGTTCTTTCGCGGCGGCTAAGGCCGCCGCGAAAACCACCCATCTCACTTGAGTGTATATTTCAGAATCTCGACCACTTGCTCTGGAGATTTCGCCCAGCCGGCCGCGGCCCCATCGACTTCCTTCAATGCATGAACAATCTCGGGCTCATGTAGCGTCACATAGGGCTTGCCCATTGCCGCGCACTGGCCCGCATCAAACGCGGCATTCCATTGCTTGTACTTGTCACCAAAGCGAATGATCGCAATGTCGCATTTCTGAATCAGGGTTCGGATCCGTAGCGAATTGATCTTCGCCGACTGATGGTCACGCCAAAAGTCTTCGCCAGGTCGTCCGAGAATATCGCCTGCGGCATCGCTACTCTCGTGGTGCGTATTCGCTGATGTGAAGAGAATGTTGAGCCCATGCGCCTTCGCGCCAGCAATGATTTTCTCGCGCCAATCAGTATGGATTTCGCCGGATAGATAGACTTGCCATTGCATGGAGGGGGTCTCTTTGCTTCTCGATATCAATAGAATTGGCTTAAAAGCGATCTAGGTAGCGACGTAAAGAGGTTTTGCCTCTGTCATGCTTCGCAAAAATGCTGTCTGAAAGACCAACAAAGAAAGCTCTAAACATGATCAAGCTGCACGGCTTCCCGGCCTCTAACTATTTCAACATGGCAAAATTAGCCTTGCTGGAGAAAGGCATCGCCTTTGAAGATGTCAGAATCTTTACCAGCCAGGACGACGAGATGCTGGCAAAAAGTCCGATGGGAAAAGTGCCTTTTTTAGAAACCGAACATGGCTTCATCAGCGAAACAAATATCATTTTGGACTATATCGAAGACGCGCTGTCTGGGCCCGCCCTCTACCCGTCCGTCCCTTATGATCGTGCACGTGTCAGAGAACTGATTAAATACACTGAGCTCTATTTAGAACTGCCAGCGCGCCGGTGTTACGGCGAAGCCTTCTTCGGATCAGGCCCGGTTTCGGAACAGACCAAGGAAGAAGTCCGGGCTGTGATGCAGAAAGGTGCGAAAGCCCTCAACCGGCAAGCGACGTTCAGTCCCTTCCTATATGGCGATGCCCTGACGTTCGCCGATATCATCTTCTTATACACCTATCCGATGGCCTCCCAGGTTGCGCGCTCGGTATTCGATTGGGATCTCTCGGCTGAAATTCCGCAGGCGGATGATTTGATCGCAGCCTTAAAAACCCGCAAAACCGTGCAGAAAGTGGATGATGATGCGAAAGCTGGAATGCTGGAATTTCGGCAGCATTACGGGATGGCATAAGGGTTAGCGACCCTCAACGGCTTTAGGGTCTGGATTTGCGCACGTCTGAAATAGGCTTGTCATCATCGCCAAGAATTCGAAAGGCGGCCCCATCCAGATCCTCATATTGGCCTGAATTGACCGACCAAACAAACGCTCCGAGACTGGCGATGCCTAGGAAGACGGCGATCGGGATTAGATAGATAATGATCTCCACGTCAGACCTCTTTCAAATTTATGCGCAGAGCATTCAACGTAACAATCAGGGACGAGGCGGACATCGCGATTGCAGCAATCAAAGGCGTAACATTTCCCGTGACCGCGATCGGTACCGCGATGAGGTTGTAGCCCGCAGCCAGAGCGAAATTCTGCCGCATCACAAGACGCGCTCTTTTTGCGACCGCAAGAATGACCGGAATTGAATCCAAACCACCAGAATAAACCGCATCCGATGCAGACTGGCTGACATCAATTGCCCCGCCCGGGGCAAGCGAAGCGTGCGCCTGCGACAAAGCTCCTGCATCGTTCAGGCCGTCCCCAACCATGAGCGTTCGTTTGCCTTGTTGTTGCAGCGCTTCAAGCCTCGCCGCTTTATCCTGCGGTGATACGCCAGCCCGCCAGTCCGAGATTGAGAGCGTCGCAGCCACGTGTTGAGCGGCCTTTGCGCGATCTCCTGACAACATTTCGAGCGCATAACCCGATGCTTGCAAGTTACCCAGCACGCAAGCGGCTTCAGGCCGAACTTGGTCTTCGAACAGGAATTGAACGGGGGCGCCCTCTCCGATCTGAAACCATAATGCTAATCCGGACGATGCATCGGCGGCGCCGACGCCTACCCAATCCGCAGATCCAAGGCGGACGCGCTGCCCATCGATGTGTGCCTCGAGGCCAAGGCCGGGATACTCCGTGACGTCTTGAGCAATCTGACCTGGCCCCGCCGCTAAAGCCAAGGCCCGAGACAGCGGATGCCGGCTGGCGCGCGCGAGTTTTGCCGCTTTGTGCAACTCATTCGAGGTTTCAGACACCAAAACAGGTTCGCCCAGTGTGAGGGTTCCAGTCTTATCAAACACAATATGATCTGTTTCAGCGAGCCTTTCGAGCGCGTCACCGGATCGCAAGTAAACGCCGTTTCGAAGCAACCGGCCAGAGGCGACAACTTGAGCAACCGGTGCCGCGAGCGCTAGAGCGCAAGGGCATGTAATAATCAGCGTGGCGACCGCGACCAATACCGCGTCCCGGACACTTGCACCGCTCAAAAGCCAGCCAATCAAGGTCAACGCGGCCGCGCTATGAACAAATGGAATATAGAGCGAGACAGCCTTGTCCGCGATCTTTCGATAGCGCGCGCGTTTTTGCTCCCCGGCATTCAGCATGTCCGAAATGTCAGCGAGGAGCGAGTCAGAGCTGGCGCCCAAAGCGCTGCCTTGTAATTGCTGCGTCAGATTAATAGAGCCCGCATAAAGAACATCGCCCGGATGAGCTGAACGTGGTTCGCTCTCACCAGATACGATGCTCTCATCAATCGAACTGGTGCCGCGCGTGATCTTGATATCCACAGCGGCGCGCTCTCCAGCCGCCAGAACGATCTGATCCCCTTCTTTGATATCAGCAGATCGAACGGCCTCTGCTATGCCGCTTGAATTGATGCGTGTCACAGATCTGTTTTGCAGGGCGGCAAGATCGTGCGCTGCCGCGTGCGCCATGCGTCTGAGCCTGGCATCTAAGAACCGGCCGATCAGCAAGAAATACAGCAACATGACGCTCGCGTCAAAATAGGCGTGCGCTCCGCCATTGGCCGTTTCCCAAACACTGACAGAGAAGGCAAGACCGAGCGCGAGCGAAATCGGAACGTCCATATTGGCGTGCCCGTTTTTGAGCACCGACCAGGCAGATTTGAAAAAATGTCGCCCGCTGAACAGTAAAACAGGAAGAGCGATCAGGCCTGATAGAGCATGCAAACTTGTGCGTGTGCCTTCTCCCATTTCGCCGTATCCGCCCCAAACCGAAACCGAAAGCAACATGATGTTGGCAACTGCAAACCCGGCAACCCCCATCGCGATCAAGAGTGAGCGTTCCTCTTGTTTTGCACTCTGCTCGGTGCGGTCTTCGCAAAAGGCTGAAACCCCATATCCGAGCTCGGTCAGAGTTGACGTGATCTTTGCCGTGGAGAGTTGCCCGCGCCAGCTCACTTTCAGCTTGCTGGTTGAAAGATTCAGCCGTGCAGAGGTAACGCCCGGAAGAGCCAAAAGCGCGTGTTCGATTTTGACCAGGCATCCGCCGCATTTCGCACCGCGAATAGACAGAAGCAGAGATTGCTCGCCCGCACCTTTTTGGACGAATGCAGACAGGTCGCCGCTCTCTTCATCTCGAGACGGCGGTGCCAGCCTCGATGGACACCCCAGATCAGAAGGGAGCGCAAGGTCTGTCATGGCACAAGGATCTGCTTCCTTGCCTGGAAAAGCATTAGATCAGCGCTTTCATCAAACACGTTTATCCGCGCGACCCAATGGCCGGACGTGAGATTGGACGCATCCGCAAAATATGCTCCATTATCGCCGCCCTCAAACACCAGGACGAGATCGTCATCTTTGGTGGCGAGGCGCCGTAGCTCGCCAATCACAGTATGGCTCAAGACTGGTGCGCCAACCTCGTCGCGAAGTCGGAAGATGAGTTGATCCTTGTCCAATCCGGCCTCTGCAGTCCATCCAAGCTGAGCCTGCTGGGCGCGTTGATCTAGAGTTTGATTATAGTTCAAACCCTGGACATAGGACTTCTTCACATCCTCGCCGGGGAAGCTGGTAATCGCATGATAGAGAAAGATGCCATTAACGGTGAACATCAACCCAAAAAAGCCCAGCATGATGAGGAGAACGTGCCAGCCTTTTAGAGTTTTTTGGGTGCGCTCTGAATCGAGAGTCGTGTTTGCATAAGTCATCTGGCCGGTCCTCTAAAAGACGTTCGGTTGGCATCCGTTTCGCCGGTTACGGGGTCGCGAACCGTCAGCGTGATTTGCGCTGTTCCCTGCATAGAAGGCGCGCTGACCAAGATGCGATAGCGATCAACCCCATGCGCATCGACCGGAACTTCGAGCGGCGCGTCGCTGGCATGGTCAAAGCCAATCACGTTGAAAGATATGCCGTCCATGCCAGTAACTTGAATGACCACGGACCGCGCGGTCGAAGCCTTGTTTACGAGCTTGAGCGTATATCCGTTCTGGATGTCGCCGTTCGACATCTGCACAAAAGGCGGCGAGCGATCTTTCAGGACGTTCGCTTCAATCGTCGCTTTCGTCGCCAGCCCCCAGGCCATGAGGCTACCAATCGCAGCAATAAGCACGGCATAGAGTACGGTTCTTGACCGGATCAACCGGTACTTTGGCGGCGTTTCTTTTTGCGCGCGCGCCGCGACAGCGACATCCGTATCGTACGCGATCAGCCCGGTCGGACGACCGATCTTGGTCATCATCTGATCGCAGGCATCAATACAGAGCGCGCAATGGATGCATTCCAGCTGCGAGCCATTGCGAATATCAATCCCAACCGGGCAAACCTGCACGCATTGATCACAATCAATACAATCACCGCGCGCGTCCCAATTGTCCGTCTTGCGCATCGAGCCGCGTGGTTCGCCTCGATCATATCGATAGGTCACGTTGAGCGCGTGCTCGTCCGTGAGAGCAGCCTGGATACGAGGCCACGGGCACATATAAGTACAGACCTGTTCGCGCATCCAACCAGCCAGAAAATACGTGGCCAGCGTCAACATACCAGCAAACCAATAGGCAGAAAGCGGCGCCTCGCCGGTGAACCATCCTTGCGCGACCGTTGGCGCATCATGCCAGTAGAGAATGAAGGCTCCGCCGGTCCAAAACGCGATGATCAACCAAACCGTATGTTTGCCAAACTTGCGCCAGGCCTTGTTGAGCGACCAAGGCGCATGATCAAGACGCTTGCGCGCCGCGCGGTCGCCTTCGAATGCCCGTTCGACCCAGATATAGAGATCCGTCCAGACGGTTTGTGGGCAAGTATACCCGCACCAGACACGGCCCAAAAGCGCGGTGACCAGAAACAGGCCGAGCGCCGCCAAGATCAGAAGTCCCGCCAAAAAGTGAATGTCTTGCGGCCAAATCTCGATGAAAAAGAAGTAGAATTTTTCGCTTTCGAAATCCGCGAGCACAGCCTGGTTCGGGATACCTTCACCGCGATCCCAGCGCAGCCAAGGCAAGACATAATATATCCCAAGTGTAATCGCCATGACCCCCCATTTGACCAACCTGAAATTGCCATGCGCAAGCTTCGGATAAATTTGAGTTCGCTTGGCATACAGATCCTTAGGCGGCGGTGGATTTGGTCCACCGCTCCCAGCGGAAGGATGCATATTGAGCGTTGTCTGCTTCATGGCGCGTCTCTCTACTCGCCTCCGCCCAATGTGTGGACGTACACTGCCAATGCCTTGATCGAAGCGTCATCGAGACGCTCTTGCCAGGCGGGCATATGAGAGTTTCTAGCGTTGTATATGGTCGCGTAAATGGAGCTTTCCGAGCTGCCATAAAGCCATTCTGTATCGGTCAGATTCGGCGCGCCTTGTGAACGGTCACCCTGCCCCATATCGCCATGGCAACTCGCGCACTGAACCGAAAACAGACCGGCGCCGATCTTAGCTTCCTCAGTATCTGCGACTTGCCCGGAGATCATTAAGACATGCTCAGTGAGCGCGTCGATCTCATCCGCCGAAAGCAGCTTGTCACGCCCAAAAGCTGGCATCAGCGAAAACCGCGTATCGAGATCATCGTCATGACGAATACCGTGCCGCAGCGTGTATTCTATACCGTCCAACGTTCCGTCCCAAAGCCATACATCGTCGGCCAGGGTCGGATACCCAATCGCGCCGCGCCCGCCTGCGCCATGGCAAGTTGCACAATTGTCGCCGAACAAGCTTTCCCCCATTGCCAGCGCAAATTGTTGTAGATCTCGATCTGTTTCAATCTCTTCCAGAGACGCTTCAAGCAAGGTCGCCGATTGTTCAACCCGAGCGGTTTTGAGCTCTGCAACCGCGACCGCCACCATGTCGCGGTCAGAGTGATTGCGAACACCCGTCGTATTTGTGCCCAGGCCCGGCAAGGCCGGGATGGCGGGCATCAGGATCATATAAACCACCGCCCAAATGATGGTGATGTACCAGACATAAAGCCACCATCGCGGCAGCGGATTGTTCAGCTCTTTGATCCCGTCCCAGCTATGTCCGGTGGTCTCGACGCCGCTATGGCCATCAATGTCCTTATTATCAACGCTCATCAGTCGGACCTCCCTCATTTAGCGGAAGGCGCGCTGCTGCATCGAACGTTTCCTGATTGCGCGGCCAAAGCGCATAGGTGAGCGCACCGAGGAACATCAGGACGAAATAGATAAGCCCGCCCGTTTGCGCGAAACTAGAAAGAAACTCATACATCTTGGCGGCTCCTATCGGCGATTGCTGAGATCATCAGCTTCGTAAGTAGAGAAATCGACCAGCGTGCCAGTCATTTGGAGATAGGCGACAAGGGCATCCATCTCGGTGATAAGATCCGGGTCCCCATCAAAGTCCCGCAATTCAACTGTACCTTCGCGCCCAGCGGCGGCCTCATATTCTGAGACCAGGCTGTCATAATAATCAAAGCCGCGATTGTTCGGATCGGCCTGCGCCAAAAGATGTCCTTTTGCGTTAGCGATCATCTCATCCGTATACGGAACACCGACCATGCGCTCAGTTTTTAGCCGATCTACGATCCCTTCATATTTCAGCTTCTTCTCAGCTAAAAAAGCGTACGGTGGCATGATGCTCTCCGGCACCAAAGCACGCGGGTCTTTGAGGTGATCGACTTGCCATTCGGCCGAGTATTTTCCGCCCACCCGGGCGAGATCGGGGCCAGTCCGTTTTGAGCCCCACTGGAATGGGTGATCATACATACTCTCCGCGGCGAGCGAATAGTGACCATAGCGCTCGACTTCATCGCGCAGCGGGCGAACCATCTGGCTATGGCAAACGTAACACCCTTCGCGGACGTAAATATCTCGCCCCGAAAGCTCAAGCGGTGTGTAGGGCCGCATCCCGTCGACCTTCTCGATCGTGTTTTCCATGTACATGAGCGGCGCCATTTGAATAATTCCGCCGATCGAAACGACGACGAGAATACCGATTGTCAGGAGCAACGAGTGGCGCTCGAGAACACCGTGATTGTTCATAAGTCCCATAGGTTTCTGAGCCTCCTATTCTGCAGGCGCCAGCGCTGCGCGCGGCTCGGGTTGGGCATACTCACCCGGTGTGGCTTCGAGGCTCTTCGCCTCGCCATGGCCGAGCGCGGTGCGGATCAAATTGTAAGCCATGATCGCCGCGCCGCTGAAATATAGCAGGCCACCAAGTGCACGGATCATGTAGCTGATATGCTTGGCCTCTACGGTTTCGACGAAGCTGTATTCGAGGAAACCATACTCATTGTACGCGCGCCACATCAGACCTTCCATGATCCCGGCAAACCACATGGAAATCATGTAGAAGAGGATGCCAATTGTGGAGATCCAGAAGTGCCACTCGACAAGAGACTTCGAGAACAAAGCCTTCTTCTTGTAGAGCCAAGGCACCAAGCAATAGAGCGCGCCAAAGCTGATATAGCCAACCCAACCAAGCGCCCCGGAATGTACGTGTCCAATGCCCCATTCGGTATAGTGGCTGAGCGCGTTCACGGCGCGCACCGACATTAGCGGGCCTTCAAAGGTCGCCATGCCGTAGAAAGCCAAGCTGACCACCATCATCCGAACAACCGGGTCTGTCCGCAATCTGTCCCACGCTCCAGACAGCGTCATCACGCCATTGATCATCCCGCCCCAGCTGGGCATCCACAACATGATCGAGAACGTCATGCCTAAGGTCTGCGCCCATTGCGGCAGCGCCGTATAATGAAGGTGGTGCGGTCCAGCCCAGATATAGATGAAGATCAGCGACCAGAAGTGCACGATTGAGAGCCGGTAGGAATAAACAGGCCGGTTCACACGCTTCGGAATGAAGTAATACATGATCGCCAGGAACCCGGTCGTCAGGAAGAAGCCGACAGCGTTGTGGCCATACCACCACTGCGTCATGGCATCCTGAACCCCCGCGAACAATTGCACTGATTTCGACCCTGTCAGGTTCACCGGGATGGAGAGATTATTGACGATGTGCAGCATCGCGATTGTCACGATGAAGGAGAGATAAAACCAGTTCGCAACATAGATGTGAGGCTCTTTGCGCTTCCACAGCGTTCCGAGAAATACCAGCAGATAGACCACCCAAACCAATGTCAGCCAGAGATCAACATACCATTCGGGCTCGGCATATTCCTTTGATTGAGTAATGCCGAGCAGATAGCCCGTCGCCGCGAGCACAATAAAGACCTGGTATCCCCAAAATACGAACCATGGCCACATGCCGCCAGCGATGCGGGTCCGACAAGTGCGCTGCACGACATAGAAACTCGTTGCCAACAATACGTTCCCACCGAACGCAAAAATCACCGCGCTTGTATGTAGCGGTCTCAAGCGTCCGAAATTCGTCCAGCCGAGTTCCGGAAAGTAAAACACGCTTGGCCAAGTCAGTTGTAAGGCAATGACGACACCGACCAGTAATCCGGCCAGCCCCCAGAACATTGAGGCTGCAACACCGAACTTGACCAATGTGTCTTCATACTCGGTTTCATCAAAAGGATCGCGATCAACCAGGTTTCCCGCCCACATACAGATCCCGAGAAACACCCCGCCCCCGAGCAGCAAGAACGTCATCGCCTGGATTTCCATCCCGGCGTCTTTTGCGAAGGACGTCATTAGTAATGCGAGGAGCAGGAATACCCCGAGCAAAGCGGCGACGCCAAATATGCTGGCATTGTTGCTGCTGCGCGTCGTCAGCTGGTTTAAAGTCATTGCGGGCTCCCTCAACCGAGCCCCAAATGCGGGGCGGATCAGCTTGCCTTGATGCTTAGCTTTGCCCGCTTCGCGGCTGAATAAGGGAAAATACTTATGTGCTTAGCGGTCGCAATTTCTAGAATGTTGCCATGCTCAGAAGAGGAAAATTGAGCCATGAACCTATTCTTCAACACTGCTTTTCAGGTCTCGATAGGGACAGCGCTCTTGCTGATCGGTTTGGCCAAAATGTTCTTAGTCGCCTCGGCTGAAACGATGATCGCGTTGCCAACTTGCGCCGGACGCAATCTGTTGATTTCCGTGAATGATGGGGGCTTCTTCGCGGCCGGCCATTGTTGGGGGTGCTATGTTGCCGTGGCCGGAAGTAGTTTGCTTGTCATGACACTTCACCAATATAAAAAGCAAAGCCCCGCGAACGTTCCTATTTTGGATTGATCGGTTGCGAGCGTCCTCTAAAAAGGCGGCGAATGACAGAAACCACGTCTCATTTCTTAGTCGACCCGTCTGGCTGGCATGGCGATCGCGATTTGCTCGCGACGCTGATGCAAACCATTCTGGCTTCTGTGCCCGATGCTATGATCGTAATCGATGAGCGGGGCGTCATCCTTGCCTTCAGCGCCGCCGCTGAAGCCTTGTTCGGATATAAGACCGCCGATGTCGTTGGCAAAAATGTATCCATGTTGATGACTGGCGCGGACGAAACTCACCATGATCAATATATCAAGAACTACCTCGATACCGGCGAACGTCAGATCATTGGTATTGGCCGCATCGTGCAAGCAAAACTAGCGGATGGTGAAAACATACCGGTTGAGTTGAAGATTGGCGAAGCGAATATTGGCGGGCAAAAATTGTTTACCGGCTATATTCGCGACATTTCCGAAAAGCAGGCAAACGCTCATCGGCTCGCACAAATGCAAGTCGAGATTGCGAATTTCTCTCGTCTCAGCGCGGTCGGCACCATGGCATCGGCGATGGCCCATGAACTGAACCAACCTCTCACGGCCGTCGCGAATTATCTGGAGGCTGCACGTGATCTGCTTGATGCGCCGGATCCAGAGACCGTTGAAATGGTCCAGGAAGCATTGGCGGCTGCAGCGACGCAATCGATCCGTGCTGGACAAATTGTACGCCGCCTGCGCGACTATGTTTCCAGAGGCGAGCTCGACCTGCGGGCGGTCGATTTACGAGCGATCATTGATGATGCGGTATCCTTGGCAAAGGTCGGGATCGAAGGCCAACTGGCGCAAGTGATCATTCGAGTGCCGAAGGACCTGCCAATGGTCATGGCCGACAAGCTTCAGCTGCGACAGGTATTTGTGAATATTGTCAGAAACGCCATCGAAGCGCTCGTTGAGTCGGGCAATCCACAGGTTCGCGTGTCCGCCACCCTAAAGCAGGACCAAGAGGTTCAGATTGAAATTTCCGACAATGGTCCAGGGTTCCAGGGAGAGCCTGGGCAATCCCTGTTCGATCCCTTCTATAGTTCAAAGGCCAGCGGCATGGGGCTAGGCCTGTCAATCTGTCAGACCATTATGGAAGCGCATGGAACAGTTATCGGATATGATCACGGCCCTTCCGGCGGCGCGGTCTTCAGGTTTACATTGCGCATTTCAGAGGAGCTAAACTGATGAGTGGACGAACCGTTTTTCTGGTCGATGATGACGAAGCTATTCGCCACTCTGCGAGCTTCATGCTGCGTCATGCTGGCTATACCGTAAAAACCTACCCTGATGGCGTCAGCTTCCTAAGCGAGGTTCTTCCTGAGCAGAACGGTTGCATACTTTTGGATGTACGCATGCCCGAAATGGATGGGCTTGAGGTACAGAGCATCCTCAAACAACGCGGGGTGAACATGCCGGTTATCATCCTAACAGGGCATGGGGATGTCCCTGTTGCTGTTGAGGCGATGAAGGGCGGCGCAATCGAGTTTCTGGAAAAGCCATATGAAAAGAAAGCTCTGGTTGGAGCGATCGAAAGTGGCTTCGCACAATTGGAAAATCAAGCCAGCGAGACACGCCGCACCTCCGAAGCGAATGCCCGCTTGAGCAGTTTGACCCCTCGCGAAATGGAAGTTCTGGAATGTTTGGTCGATGGACAGACCAATAAGGCGATTGCCGAAACACTCTCGATCTCGCCGCGCACGGTGGAAATTCACCGCGCGCATATGATGGAGAAACTCGAGGCCGAGAGCTTGTCCTCTGCATTGCGGCTCGCCTTCCTTGCCGGAATAAAATCGACCTAGACACGGGATTGTACCTAGAGCCAAGCGCTTGAAAGGCAGCTACCCGCTTATCATGACGTCATCTTATTTGGATCATGGCAGACAAGATTTTCGGGTGAGAAGCCGGCGTGTCGTTTTGATTGATGACGACGAGAATGTGCGGCGTTCAACAACCATGATGTTGCGCGCGCGCGGACTTCTTGTTGATGTATACCATAGCGGCGCAGAGCTTTTATCCAGTCGCGGCGACCACAATAGCGAATGCCTTCTGATAGACTACAAGATGCCAACGCTCGACGGCCTGCAGATTATGCAAAGACTGCGCGAAAATGGCGATCAGACGCCTGGCTTAATGGTGACCGGCTATTATTCTGAGACGCTACAAGCCCGAGCTCTCAAGGTCGGGTACGCCGCCTTGCTAGAGAAACCGATTTTGCCGAGCCGGTTGATCGAAGAGATTGGCGCAGTGATTAGGTTATAATCCAAAATCGCAAACAGACTCGCACCTAAACGCCAATTGGTATGAACAATTTGTCGACCAGTTCGCATCGAATTCAGCGAAATTCGCCGCGCACCCCGCTCTTCCTCTAGCGCATTCTGTTAGGGTCTGATTTAAGAGGCAAACCGTTTCCACTCAAAAGCCTCATTGGTAGGACCAATACGGCTACTGGAAGCAGTTATGTTGCCAAAGCGATGAAGACAAATCGCAGGTATCAGAACAAGTTAGAGGGAGCCGCATGAAGATCAAATCTGTATCCGTCTTCGTGAGTTGCCCCGGCCGCAACTTCGTGACCGTGCGGGTTGAAACCAACACGGGTCTTACCGGGCTTGGGGATGCGACCGTGAATGGCCGCGAGATGGCCGTCGCGACCTATTTGGAAGAGCATATTGCGCCCTGCCTGATTGGACGAGACCCGCAAGATATCGAAGACATCTGGCAATACCTCTACAAAGGGGTCTATTGGCGACGCGGTCCGATCAACATGGCTGCCATCGCGGCGATCGATATGGCGTTGTGGGACATCAAGGGAAAGATTGCCGGCCTGCCCGTCTATCAACTCTTAGGCGGACGAAGCCGGAAGTCTGTTTCGCTTTATGCCCACGCGAATGGCGAGAGTATTGACGCGACATTAGACAAGGCGGCATCTCTTCAAGCGGACGGATTTCAGGCCATTCGATTGCAATCAGCGATCCCCGGCCTGCCCGTCACCTATGGAGTCCTGGGGGACAAGAAAGACTATTTCGAATTGCAAGGGAACCGACCTCTTCCGCCCGAGGAAACATGGTCGACCAAAAAGTACTTTGCGCTTGTTCCAGAACTGTTTCAGCGGGCACGCGACAAACTCGGCGATGAGGTTCACTTGCTGCACGATGTGCATAGCCGACTAACGCCGATTGAAGCGGCGCGGCTGGGCAAAATGCTAGAGCCGTATGATCTTCTATTTCTCGAGGATGCCTGCATCGCTGAAAACCAAGAGAGCTATAAGACGATCCGAGAACAAACGACCACGCCACTCGCGATTGGAGAGTCGTACAATTCCATCTGGGACTGCAAGGCCCTGATCGAAAATCAATGGATCGACTATATCCGCACCGCCGCAACGCACGCTGGCGGGATCACAGCGATGCGGCGAATTATCGACTTTGCCAGCCTTTACGACATCAAGTCAGCGCCGCACGGCGCGCCTGATCTCTCACCCGTTTGTTTTGCGGCGCATATTCATCTCGACACTTGGGCCCCTAACTTCGGTATCCAAGAATATGTCGGCACCGGAAATGAAGCGCTACAATCGATCTTCAAGCACGACATCAAAGTAGAAAACGGCCAAGCCTTTGTCAGCGACGCGCCCGGATTGGGTGTTGAGTTCGATGAAAAAGCGGCAGCGGAATTTCCGTATAAGCGCTCTTACCTTCCCGTCAGTCGACTGGAAGATGGAACGATGTGGCACTGGTGAAATCACAACGTAGAAACATGGTAGGGAGAATGGCTTTTGGGTCAGAAGGTTAGAGTTCTTGTGCATGGAACCGGGTTTGCCGGTCAGGGACACGTTGAGGCGTTTCGCGAGGCAGGCGCTGAAATTGTCGGGATTGTTGGGCGCACCCCAAGTGTCGTCGAGCAGGTCGCAGATGATTTAGGCATTGCCTATCGCGGCGTCGATTGGGCGCAAGCGTTGAAGGATTGCGAGCCGAATACTGTGTCCATCGGCACACCTGGCGGCGCCCACTATGATGCGATCAAGCAAGCGATTGCCGCGGGATGCCATGTCTTTTGCGACAAACCCCTGACCGTAGACGGCGCAAGCGCTGCCGACCTCAATCAGCAGGCTCAGGCCAAAGGCGTAAAAACCGCATATGCGGCTACGTTTCGCTACATGCCGCACGTCTTGTTTGCCAAGCGCCTGGTTGCCGAAGGCGCTATTGGCGAGCCTCAAGAAGTCGAATGCATCTCTCACTTCAATCTCGAAAAAGACATTCCTTTCGGCTGGTCACACCGCAAGGCCGATGGCGGCGGACGCCTCAATAATAATTTCACGCACAAGCTATCGATTGTGACCTCGGTGATCGGGGAGGACATACTCGCTATCAAAGGCGATGTCCGCGATGACCTAGGAAAAGCGCCAATCGTTGAAGGTGTCCATAATTTCAAAACGCGACGCGAACACATCCCTGACGACCTCAATGATCCGAACCTGGAATGGGGACAATCTGATGTTGAGTGGAGTTACACTGTCCTCGCCCGTATCGAGAGCGCGCTCGCCAAACAGCCCGTATCCGTCCTGTTCAAGCACGGAGGGCTGCAGCCGCGCTTTCACGATGACCATATCATCTTTTATGGCAGTGAAGGCGCGATCTATATCAAAGGACATTATGGCTCCGGACCGCTCTTTCATTATGGCGCGGATAAGACTTGGAAAGAACTGGACCTGCCGCAGGATATTGCCGATCGCATACCGAACGCGAAAGGCGATACGGAACGCAATTGGCGCTACCTCATCCGCGAGTTCGTCAGTGATATCCAAGGCGCCGAGCACGAAAAATATCAGAGCTTTGAAGACGGCAGTCTCTACCAAAACCTGATCGATCTCATTCGACAAAATGAGGGCTGGATCCAAGTCTCCAGCCTGCGCGAATAGAGCCCGCTATGTTCTACGAATATCTCGTCATTGGCGGCTACTTTCTCCTGATCGTCGGGATCGCTTTCGCGTTCAGCAAAATGGCCGCAAAATCGACCAGCGATTATTTTCGAGGCGGTGGCAGAATGCTTTGGTGGATGGTTGGGTCCACCGCGTTCATGATGCAATTCTCTGCCTGGACGTTCACAGGTGCCGCCGGCAAAGCGTTTAATGACGGGTTCGCTGTGAGTTTGGTTTTCTTCGCCAACACATTTTCCTACTTTTGCGGCTGGGCCTATTTCGCTCATCGCTTTCGGCAAATGCGCGTTGATACGCCAACCGAGGGAATCCGGCGTCGGTTTGGGCCAGAGAATGAGCTCTTCTTTTCGTGCGCCCTGATCGTCTTTTCTATCATCAATGCGGGCATTTGGTTGAACGCCCTCGGGGTGTTTTCCAGCGCCGTCTTCGATGCAGACATCACCGCCACCATCATCATAACGGGGCTTGCTGTTCTGTTCGTCTCCGTTCTTGGGGGAGCTTGGGGCGTGGTGGCATCCGACTTTGTCCAGACCCTCGTCGTCGCGGTCGTATCTGTGGCTTGCGCGATCGTAGCGTTGATCAAAGTGGGCGGTCCGGTTGAGCTGGTCACCAACTTCCCGACCGACTTCGTCATGGGCCCCAATATGAACTATCCTCTACTCTTGTTTGGGACGTTCGTCTTCTTCCTCGCCAAGCAACTCATCACGATCATGAACCTGCATGACTCGTTTCGGTTCCTGAATGCGAAAGACTCTGAGAATGCCAGCAAAGCCGCGCTATTGGCTATGGTTTTAATGGGCGTTGGCAGCATTATTTGGTTCATTCCGCCCTGGGCTTCGGCGATCTTGTACCCAGATGCGGCGGACGCTTACCCACAGCTTGGCAATAAGGCGAGCGACGCGGTCTATTTGGTGTTCGCCCGAAATGCGATGCCAGTCGGTACGGTCGGGCTTTTGCTCGCCGGCCTGTTTGCGGCATCCATGTCTTCAATGGATTCGGCCCTCAACAAGAATGCAGGGATCTTCATTCGAAGCATCTACCAGCCATTCTTGGTGAGAACGAACCGCGCCGTTAGCGACGCCCATCTTTTGCGCATGGGGAAAATACTCAGCCTGTTTAGCGGCCTTCTGGTGATCGCCATGGCCCTCTTCTTCAAGTCGCTGAAAGAGCTCAGCCTATTTGATTTGATGATGTCCGTATCGGCGATGATCCAGGTTCCGATCCTGATCCCGCTGATCGCTGGGATCATCATCAAAAAGACACCGACATGGGCGCCGTGGGTCACGGTGCTGCTCGGGCTGTTCGTCTCGTGGTTTATGCTGAACGTCCTGACACCCGCAGTTTTCGCCAGTTGGCTTGGCCTAGATCCACTCACCTCACGCGAAGCCGTAGATATGAATTTAATGCTGACCATCGGCGCACAAGTGTTCGTCACGGCTGGCTTCTTCTGCGCGACATCGCTCTTCTACAATGCGGCTCGAGATCCTTACAAAACAGAGACTCAGCTGTTTTTTGAAGACCTTGAAACACCCGTGATCGCTGATGATGCGCAAGATGCATATGACCAAAGCCAACGCGAGAAGCTGGGACTGACCGCAATGGTCATGGGCGGCGGCGTTCTGTTCATGACGTTGATTCCCAACGCCCTTTTTGGGCGTGCGATCTTTGCGGTCTGCGGGGTGGCATTGATCACCATAGGTTGGCTGTTGAAGCGCAGCGCCCGCAATAAGCAGGGAATATGATGATGCGTTTGAAACACCTCACGTTCGGAGCATTGCTTCTTCTAAGCATCGCAGGTTGCGTATCAACGCCAGACCCACTTATCTCTTTGGCTCATGGAACTGACGAGTCTGCGGGCGGCGATCCAGCTTACATTATCACCACCCCAAGCGCGACTTACTATCTCGAAAAGACCGGAGGCGGCCTCTCCAGCATGCTGGACCCGGATGGCATAGATTGGCTTGGTTTTCACAAAGCGCCAGGCTCGGCTCACAAAGGTGAGTATCGAGGGTTTCCCAACGCGGTGCACCGCCAAGACGGGAACTTCTTTCATGCCATGAATGCCGGAACTGACCCCTCCAGTTCGACCGTTGATATCCAAACCCCTGACCATGTCCGCATCACCGTCACGTCCGGCAATGAGCAATGGGTTGGACACTATGATTTCTATCCCGATCGGCTGGATTTCACGATGAGTGAAGTCAGTGAGGGACACCAATATTGGGTCCAATATGAAGGCGTCCCGGGCGGTGGAATGGAAGACTCTGATTATCGGCTGTCGTCTGCGGAGGTCGAGCCTCGTTCAGTTCGGGAAGCCTATGAAGGCGATCTGCCACGGCCTGAATGGATGGCGTTCGGGGACGTTGGCTCGCCGCGCGTCTTGTTCATGCTGCATCATCAGGATGACGCTCATCCAGATGATTATGCCAGCCGTCCAGACATGACCGTGTTCGCGTTTGGTCGGCGCGGAAAAGACAAGTTCCTAACATCGCCAAACACGTTCTCGATTGGCTTTGTTGAGGCGACTGATCATGCCTCCGTTAACAACGCGGTGCGTCGCATCTTGGCGACAACACCGCGCTAAAAAATCAACTCGACGAAAGCGCTTTGATCACGCCGCGGACTTCTGACAGTCCTTTCATTCGACCAATGGCGGAATAGCCAGGATTGCTCGAGCGGCGCTGATCGCCAAGCATCTGATAGCCATGGTCTGGACGGATGAATATCTCGCGGTCCAGGGACTTTTCATTGGCCAAGAGATTGCGGATGACGCTCACCATATCCGTATCGCTGTCCAGATGACTTGCCTCTTCAAATGTTCGAGGTTCTTCCGGGTCGAGCGAGACTCCTCGCAAGTGCGCAAAGTGTATACGCGGCGCGAACTCGAGCGCCATATCCGGCAAATCATTATCCGGGCGACTACCATATGTCCCGACGCAGAGGGTCATACCATTTGCGGGGCTCGGCACATTCTCGAATAAAACGTTGAGGTCATCTGGTGTACAGATAATTCGAGGCAACCCAAACATATCCCATGGCGGATCATCGGGATGTATGGCGAGTTTGACGCCTGCCGCTTCTGCGTGCGGAGAGACGGCGTCCAAGAAGGCGAATAAAGTCTTGCGCAAAGCTGCGTGATCCATGCCGTCATACCGCGCCAACGCCTTGCGAAAATCATCGAGCGAATAAGCGTCCGTCATCTTTCCAGGCAGGCCGGCGATGATGGTTCGCGTAAGCTCGGCTTTGTCCGCTTCGCTCATGGCTTCAAACGCGATTTGCGCCCGCGCCATCTCTGGCTCTGAATAGTCTTCGCGTGCCTTTTCGCGCTCTAGGATAAACAGATCGAATGCAGCGAATTTGTCCTGGTCAAAGCGCAACGTATAGGCGCCGCTCGGCAGGCGATGCTTTAGATCGGTCCGCGTCCAATCGATCACCGGCATAAAATTGTAGCAAATCGTCCTGATGCCTTCGGCCGCGAGATTTACCAGTGTTTCGATCCAGGCCTCGACATAGGTCTCGTGGCCGGGCAGCCCGAGCTTGATATCGTCATGAACCGGGATGCTCTCGACCACAGTCCAATGTAGCGGCGCCATTGTATCGTTCTGTGCTTCGATAAGCGCCTTATGGACTTGGATGGCCTCGCGCGACCACGCTTCTCCAATCGGGATATCGTGCAGTGCACTGACTATGTCCGTCGCGCCCGTCTGACGGATCTCTGCCAAGGTCACTGGATCATTCGGCCCAAACCAACGCCAAGATTCTAGCATGTTCTATATCCTTATCCGCATGCGCCTAACCGCGCAGCATTCCCATTAGGCCTTGAAACGCCATATACCCGATCAGGAGTGAGAATAGAAAGATCGCTCCCAGTATGATGTTGGTGATCAAACTGTTTTTGTATTTCCCCATCAAGTCGGACTGGTTTCCCAGGTAGAGAATGCAGGCGACCGTGACGGGAAGCAGAACGACATTAAATGCCTGAGACAGGATCAACACGACAACCGGCCGAGCCTCAAACAGCGGAACGACCAATCCGAGCAAGGACAAGAAAAGAACCATGATCCGATAGCTCGGCTTTGTCATATCGCGATCGATGTTTTGGTAGTCACAAAGCAACCAAGGCAACATCACCAAGTTTGGAAACTGCGAAGACACCCCAGCGGCAATAATACCGATCGCAAAAATGGTGACGGCGAATGGGCCAGCAATAGGCTCCAACAGCGTGATCATCTGCGCTGGCACTTCCAATCCGACGCCTTCTGCGTACAGAGTTCCTGCTGCGGCGGCCATGATGGCAGCGCTGATCACAAACATCATCACGGTGGCAAACAAAGCATCGCGGCGCTGTTGAGCTTCTTGCTCAATTTGCCATCCGGCTTCTTTGACCAACGTCGTTCGAATAATGAACAATCCAGAGAAAAGCGTCGTACCAACCATTGAGGCGATCAGAAGAAACGACCCTTGGCCAGAGGCGTCCGCTACGTTGGGAATGGTCGGAATCAAACCCCTCAACATCTCCATCGGCGGCGGCATAAGCAGGAAGAAGTTCAAGACGAAACTCAAACCCATAATCGCAACCATAACCGCTAAGGCACGCTCAAAGACACCGGTCCGGCCGTCCCAAAAGATGAAGTAGACAAGCGAGATATAGAGCGCCGCCCAATAGATCGGTTTGATCCCGCCGGCGATAAAGGTCTTGGACCATTCATAGCTTATATCGGCGACGATCCCCATAACGCCCATCAAACTCCCGCAAACGCCGATGGTTAGCGCGACAATGAAAAAGATACCGACGGCCGGGTGGATATGCTTTCGAAATGCTTGCAGGGCTGTCTCGCCGGTCACCAAGGTATAGCGGCCATAAGTCGAGATCATGAAATACGTGGCGGCGCACGAGATCAGCACCGTCCACAGCAGGGTCATCCCATAGGTGGCCCCGGCTTTGGCCATCGTGGTGACGCTTCCCGTCCCGATATTGAAGCCGAGGAGAAATATCCCCGGCAGAAATAGAGCGAGCGTTTGTTTCAGCCCGATTGATTTTTGTTGCGACACGTGGCGCTTCCTCCTGGGTTTATTCCGTCCCCACGGTTGATTATGTTGCAGCAACTTATGCTTGTTGCGTTTCGTTCGATAACGTCATGGCGCGTCGTGCTTAGCTTTCGGCCCCGCCCAAAGGCCGGCTCTCGCGCCCTCGGTAAAACCCAGCACCACATGGTAAAGCAGACGGCTAAGGGTTTCGTTCCAGATCACTTGGCCTTGCGCGTCGACTTGGTTGGCAAATGCATTGCGGCCCGCGAAATAAGTCTTGAAAATTAAGAGCGCCAATCCACGCGCCTTTTCTGCGTACGCGTCTTGGTCGGCTCGAACCGCATGTGACTTGATCGCCTCGGTTTGGGGCCAGAGCAGAAATGTTTCGTCGCGCCAATCGAGATCCGCCGAGACTGCATCGAAAGCGGCGCCCTGAAGGACCCCGGCTTGGGAACTGCCATGCGTATCCGCGAACCGAAGCAAACGTGCTGCGATTTGCTTGGTCGACGGGTCGCCTCCCAGCTCAGCCTCTCGCAGCAACAACCACGCCCACTCATATTGGTGGCCAATCTCTCGATACTGGCCATCGCGGCCGGTTAGCTGCTCCAGGCCAGGCGCAATGAACTCACGGATCGTCCCGCTCGCATCGTCAAAAAAGAACTCCAGGCCCTTCGCCCGCATTCTTCCTGCGCGATCAAGCCAAGCCCCTTCGCCGGTCATTTCGTACGCCTGCAAGGCGGCTTCATAATTGTGCATATGAGGGTTTTGAGCCCGCCGCGGCGCGGTCGGCGAACTTGGCGAACCAACCTTATCATGCTCAAGCAGCAACCCCGTCTCAGAATCCGTCAGCGCGCCCTCCAGAGCTTGCCAACACATCTCCAATTCATCGCCATCTTCGGCGGGGTGCAGTTTTCGCCAAGTGCTCAAACCCAAAATAACGAAGCTTTGATCATAGCTTCGCGTAAGAAGGTCTTCGGCATCCCCGGTTGGCGCGCCATCCGCTCGTCTGGCCATGCAATACAAACCTGGGGCGATACGAAAAGACCGAACCGCGTCTCGGGCGATGCGCGCAGCCTTATGAAATGCTGGATGATCAGAGAGCAAAGCCAGATGCGAAAACGTGTAGAGCAATCGCGCCTGCGCCAAAACGGTTCGACGATCTGGCGTAGCGGGCGCCCCTTCAGCATCCAAAACGTCAAAAAAGCCGATTTGACTAGGCGCATGCGCTTGCTCGACCCAATCGGGCAAGAACGCATTCCAAAACCAGTCGATCCATGTTTCCAGAGTCGCATTGCTCGAAGGCTGCAACTTCAAAGACGGGGGCGCCGGAGACGATGTCGTTGGCAACATGATTTCGAATGAGATCCTATTTCTCTACGCCACATTACGATCTCAGCAGAATTTCTAATGAGAGCTTGCTGACCTTTCATGCATACCAATTGGTATATACCCATGTTAGCCAATTTCATCTGAGTTGAAAGCGAAAACCTCTCCCGACAGGAAAACGGCGAATTAGAGCTGTGCGCCCGTATCCAGAAGTTGTTTTGTCCCGCCAGCTCGCAGCGGGTTGAATAAGCTGCAGACCCACCAAGATCTGCCGCGCAGATTGCGGAGCAGAAATCGCTCCGTTGCGCACAACCGGTTGAGTTCCAGCCCCTTATTCGCTCGAAAATGGTGCCCCCACACGGACGGAGTTCGCTCCTTACGCCAACTATTTATCTATAAGTTTCTGAGTATTACAGAAAGCGCGGCGAAATCAACGTAGAGCGATATGTAGCGTTCGTGTAGCGGCGAACGTTAAGGAAATCATGCAACCTGAGCGCTCTCGCCAATCTCTAATCAATCGTAGCGCCCGCCCCCCCCCCCCGCGGTTCGAGAAGAGCCTTTGATTTTCCCGCGATCTCATTCCAATAAATTGAATAGAGGATCTCGGTTAATCGCAGCCTCGAGAGAATTCTGCGTTTGCCTGAAGTACTGATTGTCCTTGCTTGCTGACCAAGAAAAAATTTCAAAACTCAGATAAACCACGAAAAACAAAAATCGATCTTGGTCTGACTCATTCAGCGGACTCAGCTGTTTATAAGCCCCCAAGAAAGCAGGCTTCGCCGAAGGAAACTTCAAAAAGTCTTTCAAGGCTAGCTTCGCAAGATCCTCCATCGGATCCCCAGCCAAAGCCAGCTCGTAATCGATGACTCCGCTTAGTTGAATCACCCGATCTTTTTGAAGAACCAGGCAGTTTCTGGATGAAAAGTCCCTGTGAATCAGAACTCGTTCAGTACTCTCCAGTGCGTGAGCTATTTTCCAACCCAAGGCGGCGGCCCGCTCATGCATAGAAGCGTTCTTCAAGTTTAGTTTTGCGATATAGGTCACGAGTTTTCGAAAACGTGCAAGGAGGTCTCTTTGTTTCGATAGCGCAGATTGTTGGGGAACGGAGATATCGTGTTGACGCGCAAGATAGTCGCCCATCTCGGCATAAACTGAACTGATCGCTCGGTTTGGGAGTTGAGGCAGTACGCTCTCAAGGTTTTCTCCATGGATCTTTTTCGTTGCCAACCAGTGCACACCGTTGGAGAATCTTCCGGTCCGGCTCACCTCAACCGATGATAGCCGCGCGTTTTTGAGCAACTCAAAAGCTTGATACTCCCGGGAAAAACGATCGCTACTATTTCTAAGAAAAATCTTCAGGAAGATTTGAAGCTCAACCACCTCGTATATCACGCTACGACCTAAGTATCCGCCATGATTGATGAGCGTCGCGTCGCGAGGCAACCAATCAGAAAGCTGATCCTTTATCCAATCAACCGAAAGTGCTTGGCTTCTTTCATCCATTTTTCATTGCCGGTTATCGCTCATTTTCAGGCGTCGCACCCACTTTAACTGCTGTGTGATTCTCGCCATAATAACTGGATGTCACATCGTTGTTAGTATAAGCACTCTGAGTGCATTCGGGATATTCTTCACTCATTAAACGCTCATTTGTTGATCGAGATATTCAAGATCGTTTGATCCGCATGATCAAAACTCGTTTGGGATCCCAATTTTGAGCAGCACACATACAAGCAAAAACGGCGCAATAATAATCGCCACTGGACCGCACGGTTTCGCCGGCGCAGGTGAGGCCATGCGACGCTGGTTGATCGAGCTGAAGAAGTCCAGTTTCGAAGTGACCCTAGTTAGCAAGTCGCCGCCATATCGGAAAGATGATCTGAGCTCCATTGGAATAGTTTTAGAAAACGTTCAGAGTGTTAGCTCCGGTGCAATCGGAGAGACTGGCGCAGCCGGTTCAATTGATTCGCTCTCAAATGTTGGATTGAGCCAGAAGATCATTGAATGTGCACGAGCCGCCAACGATTCAGGGCGAAAGATAATTATATGGGCGCACTATCTTTTCCCGTTCGCTTTGGCCGCGCACACCGCGGTCAAAACGCTCCGGAGCGAAGGAATTCAATGCAGATTTTGGGTCACGCCGACAGGCTCTGACATATGGGAAGTCTCACCTTTAGTTCCAGATGTCGCGAACTACATTCTGGGCGACGCTACCGATAGAGTTATCGTTTACAGTGAGCGTTTTGCAAGAGAAGTATTGGATCTGACAGACAGCTGCGGAGACAAAATCGATATTGTGTCACCGATAATAGATTGCGACCGTTTCCAACCTGCTCAGGGTGATGAACGCGCGCTCACAAGAGCACAATTCGGAATCCCTGAAGAAAGCTTTTTGATTTGCCATCACTCGAATATGCGCCCCGTAAAAAGACCGGAACGCGTAATCGCATTCGCCCGAGATATCGCTGATCAAGTCAAGCGAGCCCAAACTCACCTCCTAATGATCGGACCAGTCAGACCAGACCTTCAGTCCACAAATGAAGGCCTGTTTGTTCATTGGTTGGGAGTTCAGGACAAGGTTGAAACGTTCCTCAAATCTAGCGACCTGGCCGTAAACTTAAGTGCTCACGATTCGTTTAATCTCAGCTTGGGCGAAGCCATGGCGTCTGGAGTACCCGTGGTTAGTTCAGATATTGTAGGGATAGCCCCAATCATCAGAAAACACTCGGGCGGATGGGTCTTCCAGTTTGAACCAGATAAAACGGGTCGCGCGGATTACAGACTAATCGTCGATACGATTGCTCGATGGCGCGTTTCTGGCTCGCCAAGCATTGATGCTAGGTCGTTGGCCGCCTCAGTGAAAGGCGAACTTGGCGGCGAATGTGCTGGCAGAGCTCTTAAGCACATGGCCCAAAAGGACTTAAATGAACAAAGATGAATTCTTAAAAACGGCAATCGAAAGTCGAACCTTTCTCGAAAGCAGCGGCATTGAATCGTTTGTCATTGGCGGCTCTGTTGGCAGAGGCACTGAGGATGCGTTCTCAGATATTGATGTTTTTCTCGTCGCTTCGGGGACTAGATTTAGCGGGCTGACCGCAAACTTCACAGAAATAGCTGAGCAATTCGGAGCTGTTCGACTCTTTCGGTCATCCACTTTTATACCGAATTATGGACACTCATTTACAGCGCTTTATGATGATTTTTCGATAGTCCAATTTAATCTAAACACGTCAGAAACGCTGCTGCCTTCTCCGCTCGGGGATCAGAAATGCATCACTGTTTTTGATTCTGGAATCTATTCAGATTTCCAGAGTAAGTCGCGAGGGTTGTTCTTCCAGAATCAGAATGTGTTTTTGAAAGCACAAACTTTTTTTTGGCTACGCGCGATTTCGTTGGTCAGAGCGCTGGAGCGCAATGAGATTCAAACTTCGCTAAAGTACTGTAATGACCTACACACCCAATCACTAATTTTGATCCGGCTTAGAGCGGGAATCGCAGCTAACGATCCTGCAAATCCCTCAAAACACATTGAAAGAGACTTGAAAGAAAGGGACATGTGTTGGGATACAATCGGTCATTTTGGAACTGATAGTTCGTCGGACAGTCTAAAACAGTTCCTGCTCGATCGGTGCGGTTGGTTCAACCAATTGAGCTTGGAAGTGTCGCAAATGTATGATGCTGCGGACCACCCAGATATGGCTGCGTCTGCAGGTTGTTGGAACTATATCCACGCTAAGCTAACTGGTGCCGGATAAGCTCAGAGTTTGAGAACTCCTCCGAACACAAAAAAGACAATTAAGACAAACGATTTTCTGATGCCTGAACTGTATCCAACAAAAAAGGAATCAGCTCACCGCACTAATTCGTAGAACTGCTCGAGGAAAGAAAACAGTTGAGGCTTGCTGCTCCTTTTCACCTCAACCGAGCCGGTAGCGATAAGTTTCGACTCTGAAAACACTTTGGTGAAATTAAGAGGATGGGCATCGAATGTAATCATTAAAGTAGCAGCAGGCGCGCTTCTCGCCGCCTGAGTTCGGTGCAACACATTTCGTTGCAGCTGGTAATTTGTTCCAACCGCAAGTTCATAGTCTTGCGTATTGACCAGTTGCGTTTGGCCCAACTCTTTCAGTCGATACAGCTCCAATTCGGGGTCGGGTGAATACTCGTAAGCGTTATAAGTTTCTCCCCCGCTATCCTCAGTAAAGACCTGATTTCGAATTCGCCCGAACAAAACGTGAGAGTGAAGATTCCATCTGTGGGAGTGAATATTCCCCTTTTTTGTATCTGCGGGCCAGAGGTGAATCCTCAGTTTGGCACCCGACTTGTCCGACGTTGCAAGCGTGAGCTTCAAATACCCGTTGTCATGAACGTAAGTATCGTCAGGCACATAGCAATCTTGCTCAATTAGTTTCTGCACTACCCCCACTAACGATGGCGGGTCAGGAGGCAGTTTTATTGTTGACGTGAGTTCAGACGCGACACTCGAAAAATTACTTTCAACAATGCGATCTAAGGCCTGGACCAGAGTATAATTCCCCATACATGTATCCATAATAAAGAGAATTGAGATTTGAAGCAAAAAATTGGGTGGGGGAAATGGGATCGAACATAGACTGGCAGCAAGTCGGCTCATTCTTTCAGTCGATCCACTTTGTCTACATTGGCTTGGCCGCTCTATCGAGCGGGGGGCTGTGGCTCTATCGGAAACAACGCAAAAAACGACTAAAACGCGCGAAACAACTAGATTACATCGAGAACACCATCAAAGCTGTTTGCAAAATGAAAACCGGTTTCGGAGAAACCGTGACGTTCGGTGAGTTCGAAGAAAACGACGACCTATTCGTTCCTACAAAAATTAAACTGGGAGAAATTAACAGCGAGAAAACAGTATCCGGTCTCCGAGAGATTGTTCGCATCGTAGATGAAGAAGACTGCTTGATAGTTGGGCAACCCGGTGAAGGGAAAACGACAATTGCTCGTCTTCTATTCCTAAAAAAGTCAATCGACTTTCGCAACGACCGCAACGCTCCTTTTCCCGTATTCGTTCAAAAAACCGGCCTGCCTGCAAGTGCCGCTGGCTTGGCTCTCAATCAAACTACAATGGATGCTGTGCTTAGCATCTTGAGAACTGAGCTCGGCGATTACGCGCCAGACGTCAAAGATATGGCGATCATCATAGAAAGTTTGGACGAATTGGTTCCCACAACGGGAAAAACCGACCCGCGAGAAGAAAATCTCCTCAGCTTTAGCAACGTAACGGCTTTTATGAGAACTTCGTACTATGATCGTTTTCTCAGACTGGATGAAACGACCAGGAACAAACGCACGCTAGAACTTGTGCCGCGAACCAAACAAGAGCTGCATCTTGGCAGAGTGGGCATGAAATTTTCAAAAGTTGGAACTTCGATAACCGATAAGGCAGATCAACAGATCGCCGACCTGATCGAATCAGGCGTGATCGAAACACCGATGCATTTGGCTATGGCGTTTAGACTCTTCACGTCTGAACGATCGACAATGCAGATTAGCTCAGCGTTCAGTTTGTTTCGCGAGTACACCAAAATGCTCTCATTGAGAGAACTGACCAAAAAACCCAACAAGATTACCGTCCCCGATATCAACGACACTATCGGGGAAGTTGTAAGCGATGCTCACAAGAACCATCCGAACGTTTACAATGCCCATCAAGCTCCAGCCAGCTTAACTCGGCTAACGAGAATAATTCGATCAAAAAGAACGGAAAGTTTGGAAGCGTTCCTCTCGTTTTTTCGAGAAGCGGAGCTCGATTTTTTTCAGATTAGCTACGATTCAGGAATCTTCGAATTCGGGCACAATTCCTATGCGGACTACTTCCTAGCAGATGCGATTTGGAGAGGTTGGAGCGAAACTGACGAACAGTTGGAAGCTCTGCTATCAAGTTTGCTCCCGGTTGAAGTATATAAGTTCCTTCGAGGCCAATTCTCTCGAGTCTCCAGTGCTACAGAAGCTCTCACGTTGTTACAGCGCACCGAGGCAGCAATTGCGAAAGTTTTTGACGACGAAAGCCATAGCAAAGAGGCATCTGAAAACGTGGTGGAACAGATGTTGTTTTTATTGGCGCACGTCAAAAGTCAAAATGCTCAAACATTCTGCAAGACGTTCGCGGAGAAATCTGAGTCAGGCTTTGTGCGACGCGGTGTAGCCATCGGATTAGCTTTCGGTGGAGAACCAGAACTATTGCGCAACTACATCCAAGAGCTGATCGATGAGGCGCATTCAAATAAATTGCTCACGAAAAATGCGGAAAACTTGGAACATCAAATATACTATTTCGGTGCTTCTTGTGTTTCATCGGATGTTAAAACGCGCAAGTTTTCGGAACTCGATATGGCGCCGTTGGTGTCGAAGCTACTGGAACAACTGGACAGCGAAGCCCACGAAGCTTCTCGCGCGATAGATATCTACACTCTATGGTTCGTCCTCGGTGGCATTGTAGCGCCAACCAAGCGGGTTGAAGGCTGGACGCAAGCGGCGATGGCCGCATATGGAAAATGCAATGAATCTGTAATCAAAGGAAAACTGGAATGGAACATGAGTCGCTAGCCGGGCAGCCAATATTGAGAAAATCTAGCGAAACTGAGAGCATCCAAATCGATTCTAGTATGACGCTAAAGCGTCTATCTTCTCGACAGGACTTTGATGAGGTCGACGTTGTGAGAGTGACTATGAACGGTGAACACGGAACGCGTACCAATTCAAAATGTGTGAAAATGTTTTATGTTTTATCCGGACAAATTCGAACCACCACGGACGGCAAACAATATGTTGCCCAAGCGGGTGATCTAATCTGCATCCCTAAGGGCGTGACAGCTCACATCGAGGGCGATGACGCTGAGGCTCTCATCATCTGCGGTCCTGCTTTCGACTCAGCTTTCGATGTGTAGAATATCATAAGTGGCTGTATCAGCGACAAAACGCCTCGAATGCCGTAATGAATTATTGGGAGATGGGTTTGATCCATCTCAGCGACAGTGTTCTGATCTGTCAAACGCCATTATCGATACAACTGGTGAAACGCTCGCAATTCCCAATGCATGCGAGAGCTTGTAAGCTTTCCTTCAAAACATTACGCCCTGTCCCGATCTGACTCAAAACCACGCACCAAACCCACCTTTGAGTCAGTTTGAAACAAGCCCCGCGCCAGGTGTCCCAAAAACTCGATTCAATTGAATCAAATCCGTGAATCTCACCTGAATCTTTGCCCCCTATACTGGCCTCATCCTTGAAAGATGAGTAACATGTACGGACCCGCTAAAGCCCTCGACCAAATTGCTGAAATGAAAGTGCTCGAGTACATTCGAACCAAGCATTGGCGCACCGCGAAACGAGACACGATTGCAGTGCTGCTCTCTTGGCGCGCTGGTCTTCGCGTGAGCGAGATTGCGCAGCTCACTTGGGCAGATGTCAGCGATGCTAATGGCGCGCTTAGTGATCAAGTGCGCGTGCGCCGTGAGACAACCAAAGGTAAGACCTTCACGCGGTTTGTGCCGATGCACCCTGAGCTCAGGGCCGCGCTTCACGCCCTGCGCACGAATGCCTGCGTCATTGATCAGCCCCTCCTGCTCAATCGTCAGCGCGCGGCCTACAGCGTGAATGCGCTTACCGTCTGGTTCCACCGCCTCTATAAAGAGGCCGGCCTGGATGGCTGCTCCTCGCACTCTGGACGACGCACCTTTATCACGCGCACGGCGCGCAAGTGTACGACCGTTGGCGCTTCAATCGAAGATGTCCGCGATATGGCTGGCCATGCCCTGCTCTCGACCACTGCTCAATACATTGACGCCAATGCGGAAGCGAAGAAGAAGCTGGTCGATGGGCTTTAGCGCGCCCGGGTGACGGGTGGGGTATGACCCCCAAAGGGGGGTACTTTATAAGGGCCCTATCCCCTTACGACGGCGTATTAAGGATAATAAAAAGAAACCCTAATCCCTGTTAAGCTTAACAGTTATGTGAGGGGTAAGTGAACAATTCTGAACGGGAAACTTGGTACGGAGCGCGGTAAAGTCCTGCGCATACTGGAATATAGAATCCCGGTTTGGTACAATGCCATCCATGACAAAGAACAGCTACAAACGCGCCGGTCGCAAACCAAGGTTTAATGATTCAAGACGCGCCATCTATCTCGATGCGCTCGCGCAAACGGGTGTGATTAGAGAGGCTATGCGCGCATGCGGCATTGCTAGCCGCGCCACCATCAAAACGGCTCGCGATAGCGATGAAGCCTTCGCTCAAGCAGAAGATGAAGCTCTAGAAACCGCGGCTGATCGAATAGAAGCGGCGATGACGCTTCGGGGCCTATATGGCCAAGAAGTTCCTGTGGTCGACGAGAACGGGAATGCTATTCTTGATAAGGAGACTGGCGAACCAAGAACGGTTCAGGTGCCGCCCGACAACAAGATGCTACTGGCGATGGCGAAAGCAGTTCGGCCCAATCGGCACGCCACGGAACGCCGTCATCTTACGAGCAATCATCACTCAACGGTCACCTATATGCCCGCCGATGTCTTGGAAGGCGAGTTCGAGCGGCTTCTGGAAGAACAAAGAAAAAAGACGGACGCCATTCTCGCGAAGGCGCATTCAGAACTATAGAGTCGAACTGCTTTCAGACAAATGTCCGATAGCGAATATTGGACAATCTCGTGAGCCAAAATCTATCGGACGACACGGCCCCACACCTTAGGTGGGGCCGGTGTCCGGAAAGGCTGAGCGCTACTGCGCGTGCTGCTTTTCGGGCGGATTCAATTCCTCGGGATCGATAGTCCAGCGGTCCCTGAAGTCTACTTTTTCGATCCGCCATGCGTTGTTTTTCTTTTCCCGTTTCAGGAACGTCAATCCCGCGGCCCTGACGAACTCTCCTTGGGGAAGCAAAGCGTCTATCCTTCGTTCCCAAGTCTTGGCAGATCTCCCAAATTCTTCCGCTAGGTGTTTGCACAAATCGGCTCGGCCAATCTCTCCGTTTTCGGAGTGCTTAGAGAGACAATCGGAAATGATCTTGAGGTCTTCCAGGTCAGGGGCCTCTACATCAAAGCCTTCAACCAATGGACCGGAAACCCGTCGATCGGAATGTTGAGGATCAGGCCCAAGATCTAAAGATCGCAAACGTAACCTAATTGGTGGCTCCATTGCTCCATATCGGACTTTGTGCGCGATCAGCTCGAACTCACCGTGCTTGGAGTCTTTTACCCGCTTCAATCCAATTACGCCGTCAGTGTTTCCAACCAAAGCAGACGAACCGCGCACGCTGCCATCCCCCTTGGGTGGGTGGTGAATGAACACCACCGCACCGTCCGCGGTTCGGCTAACTACTCGAGCGAAGTCCAAAAGTGGTGACACGCTATCAACATCATTTTCTTTCAATCCAATCGCTGAACTTGCGAGAGTATCGATAATAGTCAAAACTGGTTTGATCTCTCGGATGTATGATACCAGTTCGACGCGACACTTCTCATCCTTCAGGTCGACCGATCCCACATCCGGCGTAACAACATGCAGGTTTTCAGGTAGATCTTGACCATTCGCCTTGCTCCAAGCTTTGAGGCGATTGATTAGGGCGAGCTCCCCTTCGGCCGCCACAAAAACTACCGAACCGTTTGTGAACAGACGGCGGCCTTTCCATTGATCATCTCCGTTTGCGATACTCAAAGCAAGATCTAACGCTGTAGCCGTCTTACCAAGCCCCGGATCTCCCACGAACATATTGACGCCGCCACGGTACAGAAATCCGTCCAAGATAGGTTGGATATTGTCTGTGCGGGCCGCAAACTGTCCAGCTGTCCATCGTCGAAGCCTATTGGTTATTGCCTTAGTGTGCTTTGGCTCATCGGGAACCTCATTGAGGTCTAAGTCTGATACCTCGAACACCTTGCTAGTAGGAGTACGTGGCATGGCTTCCTGAGCATCAAACTTCGCAAGCATTGCGTACAAATAGCGAACCGTCACCAAACGAGTTGCGCCACCTTCGTCAGACTTGAGAGAGTGCCACTTTTCCTCAATTGATGGTCCATGATCTGCGTATTGAGGGTCCTTAGTCGACCATTCAATGAACTCGTGAAGCCCAATTCCTGCAGTCGCATGATGACATGCCATCATCAGTTTGAGCCAAGATGTGCCTCCCTCTTCATCCCCGTGATAATCCCGAAAGTCTTTGGGTTTAAGGTGGGACAACATCGCCGCTAAACTCTCAGGCGAAGTTTCGCCGCGCCCGCTTGGGGTTGTTTCGTCAAACGTAGATTCTATGCGCGAGCTCTTTAAAGCGTGTTCCATGAGTTTGTCAGGGATCCGCCCAGTATTAGATAAGAGGGCCGACCCATTACGCACTCGGTATGAGTTTCCGCTATTGTGAATTGATCCCGGACAAACGACGTAACCAGAACTCGACTTTAAATCGAAAGCCTTATGGTAGCCTGGGAGCTTTCCTCTCCACGAAAGCTTGGGGTCGACCTTCATATAGATATGAAAGCCACCACCGCCGGTCTCCACAACTAGAAACTGACGTAGGTCAATACCGTAGTCGTCGCAGAAGTCCCTAAAAACAGCTTCAGGGTCGGCTTTTTCATTCACGCATGGTCCTCGATCGAAATCGACCACGAGGATATCTTCCGGCGGATTTAAACCGACATTTGTACCGTCCTCTAAAAGAGACTTAGCGACCGAAAGATCTCTCGGATTTTCTTTCCACTTTCCTTTGGGGCGCTTTGCAAGTGATAATGAGCTCCGTCCGTCTCGTGTGTCCAGGCTCCGATAGTCATGGAGTTCCACGAAGTGGAGAGGGGCTTTGTAGCCGTCGTAGTAAGACAACTGATTAGGGTCGCAATGAGCGATACTCGATCTCTTCGGCATGATGGTTTTACCTCTAAAAGTTCTTATGATTTCGAATTGCCAAATCGAGGAGATCTGACGACCCAACTCTGCAACAAGAGTGCCAATTAGTATTTTGTTTTTATTATATTTTATTATCCTTAATGGCTGCGGAATACCGACCTTGTTAAGGTTAACACCGGAGTCTACTTTTTTGGGTGACGAGGCTGTACTAAACGATCGAAGAAATCGTACAGTTCACTAGTGACTTGAAACGGCTTGAATCGTGTAACTGACTATCAGCGTGCACAAATCCATTTAGGGAGCAGCACCCGCGTGTTGTGCGTCAGGAGAACTGTTTTGCGCATGGATAACTGAGTAGTGTTCTATGCATGCAGATAACCGCGTTAAGAGGTCACCGAATTTCCCGAAGTCTATCGATTGTGCGTTAGGCTTTACAACGAATTCAGCAAACTTTGCTTTCCCAAATGAGGATTCATCACCGTGTAGTTTTGAGCGATCAAAGTGTTTACCGTCGAGGGGTTTTAGCAACCATTCCTGCGGAAAAAAATCTTCCATCTCTACGGGCTCATGACCATTCTCGGGCACTTTCACCAAGTACAAGTTTTCACCTAAGTGATAGAATGGTTCTGTCGAGGAAGCTGACACTTCCACCCCCATTTTACCCGCCGCTTTAAAAATGTCAGAAGCTCCATTATCATTGTCGCATACTATTATTGTTGGGTGATGGAGCGGTCTGTGCCCGTACCGTTTTATTAGCGAATGATACTGCTTAATGAGTGCAACCTGCCCGCCGCTTCCATGCCCTAGCCCTAGTACTTCTTTTGCAGTCTGAGTTGAGTGGAGAAAGTTCAACTCAACAGAGACTTCTCCTTCCTCAATTGAAGCTAACGATGGATGATCGCTTGCCAGCTGTTTGATCGCCGCGCGCATGTATATCGTATCGGTCTTTCCCTCAGGCACTATGGTCGGGAACGAATTGCCTACAAAGTGCTTGTAGACGAGGAACTTGCGATAGAGTTCCTTAATCGCTTTTGGAGGAACGAAGCCTCCCGATTCCTTAGCCATCTTGTTTTGCTCAAAAGAGCGGTCGCGACGATGTTTCACGAAGTAAATGTGCGAGAGCAGCCCCTCAAGGGGTCGAAGATTGGTCATTAACTCTTCTTTTTTGGTCGCTCGATAGTAGTATCCACGTTGAAACAACTCGTTGCACATAGCGCGAGCTACACGATAAAAATCGCTGTTGATATTCGGTTTGGAATTGACGACGAGGCCCGTGACGGTTTGTCTGGAGCGAGACAAATCCATGCGCGTTTTTTTGGGGTTAATGGAGAACCCTAACTTACCAATCTCCGTAACTAGCGCTTCGCCGGGAACCCAATCGTCGTCCGCTATGTTCAAAGCAACTTCGGGTGGAAACACACGTTCGTTAGTCGAGAACGTTAGATCGTCGGCGTAGCGAGAATAATAGCACTTATGATCGCGAGCTATGGCGACCAGCCGCATATCAATAATGTTTCCAATCAAATTCGAGATCACTGGAGAGCACGGGCTACCTTGCGGCAAAGCATTTTTATAGCATGCTATCTGAGCGATTATTGTAGCTACGCGGTCATTTAGAAGAAACGATCGGTCCTTTATGAAAAAGCCTCGAACGCGTCCAAAATTTATTGAGCCGAAGAAATCCTGGATGTCTACATTAAACACGTACCGCTTTCGCTTGTGAACTGCGGCATTAGAAACGATCGTGCGTTCTTTGCGAAATCCATGAGAGGGCATCCAGAATCTGGGATAGTCTTTTCGTATCTCAGATACGCAATCGTTCAAAAGCGATTTTAGTCGTTTTTGCAGGAGAGAAAGCTCTGGATTCGGTGCATGAATTTGCCTTTTACCGCCCGATCTTTTCGCAATTTCAAAGGAGCGGTATTTTTGATCCTCGGGCATGCGATACAAAATGTAAGCGAGGCCTGCGGGCGTGAAGCCTAGAAGTTTCGCTAGTCCAGACAGGTCATTTAGCAACTGAAGTTTTTCTAGCTTACTCATATTTTCTTCGACAAGATAAAGCTTACGGGCACTCTTATGCGAATGTTCTAAGTCTCTAAGTTGACTAAGTACATGCAAAGGATCTTGGCTAAGTTAGCACTCAGCGTAACATTTTTTTACTTTACTGCGATACGCAGCAACAATTCTGCCCGTAAGCTCACTTTCTTCGTACAACAATTTGAGCTTGTCTCAATGAAAATTCGCGCTCTAAACTTCAATATGTCGATGGATAACACTAACGTGGGATATCGCAGCGATGTGATTATTCGGAGCAATCCCAATCGGAAACCCTACTAATGTAACCGTCTCCAACTGGAGCGTAGTCTGCGGTGTACAAATCACATAATGCAAAATTCTCAGCGTACGATCCCCCTCGAACAAAGGACTGAATTTCATTTATTGCTGTTTCGTATTCGCTTTTTGCCCCGCTAGGAGAAACATCGAACCTTAAGATGGAAAAAGGACGTACTTCACTTGAGACTTGAAGGCGTTCTGGGATCCCCGCGGCACCCTCTAGGTGCATCCCCAAATTTAGCACGAAAACCTGACGCAGATCGTTGTTGCTATACATATTTCTAGCAACCCAATCACTTGCTCTTCTGGCACGCTCGAGGGCTAGGCGGTTTTCTCTTTCGAGGTTGCTTAGTGACTCTGTTGATGAAGATGACAAGATCAAATAAAATCCCTGATCGGACGCAAGAGGATCTTTTACGATAGAGCAGGACGAAAGCGCTAACGAAACCTGCTCCGAGCTTGCGTGTCTCCAACCGAAGTCACGCGGGTTTCCGTCGCACTGGATTTCTACCGGCCGATTGATGTAACCGGCTAATTGTGGAAGCACCGTTTTTGGCGCGACGTCAGAAGGTGCGGTCGGTTCACTCGCTATTTCGTTTTTGACTTCTTGATCCGGAAGAGCCTCAGTTACTGCATCATTTTCGTATGGTTGCGGGGTGAAAACCCAACCCCAGGCTCCCCTGAGCACCACCGCCGCTCCAAAAAGCAATAAGCCAATTATCGAAGCAATACAGATAAAAAACACCAGCCTCAGGAATAGTGACTTAACCCAACTAAAAACACTTTGCGCGGCCCTCAATCGTTCAGGAACGCCTGATACCCATCCCAGAAAGAGCACCAATCCCAATCCGAATAAGACTAGCTTCCCGGCACTAACGATAAGCCGCCCGAAATCGTAGAAAAATGATGCGGTCTCTGCTGAGGAGAACAAGATGAACAGCAGATCCACTGCCTTCGAGCCAATCGGCATGAAGACTTCAACGAAGACCACCAACGGTAACAGAAACCAAAAAAGTAGAAACAGAAATCGTTTGGCGGCCAGATACAAAACTAAAACCAGTGTTTTCAGAGTAGAAAACGAAAGCTCAACAGCCAACTCAGCGGCTGACCTTGTCATTGCTGGTATCTCCTTCAAGGCGAATATCAGCACACCGGAGAACATAAATGTCATCGCGAGCAAGAGTACCAGCATCATTAAGGGGGTATTGAGTAGAGCCGAGGATTCCCACGGGGTTAGCAGCACTGTTTGAAGCGTTAGAATTACCACCGAAGCACTTGATGCAACCCATGATACCTCGCTGCGTTGAGCGATTTTCCTTGCAGAATCATAGAGGAATACGGCCGCGACAAAGACCAAAATGACGAAGAAAAAGAACGAAAAAATATCGGGCCAACCCGCGGCTTCAAATATTTCAAATAGGACGCTGTTTTCCAAATTCGGAGAAAGCTTGACCGAGCTGGAGTTTAAAATCTCAGCGAACATTGGCACAAGCGCCGAAGCCGAATTTGCAAACGTAAACAGCGATATACCGAGGCCATCATCCGATTGACCCGACTCTGCTTTGGCTACAATTGTCGCTGCTACAAGTATCGAAATAGCAGTCACCAAACAAGCGGTGAACCTTGGCCAAAAAACTTGGTTCAGACCCATTCCGACAGCTACGAACTGAATTATTATTGCAGCCATCAACACTCCGACAGCCAGGTGCGCTAACAGATGTGCAATTTTTCTATCGCTGAATTCCATCTATAAACTTCTCAATTCCTAAGCCGTGATTAGAGCATGTCTCTGTCTGCTCTCCAGACAGGTCATGATTCGAAGTTTAAATTGTGGCGTTTGTTTATTCGAGAATTCGCAGGCGGCAGTCTTCTAAAGGATTGAAGTAGGGAAGAAAATGCTAAATCGCGGCCTCTACTAGGCAAGCTAGTTCCGCCAATGGAAAATCATTTGCTCCATATTTGTCATGAGCGGACCCAGGACTGTGTCCCATTAGGTACATAGCTTGGTCTCGAGTTGCCCCAGCCGCATACAACTTGTCTTTTATTCTATGCCGGAATGAGTAGATCGATTGTTTTGCGCGGAGGTCGACTGCTTGGCGGAGGTGCTTATTCAATAGTGCGCTAGCTGCATTCGAATTGAATGAGCTGCCCGGAATTTCACCTACATGCTCTAGAACTTCACCCACGAGAGGAAATAAACGACGCCTGCTCTTTACTTTCAGATCGCGCAGGCTGTTCGGCCGAACCACTACATGCGGCACGTCGTGTTCCAGTACGATATCACCCGGTTCAAGCCCTGCAGCCTCAGAGGGACCGAGGGACGACGATCTAACCAACCACAATAAACCAAGTGTCCGGGGCCGTAGCCCAGTTGCTTCACGTAAATAGGTATCGAATGCAACCACTTGTTCTTCGTCGATCGGAACGCGGTCTTCCTTCGTAGCGCCACCACCCTTCAACGGAACTCGATGAAACGGGTTTCTGCGAGTAATGTCATGATCCTGATAGTAACGGTTCACCACCGCCCCAAGAGCGCCCAAGCGACGTTTAATAGACGTTTCGGCGTGGCCTCTCCCTCTGCAGTCGGCCACATAAGCCATAACTTGATCGCGACTGATTTCATCAACGGCGACATCACCGTTCACACGGATGAAATTGTCAAATCCAATCTCTTGATGCTTCTTGAATGAAACTGGATAGAGCGCCTGATCTCTTTCGAATGCCGAAGAGAACATGGTTTTTTTGGCAAGGAGGTTTCGTTCTCTTTGCGTCAGTCCTTCATCAATCGCAGCCTGTCGATCGCTTCCTAATGCTCGTGACGCAGCTTCGATCCCGCCATACTTCTTTATCGTTCGGAAGAACGCCTCATCTTCGATTGCTACTTCCGCTTCGAATGACAAGTTCCTCCCCGCTTTAGCGCGAGCCGAGATGATTTCTTGGTCGGAAATCGCTGTCTGGCGTCGAGCCAGCTCGATAGCGCGATCCTGCGCCACAGACCCCAAGCTCTTAGTCCATTCTCTTTTTCCAACAGTATCGCGCACATCGTCTGGGACGCGCCGCCGGAACTGCCAGCTCGAGCCTCGTTGAAATAGGTGTTTAACAGTCAATTTCATGGTCATTTTCGTCGACCATCCGTGTGATTTGTGTAGCAAATGTGTAGCAAATATCGCTCATTTGGGTGAAAAACCCGTTAAGTAACAATCTCTTATTTGCTCGAAAGTGGTGCCCCCACACGGACTCGAACCGCGGACCTATTGATTACAAATCAATTGCTCTACCAGCTGAGCTATAGGGGCACTGGCGCGTCGTTTATAATGCGAAAGCACAAAGCGCAAGCGGTCATCACAAGATCATGCAGTTGCCACATTTGATCCCGATCCGGGCATGATTTCGCCGCGCGCAAATCGTTTCCTTGTCTTCAGCAAGATGGGAGCTGACCATGATCAAAACATTTACCGCCGCCGCAATGTTAACTGCCGCAGTCGCAAGCGCCTCAGCCCAGCCGCTGCCGGCGCCGCCAACCGAAAAGTATACGGCTGAGACCGAAGCCGCCTGCGATAGCCAAACGCTGCAAATCTACTTTCAGGACGGACAGAGTGACCTGAACGTTGCGTCGCAAGCACTGCTTCAAGCGGCGCAATCTGAGCTGACGGGCTGCATTCTAGGCCCCGTCTCTTTGCAGGTGAACGCTTCTGACGCCTCGTCAACTGATACCGCCGTAACACTGGCCGAAGCCCGCGTCGAAACAGTGGCGAACGCGCTAGACACCTATGACTTGTCTGGCACCCGCCTGAACACGAAATTTGAAGCTGCGGATGCGTCCGCAAGTTTCCCGGGCCCGATGACACGCAAGGTCGAGGTTCGTCTCTCAGCCTGGGCACCGCATGTCGGCTAACCCAGCCAACTCAGTTTCCTCCGAGATGCTCCAATTTCTCCCAACGGAGCACAACCTGCCCCCGGACCGCACTGCGATCCGGGGGCTTTTCTGTGTCCAAGCGACCGCGCCGAAACGCTTAGTCGAAGAATGACATGATCGCACAAGCGGCGACAAAGGTCACAACCGTGTGGCTGCCATCTACAAATAGCCCCATCAGCGAGGCATATGGCGTGTAGACCGTATCATAAGCCATCAAAGGCACCCCGATTAGCAAACTCATCCACAGACCGAACAGGGCGGCGGTTCCGAGCTTCGAGATGTTTTTCTGGGCCATGTGCCAGCCGAGGCCATAGCTCAACACGAGCGACAGGACGAAGCCGGCGAGCATGACCATCGGGTTCGCCCCGGCATCGGTGGAGACGCTGGTCACGCCGTCGGCGGTGAGCCACTGCATCGTCTCTTTCGCGGCATCACCATAGAATAGACCATTCGCAGCCATCCATGGCTCCGAGAATAAAAGTCCATACCAAATGAACCCTATGAAAAACATGGCGACGGCTGCGAGCAGCACGCCCAATAGATTTACGCCTGCAATTTTTGGCATTGTTCCCTCCTTAAGGATGTTTCCTTTATCCCATCTCGCGCTTAGACAGGCCGAACGTCTCTGGCCGACTCTGTCTAACGCTAGGGAAACTTAATAAGGGAACAGACCTCTTGAGTAAACGCCGGATCCTGATCACCTCCGCCCTCCCCTATATCAATGGCATCAAGCATTTGGGGAATTTGGCCGGTTCGATGTTGCCTGCCGATGTGTATGCGCGCTTCCAGCGCCTGCAGGGGCATGATGTGCTATATATCTGCGCGACCGATGAACACGGCACGCCGGCAGAGCTGGCGGCGCAGGCGGCTGGCATCAGCGTACAAGACTATTGCGACGAGCAACACGAGATCCAACGCGCTGCCGGTGAGGGCTTCACGCTCTCATATGATTGGTTTGGGCGATCTTCGAGCGATGAGAACAAAGTTCTGACGCAGCATTTTGCGCGCGTGCTCGAAGAGAAAGGCTTGATCGAAGAACGCGTTTCTCAACAGGTCTATAGCGTTGATGATGGCCGGTTCTTGCCCGATCGTTATGTCGAGGGCACGTGTCCGCATTGCGATTACGAAAAAGCGCGTGGGGACCAGTGCGATAATTGTGGCCGTTTGCTGGACCCGGTTGAGCTGAAGAATCCTTATTCCGCGGTTTCAGGCGGGACGAATATCGAGATCCGCGACACCAAGCATCTCTTCCTGCTTCAATCGAAGATGCAGGACACGATCCGCGAATGGGTGGAAGCGTCTAAAGATTGGCCACAGCTGGCGCGTTCAATTGCATTAAAATGGCTCGACGAGGGGCTCCGCGACCGCGCCATTACACGCGACCTGAAATGGGGTGTCCCGGTTCTTGGCGCAGATGGCAATCCGCGTCCCGGGTTTGAAAACAAGGTATTCTATGTCTGGTTCGATGCGCCGATCGAATATATCGCCGCCACCGAAGAGTGGTCCAAGGCCAAAGACGGCGACTGGGAAAGCTGGTGGCGTAAGGATAAAGGCGCTGAAGACGTCGAATATGTTGAGTTCATGGGCAAGGACAATGTCGCGTTCCACACCGTGTCCTTCCCGGTCACGATCTTCGGATCTGGTGAGCCCTGGAAATCCGTCGACAAGCTGAAAGCGTTTAACTGGGTCACCTGGTATGGTGGCAAGTTCTCAACCAGCCAGAAGCGCGGCGTATTTATGGACCAAGCGCTGGAAATCCTCCCCGCCGATTACTGGCGCTGGTATCTGATGGCCAACGCGCCGGAAGGGTCAGACGCGGCCTTCACCTGGGAAGGGTTCCAAGCGGCCGTCAATTCCGATCTCGCCAATGTACTCGGCAATTTCGTCAACCGGATCACCAAATACACCGTCAGCAAGTTTGACGGCACCTTGCCCACGACGGGCACGCCTGGCGAGGATGAAGCCTGGATGGCGGGCGAGCTTAAAGCCAGCTTGGAACGTATTTCAGAGCATTACGAAGCGATGGATTTCCGTAAGGCCGCCGCCGAAACGCGGGCGCTATGGGCCGCCGGGAATGAATATCTCACCCGCGCAGAGCCTTGGGTGAAATATAAGAATGATGTCGATGCCGCCGCCGTCGGCGTACGCACCGGATTGAACCTGGTCGTGCTGTTCGCAATCATTGCGCAGCCTTTGATCCCGAACACGGCGAAAGCGATTCTCGACACGCTCGGCATCCCCGAAGGCAATCGCAACTGGCCATCACCGGATGATGAAGGCTTGCTGGATGCGCTGCCACACCGCCTGCCCATCTCGGCACCGCCGGTCCTGTTTCAGAAGATCGAAGACGATATGGTCGCTGAATGGACAGAGCGATTTGGTGGCGAGGAAGCTTAGGCCATGCCCCTCCAGAACCGCGTTGATCCTTTCGGCCTGATCCATGCGGTTCCAGCACGCGGTACGCTGATGGGAAATCGCGGCGGATGTTTTCATACCGAAGACAAGACACTGAAGTCCACGCATTGGAAAACCCGGCAATGGATTTCCTGTGTGCTTGAGTTCAAAGGCCGTCAGCGCGAGTTGATGACCGAAAACCGTTATACGGAACTGTTCTTTCTCGACGAAGCAACCGCCATGGCGGCCGGGCATCGGCCTTGTTACGAATGCCGATATCCAGATGCGAAACTGTTTCGCGAAGCCTTGGTTCGATCCGGCGTGTTTCGCTACCGTCCGAAGGCGAGTGATCTGAGCGACGCCATTGCCGGCGAAATCCAATCCGTTCTGAAAGGCAAGTCAGAGCGGGAGGCGATTGAGACCTCGGATCTTCCTGATGGCGCAATGTTCACGACCGGCGCGACAGCTTATTTGAAATGGCAGGACCAAGCGCACGCTTGGAGCTTTGACGGCTATGGCGCCGCGACAGACCTGCCCGACCGCGCGGTGCGGCTCACGCCGCATATAATCTGCCAGGCTCTAGCGCATGGCTACGAACCTCAACTGCACTCTAGCTTGAAAAACTAGTCTACAGGTCGCGTTACGATCAGCTCATTGATGCGGTTGGCTTTCTGCTTGGCGAAAATCACATTGTGCAGATACCAAACCTCGCCGGTTGCCAAAGTGATCTCAATATCGCCGGTCACGACGAGCCCGAGCATGCGGTGTCGTAGGAAGTCATCTTTGAGGTACTTACAGCGGGCATTCGCGCCGCTCTCAGCGCGGTCCCCACTGCCCCAGAAAACCCGTTCACGCACTTGGCCAGGCGCGATCTCATAGAACTTCACCTTGTCGAACCCAAAAATCATGACCACCCACATCAAGAAGACGGTAATGCCGACAAACCAATAAAAAGACGGGCTCATGTAAATATCGAGGCCGCCAATAAAGGCTGCGATTGGTCCCGATAGGTTTGCTGTCACCAATAAGATGCCACCAATCGCCATGATCAAACCTAGGATAACGGAATTGGCGCCGCGCAGTTTTACGGTTGTCGAAAAGATCACAAAAACCAACACAAAGACAAATGTCTGACCCTGCACACGCGATGTGTCAGCAACCATTTCAGTGCCTTCACCGCTCACAAACAGAGACAAAACACCGAAGACAAACCCAAGCACCCAAATTGGCCACCAATAAAGAATTGGGGAATGGGTATAGACTTTCAAAGTGCTCAGCTGGTTGAGCCCGTCGGCACCTTGGATATGACTATGTGTTTCGGGGGGTTTAGGCGCAGGTTGAGCTGCTGCTGGTGTTTCGGACATGCTTGTCTCTCCATCACGAGATGGAAGTATAGCAAGTCAGATCGCTAAGCGGAATCGATTTCTTTGAAATCCTTTAGGCTGAGCCTAGGCTTTTTCTTGAGGTTCGGTATTTCGGCGAACTTGCTGTTTTTGCAGCATGCTCAACGCCATTCCCCGGAAAAGCGTACCGCGGCTCTCGCCCTTTTTATAGCTCAAACGTTTGTACATCGTGATCGCCCCGTTGCAGATGTCAGGAGCATCGTTCGCCGTACGCTTGCTGGAGTTTAACAGCTTGATCATGAGATCTACTTCAGGTTCCAGCGTTGCCAGGTTCATGGTCCAATTCAGCACCTCTTTTTGAGACGCTGCACGGCGGTTAGCCACCGTTTGAGGAGCTGTCATCAGGTCGAGAAAGAGCTGCGTCTCACGCTTTCGGAGCTCTTTAGGAAAGTCCTTAACGGTTTCAAGCGGGCGGCCATTTACCAACCGCACGCAATCTGTAGGGCCTTCCTGACTGACGTGTTGATAGGTTGCTAAGGTGATACCGATCATCTCACGAACATGCTCGTCACTCGCGACACGAGAAAGCTTCAGAGTTTCGCTCAAAAGATCGTCGCGCATCCGCAAACCGGCCAAATAGCCAGCGTCGCGAACATCGTAGCCACGGCCATATTGTTGCAGCGCGATTTTGCGGAACTTGATATAGAGCTCAGGACGGCGATCTTCCAGAACGAAGTAAAGCTGACCATACATGTCGCCAGTGTCTTTTAAGGCCTGAACCTCAGACTCGAACACAGCAGGGTCCACCGACTTGCTTCCGCAAGCTGACAGTCCGATCAAACTGATGGCAAGACATGCCGCTTTAAAACCAAATCGCACAGGCATAGAGATCTCTCATTTGTATAATTGAGATGCGCACTTGCGTTGCCCACCCATTCTCGCCACGATGGCACAACGACCTTAATATGCTGATAAGTGAGGACTTATGTTTCAATCAAATTCGGTAATTTCCGCGTTCGCGCTCTTGGGTTTCGTCGCGGCTTGTTCTGCCCCTACTGCAAGCGATTCCGCGAATGAAGGCACAGCGCCCGAGCTTAGCTCCGAGACCGCCGAACTAACCCGCGCGCCGGTTGAGATCACCGCAGACATGCCAACCGCCGGGACGAATTTGATCGACCTCTACACGTACTTTCACACCAATCCCGAACTCTCGTTCAAAGAAATCAAGAGCTCGAGCATCATGGCGAATGAGCTCGAAAACCTCGGCTTCACTGTCGCGACAGGGCTCGGCGACACGTGGACACGTGAGAAATCCATGCGCGACAATGGCGAAGTCAGGGATGGCGTCGGCGGATATGGCATCGTCGGCGTCTTCGAAAATGGCGATGGCCCCACCGTCTTGATCCGTGCAGATATGGATGCCCTACCCGTCGCTGAACGGACTGGCGTCCCGCACGCGTCTCAGGTGGTTGACGAAACCTGGACCGGCGTCAGCAATGGCGTGATGCACGCCTGCGGACACGACATCCATATGACCAGTTGGGTCGGCACCGCCCGTGCCCTAATCGCGGCCAAGGATACCTGGTCCGGAACCTTGATCATGATCGGACAACCGGCGGAAGAGCTCGGCAATGGCGCCAAAGCGATGATTTCGGACGGCCTGTTCGAACGCTTCCCGCAGCCCGACTACAATCTCGCGTTGCACGTCTCAGCAGGTGTTCCGAGCGGTAAGGTCGCGTACTCCTCCGGGTTTGCGCTCGCCAATGTGGATAGCGTCGATATCACCGTCAAAGGCGTTGGCGGACACGGCGCTTATCCACACACGACAAAAGATCCGATTGTCGTTGGGGCCTCCATCGTCACCGCGGTACAGACCTTGGTGTCGCGCAATGTGAACCCGCAAACGCCCGCCGTTGTGACCGTTGGATCATTCCAGGCCGGGGCTAAGCACAATATTATTTCCGACGAAGCTAAGCTGCTACTGACGGTCCGCTCGTATGATGATGAGACTCGCGCCATGCTGCTCGAAGGCATTGAGCGCATCGCAAAGGCGCAAGCCATGGCGTTTGGCGCGCCGGAGCCAGAGATCTTTATCGAGCCTGACTACACACCTTCGACTTACAATGATCCAACCTTGGCCGCGACCGCCGCAGCTGCGATCTCAGCTGCAATCGGCGAAGAGAATATCAGTCAGGTGGAGCCCGTGATGGGGGGCGAGGATTTCAGCCAGTACGGTCGTACCGACGCAAAAATTCCAAGCCTGATCTATTGGGTCGGCGCTGTTGAACCCGGAAAATGGCAAGACGCCCAGGATAGCGAGCTAGGATTGCCTTCGCTGCACTCGCCCTTCTTTGCGCCAGACTATGAAGCGACGATCGAAACAGGCGTCACGAGCATGACCGCGACAGCCTTGGCGCTTTTTAACGAGGACGGCTAAGCCACGGCTCCCGCCACGACACCCCTAGCCTGACTAAATCCAGCCAGTAGGGTCTGGACAAGACAGATTTAGGGAGCCGCCCATCATGGACGTGAGCACAGCGATCAAACAACGGATTTCGACCCGCGCATTTCTCGAGACGCCTTTGCCGGAAGCAGAGGTCAAACAGTGGCTCCAGGACGCGCAGCGCTCGCCATCTGGCGGCAACTTGCAGCCTTGGCGCGTTATCGCGCTCGCGGGTGATGCCAAGCAATCGGTCGTCGACATGGCAGCCGCGAAGCTGGCGGAGAATCCGCGCGGCGAGGCAACCGATTATCCGATCTATCCCGAATATATCTCAGACGCCCAGAATGCCCGCCGCCGCGCTGTCGGCGAAGGCATGTATGGCAAGATCGGTATCCCGCGCAAAGATAAGATGGGCCGGATGATGTGGTTCGCTCGGAACTATCAGTTCTTCAACGCCCCTCTGGCGCTCTTCATCGTCATGGACGAACGCGTCGGTCATGGGCAGTGGGGGCATACTGGAATGTTCATGCAGACCCTTTGCTTACTCGCTGAGGAGCGCGGCTGGGGCACGTGCATGCAAGAGTGCTGGGGCATCTTGCGACCGAGCCTGAAAGAGAATTTGGGCCTAGGCGAGCATGAGATGGTCTGGTGCGGGATCGCTGTCGGTGTCCCGGATAAGTCGGAAGCGGTGAATTCGCTTTACACAGACCGGGCCGCGCTTGAAGAATTTGCGGAACTTCGCGGCTTCTAGCCGTGATCTCTCCTAAATCACGCCACACTGACGCGGCACGATCGCCTGCATGGAGATCACACGCCGCACCTGCCTGAACAGTCTGTTTTCACTCCCGCTGCTGCCCAGCGTCGCGGCGCGAAGTGAAACCAGGGCGGCTTCTCTGATCGTCAACGCGCGAAAGCAAATTGGCATCACCACAAGCTATGATCCGGCTTATATCGCGCTCGACTATCCAGGCGGCGATGTCCCCCGCGATCGCGGCGTTTGTATCGACGTGATCATCCGCGCCTATCGCGAAGCGTTTGCGTTCGATTTCCAGGAGAAAGTCCACAAGGACATGGCGGCGAACTTTTCCGCCTATCCGAAACGTTGGGGCCTCACGCGTACAGATCGAAACATTGATCATCGCCGCGTTCCAAATGTTGAAACCTGGCTCGAACGGCATAATCACGCTCTACCCGCCAGGGATTGGCAGCCCGGCGATATCATGACCTGCCGGGTTGGCGGCTCACTCCCCCATATTGGCATTCTCTCGAGCCAGAAAGACCGGCAGGGGCGCTGGAAAGCCATCCACAATATCGGACTTGGTACGCTCGAAGATAGCCGTATCTGGAACTATGGTTACAGGCGTCGATTTAGGTTCCTGCCTAGCTGAGCATCATCCGCAGGCGCAGCAAGTGTTCGTCCCACCCTTTATCATGACCGCTCATTTCATCGAATGTGGTGATGCCTTCATGCGTCATGGTCAGCTGGGTTCCGCCATCGACCTCAACCAGGTCCCACGTCACCGTCGTCACAACCCCTTTCAGCCATTGATGGGTAAAAGTGTGCACCAGCTTTTTCGGCGGATCGACCAGGAGCACATCGCCCCACATCAGTTTGCGGTCCTCTTTGTCGTAATGAAAGCTCAGATATTGGAACGAGGCTTTTTCCGTCAGGTCCCGGTCGGTCTCATGAAACCATCTCGCCAACAGTTCTTTTTCCGTGAGATGGCGCCACACCTTTTCGGGGTTTGCCTTCAAATAGATCGTCTTGATCATCACCGCATCACTCATCGTCTGCCTCCACAGCTTGTTTTAAGTCTTCGAGTTTTTCGTCCCAGAACTGGCTGAAGAAGCCGAGCCAATCCAATATCGATTTCAAGGCTTCAGGCTGCAAGGTATGCAGGCGTTCTCGCCCCTGCGCACGCACCCGGATCAGGCCGCCCTGCTCCAGCACTTTCAAATGTTTGGTCACCGCCGGCCGGGTCATTTCATAATTCGCTGCGATATCGCCGAGCGATTGCTCGCCGCCTGCAAGCATTGCCATGATGCTGCGCCGGGTTGGATCTGCGATGGCACGGAAAACCATTTGCTCTGACATATTATGAAACCTTTCAGTTTCCTTTTATAAGAAACCATTTAGTTTCATGTCAAGATCAAAATACGAGGCTGGCATGTCTGGCAAAGCGCGCTACACAGACGCCATGAAAATCGCGACCTGGAACGTAAACTCCGTAAAAGCCCGCCTCCCCACTGTGTTGGAGGTGCTCAAAGCCATCGATTGCGACGTGATCTGTTTGCAAGAGATCAAATGCGAGACCGACGCGTTTCCCTACATGGAAATCGAAGAGCTCGGCTATAACGTCCAGGCGCACGGCCAGAAGAGCTATAATGGCGTCGCAATGCTGTCGCGCTATCCGCTTGAAGACGTGGTCAAAGGCCTTCCCGGAAATGAAGACGATGACCAAGCGCGCTACATTGAGGCGCTCGTCCTCGCGGACAAGCCGGTGCGAGTCGGCGGGCTATATCTTCCCAACGGCAATCCCGCGCCGGGTCCAAAATATGACTATAAGCTCGACTGGATGGGGCATTTGAAGACGCATGCTGAAAACCTGATGCAAGCAGAAGAACCGGTCGTTCTGTGCGGAGACTACAATATCATCCCGCGCGCCGAAGACTGCTGGGAAGAGACTGTTTGGACAACAGATGCGTTAGCGCTTCCGGAGAGCCGCGCTGCGTTCCGCCGATTGAAACTTCTAGGCCTAACCGAAGCGTTTGAGGCGTCCGACAACCGGGCGCATCAATACACGTTCTGGGACTATCAAGGCGGCGCTTTCCCAAAGGATCACGGTATCCGCATCGACCATCACCTGCTCAGCCCACAAGCCGCAGATCGTCTGGAAAGTATTGAGATTTATCGCAAGGCACGCGAACTTGAAAAACCGTCAGATCACGTGCCGGTCATCGCGACGCTCAGAGACTAGCCGCTAGTCCGTAACGCAACGCTGATTGTAAGCCGAAACGTCATTGTTCAGCGTCACGACCATGGCTTGTAAGGCAAGCTCTTTTTCCACCAAGTCGGCTTTCAAGGCTTCGTATTCCGCCTTTGCCTGATCGGCCACGTCGGCATGTCCCGTGCTTGCGAGACGATGTATTTCGACGTCTTCCCAAGCATCTCCAGCTGCCTCCACCTCATCCACAAGCGCGAGACGGGTCTCAGCGATTTCCTGGGCATGAACCTGTTGGCTTTGCAGATCAGCAGCCTGTTGCGAACACGTCAAAGCGGAAGCGTTAGGCGCGATAAGAACAAATATTGCGGCAAGCGCGCTGAGGGAGGAAGTCATTGGTTTCATGCACTATTCTCTATGTGAACCGACCTGAAGCGTTTCTGAACATAGACGCCCCGATCTCGTCCAAAGTGTGACAGCTTCGTGCCTTACGCAACTATTCTTTGTCTAAGTCTCTCTGCGCTTTGGTCACCTCTCCGGGATCGGCAAAACAGTCGATGACATTAAAGATCGCTGCGAAGTCGTCGAGCAGCTCTCGAACACGGTCCGGGTTGTCGAGCGGCGTGAACATTGAACCTGGCTCAAACAGGTCGCCGCCTTCGAGCGCGATGAGAAGCTCATCATTTTGAAAAGCGCAGCGTAACTGCCCGCCGTGAAACACTTTTTCCAATTCGATCAGGCGCTGCATCAAGTCTGGCGTGAGCAGAAACCGAGCTTCAACCTGATCAGACCCATAGACTTCGAACGCCTCCTCAAACACGTTTGACTCAAGGCGAATGCGTTGCAGGCCCTTTCGACCACCAAACCGATTGAAGATCCCCGCATCGCGCAACACCACAGTGCGACCTTGGAACGCTTTGTGGAACTTGAACCGTAAACACTGGCCGTTGAAGACAGTGACCCAGCGCGTTCTCGTGCGCCCGCGGGAATCTGTGGTTCTTCTGCGCTCTTCCAGATGCGTTTCAAAGAATTCAAAGTCGACGCCATTCCTTGTGCCGGTGAGCCGATCCTCAAACGCCGAGCGATCCCAATCAGGAACCAAACCAGCGCCTCTTAGATCCACAATACTATCTTGTGCACCCGGCTCTGGATCGAACAGCATGTCGAAGCGCGCGACGACGGGCTCAACAATCAAACGCTTCGCGCGCTTGCCAATTTGGTTCAGCGGCCCGCGCCCTGCTCCGTGGATGGCAAAGCCGATAATGCCCGCCACAACTGACAGCTGCGGCACACGGAAAACGAAAAATCCAAAAATCACGCCGAGCAGACCAACAAGTCCGCCCACCCAGGTCCATCTCACCGAAGTATTGGCGGCAACCTGCCGGTCCGCTTCTTGCGCACGCAAAGCGGGACGGAGGTCGTCCTGATAGATTTTCGGAAAGTCCGCAAAATCTTTCGGTAGTCCTCGCATGGCGAGGAGGATCAGAGGATCAATATCGCTGTTTTGGTCCCAAGGCCCTTTAGATGTCGGCGTAGACATGGCGTTCTCCGGCGAACCCTTCATGGGTTACCGCGCCAAGATGGGCCGGACCGACCAATTTCGCAAATTTTGAGAGCGTGCCATTGCCATAAGCGGTGACGCGCGGCTTCCAATTGCGCTTGCGATCAGCGAGCTCTGCCGGGGTCAGGCGGACATCAATCGTGCCTTTTTCAGCATCGATGATGATCATGTCTCCGTCCTGGAGAAGCCCGATCGGACCGCCTTCTTGAGCTTCGGGGCCAACATGGCCGATACAGAACCCGCGTGTCGCGCCAGAGAACCGGCCATCGGTAATCAGCGCAACTTTGTCGCCCATGCCCTGGCCATAGATCGCCGCCGTGGTTGAGAGCATTTCACGCATGCCCGGGCCACCTTTTGGTCCCTCATAGCGAATGACGAGCACATCACCCTCTTTATAGTCCCGGTTCGTGACCGCCTCGAAACAGGCTTCTTCGCCATCAAAGACGCGCGCCGTGCCCGTGAATTGAAGCTTCTCCAGCCCTGCGACTTTCACGATGGCGCCGTCTGGTGCAACCGATCCCCAAAGTCCAACCACACCGCCATTTTCGGTGATCGGCTTGCCGGCTGGATAGATTACTTTCTGGGTCTCATCGAAGCTCATGTCTTCCAGGTAATCGCCCCAGCTTTTGCCGGTGACTGTCAGACAATCTGGATTGACGATCTTCTCTTCCATCAAGGTCTTCATCAGCATCGGAACGCCGCCCGCTTCACCGAAATCCTTGGCGACATAGTTTCCGCCCGGCTTCAAATCAGCGATGTAAGGCGTGCGTTGGAAAACTTCCGCAACGTGGCGAAGGGTAAACTCAACCCCGCACTCATGGGCCATAGCGGGCAAGTGCAAAGCCGCATTGGTTGAGCCGCCCGTCGCAGCCACAACGATGGCAGCGTTCTCAAACGCCTCGCGCGTGCAGATCTCGCGGGGGCGCAGATTATTAGCAACCAAGTCCATAACAACTCGGCCAGACTCGCGCGCATAGCCGTCGCGGTCAGTCCATGGTGCAGGCATCGCGGACGACAACGGCAAGGCAAGGCCAATCGCTTCGCTGACGCACGCCATCGTATTGGCCGTAAATTGGCCGCCACATGCGCCGTCACCTGGGCAAGCGACTTTTTCAAGAGCGTTCAGTTTATCGTCGCTCATTTCATTCGAACCGGCTGCGTTCGCACCAACCGCTTCGAACACATCAAGCACGGTCACATCGCGGCCTTCAAAGCTGCCCGGCATGATCGAACCGCCATACAGGAAGACAGACGGCACGTTCAGACGAAGCATCGCCATCATCATGCCCGGCAGAGACTTGTCACAGCCAGCCACGCCAACCAGCGCATCATAAGAATGCCCGCGCATGGTGAGCTCAACCGTATCGGCAATCCAATCGCGGCTCACCAAAGAAGAACGCATGCCTTCATGGCCCATCGCAATACCATCGGTCACTGTGATCGTGCAGAATTCACGCGGCGTGCCGTCAGCAGCCTTCACACCCTCGGAAACCGCGTGCGCCTGGCGCATCAAAGCGGTGTTGCATGGCGCAGCTTCATTCCAACAGCTCGCGACCCCGACAAACGGCTTCTTGATGTCTTTTGTCGACAGCCCCATCGCATAGTAATAACTGCGGTGCGGCGCGCGCGCTGGCCCTTCCGTCACGTGGCGGGACGGCATTTTGGATTTATCCCAGGTCTTAGTCATATCGGCATTCCTTATCTGCGCCGAGCTTTAGCGGCTCGACGTTCGTCTGTCACCCAAGTTTGGGGTCTATTCTTGCTCGAAAATCGCGGTTTCCATGCCGTCAGGGTCAATCATGCCCCGATACATTCCCTTGGAGTTGAAAACGTACTCATACTGTCCGTTTCCATCAAGCACGACCACGCCGCCATCGCCGCCAAGATCTGCAACCTGGTCCAGGGCGCTTTGCGCGGCATCGCCGACACTGTCACCGGCAAGCTCAACCCGCGCGCAAATGGTCTTGGCCACGGCCACACGGATAAAATATTCACCATGCCCAGTGGCGGAGACCGCGCACACGCCATTCTGGGCATAGGTCGCTGCGCCAATCAAAGGTGCGTCACCAATTCGGCCCGCGGCTTTTGCGGTCATACCGCCAGTCGTTGTCGCAGCCGCAAGGTTTCCGTCGGCATCAATTGCTACGGCGCCAACAGTTCCATGGCGTTCTGCATCGGTACGTGCGCGCTCACGCAGGACCCGCTCAAGCGACTCGCGGCGGCGGTCAGTGTCGAAGTAAGAATTGTCGACCATTTCAAGCCCAACAGACTCTGCAAAGGCATCAGCGCCAACACCCGCAAACATAACGTGCTCAGATTGATCCATCACCGCGCGCGCAGCTAAAATTGGGTTCTTGATCCGTTTTACACCGGCGACTGCACCAGCGTCGCGCCGTGCCCCGCTCATAATAGAAGCATCAAGTTCGTGTTCTGCGGTGGCCGTAAACACCGCGCCCTGCCCTGCATTGAAAAGCGGGTCATCCTCCATCGGGATGACTGCGGCTTGTACGGCGTCGAGGGCTGAACCGCCATTACGTAAGACTTCAGCACCGGCCTCAAGAGCGGTCTCGAGTGCGGCCGTGTAGGCCGCCTCGCGCTCAGCCGTCATATTCTCCCGAAGGATGACGCCTGCGCCGCCATGGATCACTAAGCGCCATTCTGGTTGCTCAGGTGCAGACACAGGCGACACCTCCTCAGCGGTTTCTTGAACCGGTTCCTGACAGGCTGCGATCGTAAGTGTCACAGCAGCGAGAACAAAGCGAAGCATGGCGGTCTCCTTAGATGGCAGCAAGTTGCTCCCGAGCGAGGCTAAGCTTGTCGCGAGTGCCCTGCAAGTCGGTCAATCGCTCGCGTTGCTCTGCGACGACTTCTGGCGGAGCTTTAGCCACAAAGGCCTCATTTCCGAGCCGTTTCTCAAGGCCGGTAATCTCACCGTTCAGTTTGCCGAGCTGTTTGTCGAGACGCTCAACTTCTTCGCCGCTATCAATCAGGTCAGCGATTTCGAGCACGACCGTTGCTTCGTCGACGACGGTTTTTACTGACCCCGCCGGCGCCGCATCCGCGATCTCAAACTTTTCGAGCCGGGCAAGGCGCATGATCACATCGCGATGCGCTTCAACGCGGCGCGCCGTTTCTTCATTCGCGCCAACCAGGCTCGCCGGAACTTTCGCGCCAGCCGGGACGTTTACATCGGCCCGAACAGAGCGAATTTGAGAGACCGTTTTCAAGACCCAACCAAGCTCGTCGGAGGCGTCTTGATTGAAAAACCCATGGTCCAATCCGGGCCATTTTTGCTGCATCAGGAAGCTCGAACGCTCTGCGGTTTGCTCCCAAAGCGTCTCGGTGATGAACGGCATAAATGGGTGTAGCAGCGCGAATATTCGTTCAAGTGTCCAACCAAGGACCGCTTTGACCTCGTCCTTTTCAGGGCCATCGTCGCCCTGAAGGATCGGTTTTGAGAGCTCCAGGTACCAATCGCAGAACACATCCCATACAAAATGATAGGCGGCATCGGCAGCGTCATTAAAGCGATAGTCTTCGATCGCTTCAGAGACCTGTTCGCAGCATTTGTAGAGCTCACCAATGATCCATTGATTCAACGCCAACCCTAATGATGACGGGTTTACCGAAGCATCGAACCCCGTCTCGTACATTTGTGCGAACCGTGTTGCGCTCCAGAGTTTGGATCCGAAGTTTCGGTAGCCTGCAACGCGGTCTACGGAGAGATTTATGTCCCTTCCCTTGGTTGCCATCGCCGCCAGCGTGAACCGAAGCGCATCGGCGCCATACGCATCAAACCCTTTGGGGTAGCGCTTGCGGGTCGACTTCTCGACTTGCGGGGCCTTTTCGGGTTGGCGCAGCCCAGTGGTGCGTTTCGCTACCAGAGCGTCTGCATCGATGCCGTCAATCAGATCGACTGGATCGATGACATTGCCCTCGGACTTGGACATCTTCTTGCCGACCTCATCGCGAACGATGGCGTGGATATAGATATCCTTGAACGGCACTTCCCCGTCCATGAATTTGATTCCCATCATCATCATCCGGGCGACCCAGAAGAAGATGATGTCAAACGCAGTGACGAGTGTCGCGCCCGGATAGAACGTCTTCAAGCCGTCCGTTTCTTCGGGCCACCCTTGTGTCGAGAATGGCCAAAGACCGGAGCTGAACCAAGTGTCGAGGACGTCTTCGTCTTGCTCCAAAACAACGCCGTCACCCGCCAGCGCTTGCGCCTCCGACAATGTCTGCGCGCAGAAAACTTCACCATCCGCGCCATACCAAACCGGAATCCGGTGTCCCCACCAGAGTTGGCGCGAGATGCACCAAGGCTCGATATTCTCCATCCAGTTATAGAATGTGCGGTCCCAGTTCTCTGGAACGAACTTGGTCTGACCCTCGCGCACCGCAGCAATAGCGGGTTTGGCGAGCGTCTCAGCATCGACGAACCATTGATCGGTCAGCATAGGTTCTATGACAACGCCGGAGCGGTCGCCGAAAGGCTGCATGATTTTCTTGTTTTCCACATACGGGATTAGAGGCGCTTCAGTTTCTTCGTCCTTGTGCTTCGGATCCGCGATCATCACCGCATTGCCCTCAGCCGTGATGTCCGAGATAACCGCCTTACGCGCTTCAAACCGGTCCAGGCCGCGATACTGATCCGGCACCAGATTCATGGCCGAGATCTTGGCCTCGTCAAAATCTTCTTTGCCTTCCGCGATGCGCAGCGCGACAACAGCCACCTCTGCATAAGCCTCACCATCCGCGCGCATGAAGCCCTTTTCGTCCATCAAGGCGTACATCGGAATGTTGCCGCGTTTAGCGACCTGATAGTCGTTCATATCGTGGGCGCCGGTAATCTTCACCGCGCCAGAACCAAACTCAGGATCCGGGTACTCGTCCGTGATGATCGGGATCAGACGGCGGAACTCTTTTGGCCCAACCGGGATTTCACAGAGCTTGCCAACGATCGGCGCATAGCGCTCATCAGAAGGGTGCACGGCCACCGCGCCATCACCAAGCATGGTCTCAGGCCGCGTTGTAGCGATCGAGATATAGTCGCGGGTCTCTTCCAGCGTGACGTTCCCGTCCGCATCTTTCTCGACATAGGTATAGGTCTGGCCACCCGCGAGCGGGTATTTGAAGTGCCACATATGGCCGTCGACTTCTTTATTCTCGACTTCGAGATTGGAAATCGCGGTCTGGAATTGCGGATCCCAATTCACCAAGCGCTTAGCGCGATAGATCAGGCCCTCATTGTAGAGATCAACGAACGCCTTGTTGACAGCGACGCTGAGGTCTTCGTCCAGGGTGAATTTAGTATTCTCCCAATCGCAGGAGGCACCGAGGCGTTTCAGCTGGTTGAGGATCGTCCCGCCGGACTCTTCCTTCCACTCCCAGACTTTCTCGACAAAGGCGTCGCGGCCCATCGAGCGTCGGTCTTGGTTGCCGTTGGCGGCGAGTTTGCGCTCGACCACCATTTGCGTCGCGATGCCGGCATGGTCCATGCCGGGCTGCCAGCGAACATTTTTGCCGCGCATCCGCTCAAACCGGCATAAGATGTCCTGGATCGTATTGTTGAGCGCATGGCCCATATGCAGGCTGCCGGTCACGTTTGGCGGCGGGATCATGATCGCATAGGGCTCAGCGGACGTGTCCATGCTGGGCCGGAAGCAGCCGCTCTCTTCCCAGCGTTGATAGATACGCTGCTCGTGAGCTTTCGGGTCAAAACGTTGGTCGATCATGTCTGGCGGTCCGGTCGGTCAAATAAAAATGAAAAAGGCGCGCCATCTCTGGCGCGCCCGTCTCTTTAGCAGAGGATTTGAGTGGGTCTAGCCAGCCATGCGCGCAATTCGCTGCACTTCGGCTTCAACATGCTTCTCAACAATGCCCGGAAGGTTCGCATCGAGCCATTCTTTTAGCATCGGACGCATCATCTCACGAACGAGGCCTTCAATCGTTGTTGTACCGCCAGCTTCTTCGCCGAACTCAACGTTCGATAGGAGTTTTCCGAGGGCGCCTGCTGCCGCGCTTGACGTGGCTGTATCGGTCAGGGGGGCAACTTTTGCGGACATCGGGGCTTCCTCTTCAATTACAGGTTCCGGCAGCGGCTCGGCCACAGGATCGAATGTATCTTCAATTGGCTCGACTTCGGCTTCAGCGAAATCTTCGACGCCTTCAAAATCATTGTCTTCGAATGCGTCAAAGCTGTCTTCTTCGACGACAAAGTCGAACGCCTCTTTTGGCTCGGCCGCTGTTTCGACTTGCGCCTCGAGCTCTTGCGTTGCTTCTTCCATAGATTGGCTGATCGCGGCGAGGACATCTTCCTCGCTCTCGATTCCCTCAACCTCGGGCTCTGCTTCGAGCATATCATCTTCGAAGACGCTCATACTTTCAGCCGGTTCAGCCTCAGCGGATGCCACAGGAGCATCATCGTCTGCGATAATTTTTCTGATGGAAGAGAGGATTTCTTCCATGGTCGGTTCTTTTTGTGCTTGCTCCGCCATAGCTGGTCCCATCGGTGCTGCTTCTACTAACCGGCTACTCCAGCTCGGTTAACAAGCAATTACGACGTGACAATAGCATGCTTCGCTACAGATCCATAGATCCTCAGAGGCTGAGCGCGCCCATCGCCCGCAGCAGTTGGTGCGTGGCGACATAGGCGTCGCGACGCGCGTTGATCAGGCCTAAGCGCGCTTCGAGCAATTGTTGTTCTTGATCGAGCACATCCAAGGTTGTCCGCGTCCCGACGCTGAGTTCCTCTTGCGCGCCCTCATAGGCGATTTCGGCCGCTTCAACTTGAAGCTCAGACGCGGTGATCGCCTGTTCTGCAGCGATATTGCCATACCAGGATTGCGCGATACTGGCGGTCACCTGACGCTCGGCATTGATCGTTTGTAGACGCGCTTGATCAAGCTGCAATCTGGCGGCGCGAACGCGGCTCTTGAGAATGCCGCCTTGGAATAGCGGAACACTGGCTTGGGCCAGCAAACTTAGCTGTGTGTCGCGATAGTTTTGCGCTGGCAGCTCGATCTGCCCAAGCGTCGGCGAGAACTCGGTGGCGACTTGGTCATAGGTCTCTTGCACGGCGGCAGTCCCGACCAAGGAAACACTTGGTTTGCGCTCGCCCTTTGCAGATCGCACGCCCTGCTCTGCGACGCGCTCGGCCTGACGAAGGGCTTGAAGATCTGGGTTATCCGAAACGGCGGCTTTCAGCGCCCCTTCATAATCGGTGGGGATTGCCGGTGCGCCTGGAACAGGCACGAGGTCACCAGCGGGTTGGCCGACGAATACTTCATAGATCGAAAGTGATGCCTGCAATTGAGCTTCAGCTCCTGCAAGCGATGCGCGCGCGCCTTGGAGGCGGGCTTCCGACTGCTTTACGTCAGTCCGTGTCGCAAATCCAACTTCAAACCGATCAGTCGCGGCGCGGAGCTGCTCGCCAAGCAGTGCGACACTGTTGGCTCTGATCAGGATCGCCTCTCGATCACGCAGCACATCGACATAAGCGGTTACTGTGTTGAGCACTAAGTCTTGGGCGACACCATCGAATTGCGCGTTGGCAGCCAAGATACCGGCTTGGGCCTGATCGATGCCAGCATTGATCCGCCCGCCTGTATAAAGCGGCAGCGTCGCCTGCAATTGCGCAGATGAAATCGGACGATCGCCAAGTCCAAACGCGGTTGGTTGCGTGGTGTCTAGAGACTCATAACCCGCAGAAGCGGATAGATCGACACTGGGCGCTCGTGCGCCGCGTGCCTGGGTGAGCTGCTCGCGCGCCACGCCCAAGTCGGCACGCTGTGCCTCAAGTGCGGGGTTTGCTTGGAAGGCGAGATCGAGCGCCTCTTGCAATGTCTCCGACTGTCCCGGCAGAGCCATGGCCAAGGCGGAAAGGGAAATCAACACAGATTTGCGGAGCATGCAGAACCTCATAATAGGAGTTACTGCGTGAGTATCTAATGTGCATTTGCAAAAAGTGAACAATGTTCACCCAAATCGCGAGTTCGCGATCAAATTCTCCCTAAAGAGACGGCTAAGAGAATACTAAGTCTTCGTTGAAAAGCACTTGGCGTTCGCGCGTTTTCCCAAACATGCGCCAAACAAAAATGCGCGATGGCCGGACGCAAGTTCGACGGCAGCTTTATTCGCTCTCGAACCAGTACGACGTCCTCACCGCGCCGGAGCGCAGCCCATGTTTTCGCGCGCTCACCGATCACGACTCGATCGTATTCGCCCTCACCCAGCGCACGAAGCGCAGCGATGGCCAGAAGGTCATCCGGCTCAAGAGCTCGGTCTTCGCCAAGAAAGGCCACTTCATGCTGCTCAATCATCTCATGCAAGTGCTCGATATTCAGTCGATCCTGATCGATTTGATTTGAAAGCGCCCTCACAACATCATGCTGGCGAACCTCACCGCGCGCCAATTCGGAGAGCGCATCGCGCCACCATTGAAACCGAATACTTCCCAGCGTTTGATCTGTGACAGCGACCCGGACGCGGGCCAATTCGTAGTAAAACGCGTACAGAATGATCAACGTGTCACGCTCCGCAGCCTGCGCATATCGGCTGGAAAGCCAACGCTCCTCATCAACGGTTTGAATCCGCCGATCCAAACGCACTACAATTTCTTTCAAAGAATCACTGGCAGGACTGGTCATGGAACCCATATCTGTGGCAAAGGCTGCGCAGGAACAGCGATAAATTCTTCAAGGAGACCAATGACATGGCTTTTGACCTTCCCGAACTCCCATATGGCCGCGACGGCCTAACCCCGCATATCTCAGAAGACACGCTGAACTTCCACCACGGGAAGCACCATAACGCTTACGTGGTAAACTTGAACAAGCTGATCGATGGCACAGATCTCGCTGACGCGTCTCTCGAAGCGATTGTTAAAGCGGCTGCGGGCGACGCCAGCAAAGCCGGCCTGTTCAACAATGCCGCTCAAGTGTGGAACCACACATTTTACTGGCACTCGATGAAGCCAGGTGGCGGCGGCGCGCCGCACGGCAAAGTTGCTGAAATGATCGACCGTGACTTCGGATCGTACGATGAGTTTGCGACACAGTTCAAAGCCGCTGGCGGAACTCAATTCGGCTCAGGTTGGGCCTGGCTGGTGCTGAAAGACGGCAAACTCGCGATCACGAAGACACCGAATGCGGAAACGCCGCTGACCGATGAAAGCGTCACGCCGATCCTGACAATGGATGTCTGGGAGCACGCTTACTACCTCGATTATCAGAACTCTCGCCCGAACTATATGGCGAGCTTCCTAGACAATCTGGTGAACTGGGACTTCGCGAACCAGAACCTGGCCGACGCGGCCTAAAAACCACAGACATTAACTGACTGAGAAGCCCACCTTTTCCGGTGGGCTTTTTTGCACTATGTGCACCGCAACATGTTTGCCGGCGCAGTGATTCGAAGTCGGCCCCGCTGTTCAATACGGAACAGCTTGATGTAACCGACCTTTGAAACCTTCAGCTGGACATAAAATTGACTGACGAAAACAAGATTACCTTCGCCGAGCTAAACCTCGACCCGCGCATACAAACTGCGATCGACGCCGCTGGCTACGAGCACCCTACCCCAATCCAAGAGCAAGCCATTCCGGTTATTAAAATGGGCGGAGATGTCACCGGCATCGCTCAAACCGGAACCGGCAAGACGGCGGCCTTCACGCTGCCTATGATGCACCGCCTGGCCAAAGGCCGAGCGCGAGCACGCATGCCGCGCAGTCTCATTCTTTGCCCAACCCGCGAACTCGCGGCGCAGGTCTCTGAGAATTTCGAGACCTATGGCAAAGATCTGAAGCTCAACATGGCGCTCCTCATCGGCGGCGTGAGTTTCAAAGAGCAAGAGCAAAAGCTGATGCGCGGCGTCGACGTTTTGATCGCGACGCCTGGACGCTTGATTGATCAGTTCGAGCGCGGCAAGATCCTGCTCACCGGGGTTGAAGTGTTCACCATCGACGAAGCTGACCGCATGCTCGACATGGGCTTCATCCCTGACATTGAGAAGATCTGTAAGATGCTGCCGCCACGCCGTCAGACGCTTCTCTTCTCTGCGACCATGCCAAAAGAGATCGCGCGGCTTGCAAAGACCTTCCAGAAAGATCCGGTTCGGATCGAAGTGGCGCGCGAGTCCAAAACAGCTGAGACAATCAAACAACATGTCATCATGCTGCCTCGGGGCGACGACAAAGCCAAACGCACGGCCTTGCGTCGCTTGGTAGAAAGCCTGGATGTAAAGAACGGGATCGTCTTTTGTAATCGCAAACGCGAAGTCGACATCGTCGCCAAGTCGCTCGAGAAGCATGGCTTTAGCGCTGCGCCGATCCATGGTGATCTGCCTCAGAGCGCGCGGATGGAAACACTGAATAGATTTCGCGATGGCGACCTCCAATTGCTCGTCGCGTCTGATGTTGCCGCGCGCGGCCTGGACATTCCAGACGTCGGGCATGTCTTCAATTACTCACCGCCGCCAAAAGACGAAGACTATGTTCACCGCATTGGCCGAACTGGCCGCGCCGGGCGCGAAGGTCAAAGCTTCACCATGGTCGGACCAAATGATACCAAAGGCTGGCGCGGTGTGATGATGCTGATCAAGACCGATGTGGAAGAGTATATGCCGGATGGCTTGCTCGCCGAGTTGGAAGATCTGCCAACCGATGCCGATGGCGGACGCGGCCGTGGTCGCGGACGTGGAGAGCGTGGCGGCCGACGAAATGAAGGCCGCAGCGAAGGACGAGGTGAAGGCCGCAGCAGGTCACGTAACCGCCGCGATCGACCAGAGCGCACGGAAACACCCGAAACTCTTGAAGAGACACCAGCAGCGGTTCCTGAGAAACCGAAGCGGGAACGTAGCGAACGCCCGAAGCGCGATTATAAGCGCAAAGATGATGATTTGATTCTCGACCCTGCTCCCGAAGACATCACTGGTTTCGGCGAAGAAGTCCCAGCGTTTCTCAAGCCCTAGGTTAGGGTCGGCAATTCGGTCGCGCCGAAAAACCGCAATAATACCGCAAGCATCAAGCAACCTAAGACGGGGTAACGCCCTTTGCGGGCTGACTTGAAGGCTGACGCGCATCTAATTCGCGTCGGTAAATAGAGCTTGGCGTGCCCCATTTACAGCCACAGAAGACACGTGTGCTCTCAAATACTAATTCAACCCAGAGGCGCGCTCCCTAAAATAAAAGGGGGAACGCTTCTCTGTCTGCTGAAATATTAACCAGAAAACGCAGAAAAACCATTGGATTGGCGATTGAAAACTCGAGGTTTCACCTAATAGGCGAATCACATTGCTGAGCGTCGATCCGTCTGCAAGGTTGCTAAAAAGTTAAGAAGAACTGGACCGGGGACAAACGGTGTAGCGCTTTTTAGGGACACATGTAGGGACGATTATCTGTAGTTAGTAAGAGTAACACGCCGCCCAAAAAAGGTGGAGCTTGAGGTCAAGCAAGCGCGCCAACATGATTGGCAAGGTGGGGACTTTAGCATCGGATATTGATCGTACGCGGTTTGGGCTGTCGCCTTGAGCCGGGTGGGATTTGCCGTTTCAACATTGTGTTTGGGAGACTGTGTAACGGCGCCGTTCGGGAGTTCTAGCCAATGGATATTGGGTTCAACAACATCGCGGGCATTCAATGTAAATTGAATGGACCAGACCTGATGGGCATTCCAGCCTTCTCCCTACCCGTGGCCGGCTTCGACCACACTACCAACTCCATCTCACACTTCATCACTTCACACTCTGCTTTCTCTCCGAAAGGGGAACACAATGCCTGATTTTGGTCTCGACATTCTTCGCACCGGTTACAACAAGCCAACCTCTCTTCAATTTCTTGAAGCTGATGACGGCACCGTCTATCTGATCACCACCCAGCAGAACGGTAATATCTCGGTCTCGATCGTGACGTCTTCGGGGACGGGTGAAGACAAGACATATGATGAGACCACGGTCTTCGAGACGGGCATCATTAACACGATCCTCAATCATAACGATGATGGCAGCGCCGCGGGAACAACCGGTCGTCAGGTAACGGGCTTTCATGCCCGATTTGATGAGAATGGCGATATCGAACTTTACGTCACCTCCAGCGATCCACGCATTGGCGGCGGCGGCGAAGCGAATGTGGATGACAAGAACCTCGACACAAATTCAGGCGTGTTGTCGAAGGTCACCTTGGATATCCCAGACGCTGGCGATTGGAGCGCGACCAAGATTGACCTGCTGCGGGGTATCCCGCGCTCTGAAGAAAACCACTCTGTAAACGGTGTTGATTTCACGCCCGATGGCAATCTTCTGATGATGGTTGGCGGTTTTGCAAATGCCGGCGCA
>JBDVMC010000023.1:0-12678 GCA_039970335.1 Henriciella sp. | reverse complement strand
ACAATGAGGTTCGGCCTCACTCGGCGATCGGATACAACGTCCCGATCGCATTACAAAATCCCGGTGGCGAAGCCAGCCCGTCACCGTGAAGAAAGCCGGAAAACTCCAGCCACCGGCGCTCCAAAGTTCGGTCTCAGAGCACCGAAGACAAGCTTTTGCGAGAAGCTAGAACTAAAATTCGGGCGCAACTGCGGGGTGCGTTCGGCGCATTGCGCAATTACGTCTCCGACGCGGATGTTCGCGGCAAGCTTTTTGAGAAACGGGATTACCAATTCATCAACAAGGCTGAATCACTTCGCGAGCTTGACGTCCGGTTTTTGACGCAGGGCTCGTTTGCTTATGGAACACTCATTAGGCCCGCTCGGCGTTGGGCTCAAGAAATCGACTTGGACGACGGCATCTATGTTCCCATGCCATTTGTAGATGGCCGGCCGGTGTTCTCATCGGAAGGCCTGTTTGAAATTATGCAAAGGGCACTTGAACCGCTAGTGACCCGCGAGGGCTGGAAGTTCAAGCGAAAAAACACCTGCATTCGCATTACACTGGTCGGAAAAGGCGCGCACATTGACCTACCACTGTTTGCGGTCGATGACACAAGCTTCCGCCGTCTAGCCGAAATGTTTGAGCGACAGACCGAAACAACGTTTGGCAAATCGGCCAATCTTAACGATACTCTGGACACCATCGCGAAATCCGTGCGGCTCGGTTCAGGGCAGATTCTCCTCGCTGATCGTGAGGAAGACTGGCGCCCGTCAGACCCGAAGGCCATCCACGATTGGTTCATCGCCAATGTAACGAGATATGGAAAGGTCCTGCGTCGGCTGAGCCGCTACGCCAAGGCTTGGCGTGACGATAAATGGGATGATGCTGCCTTCTCTTCACTGGCACTGATGGTGCTTTGTGTGGAAGCACTAGCCGCGCTTGGCGAGCGCCCGTCCGAGGATCGGGATGATTTGTTGCTTCTGGCTGTTGCCGAGCACCTTCCCGAGCGGATAAGGAGGGGGAGTATTTCTTGGCGTGAAGGCGAGCGTGCATGTGACGATGAATGGTCACCAGAGTGGCGCGAAGAACTTGCCAAAGCGGCTGAGTCGTTTCGTGACGATGTTAAAGCGGCTCTTTATGACACGTTCCATTCGGACGTAGTCATCCAGAAACTCAGGCGGGCGTTGAGTGATCGTATCCCAAATGCGCCTGAAGCGGTGGTGATTGCCGCCGCAGCGCAGACCGCAGCGGTATTGGAGACTAAAGCTGAAACCGTGCCGATGCCTCGCGTAGGATCTTCGGTATCAGCTTGATAGCGGAGCAGACGGCGCGGTGGGAAGTCGACGCTACCCTAAGAAAACGCGGTTTCCGGCATGTCGGGCCAAATCCCGACCGATACCGTGGTTCGTTGCGAATTGGGCATACGACCGCCGAGGTTGAGATCGACATTCCTGACCTGGAATTTGTAGAACTGCCCAAAATCCGATTCGTTGACCGCTCGTCAGTCAGCCTTCCGATTATTGCACACCTGGAGGAAGGCACAGGCCTCTGCTACGCTGACCGCTCCCTACTGCGATTGGACCGGTTCCGACCCGGCGCTTCAATATTGCGTGTGTTGAGAGAGGCCGAAGCAACGATTGCAAAATCGCTCGCCGGCGGCGCGCTTTTGGAAGTCGCAACCGAGTACCCGTCATATTGGGGCGGAAGCAACGTCCTGGTCATGTTTGGCCGTAGCACAACCGCTAGAACTGCCAGACTAGCGGTTCCAAATAGCTTGAATTCGTCGACACAACTGCTTTTGGTCAACGACAAGCAGCATATCCCGGCCGGATTTCAAACAGGACGTTCAGCTATCACCGTACACGCGTCGACGGATATAGGCGCTGGAACTAATATTCTGGTACCAAAAACGCTTGGTCAGCTTCGAGAATGGTATGAGGAACAGTCCGGATTTAGTGTTCCGAGCTTCGGAGAAATCGGCAACGCGTTGTCTGACGGACAGGTGCTGTTTATCGCGGCGCGCAACGGTTGGGTTGGTTGCCAAATCGAACTCCCTACTGACCTCAAGCTGTTGGCAAAGCGTGGCGCAAGGCGGGAATTTCTGCGCGGCGAAATCAGGAAGCGTGAAACCAATATTGGGCTGATCAGGTATCACGGTAGCGAGGCAAGCTTGGACGATATCACTTCCCGCAACCTGAATGGCATGGCCACGTCGCTAAAAGGCAAATCTATCGCGGTTGTTGGCTGTGGAACAATAGGAAGCCATCTAGCTCGGTATCTTGTCCAATCAGGGGCCGGAAACGACGCTCGCCTGTTTCTGGTGGACCGCGAGTTACTTGCAGCCGGCAATCTCGGTCGACACTTGCTTAACTTCGCCGATATCGGTGAGTCGAAGGCAGAGGCGCTTGCTACTGAACTATCCCGTTTTCATCCGGACGTGCGGATCAAAGCACTGGCAATTGACGTAAAGGACGTGTGGAACCGATTGCGCGGATGCGATCTAGTCGTAGATGCTACAGGTGTCGAAGCGGTAAGCGACTATTTGAACCAAAGGGCGCTGGAAGCTCGGTCACTTGGACAGTCTGCGTTTCTCTTGCACACTTGGTTGTTTGGGAACGGAATTGCGGCCCAATCTTTTCTCAACGTGGGTGACGGGTTCGCTTGTTACCGATGCCTTCGTCCCGATCTTGGCAAGCCGTGGCTGAACGATCCCCGCAAGGACGTGAAAGATGTGGGACGTATAGCTGCTACGTCATGTGGGGATGGCCCATACCTACCGTTCTCCGTTGCCGCACCAGCGATGGCGGCGGGGCTTGGCCTGCAGGCGATATTGGATTTCTTTGATGGCAAACCAGGCGCTCGACTACGAACCATTGCACTTGATCTAGAAGAAGCCAGAAAACTGAATGAAAAATCACCAAAGCCACACGAACAGTGTCCCGCTTGCGGAGCTGGGACAGGTGCTCGTTGACAAGAGCGCGTGGGCGGCGATTATTTCATGTGCAAGGAACGAGGGGGCAAAGCATGAAGTAGGCGGGATACTATTGGGTTTGCGTCGAGGAAAGTATCTTCACGTGACCGCGGCGACACTTCCCGGCCTGCGTGATCGCAGTTCGCGAATCTGGTTCCTCAGATTCGATCGTATCCATCAAATCGCCGCAGTTCGAAAATGGCTCGTTTCTGGATTCAAAGTGGACTGGATCGGCGAATGGCACTCACATCCTGAGGTCTCTCCAAAACCATCTCTGGTCGATATCCAAACCTGGCAAAGCCAAGCCAACAAGCGCCGCGCTCCGATGGTTTATGTCATTCTAGGGCTCGAGGGATTCTGGGTCGGCAGGATGGAGCAGGGTTCTGCAGGACCATATGAGCTTGAGCTAGCCGAGGAATCAGACACATCTTTGCTATTTCAAGTCGCCGATTACGCTTAGAGTCCGTGCCGAAACCGCTCATGAGTTTCGTGCGAAGCGCCTGACGAGGATCATGACGGCTGCAGCGTAGAGGAATGCGGTGGCGGATTCGATAGTGGCCTCTGCATCCTTCCATAGCCTGCGGTTGCGGCTGAACCAGGCGAAGAAGCGCTCGACTACCCACCGCCTCTGCTGGACCGTGAAGCCGATCTGGTCGGGCTTGCGCTTGACGATCTCGACGGCGATTGAGGTGGCTTCGGCTAGCCGAAGCAGTTCCAAGAGCTGTGGCGAGAGCACCGCGTTGCGATCCTTGCGGCCCTTGCCCTGCTCGACACGGAGGAGCATGCGCGTCGAGTCGACATCATCGACCTTGAGGTGCGCGACCTCGGACACGCGCAGCCCTGCGCCGTAAGCAACACCGAGGGCGGCCTTGTACTTGAGGCCCGGTGCGGCTTCTAGCAGTCGCCCCGCTTCCTCCACGCTGAGCACATCCGGCAGCTTGCGGTGATAGCGGGTAATCACCAGGGCGCGCGACAGATCCCGGCGCTGCAGTGTCACCAGAAACAGGAACCGAAGCGCCGAGACAGCGCCGTTGATGGTCGCAGGTCCAACACCCTTCTCATGCTGATCAAGCTGGAAGCGGCGGATATCGTCCGGCGTCGCGGTATCAGGCGAGCGCCCGAGGAACGCGGCAAAGTACCGGACATGACGAACGTAGTCCTGCCGCGTGTGGGAGCCGAGGCCCCGCATGAGCATGTCGTGCTGCATGCGCTGGCGAAGCGACGAGATAGGTGCATCGGTCGACGGGGTAGCCATGGCGAGTTCCTCTCGTTGAAGGGAACTCCATGGGCGGCTCGCCCGCAGCTAACCGCTCAAAGGCTATGATTATTACGCCATCTCAGGCAAAGGCGCCCTCCCGCGAAGCGGGTTCGTGCTTGGGAGCGCAAAGCTGTCCTTGATCCACCGGAATGAAATGCTTCCGCTCGCGGAGTTGTTATCCATCAAGAATTCAATACAATTCTTGAACCCTAGGGTATCAACCCCGGGGCATCGCGATGCTCCTCAACATGAGGAGTATCGTGATGAGATTGTTGAGCAAGCGGCAGGTGAAGGAGCTGGTCCTGTACTCTCCCCAACACATAGCGCGCCTGGAAGTGGCGGGCCAATTCCCCAAGCGGGTACGGCTGGGCAACAACCGGGTCGGATGGGTCGAGGCAGAAGTGCTAGAGTGGCTTCAGGAACGCATCGACGCTCGTGGTCAACAGCACTGACTCTCCTTTTGTGAGAGCGAAGAGAACCGGTGGCAACGCCGGTTCTCTTTCTTTTTTACCAGTCTGCGATGGGGATATGCAGGGGGATACGGTATCCACTCGCAGCGTGTGGCTTGCCAGCTGGACATATCTGCTCAAACCGGCTCATTGTAGCGCATGCGGAACTCCGAATTTCGGCAGGAATCACAAAGAGGCAAAGAATTCTGCGGCGGGAACTGGTGGCCGCAACAGCTCGACGCTACCAGTCGGATTCGTCGTCCGGTTTCTCGATATCACCAGGAGGGTGCGGCCTGTTGGACTTGGTCTTTGGGTTTGCACTTGTCGCTGCCTCAGACTGTTCCCACAGAGTCCCTTCACCTTCTTCGTCTTTGTCTTTGCGGTCGTCTCGCCCTTGCGCTTTGGCGTCCTCGCGGTCCTCGGATTTGCTCTGGTACTGGCTCAATTCCGAGTAATGGACGGCATAGTTCGCACGCATCTGGTCGCGAAGCGCGTTCTGCTGATCAGAGGTCATGCGGAGCATTTCCTCCAGGGCACCGAGCGGAAATCGCAACGGGATCGCGGCGCGCGTCATGCCTCGTACATGAGCGGCAAAGGCGCCCTTCGGCTGGGCTTCGATCAGCGCCGGATCACAATTGAGCATCTGGGCGGCGGCCCGCGCGTCCTTGCCAGTGAAGCCGCCGGCGAACTTTATCGCGGTGTTGGCCGAGAACGCATCCTGGAGCTTTGAGTCCAGCTGACCGAGATATTGGTGCGCCAACACCATGCCGATCTTGAATTTACGCGCCTGGCTCAGAATGATCCCGACATTGCGATCGAAATAATCGGCGGCCTCGTCGATATAGACCATGGTGGGCATGCGCTGGCTTTCCGGCAGTGTCGCACGTTCCTGGGCGGCTTGGGCGATCATGGCAATGAAGAAGCGCCCGAAAATTTCGGTACCGCTCTCCTTCAACAGGTCCTTCGCAGTGTTGATCAGGATGACCTTGCCCGCGTTCATTTCGGCGAAGAGATCGAGCTTCGACCGCGGATGAGAGAACATCCGTTCGAAGGTCTGGTTTTCGAGAATGCCCCACAATCTGCGTAACACTTGCTGACGCGTCTGCGCGAATTCTTTTGACGGAAACTCGGTTTCGAAGAAATGCCGGGCGGTGCCTTCCAGGCGCGCAATGTGTTCGGCGAAGCGGATTTCGCTGCCTTTCTCCATCAGTTCGCGCAGGGTGTGAATGGTCGCGTCGGGAATGTGCAGCATCAGCCGCGTGACGTAGCGAAAGATCACGCTCTGCTTTTGCGTCATCTCCGCGGACAAAAGCGTGCCCAGCACGAAATCGTAGAGTTCCAGGATCGAATTGGTCAGGCGCTCGCGCTCCAAGAGCGGATAGGATTGAAGCCGCGCTTGGCCGACGTCGAACAGGTTGAGCGAGACCGGCCACTCAATGTCCGTCGGGTCGACGATGCAGACCCGATCATGCAGCGGTTCACCCGGAGCAAACGCCTTCAGACCAGCAATGTTGGAGATCAAATCCCCCTGACTGTCGATGACGATGACCGAACGCTCTCCGGAGGCGACCGCATCAAGATCCTTGGCGATCAGGTATTGCAATGTTTGCGTCTTGCCGTGACCCGACCCGGCAATGATGTGGTGATGCTCGAACCGGATCGATTGCGGGATGGTGAACATCTCCTCGCCGGCGAACAATTCAAGCAGCGGCGTTCCGGACAGGTAGGTGACGACCAAATCCTCCGGTGTCTTGGCATCAAACTTGGAGGGCATACGGAGAGGTCTGGAAAAGCCGTCTATATCGCGCGGGTCACCGCCCGATGCGGCAACGAAATTCGCCTCAAGGCGCTTGCGAAGTCGGGGAAACAGGCCGAGATGCTCAATTTCTTCAACGTGAGCGGCGACCGCGATCCGCTCCACGACTTCGCCCAATGAGGCGATGCGATCGATCCGCGGCGTCACTACGTTGATCCCGTTACCGACGTCATCAGCGCCTACCTTGCCGAGATTGTCGTAGAGCGCGCCGAAGCATCCCTGCACCAATAGCGTGATGGCGTCCGTGACGGACGGGAACCGCTCCAGCAACGCCTTCTGGGCATTGAGTTCGTCTTTCAACTCCCAATATTGCGCGGTCGTCCTGGTCTCGGCGAAATCTACATCCGGTAGCCGGAACATCCCCTCATATGCGATGAGCTGCGCCGTGAAGTGGCGCAGTTCGTCTCGCCGCTCGTCGGGAAGGTGCAAGACGTTGCCAACATCGCCGGCAACACGCGCGCAAAGGTCGTTCAACTGACCTTCCGTCTTGACCCCGTTGGCCTGGAGCAGGTGGTCGATGCGGCCGTGAAGATGCACCACTTCGGTATGATCGCTCTGGCGGAAAAACCCATAGACGAAGCGGTGGAGCCGAGCGCCGAGGTGCTTGGTCGCTACCATCCTCTTGCGAAGCCTCTAAGCATGATCCGGCGCGAGGTTTCCGGATCAAGCGGCGGCACGTCGGTCGTCTGCGTGCCGCCCCAATGCTTGGCGCTTTCCATGACGGCGCGAAGATAGGCGACCATTTGCCTTAGGCGTTCCTCGCGTATCGAAATATCGACGATCGACTTGCAGCGGAAATGTCGGCCGTAGAGCAAATCCTTGACGTAGACAGTTTCGCGAAACCGATCGTAGAACAGCCATCCGGCGAACGCGCCCGTCGCCAGGGCGGTCGGCGTGCCGATCGCGCGACCGAAAAATCCCGCCCAGACGAAGAAGGCAGGAACGACGGTTACCACACCGATGATGACCGACCATTTCATCAGCCCTTCGATTTCTTCGGTGATCAACTTCGCCTGGTCGAAGTCATAGCGATCGATGATCGCCTGTTCATCACCTTCAAGTTCGACCTTGCCCCAAAGCTTGAAGCGAACGGACCGAAACAGTCCCGGAGTCTGCTCGTGACGCATCAAAATCTTCATGTACGGCTTCCTCGTCCCGAACAGGAGAATTGAGACCGGGTTCGATGTATGGGTCAAGTTGCTTTTGAAGATGATCGCGTCGCTTGCTACGGTGGATTCATCCGTTTTCTGTGCATAAGCTCTCGCTAGGCTGGCGATCGTGAAGAGATTAATTGCATCCCTACTGCTCAGCATGGCCATCGCCTGGCCTGCCCAAGCCGAAACCTTCATCGAGAGACTTGGTCGCACCATTGATCAGGTCGGCAAGGATTTGCAGCAAGAGTTGGAAACGCGTGTCTTGCTCGGAAACCGCGCGGCCGGAGACGCCACGCGATTGCGCCAGGGCGTCTGTCTGGCGCTTCGGGGCGGCGAGGTGCTGTTTCGCAACAAATGCACCGCCGAGAAAACCTGCAACGGAACGCGGGACTGCAAAATAGCCTATCGTTGGCCACCGCGTGACTTGATGGAAGCCCGCTGGGGAGAAGGCAAGCCGCTGACCTTTATCGGCGCGGCGGCAAAGCAAGTTGCCTACGAAGGGCAGCCGTGCCTGTCCATTCGCAACGGCACGATCATCTTCTGTTTCATCGACGACAACCGTGCTGCCGCGCCTCTTTTGCCTGCGCCGTCGCTGCCGGGCGGAAATGATATCGCTGAGGTTCCAGAAACCGGCGTCAGCGACACTCCGAAAAAGGACAAGACCGCTCAGAAGGGCGAGCCTGACGAAGACGGTTCACTGCGTCATCAAGCGGAGCGCGAACGGGCGCAAGCCGACCATGACGCAGAGAGAAGGTCGCAAGCTGCCGAACAAAAGAGACGCGAAGCCGAAGCCAAGGCCAATCTCATCGCCGAACTGACCGACGATGCCGACATCGACTGGTTCTTCAAGGACAAGACACTGGCCACTCTGGCACCCGTTGACGCCGCCCAAGCCTGCCGCGACTTCTTCCTGTCGCGCGTTATCGCGGTCGCGCGGCAAGCGCCCGCTGACGCGGTTGAAGCCATGCACGACCGATGTGACAGAAAGGCCGAGCGTTACGGGCGGCGCATCGTCAAGCAGGAAGCCGCGCGTCTGGCTGATCCGTTGCTGAAAGCGCCGGCCACGCTCCAGGGCCTACGACAGCACAACTGGTTCAAGCTGAAGCCGTCAAGTCGGGACCGTTTCACGCCGCTGCAACAAACGCGCTTGGAGATCGAATTTGATAATGCCCTCCGCACCCATCGCGACAGCGCCGTCAACGATGCGGTCGAAACGATCAGGAAAGCCTATAAATCAGCGGAGCCCTTGACCGAATCGGCCGACGCGGCCCTGGCAATGTGCAACCTCAAGGGCAGTCCGCCTGAAGTTCTGATTCAGACCTGCAAGCAGCTCCGCGAATCACTCAGAGCGCGAATCAAGACTGCTCGGTGTCGCCGCGCGATTGACCAATCGGGGGCCACCCGGGGCATGCTCGACATGGCCGTCGAGGCATCCGGGTCGCGCTACGAAACGTGGCCGCTGCGCCGCGTCATATGTGCCGGCGTCGGCAACCATCCCGACTATCAGTTTACGATTGGCAACGGGCTCATTCCCTGGCTCACGACACCATCGCTGCAGGTCTTCAACGGCAACTCCAATAAGCTGCTTGATGTCGAACTCCGGGTTTCAACACCGCGTGACGGGCGATCGTTTGGCCAACTGCTCCTTGATATCGCGACCGGCGAGAACGAGCGCGAAGTGCCGGAAAAGCTGGTGGTTGAAAAAGTTCGCTTTGCGGCCCGTGGCATCACCTGGCGCAACGACCGCGCCATCATCGGCTGCGTCCTCGGTTTCATTAAGTGCCAGTGATTTTTTTGCCTCGACCATAGCGCTTCGCCGCTGATTGTCCCGCGCCATTGCGAACCATAGCAAACGGTGACGCGCGGCTCCGCTTTCGCCAAGCTTGTCTCGGGGCTCGTACAAGAAGACGAGCGACAGTCGAGGCGAAGGACAGATGGACACGGCCGCAAAACGCGACACGCTTGGACGCCGCTGCCGCTTTACCCGCACGCCTCTTGGTAAGCGGCTGGTGCTTGGGCCGCGCGATGCGGTGATCCTGCGCTGGCTCTATCGCTACCGCTATTTGCGCCAGGACCACTTGCTGGCGCTGATCCGGCCGAGGTCAGAAAAGCGCTTTGTGGAGCGGCTCGGCGACCTGTTCCACGAAACCGGCTACCTCAATAGGCCTGCGCTGTTGGCGCCGCATTTCGATGCCCGATCAACGCCGATGCTCTACGAAATCAGTCAGAGTGGCGTGGCCTATCTTGATAGCCATGATGCATTGCCGCCGCGTACCGTCACCTTTTCGCGCCGGTCGCCCCGCGCATACAATCCGCAAATACTGCACACGATGATGATCATCGACACCCTTTTGGCCGTTGAACTCGCGACGAGGCAGACACCCAACCAGCGATTCGTCCCGGTCGATGAAATCCTGGCTCGTGCTCCGGCCTCGACGCGGCGTGCCCCGAATCCGCTATCGATCCCGGTGACTGTTTTGCCGGAGCGCAACCATCCGGTTGTCCGCACCCGCATGGAAACGCACCTTATCCCGGACGCTCTTTACGGCGTAGAGCACCGAGCTGGAGGCGAGAAACGCTATCGGTTCTTCGCGTTGGAATGCGAGCGGACAAGCCCAATTTCGCGATCAACGGCCAAGGCATCGAGCCGGGCCCTTAAGGAAGCGACCTACGATGCGCTGATCCGCTCCGGCGCGTTCACGCAGCACTGGGGCATACCGAACCTTGCGCTGCAGTTCTGTTCGCGGTCCAAGCTGGGTCCCCGTTGAGAGCATCTCATCCGGTCAAAGAAAACGCCGCGCACAGTTACCACATGATGCGCGGCGCTCTGCATTCATTGAACCAAAGGAGAAAAAGGCAATGAATTGATGGAAGCGTACCGGCCAGCCTGATCTTCTTCAACCTCCTTTCGGCGAACTACGCGACGAACCGAACACACTCGGTCTGGTGGGACGGCACTTCAAGTTCCAGGTCGAAGGGATGGAGCGAGACGATTCGGAAGTCGGCCGCTCCTAGACCAAAATATGTCTCCACCGAGAAGCGATCACCGCTACGCGGCTTTTGCTGGAAGTGCCCGCTCTCGGAGACCAGGATGATGTCGTCTTCGAGCGCGACCACAGTGCCGTAAGGACGCCAGGTGCGGTCGGGAACGCCGGACCGACGATAGGCAAAGTGGTATGCGCGCGGCGCTGCAGCATCTCCGGTAGTGAGCAGCACGGCGGCGTAAACGTCAGAGATTGCCGTCGGGTCGTGGTGGAAATCATGCGTGTACCAGTTGCGGCCGTAATGGGCGTTGGCAAGTGCCTGGTTCGGCCAGCCGCTGTCGACCTCGTAGATGCTCCAGAGCGGCGCCAAATGCGTGCTCGTCGGTCTTCGTAGGTGATAGAGGCGTCGTTCGCGGCCGAACTGCGAATAGACGTACTCTTCATCCACGTCCATGAGCGCGACCGGATCAACATCAAGGAGTGACGCAAACCCGAAGACGGTATCGGCGCGCGAGGGGATACCGTGATCAAGCCAGCGATAGATAGTGGCCTTGTGGCGGCTGTCCGGGCGGCCGTTGCTCTTGCCTGAAGAATTGCGCTGGTCGCGATGTTCCCACTCGACCACGAGCCCGTCCACGGATTCGTACCGGTCTTTGATGAGAGACAGCGCCAGAGATTTTCGGATCGGTATCGGCATGTGGTGATCATAGGCAAATCGGTCGCGTTCCCTGTCTCATTTTTTGCGACTCGGTTTGAGACACGCAATTGCGACACCTCGACTATGCTCATTCCCAACGCAATTGAGGTGGGGTGGCCACGATGACGACAAGAGCTATTTCGGGCATGCGAGTGTTGTCTCGTGACCCACCTTAGTCCGCGGGTTCGGTGTCGAGTTCGTCAAGCAGGCGGTGCGCGTCAGCGCCCAAGCATTTGGCGAACACGATGAAGTCGGCAACGTCGAGCCGCAGCTGACCGTTCTCGAACTTCGAGATGTATGCCTGCGTGCGACCGGTCGCACGCGCGAGGTCCGCTTGCGTTATGCCGGCCTCCAGCCGGGCGCGTTTCATGATCTCACTGAGCCGCGTGTTGAGCGGCGAATAAAGGCCGGTGCGCATCCGTTGTCCGTCATACCGCGACAACGGATTGACTAAATTCCAGTTATTATATATTCCAAACAGTAATATTCCTATTGGAATATAGGGAGGGTTATGTTTGCATTCGTCACTATGCGCTCGTTCTGGCGACTGCGGAGCGGTCGTCCGGCGACCTCTCATCCACCAATTCGAAACTAGACGGAAGGAGCAGAGCATGCGGCTACCCACAGCCATTTTTGCAATCGGCCTGGCGGCAGTCGCAGCAGGCTGCACAGCCACCGCTGACGGCGGCGGAGACACGGCGCCAGCGAAGAGGGTTCTTGCGGCCGGCCCGCAAAACGCAACCTGCCAGGCGGACTTTCCGGGCCACGGGCCAGGCTGGCTGACTTTCAGGAATGGAAAGCCGGTTGGTTACCGGACCAACGCCTATCGTGCGAGTTCGGTCAGTCTGTCAGGAAATACCGTCCGAATTGACCAGGCTCGTTTCCATATCAAAAGCGCGAGTTCGCAAGCCCTGGTCGGAGATTGGACCCTTGGACGCTATCACGCAAAGAACCTGAAGTTCGCCTGCAAATAGATACGCCACGCGGCCGGTTTCAGCGCTTCAGACCCAGCATCCAGTCGAAGATGAGAACGGCACCGTCTTGCCGGCACACTGAAAGGCACATGATATGCACATTAGAAGTCTGATCCCCGCCACGGCGTTTCTTTGCGCGTCAAGTTCAGCTGCGTTGGCGGCCGATCCGATCGATCCGGACCGGTTTCGGGAACCGGTCGTGGAGGCTGCCACCTTCGATTGGACCGGTCTTTATGTCGGCGCGCATGCCGGTGCTCTGAGACCGAACTTTGGAGCGCCGGTGGCTGGAGTTTTCCGGCTTTTGCTCTGAGACCGAACTTTGGAGCGCCGGTGGCTGGAGTTTTCCGGCTTTCTTCACGGTGACGGGCTGGCTTCGCCACCGGGATTTTGTAA
>JBDVMC010000022.1:0-2133 GCA_039970335.1 Henriciella sp. | reverse complement strand
AAATCCGCAAGAATTGCCCTGGCGGGCGGCCTGGCACACGCTGTCGCCCGAGGTTGGAGGCTTTACAGAAAATGGCTGGTCTCACGCGCTAGGGACGGATGCCACAAGACTTCCAAAATATCTCACCATGTGGGGCGAGACGCTGTCTTACCCTCTGGATCAGAATGGCCTTTATATCCGCGCGCTGCCTGGTTTTGCGGTGGGTGAGCAATCGATTGGCAAAGCCTATAAGGGGATGCTGGCAGAGCACCCGAAGGGGAGCTTGGACTACCTGGTTTTGGACTTTCGCCTGCACGATGGCGGCGACTACACCAAATCGATAGGCTTTGCGAAAGCCGCCCCCAAGGCTGTGGCAGAGGACGGTGATGTTTACATCATCACGGGTCCTAACACGTTCTCAGCCGGTATCGTGACGGCAGCGATGCTTAAGTATAATTCCGGCGACCGCGCATTGATTGTTGGTGAAAAAATGGGTGATCGTGAACAATTTTGGGCTGAGCGCGGATCGAGCTTTCAGCTGCCAAACTCAAACTACCACATTAATTACGCCACAGGATATCATGACTGGGAGGCGGGGTGTAAGGGCGAGCCTTACTGCTTCACCATGAATGAAATGTTTGAAGTCCCGGCTGGGTCTCTGTCGCCCGAGGTCGCGCTATCTCAAGTTTTTGACAGCTATGCCCGCGGCGAAGATGTCGTGATGGATTGGATCGCAGCACAGCGTTGAGCTTGAGGCGGATTTGGGCAAAAGCGGGCACGGGATCAGTGTCTTAGTTAGTTCTTTTTAGGCTACTCGGCTAACGTCCGCTTTGACGCCGAAAGGAGACGTTTTAGTATGAGCCATTGTCAGACTTCCGCTAAACCTCTCGTTTCATTTATGGTTTCTGAATTGATGCTTGCGCCATCAAGCTTATAAACAACAGCATGAGTTTCAGGCGCGCGCTCTTGGTTTCGTTTTTCTCGGTCTGTGCATGTGCAGAAGGAACCGAGGTAGCTGGTTGTTTCTCGAAAATCGCAGATACGATCTGCTTAGAGAAACACACTGGTTTTGAAGCAGGCGTATCGGATATGGACGGAATGCATATCGTGGACATCACGCTTTGGAACGACGATCAAATCAAAATTATCACTGACCAAAACCTGGAACAAAAATGTGAGATTCGGGACGATTTGATACTAGTGAACCTCGGGAAGAACCGGGCGATAGTTCGTCCTACCTCTCTGTCCTCTGGCGACCTTGAATACACTTACCAGGTCGTGTTGGACAAATCTGGCAGGTCAATACTCGCCGATTGCGATCTCTAAAAGCGCAACAACTTCACAGTCGGAAACGTCCGCTTTGACGCCGAAAGCAGCCGTAAGGTTTTGGGCTCCAACGGGTCAGGAAGAGACGCTTGATCAATTACCTTCAAAAAAGCGCGCTATCACCTTTTCCGCAAACCCTCTATCGAGCACCTCAATTTCGAGCACATCCCAGATGGCATCCCTTTGCGTATTCATGCACGCTAAGATGCATCGAAATAGCTCTGCTCTCGCTTCCGCAGATTCTAAGTTCGCTGAAAACATTTTATACACTTCGGATGAGTAGAGCCAGATAGCTATTTCTCGCTCGGGATTGCTGTCTCTGCGAAAACCATCCTCCCACTCCTTAACAGACAGCCTATAATGCTCGGAGAAAATGCGTTGAATCTGTTGGATGTAAGGTCGCGCTTCTTGGTCGAATGACGCATGCTTGATTGGAGCAGGCTCAAGCTTGGAAGCATTTACCCAAACTAACCCGTCTTGTCCCTCGATCCTCGCTTGAACAAAGCCGGACCCAATTTCATTTTTGGAAATAGATACGACTTTTTTGGTCTCGAAATCGTAGCATTTGACGGTCTCATCTGAAGCTTTGCTAGAAAGAAGCTTAGTTATCCATTGCTTCAGTGACATTTCAAAACTCGCTTTTGCCACAGAGTGCAAGAATCTGCGCTCATTGTCTAATGTCTCCAATGACGCCGGAAGAAGACCTCCGGTTTTGGTCATGAGCGGACGTCGGGCTTAGGCGGCCACTGGACTGGTGCGACGACGGACTTATGCTGACAATGATGACATCGTTAATCGCACTCGAAGAAGCAGCAATCCGGATGTTCA
>JBDVMC010000021.1:0-346716 GCA_039970335.1 Henriciella sp. | reverse complement strand
TATGACTGGGCTTCACCGCCACCAGCTGCTGCCAGTGTCATTGTGATCGCCGCGGTCAGCGTCGTCTTACCATGGTCCACGTGTCCAATCGTTCCGATGTTCACGTGAGGCTTATTACGCTCAAACTTTTCTTTGGCCATGCCAGGCCTCCTTTTCTCAAGTGTCCGGCCCACCGGACGTTGGTCCTTTCTCAGAGCGGGCCAGAAGAGTCCCGTTGAAGCGCGCCATGTACACATGCCCGCACTAGGTTTCAAGCACCATTAACGCTGACATATGCAGACAATTGTTGCGGGCGTCTGAAAGCGCTTGACAAAGCCCCCCAATAAAGGCCCTAGCGTGCTGCCATGACGCAAGGACATGTCTTCAAGACTTTTGAGAGCAAAGCCGCTTTACAGCAGGCTGCATCAGACTGGATCGCGAGCGCATTGAGAGATGCCATCGCTCGCCGCGGAAACGCCGTTTTCATGGGCTCAGGTGGTACGACTCCGGGGCCGATATATGAAACGCTATCGCAAGCAGAGCTGGACTGGGCTTCAGTTCATGTAGGACTTTGTGATGAGCGTTGGGTCGATACGGACCACCCCGCCTCCAACGGCGCCATGATCGAGCGCACGCTGCTTCAGAACCAAGCCAGCGCAGCTTCCTATACACCGATGAAGATAAATGGCGATGATCCGTTTAAGGCTGTGGAGGAGGTCGACGATCTCTATTTAGAGGCCGGACTGACTGACGTCATGCTTCTTGGCATGGGGCCAGACGCCCACACACTCTCTTGGTTCGGCGGCGCTGAAGGGTATGCCGATGCGGTTAATCCTGACACCACGTCGAGCGTTGCCGCGATTAAGGCGATAGAAAGCGACGTCACGGGACCTAACTTGCTTCGCATGACGCTTACCTTGCCATGTGTGTCATACGCACGCGGCGTTTTGCTCCTGATCACTGGAGCCGAAAAGAAACGCGTGTTTGATTCAGCGCCTGCCGATGCGCCCATCAGCCTAATGAAGCGCGCCGCCGGCGACGCTCTAACTGTATTTTACTGCGACTAGGAATTCTCCATGACGATTGAAACGCTCCGCCAGCTGGCCGATAACATCAAGAATAGTAATCTTGCTGAATTGGCCGCGGTCAATTCAGCGCCGCCCATCGAGGCTGCGGGCTGGAAAGCCGACCTGTCGCGCCAGTATATGTCGCCTGCAATCGAAGCAGCACTCTTAGGTCAAGCCGAATCCATCGGCCTATCAAAGGCGGTAAGCGACTTATTCGGCGCGGCGATCGTCAATCCATCCGAAGACCGCCCTGCCCTGCATTGGGCGTTGCGAATGGCGCCGGAAAGCGAGCTCACGCAATCCGAACATAAGACCACCGTGGATGCCTTAGCCAAGGCCGCTGAAATCGGCACGTCAGGCGCGTTTTCTGCGATCGTGCACATTGGGATTGGTGGCTCAGATTTTGGACCCCGTCTTTATGCCGATGCTTTTGGCGATCGCCAGTTGGCCAACCTGGACCTCAGATTTTGCGCAAACGTTGATCCGTTAGACCTCGATCTCGCTTTACGGGGCCTCGACCCGGCTAAGACCCTTATCATTGGTATTTCGAAATCGTTTGGTACTGAAGAAACACTGTACAATCTCTCACGGGCGCGCGCCTGGCTAGAGCAAACCCTTGGGGCCGATCAAGCCGCGAAACATTTATTGCTCGTTACAGCGAATGCGGACCGCGCAACGGATTGGCTCGGCGGAACACCGGCAACGACACTCGATATGCCGATCAGTGTTGGCGGCCGGTATTCGATTTGGTCTGCGGCGTCTGTCGCTGTGATGACAAGCTTCGGAACGTATACTTTCGAAGCTTTCCTAGCCGGCGCCGCTGAAATGGACGCCCATGTCAAAACGACTCCGCTCAAGACCAATCTCGCCGCTCGCCTGGCGCTCTTGGATTACTGGAATACAAGCTTTCTAGGGTTCGGGTCTCGAGCCGTTTTGGCCTACTCGCGTCGATTGAGAATGCTGCCAACTTATCTCCAACAATTGGAGATGGAATCAAATGGAAAATCTGTCGGACCAGATGGACGAGATGCCCCCCTCTCAACTGCGCCTCTCCTATGGGGCGGCGAAGGGTCGGTCGGACAACACTCCTATCACCAATGGCTGCACCAAGGCACACATGTGGTTCCCGCAGAGTTTATTCTTGCTCCCGGCAGCAATAGCGACGCTGAAGGCGTCGAAGCGCTTTCCGTGCACGCGCTCGCACAAGCCGAAGTTCTTTCCAATGGTCGTAGTCTGGACGAAGTGCGATCTGAAGAGCCTGATCTGCCGGAGCATATAGCGAAGCAAAAAGTTCATCCCGGCGGCCGTCCATCGAGCTTCCTTAGCACACCTGAACTTACGCCAGAAAAACTGGGCGCTCTAATCGCACTCTACGAGCACCGCACATATCTTGCCGGCGTTTTGTGGGAAATTAACAGCTTTGATCAATGGGGTGTTGAGCGTGGGAAAACCATGGCGACCCGCCTGAAACCCGCATTGCGTGGACAAGAGAATGCGAATGATCCGGCAACGCGCCGGATCATCAATCAGATAAAATAAGGTTCAAAAACCGGTGTTTAGGCGATTTTATCGACTTGGGTGAAGTCCAGATCGACTGGTGTTGCGCGGCCGAAGATTGAAACGTTCACTTTCATGCGGCCCGTTTCCGGATCGAATTCTTCGACGCTTCCTTCGAAGCCCTGGAAGGCGCCTTCGTTGACGCGAACTTCCTGACCAATTTCGTATACCACGGTTGGCTTTGCGCGTTCTTCGATCGGATCCTCTGACGTGCCGAGAATGCGGTCGATCTCACGCTGTGGAACAGCAAGCGGACGTTTGCCGCTATCTGCGCCCAAAAAGCCCGTGACCTTCGGAGTGTCTTTCACGAGGTGATAAACATCGTCGGTCAGCTTCGCTTTCATCAGAACATAGCCTGGGAAGTAGCGCTTCTCGATCGTCTTTTTCTTGCCGCGTACGACTTCCACAACTTCTTCTGTCGGGACTTCGAGCTCTTCGATCTTATCCTCAAGGCCTTTCATCGACGCTTGGTCGCGAATCGCTTGTGCGACCTTCTTCTCAAAGTTTGAGTAAGCGTGGACGATGTACCATTTAGCCTCTGCCATTGGCGAAGCACTCCTTATAACTCTTTTGCTTAGCCGCCGAGACCGGTGATCCAGCGTATGACCTGGGCGATTATTTGATCAGACAGGAACAGGAATAGAGCGACAATAATCGACATTATGACCACCATAATGGTCGCCTGAATGGTTTCAGGAGTTGATGTCCAAGTTACCTTACGGCCTTCAGCTTCAACCTGACGGGCAAAGGTAATTGGACCAACGGTTTTCTTTTTGTCCTTGTCGGCCATTCTCATGCGTTCCTGACTTTAGGGGTAATTCGGCTGCATACTGCGCATTTCCATGCTTGTGAAGTCACTTGGGTGCAAACACTGTCATACGCAAGTTATGTTGTCCGTGAATGGCCGAATTCTTGTACCGACAAACCCGGCACATCCGTTTCAACAGCGAATAAACTACCTGCCATAGGTTGGCGATCCAGCGCCGCATCGCTCAGACCTTGGCGTGCTGAAGTTATATATAGGGTCTTCAGATCTGGCCCTCCAAACGCACAACTGGAAGGGCGCGATACTGGCAGGCCAATGATCGTATCGATCGACCCATCCGGCGCATAACGGACAACCCTTGAGCCAGCCCATTGAGCATTCCACAAATAGCCCTCTGCATCCACCGCAGTACCATCCGGATAGCACCCAGCGTCCAAGGTTGATGCGAATACGCGCCGGTTCGAGAGCGCCCCAGTCTCTGGATCATGATCATAGGAAAGCAGCATTTGTTCAGCGCTATCACTGGTATAGAAAATCCGTCCATCGGGTGAGAACTGCATCGTATTGGTCACCAAAACTTCAGGCAGACCGATGCGCTCAACACTCATATCAGGTGTCAGGCGGTAATACTGTCCTTCCTCGAGCGTTTCTGCATTGTCCATTGTACCGAACCAAAAGCTGCCATCGGGCGCCATACCGCCATCATTGGTTCGAAAGCCCTCTGGTTCATTTAGTCTGGCGATACACTCATAGTCTTCTGTAGCAGTATCATACCGGCCGACTTCTAGGTCTCCGACCAGGATCAAGCCCCCATCGGACAAAGCCATCGCGCTTGCATGAAGGGGTAAATCGTATCGGCGCGTATTACCCGTTTTGGGATTATGCCGATGTAGTTTCGCGCGTTTTATGTCGACCCACCAGAGGAACCCCTCTGTCGGGCTCCAAAGCGGTCCTTCACCCAAAAGGCACCCTGTTGGGGCGACGCAAACAGCTTCAGTCACGCGCAGTCTCCAGAAAGTCGTCAGTCCGCGATCTCATATGACCCGCGCTGGTTGTCAATCTCGCGCGCTAGGCGCTTTCAACCCGTTTAGGATCAGATCGACGTGGGTGTCGAAATAGGCATCCAGATCTATTGGCTGGAACTGATCGAATACCAGTTTCCAAATCCCCGCGACCAACGCACCTGCGACAACGTTTTGCGCCAGGCCATGGCCTTTCAGCTCTCTAAACTCGCCGCTCTCGACACCTTGCTCAATCGTTCGGCGTATAAGTGCCTGCCCGCGAGACAATACGTTCGCGTGATAAAATTCAGCCAAATCAGGAAAGTTGGGACCTTCAGCCATAATCAATCGCATTATCTGTCGTCGGTCGCTGTTCAAAACCTTTTGGTAGAAAAACTGCATGTGGGTCTTTAGGCGCTCTGTTGCCGTCATAGCCGGACGTGACATGACCTCTTCGATTTCGTTCAGCATCGGTGTCATTTTCGTGCGCACCATATCTTCGAAGAGTTGTTCCTTGCTATCAAAATAGAGATAGACGGTGCCTTTGGAAACGTCTGCCTCTTTGGCGACGTCCTCCATTTTTGCCGCCGCGAATCCGACGCGCGAAAACACCGCCAGAGCCGCATTTAGGAGCGCCAGACGTTTGGCTTCTTTTTGCTGTTTTCGTTTGTTCGACTCGGGTTTGGATACCGTATGATTGGCGAGATCGTTCATTCCGCAGGCCCTCGCAATTCTTTGCGCCGCGCCATTACCTCGCGAAGTCGATGAGGCAGGCTTCTTATATCCTCAATGATCAAGGTGACCGCAGGTGTGACGAACAGGACCATAAAACCCGAGATCACGATCCCAAATCCCAGACTAACGCCCATCGGAATAAGGAATTGAGCCTGCGGACTGGTTTCTAACAACAAAGGTCCTAAACCTAGCGCGGTCGTCAGCGTGGTTAAAAGAATTGGCCGAAAGCGGCGCGCCGACGCGTCCGCCGCAGCCGTCACCATATCGGCGCCTTCGCTGCGATACTGATTGTACAGATCAACCAGAACCACCGACGCGTTCACCGCAACGCCGGCCAAGGCAACGATCCCAAAGATCGAGACGAAAGATAACGGGTAGCCGAGGACATAGTGTCCAAGCACAGCGCCAGCGACCCCCAATGGTATTGCGACAATGATCGCTAATGGTTGCAAATACGACCGTAGCTGTGTTGCCACCAACGCAAAGATAACCAGCAGGACAATTATAAAGGCCTGCCCCAAGCTGGCTAAATCTTCAGATTGCTCACGGCTGGACCCTGCTTGCGCCCAGGTCAGACCAGGATAATCTTTATCGAGCTCTGGAAAAATGCGCGTCATCAATTGCTCATTCGCAATGGCGGGTGTGCTGATCGCTTCATCAATATCGGCGGTTACGGTCACGATCCTGCGGCCATTGATGCGATTGATCGAAGAATATGCTCGGCTCTCAGATGTTTCAGCGACGGTATAGAGCGGCACACTCGTTCCGTCCGCGAGGCGCACTCGCATTTGATCCAATGTTTGCAAGGTTTGCCGTGCGGCTTCCGGATAGCGCACAAAGACACGAACTTCTTCTCGCCCGCGCTGAATGCGTTGAACCTCATCACCGAAGAAGGTTTGGCGCACTTGCCGCGCTATATCATTCGGCGTTAGGCCCGCCGCACGTCCAGCATCCGTCAATTCAAACAGTAATTGTCGCTTCCCAAGATCGAAGCTGTCTTCGATTTGGTTAGACCCAGGCAAACGTTCGATTTCCGCTTTCATTCGATTTGCGGCTGCAATCAGTGTCGCCTCGTCTGCATGCGCGAGTTCGTATTCGACGTCTGAGCCAAACCCACCAAGCGACGCGGTGAAGGATAAGCGTTCTACGCCTTCAACATCGCCCAACTCCTCGCGCCAAGCGCGCTCGATTTCAGCCGCTGACATGCGGCGTGTGCCAAATGGAATAAGTTCAATTTGCACCTGCCCAATATTTTCTGACGCACTGAAGCCGGAATTCCCCACCGGGCCGCCGCCTTGGGCCGTATTGCCACCAACAGTTTCGGCGATCGAGAGATACAAGTCCTCACCGCGCTCTTCTTTCGCACGCTCAGCAACTGCGAACGCGGCATTAGTGAGTTTCGCTATGGCTTCTTCTGTTCTCTCGAATGGCGTCCCTTCGGGCATCACCAAAGTCGCCGAAATGTCATTGCCTTCGATGTTTGGAAAGAAGATGAACTTTACCAGGCCACTGCCGACCAGACTCATACATAGAATGTAGAATGCTGTCGCCGCGCCGAGCGCTGCATAGCGCCATTTTGCGACGAACCGGACGCCTTTGCGGATGACGTTATGGCTGATCCAATCGATCCGTTTGGCGACCCGCCCCTGGATTGCTAGAACGGGCCCCTTCGACCATGGGCTTCCATGGCTGAGGTGACTTGGCAGAATGAAGAACGCCTCAATCAGCGATACGATCAAGACGCAAATCACCACCAAAGGAATGGCGCGCGTGATATCGCCAAACATTCCTCCAACCACCAGGAGCGGTGAGAACGCGGCAATCGTCGTCATAACGCCAACCAATACAGGTGAGAAAACGCCAGTTACGCCATCGATAGCCGCCTGCGCGCCTGTTTTGCCTTTGGCGATTTCGGCATCGATATTTTCGCCGATGACAATCGCATCGTCGACGACCAATCCAAGCACGATGATCAACCCGAAGAGGGAGACCATTGTAATCGTCACGCCAGCCGCGCCGAACAGCATGAAGCCGCCCATGAAAGCGGTTGCAATCCCCATACAGACCCAGAGCGCCAGTTTCAAATCAAGCATCAAGACAAGGAACAAGAAGACCAGGGCGAATCCAAACAGAGCATTCCGCAACAACAAATTGATGCGTTCTTCCAAAATTTTGGTTTGATCGCGAAACTCAATAACCGAAATGCCATCGGGCGGCGTGTAGGTTGCCATATAGGCATCCACGACGTCTTTGACGGCAATAACGTCCTCGGCTTCAGCGCGGGAAACCTCAACAAAAATTGCGGGTCGTCCATTATAGGTGTTTTTGAGAGCTTCTCGCGTAAAGCCATCACGGATGTTCGCGATATCATTTAAAAGAACCTGCGAACCATCGGGGAGCGTTCGCACAACAATCGTTTCGAACCCTTCGCCGGTGAGGCGCCTCTGATTGGTACGTAGTAAGTACTCGCCAGATTGTGTCCGGATCGACCCGCCAGCGAGATCAAGCGATCCGGCACGGACCGCGCGTGAAACATCGTCAATCGAGAGGTCGTATTTCTGCAGCGTGTCTTCGCTCACCTCCAAGGATATTTCATAATCGCGATCGCCCGATAGGCCGACCAGGGAAATCCCATTTTGCGTCAGCAAGTCTCGTTCAAGGTTTTCTGCGGCTTGGCGCAATTCCAATGGCGTTACATTTCCGACAACGACCAGCGTTACGACGCTACCGGTCGCTTTCGGAGCTGACACAGTCGCGCGCTCGGCGTTTTCGGGTGGGAAGTCGGCAAGGCGTTCAACTGCCGTTTGTACGTCGTCTTTGACAATTTGCTCGTCGGCAAAATCAGACAATTCGACCGTAACCGTTCCAACATTTTCGGCTGCAACGGATGATACACGCTTAACGCCGTCGATCCCTAGAACCGCTTCCTCCACGCGTCGCGTCACACCTTCTTCAACCTCAGCCGGTGTCGCCCCCGGATAAGGCACCGAAACAGTTATGATTCCAGGCTGGATGGTCGGGAATACTTGGGTTTGCAGATTGCCCGCCATCAGGATGCCGCCGATCAACAGGACGACCATCAGCAAGTTCGCGGCAACCGGGTTTTGGATGAACCAACCGATTAAACCGCCGCCTGCTTTGTCTTGGCCCTTATTCGGCTCCGTCATTACGCCCTCCTGAAGAGGCCGTGAGGTTACCGTCTTGGCGAACAGTCACGGCCTGCCCGTCTTCGGCCTCTAAGGGGGGTAACGCGATCACCCCATCGGCAACGTCAAATGATAGAGTGACGACTGTGTCTCCGCCATCTTCTTCACCGAGGATGACAACATCGCGAGACGCAAGGAGGTCTTTTTCAAGAACCCAAACAGTCGATTGACCGCTAAGCGCTGTCGCGGGTATTTTTAGCGCACGCTCGACCGCGTCAGCCTCTATCACCACGTCAACAAAATCTCCGATCCTCAAGCCCTCTTGTTGTGCTGGCTGCATATACAAATTTGACAGGCGCGTGCGAGAATCGAGCGTCGCGTCTAAGCGCACAATCTCTGCCAATTGAGCTTCTCCACTGCCACGACGCTGATAAGAGACCGTTCGGCCAATGGGTGGTTCGATCACGGAGAGTTGGTCAAGCGACACCGGAACAGACAACTCAATACTATCCAGCGCAACCAGACGCCCAACGGTTTGTCCTGGAGAAACGATTTGGCCGATATCTAAAGCCGACGACATGACGCGCGCGGCGACCGGGGCATATACCCGCGTACGCTGCAGCGACAATTCTGCGGTCTTTTTGTTCGCGATCGCGCTATCGAGACGCGCTTTGCCGGCCTCTATCTGCGGGATCCGCGCCGCCAAATCATTGACTTCACGCCCTGGGAAAAGTTCTTCCCACTCTTCAATCGCCAAAGCCGCTTCGGCTTCGAGTTGCTGAAGGTCGGACCGAGAAGATGCAATCTCTGCTTCGGCGCGCTGAACCGCTAAAACATAATCCGCGCGATCAATCTCAAACAGAAGCGCACCTTTGGGGACTTCGCTTCCCGGGCGAAACGCGCCACTAACCTGCCTGATTTCACCGGAGACTTGAGGGCTTACGGAAACTTCCGCTGAGGCCTGAACGGTTCCATTGATGCGAATTTGGGGCGTATAACTCAATGTCTCCAGATCGGCCAAACGGACGCTTATGGAAGCATCGCCGCGCATATCAGCGACGGCAGGCGCTTTTCCACTAACTTGCATCTTTAAGGCTTGCGACAATGCTAATGCAGCCGCGACGACCCCGATCACAAAGAACAGTTGGAACAAGCCCATCAGCCACCCGCGGTTTCCGGGCTCTTTACTATAGGCTTCTTGGTCGGTCATATGACGCTCCAAATTAATGACTGACTGGTCAGTTATTGCAATATATGGGAATTTCAAGCGGAAAAGTATGAAATATTTGTCGTGCTGATCGCCCGACTCACACAAACTCTTATACGTAACTCCGCCTGAACTGGATCGAAGGATCACCGATGCCCTCTACTCCCTTGACTTCACCTTATGGGTTTGACGACCTCCTGGAGATCATGAAGCGACTGAGAACTCCCGTTACGGGGTGCCCTTGGGACTTAGAACAGAGTTTCGAGACGATCGCCCCTTACACGATCGAAGAAGCCTATGAGGTAGCTGACGCGATTGAACGCGGCGATATGAATGACTTAAGCGACGAGCTCGGTGACTTGCTGTTGCAAGTTGTTTTTCATGCTCAGATCGCCTCTGATGAAGGGCATTTTTCTATCGATAGCGTGACACAAGCGATTAGCGAAAAGATGATCCGCAGACATCCGCACGTGTTTGGCTCGGTGGATGGTCGAAGCTCCGAAGGTCAGCAAACCGCATGGGAAGAAATCAAAGCCGAAGAGCGGACGAGTAAGAACAGCAAGGACTTGAGCGCACTCGCAGGCGTCGCCGGCGCCCTTCCCGCGCTAATGCGGTCAGAGAAGCTTCAGAAACGCGCTGCCAGAACCGGCTTTGACTGGACCGACCCTAAAGACATCTTCGCAAAGCTTGATGAAGAGATTGAGGAAGTCAAAGAGGCGATTGAAGAAGAAGATGCGGCGCATATCGAAGAAGAAATTGGCGACGTTTTATTCGTAGCGGTCAATTTGGCTCGACGCCTCAAAATAGATCCCGAGATTGCTCTGCGAAAATCAAATTCAAAGTTTGAGCGTCGCTTCAGAGCGATGGAGGGTTTGGCAGACGGTGAGGAAACCGATTTCGCAACGCTCTCGCTCGAACAACAAGAAGCGCTTTGGCAGGCCGTGAAGGCGAATGAGAAGACCAAAACCTAATTCGTGGCTTGATCGAGGACACGAAGGAAATTCTCCCCCCAGATCATATTGATCTGTTCCGCCGTGTACCCTCTTGCGACGAGCTCGGCCGTGACGTTCGCTGCGGAATCCGCTTCTTCGAACCCAACTATGCCGCCCCCGTGATTGAAATCAGTTCCAATACCAACGTGTTCGATGCCGATCCGCGCGACAACATAATCGATATGGTCGACCATGCGGGCAACATCTTCGCGCCCAACCAGCTCGCGCATATTGCCGAGGAAAATTAGTTTTTCTTCCTGCGTCTCAAGCTCCCAATAGAGTTCGAACGGATAAGAGTAAGCCTCTGGAAGCCCGGCATCTGTCCGAACTTTGAGAATTCTCTCCAGCAGCACAGGATCGGAGAGATCGACAAGGTACGCGCTGAATGCAGCGATGTGGATGACGCCGCCCGTCTCACCAATTCGATCAATCTCTTCATCGGAGAGGTTACGCGTAACGTCGGAGAGGGTTTTCACGTTCGAATGACTCGCAATTACGGGCGCGTTTGAGAGCACAATCGTTTCGAGCGTTGCCGCTTTCGACATTTGGGAGACATCAACAATTCCACCCAACTCCCCTATCCGCGTTACCGCGTCACGGCCGAGCTGGGATAAGCCACCATGCTCTTCGGTAACTTCGTAAGCGCCGGTCTCTCCGTCGAACCTGGGCCGAGATGAGTCCGAAAAGTCATTGTGTCCGATATGGTTCAAGCCATACACACGCACACCGGCCTCGTGGAACATGTCGAGCCGAGACAGGTCGTTCTCTAGCAATTGGACATTTTGCAGGCTGAGCAGGATCGATATTCGGCCAGCTTCTATATTCTCTCGGATGCCCGCGCTTGTGACGGCGAAGGCGAGCGCATCGGAACTGTTCTCGACGGTCGCCTGGATGGTCGATAGCTTCGCGATGGCTTCTTCATACGCTGCAGTTCGTCCAAGCTCTGTGCGTGGTTGAGGGCCCGCGGCCAGAGACATAAGAACGACGTCCATTTCACCAGCGGAGATTTTGGCGAGCGCGACTTTGGATAGCCCGTCGCTGCCGAGATAAAGGGGAGACGTCTCAGGCAGTGCGATGTCTGCATGAGCGTCTATCACAATCGCGGCGGTATGGATCTCTGCCACATCTAGGGCCGCCTCCGATCCGTCCGCGCCGAGACCATTGGGAGACGTTGCGCAAGCCGTCAGCGCTAGGCCGAATAAGCTTCCGAGAGTGATTTTCAGTATGCCGCTCGTCCTATTCATCCGCCCGTCTCCCTATCTTTGGTAGGATCATTCCAGCATCGGCGCGCCAGAGCAAGGCAAATCCAAACCCTAAAATGAAAAGCACCGAGGCTCGCGAAAGCCTCGGTGCTCCAATTCATGTCTGATCAAACAGACTTAGGTTCTGGTCTTAGACCTTATAGTACATGTCGAATTCGACCGGGTGAGGATGCAGCTGCAGGCGCTCAACCTCTTCCATTTTCAATTCGATATAGGCGTCGATTTGATCATCATCAAAAACGTTGCCCTTCTTCAGGAAGTCACGATCCGCATCAAGCGACTCAAGTGCTTCACGGAGCGATCCGCAAACCTGAGGAATAGACGCTGCTTCTTCAGGTGGCAGATCATAGAGATCTTTATCCATCGCATCGCCCGGGTGAATTTTGTTCTCAATACCGTCAAGGCCAGCCATGAGCAGAGCAGAGAAGCAAAGGTAAGGGTTCGCTGTTGGATCTGGGAAGCGTGTTTCAATCCGGCGTGAGTTTGCGCCAGTACCAAACGGAATACGAATGGAAGCTGAGCGGTTACGCGCAGAGTAAGCCAGCATTACCGGTGCTTCAAAACCTGGCACCAAACGCTTGTATGAGTTTGTAGAGGCGTTGGTTAGCGCGTTCAGCGCTTTAGCGTGCTTAATCACACCGCCAATATAGTGGAGACACATTTCCGAGAGTCCGGCATAGCCGTCACCCGCAAACATTGGCTTGCCGCCGCCCCAGATGGACTGGTGAACGTGCATGCCTGAACCGTTGTCATTGAAGTATGGCTTAGGCATGAAGGTCGCCGTTTTGCCATATGACGCGGCAACATTGTGCACGACATATTTATAGCGCTGAAGGCGATCCGCCATTGTGGTCAGCGTGTTGAACTTGAGACCAAGTTCGTGCTGAGCCGGCGCCACTTCGTGGTGATGCTTTTCTGGCTCTAGGCCGAGCTCACCCATGACAGAGAGCATTTCAGAGCGCATATCTTGCTCTGAATCAATCGGTGGCACCGGGAAGTAGCCGCCTTTTTCATGAGGCCGGTGCCCCATATTGCCCATCTCATAGTCTTTGTCCGTGTTGAACGGCAATTCTGTTGAGTCGAAGCTATACCCGGTCTTGTTCGGGTTGGTGCTCCATTTGACATCGTCAAAGACGAAGAACTCAGCTTCAGGTCCGAAGTAAACGGTATCGCCCACGCCGGTGGACGCCATATACGCTTCGGCCTTTTTTGCGGTCATACGTGGATCGCGATTGTAAGCCTGACCTGTAATTGGATCGAGAATATCACACATCACAGCCAGCGTCGTTTGCTGGAAGAATGGATCGATTATAGCAGTGTCCGTGTCAGGCATCAGAGTCATGTCAGACTCGTTGATGGCTTTCCAACCTGCAACGGATGAACCGTCGAACATTTGACCGTCTGTAAAGAAATCCGCGTCCACCATGCCCTTATCAAAGGTCACGTGCTGCAGCTTACCGCGCGGGTCTGTGAAGCGAAGGTCTACGAACTCTACGTCGTTTTCCTTCATCATTTTCATTATGCTATCGGCCATTTTGCCCTCCAGTTTTCCTGTCTAAACTCTTCTCGGCGCTTAAAGGGCGCCATCACCTGTTTCGCCGGTTCGAATGCGAACAGCTTCGCCTACATCTGAAACGAAGATCTTACCATCGCCAATCTTGCCAGTTTGTGCAGCTTTCGTGATCGCTTCGATAGCGCCTTGAACACCTGCATCCGCCACAACAGCTTCAATTTTGAGCTTCGGGAGAAAATCGACGACATATTCCGCGCCGCGATACAGCTCAGTGTGGCCCCGCTGACGTCCGAAACCTTTTGCTTCGACAACCGTCATACCTTGCACGCCGACTTCGTGTAGCGCTTCTTTCACATCATCCAATTTAAATGGTTTGATGATCGCTTCGATCTTTTTCATACCTTCAGCCCTTCCATAACTGATAATGAGTTTCGAATAGGATGCCTCCCGGCGGAGGGCGATAGATGGATTACGGCAGCCGGTCTGCGTTAACACTCATGCCCTAAGTTGCGTCACGACTGCCTGCATATCGCGCACCTCACACCCGGACAAGATGACGCCTGCGTCATTGTTCGGTTAAGGATAGTCTGATAGCAAGGATTAAACTGAACGAGGTAGACTGCCATGGCGCAATCCGTCCCATTTATCGATCCAAATCGTCCCTCTCCGCGTCGGCGCCCACTTAAGGCTTGGCGTCACATGCAAAAGCTACTGGCTGATAAAGAAGACACGGCGCAGGTCTTTCACATTATTGAAGCGCTGAATGGCGGATCCAATCGCAAAGACTTTGGAAAGTTTATGCGCTCTGAGTCCGGGCCACGCTTGCTGTCCCAGCGCAAATTCTTGCCATCCATCCTCGATGATCATGCGCCCTTGAAGACTTTGCCCAAAGGGTCAGTCGGTCGGGCCTATGTCGAGTTCATGGAACGCGAGGGCTTAACCGCCAATGGTTTGGTCGAAGAAAGCCTTATCCGCCGCGCCGACGAACCGGTCTTTGATGATGACCTGATGTGGTATGGCAATCGCCTCAGAGATACTCATGACTTGTATCATGTCCTGACAGGCTATGGGCGAGACCCGCTCGGAGAAGATGCGCTTTTAGGATACACGCACAGCCAACATGGCGGACTCGGCGTTAGCTTCATTGCCTTCATGGGAAATCGGCAAATTGCTAAAGAAGTACCGAAAGAAGCGCGCGTACGCGAAGTTCTTGCGGAAGGCCGTCGCAATGGCAAAAAGGCAAAACGTATCGTTGAACAAGATATCGAGGCTCTGCTGGAGCAGCCACTTGCAGAAGTTCGAGAGCGCCTAAACATAGAAAAGCCCGTTCTCTATCGAAAAGCCCTTGAGATTTTTCAGTCTTACCAACCGACCGAACTTTCTATCGCCGCATGATTTACCTCATTCGACACGGCGAGGCGGCTTCGAGCTGGGGCGAACACCCGGATCCTGGCCTATCGGCGAACGGACAAGCGCAGGCGCAAGCCGTCGCTGCAATCCTTGCGCGACACGAGATCAAGCAGGTGATCACCAGCCCGATGGCACGCTGCCAAGAGACGGCCTCCTATTTCGCGCGGCAATCGGGTTTAAACCTTACGATCGAACCCAACGTCACTGAAATTCCAACGCCAACCAACATAATGGACCGTGTCGCATGGCTGCGTGGGTTGATGTCGGGGAATTGGAGAGATGCGCCAGCTTTGGTGGAGGCTTGGCGTACGTCGCTCCTAAACACGCTTGCGGTCCTTCCAGACAATATTGCCGTTTTCACCCACTTCGTTGCGATAAACGCAGTTGTAGGCCACCTCGAGCAGACCGATACGGTCACGGTGTTCCGCCCCAATTATTGCAGCGTGACCAAGATCGAGACCTTGGATGGCAGTCTTAAACTGGTCGCACGAGGCGACAGTCTTGAGACGAAAGTCCTGTAGGAAAATGGTGGGCGGTAACGGGCTCGAACCGCTGACCCTCTCGGTGTAAACGAGATGCTCTACCAACTGAGCTAACCGCCCTTCCGGGACGCTTCCTTTGCCTTGTCTTGGCAAGAAATGCAAGACGGCCCCTGCCAGAAATTTCAGGCAGAAAAAACAGGGGCCGCCAAAGTTTTACATTGATCGATTAATGACGGACAGGTGCGTTGCCATCATTCGGCGTCGGACGACCTGCCAGCGTTGCCGCTAAGGCCTCTTCATCCTTCTCAGACCACTCAATTGGGGACAATGGACGCACCAATGCGCGTTCCAGAACCTCATTGATATCTGACACCGGAATAATCGTGAGAGCTTGCTTCACATTCTCTGGAATGTCCGCGAGATCTTTCTCATTCTCTTCTGGGATCAGCACCGTTTTGATGCCACCGCGAAGGGCCGCGAGCAGTTTCTCTTTCAAGCCACCAATCGGTAGGACACGGCCGCGCAGAGAAATCTCCCCCGTCATCGCTAGATCACGGTGTACGGGGTTAGAGGTCAGAAGCGACACCATCGCAGTCGTCATCGCGATCCCTGCACTCGGGCCATCCTTAGGCGTTGCGCCATCCGGCACGTGCACGTGGATGTCCGTCGTGTTGAACGCACTCGGCTTGATACCAAGACGAACCGCACGAGAACGAACAAGAGATTGCGCTGCTGAAATCGACTCTTTCATAACATCGCGAAGATTGCCGGTGACTTTCGTATTGCCACGTCCCGGCATAGAGACAGCTTCAATGGTCAGCAAATCGCCGCCCACTTCGGTCCAAGCCAATCCGGTTACGGCACCGACTTGGTCTTCCTCATCGGCGAGACCGAACCGGAACTTACGAACGCCTGAATAGTCAGCCAAGTTTTCTGGAGTGACCGTTACTTGGGTCACGCCTTCATTCCCGAGCTCACGTACCGCTTTACGGGCCAGTTTCGCCAGTTCCCGCTCCAAGGAGCGAACGCCGGCTTCACGTGTGTAATAGCGCAGCAAATCAGTGATTGAGTCTGACTGTACAACCCATTCAGCATCATCCAAGCCATGATCGGCTCTGATCTTCGGCAGTAGGTGACGCTCAGCGATTTCACGCTTTTCGTCCTCAGTGTAACCCGCGATACGAATGATTTCCATCCGATCGAGAAGCGGTTGAGGCATGTTCAAACTATTCGCCGTTGTCACGAACATGACGTCGGACAAATCGTAATCGACTTCCAAATAGTGATCATTGAAGGTCGAGTTTTGAGCTGGATCCAAAACTTCAAGCAGAGCCGCAGACGGATCGCCGCGATGGTCCATGCCCATCTTGTCGATTTCATCCAGCAGGAAGAGCGGGTTACCGGTCTTCGCCTTTTTCAGGCTCTGTATGATCCGACCCGGCATTGAACCGATATAAGTCCGACGGTGACCGCGGATTTCGCTTTCGTCACGCACACCGCCGAGCGACACGCGTACAAAATCACGACCGGTTGCTTCCGCAATCGATTTACCCAGTGACGTTTTACCAACGCCTGGAGGGCCTACGAGACACAAGATGGGGCCACGCAGCTTGTTTGTGCGCTTCTGAACCGCGAGATATTCGAGGATCCGCTCTTTGACTTTCTGAAGACCGTAATGGTCGTCATTTAGCTGAGTTTCAGCCGCGTCGAGATCGGTCGAAATGTCTTTGCGCTCATCCCATGGCAGCGCGAGCAGCCAATCGAGATAATTCCGGACCACTGTAGATTCAGCCGACATCGGGCTCATCTGGCGAAGTTTTTTGACTTCTTGTTCGGCTTTCGTGCGTGCCTCTTCTGACAGACCCGTTTCTTTGATCTTGTCTTCGAGTTCGCCGACTTCGTCACGTTCGCCTTCGCCCTGGTCGCCCAGTTCGCGCTGAATGGCTTTCATTTGCTCATTCAGGTAATATTCGCGCTGAGACTTTTCCATCTGGCGTTTGACGCGGTTTTTGATCTTCCGCTCCATCTGCATCATGCCCATCTCGCCTTCCATGAGGGATAGGACCTTTTCCAGACGATCTTTGATGTCAGACAGCTCTAATAGCCCCTGCTTCTCAGACAGTTTAACCTGTAGCTGCGACGCGACCGCGTCAGCCAGTTTGCCCGGCTCAACTATATCAGAAATTGTAGAGACTGATTCAGGTGGAATCTTGCGGTTGAGTTTAGCGTAGCTTTCAAACTGTTCTGTGACCGCGCGCATCAGGGCTTCTAGCTCCGTAGAGCTCGCATCGACCGGCTCAATCACGCCAATCTCAGCAACGTAATAGTCGCCATGGTCTTCAAGCGAGTTCAAACGCGCTCGTTGGCCGCCCTCAACAAGCACCTTCACGGTACCGTCCGGTAGCTTCAGCAATTGCAAAATCGTTGCGGTCGTACCAACCGCGTGCAGGTCGTCGGCACTTGGATCGTCCGTAGATGGATCCTTCTGCGCAACCAGCATAATTTCATTTTGGCCTTCATCGACCATTTCGAGGGCCCGTACAGACTTATCTCGGCCCACAAAAAGCGGCGCCACCATGTCTGGAAACACAACAATATCTCGCAGCGGGAGAACTGGGAGGTTTTTCGTCGTCATAATCGACTCCTTTGTTTCTGGCCCCGCTCAGCGGCGACCATTACCTTCACCCTGTTGTCGGATGATTCTGGCGTCTATCTCATTTGATAACCAAAGCCGCGCACTTCAACCACTAAATAGTAGTGGAATTCTGCGAATTTAATCCTATAGAAGCGCCGTTTTACGAAGCTTCGTTTGGCTGCACTTGCTTAGCATGCACATAAAGTGGCTTAGCATTGCCATCGACGACCTCTGCGTTGATGACAACTTCGTCAACGCCGCGCAGGCCTGGCAACTCAAACATTGTATCCAAAAGGATGGATTCCATGATCGAACGGAGGCCACGCGCCCCTGTTTTCCGGACAATCGCCTTCTTCGCCACAGCCGTCATCGCATCTGGAGTGAATGTGAGGTTCACATCCTCCATTTCGAACAGCCTCTGATACTGTTTGACCAGTGCGTTCTTGGGGGCTGTCAGAATGGTGACCAGTGCGTCTTCATCCAAATCCTCAAGGGTCGCGAGCACAGGAAGTCGACCAATAAATTCTGGGATCAAGCCGTAACGCTGCAGATCTTCTGGCTCGACCGTGCGCAGGATCTCTCCAACGCGGCGCGCCTCAGGATCTTGAACATCTGCGCCAAAGCCAATCGAAGTCGATTCGCCGCGAGACGTGATGATCTTGTCCAGCCCACCGAAGGCTCCGCCGCAAATGAACAATATATTTGTTGTGTCGACCTGCAAGAACTCTTGCTGAGGGTGTTTACGTCCACCCTGAGGCGGGACCGCTGCAACGGTTCCTTCCATCAATTTCAGAAGCGCTTGTTGCACGCCCTCACCCGACACGTCGCGGGTAATCGATGGATTGTCTGATTTGCGCGAGATCTTGTCGATCTCATCGATATAGACAATGCCGCGTTGCGCACGCTCGACATTATAGTCAGAGGCTTGCAGCAATTTTAGAACAATATTTTCGACATCTTCGCCGACATAACCCGCTTCAGTGAGCGTGGTTGCATCCGCCATTGTGAACGGCACGTCCAATACACGCGCAAGCGTTTGAGCCAGGAGCGTCTTACCGCAACCGGTTGGGCCGATCAGCATAATGTTTGATTTGGCGAGCTCTACACCATCGGCACCGCCTGGATTGGCCAAGCGTTTATAGTGGTTATGCACCGCCACAGAGAGGATGCGTTTCGCGTAAGACTGCCCAATGACGTAATCATCGAGAACATCGCAGATTTCCTGCGGCGTCGGAACGCCCTCTTTCGCTTTGAAGCCCGAAGCTTTGTTTTCTTCGCGAATGATGTCCATGCAGAGTTCAACGCATTCATCACAGATGAAGACCGTTGGACCCGCGATGAGCTTTTTCACTTCGTGCTGGCTCTTTCCGCAGAAAGAGCAATAAAGCGTATTCTTGGAATCGCCGCTAGAACCGTTTTGCTTTGCCATTGGCAACCTCTATGACACGCATGCCTTAACATGCGATTTACTGGGAGCGAATCCCAGATTTGATACCTAACTTTAGAACCCTATCGAGTTGGCGCAAGCCTAACCTAACATTCTCAATACAAGATGAATGCGGCTTAATCTTCACCAGCCTCAGCACGGCGCTCATAAACTGTATCAACGATGCCAAAGTCTTTGGCGTCTTCCGCGGTCATGAACGTGTCCCGATCGAGCTTCTTCTCGATGGTGTCATAATCCTGACCAGTGTGTTTTACGTAAATATTGTTCAGGCGCTTTTTCAGGTCCATGATTTCTTCCGCATGACGCTCAATATCAGTCGCCACGCCGCGATATCCACCGGACGGCTGGTGAACCATAATGCGTGAATTCGGTAATGACATCCGGCTGCCTTTGTCCCCTGCTGCGAGCAGGAGCGATCCCATGCTGGCCGCTTGGCCAATACACAGCGTCGAGATTGGGCATCGAATATACTGCATCGTGTCGTAGATCGCGAGACCAGCGGTCACGTAACCACCTGGGCTGTTTATATAGATGCCGATATCTTTTTTCGGGTTTTCCGACTCTAGGAACAGAAGCTGCGCACAAACCAAAGAGGCCGTTGTGTCGTCGATCGCGCCTGTGATGAAGATCAAACGCTCTTTCAAAAGGCGGGAGAAAATATCAAACGCGCGTTCACCGCGGCTGGTTTGCTCAATAACAGTTGGGACCAGGTTCACATCGGTCGGGCGCGGGTCGAACATATAACTACCTTCAAGCAGAAAAGAATGAGCCAAGAACTGGCAGACGGTGACATATTTGTCCATTCGCGATGAGTTGCAAGGTGTGGATGTCGCTTAACCCTTCTAAAGCTCAACTGCCGCGCGGGACGGCTGTACCAAACTTAGCTGAAAAATACTTCGCGATCTGTCTCGCTGAGCTCAGGTGAGACACCCCGTTATCGGTTTCGACTCGAAGATCACCTTCGATATGGTTTGGATCCGAAAGAATTAGGGTCGGCGCGTTCCAACGCCCCTCCCCCAGTATCTCGCATATAGGGGCTCTTGGATGAGCAATTCCGACATAGCGGATCTCCAACGACTCTTTGATCGCTGGGTAATAGCTCAATACGCCCCACATCTCTGCGCACTCCGGGCAGAACTCGCGGCGATCATTATCCTCAAACCCTGGGGGCAGCAAAAACAAGACATCTCTTTTCATTCGACTGCCTCTATATGCTCAAATTGCGTGGAAGCGGCTTCTGGAAACCGTGAGGCAAGTCGTCCGAACTCGTCCTTAGTCAAGCTCACATAAAGCTCCACCGTCCCGGAATCATCATAGGACTCATCTTCGACCTGCGTATTCTCGTGAAGCCATGCCCGCAGGGCTCCATCGCGATGTGTGAGACGAGCCATGAAGCGCTTACGGCCTTGATCAAGCATATGCTCGATCGCCAGCAGCAAATCATCCATCCCCTCTCCAGTGATGGATGATGCTTGAATGGCGAGCATCTCATCGGCAACGCGCAAACATTCTGCGTCAAGACCTTCTCGAACGACGGGGTCGACCAAATCGATTTTGTTCCAAACCTCGATCATAGGCGGCAAATCGGTTTCGGTAAGATCGGATAGTTGTTGCAGAACTTTCAGCACGTCCCACTTTTGATCCTCGTCAGCATCGCTCGATCTGTCTCGAACGTGGATCAGGAGATCAGCCGACAATGCCTCTTCCAAAGTTGCTCGGAAACTATCAACCAAGTGGGTTGGAAGATCAGAAATAAAGCCCACTGTATCAATGAGGCTCGCTTCACCGAGATTGGGTAGCTCAACCTTCCGGATGGTCGTATCCAAGGTTGCAAAAGGCATATCCTTGGCCATCACGTCGGCACCCGTCAGCCGGTTAAACAGCGTCGACTTACCGGCATTCGTATATCCAACCAGCGCAATAATGAGGCTTTCGCGACGGATCCGTCCTTGTCTCTGCACGCGCCGAGTTCGCTGAACGTCAGCTAGATCACTGCGCAGGCGCCGGACAGCGCGATCGATCATACGTTTATCGGCTTCCAATTGGGTTTCGCCCGGGCCGCCCAAGAATCCGTTTCCGCCTCGTTGTCTCTCCAGGTGTGTCCAGGTTCGCACCAATCGCGATCGTTCATAGAGAAGCCGCGCAAGTTCGACCTGTAGCGTTCCTTCTTTCGTTCTCGCGCGCAGCCCGAATATTTCGAGGATCAACCCGGTTCGATCAATCACTTTTACGCCGAGTCGCTTTTCAAGATTTCTCTGCTGAATGGGAGATAGGGACGCGTCGATGATGACCATCGAACAGCCAAACGCTTTTACGTCGTCATGCAGTCGATCCAAAAGACCGCCAGAAAGTAGGTATCCGGGCGTCGGCTTCCGAACCTGTTCCGGACGCAAGAACATAAGCTCGCATCCAAGCGCCTCGGCCAAGCCACTTGTTTCTTCTATGCGATCGGCGCTTGGCCGATCTGCAACTTGAGTCCACGGGACAATTATTCCGGCCTTTTCAGGCGGTTGTTCGAGGTCAATTGGCGTTTGTTTCAAATGTTCTAGCTATCTTCTTCGTCGAAGAGCTGTACGTGAGCACCAGGTGCAATGGTCGAAATTGCATGCTTATAAACCAGTTGCGGTGGGCGTCCGTCGCCGCGCAACAACACACAAAAGTTGTCGAACCAAGTCACGACGCCCTGCAACTTCACGCCATTCACGAGGAAAATCGTCAATGGAGTCTTGGACTTACGGACTGCGTTAAGAAAAGTATCTTGGAGGTTCTGCTTTTTGTCTGAAGACATTGTTTGCCTGTCCTTCTTTTATACAGCAGCGGCTATAACGATTGATCAAAAATGGCAAGCGATGGAGCAACTATCTTTGCCAGAAAGATGGATTGAGAGCTGGAAGTAGCGCGATCACCTCAAGACGCCCAAGAATCATGCCGAGGATGACATAAAATTGGGCCGCGCCCTGAATTTCTGAATTCATCTCAACAAGGATGTGCCCAGCATTGGAAAGACTACCGATTCCGGCGCGAATGGCATCGTCAAATGACAGCCCGGCAGCACTTAAAAGCAAGGTCCCAATCGTACACGCAACAATGTACCCAACGAGATAGACCCAAACCCCCATCACAGTTCGATCCGACTGTCGGCGCCCACGGAACGTGAAGTGTTTCACACTCCCGCGATACCCTAATTGAGCAAACTCGAGCGTTACGCGCTTACTCAAAACAATTAGTCGGGCGAGCTTAAAACCTCCGGCCGCTGAAAGGGCCGACCCGCCGATCAAAACCGGGAAGAGCACGAGAACAATGGGGAGGCGTGAAAACTGTTCCGGGTCGCTGAGCGCAATCCCGCTGGTGGAAATCGAAGAGGTCGCCCAGCCAAGGCTTTCCAATAACGGCAATCCCGCGAGGAATGCCAAGAATGTGATCAATAGAAGCGACCCAATCCAGGCCAAAATCTCTGGATCCGCTGGGACCTTACGCAATCTGCCCTGCCCTGCCCCGTCGACCGCTATCAATCCCATCGTGCCAATCACTAGCCCGACCCAAAGCACCATTGCGTGAAATGCACCGCCTTGAGGTGCCGTGTCATGCGAAAGCGGATCAACCAGGCCCGTCGTGATGGCGCTCACGGCGCCGGCTAACGCATCACGCGGCGCGAGCCCAAGTGCGAGCAATACAGCTGCTAGCACCGCAGAACTGCTGAGGATCAAAACCGCGCTGACCCGAAAAACCCGAAACATCGGATCGAAGAAGCTGTCCTCTGGATCACTAAAGAAACGGTTGCGGTGGACACCCGGTCCGCCCAAATTGAGACCAGAAAACACAGTCGCTGCAATCGTTATGCTCGCGACTGCCCCAATCAGGTGCAGCATCGCGCGCCACACAAAAATGCTGATTGGCAATGGGTTTGCGACGGGATCGAGCCTCGTATGCCCCGTCGTCGTCAAATTAGAGACGCTTTCATAGAAGGCCGCTAAGAAATCGGGCGCGCCCAAATAATCAATGAAGGGGATCGCGGAGATCGCACCCCCAATCGTCCAGAATAGAACCGCAACCGCTAAGCCGTCTCGCGCCTGAGCCCTTCTTTTTGGTTTATCCGTGAGCAGGATCACTGTCGCGCCCAGCCCCCCTATCGCGAATGCGCTGGCGGCAAAAACCATAAGCTGATCGCGCTCACCGGTCGCCAAGGCCACCAGAAAGCAAATCGCGAAAAGAACCGAGAATCCGAGCGCAATGGCGGAAAGAATGCGAACGATAGAGAGGTGATTCACGCTTGCATCTCCGCCTAGAAGAAATCAGCACTGACTCTAAAGAACTGCTCGACCTTACGTGTCGCCGTGGCTTCATAGAATAAGAGCAGTCGGTCATCCGTGTTCACGACGGTCGTCGGCGTTGGAAAGATTACTTCCCCATCTCGGATGATTGCAGCAGACGTGACGCCATCTGGCAGGTTGGCATAATCAACCGGTTTTCCAATCAATGGCGAAGAATCGAGCGTCACGCCTTCGGCAATCTCTGCGGCGCCATCTTCCAGCGATTGCACTGACAGAATTCTGCCGCGTCGAAGTTTTGTAAGAATTTTCGAGACGCTGAGGGCGCGTGGATCCAATACGGCATCAATGTCGAGATCTTGAGAGATCGCAACAAGCTCGTATGCATTCACCAGAGCGTGGGTGCGCTTTGCCCCTATTTGCTTCGCGAGTTTTCCGATCAGCATGTTGGTTTTGTCGTCATTCGTAACCGCAATTACGATATCCGCTTGATCCGCCCCAGCCTCCTCCAAGACATCCCGCGCCAGACCGTCTCCGTGAATAACGATGGTCTGCTTCAGCGCTGAAACAGCGATATCCGCTTTTTGCGCATCTGCTTCAATAATCCGAACGCGAACGCGGCCATCGCGCTCAAGGTGGCTGGCGACATAAGTGCCGACATTGCCGCCGCCAACAATGACGACGCGCTTATGCTCTTCTATATCGCGGTTGAAGAGCTTGTTGAGCCGCGGCGTTGCCCGGCGGGTCACAGCCACATAGGCGATATCGCCAGGTTGCAGCTGGTCACTCCCGCGCGGCGCAAACACTGATGAGCTGCGCTTAATGCCGATCACACGCGCTGAAAGGTCTGGAAAAATCCCAGATATTTGGTCCAGAGCCGTTTCCAATAAAGGACTGTCGTCTTGCACCTTCATTCCGAGAATTTGGAGTTCACCTTGCTCGAACGATATGCTGGACATCGCACTTGGTGCGCGAATGCGCCTCAATATGGCTTGGCCTACTTCAATCTCTGGCGAAATGATCAGATCGATCGGTAACGCCGTTTTTGAGAACAATTCGCCATTCTGCGGATCAAGATAGGCTTGCGCGCGAACGCGGGCGATTTTCGTCGGTACGGAGAACAAAGTGTCCGCGACCTGACAGATGACCATGTTGATCTCATCAAAATGCGTCACGGCGATCAGCATATCCGTGTCATCAGCGCCAGCGGCGCGCAATACGTCCGGATGCGCCGCGTGACCGACCACGCCGCGTACATCAAAATCTATCTGCACCTGCTCGATCAGAGCATGGTTCTCATCGATCATGATAATATCGTGATGTTCTTGCGCTAGCTGCCGGGCTATTCCTTGCCCGACGCGGCCGGCACCGCAGATAATGACTCGCATTTAACGGGTTTCCGTACGGCTCGCGGAAGCGTTTACCCCAAGCGCCTTTAATTTTCGGTGTAGAGCCGAGCGCTCCATACCGATGAACTCGGCAGTACGTGAGATATTCCCGTCAAATCGGGTGATTTGAAGGGTCAAGTAGTCCCGCTCGAACTGTTCACGCGCGTCACGAAGGGACAGCCCAACAAAATCGGCTGAAACGCCCATCGCATCTGCGCTGTCTCCGGCGCTGCGGTCCAGAGGCAGCTCCTCGACTGTGACCATATTGTTGTTGCTATCCCGGGAAAGGATAAGCACGCGCTCAACAACGTTGCGCAACTGACGGACATTTCCCGGCCAATTCATGGACTGCAAGACGGCCATCGCTTCTTTGCTGAACTCTCTCGGCGTAAGCCCGGATGAATCGGCAATGCGAGAGCTGAAATATTCGACCAAGGCAGGGATATCATCTCGGCGTTCAGCCAATGAGGGAACCCCCAACGGCACGACATTCAATCGATAGTACAAGTCTTTTCGGAAGGCAGAAGCCTCAATGGCTTTTTCCAGATCTCGTGTCGACGACGACATCACCCGCACATCGACGCGAACGTCCGAACCGCCGCCAACGCGTTGGAAGCGTTGTTCTGTCAGAACGCGTAGAATTTTGCTTTGCGTTCCGAGCGGCATATCGCCGACCTCATCCAGCAGTAGCGTACCGCCATGAGATTGCTCAAACACGCCAATCTTGATCGGCATACCCGACGAGTCTTCCTCGCCAAACAGTTCACGCTCCATCTGCTCTGGCGCGATATTCGCTGCATTTACAGCCACGAACGGACCGCCAGCGCGGCGTGAATGTTCGTGGATCAATTTCGCGGTAAGCTCTTTACCAACACCGGCCTCACCGGTGACCATGACGCGTGAATTCGTCGGCGCCACTTTTTCGATCTGTGCCCGCAAGGCTTGAGCTGCGCCGCTCGATCCGATCCATTCGGAGACCGAGAAATTATGCGTCCGCAGCGCTTCATTCTCACGCTTCAGTTTAGAAGATTCGATTGCTCTAGAGACCAAGTGGAGCAGACGATCGGCCTTGAAGGGCTTTTCAATGAAATCATAAGCGCCGCGGCGGATCGCTGCCACCGCGGTTTCCACATTGCCGTGTCCGCTAATTACAATCACCGGTAAAAGCGGATCAATCGCTTTCAGATATTTGAGAACCGACAGACCGTCCATATCGCTGCCTTGCAACCAGACATCAAGGACAACAAGGCTCGGCGTGCGGGAGCGGACTTCTTCGATCGCTTTCTCAGCCGTCGCCGCTGTCCGGACCCCATGGCCGTCATCCTCTAGCACTCCCGCGATCAGCTCGCGGATATCCGGCTCATCATCTACGACTAGAATGTCAGTACTCATTGGCATACTCCAAAGGCTGATGTTCTGCTTCTTCTGGGTCGGTCAAACTCAGCGGCAAAACAATTTTCACGATGGCCCCGTCCACCCCGTGTTTTGGTTCTAATAATTGTACGCTTCCGCCATGATCCATGATGACGCGGTTCACGATCGCGAGTCCCAAGCCTGTGCCGCCCTCTTTCGCGGTGACATAGGGCTCGAGCAATTGTTCTCGTGCTTCCTCAGGAAATCCTGGACCATTGTCTTCGATTTGCACGAAGATGAAACCATCTTCTTCAGACGGCTCAACTGAAATAGAAATATGGCCCTGCGTTTCATCGGTTTGCGATCGGCTTGATAGCGCTTCAGCCGCATTCTTCACGATGTTTGTCAGAGCTTGTCCCAACAGGCGTTCATCCCCCAGGATCGATAGACCGCTCGGTGGCAATTCCAACGTAAACTTATAGTCTGGGTTCACAACGCGTTGGGCAAATACGACGTCAGTAATCAGCGCCGCGAAGTCAAACCGACTTGGGGTTGGTTTTGGCATCCGCGCAAAATCGGAGAACTCCTGGACCATTCGGCCGATATCTGAGACTTGCCTCAAAATTGTATTGATACAGCGCTCAAATACGCCGTCCTCATCATCGATCTTGTCACCATAGCGGCGTCGAATACGCTCGGTCGAAAGCTGAATGGGCGTCAATGGGTTACGAATTTCGTGCGCAATCCGACGCGCCACGTCGCGCCAAGCCAGTTGCCGCTGGGCGGATATCAGGCGCGTTGCGTCATCCAATGTCACCACGAATCCGCCAACGGTGTCTGACGTAACCTTTGCGCGGACATGGCGAAGACCATCATTGGTCATTAGATTGATAAATGTATCATCTTGGCTTCTGCGTGAGTCCGCCTCCACAACCCGTTGCCAGATTTCCGGGCTAATCTCTGCGAGCACGCAGCCTTCGAGCTGGCCCATATTCATCAGAGTTTCGGCCGACCGATTGGCGAGCGTGACAATGCCAGTGGCATCAACGCGGATCACGCCGGAGCTTAGCTCCACTAGCAAGGTTTCCAAGAAACGACGGCGCTCTTCTGCTTCCTCGCGGGCAAACACCAAATCATCCCGGCGCTCATCCAATTGTTGCGTCATCAAGTTGAAGGAATTGGATAAGACACGCACTTCGTCCTCAGCTTCAGGCAAGGGCACGGCCACCCCACGCCGCCCTTCACTGACATCAAGCGCGGCCGTCGCCAGTCGCGAGATCGGACGGGATATTCGGTCAGCGATTTCCTGAGCAAGACGCACGGATAGGAGCAAAGCCAAAGCGACGATCTGCAAATACGAGATCACGAACAGGGTTTGGATTTGACTACTTCGCTCTTGAGCAATTCGGTAATCTGCCCCTGCTTGCCTTGCACGCTGCAGCCTTGCAAATAGCTCAGGATTGATCGGCCGCGCGAGATATAAATAGCCATTCTCATAGTTTTCGAGCTTCTTGAGAGCGAACGTATAGCCCAGTTGCTGCCTAAGCACGGCGACGATCTCGCCATTATCCGCCGCATCAAAAAAGCTTTCTGCTGGTCGGCCATAGTGCTGCGGCGCGCTCATATTCTCCGCCCGTGCGATCGGAACGCCTCGGCGGTCTATGATATAAGCCGCGGAAAAGTCTCGATACGTGGCGAGCAAGCTAAAGAACGGCTCAAACGCTTCTGGATTGGTTTCAAATCCATCTACGGAGGCGTCGATATCATCTGCGACAGCAAGCGCGTCGGACTCAAAGCGAATGGCGAACTCTTCCCCGCTTTCGGCCGATATCGTTGATATCTCATCGACCAAAGTCAGCATGGTTTCGCCAAGCCAGGAATCGATACCTCGCGTCGTCGTTAGCCAGAGGAACAAAGACACGATGATCGCGGGGATAATCGCCACGGTACCAAATAGCAGCATAAAGCGGCGGGTTAGTCGGCCTCCGCCAGCCACATCCTTCGACTTACGAATTGCTAAGTATCGGGTGACGATCATCCCCGCTAAAACCACCAAGATGACCATATTGATCACGAGGAGCGCGATCATCTCTTGCGGGACTTCTTCTGTGGGGCCGCTGCGGTCGAGCATAATCACGGTCGCCGCTGCACAAAGCACAGCAGCGAGCACAAACAGGCCTTGGAACCAAAGCCCGCCATTGCGACGCAAAGTAGCCAATACGCGAGAAGTCAAATGTCGGACCTCAAATACACACTGTCACCTAAGAGCAACAGTGATGATTTAGAGCAACACTTTCCCGTCAGGTCAATCAGTCTTCTGTCATTCCGAGCACAGACATCCGAGCGCGAAGCGTATTTCGGTTCACCCCCAAGAGCGCGGCAGTTCTCAGTTTATTACCGGACGTCACACTCAATGCGAGCTTGATCAGTGGTCTTTCAACTTGCTCTAGGACCGTTTGATAGATTTTTCCGCCATCTTCTCCGCCCTTTAAAAGGTCCGCCATGACATAGCGATGGAGCAGAGCTTCGATCTCGCTTTCGAGCGACGCCTCCGGGGAAAGCTCTTTGAGCGTCTCAGCGCGCAGTTCTCGCTCGATATCACGCTGCGAAATGGTGGCATCTGGAGACAGTGCCGCCAAACGGAAAATCAAGTTCTCTAATTCGCGAACATTGCCGGGCCAATCATAGGCCATCATCAAGTCCATCGCCGGTTGCGCGATCTGCTTTTGCGCCAACCCGCGTGATTCCGCCCGAATGATGAAAGCTTTGACGAGTTCCGGAATATCTTCCTTGCGACGGCGCAAAGGCGGCATCTCGACCCGTACAACATTCATTCGATAATACAGGTCTTCTCGGAACTCACCCGCCTCAACCAAGGACGAGAGAGGCTGGCGCGTAGAAGCGACGATACGCGCACCACCATCTTCGCGCATAAGTTTGACCAATTGGGTTTGGGCCTCCTGGCTCAAATCCCCCACTTCATCGAGATAAATCGTCGCCTCGGCATCATATGCTATACCGGGAGCCTCAGTCGTTCCAAAAAGTTCTGAGCTGACGTCTTGCGGTTGGCTGGTCGCCAAATCGAGCGAGTGGAACGCCCCGTTGCGTGTTTGTCCAAGGTCATGGATTGCCCGGGCCGCGAGCTCTTTCCCTGTCCCCGATTCACCCTCGATCAAGACGGTGAGGTCTGTATTCATAACGCGCGAGATGATCCGATAGACATCTTGCATCACGGCGGATCGCCCCACCAAAGGCAAACCGCTTTGCGTTGGGTCGGTCGGTGTCTTTTTGGCTTGAGCGGCGGTCGCCGGTTTCGCGTCCGCCAAAGCCCGACCAACAAGGTCCGTCAATTGATCGATATCAAATGGTTTCGGCAAATAGTCATAGGCGCCGTGTTGAGCAGCGGATGCGGCCGTCAAAATCGTATTCTGTCCGCTCATGACGATGACCGGCAATTCTGGCCGAACCAGTTTGAAAGACGGCAAGAGTTCGAATATTGGAGTGTCCGTGAGATAGACATCTGTAACGACGATATCCCCTTCTCCATTTCTGACCCAGCGCTCAAGAGCCTCTGGCGAACTGGTCGCGCGCACGGTGTAGCCAGCGGTAACCAGCGTTTGATTGACGATAAGCCTGATACTGGCATCGTCTTCAGCGAGTAGAACGGTTTTTTGGCTCATGATTTTTTTGTTCTTGGCAATGGGAGGTATATGGAGAACCGAGTAAGGCCCGGCTTGCTATCGACTTTTATGCGACCGTTATGTGCAGAGAGAATTTCATTTACGACGCTGAGGCCAAGACCGCGCCCACCGGACTTTGACGACATGAACATATCGAACATGCGCGCCTTTTTCTCGGGTGGAACACCAGGCCCATTATCCTCGATCGTCACGCGGATAGCGCGACCAAGCCGCTCGGTCCCGGCCTTTCCCGCGATCGCAAAACTCGTCTCGAACGCTGTCTCAACTTGAATTTGCGGACTTTGCGTATGGGCAAGAGTCGCTTCAACAGCGTTCCGAAGGATGTTCTGCACGGCTTCGTGCAAATGATCCTGATCCGCCATGATTTCAGGAAGTGACGGATCATACAGTCTTACGATTGAAACGGTTCCGCGATGCGCGGCTTCTTCCGCCGCAATAACCCGATCCAACAATTCATGGATGTTGAGCGGTTCTTTCACCGGCGCAGAGAACAACTCGAACGCAGAGAGCCGCGAGACCAGTCGCTCAATCCGGCGGGTCTCGCTCTGAATGATATCAATCATCGCGGATTGATCGTCCCGCGCTTTACGGGACAAAAGTTGTGCCGCGCCAGAGATGCCGGCGAGCGGATTTTTGACCTCATGCCCCAGGATACGGCCAAACGCAGCGACGCCGGCTGGGTTATTGTTGACTTCCGCAGAACTGCTGGCCTCTATCATCGCAATAACGACCCCACCATCCTGTACTGGCCGAAGCCGCAAATCCAACACTCGCTGGCGTCGCAAAGACGGACCATTGATTGGGATCGCATGCGCAGAGACATCCCCTTGGAGCGCAACCGCTTTGTCGATTAAGCCAAATAGCGGGGAGTCGTGAAACAGGACCTCACTCAAGGGCTTTCGGTACATCGCGCGCTCTGAATGACCCAAAAAGGACTGCGCCTCTGGATTGGCCGCCGTTACCCGACGTCGTTCATCCAGACCAAGCAACGCGAATGGCGCAAGGCCCACAAGATCTAAAGTTGTCATCATGCGGCCACCTTCACATTTCTACTCTGATACACTGCGGAAAGCTCTGATATGAGCACAGACGCATCATCGATCCGGCAAAGCCGTGCGCGCATAGCTCGGCGATCCAGCTCACCCATTGGCATTGCGACTTTGTCGATGTGCGCGGCAACATGCTTTCGCACGATCCGCAGCCCCAATGTTGCTCCATAGAGCGACAGGCTATCCTCGATCTGCTCACACAAACCGTCTAGCTGTTCGGGAAGACTGGGCTGAGTGAATTTTTCTCCGGTCAAGCTCGCCGCGATCTCTCCCATCAACCAGGGCTGTCCCATAGCTGCCCGGCCTATCATTACCCCATAGGCGCCAGAGTCCATGATCGCTTGGTTCGCGTCGTCGACGCTGTGAATATCACCATTTGCAATCACCGGGACCTCGACTGCGTCGACAGTGGCTTTGATCGCCGCCCAATCGGCTTCGCCTTTATAGAACTGACAACGCGTCCGACCGTGAACCGTAATCAACTGAATGCCGCGCCCCACTGCGGTTTTCGCAATCTCGGGGGCATTCAAAAGGCTCTCATCCCAACCAAGGCGCATTTTCAACGTCACTGGAACAGAGCCTGCGCCCGTCAACGTCGCCTCGATGATCTGCTGCGCAAGATCTGGCTCACGCATAAGTGCTGAACCAGAATTGCCACCGGTCACTTGCCTGGACGGGCAACCCATATTGATATCGATAACATCGACGCCCGCATCGACCAAAATTTCGGCCCCGCGCTGCATGTCCTCTGGTCGTCGCCCGGCCAATTGAACTATCCAAAGACCTCGACCTTCATGCCGGCAGGTTTTCCGCACAACATCAGGTCGCGCCGTCGCCAACGCTTCGCCTGCCACCATCTCAGAAACGACCGTAGGCGCACCATAGCGCACGGCCTGTCGGCGAAACGCCGCGTCGGTAGAACCAGACATTGGCGCCAACCATACAGTTTCTGCTTGAAAGTTAGGCATTTTCTTCATCTCAAAATTCAAATCACATTTTTGCACTGCACAAAAGTGGTGCAGTGGAGTTGACGCATGCATTCTTGCAATGGATGTGGCTTTTTTGCCGCAAACCGCTATCTAGCGGTGATGCGAATTGCTGCGATCATAGTTGCTGCCGGTCAAGGCGTCCGGGCCGGTGGAAAAGTTCCGAAACAACTCCGAAAAATGGGTGGAAAGCCGGTTTTTAAGTGGTCCCTCGACGCATTCTTGGCGCATGCGCAGGTCGATCAGTGCATCCTTGTTGCGCCCAAAGCAGATGAAAGCACATATCGAGCGCTCTGCCCGAGTGCCGTTCAAATCGTTGCTGGCGGGAAGAGTCGAACAGCATCTGTTCAAGCGGGACTCGCGGCATGTGACCTCCAGCCTGATGACATGGTTATGATTCATGACGCCGCGCGTCCCGGCCTAACCGAACCGGTTATCACGGATTTAGCGAAGGCTATGCAGACCGCCGACGCTGCCGCGCCTGCTCTGGCTGTCGCAGACGCTTTGAAACGCAAAACAGATCATGCGCTCTCAAGCGTAGATCGGAATCAACTGTTTCGCGTTCAGACACCGCAGGCCTTTCGGTTCGATCTCATCCAATCTGCGCTCGCGGCTCAGCATGATCTAGTCGATGACCTGGCAGCGATCGAGGCTCTGAATGGCAAAGTCACCCTGACGCAGGGCCACGAACACCTTGCGAAAATCACTTTCCCCGAAGATCAAACCCGTTTGGAGAAGCTGTTAATGCCAACTCCCACACCGCCTCGTTTCGGCATGGGATATGATGTCCATGCCCTTGAACCCGGCGACCATGTAACTTTGTGCGGCATTGCAATTCCACACACACATAGCCTCGTCGGACACTCAGACGCCGATGTTGCGTGGCACGCCCTTACAGATGCGATCTTGGGCGCAGCAGCGCTTGGTGACATTGGCGACCATTTCCCGCCATCAGATCCGAAATGGAAAGGCGCAGACTCGGCGCTTTTCCTCAAACACGCCGTTGAAATTGCACGCCAGCATGGGTGGGCGCTGACCAGCTGCGACCTCACCGTCATCTGCGAAGCCCCAAAAGTTAAGCCCCATCGCGAAGACATGCGCCGTAGAACCGCTGAAGTAACAGGTCTTCCGCTCGAGGCTATCAGTGTTAAAGCGACGACGACTGAAGGCCTTGGCTTCACCGGGCGTCGCGAAGGCATCGCCGCCCAAGCCAGCGCCGTCTTGGCTCCCGCAACGTTAGCAGATTAAGTAGGTCCTATGTTCCCAGATCGTATCCGCAATCTCGCCCTCCTCACCATGGATGAAGCCATGGAGCGCCGGGTCAAAATCGTCACGGCCGAGAGCTGCACTGGCGGCCTCATCGCCGGCCTGTTCACCGAATTCGCGGGCTCTTCCAAAGTGCTCGAACGCGGCTTTGTGACTTATTCCAACCAAGCCAAGTCTGAAATCCTGGGGGTCGCTGGCGATGTCCTTGCCGATTATGGTGCGGTATCAGAACCAGTCGTCCGTTTGATGGCTGAGGGCGCGATGGAACAAAGTCGCGCCAATCTCGCCATCGCCGTGACAGGGATTGCAGGACCAGGCGGCGGCACGCCGATGAAGCCCGTGGGCACGGTTCATATTGCCTGTGCTCGCGAGAACAAAGCCATGGTCCACGAGATGCTCACGCTTGGCGATATTGGCCGATACGACGTCCGAATGGCGACGGTCGAAGCCGCACTGAATATGATCCGCGCGCAAATTTAGACTGCGCACCTAGGGACAACACAAAGGCTGTGCTAGGCTCCAAAAAAATTGGAGGAAGCATGGCCTACGATGCCAATACAGAATTCACGCGGTTCGAACCAAACGTACTTTCACCCGCAATCGGTGCGGAACTGATTGGAGCGGATCTATCGAACTTCGATTCAACCTTGGTGCACGAAGTCCGCTCGGCATTGTTGAAATACAAGGTCGTCTTCTTCCGCGATCAACATGAGCTGACCCGCGAAAAGCACATGGAGTTTGCGAACCAGTTTGGCGATTTGGAAATCCATCCGGCGACGCCAAAGGGCCAACCGGATCCAGAAGTTCTGCGCATCGCTCATGGCCCCAATTCTAAAGGACAAGAGAATAATTGGCATTCAGACGTCACCTGGCGCGCTGAACCTTCTCTCGGATCAATCTTGCGGGCTATCGAGCTACCGGAAATCGGAGGCGATACGCTCTTCTCGAATATGGTCATGGCCTATGACGACCTTGAAGAAGATCTCAAAGAGCGCCTTTGCAAGATGACGGCGATGCACGATATCGCGCGTGTGTTCTCGCGGCGCCTGAACAAAGACGCTTCAGCGCTCCACGAAAAATTCCCACCGCAAGAGCATCCGGTAATCCGTACCCATCCTGAAACAGGGGAGCGCGGGCTTTATGTGAATGTGGCTTTCACCGATCATATCGTTGGCATGGACAAAGAAGAGAGCGACGAGTTGCTCGCCTTTTTGTACCGCCGTGCATGGCTTCCAGAGTATCAATGCCGGTTCCGTTGGGCGCCAGGATCTCTTGCGTTCTGGGACAATCGCGCCTGCCAACACTATGCGGCGAGCGACTATTTCCCGAACGTCCGGATAATGGAGCGCGTCACCGTCGCGGGCGACCGGCCATTTTTCACCGCTTAAGCAGCGCCTGAAAACATCGATAGCGTTTTGTCAGAAGACGCCTATATAGGCGCGAAACCCATCTGCTACGGGCCTTGAACCCGTTTGGAGCATGTTATGACAGACTTAGCTGCGCTAACCGCGCGCGAACCCGATCCAGCACCCGGTGCGTTGAACGCACTCGGCTTTGCGAAACCTCCATCTGAAACGCGTGTCGTCGCAGCCATGTCTGGCGGTGTGGACTCGTCGGTCGTGGCGGCGCTTCTGGCGGCGCAAGGGTACGACGTAATCGGGATTACGCTGCAGCTTTATGATCATGGCGCCGCGATCGAGAAAAAAGGCGCGTGCTGTGCAGGGCAAGACATCCATGACGCTCGGAATGTGGCCGATCAGATTGGGGTTCCGCACTATGTCCTGGATTATGAAAGTCGTTTCAAAGAACAGGTGATGGAGGATTTCGCTGACACGTACCTGTCAGGCGCGACGCCGATCCCTTGTATCCGTTGCAATCAAACCGTGAAATTCTCTGACCTGCTGCGGACGGCGAAAGATCTCGGTGCGGATTGTTTGGCGACGGGGCACTATATTCGACGCACGGAAGGAGATGATCAGCCAGAGCTCCACCGCGCGGCAGATGCTAGCCGGGATCAGTCTTACTTCTTGTTCGCGACGACATCTGAACAACTCGAATATGTGCGCTTTCCGCTCGGCGACCTGCCCAAAACGGATGTGCGCGCCCTTGCCGATCATTTTGAGCTTCCGGTTGCAGCTAAACCTGACAGCCAAGACATCTGCTTTGTCCCGGAAGGATCATATGCGGCGGTCGTCGAAAAACTGCGGCCGGGTTCCGGACGCGGCGGCGATATCGTACATCTCGATGGCCGTGTTCTCGGGCAGCACGAAGGCGTTATTCACTACACGATTGGTCAAAGACGAGGCCTGGGAGTCGCTTTGGGAGATCCACTCTACGTGGTGAAGATTGATGCCAGAGCGCGGCAAGTTATTGTCGGGCCGCGCGAAGCACTACTCACTTCGGGCCTGACGATGGAAGAGCTGAACTGGCTCGGAGACGGCACGCTTGAAGAGGCCTGTGAGCGCGGCGAAACTGCATTGATCCGCGTGCGGTCGACGCGCGAACCAGCGCGCGGACATCTTGGGTTCCATGATGGTGCACCCGCCGTGTGGTTCGAGGCACCAGAAGAAGGTGTTGCCCGCGGACAAGCCAGCGTTCTGTATGACGCGGCTGGATCGACCCGCATCTTAGGAGGTGGCTTCATCGCCTCGACGATCGCGGCAGATGAGCGGCTTCGCTAAGGAAAGATCCGCATTTTTAGAAGCATGCGATTATCGGTGAACGGCCGCACATCCGACGTGTGGTCGATCACTTCATAGCCGCCTTCGATCCATATGTTTGGGTTTAGCTTCCAGTTCGCGCCAACCCGTAAATCAACCCGGTCATCATCGCGTTCGATGGTTTCAAACGCATATTGCGTGAAACCCGCCTCACCAGTCAAAAACAGTTTGGGCGTTAGCCCCTGCTCCAAACGGAGGCTCGCGCCGGTTTCAATCGCCGCATTTGAAAGCGCTAGGCCTGGGTCGATCACCGCACGCGCCGCTTCAGCGGAAAGTGTGGTGCGCGATGCCAACATCCAATCAAGATGACCGGCAAAGGCGACATCGCTGATATCCTCAAAGCTTGCATCGTCATACGTATAGTATTGGTAGCCGACACCGATATCGCCGCGCACAGACTTCCCGAGTTCGAAATCTGTCCCGACGAGTAGTACCGTACCTGAATGGTCTCGATTGAACGCGTTAAAGAAGCCAGACGGCGTATAATCTGCCTCGGTATGCTCAGCTTGCGCATAGATCGCCGTCGCTCGATTCATTGCATAAGCGACGCGAGCAGAGGCCATCAGCTCATCCCGGTCTCGAAAATCCTGATCCTGAAACAAGTCGCCTACCAGTTCGGTGTCGTCGTAATCGTAGGACGCTAGTCCCAATTTCGTTTGCAATTGCAGACGTCCGGCTTGGTGATCAAACCCAATGCTTCCGCTCGCTGTTGTATATTCATTAGGTTCAATTGAATCGGTTATATTTGAGAGGTCCGCTCTATCTTCGGTCTCATCAGCACCGGAAAAATCAATCGACAGGCTGGATCGCTCTCCAAGATCAAGGCGTCCACGCAACTCAATTTTCATATTCGTCCGACTTTCGTCTTTCAGGTCCGAATATTCCTGGTGATCGACGCGAATATAGGCGCCGAGCGCATGCCGAAGCCAATTGGAGTCTAACGATATCGCTGGTGTGAAGCCGACATAGCTATCTTCGACTTCGTTACTCGGTGTCGCTAGAGTGTTTGATCTCAAACCAGCCGAAAATTCTGCCTCAGGGCGCAACAGAAAACTTCCGAGTGGAATAGGTTTCTGATCATAGTTTGGATTTGATTGCTCGCTGACGGGCTCCACCTCGGTTCTCTCAAAGAACTCACCGTTCACCTGAGCATTAGACGCGGATGTCAAAAATGCCGCCGCAATCGAGGCGCCGCCAATCGCGGTCCATATATTAGAATTCATGATTTTAACGCCCACACGCAGTAAAATGATCTGAAAGGATAGTCGGCCGAGTGTGTGTGGATCCCATTAACGCGCCTAGTGAAATCTTGTTCACCACGCTAACCGAGTTGGCGTTTTTATGAAGGCGCTAGGCGCTTTGAGAAGCGAACCTTCGATCGGCTTCTACCCTAAAAGCATCGATAATTTTTCCAACCGCAAGACGAGAGTTTGAGCGCGCCAAAAGCGTGAGAACTGGATTCTTAAACTCGTAATCAATAAAACAATGAACGCGTGTCTTTCCGTCTTCGCGAGGATCGAACTGCCACCGGTTCCTCAGGCGCCGAAATGGTCCCCTCACGAGGTTCACATCTATACATCGCGCAACCGGGTCCCCGGTTACCTGCGTCGAAAATTTCTCATCGAACCCTTTGAAATGAACCGAGGCTGTTCCGAGGCAGGAATAATCCGTTGTGGCGTCGCCCTGTTCGTCGGCGACTGAAATATTCGTGATCCAACGAATAAATTCAGGATAGCGCCGAATATCGCGGACCAATTCATACAAGTCGTCTGCGCCGTGGGGAATTAGAACCTGTTCAGATACTCTAGGCATTCGCGCTCAGCTGCGCCGCTCGGGCATCACGCAAACGCGCAAAGTCTTCGCCGGCGTGATAGCTAGACCGCGTCAATGGCGAGGCCGACACCATCAAGAACCCTTTTGATCGCGCTATTTCTTCGTAAGCGGCGAACTCATCCGGGGTGACATAACGGTCAACGGCGGCGTGTTTGCGCGTAGGTTGAAGGTATTGGCCGATGGTCAAGAAATCGATCCCGGCGGACCGCATATCGTCCATAACCTGCATGACCTCTTCTTTGGTTTCGCCCAATCCGACCATCAGGCCAGACTTGGTAAACTGTGTAGGGTCTCGGTCTTTGACTTTTTCGAGCAAGCGCAAAGAATGGAAGTAGCGCGCGCCAGGGCGGATCGAAAGATACAGGCGCGGCACAGTTTCCAAATTGTGATTAAACACGTCCGGCTTGGCATCGATAACGTCGGCTTCCCAACCATCTTTGCGCAAGAAATCTGGAGTCAGGATCTCAATGGTCGTCAAAGGAGAAGCTTCGCGGATTGCGCGGATTGTTTCAACAAAATGTGTCGCGCCGCCATCTTCCAGATCATCGCGGTCCACCGATGTGATGACGACGTGCTCTAGTCCCATCTCTGCGACGGCCAACGCAACGCGTTCAGGTTCATCTGCTTCGAGCGGTGCCGGCTTTCCGGTGATCACATTGCAGAAAGAACAGGCGCGCGTGCACGTATCGCCCATGATCATCATAGTGGCGTGCTTCTTATCCCAACATTCTCCAATGTTGGGACACCCTGCTTCTTCGCAGACGGTCACGAGACCCTTAGACTTTACGATCTCTCGGGTTTCAGCGTAGCCCTTTGATGTCGGAGCTTTCACTCGAATCCAATCGGGCTTGCGCAATAGCGGAGTATCCGGGCGATTGCGTTTTTCCGGGTGCCTAAATTGAGGCTTTTTGTCGATCAGCGTGGCCATGCCAAATAAATGGAGTGGATCGACGTAAACTGCAAGCTTTGGTGCGGCATAGCTCCCTTGCGTTTCAATGCGGAAAGCAGTGCTAAGACTTGCGTTGATCACCAAGTGTGACAGTTTGTTGCAATCGATTCATAAATCAGCGCTGAAATACACTATGACTAAACCGACGATCCCTGCGCCGCTTCAATGGCGGGCCAACCGAGCCAAGACCGACATTTTTTCCGCGGTCATTCGCGCGGCAAAAGAGTTTGGTGGAAAGACCATCGCGATCGTCGACGGCGACGGCACAGAAGTTGATTACAAAACGATCTTGCGAGGATCCTTCGCCCTTGGTTCAGCGTTAGGCAAAAAGTTCAACAAGGACGAGACTGTCGGCATTATGCTTCCCACCGGCACGGGTGTGGTGATTGCGTTCTGCGCTGTGCTCGCCTCCGGGCGTTTGCCAGCAATGCTGAATTTCACCGCGGGCTCAGCGAACATTAAGTCTGCGATGAAAGCGGCCAAGATTACCAAGATTGTCACAGCACATAAGTTTATCGATCTCGGCGGATTAGAACCTCTCGTCGCCGAACTGGCGGACACGGCGGAGTTTATCTATCTCGAAGATGTCCGCGAAAATCTTGGTCTGATGGACAAGGTTGCGGGCGGACTCGGTCCGGTGTTTCCGGGGATGTTTCACGGAAAGAAAAATCACAAGAAACCGGGTGTCGTCCTCTTCACATCAGGTACCGAGGGTGAACCCAAAGGCGTCGTCTTATCGCACCATAACATAGTCGCGAATGTCGAGCAGGTGCGGTCGCATATCGGACTCGACCCTAAGACTGATAGTGTCTTCAATCCTCTGCCCGCCTTTCACTGTTTCGGACTTACGGTCGGAGCTGTCCTTCCGCTCATTGCGGGCATCCGAGCCATCTTTCATCCGAGCCCGCTTCAGCCGAGAGAAATCGCCAACCGGATCGAAGAAACTGGTGCAACAATCTTACTCGCAACTGATACATTCATTGGCCAGTACACACGTGTCGCCAAAGAAGGGGCGATGGATTCTGTACGCTTGGCCGTTTGCGGCGCCGAACGCGTTCGCGATGAGACGCGAGCTTTCGTCCGCAAAAAATTCGATATTGAAATTCTAGAGGGTTACGGCGCGACTGAAGCTTCGCCAGTGGTCGCAGCGAATCAAATGGAATTCAACAAGGCCGGCACCGTCGGTCGACTAATGGCTGATATGGAACATGAACTGGTTCCCGTCGAAGGCATTGAAGAAGGCGGCAAACTCCGCATTCGCGGTCCAAATATTATGATGGGCTATATGCGCTCCTCTGCGCCTGGTGTGATCGAACCTCCGCAAGACGGATGGCATGACACCGGCGATATCTGTGTTGTCGATGAAGACGACTGCATTCGGATTATGGGCCGCGTAAAGCGCTTCGCAAAAATCGGGGGTGAAATGGTTTCGCTCGCGGTCGTAGAAAATTGTGCCAGCGCCATCTGGCCAGACGATATGCATGCTGCAGCGGCTATTCCCGACCCGCGAAAGGGCGAACAAGTCGTATTGCTCTCGACATCAAAAGAGGCTGATCGAAGTGCCCTGCTTGCCTGGTGTCAGTCACATGGGGTTTCAGAGTTGTCCGTGCCGCGAAAGGTCTTCCACGTTGATGAAGTGCCTGTTCTCGGAACCGGAAAAACTGATTATGGCGCCGTCGGGAAGATGGTCACGGCTCTGACCGAACCCGCCTAAAACGGCGACTGGTAGGTCCAGCCATCATAACCTGGCTCAACACCGTCCGGCAGTTCGCGTACCAGGGTCGCATAATCGAGGTCTATATGCAGATTGGTCAGCACTGCCTTTTTAGGTTTCAGCTGCGCGATCCACTCTAATGCCTGCTCCAGATTCGCATGCGACGGGTGCGGAGTGTATCGGAGCGCATCAATCACCAGCAGGTCCAAGCCTTCCAACAGAGACAAGCTGGGTTCAGGAATATCGTTCAGGTCGTTGCAATAGGCGATGTCGCCAAACCGATAGCCAAGCGACCGAATGTAGCCGTGCTCTTGATCGAGCGGCAGTAAATCTATCTCGCCGCCGCGACCCTCGATCGTAAAAGATTCATACGCCGTCAAATAAGGCTGCAACTTGTAGACAGGTGGATAACCGTTCGCTCCCTGAAATGCGTAATTGAACTTGGTCACGAGAGTCTCGGATGTTGGGACATCCATAAAGGCGTCAACTTGCGCGCGATTGCGGATCGCCAAGGCGCGGATATCGTCAATCCCATGCGTTTGGTCTGCATGATCGTGCGTAAAGACCACTGCATCCAGCCGTTTAACCTCGGCGCTCAAAAGCTGCTCTCGCATATCGGGTGACGTATCGATCAGAATGTTAGTCTGCTCGTCTGGGAGCGCTTTCGACCAGAGCTCAATCATCGCAGAGCATCGCGTTCGGCGGTTTTTGGGCTCGTTCGGATCGCAGGCGCCCCAGTCCCCACCGACCCGAGGAACGCCGCCTGATGACCCTGTGCCCAGCAGCGTGAACTTGATCTCTCGATCCGTCATGACACGCGCTTAAACAGGCGTAGCGCATTCGCCTCGCATAAAGATCCGACCTCTTCGCGGGTTGTGCCGTGCAGATCTGCTAGCGCATCGGCAACGTGCGGAAGATAGGCCGGTTCATTCCGTCGACCGCGATATGGCATCGGCGTCAGATAAGGGCAGTCCGTTTCAAGGATGACTTGTTCGAGTGGAACATCTTGAATCACGGCGCGGACGTCTTTTGCACTTTTGAAGGAGAGTATTCCGGAAACAGAGACGAATGCGCCAAGCGCTAGCCCGCGCTGGCAAAGATCCGCGCCGCCAGTGTAGCAGTGGAGCAATATCGGAAATGCCCCGCGCGCCGTCTCCTCTTCAAGGATCGTCGCGGTAAGATCGTCTGCCTCCCGCGTATGCACGATCAGGGGCAGACCCGTCTCGCGCGCCGCCGCGATATGCATGCGAAAACTGGCTTCTTGCTGATCTTGCGGGCTGTAGCCGTAATGCAGATCCAAGCCTGTCTCACCGATCGCGACGACTTTCGGGTCGGCCGCGCGCTCGATAAGTTCCTCAGCCTTGGTTTCTGTGAAATCTTTCGCATGGTGGGGATGTGTACCGACACTACACCAAATATCCTGATGCGCGTCAGCGATCGCTTTGACCCGCGGGAAGCTATCGAGCCGTTCGCAAATCGCCAGCATTCGTGTGACGCCAGCGTCTCGAGCGCGACCAAGAACCTCGTCCAGATCGTCCTCATACGCCTCAGCGTGCAGATTTACGTGCGTATCAAACATGGCGTCAGGCGCTTACAGCCTTCACGCCGTCTTGCAAGACTGAAAACAGCTTGCTGGCGGTTTGTAGCGGCGTGAGATTAAGCTCGTCCGCCGTCGCGCGCACCTGGTGCATCTTCAGCCAAGTTTCACTAAGCTCTGCGTCTGTATCGGCTTTCTCTGCCACCCAAGCCAGCAACGTATCAGAAAACGCTTGAAGCGAGCCATTGTCGACCATGGTTGAGGTCAGTGCTGCAGAGACAATACCGCCGGCTGGTTTTCGGACATTTCTAAGCAGCGCTCTGGCCGCCTGAACCGCTTTAGCCCCGGCGGTTTGCGTGAGCTCAAGCGCGTAACCAGGTCGGCCTGGCGCAAGATCCATTGCAAGCTCCAAATTGGTGTCGTGTCCACTTAAGACCGTTTTGGAGTTTTCCGCTGAGAGTGGATATAGGCGCAGCACCTGGCATCTGGAACGAATTGTCGGCAGGATCGGTTGAGTTGCATGCGAGATCAAAACGAGCAGCGCATTATTCGGCGGCTCTTCTAGCGTTTTCAACAAGGCGTTCATACCAGACACGTTCATTTCATCGAGCGCATCGATCACCCCCACACGCCAACCCGAAAGCGCAGGTCGCAAGCTGAAGAACTGATTGAGCTCTCGGATTTGTTCGACGGTGATATCTTGGCGGAGCTTGCCTTTTTCATTAAGGCCCCGCTCCACCCATTTCAGATCGGGGTGCCCGCCAGACAGGATCAGTTGCATCGTCTTATCGCCTTGGTCGGCGTCGAGGCTGTCCGCCCCAAGCATCAATCCTGCGATGCGCTTTGCAAAGAGCGACTTTCCGATCCCCGAAGGACCTTGGAAGATCCAGCCATGGTGCAAACGCCCTGACGCGCGTGCTTTCAAAAAGCGTTCGCTTTGGGTCTCATGACCAACCAGAGGAAAAGCCGCGCTCATGGCCAACCAAGCCTTGCTTCAATCAACGCCGCCGCGCGGTTTAGGATCTCGTCGGGCGTCAGCAAGGCATCCAGGACCACGCAGCGCTCGGGTTCTTTCTCCGCGATCCTCAAGAAGGCGGATCTCACGCGCGTATGAAAGTCCATGTCCTTGTCTTCAAACACATCACGCGTTCCACGCGATTGCCGTCGGTCTGCTAACGCGGCTGGATCCGCATCTAAAACCAGGGTCAGGTCAGGAGATGTATCAGCGACCACAGCGCGCTCCAGGGCCAAAAGCGTGGTTTCCTCGACCCCGTCTATGCTTTGATAGGCTCGGCTCGAATCCGCAAACCGATCACAGAGCACCCACAAGCCTCGCTCAAGGGAAGGTCGAATGAGCTTATTTAAATGATCGTCGCGCGATGTGTTCATCAGCATAGCATGCGCGAGGGGCGACCAGACTTCGCCATCTGGCGGGGTAAGAGCGATTGTACGGATTTCTTCAGCCAGCGGCGTGCCGCCTGGCTCACGCGTCACGATGACCTCGATGTCGCGCCGCGCCAACGTCTCGGCGAGCCCCTTAATGAGCGTCGATTTTCCTGTGCCTTCTCCCCCTTCCAGGGTGATAAAGCGTCCATTTTTACTCAAGCTTTTACGCTCCACCATCCATCATACGGCTCAGCCCTTCGATGGCTCGGCCCATAAAGCCCAATCGTGCAACATTTTCCGTCGCTAGCAAAGGCAGCTCAATCGGATCCTTGCCTTCGATCGTTACGATGAGGGTCGCGATTTCATCGCCAATGCTGATCGGCGCCTCAATCAGCCGATCATGCACGATTTCCGATGTACCTTTAGAGAACGCGCGTTTATGCGCCGTCACATTGGTCGAGCTTTCGAGCTGAACGCCGACCTTGCGCGCTTCGCCCATCCAAACGTCCAATTCGGCTATTCGCGCTTCGCCGCCTTCAATCGTGCGGGTTTCAAATGCGCTAAACGCCATCCGCATGAGACGTTCGGCTTCTTGCGCGCGAGCTTGCTTGCTGGGTAGGCCATTTATAACAATTGTCCGGCGGTCACCATCGCGCACAGCCGACGCCGTCAGCCCGTAACCGGAGACATCAAGATGGCCCGTCTTCAATCCATCTGCGCCATCCATTGTTCCCAATAGCGGATTTCGATTCGCCTGAGTGTAACCGCCCCAGGTATATGAGTCCTGACTATACCATTGATAGTATTGCGGATAATCATCGATGATAAGTTTGGCGAGCCGAGCAAGATCGTTTGCTGAGACGACATGCCCGTCGCCTTCCAGCCCGGTCGTGTTGACGAAATTCACACTGCTAAGCCCAAGCTCATGCGCCCGCTCTGTCATTTGCCGGGCGAATGCTTCTTCAGAGCCAGCGACGCCTTGCGCCAGAGCGATACAAGCATCATTGCCAGACATGACAATCATACCTTGCAACAGCTCCAGAACTGTTGGGCGTTCTTTCGGGCGCAATCCCATAGTCGACGTTCCCGATGGAAATCCGCCTCGACGCCAGGCATCTTCACTCACTTCGATTTGAGTATCGAGGGTGAGCTCTCCTTCAGTGATGAGGTCAAAGACAAAATAGGCCGTCATCATCTTGGTCATAGAGGCGGGCACCATCGGCACATCACCGTCCTTGGACCATAAGATCTCGCCCGTTTCGTGATCCATAATCACCGCATAATCAGCATCTGTTTCTATGATCTGAGCCGTCACAACGAGCGGTGAAAACGCTAGGATCAACCCTAAAGCAATATTGCGCCAAATCTGCATGATCGATTTCCTTTCGCCCCAAAAAAAGCAGCCCTTTTTCCTGCAGCGGAAAAAGGGCTAGTTCGTGACGATGGTCAATCTTTGTGGCGTTTAAGCTTTATCGAGTGGTGACAAACCCGTCGACAATGCCCGCGCGCGAGAGTTGAGAGCGTTGCACCTCTGCTGCGCCCCTGCTTTGAAAAGGTCCGATCATGACGCGGAAATAGTCTCCGCCATTAACGCGGGCTTCTTCGATTTTCACCGAAAGACCGCGCCCTAGAGCAGATGTCAGGTTTTGCGCATTCGCAATGTCGGCAAAAGAACCCGCTTGGATGTAGACATTCCCTGCCGCAATCGGTGCAGAAACATTCATGAGCGATATCGGTGTTTGCTGAGTAGCGCGCGGCGCATCATAGGCAAACGTATCAAGCTGAGGTGTTGGCGCCGGTGCGGCGACAGGCGGTAAAGCCTCATCTCTCACCTGCGTTGAGGCGTAACCTTGATCATTTGTCTGTACCGGAGCTGGCCCCAGATACCGTACTTTAACATTCGCGGTGCTGCCCTTATTCATGCCCAGAACAGAGCCGGCGCGCGGTGAAAGTTCTAGAATGCGCTTGCCGTCAAAAGGCCCACGATCATTTACGCGAACGACAACTTCTCGGCTATTACTTTGGTTGACCACTTGAACCAGGCTCGGAAGTGGCAAACTTGGATGCGCGGCGGTCATAGCGGTTTCATCAAAGATCTCGCCATTCGCGGTCGGTTGGCCGTTGAATCCATCTGTATAGATGCTGGCGGGACCGGTTTCTTCGCTTACAGCGGCGTCTTGGTTGGCGCGAACGCGGCTCAACGTGAGCGGTTGTCCTGTGCGGGCGACATTTTGCGTCTGCACAGCGGCGATGCGAATAGGTTGAGCAGGCGTAACGGGTTTCGGAGCGGCGACACTTGCCGCTGCAGCACGCGCATCAAATCCACCGGCAGAAATCGCTGGGTCTTTGGCAGCCGTATAGGTTTGTGCTTTTTCAGGGCTCAGCGCGGCGGTCGCAGACGAAAATGCGATCGGGTCATCATAAGCAGGTGCAGCGCGCGGGCCTGATGGTCCATAATAAGTGTCTGGTTGATCCGGATAGCGAAACTCGACGCGGCGTTGCTCGGTGACTTTCGCGGGTCCTGAAGAGGTTCTCGGCGCAACCACAGGGGTCGGCGTCGACTGTCCTGATCCTGCATATACTATGGGGGCACGCTTGCGATCTGCATGGGCTGACCCGGTTGCAACCAGCGCTAAAATACTTGCGCTCGACAGCGCCAAATATAGCGTTCGTGAGACTGACGTCTTCATCTTCTACCTCTTTCTGCGGTTCCCACCTTGTGAAAGGCGGGCAGAGCATTCGGCTCTTCCTCAATGCTGACCTGTTTACCATAGCAAGCTGCATGTATGGTGAATACAAAGAGAAACTTGCACGCACCGTCGGAAAGATCTGATTAACCATAAACAGGCCGAATGCAGGCAATTTCATGACAGGCCTTGCAATCTTGTGCGGACTGTTGGAAAGGAACCCACCTGCTGCGGAGGAGTGGCAGAGTGGTTGAATGCGGCAGTCTTGAAAACTGTTGAGCGTGCAAGCGTTCCGGGGGTTCGAATCCCTCCTCCTCCGCCATAGCAGGTTGTTTTCATTGCATATTTTGGATATTTCTTACCAAAAATGCAAAAAATCTTACCACGTGATTTTTTTTCGACCGCTAGAATTCTGGGGGGTGTGGCTCCTGATTGGCTTTGTCTCACGCCTCAAAAGCGCCGGTATATACCTGATATGTATGCAAATTATTCATTGTCGTAAGGCGCGACAACTGATTCTCATCGCCCATCGGGGCTGAGCCAGTTAGGCGGCTGTGCCCTTTAGAACCGTAAGGCGGGGGCACCTATGAGCGTTCAGGGCGCGACATTCGAAATTGCTTACGACAGCGCCAATGAGCGTTTGTCACTGATCAGCAATGCGCGCCCCCTTCCCCAAAAATCGTATTTCGCTGCCAGCGCCGGACGCTCCGAGCTGCTGCATGGAGTCCTGTCATGATGATCAACCCAGAAGATTTATCTCATAATAACCCGATCTATTCCAAGTATCTCAAAACGCATCGCTTCCTTGAGGTGTCATTTGAGGGCGAAGAATGCGTGAAAGAGCACGCTCTTGAAATGAACCTCCTGACGGTGCCAAGCGCCATGCTGAGCGGCGGCGTCTCACCAGAGCGTGCCAGCGTCTTTGTCTATTCAGAGGCGATGCGTGAGGCGAACTGCTACATCAGCCGCGCTCGCTATCCAGAGGTATGCGGCCACCAAGTCGTTATGGCGTCAGGCCGGGCGTTCTCGCGTGAGCCGGAAGTGACTGGCGACACAGTGCGCCCGATCCTCGACACCGTTTTCGCGGATGGCTCAGACTTCGAAACTGGCGTCACAAACATTCTGACCAGCTATCTCAAATTTGGTGGCGGCGGCCTTTTGGTGAACCTCAACGCGAATGGCCTGCCGGTCATCTATCATTACCCTGTGAATGGCCTCGTCAATTGGGCTCACACCGATGGGGCGCTGCGCCTTGTCGTGCTTGAAGACGATGCCGACAATGACAGCCCGTTCAATCATGAAAAGGTCACTCAGCGCGTCGTCATGGGTCTTGACGACGATACTGGGCATTTGTTCGCCGAGACATGGCGCTTCGAGCGCTACACAGACGACAAAGGCAATTCGACCGGCCACGACTGGTCACTTGTTGATGAGCGTGCGCACGTCACTCGCCACCTCAAGGCGGCGACCTCGATTCCATTCTACGCCATTGGCGGTTGGAGATATAAGCAGCCGATTTTCCTGCCATTGGCGCGAACCGCGAAGGCCTATTTGGGGGCATCGGCTGAATATGCGCATTCCATGTGGTGGGCCGCGACACCGCAGCCATACATCAACTTTGGTGAGGGCGGCGGCTGGTTTGGCGCTGACGACTTCGATGCGGCCACTGTCGGCAATGACATGTCTGGCGGCGGCGAGGTTGATCCGGTTGAAATTCGATGGGGCGCTTCATCACCATGGCTGCTCAGAAGTGGTGACGCTGGTTTCATCTCTGCGCCGACTGGCTCATTCAGTGCGCAAGAAAAGCGCCTTGAAAATCTGAAAGAAGAAATGGCCGGGCTTGGCGCTCGCGCGTTCAAAACGACCACACGCGCTGGCCTGACGGCAGAGACAGAACGCTTGCTACAGTCGCATGAGGGGTCTGTGATGCACACGGCCATGCGGGACGTTGCTAAAGCCATCACGCTGGCTGTGCGTGACGTGGCTGAGTGGCGCAAGATCGCAGACGCCGAAACGTTCAATTTCAGATTCAATTCTGCACTGCACTTCGCGCCTCTCACTCTTGGCGACATCAGCTTTTTGGCTGGGTTGCATCAGGACGGGTATATTGGCCGTACAGAGGTGCGCGGTCAGCTTCGCAAGGCTGAGATCATTGCCCGCGAAAAAACCGATGACGCACTCGACAAAGAGATCATGGAAGAAAGCCCGCTTGGTGGCGGTTTCGGCGATGATGAATTTGACCCTCTGAACCCTGACGACGAACTCGGTCTCATCCCTGACGACGAGTAACAGAATGACGGCGAGGCGTGATCCTCGCCGCATAAAATCGGTCGCTAGGCGGCCTGCATAATCCAAACGCAGACACGACTTAAGGAGTCCCAAATGAACAAATATCTGTTGGATGATAACGGCACGCCCATTGTGGACGATGACGGCAAGAAAATCCTCAACCCTGATTGGATCGCGGCCAACAAGTCCTATACGCTTGCCGCTGATGAGGTTGACCAAACCGGCGCGCTTGGTGGCTCAACGTATGAGCCAGACGCGGCAGCGCAGGCATGGCATGATGAGCAAGTCTCTGGCCTGAAAAAGGCTCAGAGCAAGGCCCTGTCTTCAATGGCCAAACAGCGCACCCGTGCCGAGGCCGCAGAGGCCGAGGTGGCGCGCTTGACCGCTGAGAATGAAACCCTGCGCAAAAGCGGTGGCACATCAGACGAGGATGTTCAGGCCCGCATCGATTCCGAGGTGAAGTCTCGCGTCAGAACGATTGAAGGTGAGCGCGACGAGGCCCGCACGGAAAATGCCACACTGAAATCTGAGCTGAGCAAGTTCCGCTATGAGGGTCGCATCGAAAGCGCCATGATCGGCGTGGTTGATCCGACTCAGAAGTTCGTTGCCATGAACACGCTCAAGGCTCTGATCAAAGAGGACGACAAAGGTAAAGTCACTTGTTATGATCAGCAAGGCGAAATCGTTGTCGATAACGCTGGTGAGCCGGTGTCGGTCGAGGATTTCATTAAGGAGGATTTCCGCCGCAGCTTTGGCAGCCTGTGCGTTAAAGACACGTCTGTGACCACCAACGGCACCACAGACACGATTCCGAAGTCCAATGGCAACAACCCATTTGCAAAGGAAACGATGAACCGCACCGTTCAGCACCAGATGCTCAAGAACGACAAAGCCAAAGCCGTTAAGATGATGAAACAGGCTGGGTGGGATCAATCGAAAATCAATCGCATGGCCAACCAATACTAAGCGGATATATCCACTGAAAATTTGAACGGCGGCCTACCAACGGGCCGACGTTTTTCTAACTCTAGCCTGTATCCACAAAACCGGGCGCCAGAGCACCCGTCTAATGGTAAACGTGGCAAATCGGCAGGCCACGATCGCCAACGCTGACGCGAGCGAAAGGGCGGTGGCAATGTCTGCTCCCGGCGTCAAAGCGGATACCAATAAAGCTCTTCAAAACGGATGCATTGGGCGCCCTCAACACTGAGCGCTTGGACGAGATGGACTAAGAGTGTTGTCACGTGTTTTCCGATCGCATCTTTAGTCACCTTTAAAGCGTAACGTGCAGTCGTTGCTATTTCTTTGTCTCCCAAGAGTGGGGGCGCGAAAGCTACAGACCGGTTTTCGGACCCGTTTGCGCTATTTAGAAAAATCGCCAAGGCGATGCCTTCTCCTCACTGCCAATTGCCCATCAAGATGAAAGGCGCCCAAAAATATGGATGGGCTGTCGCCTCATCGGCAAGGAGCTTTATTTGCGCTGCGCGTAGAGCGCCGGCCTTGCTAAAATCATCTGAAGCAAGATTTCGATACATTTCAGCCATCAATTGCGATGTCGCTTCATCCGCGACGTTCCACAGGGTTGCGATGACAGCGTCGGCTCCTTTGCGCTGCGCGAGCACGCCAAAGCCCTCAACCTCTAAGCCCGAGCCAAGGTCAATATTATAATCACCTTGCGAGCTTAAGCCCGTCGAACATGCAGATAAAGTCAGCAATTCAACACCCGTAAACCGCAAGGCAGCGGTTTCGTTGATTTCTGCCATGCTCAGATAGGACCCGTCTCCGAGAAGCAAGAAGGATTGAGCATCATTGCCTGGTCGCATGTAGAAGTGACTGGCAATGTGAACAATTGGACGTTTGGATTCGAGCTGCTCGATCAGGCTTGCTTTTGTGAAGGCTTCATCAAGCAATTTTGGTCCGTCTAAAATCCCTGACCCTTCATCTGTGCCCATTATTGTCGCGAGTTCTTTGGTCACGCCAGGCAATGGCGAAAAACCTTGATGGGCTTTGGCCACACCAAAGGCGGAGGCCTCCCTGAGTCCGTCTGATGGACGAAACCGCGTCCGCGCCGCAGGGGTGAATAAGGCGAGGTCATAGTCCTGCATAAGATAGCGCTCACCGTCGTAGATCGCGGCGAAGGGTACGTAGCGAATTGCGCCTTGCAGGTTCAACATGAGCACTTCGATCTCGGCATCTTCAAGCTCTTGTTCAATCGGCTCGATGAAGACGGCATGCAATCGCTTCAAAATCGATTTGTAGCGCGGATTGAATTGCCCCTTGACGGAGTCCGGTTGTAGCGCCTCGCGAGCATCGTAGATCATGCGGTTCAAGCTGCGTCGAGAGATGGGGTGCTCAATATGCTTGAAGGCGTTCGGTGTAATCAGAAAGAAGTGTAGGCTGCGTTCGAATGACACGATCTGCAGCACCGCCACATGGTCACCAATACCTGCGATCTCATTTTGTAAGTCATCGTGATACCGCACCTCAAGTGCGTTGGCTTCTATGATCTGTGTCGAATCCGACATGGCGCTGACCTCGGTCAGCCAGGCGTTCAGGTCGCGCTTATAGGCGGCATAAGTGTTTTGGTATTGCGCCTCTAGTACAGGAATAAGGGTCTGCTCATTGGCAGACATCACAGCGCCGCTTCTTTGTTTGGCCTTTAGGGCAGATAGTTCCCGGGCAATTCGATTGGGTCGATCCGACCATTCCATCAGCTTTTGCGACCATGCATTCTCTGACAAAGAAAGCTCTGAACCGATTGCGGTGGCGGCGGCTGGTATTATCCCGCCGCGCATGAACTCAATATACTCATGCGTCTTAAGTAGGCGACCGACGCTCTCAGCTTCTGCAAACCGACTTGCTCTAATGAGGGTCAATTGCAAATCGAGATAGAGATTGCGGTAGCGATCAAGAAACAGAGTATCATTACCGGCATCGCCTCGGCGCAGGTCCTCTCGAATCCGCTCGATGATATTCAAGGACCGTTTTTGATAGAAGGCGATCAGGTTGGGATCATAGCCCGCCTGGTCGAGGGTTCTTGCATAATTCGAGTATAGTTCTGCAAGATGAAGGGAAGCTTGGCCTTCACCCACTTTGCTTTCAACGCCAATAATGGCTTTCTGAAACAATGCCATGGCTCGGTCATATTGCTTCGCTTCAAGGAAAAGAGTGGCTAAGTTTCCCGCCGCAATAAGATCGTCGGCTTCAGCAATGTCGAGCGATTGTTCAAGATCACCAAATGAGTCAACCAGGAAGGACTCTGCTGCTTCGATTCTGCCAAGCAGTAACAAGACGACTGCAAGATTATTGGCTGCGGCGCGAGTTCTGAAATTCTTGTCGCCATAGAGCGACACACGGTCATCATAAACCCCTTGCAATAGGGGGGCGGCTGCCTCGTATTGCCCTAACTGCTTGTAAACAATGGCTAGATTGTTGTCTGTAACGCGGAGAATCGGCGCATAGTTGGACCGATCCTTATTCGCCACGGCATAGACCCGATCGAGGAGCGCTTCAGCATCTTCGTATCGCCCCTCAGAGACGTATAGCAGCGAAAGATTGTTAAGAGCGGCAAGCGTATTGACATCGCTTGGACCAAATATCTTATCGTTTCGATCGATCAAGTCTGTGAGAAGGGTCTCAGCTTTTGAGAAAAAGCCGTTTTGATAATAGAGAAAGGCGAGCTTGTTTTTGACGTCCAAATACTCATCAACCGTGCTTGGCCGCTCTAGGATGCGCTCAAAACGCTCCCGAGAACCATCAAAATCTGCGGCCTCGTGATCCCGCAGAATATTGTTCACATTCACCGTAGTTCGACCTGAAGCAATGACTTTTTGACCGATACCCGCTGACCTTCTGCTCAGTGAAAGGGATTGAGGTTTGAGACGCTGCGCTGTGGGTTCAGTTGTCCTAGAGCCCATACCTCGCACCGCGATTCCTGCCCGCCGGGGCTCTCGAAACGTTCTCTCTTCGGGGGCGATCTTCGGGATAGTAACATCGAGCGTTTTGTAGTCGACATCCACAATACTCACGCGATCTTCGGAGCCGATCTTCGCCTTTAGGACTTGTGATGCAGGATCATTGATTTCGGCCCAGTTCACCGTTGCAATAGCGCTCTTTAGCGCTTGATCTTCAAGTTTGGAGTCTCCGCCGAGCAAGATGGCAAAGAGGTGGCTGCGCTCATTGCCAAGAAACTGCTCTGGTGCATCGATTTCGGCCAGTCCACCCACATACCCCAACCGCAGACTTTTCTCGTTCAGATCATCCATTTTAGGTCGGTACAAACTAACATCGCCATAAACGTTCTTTTGGGCCCAAACCACGTCCCCCTCAGCATTGGCTTCAATTGTAATTTCTAGCGAGCTTCCAGCCAGCACAGGTGAGCTCGATGAGATGTTCATATCGATAAGCCCCAAATCGGATTTCGGGGTTTGTATGCAGCCTGCGCAAATTAGCACGCTCAAGGCGATAATTGCAGCGACACCTCTCATGATTGTGTCTGATGCAGCGAGATTGTTTGTATTGACGGGGCCTCTGATCTAAACACTTTTTTTGGCATCCTGATGGTCGCGCCCCCTCCCTATTTCGCAGAAGTATGTCTTGTAGTGTTTCCGTGATGGATATGAAAGAGCGACTTGGTCTGCGGTGCTTTACGACAAGAGCGGAGAGTTGGGGGCACCCGAACCGCATTATAATTCTGATGCGATTGTTCAATCAGCATTTTGGTTTCTTTGAACGAGCTGAAAATCTCTCCGCGGAACAGTTTATCTCTACGAGCCCCGGTTTAAAGTGAGAGGCTCGCCAAGTTTAGCTAACCGTCTATTTGGATTTTGGAAACGCAAGAGAGTTTAGCGGTTTTAAAAATCGCCTCACGTCAGCCACTCGCCCGGTGTCTGCTCCTAACCAGAAGCGAACGTTGACGCACACTCGCTTGGGGCATTACGTATGCCAGGTATTATTGGAGAACTGGCGAAAGGTTGTTTCTAACAGAGTGCAACCGATCCAGAATGTGAGTTTGAACAATGTTCAGCACAAAAGCGACATTCATTGGCTTGACTTTGCTTCTCGCGCCGATGTTTGCTTGGGCTGAATCCACTCCCTACTTTCATGAGTCTGTCGTCATCGGATTGTCCGACTACGAAGACTTTGGATACGACAACTTGTTAGCTGCCGATGATGATCCTTATCTAATCGCGGCATCACTCTCGGAGTCGTCCGCGATCTCGCGCGTGCTGGTTGATGCTTCGAAAAAGGATATCCTGGAAAGTATAGATTCAATGGTGGGGGACAATTCCCGTCCAAACCGAGCTAATCTAATTTATGTTACGGGCCACGGAAACATGGATGCCTTGGGTGATCATGTTTTCATACCTGAAGAAGACAAAGAACACCCGATAGGGCTACAAAGAATTTATCTGCAGGACATCGTTTCAGCCCTCTCACAATCAGAGCACCAGTATGTGATTTTTTGGGATACTTGCCGCAACAATGACCTTAGGCGAGCTTGGAACGACGCGTATTTGCTCAACTTGCCAACGAACGTTTCGGTGCTTTTCTCGACATCACCTGGAACACTGGCGGACGATTCCTATCCAGATCAGCAGTATACTGTTTTTGCGGAACAGCTTGCCAGAGAGATAGCGCACAACACAATTGATCTTCCCACAATCGCAAGGACGCTAACAGAGGCAATCGAGCAATCGACCAATGGTCGTCAGATACCCCAATTCATCCCAAGTCCTTGTTCCTATTTGGAAGACCCGCGCTTATTGGAGTTTCGCGCGTCACTTGTGCAGTCTGGTGCCGGCTCCTGGAGAGACCTCATTCAAATCGGGCACAGGTGCGAAAGCTCCAGAGTAAAGAATAGCGGCTGATGTCCGCTTTGACGCCGGGAGCAGACATTAGCTCAGCGACTTAAGCCGCCCTAAACCGGACGCCCAACGAACCCACTTAGTCGCGCTCAAATTCTGCAACGCTTTGCAAAATGTGAAGTTTGCCCCATGGTCTCGCCAAATTGGACTTGGGGACAATCATGCTGCTGCGTCGCGTCACAAAACACGTTAAAGACCAGAACTGGTTTGCGGTAGGGATTGATTTCTTCATCGTCGTAGTTGGTGTGTTTATCGGTATTCAGGTCGCGAACTGGAATTCCGCGAATCTATCCCAACGCACAGAAAAGGCGTTTTTGCTTCAACTGCATGAGGAGATCGTGAAAGCGGAGTTAGAGCTGAATTCACCTCGCGTCGATCTCCCAGGAGTAGAGGAACGAATAGGGCTTTTTGTGAGCGCCTACTTTCGTGATCCAGCTAAAGTGCTCGATGAAGAGCTTTGTAATATCGCGACAGGCGTGAACCAATTACCGAATGTAATCGGTACAATGAGTGCGGTTGAAGAGTTGGTTTCAACGGGGCGATTGAGCCAGCTCGAAGATACTGCTCTGCGCGAGTCGATCACGGAATATTATGAATTGAGCAAAGTTGGCGCTGCCCGATTACCGGAGTTGAGGGAAGCTGCTGTAAACTTGGAAGTCGCGTTTCCGAGTTACTTTAGTTTGCGTCCTTTTATTGACGATTCAGGCGAGGTCCGCATTGACACCGAATGCGACGTCGGTGCGATGCGCGGCGACACAGCTTTTCGTAATGCGCTCGCGCGAAACCTCGACACATATGACGCTTGGCGCAGTCGGATCGTTGTCCGGCCAAAAGCGGCGCTCGCGAAGCTTCGCAAAAATACGGAACGGGTTCTTGGCATCAAGCCTGCGATAGATAGTTCATCATAATATGACTCTTGGTTGATCACCCGGATGATCAACACTGAGAGACTTACAATCACCCCAGCAAGGTCGCTGACGTGTGTGGTTAAATAATCCAGAATAGGTGTTTGTTCCCAGTATTTGTCGAAATCGCATGAATCGGGTGGCAACTGATCGAGAATCTTCAAGTGTGTGATACCGGGTAGAGTTCTAGTGGGTCCTCAACCCGATGCACACATATTTTAGAACGGAGCGTTCGCGACTATGGACGGTTTTTCCAAGACTCCAGAGCCACCTTATTACGCGGTGATTTTCACCAGCACGTTAGGATATAGCGACGAAGGCTATGATGCTATGGGAAGCGCATTGGTCGAACTCGCAGAATCTCAACCCGGATATCTGGGCATAGAAACCACCAGAGGCGCCGACAAGCTTGGCATTACGGTTTCCTACTGGAAAGACGAAGAGAGCATTCTCGCATGGAAGCAACAGACACAGCATTTGCTCGCCCAGAAAAACGGAATCGACAAATGGTATTCGCACTATGAGTTGCGCGTCGCGAAGGTCGAGCGGGCCTATAGTGGGCCAACCGGCAGGTCGTTAGAATAAAGCCATTGCGAGCTTTGCTAGTGAGTTGTGCCTTTCAGGAACTTAAGTAGGTCATCGATCTCTTGAACATTCTCAAGCGCGTCACCTCCAAATTTTTCAAATTCTGATCGTAGACTTAGAAGATGCTGAACCGCGCTCGAGAGGTGCTTCTTGTGCTCATAGATCGCCTCATAGAGCAGTACGAACTTGGTATCGGCAACATTGCGCGCGTCTTCATCTGCCCACGGACTTATTTTGACGACTAAATCCATTGTTTGGTCTAGATTTTTGTCTGTCAGGGCTTTGGCAATTTCCTCAGAGACCACTTCATAGTGATACGCATCGCGGGCCGCATATAGCTGTTTCAGAAGTGCGGTGATGTACTGGTCAGTCGGATTCGCGATCAGCCGGCGCATGGGGGTCGTCGACGTGATGACGATCAAGGCATCGGCCAGAGCTTGGGTATCCGCGCAGTCGCATTTGAGCATGGCCTCTTTACCCCGTTCCAGATCGGCTGAGCGCTCTGCTCCATGCTTTGCCGTACCTGGTGGAGGTTCACGTTTACCGCAAAGAGATTCAAACCGCATGCGATCTGCGACCGTCATAAAACGAATGCCGATCTCGTCAGTGATGCTGATTCGAAACGCCAGCACCCGCGCTTCGCGAAACTCGCAGTTTAACAGCGGATACGAGGTTTCTCCGATTGATACGCCAGCCATACCTGCATCTACACTCAAACCCTCTAGGCTAGAGAGCCGGTCTAAGAGCTCAGTCACCAAAGCCCATATCGTTGGACGTTTTGCGAGAAAAGCTTCAACGGGCGGTGGGAGTGTATAGGGCATTTTTTCGTGTGGAACCGGGCAATGCTGGTTCAAGTGTTATCCTTTTGCGCTGTACAGAATTCCATGAAATCGTCCCCGTCGAGCTGAAGCGAGGCAATCATTACGCGAAGGTTCCGAGTGAGTTGCGACTTCTCAGGGGGATGCAATGCTTTTCGGAATGCACCAACCTCGCAGTCCAACTCAGCCTCACGTTCCTCAATCGTTTGTCCATGCCTCGCGCAGAGTTCCGTCAGCCCATCGAGAATTTGTTTGTTCGTGAACATGGTAATCCCTGCGGATCAGAAATGGAAATTTGACGATCATCGTTTTATTGACTGAAAGCAAGTTGAAACGCGCACTAACAGGGCGGCCCCTTCTTTTTTTAGGGCGTTTTAAGACGTTCACCTATGTCTGCTTTGACGCCGGGAGCGGACCTCCGTTTTTGGTCAGAAGCGGACTTTAGCAAAGGTCTCGCTTCGCTGACTTACAACCGTTGTTTTCGCGCGCCCTCTGAGCAGCTCAGTGGGCAAAAACCTCTACAAAATTGTCGCTCATTCAAAGAGAACTTCGATTCAGTTGCAGCATGAGTGAGCGTGAATTTGGCGGGCTGAAGACCTGCGTCTGAGCCGATATCTATCTCTTTATCTCGACCAGAAAATTAATTTTGACCGATCAGCGAGAATGAGGCAACGTTGCTATATGTGGAATCTCGCAAAAACATCGATGTCGGTGGTGGCGTTACTATGCACCGGGCATTTTCATTCCTTCGCGCAGCAAACTTCTTCCAACTCAACGCAAAAATCGAATGAGTTAACAACTTCTAGCCCTTCCGTATCTGGAGTTAGAAGTATGCCGCGAGTTGTGGGTGGACGACTTACTACGATTGAGGAATGGCCGTTTATCGTATCCATCCGTGGGGAACATCCGATCACCGGTGATCCAGCTACGTTTTGTGGTGGAACCGCGTTAACCGAAGAGTGGATTTTAACTGCTGCCCATTGTGTGGTATCTAGCGATTATTCGGAGTGGCCCTCGCTCGGAATTCATACTTGGCCAGCGAAAGATGAGTCAGGCCTATGGACCCATAACATATGGGGTGAGCTATCTATAGTCGCGAACACTGATGATCTGGCCAGCGAAAAAAAATCCGCCGTGCTGGAAATCGAGGACATTATCGTTCACGCGGAATACCAACCGATAGAATCCACATCGAGTTCCTTCAACGATTTGGCTCTAATAAAGCTCAAGAATGCTAACCTTACATATTCTGCAAACTTATCGTTTTCGGCCGAAACAGACCCCACTCCAGAAAAGAGCCGCGCTTACGTCGCAGGCTTCGGGAGCACGCTTGCCTCACTAGCCGGGCTCACCAGCTTCACTTTTATTCCCAGCGGTGAGGAGGGTTGGGCGGGTTCGAGGTTTCTACAACAAGCCATCGTACCTGTTGTCTCTAAAGAAGCATGCGAACAAGTTTACAAAGACCACAATTCAAAATTGCACTTGTGCGCAGGGCACTCAAATGGCGGTGAGGATTCTTGCCAAGGCGATTCTGGCGGCCCATTAGTTGGGCGCAGCGCTACTGATCAACCGGTTGTGGTTGGTGTAGTCAGTTTTGGCCGAGAATGTGGTGAAAGCTTAGCAGCTGGAGGTGGGTATGGAGTTTATGAACGAGTATCCAGCCGGATCGAATGGATGCAGAGTCATGTTGAAAACCTAAAGGTCAAGAACTTCCCACCGGAAACAACGAGACAAGCGGTTGTTGGTCTTGCCAACGATTTTGAAAGACAATTATCGGATATCAAAAACAACTTTAACATTGAGTTTGCGGAGCTGACATTAGGGGGAGAGGCTGGGAAGGCTGTAGTAAGAGCTGGAGAAAATATAGACCTAGCAGTCTTTTCAAAAATTGAGGGGTATGTTTTGGTCTTCGAACCACCGGGTAATTCTAGTCCAGCGTCTTTGATTTATCCGTATTTCGCTTCAGACATCAAGACAATCGGCCCAGACGCGTCCTTAGAAATTCCGCTTTTCGCAATGCTAAATGAACCGGGTGTTCCTGAGCAGGGCTATCTCATCGCACTCGTGATTCCAGAGGATTTGTACACTCAATTGCAAGAGAAAAGCCTAATACCGAAGGGGCGCGGCGACTCAACAAAATCTTATAACGAATTCTATGATTTTCTCAGTCTGACACTCGCTTATGTGTTGGACTCTTCCGAGCCCGGTAGCCGACTAGAACATGTAGCTTTCTCGACACTCGACTATTTGATTGTTCCATAATCAACATTTCAAAAGAGAAAACGCACGTAAATCGCTATCTAAGAACTGCTTGGTCATTTGAGAAATAGAGTGCGCGTTTGATCGGATTTTTGAAATTGACGTTTCTAATGTCCGCTTCGACGCGGCCACCCAGAAATTTATTTCCCCACACAGAAATATGGAACTCAGAGCCAGCAGGTCAAAAACAGCGTAGACCACATTGCTTGGAGTACTGGGAAGTTTCGTTCGTAATAACGACAACGCTAATTCAATGTCATACCGATGAAGAAATGCATCGGAAAGGAGACTAGCGAACCATGATTAGGGACCTGATCGAGAGCGGGCATATGACCGCAGCCGAACGTGAGGCCGTTTTGAAGTGGCGCGCTCGAAAATGGAAACCCAATCACCCCGAAGACGAAGTAGATTTTTGGGAAGGCGAATACTCGACGCCAGATGACCCGGAGTTGGTGGCTGAGCAAGACGCTGCTTGGGAAGCCCTCCTTCGCGTCGCCAGATTAGAGCGCGAAGCCTAGACAGAAGCTCATTGGATAGCCCCCTAACTTACTCGACGATCTTTTGTTCGGAGTTTTAAAGAAATGGTGCTCTTGTATCAACCGCTTGCCGCGTCGGAAAATCTATGACAAAAAACTAAGGTGGCGAAAGCGATGTGTGAGCGATTCTTGGCTGCATTTTTTATGACTTTCTAGCCCATACTCTATCGCAACCACCAACAAAAATTCAGCTATCTCCAACCCTGAATTTTCTGTTCAAGGCAGAGAGACCAGACGCCTAATGCAGCGATAACGATCCGAAGCTTCATACCTCTGAAACGCCATAGGATAGTTACTCCAAAGCCTCTACACCAAGACACCTCAAGCCCAGAAGCCTGAGAAACACACCTCAATCTCCATCATCACTAACCACTCACACTAGAGAGGAACAAAGAGTCATGCCCGCACCTAAAGGTAACCAATTCTGGAAAGCCAGAGCATCACATGGACGCCCTGCCCTATACGATAACCCAGAAGCCCTATGGGCCGATTGTGAGGAATACTTCGAATGGGTCGCTGAGCATCCATTGATTGAGGCAACCGTCCACAGCTACAAAGGAAAAGGCAGCCTGACGCCTAAGCCAAAGATGCGGGCGATGACGATTTCAGGGCTGTGTCTGTTTCTGCAAATCTCGTTCGAAACTTGGTCGCAGTATCGAAAGAAGAAAGATTTTATTGAAGTCACCTCGCGCGCGGAGGCAATCATCTACAATCAGAAGTTTGCCGGGGCCGCTGCTGACATGCTGAATGCGAACATCATTGCTCGCGATCTGGGCCTGTCAGACAAGCAGGAATTAAAGGCGGCCATCGTCACAGTGCTTGAAGGCGACGATGACCTTTAAGCTCACTGCCAAGCAAGAAGAGCTGCGCCAATTGCTGCGTGGGCCACAGACGCACACCATGGCGTTTGGTGGTTCACGGTCAGGCAAGACGTTTGGCTTCGTTCATACCGTTGTGAAGCGCGCCAGCCTTGCGCCGAACTCACAGCACCTCTTGGCTCGCTTCCGTCATGCCGACGCCCGCACCAAGCTTATGATGAAAACGCTGCCGGAAGTCATGCGGATGGCATACCCGGAATTGAGCTACAAGGTGAACAAGCATGACCAGTTCGCGGTTTTGCCGAACGGCGCAGAGTTGTGGTTTCAGGGTCTCGATGATGATGAGCGCACCGACAAGATTCTTGGGTCAGAGTATGCGACCATCTATTTGAACGAGTGCAGCCAGCTCAGCTTTGGAACGGTCGAGAAAGTGCGGTCTCGTCTGGCGCAGAATGTCGGCAAGGAAAACGGCAAACCGCTGGCGCTCAGAATGTACTATGACCTCAATCCTGAAACGGCCTCGCACTGGTCTTATCAGGAATTCGTCGCTGGCATGAATCCGATTGATGGCCACTCCGTTGATGATCCGGGCGACTATGCCACCATCCAGATGAACCCGACCGACAACCCGCACTTGTCTGAGAACTATCTGCGCCTGCTGAGTCGCATGAGCATGCTGCAACGCAAGCGGTTCTATGACGGCGACTTTCTGCTGGCACTGCCTGACAGCCTGTGGACGCCTGACATGATCGCAGAGGCTCGTCAGAAAGAGACGCCGCACATCAGCGCCATGAAACGCATCGTGGTCTCAGTTGATCCGGGCGGCACTGTGAAGGGCGACAAGACCGGCATCATCGTCGCTGGCATCGATTACCATAACGAGTTTCACATCTTGGCCGACCTGTCGCTGAACGGCACGCCAGCCGAGTGGGCCTATATGGTGGTCTGGGCCTATCGCTTTTTCGACGCTGATTGCATTGTGGTCGAAACCAACTTTGGCGCTGACATGTGCCAGCACACCATTCGCACTGCGGCACCGCCAGAGATGCGCCGGGCCTTCCGGGTCAAGGAAGTGTGCGCCAAGCGTGGCAAGGTGGTTCGCGCTGAGAAAATCGTCGGCAGCTTTGAGAATGGCGAGGTGAGCTTTTCAGAGGAATTGTATGCGCACTGGCCGACCGATGAGAATGCTCCGAAGCGCCCCGCTGGGCACGAGACCAGCACTGAACTGTTTGACCAGTTGATGAGCTTCGTGCCGGGTGACACTCGCCGCAAGGGCAAGTCGCCAGATAATGGTGATGCGATGGTCTATGCGCTGATTGAGCTGAGCGGCCAAAAGCGTGTCGGCGTTGATCGTCGGCCTCGTGTCATGACCGGTCTGGCTGGCAACCGTGTTCGCCTTGGTTAGGGGGTGTGACTCCTGTGTATGGTTCCATATTTCCCCGTCATTATTGGGCTTTTCGCTCTGATCGTCGTTTTTCTTACCAGTATCTTACCAGTTGCCGAATTTCGGCCCCTGTTTCCGGTCTCCTCGGGCCGGACTGCGCCGCCTGCTATCCTTAAATTCTTCGAAGTGGGCGGCGCACTCAGTTTGCCCTGTCGGGAAATCAAATGAACCGATGAACCAATCCTACGGTTAGGTGATTTTGGTATGCGCCCCAACGCTGACCGGCAGGGCAATTCAATCCTGACTCCGCCGAGTCGGGGCGTCGCCAATGTTCAAGGTTCTAAACCACCGTCCCTCATGGCGGGCTTTGGCGACGCAATCTCAGATCAGGTGTAAGGCCTTCCCTGATCGCCATCACCCCGCTGCCCTTGATTGGGTGGCGGGGTTTTTGAAATTGGATGCGTGAGAGTCCGATGTGGGGCGAATTTAAGCCGCTCGTAATCAGGCCGTTGATAGCGTATGCTGATGTCGACAGCGCCATTTCGTGTGAGTAGCTTTTTACCGTCGCAGGGGCCGTTACAGAGGGTGTCAGATTTTATGTTCCGCACATTTGAGCCAACGGCATGAAGAAACAGCCAAGCAGTCTCCCTAACACTAATGAGCATCCATTGGTCGATTCTGAGCTATCTGCAGAAGCCATCGATAGAATAACTGAGCGGCTTAGGTCGATCCACGATCCAAACTGGGGAGAATGGGGGTATCGAAATCTGAAAATCTCATTTTCGGAAGACTATAGATACATCGCTCGGTACGAGTTGGTCACTGCCCCAGGACGCGATACTCAAAAACTGATTGAGGTGATGTGGTCAGATTCTGAAGGCGACCGAGGCTTTCACAGCGTGGATTTCGAGGGCCCATACGCACAACGATTGAGACGACCATTCGACAAAAGTGAGGACACCCCGACAGGCTAAATAAACGCGACATTGGCTTAAGCTCAGAGTCCGTTGAGGGGCGAGTTTAAGCCGCTGGAGTCAGCCGTTGGAAGCAAAATACCCAATTTGAACGCTTAGGCGCCAGCCTATCACGCCGCTTCCCGCTCAGCTCGAATTTGATCCAATATCGCGAGAATTTGTTCTCTGGTGCGAGAGGTCACGACATAAATATTATCTTGAATCTCGTAACAGACCTGCAGCTGCGTCAGCATCACCGGATTCGTCAAAAGCATGTTCCGATCAACGTCTTCGGGTGGATTGGATTGGCCAAATTCGGTTGTAGGGATGTTGGTCACCCTCACCACGATCGCTTCCGTGAGTGTTTGCTTCGCCTCCATCAAAGGCACTGTGAACGTCTCGCCAAACTGGGTTTGAGCAAAATCATTGTAGGCGTGGTATTCCGTTAGTGCGCGTCTCAGGTCCTGACTTCGAATGAGTTCCAACTGGCCGCCGGATACAAGTTGGGTGAACGTCGATGATTTCCCAGGAAAGGTCGAAAAGTTACTGGCGGCCCCAATATCTTCCAACAGGGTTTCTTCTTCCAAGGCTTGATTTCGGATGCCCAGAATCAGACGTCCTGCGGCGTTGAGATTGCGATCGTGAGCGGTCAAAGACAGATCCGCACGCTCCAAGATTTGCTCAAAATCTTGCTCCAGCCGCTCGATCACGACCGCCGCATCGGCCCGCTCCCCCCTCGCATCGTTCCAGTTCGCAACCTGGAGGCCGATGAAGACACCAACAACGACGATGAAAAAGTCGATGCCGACGGCGAACCAGTTCTGGTCTTTGACGTGTTTCGTGATGCGTCGGAGGATCATTTTTTGCCCTCAAGGTCCACCAACATGGCTTGAGTATTGGTTAGAAGCTCTTGAATTGTTGCGGCGCTCGCCCCGCGCCAAACGATTTGAGACCGGGCCGTCGTCCAGAACCGAGAGTCGGCGGGCAAATTCAGCGTTCCGTTCAATGAGTGGGTTTGCTCTGACCCGAAAACGGAAGCGACCAAGTCTGATGTCGTGCAGCCCTGCGAGGCAGCGGCGATGCACGTCTCTTCGGGCAATTGCACAAATCCTATTCCGCTGTCGCGCAAAAAGGTTGTGTATGGGTCTGCAAAAGTCTCGTTATTCTTGTCCAGAATCCGCGCTCCACGGTTGAGGCCCTCAAAATATGCAATAATCCGATTTCGTAGCGCTGCGTCTTGGATGAGCGTCAGCCGACCAGCGCTTTTCATTTCGGTAAATACCGGACTATCGAGCGCCACGGTTCGCCGCCCGAAAACTGAAATCATCGTCTGCCCAATCCCCACGGGATCCGCGCCGGTCTCACGGTTGTTAACCGCTTCAAGTGCGATTTTGGCATTCACGATAACGCGCTGTTCTAACGTCAGCTGTGCGCTAAGATTTGTTTCGATTTTTTCTAAATCTGTGGCCAGAAGAGACAGGTACTGCGTTTCAAGCTGACGCGCATTGCGCCCGTCATTCCAACTTGTGATCTGGAAGGCGATCAAAATACCAACGACGACGATGAAAAAGTCGAGCCCAACGGCGAACCAATTTTGATCTTTGACGTGTTTCTTGATGCGGCGCAGCAGCATACCTATCCCCAAGTCCATTGTGACAGGACCATGGGGCAAACTCTTGCTTTTGCAAAGCATTACGACGTTTGCGAACAATACGAAGGCTCGATGAACGTCCTATTTAGGGCGTTTTAAGCCGCTCACCAAGATACGCCCCGCCGCCCTTGATTGGGTGCGAGGTTTTTAAAATTGGATGCGTGAGAGTCCTTTTTTGCGCGAATTTTTGACTCTCAGGACCAGCTCACTTGGTACCAATTACCCTTATCAAGGATACCTGATTGAACGTAATATGCCGGTGCACCCAAATTACTGAACAATTCGATCTTCACATACACCTTACCTCGGTTAATCAGATGACTTATGCTGTGATTGTAACCAGGCGTGGGCACAAACGGATTTTCTGCTGCAGGCGTTTTTAAGACTGAGCTTGAAATCAATTGTGTGAAGCCGTTGTGTTCGTTGGTCACAAATGCGCCGGTGAACGGGATAAACCGACCGTACCCAAATTCCTTCACACAATAGCCCAAAGCGATCTTAGCAAGCATTCTGCCGAAATCGATCAAATCAAATTTCAGGTCTAGCCCCTCAGCGCTATGCTCTTTGAGTTTTGCGTTAAGCAAGTCCATATCGCGACCAATCAAGATAATTCCATTTTCGGGAGCTGGCTCATGATCTGCGGAGATGACGGAGTGTAACGTAGGCCATGTTTTGAATACTGGCATCAACATAAAGAACGGAAGTTCAGATAGCGGAATATCGACGGTTTCAGCGCCTTTTGATCCTGCTTTGATTGCGGGGAAGGTTGTGGGGCGATCTTTTGAACTCCGAGACCTAATTCCAAGCTTGTAGCGCCCGGGTCCCAAGCATTCCCGCATAACCTTCGTTTCATATTTGTGTATAACTTTTTGGCATTTTGGGCAGCTCGCACTTCGCAGCGTAATATTACCACCTAGCCCACGGGGGATGATATGCTCTTTTGTCAGAGCTTTAGAGCGCTTCTGACAGTAGATGCACTCTCCTTTTAGTGTGCGTCGTACGAAGGTTTTTCCCCGCATCTTTAAGTAAAGCTCGCCGTTTTTGGTTTCAGACCTACACACAATAGCAAGATTCCTGGGCGCCGCATTTAGTGTCTCAATAAAAATCGGGTCATGCTCGAGGCGCGGCTCGTCACATGATCAGAAAGTGGTTACTAGGGCTTCCCGCATCTGGCACATAGGCCGCTTGTGGGCTGCGTTTTAAGCCGCTCAGCAATATACGCCCCGCTGCCCTTGATTGGGTGGCGGGGCATTTAGCGTTTTCTGGTTCAACGGTATGCCAAACAACTTTGTTGGTCCGGAAAAGCCCTCATGAAGGAGCGAAACATTCAACGCGAGGGCGTTGGAGAAAGATAATGGAACTCGTTTCCTGCATTGCCACGCTGATTTGTTTGGCGCTGCAATGTTATCAACTCAGCCGCGAATATCGGAAGTGGATTGGGCGGCTTCGGGCGCCCTTTCTGTTCATGGTAGCTGAACGATCCACTCAGCAACTTTCCGTAGCCAATGACAAAGGCCGTTCAATCAACCTACGCATGAGGATGACCTTTCCCCTCAGTCGGCGCTTTTTTAACGAACGGCCCCGACTCCATATCCCCAGCCTGGCACAAAGCACTGCTGGCCGACATAAACCGGAGCCGCTGTGTACGCGAAGTTTAATCCATAGCGACAAATCCTAGTTAGACTTGGAGGTGGTGGCGTAACGCTATGTCGACGGGGAATGCCATTTCTAGATGGGATACCAGTTCGCGAGCGCCCGGAGTTGAAGCTAGACATAAAACGATTGGCTATATCGTTCGCCTCGCTTTCAACTGCGCCGCTATCACGAACGTATCGCTTTGAAAAATCGGTCAAACCCCACTTGTCGTATTGTTGAATGTGCCCAAGTTCATGCGCCCAAAGCCATAGATCATTAGCCGCGGCTACGTTTGCAAAAACGATGGTGTCCTTCAAAGCAACACCTTGGGCGTCTCCAAACCGGATTGAGTTAGCCTGAACAGAAAGTTCGTGCCCCTGACCAATTCGGTATCGAACTCTATTGAGCAATCCTTGATCGAAATAAACGCTCAAAGCTTGTTTGATTTGAACTGGAATTGGATTCGTTCCGGCACTTCGAGCATTATCCCTGGAATGACGAATTGCCTCTCCAAGAACTGGCCCGAGAGTTTCAACCGCTGTTTCTCGTGTTATTCTGCCCGGGACATCGAGCGGGTTCCCTGCCCTCTCGTGCGCTTTGTCTAACGGCTCACATGCCGAACTTCCAAATATAGTGTCACAAACGCTCTGAGAATTCGCCGATTGATTGACCACGGCAAAAGCGAATATCAATACTCCGTAAAATAAACTTTTCATCTGCCCCACACTTAGTTTCCATGCAGCAAAAATACTCAGAAAACTAATCACAAACAACTGAAAAATTGCAATCTTTACATTCACCATTGTCTGCATTTCGGCGGAACAATTGGTTTTAAGCGAAACGTGCAGTTAGAGAAGTCGCAACGTATATCGCCCACTTTGCCAATGCTAATCCCGAAACTCACGCTCTTCATGAGCAAATGTCCAAGCCGCATAGATCGCCAAGCCATAGGCGATCATGAAAGCCCATTGGGTGACAGATGCGATCCAGAGAGCTGGCAATATTGAGACGACGGCAAGCGTGATGATGGCGGCTTTGTTACGGTCGCTCCACTTGGTCTGCCAGAACGTTTTGAACAAAGCAGCGAGAGCGATGACCACCACGTAAAACCCGATCAGCCATGCGACGACGATGCCGAGAAACACGCCTTGCTCTTGTAGCCATTCATTCGTTGTCAGATATTCTGGCCTACAAAGCTTTACATTTGCCTGTGCGCACTAGGCCCTGTGCCACATAGATGAATTCGCCTTGCGCAAAGGTCTGGATTTGTATGGTTTCCATTACAGCGCTGGCCAGACCTTGTTTGATGCGGGCGGCTTTCAGGGCGTTGGCATTCGAGCCCTGCTGCAAAACGCCAAATTCGTAAGAGCCGCTTTCACCTTGATACCTGAAAAGCCCCGATGCCGAGTCGAAGATGATAACCTCATCGAGCCTTTTGATCGTCTTAGCCCAATCAGTTTTGACGAGTTTGCCATTGGCTTCGAGCTGCGACACGTCAACGACCTCGCAACGATAGATGGCGTCTGCGTGCGCTGCGGCGAAGCCTATAAAGGCGAAGACTGTTGCGATGAGGTATTTCATGGTGAGCCCGTGTTTTGTCCTGATGCTATCAGCCCGGTTCCGGCTCAAAAGTCTATACCCGGTACTAACTGTTGCGGGCCACCACTCGGCAAGTTTGAGCGTCCGCCTTACGCCACCTAATCGAAACTGCGCCGATTGGTCATTTCTAGCCCTTCCCCGCTCTACGTCGTCGGTCGTCTCTGATGTGCTTGATGACGGCAAGGCGGGCCTCGTTTGCGATTTGCTGCTCTGTGGTGGCGAGGCTTGGATCAACGGGGCACAGGCGGGCTGTGACGCTGGGGATTGGCGGCACGCGGTCAGAGAGGTGCTGGCACAGGACAAGTTGCGATCCGTCTGGCTCTGGCATGATGTAAGTGCGCAAGATGGCCAGCCTGCTGCATACGGAAGCGTCTGACTCGAAGCGCAGGATTTCGGCGCGCTCGACAGCCTCCTCAACGTACATCTGGTTTGGTGTGATGACGTGGCTGACTTCGCGCACCACGTCGAAAATGTTCACGCTGTTGGCTTCGGTGACGGAGAATTCGATGGTCATTATGCGGCGTCCTTGATGAGTACGATTTCGATGTGATCACGAAACCATTCAGCCTGATAAGCGGCCATGTGGCTGCGCAGCAGCGCGAGGTGAATAGCGTCGTGCCGATAGAGGAAAAAATCGGGCGCTGGCTTCATGGATTTGATTTCTGTGTTGACGATGAGTGCGCCGGTCTCAGTGTCGAGGCTGACGGCGTAGACAAGCATTACCACGCGCTGAATTTTGTCACCGATCAGGCTGGCGCGGTGTTCTTTGACGGTGACTGCGGCAACGGTTTCGTGAAAGCCTAGCTCAGACGGCTTGAACAGATGCGGGCGGATGGCATGGACCGCCTCAAGATCGGTGATGGTGGCAGAGCCGATAAGTTCGAATTGGTCAGTCACGACAAAATCCTTTCCATTCATCTCTGATCAGCATGGATCAGGATTTGCGTTTCAGGGCTGTGGTTGCGGAAAAGCAGGTTGTCTCGGCATCAGACGGGACGGGACAAAAAGCTCCCCCTAAAGGGGGAGAGCTATTTATGTCCCGCCGTACCGACCGATTTTGCCCACAGGACATGTCCCGCCAGTGTCCCGCCTGTGTCCCGTATCTCCCGCCTTGAGTTTGAATACTATTTTGCATCGGTGCGCGTCCAAACTACATCGTTGAAAATGCTGATCAATTTAGACTCTGAGAGCTTTGAGACTGCTCGCTGAAACGTCTTTTTCTTGGTGTTAGACGGGACATCTGGCGCGAATGCGCGTTGGTAAAATTCGGCCCGCCAGTCATCAAACGGGACATGCGGGACATTATCGGGAATGTCCCGTTTGCCTGTGACCGTTTTTCCGTGCTTGTTCAAAGCCTCATCCAGCGACCACCATGCAGCTTGAGCGTGTCCAGTCAGCTTGTCTATTGTGAGCTTCGGCTTGATCGGCGCGATAGGCGCGGTCTGGTTTACGACCACGGCGCTATTCGCATCATCACCATCGTCATCAACGCCAAGATGAACGTCTTTGAGATCGAACGCGACAAACGGCTGCTTTTTTCCGTCCCTTTGCTTGTGCATCATCAGCTCGCGATCGTCATTGATCTCAAGTTCAATATCGATGGCTGCCTTGAGCGCTGAGCTGCCGCGCATGCCCTTGGCCACGTCTTTGCCGCTGTGGTGAATGATCATCAAATGCGCCGCAGTGCCGTCACGCACGACCTCGCATGAATGCACAAAGCGATTCATATCCTGTGACTTGTTTTCGTCACCATCGCCCATAGCCCGGCTCATGGTATCGACAATGATCAAATCAGGATCGAATTCAGACGCAGCATAGGCCAGCGCATGACAGTCGATGCCTTTGAACAGATCAATTTTTGTTGGCAACAATACAAACGGAGACTCGTTGAGAGTCGGGAATTTGGACCGCAGCGCTGCCAGACGTTCGCTGATGCCCGCCTCGCCTTCACAGGCGATATAAAGAACGCGGCCAGCCTTGACCCGGTAGCCATTCCAATCAACGCCGCACGCGATGTGCGCTGCCATGTCGAGCGCCATGAAAGTCTTGCCGACATGAGACGGGCCATAGATCACGGACATGGTGCCAGACGTGAGCCACCGCTTGATGAGGTAAGGCTTGTTCAGGTCTGGTTGAACAGCATGGATGGCCTTGAATTTGGCGCGCAATTCTTCGCCGCGCTCAGTCACGATATTTGGCGAGACCTCTGCGCCGATGCGCGCACCCTCATCATACACACCAAGCGGCATATCAGTGACGTGAGGCGGCGGGGTCATACAATCAGCCACGAGCGCCCCCAACCATCTGACGGCTTGCAGCGCGGGGCGTTTGACGGCCCTTGGCAATGCCATTGCGAATCTGGGTCTGAACGTAGATAGCGCCCTTGTTGGCCACGAGACCGCATGCCACGGCAGCATTGAAAAGCTCACGCTTTACGTGGCCCTCTGGTAGGCCGCCGCCGCCAACGTGATTACCAAGGGCACACGACGACGCGAAAAGCTGATTGGTGCGGCCATGGACGCCTGAATTGGCGACGGCCTCGCATTCCGCATCGAGCGCACGCTGAGCATAAATTGCGATCTCACCCTCAAAAGGCCGCGCTGGCGCATATTCGATCTCCGGCACAGGCGGCGGTTTCAATGCCTCTGCGAGCGACGGTGTGACAAAGGCCAAATCTTTCTGCGGTGTGACCCAACGATAGACGCCTGCGCACTTCTTGGCGCTGGCACGGCGCCCTGAGCCCGGTCCAGTGATCAACGTGCTTTTGTTCGTGAACACATCGACCGCGCCGAACTCAGGCAGCACGTCAACGCCATGACGAATCGGCGCGTCAGGCTCCCGAAAGAGATAAACGTGAAGGCCGCCGCTTGGCGTGCGAACGATGCGCGTGTTCTGAATGCGATACTTGGCCTGCATCGCGCGCCACCGCTCAGCAGCGCCCTCGCCGTCAACGTCGATGACGGCGATATGAGGCGGCAGGCGAAAGCCGTAGCGAAAACAGCCCCGCCCTTTCCAGACCCAACGCAGAGTCGCTGACGTTTTGGTCTCGAAGTTTTCCAGCTTCCACAAATAGCGGCGTTCAGTCGGGTGACCCAATGCGACGAGACAACCGGCATCACGAATCCACGCCATAGCATCGACAGCGTTCAAGTTTGCAGGGGGAATGACGCGCTTAGCCATGATAGGCCTCGCAGTGGTCGCGAACCGAGACCGTTTCAACGTTATCGAATGGGACAGGCCGACGTTTCAGCGTGATCAGATCAGGCTCGCGTTCGTGAATAAGCTCGAACGTGGCGCGGGCCGCTTCAAAGTCGTCAAAGGCGTCGAGAATGGTCAGGCTGTTGAGCTGACTGATGAACTCGAAACAGTCGAATTGCTCGAATACGAAGCCGCAGCATCGATCCATTACAAGATATTGTGTCGAGTAGCGCGCCAGAACGCTCATGCACACCAGATTTGGTGGGGCTGTAGCGTTGACGGGCAGTGTGAAAGACATAAGATACAAGTCTCCGAAATGTGGTTCCTGCGAGGGTTCCGAATGAGAGTTTTCATGGCTTTCGTTGTGTGGGTTTTCGGCCTGAGTCGTACCGGGCCGGTAAAAGAGCGCCGCGTTGAGATTGTCCAAGTCTCGGCGCGGTTTCTTTATGTGGCGGGCACGACTGGCTCACCGATGTTATCAACCCAATGTTGATAGTCTTCGCGTTTCACAAGCATGAGGCTGCCGCGTCGTCGGGCTGGCAGTTCCCCGCTATGAATAGCTCGATCAATGGTTGAGCGTGACAGGCCAGAGCGGCGAGCGACGGTAATGGCCGTCAACAGGTCTGGCATTGGCGCTGAAATTTCTTCCTCAGCGGTGTTTTCGGTGATCGGCTCAGCACTCACTTTGCTTTCCTCTTGTTCTCTTCAGTGGTCAGAAGCTGGCATCTGTCGCTAGGGCTTTGCAACCCATAAATCAGATAAAAACATAATATTTACAAGTATATACTGCGTCTATACGCCAAAGTTGATCAAGCAAAAATCGCCAGATCGTCGGTGACAAAAGGGGGTGATCACAAACGCTAATAGTTGGGCTATTTACAGCCGGTCTCGAACCTTACGGACTTGTAATGTTTTAGCGCCCCGCAAAAGAAAAGGCGGCCCGAAGACCGCCTCTCAAAATGATATGCAACAGGTCCTAGCCGGCGAGTCGGTGAACGTTTGACGGCAGGGCGCTCATCTCACACTTGCCTGTGATATACTGCCCATAGGCTTCCATCATCTCACGGCGGCGCTCGACAGCGCTTTCACGGCGATAAGCGCGCGTCACCTTCCCCTTGGCGTGATCTAGCTGCGCCTCTGCAAGCAATTCATCATATTCAGTGCAGTCACCGAGCCAGTCAGTGAACGTTGAGCGCATGCCGTGCGTTGTAATGCGGTCGCCAGCCTCATTGATCGCGTCCCCACGCATTCGCCGGATCAACGCCAACATGGCGTTCTCTGACAGGATGTTGCCTTTGACTGGATTCTTGAAGACAAAGCCGGTGCGCGAGCCCGGAATCGAATCCAGCACTTCAAACATCGCCTCTGTTATCGGCACGGCATGGTCTTTCTTCAATTTCATGCGCGGGCCGGGCACGGTCCAGATCATGTTTTCAAAGTCGAACTCTGACCAGTCAGCGCCCTTGGCCTCTGATGTCCGCAAGCAGGTCAGCATTACAATGCGCAGACAGTCAGCAGCAGGCCCGTCGCGCTCGCTAAGCTTCTGCCAGAACGCTGGCGCGTTCTTATACTCGATGGCCGGGTGATGGCGTGGGGCCTTTTCCTGCGGCGTCAGCTCCTCGACAAAGTGCTGCATCAATTCCCATGACGCTGGATTGTCGCCCTTGAACTTGCGCTGCGCCTTGGCGCGATCCATCACCTTTTTGATGCGCCCCCGTAAGCGGCTCATTGTTTCATTCTTCGTGCGCCACAGAGGCGCAATGCATTCTGCGACCGCATCCTGATCCACGTCAGCCAGAGGCATACTCCAGATCGGGTTTGGCTTGCAGTATGTGTGCAGAGTGGAAAGCCACTGAGCGCGGTGTTTGGGGCTGGTCAGCTTGGTGGTCATTTTCGGCACTTCGCTATCCACGAACTCGCCAAAGGTTAGCACGCTGGATTTGGCGGCATTGATATTCACGACCGTGGCCGTGCGCGTTTCAGGATCGATGCCTGCCGCGATCCACTTCATATATTGATCACGCGTCTCGCGGGCTTCCTCTTTGCTCAAGGCTGGGTAAACGCCAATCTTTTTGCGGGCGCGCTTTGGGCCGAATGAGTATCGCAAGAACCATGAGCGCTTGCCTGTTTTTGAAACGTCCAATTCGAGGCCCCGCCCGTCTTGAAGCTTCGTGCCGTTCGCGCCGGACATGATCTTGCGGTCTGAAAGTAAGTTAGTTGCCATGTTGCACCTCTTGAGTCGGTGCGGTCTTCGTCGTACAAGCGATCATCAACTGCACCTTAGTTGATATTTTTTTAGGCTCGCAGCGTTGCATCGCTGCGGGCCTTTTCTATGCCAAAATTCTTACCAGTGGCAAGCGGTTTTTCTTGCCATTTTCTTACCAGTTGCAAAACGAGGCGTGACGAATCCTGACGACAACTTCGGCTAATAGTCAATGGTTTAGGCGCTTTTGGCGCTCATGCGTAAGCGCTTGTGACGACCCCTGACGAGTGGGTGTGGCACCCTCCTCCTCCGCCATTTTCCTGGTCGTTCGTAACGAAGGTCTAGGCCGCTGTTTCGCGCGGGCGCTCTAACTCATGACGAAGCGCGCCTAAGAACATCTCGGTCTCACAATAGACACTTGAGGCTCGAATGAGGCCAACATGGATTTCAGACATTAGAGGATAAAGGATCGCTAAAGCCGCCTTACGGTCCGCCCCCTCTTCCGCAACCAATACAACATCGCCATCGGCCGGATTGATTCTCACCTGGACCCCTAATGCAAGCGCGTGGGAGACCGCATACTTGGCTTGGCCGAGCGGACGAAGCTTCGCCAACCCCAAAAGACGGGCCGCAGCCGCGTCAAACATTTTCGGCTCGCCGTACAAACCCCAAATTTGCGACAGCTGGTCTAGAAAGGCGCGCTTGATTGGCGGCAGTAGGATCTCTGCGCTGCGCTTCATGATTTCGGCGTCAATCGGTGCATCGAGGATGACGGGCGGCGCGAGGGTATAAAGTAAGCCATCGTGTTCAGTTACGATCCAACCCCGCTGTTTAGCGATCTCTGTGAGCTCATAAGGCGTCATTTTGTGTCAGACCTATCCCGTGCAGGCGAAACTTGCCTCGCCCAGCTCATTCGTTTGATTCGTCTAATGCGGTAAATTCGCGGCTTTTCGAAAACTCGTCAGCACAATTGCTTCTTCATTGCGGACCAGTTGTTCTCCGATCGGAGACGCAAGCGCGGAGATGCCCATAATCGGCGGAAATTGATGGCTGAGCACCTGGCTAAGGATCAGATCATCATCTGCAGAATAGGTTCGAAGTACAGGCACTAATCCAATCTTTGAGGCCTGGAAGACATTGAACCTGATATAAAACGCGTCTTCGATCCGGTCGGACAGCCCGATGTCTTGAAAGCCAAGCACATTGAAGTGCCGCGCAATATCGTGATGATTTGCAGCCCGAACGTCGTCTAGTTCAACACGCGCTTCTGTCATAACGCGATGGTAAGCAGGATTCGGCGCGATTTCTAAATTGCTTTACGGGTGTCGTTCTAGATCGAAAAACCAGCGCTGAACAATGGAGCGAAGGCAAATGCAGAACTCGACTTATTCCCCGTTGACCTTTGAACGCTTTGCCCGCTATACGCGCGTTCGCAATTCTGTGCCCAGATGGCGGAATTGGTAGACGCGCTACGTTCAGGTCGTAGTGTCCTTTTGGACGTGGAGGTTCGAGTCCTCTTCTGGGCACCAACTGCTTTTCCGGCTCAGTCCGAATTAGTCCATTTTTCCCAACAAAAACACATATTAATGCGCAGATTGGCCAGATGGGTCGTCTAAGGCAACCCTATTTGGTGTGCTGAAACACCATCAATAATGTGGTATCCGGGAGGGTATGGCGACATTCGGGTCGCGATGTACCCCATTTAGCACCGTGATCTTCAAAGTCCGCTTTCGGCGTCAGAGCGGACGTTAGTAGACCGGCTTAAGCCGCCCTAAATGGGACGCTCACCAGCTAATTGCAATGCGCCTGAAATTGGTATTCGTAACTATGGACCCATCACTCGTAGTGATTTAGTACTGTGAAATTGGACGAGGCGAGATTGAATGCAGTTTCTGAAAGAAGCTAAGCACATTTAGCATGAGTTCGTGCCTCCTTCTGGCCAAGCCTCAACAGTCCAGGGGGAGTTGTTGCGTTCAGTTGAGAAGTTTCGTGATGACGCAATACGAAACGGAAATGGCAATTGGGATCAAGGTTTTGAAATACTACTTCTTTACATAGAGGAGAGGCTTCTCGATCCGTCGGTTTTCTCGGTAGAGAAAATTGCTGAAACGCGCGCAATTATCGAACAGATGCGGAACTATGAAAACCCGCTTTTGGCCGACGAACCATACGACAAATTAGGAGACCAAGTTGTGGAGTATTTTCGATACTATGGATCGTTGCCTCACACGCCGAATCCAGAACTCCGTCGATAGTTCGCTCTGGGTCAAAATTGCTGATCTAAAACGTCTGCTGGAGTCTTAAACTCGCTCCAGAGCAGCCGCTCGTAAGTTCTGAAACGCGAGCATTAGGAGACATTAGCTCCGACGCTTCGCGAGCAGTTTCAATCGGTCATCCTGGAAACGACACTATGTTGGTCTGCGCCCGAGACTCCGGCTGCACTCGATACGGTGGTAGCCGAATGATTTGAAACCACATTTTGCTTGCCGGGCGATAATTCGGTCCGTAAGGCCTAGCTCAACTGAGCGTTTTGGGAGAACTGGATTGCCGCTAAATGAAGACCTCGAAGTCCTCGTCCACGTTTCGCTCTTTGGTTCATTCCAGGTCGTAACCCAATCCGACATACCAATTGACATTTCCAACCGCCGCGCGAGAGCTATTCTGGCGATGCTGAGTATCAATCCAGGGCAGAGCCTAAGCCGGGATCTGGTCAGCAAGCTGATATGGGCGGGCCGATTCAAGCCACAGGCGCGTGCCAGTCTGCGGCAATGCCTACATGATCTCAAACGCGAACTTCAGGGATCGGGATTGGATATTCTGGACGTTTCCAACACTGAACTCACGGTAAAACCGTATTTGATCCGCACCGACCTTCAATCGCTGGAAACAGCATTAAGAGAGGGCGATGATGTCCTCGCAACCGAGCTTCTGCTTGAACTAACCGGAAAGCCGTTGCTCGCGAATATCGACTTGGGTGACGACCTCACCCAATGGCTCGCGAGCCAGCGTAGTCAGATCGAAAACCGCCTGCGAATTCCCACGCAGCGTCTGCTGTCTGCAATGAGCAGGAGAGGGTTAGACGAGCGCCACCAAGCTTTCGAGCAAGCCTGGCAGGGATGGACTGGCCTTTCTCGTTTGCGCGAGCGGAGCGGACTGGCGATCCTTCCGTTCAAGCAGATCGACGAAGTAGGCGGCGATCTCTTTCTCGGAGAAGCGGCAATCGAAGAACTCTCCTCGCGCCTTGGCGGGTTAAGCGGATTGGCGCTGGCCGGACAAACATCTGTGGAAGCGCTCTCAGGTTTATCTCTGACGCTTCCAGAGTTGGCCGAGAAGCTTGGTGTGACCCATTTCATTGAAGGTTCGGTTCATCGATCCTTGACCTCAGTCAAGCTATCAATGCGACTGATAGAGGGCGCTTCCTCAATGTCCCGTCGGTGGTCTTGGCGGGAAGTGAGACGACGCCGGAATGGCTTGCAAATGCAGAATCGGAGGCGAACCGTCTCAAGGTACCATTTGCTAAGTCTCCTCAGGGCGGAATTTTCACCGCCTATGCTTTTCCAGAGGCGCTTTTGGAGGTGATCAATACCCACTTGGTCTAAATCCATATACAGAATATCTTTTTTGACCCGAATCCGATGTCTGCTTCCGGCGTCATTGGACATATACGCACCGCCTAAAAGGCTGTTTAGGTGATCGTTAGGTTTAACCGCACGATGACGGATTTCATGGCATAATCCAACGGACCTTTTCACCGTAAGACGCACTCACCCTTTTTTGGTAGTAGCTGCAACCGGAGGCGTTGCGGCAGCTCAATTATCCATTACTATTAGGGTAGGGAGAGGGAAAATCATGAGTAATATCGAGTATAAAGTGGAGCCGCTTTTTGCGGAGCCAGTGTTTCGGACAAATATCAGCTCTGCGATCAGCGAAGATCAAATCCGGTTGATCCAAGAACTGAAGATGGTTCGAAATCAGACGAACCTAATCTCGGAAGACTTATATATATTCAATAAACCTGAACTCGCCTCCATAGCCGCAGCAGTTCAGGCCGCACTAGATACCTACGCAAAGGAAGTTATCGGGATTTCTCAGACCTTGTACGTGGCCCAGTCTTGGTCTCTCATCAATCAACCGGGTGTTGGAATGCATGGTCATACACATTCTAATTCAATAGCGTCAGGATCGTTGTATTATGCGCCGCTGCAATCACCTGCCGCGAATATGATTTTCGATCGGCACCGAATTTACCAACAAATCCAATTAAAACCAGAAAGCGAAAAAACGAACATCTACAACGCACCCTATCGCGTAGTGTCTCCTGCCCAAGGCGATCTTATTTTGTTCGCGTCTGATCTTCAGCATCTCGTTGAGCCCAACTCAACCAAAAGCAACCGACATTCAATTTCGTTTAATTCATTTGTCAAAGGAACACTGGGCGATTTTCGGAACGTGTCGGAACTCAAACTATAACGAATCATCACGGTCTGGCGATAGACGAGTTGCCCCCCATAAATGCAAAAAGCCGAAGACGTAAGCGAGTGAGCGTCTCAGAGGTAACCTCAATTGAAACTAACCGCTAACGCCTCCTCATGACCAAAAGCAGACGCAATGCGTATTCCCGCTTCCGTCGCAGCCGATCGTGATCGCGCCTTGAGAATTGCCTGACTATCGATAGGGTCTCGTGGTGTGCATCATTGGGGGCATCATGATTCGAGCCATTTCACTGATAATAGCTTTTCCTTTGCTTCTCGCGGGTTGCGCGTTCTTCATGCAAGACCGAATTCACTATACGTTTGATCCACAAGCGGATGCGCCTTGCACCGATTGCCTGCCAACAACTGACGGCTCGGACCTCATCGGCATTGCTTTATCAGGCGGAGGCTCTCGCGCTTCAGTCTTTGGCGCAGCAGCGCTCGAAATCCTGGCCGAAGAAGGTGTGCTTCAGCGCACGACATATCTTTCGAGCGTCTCGGGCGGCGGATTTCCGGCTGCCTATTATTCGCTGAACAAACCGGAAGATTTTACAGCCTTCAAGCAAGCCATGCGCTTCGACTTCTTGGGCAGCATGACCTATCGGCAGGTCCAAAAACCCAACCGAATCACAAGCCCAACCCGGCGCCTTTCGTCGCTCCAAGATGTTCTGGATACACAATTTATTGGTGGCGCGACCTTTGAAGACCTACCCAAGACGCCAGTCCTACTTATAAATGGCGCTCGTTACGATGATGCTCGTCGGTTTGTGTTTGCGAACGCTCCCATTCCCGAAGAGGAAAGTGATGTTCTCCAGTTCACAGAGCTGGCACTTCGGACTGCCTCCTTCTCTCTTCCTGGCTGCACCCGCGCGACACCCGCTGACTTCCCCGTTGCTCTCGCCGTTGCGATCTCGGCAGGTTTTCCGCCGCTATTGGGGCCGGCCTCTATACAAGCGACAGAAACATGCGCTGGTCACGATACGGCGTATTGGCACCTCGGTGACGGCGGCATTCTCGACAATTCCGGCGTCGAGACGATTGAAGATTATGCCCTGCGCGCAAAACTCGATGGCGCAGTTGCCCGGCGTCTCGTGGTATTTTCGGTCGATGCCGGCCGTACTACGGCTCCTGAACAAATGATGTCGCAGCGCAATCTCAAGCTTTGGACTTCGGATCCGGGCCGGGTTGTCGAGCTCGTCAATCAGCGAGCTAAGGCCTACCGAGAAGTAGCCATCCAGCGGATGGCAAACGAGGCGGGAATAGAAATTGTCATCATCAAAATGCGATACGTCGATGCGGAATTGGAGACCTGGCCAGCTTCATGCGCGAAGAGAGAAGGCGAGCACGAGACAATTAAGACGGCGATTGCCAATGTGCCCACTAATCTAAGAATCAGCGATTGCGACGCTGACCTGATTGAAGCGGCAGCTGATGATGTCGTTCGACGCGCCTTGCAAGAAAACCGTGGCCTCATCAACGCGCTGAAGTAGCACTGAATTATGACCCAACTCTGATACCACGAAGTCGCGTCGCACCCGCCCACCTCAGGGCGGCGGTATCCGGAAGCGCCTATCCGGCGCTCTCACTCACCGCACACGCTTTGTTTACTGCTCGGGCCAACTGAAACGCTGGAAAACTCGAACCAACAGCGTTAGTGTTTCAGGTAAGCAATTCACAAGGCGCGATCCTGCCATGGCCCAGTTTCCAGCATTCGCTTCCGTCTCTCGATCGTTCGAATACGTGCGGGGACTGCGCATTAAGGGGAGCCAATTATATGTCCCGCAACCGCGGGTGCGTGTGTCCTTGGATCGATCCTTTTTCAAAAGCCTTTTCGCGGCGCTTCAACTCTATACGTATTTGGTAAGTGTCGGGGCTATGCGAGTTTTCAAACGTGATCGAAAACGCAAATCTATAGCCTTCTTCCCGGATAACGCCCCGCCTTGGTATAATATTTGGTTGGCGACGCAGGTCGGCGACATTCAAATTGTCTCCGATATCAACAAGGCCGATCGAGTATTCGTGTTTGAGGACGAAACCTATAGCCGCGCTGCGCGGCAACTTACCCCCGATCAACGCCAGCGCGCGCTCAATGATCGCGTGGAAGATATCTCCAAAACCCATGTTGCGCATGTATTCGAGCGCGTGTTCGGATATTCATTGGCAGTAGACCCACTGACCTATGAAGGACTTGCCGTCTGCAAATCAGACGCAAATGGCACGCATGATGGTCAGATTGTCGCCTGTCCGATCTCGCCGCACGAAATCTCCGAAGGATCGGTTTATCAATGTTTGATCGAGACCGCGACTGATGGTGAGCGTAGCGAAGACTTGCGTACAAGTATCGTAAAAGGCGCGATACCCGTGGTGTTCCATAAATATAAGACGCTCGAAGGTCGGTTCGGCACTAGCTACCTACATACAGATGTACGCCGCGCGGAGAATGTCTTTTCCGAGCAAGAACAGTCGCTCATCGCCGAGTTTTGCCACGACATAGGACTGGACTTTGGCTGTGTCGATGTCCTGCGCGATTTGAAAGATGGGCGGATTTATATTGTCGATGTTAATAAAACTTGCATGCCTGTCCTATCACTTAAGTTCACGGAACAAATCAAAGCGCTCCGCCTCATGGGCGGCGCACTGAAAACCGCATTAGAGGACTTGTAATGCAGCCAGCCCGGGCATTGATCATGGACTTGTTTTGCGCCTCTTGGTTATCTAAGCGGGCCCTCAATCGCGGTGAGATTGCGCGGGCGCTCAACCATCGCAGTCACCGGCACTGGATGGTGCAGTATTTAGAGCACCGCTCGGAAATTGCCCGGCTCAACCTCATCGTGGCGCTGCAGATTGCGATCTATTGGTTGAAACACCATGCCAACTTTCGCGCCCTGCAATTGCTCAGCGGCGCCTGGCTCGCCAAGCCTGCTCTAGCCATAGACCATGCGCGCGCAGCTTTGCAGCATCATGATGCCACCGTGCGCGAAGATGGTTTGGCCGTTTTGGCCTATTTTAGCGATGCCGGCAGTTTGGATCTGATCCGATGCTTGTTTGATCATCCGGACCCAGATACGCGGTATCGGGCACAACTGGCCGTGCGGGCGATTGAAAAAGAAATGCCGATCCTCTTCGTGTCGCCAAACTTCGTGCACCGCTAGGCAGCAGGCACAGCGGTTTGTCGCCCCGACTGGCTGCAGCGATTTGACTTTCGCTATGAATACCCGTCCTCGTTCCGTCTTGAGTTCGAATTGAGACCGACCGCACCGATGCCGGTGCGCGCCGAAAGAGAGAAACGAGAATGGCGAATACGCAGAGCCTGGACACGATCATCGACCAACTTGTCCAGCCGATCACAGACGCCGTCTCAAGTTTCATTTTCTATGATGTTACGATTGCTGGCTCGGACGTGCCGCTGATTGTCTGTTGGCTTATCTTTGGCGCCTGCTTTTTCACGGTCTATCTTGGTTTCATCAACGTGCGCGGGTTTGGGCATGCAGTGAACGTGGTTCGCGGCAAATATGCCAGCCCCGCAAGCGATGGAGAAATCACGCACTTTCAAGCCCTCACCGCGGCGATATCCGGCACGGTTGGGATCGGCAATATCGCCGGTGTGGCAATCACCGTTTCGATTGGCGGGCCGGGTGCTATTTTTTGGCTGATTGTCGCTGGCCTGGTTGGGATGACGACCAAATTTGTCGAGTGTGCGCTTGGCGTGAAATATCGACAGGTCAATGCCGATGGCTCGGTGTCGGGTGGCCCGATGTACTATTTGCGCGCAGGCCTCGCCAATCGCGGATGGCCGTCACTCGGCAAATTCTTAGGAATGTTTTATGCCATCAGCATCATTATTGGCTGTCTCGGCATCGGCAATATGTTTCAATCGAACCAGGCCTATGTCCAACTCTTGCATGTAACCGGCGGCGAAACTGGACCATTGCAAGGCTATGGTTGGGTCGTTGGCATAGCCCTCGCTTTGATCGTCGCCCTGATCATCTTGGGCGGCATAAAATCGATCGCGCGAGTCACGTCCCGCCTCGTCCCATTTATGGTCCTGCTTTATATTATTGGGGCCTTGGTCGTTATTGCGATGAACGCTGCGAGCCTTCCCGGTGCCATTTCCATGATTTTCAGCGGCGCCTTCACTCTTACAGGTGCCACCGGGGGAGTGCTCGGCATTATGATTATTGGCTTTCAGCGCGCCGCCTTTTCAAATGAGGCCGGAATCGGCTCAGCTGCGATCGCGCATTCCGCGGTCGCGACCGACAAGCCGATCAGTGAAGGCTTTGTCGGTCTGTTAGAGCCATTTATCGACACGGTCGTCATCTGTACTTTGACCGGACTGGTGATCATCACGACTTTTCCGCCGGAAACCTTCATGTCGGATAGTCTGCAGGGCATTGAACTGACGTCGGCGGCCTTCCAGAGCAAAATTTCTTGGTCACCTATCCCGCTCTCAATTGCGGCCATCCTATTCGCGTTTTCGACCATGTTGGCGTGGGCCTATTATGGCACGAAAGCCTGGACCTATGTGTTCGGCGAAGGACGCGGTAAAGAATATGCGTTCAGTCTCATTTTTTGTGTCTTCATCGTGATTGGCGCGGCAGTAAAATTGGAGGCGATTCTCGACTTTGCGGATGCGCTAATCTTTGTAATGGCGATCCCTAACCTGGTTGGCCTTTATATTTTGGCGCCGGAGATCAAGCGAGACCTTCAAATCTATTTTGCCGAGCTCGAAGGAACAAAGTAGAGCGCTCACCAACCACTCAAAACACGTTCAGAACCCGCTCCCAAAAGAATGAATATCTTGGCCACAAGGCGTTTCGCACTGGCCGTTAGATACCAAACAATCACCATTTGAATGTAGCGATCTCTCTAAATTCCGACCAATTTTGCGAATTCGTTGGCGAATTCGCCAAATTCACCGTAGCCTCCCTTTTGTGAGGGATCGGGACGTCGAATGATACGCCACAAACCAGATTCCATCTTGAGTTCTTTGATGTTGGTATTTCTAAGCCGACGCGACAGACATACCCGCGTTGGTTGTCGCCAAGTCTAAGTGTTCAAGAACCAATGGCGGGTCGCGCTTGTAACCAAGCCTTGGATTTTGGATGGGCGGCGAAAGACGAATTTGGACAGTAACAGATCGCAAGTGACGATCTATTTGGGAGAGGGACAAAATATGTGGCGGACATTCATACTCGGGAGCGCAGCTTTGATACTATGCGGGTGCGACCCAACAGGCACCGACTCGACAACCGCTTCGGCGCAAGTTGAAGACACAGCCCCTACGCAAAAGGCCAGCACCTCTTCAGCGGCCGAAGAGGCTTCACCAAGTATCGAAACGATTGGCGGCAGTGAAACATGCCAACCGCGCCCGCTTCGAGAATATGCTGAAAAAATGATCGGAGGTGATGTCACGACCGCTGCGCTTTGGCCCGGCATTATTGCCCTCGGCGGAGAAAAGCCAAGCGGAGATCAAGCGTTCTATAATTGCGGCGGTGTCTTGTTGAATGCCCGGACCGTTCTCACCGCCGCGCATTGCCTCGAGAATTCTCGCCAAGATGCCGCGACAGGTCACTATTACTATCCAGGTCCCAACGATGAACGATGGCCGATGGTCGCGATCAGCAACCTTGATGACTTATCAGTCGATGAGAGTGCGGCGACCGCTAAGATTGTTGGCGGCGAAGTCTTTGCTCAAGGCAATAACAAATATCGGGTCGATCCTGCGAACAATCAGTACAATGACATTGCCTATTTGAAGCTGGATCGCGACCTGCCCGGCCCATATGCAAGACTATCGGGCGGCATAGAGTCTGATCCCGCGATTGAAGGTCATCTGCTTTGGGCAGCCGGGTTTGGAACAACCGACGCCGACAACCAGAACCTGACACAGTTTTCATCGCGGCGCGGCGACATGCGCACCAGTGCTCCTGCGCAACTTCTCAGTGACGCCATACTCCAGTTCAAACCCCGTAATGTCTGCGCCGCGTCGCTTGGCCAAACGATTAGCGATACGATGCATATCTGCGCCGGTTGGGATGAAGGTGGACATGACAGTTGTCAGGGAGACTCAGGTGGCCCCCTCGCCGTTCTGGACGGCGAAGGGTGTCCGGTCGTGGTCGGCTTGACGAGCTTTGGCCAAGGCTGCGGTCTGCCGAACAAATACGGCGTCTATGCGCGAGTTTCGCAGTACCGCGATTGGATCGAAGCGCGTGTGCCGGATGCTCAATTTGTCGACACAACCCCACCAGCCGCTGGTCAGGAAGCCTTTAAAAGGATGGTCGATACCGTGCTCGAAGAGACACGAAGCAGCACAACTGAACTCGACATCCAAATGGTTCAGAATGGCAGCACGGTCAGAGGCGCTCTCGCGGCCGACCAGAACTTTGATTTCGTCATCACGTCACCGATCGAAGGGAACCTTATGGTGGTCGATCGCAATGAAAGCGGCTTCTACGATCTGGTCTTTCCATATTTCGAGACAGACAAAGAAGCGATAGGTCCGGGCGCACCCGTTACCCTGCCCCTATACGCACAGATCAATGAGGCGACCGCGCAAAGCGAAACCGGCGACCTCAATTTCATTCTATTGCCAAAATCCGTAAACATTCGCGAGATTTTCCTGGCACCTTCGAAATCTGGCACAAAGTCTTTAGTGCCGAGGTCCGCGGCGTCTGGAACACAAATGTCAGACGAAATGAAGCAGATCTCAGCGTTTCTTGGTCTCGCGGATGGTGGACAAAATGCTGGAACGATCGCCGCCAAGTCGGTTGTTTATGAGATAAAGCGTTAGCAATGTTTTCACTCGATTTGTCCGCAACTGGATAGGTCACCAAGACAAGCCGGTGCACGTTGGGTGCACCGGCTTCCTTTTTTACAGTTATGCGGACCGCGACCTTACCAAGCCATGGAACCACAAGCGACTTCGTCTTTTACCTTCGTATGCGAGCGGGCATATTCGCCGCCTGCATCCAGGCCAGCGCCGGCGCCGCCCGAGACAGTCACCCCGTCTGACCCACCCTCATCGGCAGACCAATGCGCTCCCTTGCCCCAAGAAGCGGCGAGGATGCCGGCAGCGACTTGCCAGCCATTCGACCAGCCTTCCAAAGTATCGAAGTCTCCGGACCAGTCTCCAAGCTCCATATTAAGGCCACCACCGAGCGCTAATCCCGCGGTGAAGACGTTCGCTTTAATCTCGCGGCAAACATAAGCTTGGGTGTCGGTTGAATTCGCGTCGTCTTTCATCATGGCGTAGCCATAACCATGCGTGTAGCCGAGAACGACTGCGCCGCCTCCGGTACTGATCAGAGTGACAACATCAACATCCGCCCGATCCAAGCGACGAACCATCAGCGCGCGCTTATCTTCATTGGTTGCGGCCTGGAAAACCCATCCTTCAACATTGATCCCATCCGTCGCACCAGGATCTACACCTGGTGGAATCCCATCGCCGGCACCAACGGCTGAAAGCGACCGGAATTGATCATTATGGCGACGATCAAATTCAGGCTTGTTGGCAAAGTATTTGTCACGAAATACCGACTTGCTTTCGCATTTACCGAACTGATAGGCGAGGCCTGGCTTACAAGCTGGGCCTTTATCCGTGACCCGGCAAGCGCGTCCGTTTTCGCTACCGCAGGGCACGCACTCGCCGCCGCGCTTTGTACTCCATTCAGAACACTGACGACCTTGCTCTATCGCCGGGCAAGCGTTTTGGCCCGGTTGTCCGCATGGGCGACATGTTCCGTCAAACTTACCAAGGCCAGGCTTACAAACTGGACCTGACATCAGGACGGGACAGGCGCGTTGGCCGTTTCCACCGCATTCAAGACAATACCCTTTGTGATAGTCCAAACCAGAACTGCAACGTGACCCCTGCTCTATCGCGGGACAAGCGCGCTGGCCGGCCTTCCCGCAAGGCTTACAGGTGCCGTCAAACTTACCTAATCCGGGATTACAGATAGGACCGGGCTTGAGTGGATTACACGCCTTCTGATTCAAACTACCGCAACGATCGGCAACGGGCTTTTTGCAATACCCATCTCTTCGATCAAGGCCAGCTTGGCATGTTTTTCCCCGCTCTATAGCTGGACAGGCTTTTTGATTTAGCTTGCCGCACGGCGCACATTTGTCACCGTTCACCTTACCAAGACCTGGTTTACAAATCGGACCAGGCTTTAGTGGGTTACAGGCTTTTTGTCCGTTCCCACCACAAGACACGGTTTTTGGTTTGGGGGCGCGACAATAGCCACTGACGCGTTTGAGGTTCTTCTGGCATGTCGCCCCCTGCTCCGCAGCGGGACACGCTTTCTGATTGAGCTTGCCACACGGCGCGCATTTCTTGCCGTTGATTTTCCCTAAGCCCTTGTTGCAGATTGGGCCCGGCTTCCAGACCGCGCAGGCGTTCTGACCGTTGCCGCCACATGCTTTTGCGGACGCTGTTCCGGCGGTGACAACACTCATCACCAGTAACAAAGCTATCACCTGAAATAGAACAAGCGCCCCTCGATGCCACATCGTCATAGTGTTTCCTTTCCTCTTTCAAACTGAGTCTACCTCGCCGGCATTCGCACCAGCGGACGCTCTCACAATGATCGAGATCGGGGCTTTAACGAATGGGTGCCAGTACCCATTCGATTGACGGTCTGGATTGGGTACTGGCACCCATACCGAACATTTTCGCTCCCGATACATGTGGCTCACGCAAACCTTGCGAGAGAAAGAAGGAGATAGAGATGCGTGTTCAGATTATTTCGAAGTCCAGCCTGATAGGACTGTCAGCGTTATTGTCCTTAGGCGGATGTGCGACGGCCGCCGGCGGGATGGGCGAAGCGATGGCGGTCGCAGCGGGGGTCCCGGTTATGGATGGATTTCTCCCTTACTCAACCGCAGTTCCTGCGACCGCCCCGATGGCGATTGATGGCACTTATGCGATTTCAACGATTGGCAAGAGGATCAGAATTGAGGGTGGACGCGCGTACGCTGTCGACGGTTGGCTACACATGATGAGCCTGCGGATTAAGCCCGGCATGGTCGTGATGCGAAACTTCACCGAAACGGGGAACGGAACATACCAAGCCGATGACCTCCCACTGATGGGAAGAGCAACTCTATCAGAGATGCCTAATGGCAGTCTTCAAGTCTCGATTAAGGGCACCATACCCGCTCTATATGTGCTCGTCCCGGCAGGACAACAGGGCGGCCCGCCACCGGCTCCGCCAGAGTATGACTATGAAGAACCTCCCGAGGCACCGAGCCAGGATTGCGAACTCGTCGACTTTCATCCCGATACGGGCGAGCTAATCTGCCTCGACTAATCGAGCGTCGAAGCGAAATATTTCGAGTGGAGCCAAGTTAAACTCTTGAACTAAGATGAGTTTCCGCGTCACATACGGGCCCAAGTCCTGTTAGCGCGGAGCCTTAATGTCTCGGTTTATTCTCCATCGCCGATCCTGCGCCGCGGCTCCTGCAAGGCTGTGCAACCAAGCAGTGTGCGAATGATTGGCGCCCCGGGATCTATAAAACGCGTTGTCTTGGCGGACGATCATTCAATCGTTCGCCAGGGCATCACGCAGGTACTGAACGATATCGCTGACGTCGAGATTGTCGAAGAAGCACAAGACGGATTGGCCGCCATCGCTGCGGTAAAGATGCACAAACCTGAGTTGCTTATCCTCGACGCTGCAATGCCTTTTGCAAAAGGTATTGAGGTCCTTGCGGACAGCCGTCGATGGAGCCCGGAAACCAAGATCATACTACTCACCGGGTTCACGGCAGCTGGAATTTTGAGCAATTGGTTAGACGCCGGAGTCGATGGTATATTGCTCAAATCATGCGAACCGAAAGAAATACGAGAATGCGTTGAAGTGGTTCTCTGCGACGCGAAATTTGTGTGCTCTGAAGCTCAAGCTATTTTGACGGAGACCCCAGCCGGAGAAGACCTAACCCTTCGCGAACGCGAAGTGCTCTCATTGGTCGCGAGCGGGTACCAAAATCTAGATATCGCTACTCGCTTGAACATCTCCAAGCGCACAGTTGAAAAGCACCGTGCGAGTCTGATGAATAAACTGGATGTGACAAGCGTTGCAGAACTCATGGTCTATGCCCTCAAAGAAGGTCTTCTTGATGGCCACACGCAACTCTGAACCAACCTCAAGCAATATGGGGGCTAGCACCCATATGCGGCGTGCGGTTGCTCGGGGCATAGTCTGCAAATGATCCGTATAATCCGCGTCTTGCTTCTGTGTCTTCTATTCGTTGTTCAATCGAACGGCGTTGGTTTCGCACAAATGCAAGCGCCCTTCGAACCGCAAACGATACCGGTGAACCAGGAGCACCCCTTTGCGGCAGACATTGCCCCTGCCAGCCTGTATTTGCTGGAACGCGATAATCGCCTGAGCCTCGCTCAAGCGCGGCAATCACAAGAATGGCAGCCCACCGGCGTCGAAACGATTACCGGGTTCAATCTTATCCCAGACGACGATCGCAGTTTTCAGGACTATGGCGGAAAAATCTTTCCGACCTGGCTTCACTTCAAGCTTCACAACCCATCCAACCGAGACGGCACATGGCGCATAGACACCCAGATGATCGGGTTCCGGCAGATCGATATCACGCTCATTCGAGCCGACGGAACGTTTGAGCCACGCTTATCGCTGGGCGCCGGCAACTCCATCAACGATCGGCCGGTCAATCATCGGTTTGTGGCGACAGATATTGATTTAACCGCTGATGAGACCGTGGATGTTTTTATTCGCTATGTGGGCGTCAATACGCACGCCATGGACGCCAAAGTCGCGAATATTGAAACCTTCGGTATTGTCTATTCTGCGCGCGCCGTGTGGGAAGCATTGTTCGTTGGTGCGATCTCAACAATTCTATTTCTGGCCTTGATCTCATCGTACATTACCGGCTGGCGGATCAGCGGTGTGTTTTGTGGCTATATGATTGTCGGGACGCTGTTCGCACTCTCCGACAGCGGAACCTTCTATCAAACATTTTTGGCGAATGACTTTCTGTTGGCCTTCAATCTCAGAGAAGTTTTCCTGATGCTAACCGTATGCGGGATCTTGCTCCTCGGACGGTTATTGTTCGACCTTCAAGACATCAATGCGCGCTATGATCAATTTGTTCTCGTCGTCGTCGGCCTGACCGCAATGACCGCAGTCTTGCTGGTATTCGTGGAGATGGGAGCGAATTTTTGGTTTGATATGTTTGCCTTCCTGCTGGGGCCACTCGCCCTGGTTTTGCATACGGTGAACGCGGCGATCGCACGCGCTCACAATCGTAAGGGTGCGACTGTGATATTGGGGTCAGGCCTGTTCATCGCCTTTACCGCAATCCTGTTTAATTTCGGGCCTAGCTCTTGGCATGACACCGTCGATCAAACCGGGATGATCCGGATTTGGGCGATCATCGAAGCCTGCGCTTTTGCAACCGCGATGGTACAGAGATCACATGGCATCAAATCAGAATTAGATCAGGCCGTCGCGACTGAGCTTGCGTCTACTAAGGAACGCTTACGGCTATCCACACAATTGAGGGATAGCGAGCAGGCCTATCGCTCTGTTCAACGCCAATCTGATCGTCGAAAGGCTCAACTCGCATCTGTGAGCCATGATATTCTTCAGCCCTTAACCGCCTTACGCACGGCTTTATCTGACGTCCCTGATAAAAATCCAGATCGTGCAGAGAACATGCACAACGCTTTCACCTATTTGGAGACTTTGGCGCGCGACAGTCTAAACGCTGGCTTAGCGTCCGAGGAGGATGAGACTGCCAGCCTCGAAATATTCCCACTTAGCGCCGTACTCGATAACGTCGCAGCCATGTTCCGAGCCGAAGCAGACGCCAAAGGGCTCTCTCTCGAGTATTTTCCTCCCGACGTGACTGTCGCCTCCGATCCCGTCGCTTTGATGCGCATCATCAGCAATATCGTCTCCAATGCGGTTAAGCACTGCTCAGCCGGAACGGTTGAACTCTACACGACGCAGACGGCGACAGGGGTCGACATTATCGTATCCGACACCGGACCAGGAATGACAGAGCAAGAGCTCGCGGCAAACAAAACGCCCCAACACAAAGGCCCAGAGTCTACGGGTAATGGCCTTGGCCTCGGCCTGGTAATCCGAATGTGCGAGGACCTTGGTCACAAGCTGCACATTCAGTCATCTGTAGAGAACGGAACCATCGTCACCATCAGCGTCGCAATCTTAGATGAAACAAATATTCGAAAAACCCGCAAATCGAAGTAGCTCTCTAAAAATCGATCGTTCGAGCACTCCTTCTCGATCGTCGCAACAGTCTGATGGGTTGAAGAAATAACATGATACGTTCCGCTGCTGCGTCATTCCTGATGGCGTTTTCTCTACAAACTGTCGCCGAAGAGTCTGTCGCTGAAAAGGGAGATTTCTTTCCCGAAGATTTTGTTCAATTCGCACCGCTAAATGCGCGAGATATGGTTCAACGCATTCCCGGGTTTCGACTAAGCGATTCACGCGGGCAGGATGAAAGCCGTGGTTTGGGGCAAGCAACCGAAAACGTGTTGATCAACGGGCAAAGACTTTCGAGCAAATCATCGTCTGCGGCAGACATCTTGGAACGTATTCCCGCCTCAACGGTTGAACGGATCGAATTACGAGAAGGCGCCTCGCTCGACATTCCAGGACTGTCCGGCCTTGTCGTCAATGTCATCGCTGAAGCAGATGGCGTAAACGGGACTTGGGCCTATCGCACGCGCATCATCGATGGGCAGGCGCCGCTCTACTATGGCGGTGAACTCGCCGTCTCGGGACAAAAGGAAGATTTAGGCTGGACGCTCAACCTAAACATTTTGCCCCGTGGAAGCGCAGGAAGCGGCGAGGAGATCTTTGTCACCCCGATGGGCGACGTGCTCGAGACCAGCGATATTGTTCAAAAGAACCTGTTTCCCGAAATTACGGGGAGCGTTGGTCTAAGGTGGACGCCGGCGTCTGGTTTGATCGCAAATTTGAACGCCAATTACATCAATCAAAAAGGAGAGCGGCGTGAGACCGCAAATCGGGTCCCAACGGATCAGGCAACGTTCCGGCAGCGGATCAATAATATTGATGAAAGCTCACTTGCTGAAATCAGCGGCGATGTGGAGTTCGACGCTCTGGTTGGCCGGTTGAAACTGATTGGGGTCTACTCCGATCGCAACAGCCCGTTTACGAGCAAGCGCGAAAGAACAGATGCTTTTGGGGATCCGATCCAGAGCAACTTCTTCAGGCAGGTAACAGATGAGACAGAACTCATCCTGCGCTCTGAGTATAGCTGGGCAGCCTTGGGCGGCGCATGGGAAGCCTCTTTTGAGGCAGCCGAGAACACACTCGATAATAGCTCCTTTCTGCTGGAGAGCATCGCGGGGTCAGAGCTACAAGCAGTTGATATTGGAGAAACAGCAGTTTCAGTGGAGGAAAGCCGCAGTGAAGGATTTCTGACTTTCTCACGGGAGCTTGGCGAGACCGTTCAGGTTCAACTTTCAGTCGGGACTGAAATATCTGAAATTACCTCGAGCGGCGCGAATGGCCAGAACAGATCATTCACACGCCCAAAAGGCGGCGCCACGCTCAGTTGGAAATATGCGCCGAACACCACCCTGAATGCTCGTATCAATAGACGCGTTGGGCAATTAGACTTCTTTGATTTCGTCTCTCAGCTCGACTTGAACGATGGCGAAAACCAAGTTGGCAACTCGGATATCGTTCCGGAGCAGAGTTGGCGCTTTGAGCTCGAACTGGAACGGCAATTTGGGGCATGGGGCGCTGGAAATGTCGTCGTGTTTTCTGAGGCGCTCGAAGATATTGTTGATCAAGTCCCTGTGGGCGATGGTGAAGGCCCCGGGAATGTCGATACAGGTACGCGGTTCGGGATCGAATTTGAAGGGACCGTCAATTTTGACCCGATTGGGATAGAGGGCGCGCAACTTGTCTATTCTGCAGGTTTTCGCGACTCTCAGATAGAAGACCCACTCACCGGAGAAGATCGAACCATCAACGGAGAGGACTTAATCGAAGTCGATCTGGAACTACGCCATGATATCGCCGGTACTGATTTTGCCTGGGGTGCAGAATTTTCGCCTGAGTTATCGGCTGATACTTATCGACTCGACACAATCCGCACGGATCGAGAACAACCCGGGCGTCTCGGCATATTTGTCGAGCACAAAGACGTTTGGGGGCTTCGGGCGCGCGCAGAAGTGTTTCGGCCGTTTAACAACCTTGATAAACAAACGCGGCTGCGCTTCTCCCCTGATCGCAGGGGGACATTGGTTGAGATTGAACGAAGCAGGGTCGACGAAACGCCAATATTGATCTTGGAATTGAACGGCAAATTTTAGGGACACTCTACCGGCGCATCGGTCATTTCCCCGAAATCGCTGGCTTTATCCTCCCTTTATGCGTTTCTCCAATTGGGCTAACGCACGCATACCGGTCACAGTTGTTCGGGTGACGCGAAGCTGGTACGTTTGTTACGGTTTGGGGAGGCTTAGGGAATGCGTATAGTTGGATTGATATTCGCCGTTATCGTTTTGAGCACCGCGTGTGCGCATCAGGACGCAAGAGACGACCTCCAAGAAGATGCAGCGAGCGGCATCGTGCCAGGTGACGCCGCTCGAGCGAACATCCGGACAGCGGACCTATCCGATCAAGGCAGCATTTTTCGACGTATCGAAATTGGCGCACATCAAACGGACATGGCGCGCGAAGAGAAGCGACATAGAGAATGTCCGCCGATGAAGGATGGCGACTGCCCTTCGTCTGTGGGTTATGGCATGAACAGCAAGCCGGCTATCCGCGGGGCCGCCAGCTTTCAAGCTCAGATAACTGCTCCTGAAAATTATCGCCTGGATCAACAAGACATTGCCGCTGATGATTGGGAGGAACGCCACTATTGCGGCGCGAGTGTGATCGGTGACGGCTGGGCTGTGACAGCGGCTCACTGTGTTGATGATGATATGGTCGCGGCAGAATATCAAATCGGCGTTGGCATGCACACATTGGATTCACGAGAGGGTCATCGCTATTTGATTGATGAGGTCATTTGCTACTGTTCGAATGATTGCAAACGGGGGCCCGCAAAAACGATTTACGCGCACGATATCGCCCTGGTTCGGTTTTCCCCGAAGCCAGGAGATTTGAATCTCAGTCCTCACAAAACTAAATATGTTCCAAAAGAAATTTACTCAGTTCAACTGTCCGACGATGAAACGCGCTTATCAATGATAAGCCTAGATCGCACAGAACGCAGCTGGAATGTTCTGAATGGCGCCGAGCTTAGCAGGACGCCCGTACTAGATAGTCCCTGGGGGCAACTGCCCAGCACTTCAAATCGCGTGTTCGATCAAGGCCGTAAGTCAATCGAATGGGATTATAGCTCCGCCGATCGGCCGATGAAGGTGGTAGAATTGTCCGATCCACAGCCGAATGACAATTTGGTGCACCCGCCAGCTCTGCGGCTAGGTACTTACCGGAATGTGAGCGGCACTTTCACACCGAATGAGCAGATTTACCTTGATGCGGTTGCCCGTATTGATGTGGAAGATGAGTCGAAGCAGATGACGGTTTTTCGCGCGTGGGATGTCGCAATACAAGAAATGGCCTGGGACATAACGGCCATTAGCCAGCCAGCTCTAGCAGATTATGAACCCGCATCTTCGGGGTTGAAACTCCTCAATGATGACACCGCTCTTATTCTGTCAGAGGACAAAATCGACTTTGTTGATATCAAAACAGGTGAGCGGCAACAAACCCTTCAACATCCAGAAGGAGATCTTCCGATCCTAGAAAACATGTACGTTTATGGTGAGGATGAACCCGTAAAAGCCAGAAACTTAGTGACTGACGCATACGCGCTGAACGGCGGCAAGCGATTGGCATCAATCACCCGGAGATTTGGCAACTCCGCCATTTGGATCTGGAATCAGAAGACGGCCAAAATTGAAAAACGCCTTGAAGTTCCAAACCAATCCTTGAGCGAAAAATTTGTAGGTTTGAAGCAACTCGGCCAACGCTCCAGAATTCTGACATGGACGAATTATGGAACCCTTGGATATTGGAACCTGGCGAATGGCAAACTCCTTCGCTCAATGGAGCACCGCCTTCCTGTTTCAGATGTTTGGATCTTCGAAGACAAACGGAGAGCGCTGGTAACAGATGTTTCCGGCGCGACCATGTGGGACCTAAAAACGGGTAAGCAAGTCTATCGTATCGACCATTATCAGACCATGTCCGGGCTCGACTTCTTTGATGATGACTCAAAATTCGTGACATGGAGCTACGACGCAACAGCCCGCATTTGGGATCTGAATACCGGGCAGGAATTACAGAGGGTCTATCATATGGAGGGCGTCAAAGGCGCTAAAATACTCAAAGATAATCAGCGCTTACTGACCTGGAGCGCAGACGGAACGGCGCGGATCACGAATATCGTGACGGGTAAGACGGACATGGAATTCGATGTCATGAACGCGCCGCCTAACTCACCTTTGCTACCGGCGGTTAACCTGCGCGGAGAAACGCCCGCAACTAAAGTTAGCTATTTGAGTATCCCTGACCGAGACTATGAGATTCATCCTAAATCTGATCTGGCCGTGTTTGGATGGGGTAACACTCAACCGATTGAAGGCTTCGAACCTTATTCGACGCTTCAAACGGTCGAACTTCAAATCATGAGCAATCAGGAATGTGCGCAACTAGACGGAATGGGGCTCACGAGCTCGGGGGATGCCAGAGTTCACGATGGGGTTTTCTGCGCCCAAAATAGGTACCAGAAAACGTGCAAAGGCGACAGTGGAGGCCCGCTCATCGAAATTGGGTTTGAAGAACAACCTCTTGTCGGCGTTGTTGCCTGGGGAAAGACCACAAATGGGAAAAGTTGCGAGCTCGATGGAAAGCCCGGCGTATACACAAAAGTATCCGCCTATTCTGAATGGATCAAAAGCCATCTTGAAGGAACAGCAAGCGACGCTGAACCTTATGAGTGCGCAGCCTCCACGCGATAATCACCGAAAACCAAAAAGAATACTGACAGTTACCAAGAATTCGATGTAGATATTCTACAACATAGCTGGGCGGGACGATAAAGTGTCGGAGACAGACGAAAACGACCACCAGAACGGACGCTTCACGACGGTCTTTTTCAGTTATTCCCGCGTGGATCAATCAAAAGCCATTTCGATTATTCGCGAAATAGAAAATGCTGGCTTCAGCGTTTGGTGGGACGGCGTTCTCAAAGGCGGCGTCAAATACGTGGAATCGACAGGGGAAGCGTTGGAGTCCGCCAAAGCTGTCGTGGTTATGTGGTCAAAAGACTCGATCAAATCCAATTGGGTTCTCGATGAAGCGATGAATGGTCGCGAGCGTGCGTGTTTGGTGCCTATCTCACTCGACGGTTCGGTTCCCCCACTCGGATTTCGACAATTCCAAGTCATCGATTTATCAGGCTGGAAAGAAGGCCAAAAGACACCAGCACTTTCGAACTTGCTTTCGACCGTTGCTGAATTGCACGATCAGCAACTCGATCCTGCTCAGCATCTGCCGATCCCAGTAGAGCGCAAATTGTCTCGCAGAACATTATTGCTGACCGCGGGTGCGGTCACAGTTCTGGGTGGAGCGATAACGGCGACAACGATACTCTCCAATCGATCTAGTATCGCGAAGAATAGTATCGCGGTCTTGCCGTTTGAAAACGATAGTAGAGATGCCGAACAAAGCTATTTGCCTTCGGGCATTTCCGCTGAACTTCGCAATTCACTGGCCAGGAACCCTGGGCTTAGAGTGGTCGCGCGATCCTCCTCCGAAGCGATACAAGAACAGAAACTCGATGCCAGAAGAGCGTCTCGCGAACTCGGCGTATATTTCATCGTTGAAGGATCAGTGCGCGTTGTTGGTCCAGTCGTGCGCGTCTCCTCTTTTTTGATCGATGGAAGATCTGGAGAAGTGCGATGGTCCGAGACCTACCAACAATCCCTGGATGACTTACTAGACATTCAAGCGAAACTTACCTCGGCAATTTCTTCGGAACTCTCACTGGCAGTCTCAACCGTTATGGGTGAGGCAAATATTGGCGCGGCGACTAACCCGGCGGCGTTTGATTCCTATCTTCGCGGCTGGACGATTTATCGCTCGTCGCACAGCGCCGAAACCGACCTCCAGGCACTTGCGCGATTTGACAATGCCATTCGTCTTGATCCCAATTTCGCTGCCGCTCATGCCGCCCAATCCGCTACCCTGACGGTGCTTGGCAATTTCTCAGAGGATCCTGAAAAAGCAAAAACCTATAAAAGCAAGGCCTATCAAGCTGCCCTGAAGGCCGTTCAACTCGGGCCAGACCTCGATGAAGCGCATTCTGTTCTCGCGCTGACGCTATTTGATTCCCAGTTGAAGATCAAAGACGCGAACGCCCCTTTTCAACGATCGCTCGAGCTCGGTGCAGGTTCCGCCGTGACCCAGGCTCGCTATGCTGAGTATGCGGCGCTTACAGGGCAGAGACAATCTGCGCGTGAAGCTATTGACTTCGCCCTCGAGCTCGATCCGCTGAACTCAAACTTTCATAGAAGCTCCGGCCTCGTCCACTACGTTTCTGGAGAGTTCGAAAAAGCGATTCAGGCAAACCAAGACGCATTGTCTCTAGAACCATCCTTGAGTGACTCGCACGCGTGGATTGGGTTCGCTCATATTCAGATGGAAAACTATGATGCGGCGATCAAGGCGAGCCTGAAAGAGCCTGCGGCATTTCTAAAATATCCATGCCTCGCCGTCGCACATCACCTTGCAGGGCGAACCATCGAAGCCAAGTCAGCGATGGATACATTGATGGAGGAGCAAGGCAGCACAGCGCTCTATCAACAGGCACAAGTCTATGCCCAGTGGAACGAATTAGACGCTGCCATGAACGCACTCAACGAAGCTAGAACAGCCGTCGATGCGGGGCTTACTTACCTCTACACAGACCCCCTACTCCAACCGCTTCACGATCGGGAAGATTATAAAGCCTTGCAAAGAGCGCTCGGATTTAACTAAGCTGAATTAAGACAACAAATCCTGGGAGATATTCATGAAAACCAAGACCTTAATATTGCCATTCGTGGTTGCTGCATTCGCAGCGGCTTGTGCAACGGCCGTGGACGAGACGCCAACAGAAGCTCCAGACGAAACATCCGTTGAGGCGCAGAGCGATGACGACCAAGGACAAAGCAAAGGTCGCCCACCTGGCAAATAAGCGCCCAAACGCCGGAGTCGGGATTGTCGTTTGATACGGACGAGACGATAAAACGGAAACTGCCAACGCAGTTCTGCTGGAGGATCCGCCATCCAAGTTCCAAATCGGGATGTGTTTCCAACAGCCGAAACCATCAAGCTATACGCTGATATCGAGCCTTTGATCGTAAACCCCGTCATCGACGGTGCGTTTTCAAAATACGAAGCACGCGCAACTAAATCCAAATCGACTTATCATTCCTTTGGTCAAATCGCCGTTTTGTTGATTGCGATAAGCGCCATTTTCGCCATCGCCGACGCGCTGATAATTCCCGAATTTGATCAAAAGGTTTGGCTGAGCGTCTCTATGGGTTTGATTGCGGCCTTGGGGATTGCGCTTCAACTTTATCTGCTGATTTCTCAAAAGAAGGCGATTTGGCTGCTTAGTCGCTTTGCGTGTGAACGTTTGCGGTCTGCCAAATTCCAAGCCTATGCGTCGGCTGACAAAGCAAAGGACGCAGAAGAGCTGTCTCGTATGGTTGTCGACTTTTCGAATAAAACGGTCACCGAGATTGAAAATGAAATTAATGCAGGGGTGTCCATCTTGGACGCATTTCGACCCTCCGAAGCCATGCTGGTTCCAGTCGTCAGCGACACTCCGAAGAATGATAAAATAAATCAAGTCGCCGCCGAGGCCTATTCAGAGCTTCGGATAAGTTATCAAAAACGTTTCGCCATTAGCGAAATTCACCGCCTCAAACGAGGTCAACGATACTACGCTTCTGTTTCAGATATGTTGTATCTTCTGGGCGCGGGTTTGGTTCTCGCATCTCTGATTTCTCGAGTTATCGCCCACGATACCTATCCGCTTGGAAACTGGATCGATTTCTTGGCCTCTGGGACATTCATCACAGCAGTGGCGCTCGGCATCCTAGATCATGGCAAACTCGCAACCCGTTCTTCCTCACGTTTCATGGATTATCAGGCCGCGATCGAAAACCTTCCAACCATCAAGCAGACGCAAGATGGGATCAGCCCCGTCATCGCAGAGATGGAAACAGCCGTTCTGGAAGAGCTGCGAAGCTTTTCCGAGGCATCGCAAACCATCAGCTATCGAATGTGAGCTAACACAGAATTCGTCACACGCTCCCGTCTTTCGCTTGACTTCCCCAACGGGGACGCCCGTTTCGTGGACTTCAAAATAAAATGAATAGGGAGAATGCGAAATGAAAGTCGCAGCCGTCAAAAAGCCCGGTGGACCCGGCAATTTGGTTATCGAAGATCGTCCTGACCCAATCGCAGGGCCAGGCGAAGTTCTCGTGCGCATTCGTGCGTCGTCTCTAAACTATCATGACTTCGTCGTCGTCATGGGCGGCATTCCAACAGATGATGGCCGCATCCCGATGTCGGATGGCGCCGGAGACGTTGTTTCTGTTGGTGAGGGCGTAACGCGCTTCAAACCAGGCGACAAAGTTTTGTCGACCTTCTTTCCCGATTGGTTTTATGGCGGACCACAAGCGGCAGGGTTCTTTTCCGTGCCTGGCGATGGCGTAGACGGCTTCGCTGCAGAATTGGTCGCGATGCCCGCAGAAGCCTTCACGCGTATGCCCGCAGACTATTCTTATACCGAGGCTGCGACGCTCCCATGTGCAGCGCTGACCGCTTGGCGCGGCATGTTTGTCGAAAACAAAGTGTTGCCGGGGGATTGGGTCCTGACGCAAGGCACAGGCGGCGTCTCAATATTCGCGCTCCAGTTTGCTAAAGCTGCCGGCGCAAGGGTGATTGCAACATCTTCTTCTGATGCAAAGCTGGAAACCCTGAAAGCCCTCGGCGCGGATCACGTGATCAATTATAAGGACACGCCTGAATGGGGTAAGAAAGCGTTCGAACTCACAGGTGGCCGCGGCGTTGATGAAGTCGTTGAGATTGGCGGCCCAGGAACGATGGCGCAATCAATCGCGGCCTGCCGTGTCGGCGGACACATCTCCTTGATCGGTGTTCTCACAGGGGTGTCGGGCGAAGTGCCGACCGCGGCGCTGTTCTCTAAGAACATCACTGTGTCCGGCATCACTGTCGGCTCTCGTGAGCACCAAGAAGCGATGATCGCAGCAATCGACGCGAATGGCATCAAGCCAGTGCTGGATAAAGACTTCCCGCTTTCAGATATCGCTGCCGCGTTCGCGCATCAGGCCAGCCAACAGCATTTCGGCAAAATCACGCTCTCAATTTAGCGACCTATCTGTAGAACGGTTCCGCGATCCAGAGGATCGCGGTGATCGTCGCGATCGCAAAGACGGTCTGGCACGCGATTAAGTTCGCTGCCAGGTTCGCGTCTGCGCCCAATTGCCGAGCCAGGATGGTTCCATTCGATGCGGTTGGGACAGCAGTCGCAATCAACATAACCAACAGTATCTCTGTCGATATGCCGAGCGCGACGGCGAGCGCGCCCGCGACCAGCGGCATTCCAACCAGCCTTAAGAGCGACCAAGACCCAACAGCGACGAAAGGGGCAGATCGCCCTTTGATCTGAATCGCTGCACCCGTCGTCAAGAGACCGAGCGCAATGGTGGCTTGAGCAAGCAGGTCTAGGATGTTCATCGCTTCGCTCGGCAATGGCACCCTCGAGAGGTTGAGACCTATGCCGATAACGCAAGCCAAGACCAATGGGTTTACGGCGAGCTTTCGCAAAAGCTCGATGATTTTGACGTCGGTGCTGGAGAACCGCATCAACGCTGTGACAGACACAATATTGGCGATCGGGATCATCCCAGCAGCGGCCACCGCGACCAACGCAACACCTTGCGCGCCCATCAGCTCTTGTGCGAGCGCCAAAGCGATAAATGTATTCCAGCGCGCTGCAGATTGAACATAGACCCCGATCCGTTCGCGCGGCGCTCCAAGCGCAAAACCGACCAAGATACTCAAGCCAGACACAGTCAGTTGCGCGGCGATCAAAGCGAATGGCATACGCCAATCGACATTGCTGAAATCGGCGACGGCAAGCTTGCTCACGATCAGGGCTGGAAACAGCACGAAATACGTAATCTTCTCGAGCCCAATCCAACCTTCTTGAGACAGGATACTGGTATTTGAGACAAGCTTACCGAGGAGCAGGATTGCTGCGATCGGCAAAAGTGCAAAAAGCACGGTGGTCATTTACGAACACTCCAGTGTCTGAACCGATGCGCCCCTTCTCATAGTCGCGCAAACCTGTCGAGCTATGCCGCCACGTCTCTTGATCCCAATAATTGAACCGCTGGTCACTAGAATAATCGATTGTCTTCCGGCGCATGCTCCGCGATACCCTTGCCGCATGACAGACTTAACCACCGTGACCCGCCTGCTTGGCGATCTCATCCAATTCGACACGACGTCGAGATATTCAAACCTCGATCTCATTCAATGGCTGGAGGACCAACTCAAGCCGCTTGGTGCGACATGTCTGAGGATCGAGAACACAGCTGGCGACAAGGCCAATTTGTGGGCGCGAATTGGCCCCGATCTTCCCGGTGGACTTGTTCTATCAGGGCATACAGACGTCGTTCCCGTCGATGGCCAAGATTGGAAGACAGATCCATTTCAAATGACTGAAGTCGACGGGCGTCTCTTTGGTCGAGGCACCTGCGATATGAAAGGCTTCATCGCCCTATGCCTGGCCTATGCGCCAGCGCTATCGAACCTGAAACTCGAAAAGCCCGTACACTTTGCCTTCTCATTTGACGAAGAAGTCGGCTGCCAAGGCGCGCCCCTGATGATCAATGAAATGATCGAGCGCGGCGCCCGTCCCGACGCCGTTTGGGTGGGCGAACCGACTTTGTGGCAGGTCGTCTCCGGCCATAAGGGTATAATGCTGACCGAAGTCATCGTAACCGGCAAAGAAGCGCATTCGAGCCTCCCGCACTTGGGCGTTTCCGCAAATGGCGAAGCGGTCGACTTGATGAGCGCCCTCAGAGATATCGAAAGGCACCTAACGGAACAGGGAGATCCTGAATCGCCGTTCGATCCACCCTACCCTACGCTTAGCATAGGAGAGCTCAACGGCGGCACAGCCACGAACATTCTGGCGCGCGAATGTAAGTTCCTGTTCGACCTGCGTTGTCCGCCAGGCTTTAGTCCGGATGATATTCTCGTCCCCTTTCTCAAGATTGCCGAAGACAAAGATCGAGCTCTAAAAGCGCGCTTTCCCGAATGCGGTGTCAGCGTCACGAAGCTAACCAATGTCCCATCACTCTCGCCAGGTGAAAACAATGACGCTGAAACGCTCGTCAGAGCGCTAACCGGCGACAATGCGTTGCGGGCTGTCGCCTACGCAACCGAGGCTGGGCAGTTCCACCAGGCGGGCATGCCGTCAGTCATCTGCGGGCCAGGCTCCATCGACCAGGCGCACACGCCGAATGAGTTCATTGACGTGGCGCAACTGGCCGAAGGCATAGAGGTTTTCGAGAAGCTGGTTCAGCGCCTCGCTGGATCGTGCCTCTAGTCGAAGCCTTTCATATCCTCCAGCTCGATCCCTTTGGTTTCACTGACGAACTTTGAAACGAAGAAAATCGAAACCACTGCGCCCAGGAAGTAGATCGAGTAGGCGCCGCCAAGAGAGATCGTCACCAGAAGGATCGGGAAAGTCAGCGTCACAGCGAAGTTTGCGAACCACTGGAAGAAGCCGGCAACGCCAAGTCCGGAACCGCGGATCTGGTTCGGGAACATCTCTCCGAGCATCACCCACATCACTGGGCCCCAGGACAGATTGAACATGGCGGCATACGTAATGCCCGAGAACAGAGCGAGGGGGCCCCAGAACCCAGATAGGACGAGGTCGCCTGCTTCGTTTGTGGTCGCGTTGAAGAAACAAATCATCATCGTACCCAGCGTAATCGCCATACCTGCCGAACCGATCATCAAGAGCGGCTTTCGGCCAACCTTGTCGATCACTGCCAGGGCAACCAAAACTGCACCAATACTAACAACGCCCATAATCACATTGATCAAAAGCGCATTGTCTTCCGTAAAGCCGACAGACTGCCACAGAACCGCGCCGTAATAGAAAACGATATTGATCCCAACCAATTGTTGGAACACCGCGAGGCCTATTCCGACCCAGACGATAGGACGGACTTTGCCATTATCGAAGAGATCCGCCATGCGCGGCTTGTGATCGGTCACGACGGATGACTTGATCTCCCCGAGCTTGCGCGTGCCTGCCGTGCTTCCAAAAAGTCGTTCCAGAACCGTTTGCGCTTGCTCATCGCGTTCTTTCATCACCAGAAAGCGTGGGCTCTCCGGGATCACAAACAATGCAAAGAAAAAGATCGCTGCTGGCACCATTTCAATCCAGAACATCCAACGCCAAGCATCAAACCCGAACCAAAACTCACTGGTTGAAGACCCAGCTGTGCCTGCAAGAACATAGTTGCTCATGAAAGCGGCGGTTAGGCCGACAATGATAGCGACTTGCTGAATGCTAGATAGTCGGCCGCGAATGTTGGCGGGGGTTATTTCACTAATGTAAGCCGGGGCTAACACGCTGGCGGCGCCAACCGCGAGCCCGCCTAGAATGCGGTAGATGACGAATTCGACCGCGCCAGTTGAAACACCGGATCCCCATGCACTGATGAAGAACAGAACTGCGGCGACGATGAGGACACTGCGGCGACCGAAAATATCGGCGGTGCGTCCAGCGACGATCGCCCCAACGGCGCACCCGATCAGCATAGACGCAACACTAAATGAGATCACCCATTCGCCGTCACCCAACTCTGCGCGAAGACCATCAATCGTTCCATTGATCACGCCACTATCGAATCCGAACAAGAAACCGCCAATCGTGGCAATCACACTGATCAGGATAATCTGAAACAGATTTGCATCTTCTTTTTGTGCTGAAGCTGGAGCTTCCATTGAGTCGCCCTCCCGAGACGAAATTTCAGGGTCTGCCTCTAGGCCTGAACACTCTTATTTCAGCCGAGGCAGTTCGGTTATGATTACGGCGTTAGCATGGGTTAGAATAAAATGATAGCGCTATCATATATTGCTGCTATAACCGTTCCAGAAGCGGTTTTGAATAAACCGGACATAGAAGCGTTCGCCTAGAAGAGCGCCGTTCGTGGGAGGATAATAGGAGACACAGCGTGTTCTGCGTCTGAAGTAATCTCACTCAACTGAATTTTGATTCGTTCCGAATGTGTGCCTTGGAACGCTATGACCATCCAAATTGGAGCCAGCACTTGAAACTGACACACCGAACCACCGCATCCGCCTTCATTCTCGGCGCAGCCGCCATGCTCGCCGCTTGTACGAATACCGGTCTCATTGAAACGGACCCAGTCGTCGTCGAAGCCCCTCCGGTCGCCGCAGAAGACGTCGTTGAGACCGAAACGGTTGAAACGGAAACCGCGCCAACGATTACGGCAGCGAATTGGCCTTCCGTGGAGACGCCGCCGCTCGATCCCGCGATCGAAGCCCAGATCAGCGATATCATGGCCAAAATGACCATTGAGCAGAAAGTCGGCCAAGTCATCCAAGCGGATAGCGGTTCGGTCACACCGGAAGAAGTGAAAGAGTACAGGCTCGGCTCCGTGCTGAGCGGTGGCAACTCCGCGCCTGGACCACAACCTTATGCGGATGCACAAACCTGGCTAGAAGCAGCGGACGCTTACTACGAAGCGTCGATTGATGCCGAAGGCGTTGAGATCGCTATCCCAACGATCTGGGGCATTGATGCAGTACATGGCCATGCCAATTTGAAGGGCGCCGTCGTGTTCCCGCACAATATTGGGCTGGGCGCCGCGAACAATCCCGACCTGATCGAAGATATCTATGTGGTGACAGCGCGCGAGCTGCGCGTTTCAGGACATGACTGGACGTTTGCGCCAACGCTGGCGGTTCCTCAGAACGATCGCTGGGGACGCACCTATGAGGGTTTCTCTGAAAGCCCAGACATTGTTGCATCCTATGGCGATCGCATCGTCTATGGCCTGCAAGGGCGCATTGGCGACGATGACTTCCTCGGCGAGCAACGCGTTCTCACGAGCGCAAAACACTTTGTCGGCGATGGCGGCACCAAAGATGGCGTCGACCAGGGCGATGCTGTGATCAGTGAAGCCGAACTCCGCGACATACATGGCGCGGGCTATGTCACAGCTATTGCGGCGAACGCGCAAACCGTGATGGCCAGTTTTTCGGCCTGGAATGGTGAGCGGATGCATGGTCAGAAAGAGCTTTTGACTGACGTTCTAAAAGGCCAAATGAACTTCAATGGCTTTGTCATCGGCGACTGGAATGGCCACGCGCTGATCCCAGGCTGTACCGCCACCGATTGTCCGGAATCTCTGAACGCTGGTGTCGACATGTTCATGGCGCCCGACAGCTGGAAAGGTCTATGGGAGTCAACCTATGAGCACGTCCAGTCTGGCCGGATCCCGATGGAGCGTCTGGACGATGCCGTTCGCCGGATCTTGCGCGTCAAAATCAATGCAGGCCTTTTCGAGAGCCAGGTGAAGCCGAGCGATCGCCCGTTAGCGGGTGATGAAAATCTTCTCGGCAATAGCCAACATCGCGCCGTCGCGCGCCGGGCTGTTCGCGAGTCTCTCGTCCTGCTCAAGAACAATGATAGCCTTTTGCCATTAGACGCAGGTCAAACCGTCCTTGTGGTCGGGGATGGCGCAGACAGCATCACCAAAGTTGCAGGTGGCTGGACGCTATCATGGCAAGGTGGCGGCTATCCGAACGAAGAGTTCCCGAATGGAGAAACTGTCCTTTCGGGGATTTCAAAAGCGGTTAGCGCCAGCGGCGGCACCCTGATCTTTGATCCAGAAGGCACATCTGAAGTTGAGGCTGATGTGGTCATCGCGGTCTATGGCGAAGATCCATACGCCGAATTCCAGGGCGATGTTCCAGACATGGACTTCCGTCCAAACGGCTTCGATACTGATCTGCTCGGCACCTATCAGGAGAAAGGCATGAAAACCGTGTCGGTATTCCTCTCGGGCCGACCACTTTGGGCCAATCCTGAAATCAATGATTCAGACGCCTTTGTCGCGGCATGGCTACCGGGGTCAGAAGGCGCAGGCGTGGCGGACGTGTTGTTCCAGACCGACCCGTCTTATGACTTCACTGGTCGGCTGTCTTACTCCTGGCCGAAGCTTGCAACGCAGGTTGAGCTGAACGTAAACAAAGAGCCTTACGACCCGCTCTTCGCCCTCGGATATGGCCTTTCTTTTGGGGATGATGGCAATCTCGATGCGCTGTCAGAAGACTCTGGTTTGGCTGACGGGACCGCGACAAGCAAAAGCGTATTCTTCTCTAAAGGCGAATTACCTGCGCCCTGGGAGATCATTCGTTACGGATCACCTGTGACCGCTCTACCATTCGAATCAGCTGGCCTGATCGTGACAGCCTACGACCACGCCGCGCAGGAAGATGGCCTCAAGGTAGACTTTAAAACGGGCGAAGAACCCTTCCTGATCGCCTCCAGCTATCCGGTTGACCTTTCACGTGAGTCGAACGGCGCAATGGAATTGGTCTTCAATGCCCGTTCGATCGAAGGAGATGGCGCAATTGAGGTCGGAATGGGATGCGATGCCGCGGATTGCGATGCGTTCTTGCCAACGACGCTAACCGAAGAGTGGAGCGAAGTTCGCTTTAGTCTTTCCTGCTTTGCAGATCTCGGGGTCAGTATGGATATCATCAAACGCGCTCTGATCGTTTCAGGGAGCCCAGATCAGTCCATCGCGGTATCTGACGTCCGTCTAGAAGAAGATCAAAACGCCGCGGCAGATTGCGGCTAACTCGATAGATGAGCCGTGATCGAGATTGAAAACCGATCACGGCTCTCATTCTTCCCTAAGGGTAAGGCTTAATTGCCTTGTACGTTCGCCTATCATTCACACATGAGTCGTAATTGGCCCATACTTTGCGAAACAAAGATAAGAAGAGACAGCTTGTGAAAGGGGTGCTTGGACCTTGTTGGTAAATAAGAAGCAGACCGCAACCATCAAAGATGTCGCTGAGCTCGCTCGCGTGTCCCAGATGACTGTGTCTCGCGTTCTGAACGACCAAAGCGCGGTCAAAGAAACGACCCGGAAGCGTGTCCAAGCCGCGATGCGGGAGTTAAACTACCGTCCCAATATTATGGCGCGAAACTTAGCCGGCCGCGCAGGTCTGTTTATCGGGCTTATCTATAAAAACCCAAGCTATGGCTATCTCAGCGAGTTCTTGCTGGGGGCGCTCGACACCTGCCGTAGACAGGGTCACTATCTCATCGTCGAAGAGCCTCTCGTCGACGACAATATGGTCGATCTAGAGCAAATCGAAAAACGATTCCTCGACACCAGCATTCAGGCGCTCATCGTTGTGCCGCCACTTTCGGATGATCCAAAACTGATTGATACGTTGGAGCGCACAGGCATCTCATTCGTATGTGTAAGCCCGAAATGGGATGCTTATACCGGACCAAGCGTTCGGATGGATGACATTGCCGCCGCCGGCGAGATGACCGATTATCTATTGAAATTAGGGCATGAGAAAATTGCGCTCATCAAAGGACCGCCTGATCACATGTCGAGTAAGTTACGTCTGGCAGGCTTTGAAAACGCATTCCGTGAGCACGCGAAGACGGTTAATGAAGACCTGATAGTATCCGGTGACTTCACCTATGTGTCGGGCATGCAAGCGGCGAGTAAGCTCCTGGCGCGCTCAACGCCGCCGACAGCCATTTTTGCGTGTAACGACGATATGGCTGCGGGCGCAATTGCGGCGGCTCACCAAGCAGGTCTGCGCGTCCCGCAAGATGTTTCCGTCGTCGGCTTTGATGATACCGCCAATGCATCGGCGCTTTGGCCACCGCTCACCACCGTTCGCCAACCCATACGAGATATGGCGAGCACGGCGATCGAAATTCTTGGAAGACGCGTCTCGCAAAACCGTCCGAATACTGACGAGAATGCTGAAAACCTCAAGCTTCAGCATAAGCTCGTCATCCGAGAGTCAGCCGTAGCTCCTAAACAAAGCGATTGATCAGGTTTTCAAGCATTTCTTGACTACCTGAACGAGGTTTTGGATCGATGCCGCCCGCTTCGACCTTTTTGGCAATATCTTCCAACGATGCAGAGTTTAGCATCCATTGACCAAGGTCATCATTCCAACCTTTGTAACGGTCTGACAGGAACTGTTCATAGGTTCCGTCGGCTAACATAGCCTCCGCGGCCAGGAGCCCACGCGCCAACGCGTCAATGCCGCCAATATGGCCATAGAATAGGTCGGCTGCATCAATGCTTTGACGACGCACTTTTGCGTCAAAGTTGAAGCCGCCGGTTGTGAAACCACCATGCTTGATGATGTGAATCATAGAGCGCGTGATGTCGAGCGGCTCCATCCAGAACTGATCGGTGTCCCAACCGTTTTGCGGATCACCGCGATTGGCATCAATCGATCCGAAAATCCCGAGTGCGAACGCCATGGCTATTTCATGATCCATCGCGTTTCCGGCCAGCGTCGCGTGATTGGTTTCAATATTGACCTTCACATCATCGAGCAGATCATAACGCTGCAGGAATCCGAACACGGTTTGCGTATCACGATCATATTGATGCTTCGTCGGTTCGTGCGGCTTCGGCTCAATCAAAAGCGGGCCTTTGAAGCCGATCTTGTGTTTGTGCTCGACAGCAAGTGACAACATCCGGCCCAATTGATCCAACTCACGTCCAGGTTCAGTGTTGAGGAGCGTGTCATAGCCTTCTCGGCCGCCCCATAGAACATAGTTCTGTCCACCTAGGCGATGAGTTGCCTCAAGCGCCTGACGGATCTGCGTGGCCGCACAGGCAAACACTTCTGGGTCAGGATTGGTGGCCGCCCCGGCCATGTAACGTGGGTGACTGAAAACGTTCGCCGTGCCCCAGAGGAGCTTCATCCCTGTGCGCTCCATTTGGGCCTCAATCGGATCGAGGATGCGAGCGAAGTTCTCGGTATGCTCAGTCATTGTCTCGGCTGGCGCCATGACGTCGACATCGTGGAACGCAAAGAAAGGCCAATCGAGCCGCGAGAAAAACTCAAACGCAATTTCTAGCTTTGCTTCGGCCATGGCCTGACCCTCAAGCGAATGCCAAGAGCGATTGAACGTCCCTGCCCCAAACACATCAAAGCCGTCCCAACAAAAGGTGTGCCAGTAGCAAATCGAAGGCCGCAAATGATCTTCCATTCGCTTGCCCATCACGACTCGATCTTTGTCGTAGTACTGATAAGCGAGCGGGTTTTTACTCTCTGGACCCTCATAAGCAATCTTGCCGATGCCGTCGTAAAAGCTGGTTGTATCAAACATGTGGGTCGTCCTTCAGAGTAAGTCTTTTGTCTGTGTGTAGAGGGCGCGGTAGCGTTCAAGCTGCCCGGCCATAAATTCTATATCTTGCGGTAGGGGTACGATCTCATTTTCGATCGGCGGCGCTTCAAACTCAGGCACGCGCGCGCCGTGCAGCCCCATTTGTGCCAAGCGCGCCGCGCCGAGCGCGGGGCCAACGTCGGCATACTTTCGATAGGTAAGCGGGAGCGCCAAGGCCGCGGCAAGAATACGGCCCCAATAGTCTGATCTTGAGCCGCCACCGATCACGCTGATCGTCTCAATTTCGGAACCTGATGACAACACATCTAGACCGTCCGCGAACCCTAAAGCGACCCCTTCCAGAACCGCTTGTCCAATCGCCGCCTGACCGCTCTCATGCGTTAGCCCGAACAAGACACCTTGTGCTTCTGGGTTATTGTGGGGCGTTCGTTCGCCGGACAGGTACGGCAAGAACAAAGCTTTAGAGGTTCCAAACGCGGCCTCATCGGCGGTTGCAGCGATCAGTGCTCCAACATCATTGGCGCCCGTCATATTCGCCGCCCAGTCTAAGCAGCTGGCGGCTGACAGCATAACCGACATCTGGTGCCACAAACCCGGCAAGGCATGACAGAACGTATGTACACCGCTGCTCGCGTTTGGCTGATAGGCTTGATCAGCGGCAAACAGAACGCCTGATGTTCCAAGAGACAAGAAAGCGTCTCCCGCATCGAATACGCCAATTCCAACAGCGCCCGCCGCGTTGTCTCCTCCACCTGCAACGACCGGGACACCCGATGGAAGCCCCCACTCAGTCGCAATATCAGAACGCAGTTCACCCGTAATTTCTGGCCCTTCGTAAAGCTTGGGCATTTGGCCTTTATCCAGACCGCATGCTGTAAGGACTTCGCTCGACCAATCGCGCTTCTTGACGTCGAGCCACAGTGTACCAGCGGCATCGGAGACATCCGACGCGTACTCGCCCGTTATCAACAGCCTGATATAATCTTTGGGCAAAAGAACTTTCGCGATGCGCTCAAACACATCTGGTTCATGGGTTTGCAGCCAAAGGAGTTTCGGCGCTGTGAAACCAGGCATCGCCAAATTCCCAGCAATGTCATGCAAGGATGAAACGCGGTCTTCAAGCGCTTCGCACTCTTTAGCGCAGCGGCCATCATTCCATAGAATTGCTGGGCGAAGGGGCGTGTCCGAAGCATCGAGCACGGTCGCACCATGCATCTGTCCAGCCAGCCCAATTGCAGTGACCTGTCGTCTCAAGTCATTTGGGAGGCGTTGGATGGCCACGCCGGTCGCGCGCCACCAATCCGCTGGGTTTTGTTCCGACCATAAGGGTTCAGGCCTCGAGATAGGCAATGACGCTGTCGCCTGTGCAACAACCTCGCCGCCCTCATCCATCAAAATGGCTTTGATACCAGACGTACCTATATCGATACCTAGATACACTCGACTGACCTCCCCCAAAGGTTATCCCGAAACGTTACTCTGCGTTCGCACCAAGCGTCACCGCGAAGAATGGTCCGAGCTCAATCGTCTGCTTTTCAAAGCCCATGTTAAAACCCATCTCGGATTCTGTTATTGGAAAATCGTTTTGAGCCGTGCCCGCCACTTTGTACATTTTCCACTCACCGGTCGGTTCAATTTGCTGATCAATAACCGTGTCATAGGGCTCTTCATCGCGACCTAACATGACGCTAATTTTGCCAGCATCCTGCCCTTTGGGTAGTTTCGAGGCGCGCGCCCAAAAATAGATCTCAATCGCCTCATCAGAGGAGACACTCTTATCAAATGGCGCGCGAATACGAATGTCCCACGGCTTGCGTTTATTCTTCCGTTTCACCTGAAACTCAATTGCCTGCAGTCCCGGTACGCCTTCAGAGTCGACGATCGATACGCGCTTATTGGAGCCTTCAGGTTGCCATTTGATGGCCATCGGATTGTGAATGAGTTTGCCCGGCACGGACGCCCGAGTGACCGGTGCCACTTCAAAATTTGGGTCCGCCGAAACAGATTGCGTCATCGTCGTCGCAGCCGCCATGCACGCAATCGCCGCTATTGTTTTGAACACTCTCATTTTCTCTCCTCCCAAAGAGTGCAGGGTCTTGGTCCCTGCTTATTTTAGTAAACTCGCGGGGCGAAACGGCTCCAATTCCGCATCGCCCCGAAGCATAATGTTAGCGCTATCATAATTGCACGGCAAGGGCTAATCCTCGATTGGAGGTCCTTGGTGTATTTACTCAGCTAGATGGATCGCTCTCTCGAGCGTCGCGCTCCCTATTGGAGCGAAACTTCGCCAGAAAGCGCTTTGGTGAGGTGATCTCGGCGGGCAACAATTTCCTCACGCACCTCGCACTTACGGCAGCGCTTAAGAATACCCTCGACCTTTTTGAGTTGCCGCTTCGCAGCGCGCTCATCACCGGTCAAAAGTTTTATCAGACCAATCTTATAGTGCGCATCATAAAGCACTTTACTCGCCGCGGTGGCTCGCTCGAAACTCCGCAGAGCTTCATTGGTTTTCCCAAGCTGAAGCTGAGATAGTCCAGCGAAATAGAGTTGCCGGCCACGCTTTTCGCAGGTGCGGTCTTGCTGCGTTTCCGTGTTCTGTGCGCTGCTGCGGGACGCGTCTGCAATACCGGTTGGAGTACCGGCTGGTCCAGCATCATTGGTTCCACCTGACGTCGCACCCGTATTTGCGGTTGCTGTATTGGCAAAAACCTCTGCTCTGTCGGCACCAATTCGCGCATTTTCGGCTGATGCGATCAAATTTCGTTCTCTACGCAAAGCACATTGAGCATTATCGATGAACTCAATCTCTGCGGTTTCGTAGTCTCCCGCGCGGAACGCCGCCATAGCTGCATCGTTCTGTATGCCGGTGACGGTGACCGTATCGAGTACGCGCTCGTCTGCATCTTGCGCCTCAACCGCGTCTTGGGCGGAAGCCATTGGGAGGGCAATCGTCATAGCGAATGCGAGGACTGCGCTCATACCGAGCAAATTATTAGATTTTTTCATAGTCAGGCCTTTATTAGTTCTAGTTATAACCCGTCTCCCGAAGTCGGTTTTACACCGTTTGAACGAGCTTGTGAAGATAACGGTCATGATCTTCAAATGCATCCAAGCATTTGTGGGTCGCTCGGCGGATCTCTGCCATACGCTCATCTAGTTGTTGATCGGACAAATAGTTGATGATCGGATGATAGCGTTTGGGCCTGAAATTCTGCCCTTCAAAGACCGCGAACCAACTATTTTCACCGAACAACTCATTGTCATGGCGATACAGTCGTCCATTCTCCATAAAGACTTCAATCCGCTGCTGAAGCGTTTCCGGCAACTCCATGGTCCTGACATAGTTCCAAAACGGACTGTCATCTCTTTGGGTCGCGCAATAGTGCAGGATTAGAAAGTCCCGAACCTGTTCAAATTCCGAATGTGTGCGACGGTTATAATAATCAATATCCGCCTGATTGAAGCATTTGTCGGGGAAATTGGTCATCAACCGCGCTACGGCCGTTTGAATGAGGTGTATGGATGTTGATTCAAGCGGCTCGAGAAACCCTGCAGCCAAGCCGAATGCAACGACATTTTTGTTCCAGGATTTTTTGCGGATACCCGTCGTAAACCGCAGGAATTTGGGGTCGGCCATTGCCTTGCCGTCCAATCCAGACGCCAATTGCGCGTAGGCTTCATCATCGCTGATATATTCGCTGCAATATACATGACCATTCCCCAGACGATTTTGCAGGGGAATGCGCCATTGCCAGCCAGCTTTGTGCGCGGTCGCCCGCGTATATGGCTCGGGCGGACCGCTCAGCTCACAGGCTTGTGCAACGGCCCGGTCCACAGGCAGAAAGTTGGACCAATCATCGTAGCCGCTTTCCAAGGTTTGCTCGATCAACAAACCTCTGAACCCAGAGCAATCAATAAACAGTTCGCCAGAAACCGTTTCGCCTGATTCAAGCGCCACGCTTTCGATGAAACCATCTTCGGGCCGCTGGTTCACATTGACGACTTTGCCTTCAATGCGCTGCACACCTCGCGACTCCGCCACACCGCGCATATATTTTGCGTACAGGCTGGCATCGAACTGGAACGCATACTCTATCGTGCTCAGCGGTGAGCCTTGCGCATTAGGCTTTGGATGAGAGAACTTATTCACTTTCGAGGCCAGGACTTGAATATTGTAGTCGTCCAAAGGCGCCGCACCTTCTTTCATCATATGCCGGAGCCAAAAGTGATGAAAATGGACTCCATCCATATTGTAGCCGTAAGGGCTGAATGAGTGGAAATAGCTATCCCCCACCTGCCCCCAATTAGCGAACTCAATACCAAGTTTGAACGTCGCATTGGTTTTGCGAAGGAAGTCGTTTTCGTCGAGGCCCAGCAAGCGATTGAAATATCGAATATGTGGGATGGTGGCCTCGCCAACGCCGACAGTGCCGATTTGTTCAGACTCAATCAGGCGAATTCGGATCGTTGGATCTCGCAGTAGAATAGACAGCGCGGACGCCACCATCCAACCCGCGGTTCCACCGCCGACAATGACTATTTCTTTGATGCTCAAATCTTGCATAAGGTGGGTTCCATTAACTCAAAGCAGGCTCATTGGCCCAAGCGTAATTCTTCAAAAAGGCTTCGTGGGTCGGCATTTTTTCAGTCGCGCTGTCCATCGCGGCCTTCATAGAAACGAGGCTTTTTGCGATCTGTGCTGCCGGTAATGCGCCAATGATCGGATCCACCGATTTGGGTTGCATGTTCTGACCGAGAAGGACGGCAATCCAGCTCGGCTTGGAAAACAATTCATCTTCATATCTGAAGATGCGGCCAGCCTCACGAAAAAGCTCGATTTTCTGAGTCAGGGAATCCGGCACGCTCATCGTCCGGCAATAATTCCAGAACTCGCTATCGTCGCGTTGCGTCGCTTTGTAGTGGAGGATGATAAAGTCCCTCACTTGCTCAAATTTCTTGGTGATCTGTCGATTGTATTCGGATCGCACGCTCTCTGGCATATCTGCGGTTGGGTAGAGCGAAATGAACTTGCTAATCCCCTCCTGGATCAGGAAAAGTGACGTCGATTCCAACGGCTCCAGAAACCCACTGGAAAGACCGATCCCGATACAGTTCTTTTCCCAAAACTTGGTGCGGTGCCCCGTCCGGAACTTGATCTTTCGGGGCGTTGCCATTGCCGGCCCATCGAGATCAGCCAGGAGACTTTCAATCGCATCATCATCGCTCATCAAAGCGCTTGAATAGATGTGGCCATTCCCGGTTCGGTGTTGAGTAGGAATACGCCACTGCCAGCCCGCGCGCTTTGCCGTTGAAACCGTGTAAGGCCTGAGCGCACCCGTGCGTTCACACGCCACCGTTTGAGCAGTATCGCAGGGCAACCAATGCGACCAATCTTTGAAATCGACATCAAGTGCTTTGCCAAGAAGCAGCGACCGAAACCCTGAGCAGTCAAAGAACAAGTCCCCAGATACCGATTGCCCGCTTTCAAGCTCTACGTCTGATATAAAGCCGGTGTCAGATTTTAGAGAAACGTCGACGACTTTGCCCTCAACCCGTTGGACGCCGCGTTGCTCGGCATAGCGGCGCAGGTATTTGGCATACGCTGTTGCATCAAAGTGATAAGCATAACGTATGTGCGACAGGACAGAGCGGGGATCGCCTTCTGGCAATACAAACTTATTACGCTTCGCCGCGATGGCGCTCAGGCTGAACTCCTCAACGACGCTGCCCGGGTTATCTCTCTGGTAACGCAACCAAAACTGGTGAAAGTCGATCCCATTCATATCGACACCGTGGGTTCCAAATGGATGGAAATATGAGTCGCCGACGCGTCCCCAATTTACGAACTCAATCCCTAGCTTAAACGTTCCATTGGTTGCTTTCAGAAATTCGGTCTCTGAAATGCCCAGCATTGAATTGAAATTGATGACGTCCGGGATCGTCGCCTCACCGACCCCAATCGTTCCAATTTGCTCGGATTCAATCAGCGTAATCTGAACGGCATTTTGCGGCAAAAGGCTCGAAAGTGCGGCAGCCGTCATCCAGCCCGCAGATCCGCCACCTACGATGACGATGCGTTTAACCGCATCAGGCTGCTCATTAATCGTTTGAAGCGTATCAGACATATTTTTGCTTCTCAAAATAGCGTTTCATATTGCCAACATAGACATGATGCGGCGGCATTCGAGGTACCATTTGCTCAATCGCTTGCTTCATAGCTGCGAGTTCCGTCGCCACTTCATTCATCGGCATAAGCTCTGCTTGTAAATCATGTAGTCGCGGGACTCGTCCCATCCCAAAATGCAATATCGTCCAGTCTTCATCATTAAATGGCTCAAGATCATATTTTACCAACAAACCTCGGTGTTCAAACTGCGCGACTTTTCGTTTTAGAGTTTCCGTATCGGACGCCGCCTTCGCCGCCATCCAATAGTCCGTGCCTGGCATCGCATTGCCGCAGTAAAGAGCAAGTTGGAACAATTCGGAATGCGCAACATCATCCTGGAAGCGACGATTAAACTCGCGGCGTTCTGCGGTCATATCTTGAGAAACCGGGATGAGCTCCAATAAGCGTTCGATATCTCGCTGAAGCAGCATCATCGGGGCTGGCGTTATTGGTTCTAAAGCGCTCGCAGCATGTCCGATTGCGACGCAGTTTCCAATCCAAGCGTTTTGGACTCTCCCGAGCGCTAGCGTCGCATCTGGCTCCCCTCTTTCCGATTGCTCCGGGTCTCCGATCGACAAAACGTAGTCGCTATTCTGCAAATGCGTTGTTGAAGTCCATCCGTCGGGTCCTGATTCGATAGATCGGCACGGCGCGCCTAACTGCCCGGTTCCACGTCGCTGCCCCCAAGCTGCGATACGTCTCTGTGAGTCAAACGTAGCATCGAGAGTCTTCAAGCAGGCACGATCCGATCCGGTACAATCAATCACAAGGTCTGGGGAAAACCGCATACCATCACCGAGTTCGATGCCGGTGATCTGCCCGCCATCATGAGCGATGTGACTGATCTTCGCATCGGCAATTTCGACCGACGCTTTCGCGAGGTGGCGCCCTAACAAGTCCACCCATTCACCAGGGTTGAACTGATACCCATATTCCGCTCGGGACAGTGGGACCTTTGGGTCCTCTGGTGGATGAGCAAAACGACCTTGAAGCGCCGACTGCGCCGCAACCAGTAAGGGCGCCATCGCAATATTGGTGCGGGTTAGGTGATGGCGAAGGGGGGTCCCAGCAATGTTCTGAAACGGCGCTTGATGGGATTGAACCCAAGGCTTTTGTCCAGGCCAAGCCTTATAGTGAGTGCCATAGGAGAAAGACGTTTCCGTCTCCATAAATAGCGCCGGTTCAGTTAAACCCAGAGACAGCAAGAAATCGTACCCGCTTGGCGCTGTGACGGTGCCATAGAAAAGGTCTTCTGCTGGCGCTGTTCGCGCGCCCACCAACACGATTCGATAAGCTTTCCCCAACGCGCCTGATAAAGCGGTTGCGGTTAGTCGCCCAGCCAATCCATCGCCGCAGACAAGTATGGTTTTGCGATCTACACTCATGGAACCGATACACGCGGTGATGTTTGCGACGCCGCGCCATAGCTTTGCAGAAAGTCTTTCTGGGTCGGCGTTTGCTGCACCGCGCGCGTCGTTTCTGCTTTGATATGCGCAAGCTCACTCGCCAAGTCGCCGATGCTAAAGCGGTCTATTCGCGGATCGTAGGCGGACGGCTTCAAATTCTGCCCAAGCATCACAGCCACCCAGCTAGGGGGTAAAAACACGCCAAACTCATACTTCAAAACATAGCCGCGCGTCATCCACGCGGTTATCTTTTCCTGTAAACTATCTGGCAGCTTCATGGCCTGGAAGTATTGCCACATTTCGCTGTCATCGCGCTGTGTTGCCACGTAATGCAAAAGCAGGAAATCACGCACACGCTCAAAATTGAGTCCCATGCGCTGATTATATTCATCCACATCCAAAGGCTCGACACCTTCTCCGGGAAACAATTCGATCAGCGCCGTAATGCCTTCTTGGATAAGATGTATGGAAGTGGACTCCAACGGTTCTAGAAACCCTCCAGACAATCCAATACTGACAACGTTCTTATTCCAAAATTTTCGGCGCCGCCCGGTCTTGAAGTAAAGCTGCTTAGGCTCTGCGAGCGCTGGCCCCTCGAGCGTGCTCATCAATTGATGCGTTGCTTCATCATCAGAGATGAACTCGTTCCAATAGACATGTCCATTGCCCGTTCGGTGCTGCAACGGAATACGCCATTGCCAACCTGCTTTGCGCGCCGTCGCACGTGTATAAGGAAGCATCTCTCCCCTCGCCTCACACGGGACAGCAACAGCGCGGTTGCAAGGCAGCCATTGGCTCCAATCATCATAGCCGGTTTCAAGCGCTTGTTCGATTAGAATACCGCGAAAACCGGAGCAATCGATGAATAGATCCGCTTCTATCTTAGAGCCATCTTCCAGTAGAATGCGTTCTACATTTCCGGATGTAGGCGCAAGTTCCGCCTCCAATACCCGCCCTTCAATGCGCTGCACGCCTTTCTCCTCGCAATAGGTACGCAGGAACTTGGCGTAGAGACTGGAGTCAAACTGATAGGCATAGCCAAAGTTCGATCCAATTTTATTCACATCACCTTCTGGGAGGTGGAAGCGGCCCTGCTCCGCTGCGACAATGGGATAAGAATAATCATCCAGGCGGGAGACTGATTTTTCTTTTTGCAAGCGAAGCCAAAGCTGGTGGAACTCGACGCCGTGAAGCGGAATTCCATAGTCTCCAAACGGGTGAATATAGTGGTCGCCCAACCGCCCCCAATCACAAAATTCGATTCCCAATTTGAACGTCGCTTCAGTCGCTTTCATGAAGGTTTGTTCGTCGATTCCGAGGGCCTGATTAAAAAAACGTATGTGTGGCAATGTTGCCTCACCCACACCAATCGTTCCGATTTGATCGGACTCCACAAGCTGGATTTTCAACCCTAATGCACTGAATTTGTTGGAGAGTGCGGCTGCCGTCATCCAGCCCGCGGTTCCTCCACCCAGAATACAAATTTTCGAGACTTTGCTCACGATCTCTCCCCGGAATGATATTTGTATATCACTTTTATAACTCTCCTCTTGCCTTATTCGAAGAAAAAATGATAGCGCTATCAAAACAAAAAAACATGCTCAAAACCTATTGGTGTGAGCGCAATATAAACGGTGAGGAAAACGTGTGGCCACAATGACTGGTCCAGCTTCAGGGGAAGGTATTATACGAAAAACAGTATAGGCGCTGCGCATGGCATCCATTTTGCCAGAGATAAGCGCACGCTCAAGAGCGCACAATCTAAAGTGTCGTTCTTATATAAATTCATCACTGAGTTCGATTTAGGGAGGTAAATCAGTGAATTCTAAGTCAAGACTTGGCCGTAAGGGGCCAAACAAATTCATGCTTCTTGGGACCACCGCAATGTTCGCCGCTTTCGGCGTACCAAACGCGATGGCGCAAGCAGACGACGCGGCAGAAGAAACGCCGGTCGAAAATGTTAGCGATAACACTATCGAAGATGAGGCCCGTCAGGACGTTATCGTCGTTGAAGGTGTCCGCGGCGCTCTACAAAGTGCACGGAACCTGAAACGCGACTCTGACACGTTCGTTGATTCGATCTCAGCATCCGATGTGTCACAGCTGCCTGACCTTTCAGTCGCCGAAGCGCTTGCGCGTGTTCCTGGCGTTGTTGTTCAGCGCTTTGAGCTTGGTGGTAGTGACGGTGACTTCCCGTCCCCAGAAGGCTCGGGTAACATTATCCGTGGTCTGCAATATGTACGCTCTGAGTTTAACGGCCGTGACGCGTTCTCTGCGAATGGCGGACGGGCTCTTGAGTGGGCGAGTATCCCACCTGAATTGATCGGCGGCGTTGACGTCTTCAAAAACCAATCCGCGGATATGATCGAAGGCGGCATTTCGGGCACAGTAAACCTGCGCACGCTTGAGCCTTTTGACCGTGACGGTCTGGTTGCTGTTGCAATCGCGGACGGCACGTACACAGATCTAGCCGACGAGTTTAGCCCTGGCTTCAGTGCTGTTCTCGGCAATCGCTGGGACACAGACTCGGGTGAGTTTGGTCTTTTGGGTTCATTCTCGACATCTTCACTGAACTCTGCGATCCACGGCTTCCAAAACGGACCGTTGCTCGCTTTGCCAAACCCATTTGATGGCGGCGCGACAAATATCGCTCTACCTGGTGGTTTCCAAGCGCGAGACGTTGAGTTCGAACGTGAACGCGACAGCTTCTATCTTGCGGGCCAGTGGCGCTCTCCAGATGACAGCATGGAACTCACCTTGAAGGCGACCCGTGTTGAAAACTTCACAGAGTCTAACGAGCGCACGTTCGAATTCTTCACAGATGCGGAATCTTGGGCCAACTGGGAAATTCTAGGTGGACCCTCAACCGTTTCTGTTCAGCCATTTACATCTGCTGGACTTCCTCAGTGTAACGGCTCCGGTGAAGCTGCGAATGGTGGTATCGGTGTTTGTGAAACACTTATTCCAGTCACTGGCGGTCTGTTCGAAACGGGTGTCGTTTCTAACGGCCTGCGTGATTGGTTGGGTACAGACAACACGCTTGGAACGCCGTTCCAGTCATTGGCTGTGAACGAAGTTCGCCAGTCGGTTACGCAAGACATCAGCGCCAACTTCAAATGGCAGGCTTCTGATCGACTCTTCGTAGAGTTCGATGCGCACTATACAGATGCTGACGCGACGCTTGATCGTCTCTGGGCCGGCGGCAACCACTTTGCTGACTATTCGTACAATTTCAGCGATCCGCAGAACCCAGAACTCAATCTGTTCGTAACGGATGATATGCAGGTACAGTCTTGGGCCGTCCGCGGCGCCGATGGTGTCCCGGCTACATCCCTTGCTGACCCAGCCTCTGCATTCCTGCTCTACGCAGCGGATGAATTCCAGGACAATACAGGCGACCTATATGCCATCCGCGGCGACGCTGAGTATGAGTTCGACAATGATGGCTGGTTTGACTCAGTGAAGTTTGGCGCACGCTATTCTGAGCGTGAGCAAATCAACCGGAATGCTGGTTTGAACTGGGCTGGCATTGCACCACCTTGGAATGGTGGCTACCTGCCTTATTCCAGTCGCGTTGACAGTGAGTCCTTTGAAGTCTTTGACTTCTCTGACTTCCAGCGTGGCGGATTGTTCCTAGGCTCAAACACAGGCGTTGTTTTCCCAGATCGTGCACAATTCAACGATTATGGTGCTTTTGTAACATCGCTTGCAAACGAACCACTGATTAACGTCCAAACGACAAATGCTGATGGCAACCTTCAAATCGGTGACTGGACTCCATTGAACCAAAACGGCGTGATCGATTATGCTGGTCGTGGTGTTGATGGTTTTGTCAAAGAAGAGACCATCAACTTGTATGGTATGATCAATTTCGGGAACGAATTTGAAAATGGCCAGGCAATGAACGGTAATTTCGGTGTACGCTATGTATCGAGTGATACAGTCGGCACCGGTATTCTTGGATTTAACGCTATTGAGAACAATAGTACGACTGCGGGTGCAAACCCCATCGACTTTATCCCTGAAGCCGTGGCATTTTCTGAGCAACTCTCAGCATTCAATTCGGTTGACTCAAGTTATGAGTATTTCCTACCTTCTCTTAACGTGAAGTATGAACTCAACGACGAAATGCTCATCCGCTTTGCAGCGAGCCAAGCGATTACGCCGCCGAATATTGCGGACCTCAACGCCAGTCAGAACGCCTTTATCGGCACCGGCTTTGTCTTCGGACCAAATACACCACAAGGTCCGGGAGCAATCCCAGATAACATCGTCGCGAACTCTGTTCGCTTTAATGGCGGTAATCCAACCCTTGAACCCGTCGAAGCGACAAACCTCGACTTGTCATTCGAGTATTACTTCGGAGACGATGGACAGTTCACTGTTTCAACCTTCCACAAAGATCTGAAAAACGTCATCGTGTATGGTGTTGAGACGCTCGACGTGGTCACGTTGGATGGTGTACAGGTCCCGATCGAGTTTGCGGGTAACCTCAACTTGAACGATGGTACAGTCACCGGTGTCGAATTTGCCTATCAGCAATTCTATACTGATCTGCCTGGCCTCTTCGGCAATTTGGGCCTGCAAGCCAACCTTACGCTTCTCGAATCTTCGGCAACACCATTGCCAGAGTTTGAAGATGCAGACGGTGACGGTGTTCCGGATAACTTCTTGACGACCTACCGCTTTGGAATTGATGAGCTGCTCGGTCTATCGGACATCTCAGGCAACCTGGTTGGTATCTATCAGGATGATCGTTTCGAAGCACGTATCGCTTACAATTGGAGATCTGATTATTTCAGTTCTTACCGTGACTTCGTCACCGGTAACCCAATCATCCAAGAAGAAATTGGCTTCCTAGACGCCTCTTTCAAATGGGATGTGACGGACCAAGTGCAGTTGCGTCTGCAAGGTGCGAACCTTCTGGATACAAAAGCGATTGCAAGCCAGCAGGTTGATGCCTCTGGTCAACGTTATGCACGTTCGAGCTTCGTCAACGATCGTCGTTTCGAAATCGGTATCCGCTACGCGTACTAAGCGCGCGAAACATATCGTAAAAATCAAAGGGGAGGTCTTTCGACCTCCCCTTTTTCTTTGAGCAACTCTATGGATTAGTAATCAGCGCTTTATCCCGCCGCGAGCCACGGCACCACGACAAAATGGGCGATGAGGGTCAGCACAATGGCGCCAATGCTCGCCCAGAGGACTTTCTTTTTAAGCATCGGCTCTTTCGGCGCGCCCTCTTCCGAGCCTTCGACGACGTCGCCATCTTCTTCGAACTGCCCCTGCACGCCGATCGGCAGGACGCAGAAGAAGCTAAGCCACCAACAGATAATGAAGACGACGACAAATCCGACCGGGTCCATCTAATGGTGCCCGTCTTTAGGCGTTTCCATCAACTCGACCAGGACGCCATTTGAGTTCTTTGGGTGCACGAAAATAATCATCGTCCCATGCGCGCCGATCCGCGGTTCGCCGAGCACAGTCGCCCCGCGCGCTTTCATTTCCGTCACCGCAACGTTGATGTCTTCAACTTCGAAACAGACATGATGTTGCCCACCGCGTGGGTTCTTCTGAATAAAATTGTGAATCGGACTGTTCTCATCGAGCGGTTCGATCAACTCAATCTGACTGTTCGGTAAGTTCACGAAACAAACCTTCACGCCCTGTGCCGGCATATCGAAAGGTGTGGTGATGTCCGTCGCCCCATAAAGCGTTCGGTAAGTGTCCATCGCCGCTTCAAGATCCGGGACGGCAACGCCGACATGGTTCAACGGGCCGATTTTGAATGATCCAGACATAATGAAAGGTCTCCTTTGATCAGACCCTTAGCACATTGACGTCCACAACCGGCTTGCGACCGAACGTCCGATCGCAGGCTTTCTTTACAGCGCGCGCGAGAACACGCTCAACTTCCTCATCGTCGAAGCGTTTGCGGCGCTTGATACCATTCATGGCATCCTCAACCGCTTCATCCACTTCAATCAGACTTTCATCCGCAGTGCTTCCGTCTGGTTCGGATAAACCGCGCGCCGCGAGCAACGGTCCGTCGACCACATTGCCGGTATCGTCGATGGCGATCGCAACGCTGACATAGCCCCAATTGGAAAGCGCGCGGCGTTCTCTGATGCCTTCGCTATCCGCGGGCACCAAACGGTTTCCATCCAAATAGAGACGACCATTGGGCACGTTATCTACAATCCGAGCCGGTCCAGGTGCCAGACGAATCAGGTCGCCATTGCGGGGCGTTACCGCTTCGCTGACCTGCAGGCTCTTAGCAAATGCCGCATGCTCCACGATATGGCGACGTTCGCCGTGAACTGGAACAGAGATCTTCGGACGAACCCATTGATACATACGCCGCAGCTCATCCCGTGCTGGATGTCCTGAGACGTGGATTGGGCCATCCGTCATTCTATCGGTAATGATGCGTACGCCTTTTTCAGCGAGCGCGTTCTGCATCTCGAAAATGCCCTTCTCATTACCCGGGATAACCCGGCTGGAGAAGATAACTGTGTCCCCCTCGCCCAGACTGATATGGCGGTGGTCATTTCGAGAAATACGTCCGAGCGCGGCGCGTTCTTCGCCTTGCGATCCGGTACAGAGGAAGAGTAAATTGTCATCGGGCAAGCTCCCGGCTTGATCCTCGCTGATCAGATCTGGGAGATCCTCGATCACGCCTGTTGCGATCGCAGCATCTGTAATCTTGTGCATGCTGCGCCCAACAAGACAGACACTTCGGCCTGCCTGGCGCGCGGCCTCTATAACAGTGGCGACGCGAGCGACATTTGATGCAAACGTTGTAACGGCAACCCGTCCAGTCAAACTGGCGATCAACTTGATCATATTCTCGCGAACCAGACCTTCAGAGCCACTTTCGCCCTCAACGAAGACGTTCGTACTGTCGCAAACCATGGCAAGAACGCCGTCATCGCCGAGCTGTTCAAGCGCGGCAATATCTGTGCTTTCACCGAGCTGTGGATCAGGATCAATCTTCCAATCACCCGTGTGCAGAATGGTCCCCAATGGCGTTTCAAGCGCCAACGCATTTGGCTCGGGAATGGAGTGCGTCAGAGTAATGTAGCGCACTTTGAACGGTCCAGCTTCCACCACGCCACCCAATGGTAAGACGTCGATGCTGACATGCTTTTGGCCTCGCTCAATCAGTTTGGCCTGCGCAAGGTGCGCCGTGAAAGGTGTGGCGTAGATTGGCGCGCGGGTTTGCAGTCTCGGCAAGATCAAGCCGATCGCTCCGATATGGTCTTCGTGCGCGTGGGTTAGAAAGATCGCATCAATATTAGCGCCCTGATCCTCCAGGAAGGTCGGGTCCGGCGTAATCAAATCGATGCCCGGCGTATCATCACCGCCAAAGGTGACGCCGACATCGATTATGATCCAGCGCCGGTTATGCGCAGGTCCGTAACCATACGCGTTCAAATTCATCCCGATTTCCCCACAACCACCAAGCGGCAGGAAAACGAGTTCAGCTTTGCTATTCTTGGTCATATGCCCCGACTAGTCTTTCTTATTCCGGCGATAGACCTCTAACAGGCCGACCTCCATCAAGCTTTGATCGAAATGATCTATTGTATCACTCGCCCCTTCAAACAGCGACGCAACGCCGCCCGTGGCGATAACCGAAAGTGTGCCCGAATACTCGGCTTTGACTCGGTTCACGAGACCATCGATGAGATCGACATAGCCCCAAAACACGCCCGACTGCATTGCAGAAACCGTATCTTGCCCAATCACTTGAGCCGGTTTTTGAATGGCGATGCGTGGCAATTGCGCAGCCGCGTCATGAAGGGCGCGCATTGAGAGGTTGATCCCAGGCGAAATGATGCCGCCTTCAAAGCCCCCATCCGGTCCTACGACATCGAACGTTGTTGCGGTTCCGCTATCGATGACGAGCTTTGCACCCTTATAAAGTTGATGCGCCCCGATCGCAGCGACGAGACGGTCTGCGCCGACCTGTTCGGGTCTGCGAATGCGAATGGGGACGCCGAGTTTGGTTTCTGGCTCCCCTACAAACATTGGCTCAGCATCAAAATAGCGACGTGATAGGTTGCGAAAATTGAACTTTGCCTGCGGCACCACAGACGAAATGATGCAGCCCGTTATGCGCGAAAGCTCGATATTCTCCATGCGCATAAGTGTCCCGAGCCAAACCGCATAATCATCAGCGGTCCGGGTAGCGTCAGTTGCGCTGCGCCAGCTCGAAACCCAATCGCTTCCGTTGTGGAGCGCGAACACCGTATTCGTGTTGCCAACATCAATAACTAACAGCATCAGCCTACCTGTTTCACCAATTCAACATCCCCGGCTCTTATGGTTCGATATGCGCCGTCGGGCAAACGCAACCTCAGGCCACCATCAGCAGCCAAATCTTCAAACACGCCTTCAACGCGATCATTCGGGGGACCCGCCTGCATGATTTGGCCGCGCCCTTCCGCATGATGAAGCCAATCTTCTAGCAAACCCTCGAAATCATTGCGGGCTTGCTCAACGCGCTTATTCAGCGCCTCTCTGAGATCTTGTAGCACATGCTCTGGCTGTATGCTGGCAGGAGCGCCTTCCTTGACCAAAGAGGTCGTTCCTTGCCCAACGCCATCCGGGGCATGCTGAACGTTCAGCCCCATACCCAAAGCGATCCAGGTCAAACCGTTGGTCTCGCCGGTTTCAGTAAGGATCCCGCTAATCTTTTTCCCGGCCACTCGAACATCGTTTGGCCATTTCAGTTTCGCGGCGATCGTCGGCACTGACGCGGCGCACGCGTCACGCACAGCCAGCGCTGCTGCGAAAGGAATTCGCGCGGCATGCGCCAGTCCGCTTGGCTCTGGAAATAGCGCCGTCGTGAACAGATTTCCTGTCGGCGACGCCCAATCCCGCCCAAGCCTGCCTTTACCAGCGTTTTGCTGCCGGGCGGCGATCCAAACGGCGCTCGTCTCGCCTCGTTTTGCGCGGCGTTTTGCTTCTTCGCTTGTACTATCTATATCGTCATACCAGTAAACTGGTGCGCGATTGATCACGAGATCAAGCTCGCCGCCGCAGACGCTGCTAGTTCACTCAATGGGTTGATGAAGATCAACAGGGCAACACTGATAATGGCGGTGAGGTAGACCGTGGTCGTGACCCAGCCATCAACGGATTCAAAGTCCTCGGCCTGTTCGTCAAACCACATGATTTTCACGATCCGCAGATAGTAATACATGGCGACGACAGAACTGAGAACGAGGATAATGATCAGCGGCATCAAGCCAGCATTCCACCCGGCCTCTAGAACCGCGAGCTTGCCCAGGAACCCGAAAGCGAGCGGGAAGCCAGAAACAGATACCAACAACACTGTCAAAGCTGTGGCGAGCCCAGGCTGGCGTCTAATGAGGCCAGCGAGCTCGTTCACGTTCTCGACCATTCCACCTTCTCGGCGCATCGATAGAACGCCGCCGAACAAGCCAAGAGACGCAATCACGTAAGCGGTCATAAAGATCAGCAATGAGCCAGCGCCATATTGCACGCCCGCCGCAATCGCAACCAAGGCGTAGCCCATGTTCGCAATCGAGGAATATCCAAGCAGACGTTTCAAGTTTGATTGTGGCAACGCCCCAAACGCCCCGATCAACATCGAAGCACCTGCAATAATCGCAATGATCAACTGCCAGTTCTCGAACGCCATGGCTTGCGGGAAGGCAGTGAACATGACGATCGCGAAGACGACCATGCTGGCCATTTTCGGAGCGGTCGCAAAGAACGCCACCACAGGGCTCGGTGAGCCTTCGTAGACGTCTGGCGTCCAAACGTGCATCGGCGCGGCAGAAACCTTGAACGCCAACCCGGTGATCATCAGAACCATACCGAACATGAAGCCCAGGCTGGCTTCGGTGCCGGCAATAATTTCGTAACTGGTTCCGCCTGCAAATCCGTAGACGAGCGACATGCCATACAGCAACAGACCAGAGGCAAGCGCCCCAAGGACGAAATATTTCAAGCCGGCTTCAGCGGAACGCGGGCTATCTCTATGGAATGCGGCCAACACGTAGGACGACAGGCTAAGCGTCTCAACGCCCAGATAGAGCGTCATGAAGTTCGCTGAGGATAGAATGATCCCCATCCCAAGTGACGCAAAGATGATCAGCAACGCATACTCGTAGCGCATTGTGTCGTGACGGCGCAAAAAGCCTTCAGCCATGAGCAAAGCAACACCGGCACAACCGAAGCTGACGGCTTTGGCAAAGTTTGCGAAACTGGTTGTTTCAACCAATCCATCAAACGCGCGGCCGCCGTCCCAATAGACACCAGCAAGCGCGGCAGCCAGGAACAGAACAAGCGCTCCGAGCTTGAACGAGATCCCGTTAAAACGATCCCCGAACAGCGCACCCAATGTGACGCCAAGCAAGCCAGCGGCTGCGAGCAGCAGTTCTGGAGCGATTGTGCTTAGAATGGCTTCAATATCAAACATCGGCTCTATCCTCCCGCCATTTGAGCGAGGGCGTGAAGCGACGATTCACGCGTAATATCGAAAATGAGATTTGGCAGAATGCCGAGCAAAATCACGCCAATTGCCAGCGGGATCAAACAGATCAACTCCTTGGTGTTGACGTCCTCAATCGTCTCAAGCTCTGGATTGGTGATTTGTCCAAACACGGTGCGGCGATAGAGCGTCAGCATGTAGACTGCGGAGAAGATCACACCCAGTGCCGCGCCTGCTGCAGCCCAAGTGTTGGCTTGGAAGGCGCCGACCATTGTCAGGATCTCGCCGACAAAACCACTGGTCCCCGGTAAACCGACATTCGCCATCGTGAACAACATAAAGAGCGTGGCATAGACCGGCATACGGTGCACGAGACCGCCATATGCTGAGATGTCCCTCGTATGCATTCGGTCATAAACAACCCCGACGATCAGGAAGAGCGCGCCAGAGATCAAACCGTGGCTGAGCATCTGGAAAACCGCGCCTTGCACACCAATCTCGGTGAAAGAGAATATCCCAAGCGTCACAAAGCCCATATGCGCCACCGACGAATAGGCGATCAGCTTTTTCATATCGGTCTGTCGCCATGCGACGAGCGAAGCATAGACAATCGCAATGACCGAGATCGTGAAGACGAAGGGTTGGAATAGGACGCTGGCTTCTGGAAACATCGGCAGACTGAATCGTAAGAAGCCGTAGCCACCCATTTTCAACAAGATCCCCGCCAGGATCACCGACCCCGCTGTCGGCGCTTGAACGTGAGCATCCGGCAGCCAGGTATGAACCGGCCACATGGGCAATTTCACCGCAAACGACGCGAAGAAAGCGAGCCAGAGCCAGGTCTGGGCATCTTTGCCAAATTCATATTGCTCTAGCGCGACAACATCCGACGTTCCTGCTGTGAGGTACATGTAGACAACCGCAGCCAGCATGAAGAGCGAGCCGAACAAGGTATAGAGGAAGAACTTATAGCTTGCGTAAATTCGCTCCGCACCACCCCAGACCCCAATGATGATAAACATCGGGATCAGGCCCGCTTCGAAGAAAACATAGAAAACAACCATATCGAGCGCGCAGAAGACGCCGATCATGAAAGTTTCCAAAACCAGGAATGCGACGGTGTACTCGGTCAATCGGTGCTTGATCGAGCCAATGCTGGCAATCAGGGCGATCGGCATCAACAGGGTCGTCAGCATGATCAGCAAGAGCGACATGCCATCCACGCCCATCTTATACTTGATGCCTGAGAACCAATCGACTTCCTCCACCAGTTGATAACCCGAACCTTGTTGGTCAAAGCTCAAGAACATCACGATCGATATGACGAAGGTCGCAACCGAAAATAAGAGCCCCGCATAGAGAACGCGGTCATCTTCGCTGCCGTCCGGACGGACCTGCGCGCCTGTCAGGGCGCGTATGAGCAATATCAGAACGGCACCAGCCAGCGGTAAGAATGTCACCGCAGAGAGAATTGGGAAGTCCATTAGCCCGCGCCTCCGCTGCGCCAGAAGAGGATCGCGCCGAAGACCAGGGCAGCCCCAATGATCACGAACGCATAATGATAGAGATAGCCGGTATGCATGGCTGACAGTCGGCGAGAACTCCAACGCACAAGCGCTGCAACGCCGTCAGGCCCGAAACCATCGACGACTTTCTTGTCGCCTGTCTTGAACAGATCGCCGAGCCATGCAGATCCACGGATCAGTGTCGCATTGTAAAGCTCGTCAAAGTACCACTTGTTCGCAAACAGGCTGTGCAATGGTCCGCCGCCATCGGCGATACGCTTACCAACACCGCGATTGAACAGATAGGTGAAGGTCGCAATGATAAAGCCGGTCACTGTTACGAAGAGCGGCGCCCAGAAGACCCATTCCGGGACATCATACTTGTCTTTGAGAACTGTGTTCTCCTTGGCGGTATAGATGGCGCCGTCCCAGAACGCTTTATAGTCGTGGCCGACAAAAGCGTCATAGAAGTGCCAACCGGCGAACATCGCCCCGACACTCAAAATCCCAAGCGGGATAAGCATCACGATGGGTGACTCGTGCGGGTCGCCGTGATGATGGTCATGCCCATGATCATCGTCGTGATCGTGCGCTTCTTCATGATGAGGTTCAGCGCGTGGGCCGTGAAAGGTCATATAAACCAGGCGCCAGGAATAGAAGCTGGTGAGCAACGCTGCGACGAGCCCGAACCAAAAGGCGAGCTGTCCGAAGGCCACACCATTAGTGCCAGCAGCAAATGCAGTTTCGATGATCGCATCTTTCGAGAAGAAGCCGGAGAAGCCCCAAACGTGCGGCATGCCGAGGCCAATGATCGCAATGGTCCCGATCATCATCGCGCCATAGGTCAGCGGCATGTATTTCGCGAAGCCGCCCATATTGCGCATGTCCTGCTCGTGATGCGCGCCGTGGATCACAGAACCAGCGCCTAAGAAGAGCAAAGCCTTGAAGAAAGCGTGCGTAAACAGGTGGAACATCGCGGCTTCATAAGCACCGATGCCGGCCGCGAAGAACATGTAGCCAAGCTGCGAACAGGTAGAATAGGCAATGACGCGCTTAATATCGTTCTGCGCCATCCCAACGGTCGCCGCATAAAGGGCTGTCACCGCCCCTACGAGCGCAATCATCGAGGCCGCAAACGGCGCATATTCATAAATCGGAGATACGAGGCAAACCAGGTAAACGCCTGCGGTCACCATGGTCGCAGCGTGGATCAAGGCAGAGACCGGGGTCGGGCCTTCCATCGCATCGGGCAACCAGACGTGGAGGAAGAATTGCGCCGATTTTCCCATCGCGCCGATGAAGAGCAAGACGCCGATCAGCTCCAACGCTGGAATATCCCAGTTGAGGAACGGAACAATTACGTCCCGCACTTGGCCCGCTTCAGCCAGCGCGAGTGGAACGACTTCCGCATTCTCTTTGATCGCTGTGAGAACCGGTGCAAACTCGACCGAACCAAACACCAGGAAGATCGCCATAATACCGAGCGCCAGGCCAAAGTCGCCAACCCGGTTGGTCACAAACGCTTTGATCGCGGCATCGTTTGGGGCTTCCTTATGATACCAGAAGCCAATCAAAAGATATGAGGCGAGCCCAACGCCTTCCCATCCAAAGAAGAGTTGAATGAAATTGTCGGCCGTGACGAGCATCAACATCGCGAACGTAAACAGCGACAGGTAAGAGAAGAAACGCGCTTTGTGCGGATCGTCCGACATATAGCCCCAGCTATACAGGTGAACGAGGCCCGCGACGCTTGTGATCACCGCCATCATAACGATCGACATCGCATCAACGCGAATGGCCCAATCGGCTTTGAACTGTCCAACTTCCATCCAAGTGAACAGTTTGATGATGTGCTGTCCGACATAGCTCGCAGCATGGCCGGTATCAGCGGCGAGCGAGGCATGCTCAACATGTCCTGCGCCGCCAGCACCCGCTGCATAAACGAACAGTTGATAGACGGAGAGAATGCCGGCCAATCCGACTGTAGCGGTCGTCACAACCATTGCGCCGCGATCGCCGATGAACCGTTGGAACAATCCCGCGATCAAAGCTGCCAAGCCCGGTCCAAGCACTATAAACTGGATAAACTGATCAGGTAACATCGTTCCCTACCCTTTCATCAGGTCGACGCTCTCGACCGCAATGTCACCGCGATTGCGGAAGTAAACGACGAGAATGGCGAGCCCCACCGCAGCTTCCGCTGCAGCGACTGTGAGCACCAACATGGCGAAGATCTGTCCTTCAATCGTGCCTGAGAAGGCAGAGAAGGCGACGAGGTTTATATTCACGGAAAGCAAGATCAGTTCGATCGCCATCAGGATAACGATAATGTTCTTGCGGTTCACGAAAATGCCGACCACGCCGATCGTGAAGAGGATCGCGGAGATGGTCAGGAAGTGATTGATCGTCAGGTCCATATCTAGATCCCCCGCCCTGGTTCGACCGCGACTTTTTCGGTCGCATCTTCGCGGCGACGAGATGTCTGCTTCGCGATGTTTTGTCGTTTTACGCCCGGACGTTCGCGCAAGGTCAGAACAATCGCGCCGATCATTGCCACGAGCAGGATCAAACCCGCCATCTGGAACAGCAAGAAGTAGTCGGTGTACATGACCTGGCCGATGGCCTCAGCATTCGTATCAGCCCCCGGCGAAGCGTCGAACGCTGAGTTATTGGTGCCTTCGCGCGCGAAACTCGCCAGAGCGATCTCAGCGATGAAGGCAACGCCGATCAAGGCGGCAAAGGGCCAATAGCGCAGCGTGCCCTGCTTCAACTCAACAAAGTCGACATCGAGCATCATCACAACAAACAGGAACAAGACCGCCACAGCGCCGACATAGACCACGACGAGCAGCATCGCGATAAACTCGGCGCCGATGAGGACGAACAGGCCCGCTGCGGTAAAGAAAGTCAGGATCAACCAAAGAACCGAATGCACCGGGTTCTTGGCCATAATAACCGCCAAGGCTGATACGGTCACAATGGCCGCGAATATATAGAAGGCAATCAGTTCCACTGTTCTAGCCCCATATCCCTTCCGGCGGCGGACCGCCCCTCAACTTCAAACGCTACCGATACGGTGCGTCTAATTCCAAATTCTTTGCGATGAGACGTTCCCAGCGATCCCCATTCGCCAGCAATTTCTCTTTGTCATAATACAGTTCTTCACGCGTCTCTGTGGCGAACTCGAAGTTCGGCCCTTCAACGATCGCATCAACCGGGCAGGCTTCCTGACAGAAGCCGCAATAGATGCATTTGACCATGTCGATATCGTAGCGCGTTGTGCGGCGAGAGCCGTCTTCGCGCGGCTCCGCTTCAATCGTGATCGCTTGCGCCGGACAGATCGCTTCACAAAGCTTGCAGGCGATGCAGCGTTCTTCGCCGTTCGGATAGCGGCGCAAGGCGTGCTCACCGCGAAAACGCGGGCTTAGCGGGTTCTTCTCGAATGGATAGTTCACCGTCGCTTTGCGGCGGAACATCTCGCGCACACCAAGACCCATCGCAGAAATGAAATCGGTTAAAAGCGCGCCGCGAATGGTTTGAACCAGGCTCATGTTTGAACTCCTGCATAAACGACGTAGCCGCCGACAATCACCACCGCGGCGAGTGCTGTCGGCAGGAAGATCTTCCACCCGAGGCGCATAAGCTGGTCATAGCGGTAACGCGGGACGACAGCTTTCACGAGCGCGAAGAGGAAGAAGAAGAAGACCAGTTTGGCCATGAACCAGGCCAGGTGTCCGAGGTTTACGATCCAGGCTGGGAACATGTTCACAAAGTCTGCGCCCAGCACAACCGGACCATGCCAACCACCAAGGAACAGGATCGCCATCATCGCACACATCAGAACAATGTTCAGATATTCGCCGAACATGAAGAGCAGATACGGCGTGGCCGAATACTCAACCTGATAGCCTGCAACCAGTTCCGATTCCGCTTCTGGAAGATCGAAGGGCGGGCGGTTCGTTTCCGCAAGCGCCGAGACGAAGAACATCACGAAGGCCACGACCATCACAGGCAGGATCAGAATATGCTCAAACGTGAACAGGTGCCACGTGAACAGTCCGCCATCCTGCGCATTGACGATGTCTGACAGGTTCATTGATCCGGCCAACAAGATCACAGTGACGATGATCAAACCGATAGAAACCTCATAGGAAACCATCTGCGCGGCGCTACGGAGCGAGCCGAGGAATGGGTACTTGGAGTTTGACGCCCAGCCGCCCATTATGATGCCGTAAACGCCAAGCGAGGAGATCGCGAACAGGTAGAGAATACCAACGTTCAGATCAGAAATAACCCAACCTGGCGCGACCGGGATCGCAGCCCAAGCCGCAAAGGCCAATGTCAGTGTCAGGATCGGCGCCAGCAAGAACACCGTCTTGTTCGCGCCCGCTGGAATGATGATCTCTTTGAGCAGGAATTTTCCGAAATCCGCAAAGCTCTGCAGCAGACCGAATGGGCCAACCACATTAGGCCCTTTTCGCATCATCACGGCGGCCCAAACCTTACGATCCAGCAGCAGCAGGAATGCGATAGAGAGCGACAAGACCAGCGTGAACAGCCCAACCTGGCCAAGCACCATTAGCCAGCCTGTCAGCGCGCCATATTGTTCGATCAAACCACTCATCGCGCCGCCCTACTCCGCTGCCATCACGGTTTCAAGACCTTGTTTCTGTAGAGAACACTCAGCCATGGTCTTGGAAGCTCGTGCGATTGGATTGGTCATGTAGAAATCACCAATGGTCGCGGTGATCGGGGCGCTACTGACTGAGCCTCCCCCAGAAGAGATTTTCTCTTTCAATGCTTCGACCCCGGCATCTCCAGGAGCATAACCAAGCCCCGCAAAGACTGGATTGGCTTCGCGAAGCGCTTCTCGCAGAGCGTCCGCCGAATCATAAGGCAGGGTCTTTCCAACCACGTCAGAAAGGGCACGAATAATCGCCCAACCTTCACGTGCTTCGCCTTTTGGCTGCACGGCGCGGCGGGTCATTTGCACCCGTCCTTCGGTGTTCACATAGGTCGCCGCCATTTCGGTGTACGCTGCAGCCGGCAGGATGATATCCGCTTTGCTCGCGCCCGCATCTCCGTGGCTGCCAATATAGATGGTGGTTGCGCTGCCGGTATTAGACAGATCAACCTCGTCAGCACCAAGCAGCACGATTGTTTCCATACCGCCGCCAAGGATCGCAGCGGTGTCCGCTCCGCCTTCACCTGGGACGAAGCCCGTATCGAGCGCACCGACGCGGCCCGCAGCCGTGTGAAGGACACCAAACCCGGCCCAGTCTTCTTTAACCGCTTGAATTTCCAGCGCATAATCGTGAGCAGCGGCGAGGATCGCTTCGCCATCTTGACGAGCAAGAACGCCTTCGCCGACAACAATCATTGGCTTATCCGCATTGCGCAGCGCTTCAGCGATCTCGCTATCCTTATTGAAAAGACCGCTCAGAGCGTCCGGGCCATTGCCGAGATGCTCATAGTCATAAGTCAGATCAGCAGCTTCACCGATGACCCCAACCTTCAGATTATTCCAGAGCCACGCTTTGCGGATCCTAGCATTCCAAACCGCCGCGTCTTGGCGCGGATTGGTGCCGATCAGGAGCAGCGCGTCAGCCTCTTCCACGCCAAGCAAGGTTGGGTTCAACAGGTAATGCTCGCGCACACCGCTTGTTCCGTAACTTGCGCCAGCTGGACGGCAATCTGTGCTTTGCACGCCGAGGGCGCGCGCCAAATCCAATGCCGCCTTGGCTTGTTCTACTTCGATCAGGTCGCCGGCGACAAAGCCGATCTTTTCAGCGGGCGCAGACAAGGCGTTCTTCGCCGCGTCAAAGGCTTCGCCCCAGTTTACGGCGGTCAACTTACCGTCTTTACGCACATAAGGCGTGTCGAGGCGTTGGCGGGCGAGCCCGTCCCAGATGAAGCGTGACTTATCTGACAGCCACTCTTCGTTCACCTCTTCATTGATCACCGGCATAATACGCATCACCGCATCGCCTTTGGCATCGACGCGAATATTCGCGCCCATGGCATCCATGATGTCGACGCTCTCGGTTTTTCGAAGTTCCCAAGGCCGCGCATTATAGGCGTATGGCTTCGAGGTCAGCGCACCAACCGGACAAAGGTCGATGACATTGCCTGACAGCTCTGACGTCAGGCTCTCTTCGAGATAGGTCGTAATTTCAGCGCTCTCACCGCGCGAAATCATGCCAAGCTCTTCGACGCCAGCAACTTCCGCCGCGAAGCGAACGCAGCGCGTGCATTGAATGCAGCGGGTCATGATCGTTTTGACCAATGGCCCCATATTCTTATCTTCGACCGCGCGCTTATTCAGATCGTAGCGGCTGTCGGAGCGGCCATAAGCAACAGCTTGGTCTTGCAGGTCACACTCGCCGCCTTGGTCACAGATCGGGCAATCCAGCGGGTGGTTGATCAGCAGGAACTCCATCACACCATTGCGGGCTTTTTCGACATAGTCGCCCTTGGTGGAGATGTTTGGCGGTGTCCCGTCCGGGTTCATCCGCATATCGCCCACGGTCTGCGCACAGCTCGCAATCGGCTTCGGCGCGCCGTGCCATTGCACGAGGCACATCCGGCAATTCCCGGCGACAGACAGACGCTCATGATAACAAAAGCGCGGGATCTCAGCGCCCGCTTCCTCACACGCCTGCATCAGCGTGTATGAGCGCGGAACTTCAATTTCCTGGCCGTCTACATTGAGTTTGAAAAGATCGTCAGACATGTTTCTTACTCCGCCGCCACTGTGTGGCCTTGCACGAGCGCGCGCGGGGCGCGGTACTGCGTGATACGGTCTTCGATTTCGTGGCGGAAATGGCGGATCAGGCCCTGAACCGGCCAAGCCGCTGCATCGCCAAGCGCACAGATCGTGTGCCCCTCAACTTGTTTCGAAACATCGAGTAGCTTCTCGATATCATCGTGATGCGCGTCGCCTTTGACCATCTGCTCCAGCACGCGCCACATCCAGCCGGTACCTTCTCGGCACGGCGTACATTGGCCACAGCTCTCATGCTTGTAGAAGTAAGCAATTCGCGCGATCGCCGCGATGAGGTCCGTCGATTGGTCCATGACAATCACGGCTGCGGTCCCAAGACCGGATTGAAGGTCGCGCAACGTGTCGAAATCCATGTGCGCGTCCATGATCTGCTCGGCAGGCACCATCGGAACCGACGACCCGCCGGGGATCACAGCTTTTAGATTGTCCCAACCGCCGCGAATGCCGCCGCAATGGGTTTCGATCAGGTCGCGGAAGGTGATCGACATCTCTTCTTCGACATTGCACGGCTTGTTCACATGACCGGAGATGCAGAACAGTTTGGTGCCGGTATTGTTCGGGCGACCGAAACCGGCGAACCAACTCGCACCGCGGCGCAGGATGGTTGGCACAACAGCGATGGACTCAACATTATTCACGGTCGTTGGGCAGCCATAAAGCCCCGCATTCGCCGGGAAAGGTGGCTTCAGACGCGGCTGGCCTTTCTTGCCCTCAAGGCTTTCCAGGAGCGCAGTCTCTTCTCCGCAAATATAAGCGCCGGCGCCGTGATGGACATAGATATCAAAGTCCCAGCCATTCACATTATCCTTGCCGATCAGCTTGGCCTCGTAAGCCTCTTTGACGGCTTTCTCGAGCGCTTCACGCTCAGCGATATATTCGCCGCGCAGGTAGACGTAACATTCATGCGCGCGCATCGCCCGGCTCGCGACCATGCAGCCTTCGATCAAAAGGTGCGGATCATGGCGCATAATTTCGCGGTCTTTACACGTGCCCGGCTCTGATTCATCAGCGTTTACAACCAGATAGTGAGGTCGCTCGCCGACAGATTTCGGCATGAAGGTCCATTTCAATCCCGTCGGGAAACCAGCGCCGCCGCGTCCACGAAGGCCACTCTCTTTGGTCTGATTGCAAAGCCAATCCGGCCCTTGCGCCAGCATCTCGCGCGTCAGGTGCCAAGCGCCGCGCTTCTTGGCAGCCTCTAGACCCGGGTCATGCTCGCCATAGAGATTGGTGAAGATACGGTCTTTATCCTGAAGCATTGTTTTGCTCCCTAATTTCTCGCATGGCGGAAAGAATAAGTGGCACGCTGACAGCCGCGCCGAGAACAGCGGCACCGATAATCCAGAACAATTTGCCTGAGACGACAAAAAGCGCGACGCCGAACGCGATAATCAATCCGTCAATCATCGCGGCGGTGACCAGCTTTTTACGGGGGTCTGGCTTTTCGACCAAGGCCATTAGCTTTCCCCCTCGTCTTTAGACGATTCAACTTCGCCCGCATCAACGCGTTTTGAGAATTCAGTTTCGCCGCCACTGGAAAGCGCTTTGGCTTGAGCGATCCACTCTTCACGCTCAATTCGGCCCGGGAAGGACATGAAATCCTCGACCCAGTCCACGTTTTCTGGGGTCCAGGCCGCGATTTGAGTAAACTTCTTGATGCCAAGCTCGTTCAAAGCGCGCTCATTCACGGGACCAATGCCCTTGATGCGCTTGAGATCGTCTTCATCACCTTCCGCGACTTCGACCATCTCTGGCTTATCTTCGGCTTTTGGTGCTGGCTTTGCGCCGCCGATCAGAGTCGTTTTTCCGTCTTCACGCTTGGTATTGGTCGGCGCTTCCGTTTTCGGCAAGGCTTTGGGCTCAGGCTCCGGCGCAGGCTGCTCAGCGGGCAGATTTGGAAGGGTCGTAATGGCATTGCGCGAACCATTGAATAGATCCGCCTCAGTCAGACTGGTCAAATCGCCCTGCGGTGCAGAATTCAAGCGATCCACATACGGGCCTGGCTTTACTTCAGCGCCATTTTCAAGCTTACCGAGCACATCAGCCAAGGTCTCTGGCGTCAGGTCTTCATAATAATAGTCGTTGATTTGGACCATTGGTGCGTTCACGCACGCGCCGAGGCACTCAACCTCTTCCCAGCTCAAACGACCATCATCGGTGACATGCATCGGCTTGCCGATTTGCTTCTCACAGACAGCTTTCAAATCGTTCGCGCCGCGCAGCATGCACGGCGTCGTGCCGCAGAGCTGGATGTGGTGTTTGCCCACCGGCTGCAAACGGAACATCGTGTAGAAGGTCGCGACTTCATAGACGCGAATATACGGCATCTCCAACCGATCCGCGACTTCGCGCATGGCCGGTTCAGATAGCCAACCCGCATTGTCTTTTTGCGCGAGCCACAACAACGGAATGACCGCTGAGCGCTTTTTCTCTTCCGGGTACTTACCCAGCCAGAACGTAATTGTAGGTTCCGTCTCAGGTTTGAAGGCAAAGCTATCGCCGCCGGCTTCAATATCGAATCGTCTCAGCGCCATTACGCTGTCTCCCCGGTAGGCAAGACCACACGGCCCGCCTCATCAAATGTCCAAAACGGATTGAACGCGACTTCCCAGGCATTGCCCTCAGGATCCGCGAAATAGCCAGAATAGCCGCCCCAAAATGATTTGTGTGCCGCTGTTGTGATGTCCACGCCAGCGTCTTTCAGGCGTGCAAAAATTTGATCAACTTCTTCTTCGGAGCGCGCATTATAAGCCAGCGCCATATTGCGAAAGCCTTCGGCAGGTCGCGCTTCCTGGCCGGCGTCAACCGCGAGCTTGTCAGCTTCCCAGAGGCCGAGCACGAAGCCACCCATGTCGAACATCGCCATTCCCGGAGGGCCAACATTCTTGAAGCCGATCGTGTCTTCATAAAACGCGGTCATTGCAGCGCGGTCGCGCACGCCGAGCGTAATGATCGATAGTCGGTTCTCTGGTAGAACGCCCATTATGCCTGCCCCTCGAGTGCAATGAAGGCCACGATCAATGCGCCGATCCCGGCGGCTATATGTGGCAGGGTTGATGTTTTGGCTCGCGCATAGGTCGCAGCATCAAAGAAAGCGACACCGGCAAGCCCCATGAACACAAAGGCGACTTGCTGGAGCGTCCCGGTCAAGGCGACCCCCACAGCGACAAAGACGAAAAAGAAGTAGCGCCCAGCCATAATCGTCGGAAGGTTCTCTTCTCTATGCTTGGTGACCGCAAACCCGCGCGATGGAGACACAGCAAACAGAACTCCCAGCAAAGCCAGGAAACCGCCGGTCAGCAAAGCCAGATAAGTGGCGGAAGAGGCTGGGATTGGCAGCACTAGCGATCCACCTCACCAAATACGACATCGAGGGAGCCGAGGATTGCAGACGTGTCTGCAAGTTGGTGCCCTTTACAGAGGTGATCCATGGCTTGCAGGTGGGCGAAGCTTGGTGCGCGCAATTTTACGCGGTACGGACGGTTTGATCCATCTGACACCAAGTAGACCCCAAACTCACCCGCTGGCGCCTCAACGGCGGCGTAGACTTCACCTTCTGGGACGTGGAAGCCCTCAGTATAAAGCTTGAAGTGGTGGATCAGGGCTTCCATGCTGTTCTTCATGTCGGCGCGGCGCGGCGGCGAGACTTTCGTCCCTTTCGCGAGAACCGGGCCCTTGGGCATATTCTCGATGCACCATTTCATGATGTCGCAAGATACCAGCATCTCTTCCATCCGGACGACATAGCGATCGTAATTGTCGCCATTCTTTCCGATGATGACCGGGAAAACCGATGACGGTATTTCTGAATAGATCTCATAAGGCTGGCTGCGGCGCAGATCCCAGGCCAAGCCTGAGCCACGGACCATCGGGCCGGTAAACCCATATTGCATAATCGTCTTCTCATCGACCAAGCCGATATCGACATTGCGCTGTTTGAAGATGCGGTTCTCTGTAATCAGATTTTCCAGCGTTTTGAGGATTGCCGGGAATTCTTCACTCCAGGTCATGATATCGTCGATCAGATCCTGTGGGAGGTCTTGATGGACACCGCCGGGGCGGAAATAGGCCGCGTGGAGGCGCGAACCGGAGGCCCGCTCATAAAAGCCCATAAGCTTCTCGCGCTCTTCAAACGCCCACGTGATCGGGGTTAGCGCACCAACATCGAGAATGAATGTTCCGATATTGAGCAGGTGCTCGAGAATGCGGCCAATCTCACTGTACAGGACGCGAATGAAGCTGCCGCGGCGAGGCACCTCGACGCCAACCAGTTTTTCAATCGCCAGGCACCAAGCATGTTCTTGGTTCATCGGCGCGGAATAGTGCAGCCGGTCAAAGTAAGGCAGGCCCTGGAGGTAAGTCTTATATTCAAGCAGCTTTTCCGTGCCGCGGTGCAGCAGGCCGATATGACAATCGATCCGGTCCACAAGCTCGCCATCAAGGTCCATCACCATCCGCAGCACGCCGTGAGCGGCTGGATGTTGAGGTCCAAAGTTCAGCGTGAAGGTACGATCTTCGTCAGGAACGGATTTCAGATCATCAGCCATTACGCGCCCTCCCCTTCGGTGGTCGCTTTCTCATCCCCGGGAATGTCGGCCGTCATGCCTTCCCAAGGTGAGAGGAAATCAAAGTTTCGGTATTCTTGCGTCAGCTGCACCGGCTCGTGAACGATGCGCTTTTCGAGATCGTCATAACGCACTTCGGTATAGCCCGTCAGCGGGAAATCCTTGCGCAGCGGATATCCCTCAAACCCGTAATCGGTGAGGATGCGGCGCATGTCTGGGTGCCCAGAGAAGACGATCCCGTACATGTCGAAAGCTTCACGCTCGAACCAATCCATGCCGCGGTGCAAATCGACTATGCTCGGCACAGGCGTGTCCTCATCGGTCGAGATCTTGACGCGGATGCGTTGATTGAGGCGCATGGATAGCAGGTGATAGACAACCTCGAAACGCTGGCTGCGCTCTGGGTAATCAACCCCGCAAAGATCAATCACCATTTCAAACATGCAGAGCTGATTGCGCTTCAGAAAATCAAGCAGTGGCACAATTTGATCGCGCTCGGCGTAGACATTCAGCTCACCAACGCGGACTTCAAACTTGCGCACAGCGTCGGGCATCTTGCTCGCAATATGCTCGCCCAGCTCATTCAGCGCTTCGGTTTGATCTACCATCTTCAACGCCCTCTAGCGGTCAATCGAGCCTTCACGGCGAATTTTCTTTTGCAGTTGCAAAAGCCCATAAACCAACGCTTCTGCGGTTGGAGGACAGCCCGGAATGTAGATGTCGACCGGAACGATCCGATCACACCCACGCACAACGCTGTAGCTGTAGTGATAATAGCCGCCGCCATTCGCGCACGACCCCATCGAGATCACATAACGCGGCTCCGGCATCTGGTCATAGACCTTGCGAAGGGCTGGCGCCATTTTATTGGTCAGCGTACCGGCGACGATCATCACGTCAGACTGGCGCGGCGACCCACGCGGCGCCATCCCAAAGCGCTCAAGATCATAGCGCGGATTTCCCGCTTGCATCATCTCGATCGCGCAGCAGGCAAGGCCGAACGTCATCCACATCAATGAACCGGTTCTGGCCCAGGCAATCAGGTCATCAGCGCTCGCTGTGAAGAAGCCCTTGTCTGCGAGATGATCAGAGAGGCCCGCATAAAACGGATCGTCCTGGCGCGCCTCGTGACCGCCCTCAACTCCAGCGCGGTTGCTGCTCAATGCGTATGGTTTGAATTCCCCTGACATATTCTGAGAACTCCTAATGCCACTCGAGGGCACCGCGGCGCCACTCATAGATAAAGCCAATTGTCAGAACGCCGAGAAAGATCACCATCGACCAGAAGCCAAAGACCCCGATCGCGCCAAGGCTGACGGCCCACGGAAAGAGAAACGCAACTTCGAGGTCGAAAATGATGAACAAGATGGCGACGAGGTAAAACCGTACGTCGAACTTCATCCGCGCATCATCGAAAGCGTTAAATCCGCACTCATAGGCCGAATTTTTCTCCGGATCCGGATTGCTTGGCGCCAGTATCGCGTTGCCGACGATGAAGAGCAGCGACATGGCCAAACCGATTCCGAGGAAAAGGATCACCGGCATATAATCTAATGCTAGGCGTTCTACTTCAGACATAGCGCGCACCTTCCTGTGAGCGAAGCGGACATTTGATTGCGCCCGGATAAGACGCTTTCTCTGACAGCGCAATACAGACTCAGTGGTTTATCCTATCCTTTTTCAGTCGCAATTCTTCCCCCTTCTGATGCGACTAGGCGTCACGTCAGTGAGAACCATTTGCAACGCGGTTTTGCCACCAGCGAGACAACGCACAAATTCCAGCAAATAACTCAGGAATTGGCGGAAAATTGAGACGCTGAGAGAATCTACCCCAATCGACAAACACCCACCTGGCAAACTATTCTGTGTTCAAATTTGGCGGGACATCTGGGGCAATCACAAGACCAAGAAACCCAAAGAGCGGCGCATGAAACCAGACCTATTCAACGCAAACTTGCCTGAAATTCCGGTCTTTGAACACATCGAAGAAGGGCCAGTCGATCTCTGGCTGAGCGCGTGCGCGGCTATATTTAGCCTGTCGCCGATCAATAAAGAGGACGCCAAAAAGACTTATAGCGTCGCGTCTTGGTTTGTAGATCCGATAACAATCATCAACTCTCGGTACGAAGCCATGGTCAATGCGCACTCTCGTTGGCACGTAGAAGAATCGGGCGACCAAATCCATGTCCACCGATATGCGCGTGGAAGAGCCTCCGTACAGACAGCTGGACTGCCGGTTGAGTCAGAGACGGGCGAAATCACTTTACTCGACTTTTCCCGGCCATTTACAGCTGTCTTTTCCGCGAGCGATTGTCACAGTTTCTTTGTTCCCCACACAGCAATCAATTACCAACCATCCGACACAAATCACGCGCCGGTCTATGGCGCAGCATCACCAATTGGCCGCTTGATTGGTCAGGAAATGGACGATCTCCTTGGCCAATTGAAAGCCGGTGCCACGACGATAAACCCTACTGACATCAAACGCTTCCTAGGCTGCGTGGAGGTTGGCATGACGCCCCAGCGCGCGACACAAAGCGCCCGCATCGAAGCCCGAAACAGCCTGAAGCTGGCGATTATGAAATTCGTCGAAGACAGACTTGAGTTTCCGCAGCTATCAGTGACCCTAATTCTGCAAAATTTCGGCGTATCGAGGGCCTCGCTGTACCGGATGTTTGATGCCGAGGACGGCGTGCGAAATTATATCCGACGTCGTCGCCTCTATCGCGCTGTCTCGACGATCGCTGAGAACCCACTTAAGCGCGGTCAAATCCACGCGGCCGCAGAACAATGGGGTTTTTCGTCGGACAAGAGCTTCAACCGTATGGTGCGTCGTGAGTTTGGTGTGGCGCCAGGATCATTGTTTGAAATGCCGCTACGCGGGCCAGCCGACCTTACGCCGCTCTCGGAAGTACAAACTCTAATGAACCGAGCCGCTCGCCGGCAGAAGATCGAGACCTAGAGTCAGAAACACAAAGGTGATCTTCCGGCGCGACTGACCTAACTAGCCAGAAAGTGGTGCGGATGAGAGGACTCGAACCTCCACGCCTTGCGACACCAGAACCTAAATCTGGCACGTCTACCAATTCCGTCACATCCGCACGGGTAGAGCCGGGCATTTAGCGGGCGTTTTGCCTCGCCTCAACCCCTTAGATCTGTTTTCTCTGCAAAAGGTGATATTCACAGCGTGGACACGGCGCTCACCCTGCCCTATAGACCGCCGTTTCAGATCACCAAACGCCGATAAATGGCGCGGGTTTCAGCTTCGAATAGCCAACCCGACCCGTAACAAGGAATAACCAGTATGGATTGCGTTGAAACCTCCGAAGGCCTCAGCCGCATGTATAAGGTCAGCGTTCCACAAGCTGACCTGCAACAACGCTATGACGAGCGCATTGAAGAAATCCGCCCGCAAATGAACCTAAAGGGCTTTCGCCCAGGCAAGGTCCCTGCGTCTCACGTCAAAAAAATGTTCGGTAAGGACATTATGGGAGAGGTTGTTCAGGCCCTGGTTCAAGAGACCAGCCAGAAAGCAATTGAAGACGCTGATGTTCGTCCGGCTGGTCAGCCAGAGATGCACATGGAAAGCGACATGGAGAAAGTGCTGACAGGCGACGAAGACCTCGCTTATCATATGCACGTCGACATCATGCCCGAGTTTGAGCCCGTCGACATCAAGAAGCTCGCGATTACGAAACCAGTTGCGGAAATCAATGATGACGAGATTGATGGCCGCCTGACGCAGATCGCAGAAGCCAATCCAAAATACGATAAGCGCGCCAAAACCGCGAAAGCCCGCGACGAAGATGCAATCGTCATCGACTTCCTGGGCAAGCTCGACGGCGAGCCATTTGAAGGCGGCGCCGCTGAAGAGCACACACTCGTTCTGGGATCCAACTCTTTCATCCCAGGCTTTGAAGAGCAGCTGGTCGGCGTCAAAGCTGGTGACGAAAAAGAGGTCAAAGTGACCTTCCCTGAGAACTATCAGGCAGATCACCTCGCTGGCAAAGAAGCCGTGTTCGAAGTTAAAGTGCACGAAGTTCGCGCCGCGAAGACTCCAGACGTCGATGATGAGTTCGCCAAAGGCCTCGGCCTGGAAGATCTCGACAAGCTCAAAGAGTTGGTCACCGATCAGATCAAGAATGAGTTTAGTGGTGCATCACGCGCCAAAGCCAAACGCCACTTGCTCGATCAATTGGATGACAAGCACGATTTTGAATTGCCACCAAAAATGGTGGATCAAGAGTTCAATCAAATCTGGCAGCAACTTCAGTCTGAGATGGATGCGGGCCGCACCGCCGACGAAGACAAAGACAAGTCTGAGGACGACTTGAAGGAAGAGTATCGCAAGATTGCAGAGCGCCGCGTTCGCCTCGGCCTAGTCTTGGCTGAAATTGGCCGTGTCGCAGAAGTTCAGATCTCTGAGCAAGAAGTTCAGCAAGCTTTGATCAACGAAGCCCGCAACTTCCCTGGCCAAGAGCGCCAAGTGATCGAATTCTTCCAGAAAGATCCAAACGCAATGGCTCAGCTTCGGGCGCCGATCTATGAGGACAAAGTCGTAGACCACATCCTCGAAACCGCGAAAGTCAAAGAGAAGACCGTTTCTAAGGAAGATCTTCTGAAAGACGACGACACAGACGTCTAAAGCCTGGTCTTAGAACACTAAGTTTTGAAGAGCCCGCGCTGTCGATTGCGCGGGCTTTTTCTATGCTAGCTGTGCGTCGGCGATTGCATCGCGTTTTGGCTCATCTAATGACGACCTATGGCGGACACACGACGATATGGCCTCATAGGCGCAGGCATGATGGGCCGTGAGCACATCCAGAATATTGCGCTCGTTCCAGGAGCTGAGCTTTCGGCCATTTGCGATACGAATAAGGCATCGATTGATGCTTCGAAACGAACGGCGGGCGCGGCTGGCTTCGAAAACATCAAAACCTATAATGATTACAAGCAGCTGGTTGCCGCCGAAACGCTCGATGCGATCATCATCGCAACACCGAACTTCACGCATGCAGACATCGTCCTGGATCTGATAGATACCGACATCGCCTTGCTGGTCGAAAAGCCGCTCTGCACAACCATAATTGATGCGGAGCGCGTGGCAGACCTCGCCCAAAAGCGAAAAGCGCTCTTCTGGACTGGGCTAGAGTATCGATACATGCCGCCCGTCGCGGAGTTTGTTAAGCGTGTGCATGCTGGAGACATTGGCGCACTGCAAATGCTGACCATTCGCGAACACAGATTTCCATTCCTGCCCAAGGTTGAAAACTGGAACCGATTTTCCAGAAATACCGGCGGAACGCTGGTTGAGAAGTGCTGCCATTTCTTCGACTTGATGCGGTTGATTGTCCGAAGTGAGCCGACAAAAATCTATGCCTCCGGCGCAATGAATGTGAACCATCTGGATGAACGCTACGATGGCGAAACACCGGATATTATCGACAATGCACTCGCGATTGTGGACTTTCAGAACGGCGTCCGCGCCCAGCTCGATCTCTGTATGTTTGCCGACGGCTCCGAAGAACAAGAAGAGATTTGCGCTGTCGGAGACGCCGCGAAATTGGAAGTCAAAATTCCATCGGCGAAACTCATCCACTCCCCACGCACCGGGTTTGGAGGGGCAAAGCAGATCAAAACCGAAATCATCGAGACGGATGCTGCCGCCCTGTCAGCTGGGCATCACCACGGCGCCACCTACCACCAATTACTGGATTTCCATTCGGCCTTGGTCGATGGGCGCAGCGCTACCGTCACAGCGATTGATGGCCTACGCTCTGTTGTCATGGGCGCGGTCGCCCATCAATCCATCGAAACCGGCCAAGCGGTCGAGGTATCCTTCAAATGAGCATTTTTACCACAAGCCCAATTCAGCAAGACCTCAATGGTGATAAGTTTCCCGCCATTATAGCCGGAAGCGGCGATCTTTCTGCATTCATAAGAGCAAACAAGGTTGCGATCGATTTCCGATTGAGCACCGCTGGAACCGTTCTATTTCGCGGCTTTGATGTTCCAGATCCCATTGCACTCGACGCCGCAATCGAAGCCTATGGTGAGGATGGTTTTTCTTACGCAGAAAGCCTGTCCAATGCCGTTCGCGTCAACGTCACGCCGCGCGTCTTTACCGCAAATGAAGCGCCGCCCAGCGTTACGATCTTCCTGCATCACGAAATGGCGCAAACCCCAATCTACCCAAGCAAGCTGTTCTTCTATTGTGAGATTGCGCCAGAAACAGGTGGAGCCACGCCGATCTGTCGCAGCGATGCGCTGATGCTGGCCCTACAGAACGCGCGCCCAGATTTAGCCGTTCAGTTTGAAACGAAGGGGCTGCGATATACCCACACGATGCCAAATGCGCCCGACCCAGAAAGCGGACAGGGTCGCAGCTGGCGTGACACGTTGAGCGTACCCGACGAATTGGGCGCAGAGACGCGGCTTAAGCAACTTGGATATGACTGGCTATGGCTCGAAAACCATTCGCTACGCGTGACCAGCCCCGTCCTCGATGCCGTAAAAACGCTGCCAGATGGACGCAAAGTGTTCTTCAACCAACTCATCGCAGCCTTTAGAGGCTGGAAGGACGCCCGCAACGATCCAAACAAGTCGATCACCTATGGCGATGGCGTCCCGGTTGACCCTGAAGATATGGCCGAAATCATCGACATGGCCGATGCGTTGACGTTCGACCTGGATTGGCAGGCCGGCGATGTTGCCTTGCTCGACAATTTCCAGGTCATGCACGGGCGGCGGCCGTTTTCCGGAAAACGCCGTGTACTCGCCAGCTTGATCGGATAAAAAAAGAGCCCTGAAACGCGTTCAGGGCTCTTGAGTTTTATCAGGGTTCTCCCAGAACACCCGCGGAGAGATCAATTCCTCCCCCTTTGTCGGAAAGTTCCGGCGGGATCGGTATGGGCACGATCGCGAACGGAGACTCGCCGTCAATTGTGATTTCTTGGCTAATCGGTTGCCCAGAAACAGTTGTTTTCAAAGTGTAGGTTCCCGGCTCAACGCTCTCGAACCCATATTGACCAAACGAAGCGGAATGGATCGTCAGGGTTTCGCCCTCGCCTTTCGGGACTAACGAAATCCACTGCCCCTCAAGACGTTTTTCACCGCGATCAACTTCGCCGTTTGCGTTATCATCAAAGAAAACGGCGCCTCGCACCTGGCCAGACAAGATCAGCGGGATATCGACATCGGTGCGCCGCCCGCCGCCAACTGTGACGCGCGGCTGAGCACTTTCGGGCACCAAATACCCCAGGGGTAAACTCTTACGACTTACCGTAACCGCATAGAGCCCTTGTTTGATGTTCTGGATCGTGAAGTATCCGTCTCTTGAGGTATTTAGACCGAGCCGTGTCCCAATCAGCATAACCCGCACACCTGGGATGCCCGGTTCGCTCTCTTGGCGAATGCCGTCACGATTTCGATCCAGGAAGACCCGCCCATTCAAGACACCTTTGCCTTCATCCGGCAAACGGCTCGCACGGGGCGGGTTAAACGAGAGCGCTCCGCGAACACCGATAGACAAATCGGACCGACCATTGAAATCATCGCTGTAAATCGCCGTCAGCTGTGTATTCGGCGTTATCCGGTAGCGCGCCTCCAGGCCGCCCAAAAAGCGTGTGCTGGCGGCATTCTCTTCTTCCGATGTGAAATCAGAAAATGCCGAGAAGCGAGCTTGCGCATCCAGTCTTGGGCCGAACATTCGTCCCGAATTCGCTGTTGCACTGAGCCCCGCATTTACCCGTGTCTTGGCCCCATCCCAATTGAGGGTCGCATTTGGCGCCAGCTGTACAACAGCGCCTTTGTCGAACGCTTTCTTGAAAGGTTTTGCTTGCGCAGTGGCGACAAATTGCTGGGTCGACGCAAGCTCACCATTCTTCGACCGCGCGTAGGACGCCGTAACGGTTCCAACTTTCAATCGCTGAACACCGCGCACGCGCAATGATTGTGAATCGATGCGCTGACCGGAGCTGTCTTCGCTGGTCTGGTGCACGATGGCTGATACTGTTGGACCCGCGCTCCCGATCTGTGCATTGGCCCCGACGCTGAAGCTGCTCGATTTTTGCTCATTTGCACCGCCCTGGTGGCGGGCACTGGCTCGGCCGCTAAATGCGAGACGATGGACAGCGCCATAGCTTTGATCTGCGCGCCAGGTCGCCCCAAGCGTCACATTCGTACGGGCGCCCTGACGTTGGTCAAAAACACCGGCAAATGACGGCCGCTCAGCGCCAGAAGCGAACTTCCCGCCCTCATAATTCGTCGACGCCGATACGCCGATTTGTTCATCAACCGCATAATTGGCGGAACCGCGAAAGCGAATATCAGCTCCGCCTAGATCTCCGGAGAATATCCCTAAATCACCAGACACGAATGCGGATTGCAGTCCCGTCTCTTGCTCATCAAAGTAAAAGGACTTTTGCCCATTTGCGACCACCGCAGAATTGCCGCCATCCTTAGAAATGCTGGCTGCCACGCCAAGATCGCGCGATTGATCCTGGGAGATGAGGCGGCCGCCCGCTGCAAACCCGCCAAATTCTGGGACAGCGACCGTTTCACTATCTTGGGTTGACCCGGTGAGTGGCATACCTGCGGCAACCGCCAAAACCGAACCGCTTTCTTGCTGCCGACGCCAAGAAGCGCCGCGAATGCGGTTTGCGCCGACCCCTGACAATTCCCGGAATGCAGACGTATAGTCGCCAACGGATGCATTCCAGCCCTCTAAAGCCGCAATATCTACAGACGCCCAACCGGGCTGAGATGCCGCCAAACTGTCCAATCCACCTGCAGTTTCGAGCTGAGTTCGGAAGTTATATTTGCTCCAGTGTCCCTGCGTTTGAACACTCAACGGCCCGCGATCACTGGTGCTGTAGGTAAGAGACTCGATCGTCAGGGGCGTGGCAGACGCCTCATCAGCGACATTCGCGCCTGGCAGCGCGGTACTATCCAATCGATTGTCGAGCCGAACCTCGACCCGGTTGGTACGCGGAACCAACTTAATGTGCGTCCCTGTCAGCGCCTCAACTGCGCCAAATGGCAAGACCAATGTATCGCGCTCGGCAAGCTGCATGTCCGGGGTGACCCCGCGCGGCGTCGTATTGACGGATATCAATCCGGTCGAAAGCTCCAGATTGATCGCAGCTTGATCTTGTTGCCGGCGCACTGTCACGGTGCCGCCTTCGACGGTAAGTTCATGCCCGAGCTCAGCAACAATTGGCTCAAGCGGAACCAAGAGCACTGGCCCAACCGTGCGTGGCTCATTGCCAAACGTATCAATCGGGACGCCATTGACCCAAAGCTCCAGATCGAATTTGGGCTTCAACCGCTCATCAAGCGTTAGGACAACCCGGCCTTCTTCATCTTCAGACGCGTGCGTCCCGGTCATAATTGTGATGGCGTTCAATCCCACCCAGGGATCTGCGGTTTCACGCGGTTCAAACTCCGGCAATTTGCCTAAGACCGTTTTGTTTGAGCGCACTTTGCCATCGACCATATTGATCGTCATCAACGTGCCATCTTGAGCGCGGTGATATCCCAGCAGAGTATCATGAAGCTCGACCCGGCTGCGCAGCGGTTTGGCTATATCCGTCAGATTAAACCGACGTTCGGTCTCGCTGATCTGCTGGGCCCGCACAGAGACGAGCGCGCCCTCGATGATCATGTCTTCATGTTCAATACTTAGCGCCGCGACCGGCGCTTCATCCAAGACAATCGGTTCGGGCACGGCCTGCGAAATTAGCGTTGTCGGCTCTGGCTGTTCTTCGGTCAGCTCCATATGCGGCGCAGGCGCAACTGATTGCGCAGATGCACTCTGCCCAGCACACAACAAAGTGCTGGCACACACGGCTAAAGCCGCGATCAGAAGACCGGTTACAACGCGCATCAAAGACCCGAAATCGGGACCGTCTAGCCCTGGCAGGCCTGTTGACTGGCGATCAGGTCGGCGCAGGTTCCGCTGGCGTCGCAATTGCGATCAATCTGTGCGGGGAAACTTTGCGCGCCGCCGCGCCCGTTTGAGGTCACGGTGATACTCGGGGCGAGATCATCCGTATCAAGCTCGAACAGTTGATCTAGCGTCGCCATGCCGCGTCCGATCGAAACCAGCTCAATCGTATGCGACATCCAAACAGATCCGGCACTCTGGGCTTGTTCGAGCGTTTTTAAGCACGGCCCGGTCATCCATAAATCGCCAGTCTCTTCGTCGAGCAAGAAACCACTTACATTGTCAGAAAGTCCGATCCAAACATCGGAATTTTGCACAGCGGCATGCACCGTCTGCGTTTGGACCACCGCTATCACGGCGAGCCCAGTCATAGCCCATCTCATTTTCATCACCATTAGTATTTTTTATTATCAGGTGATCGTAGCCGCGTATGGTTAATATCGCCCTTAAAGCCCTGTTCCTATGGGCAAAAGGGCTGCCGAACTCGCCAGGACCTCCTGGCCAGTGCCAATTTTTTCCGATGAGACAGTTTTGCCGGTTGCAACGCCAGAGAATACAGGCATTATGATCTCGCTAATCCGCACTAAAGGACCGTTTTTAAATGATTTTTTCCAAGAACACCCTCCTCGCCGCAAGCGCCGCTCTTGTGCTGGCCGCATGCGGAGGCGGATCCGATGCACCCGCATCGTCCACAGAAAATACCGTTAATAATCCGACACCTACAGCCGAAGTCTCGAAAGAGACTGCTACTCCGACAGCCGCACCCGACACGAGCGAAGCGTTCGCGGCTCTGCCGGAACCGTACAAAAGTGCAGATTACAATCGTGGGCGTCGCACATTTAAACTCTGCCAATCCTGCCACACGCTAAATGAAGGTGGCCAAAACCTCGTTGGCCCGAACCTCTATGGGATATTTGGACGAGGGATCGGGGAAGTCGAAGGCTTCACCTATTCGAAAGCGGTGCAAGAGTCTGACATGGTCTGGACCCCGGAGCTTCTCGCAGAATGGCTCGAAAGCCCACGCAACTTCTTGCCGGGCAACAAGATGAGCTTTGCCGGCGTTCGCAAACCCGAAGACCGCACAGCCGTCATCGCCTACATCATGGCAGAGACGGCCTATACCGGCGAATAGGCCGATTATCAGCTGATCAAAAGCTGTCGGCGATTGCGATGAAGACGCTTTCTTCCTCGAAAGCGCCACCAAACTCTTCTCGATAGCCGATGGAAACATCGGCTATTTTTGTTCGCCAAAGCAACTCGGATTGGAGCTTGTAGGAGTGCGCGATCGTATCGCCCTGCTCTAACCAAACCTGAGTAATGCTCCACACCCGCTTGGCGGTCTGCTGGCCGAACCCCAGCGCGAGGCGCTCGCGCCGGCAATTATCGTAAGTACGGCTGGCAACCTCGCTGAAAGCATAAATCTCTCTAGTTTTCCAAGTGCCAGACCACCCTAAGCCGGCGCGCGCCTCGAACCCGAGCGGAGCGCACCCAGATCGCCCCCCGATGGCTGCGCCTTGTACCAATCCAGCTTCGGCAGAGGCGACAAAAGGACCGGATGCAAATAATCGTCGCCGCACGGTCGCCCGCCAGCCACTTGTATTGAAATCTTCAGCACCGTCATAAAAAACGTTGGAAGCTTTAAGCGATACCGTCCAATCTTGGGCGGCCCCATATTCTAGATAGAGATCGGCTCGCGTGCCGCGCAGACCGTTCACGACCTCATTGGCCATTTCGATCCGGGTATAGAATTGTTGCTTATCTTGCAGCCAAGGCGCTGCCGACGCGAATGGCGTCGGCAGCACGAAGACCACGGATATCAATCCACGCCACATCCCAAATATAAATCAAATATTCGGGTCGGCGTAAATGTATCTATAGTTGAAAGCGAATTTGGTCAGTCCAGAAGCGTTCAAGACGTGAAACCGTCTTGTTCAACTGGCTAAGATCATCCTGACGGACACTCGCAGTTGGCTCTAGAGCCGTTGCTTGACGATCAAAAAGGTCGACCACGCGGGTCCGAACCTTGTGACCACGCTCAGTCAGCTTCAAACGAACCGTACGCTTATCACGCTCCGAACGAGATTGGATAAGGTATCCACCCTCTTGGAGTTTTTTAACGTTATAAGACAGGCTTGTACCTGCAAATGCGCCGCGGGCTCGCAGGGCAGATGCTGGGGTTTCATCTTCGCCAATTTCATAAAGAAGCAAAGCTTGAACACCTGTAAGGTGGCGCTCACCGCCACGCTCAAGGTCGTCTTTCACGACATCGTGGAGACGGCGATGTGCCTGCTCCAGAAGCGAAAGAGATTTTACGAAAGATTCAGCGACGCTCACGGGCTCGCTAGCGGCATCAGCCGCACCATAGGACATTGTCATTACCATCACCACTCAACTTTTGTTGTAGTTTGAGTAGAGTTACAGTATCTAAGCTTATAATTGGTTAAGCACGTCTTGTTTCAGGCGCGGATTAGTTAACAAAACGGCCGAAAGTGTTACTTTTCACATCAAAACAAGGTTTAAACTGGTGAATCCGGGTAAAAATGGGTTAGATCCAACGCCTACGCATCGAGTTCTCGTTATTGAATGATAACTATCCGCCGAGCGGCGTGCCCCGCGCTGCCCAGGCTTCGGTCTCACCATCGGCGACAGCCATCACCGCTTTCCAGACGCCGTCTATACGCTGCATGACATAAGCGGCCTGCCAGGTGGCAATAGTTTCGCCCCCGGCGGTTAGCATCGCATCAGAGACGGTCATGGCGACCGTGTCTTTGTATAGCGCCAGTGTTTCGACGACCCGGCGCTCAACCTGCGCGACGTTCTGGTTCTTATAGAACCCCAGCAATAAGCCTGTATTCTTTGCGAAATGCTCAGCAGATTTAAACGAGAAGGATCTTCCGGCCTGAGTGGTCAACGCTGGGAAACTCCAATGCTCAGCGATCGCTTCAGCATCATAAGCGCAAAAGCTGGCGACATAAGACTGGCACCACGCTTCTAAATCACCGCGAACATCAGTCAAAACTGAGCTCATCTTCGCCGAGTGGTTCGAAATAACGGGCGACATCACTCGCGCTTACGCCCTCAAGCGAGGCTGGAGACCAAGCCGGCGCATGGTCTTTGTCGATGATCACAGCGCGAACGCCTTCGATGAAGTCAGCGGACTGAACTTTGCGCCAGCCGATCCGGTATTCCATCTGCATGTTTTCTTCGAAGGTTTCACAACGACCGCCATCTCGAACCTGTCGAAGGGCAACCTTTACCGTCTCTGGTGACTTGGTGCGAATGAGTTCAGATTGCTTCAGCGCCCACTCTGATCCATCAGCATCCAGATGCGCGACGATGTCCTCGGCCTCATCGAACGCGAAACAGGCATCGATAACCGCCATATTCGCTTCAAACGTCCCGGCGGGGACAGCGTGGGTCAAGCCTGCCAGAATTTCACCCAGCAATTCCGCCGCCCCGGCTGAAAAATCTGCGGCGCCAATTTGCGCTTTCAAATTTGGAATAAGCTCAGATGGCAAGAAATGCGTTGCCACGCGCGCTGCGGCGACATCGGCGCCTTTCAAGCGCGCGCCCGTAAGCGCAAGCCAAGTCCCGAGCTCTCCCCTCAGGCGCGGCAGAAACCAACCGCCGCCCACATCTGGAAACAATCCGATCCCCGTTTCAGGCATCGCAAACAAGGTACGTTCCGTGGCGACCCGATGCGACCCATGTACAGACAGGCCAACGCCGCCGCCCATCGTCACACCGTCCATCAAGGCGAGAAATGGTTTTGGGAAAGCCTTGATCGCCGCATTGACCCGATACTCTTCCGCAAAAAAGGTGCGCGCCGCCTTGCCGTCGGACATTCCGCTCTCGCGAAGCATCGCGATATCGCCGCCCGCGCAAAACCCGCGAGATCCTTCAGCATGATCAATCATGACCATATGAATGCCAGGATCATGCGCCCAGACTGTGAGAGCTGCGAGAATGGTCTCGCACATACCAAGGTTAAGCGCATGAAGCGCGTCGGGGCGATTGAGGGTTAGATACCCTACCCCGCCTTCTGATCGTGTTAGAACTGTTTCTGTCATGCCCACGGCGTAGCGCGAGCCTGATACCGGGTCCAGAGGTGACCTAGTGTCCGCCACCGAAGATTCCGGTCCGGATGTTATAGTCCGCCGCGATCTCATAGTCAGGATCATCTTCGCTATCGATCATCAACTGTCCTGCTTTTGACAGCAATTGGTGACAGTCTCTGGAGAGGTGACGCAGCTTCAGAACTTTGCCCTTCGCTTCATACTTAGCCGCAAGATCCTCAATCGCCTGCAAGGCGGACTGATCAACCACGCGGGATCGCATGAAGTCGACGATCACAATGTCGGGGTCCTCATCAGGATGAAAGAGCTCAGCGAAGCCATCAGTCGAACCGAAAAAGAGCGGGCCGTCGAGTTCATAGACCGTCGCGCCGGGCGTCCGGATTGAGTCGCGCTGGATGATCTGAATGCGCCGGGCATTGTTCCAGGCATAGGCGAGCGCGCTAACGATCACGCCAACCACAACCGCGACGGCTAGATCTTCCATAACTGTAACGGCCGTCACGAGCACGATCACGAACGCGTCCATCCAAGGGATCTTGCGCATGATGCGCAGGCTGTTCCAGGCGAACGTGCCGATCACAACCATAAACATAACACCGACGAGCGCGGCGAGTGGGATCATCTCGATCCATTGCGAGCCGACCAGAATGAACGCCAACAGGAAGAGCGCAGCGGTTATGCCCGAAAGGCGCGTTCGACCGCCGGATTGGACGTTGATCATGGATTGGCCGATCATCGCGCACCCACCCATGCCACCAAAGAAGCCGGTCACGATGTTCGATGTGCCCTGCGCCACGCACTCTTGAGACGCACCGCCGCGCTTATTCGTGATCTCGCCAACCAGGTTCAATGTGAGCAAGCTTTCGATCAAACCAATTGCAGCCAGGATCAGCGCATAAGGAAAGATGATCGAAAGCGTTTCCATGTTCAGCGGCGGGATTGGCGCGAAACCGGTTTCGCTGCCTTCGAACTTGAAGATACCATAAACCGGGTCGGCGGACGCCGTGAAAGGAATGTGGAACGACGGAAGCCCGCCTTTGATATCCGCCAAGGTGCCGACATTTGGCGTATTCAGGCCAAAGCCAATGACGAGCGCGGCGACGATCCCAATTCCCGCGAGCGGCGCCGGAACGATTTTCGTCAGTTTAGGCAGCCCCCAAATGATCGCCATGGTTAAACCTATAAGGCCAATCATGATGAGCATCTCGCCGGTCGGCAGCCAATCGCCATTTGGCAGGAAGCTGTGTGGGTCAGGCGTTGCCGTGCCCGGAACTTGGAACTGGCCGATTTGCGCAAGACCAATCACAATCGCAAGGCCGTTGACGAAACCAAGCATCACCGGATGTGGCACCAAGCGAATAAACTTGCCCAGTTTGAAGACCCCCGCACCGACCTGCATCAATCCCATCAGGACCACTGTCGCAAAGAGATACTCAACCCCGTGCTCGGCCACCAAGGCAACCATAACGACGGCCAAGGCGCCAGTGGCGCCAGAGATCATGCCGGGGCGTCCACCGAAGACTGCGGTAATCAATCCAACAATAAACGCGGCATAAAGACCGACCAGCGGCGGCACACCCGCGACGAAAGCAAACGCTACAGCCTCAGGCACCAACGCCAAAGCAACCGTCAAACCCGCTAGCACTTCGATGCGAATACGATCCGGCGTAAACGTCGCGCGCTGGGTTTCTGTCCAGCTGCTCAGATTGATGCGGTCTGCAAAAGCAGAAAGTGTAGGACGGGCCATGGGGGCTCTCAACGCTATTTGGGAAGACGCCGCGCTGGTACGGCAATTCAGGGGTGCGAGCCACCCCCCATTCTCATTATCTCTGGAAATGGCCAAATTTTCAGCGGTTGCTCGTAGACAAGACCGCGGTGTTGTTTCAGCGTGCAAAAAACCGAACACATTGCTGGGAGAAGCAGAATGAAATCGCTCTTTGACATTTCAGGGAAGACCGCCGTCGTCACTGGAGGATCCAGCGGCATTGGCGCGATGATCGCGCGCGGCTTCGTAGAGAATGGCGTAAAGACGTATATTTCCGCTCGCAAGCCCGGACCGTTGCAAGCTAAGGCCGAAGAATTATCGGAGTTCGGCGAGTGTATCGCTATCCCGGCCGACCTTTCTTCCGTCGAGGGGATAGAGAGCTTGGTCAGCGCCATCTCAGAACGCGAAAAGCATATCGACATTCTGGTGAACAATGCCGGCGCGAATTGGGTCGTTCCGATCGATGACTTTCCAGAAGAAGGCTGGGACAAGGTGATGAGCATCAACATCAAGTCGATCTTCTTCATGACTCAGAAAGCGCTCCCACTGCTCCGCGGCAATGGTTCAAACGAGGATCCGGCGCGGGTGATCAACATTGCCTCTATTCACGGTTTCGATAATCCAGGCATGCCTGCCTACGCCTATACAGCGAGTAAGTCGGGCGTCATCCACCTGACCAAGCATCTCGCAACAGACCTCGCTGCAGACCAGATCAATGTAAACGCGATCGCGCCTGGCTTCTTCCCGAGTAATATGACCAAGATGGCGACCAGCAATGACACGATCTATCAGCACACGGTTTCGCAGATCCCGCGCAAACGCGCTGGCGAACCTGAGGATGTTGCCGGAACCGCAATCTTCTTGGCGTCCCGCGCCGGGGCCTGGGTTGATGGGCATACAATCGTGCTGGATGGCGGAATGATTGCTCAGACCGCACGTGCCTAAATAATCTGTAACATACTGATATTTTTGTAATATTTGTATTTCGACAGTTGCTTTGCGAACGCGTTCGAGTATGGAGGCGGCGCTGCGTTATAACTTATTGCAAAGGGCAAGATGTAATGCAGACCTATACTCGTATTCTTTCAGCTTCATTTTTGATGGCCATTACAGCACCTCTGGCCACGGCCGATGGGTTCTATGTTGATGGCAGCTATAATGGCCTGACCGCCACGCTCGACTTCGAGGCCGCAAACTCAGACAATGACGTCAACCTTGGTGCAATCGGTCTTCGCGGAGGTTATGATGTATCCCCAATCTTCGCTCTCGAAGGAGAAGTATTGATCGGAACTGCTGACGACACCTGGTACGTTTCTCCCGCTTATTCTGCGACAGATACAACTGTTTTCACGAACGATGTGTCTCTCAGTTCTTCGGTTTCCGCATTCGGTAGAGCCAATTTTCCCATTGGCGACCGCCTAACCGCGTTCGCACGGCTGGGTTACTCTGCGGTCGAATTTGAGACCGACGATTCTTATGCGGATACTTATTTCGGACCCGCAATTGGCCTCGGCGCGACCTTTGACATGACGGAAAAGATCTACCTTCGAGGCGATATAACCCGGTAAGACGCCGAGGTGTTCGAGAACGAAGCCGTCTCAGTCGGCGCCGGTTTCAGGTTCTGATAAAACACCGTTCGCGGCGAGGCGGCCCGATCGCCGCTAAGCCGCGAGCGCGCACCCTTCAATGGTGATCCGGTGCATCACTCGGCGCTGGCCTTGATAGTCATTCAGGGCCCAGTGCCAGGTAGACCGGTTATCCCACATAGCGATGGAGCCCGGCTCCCATTTGAAGCGCTGGTGAAAAGCATTTCCGGCATAGACATGTGTATACAGCGCTGCCAGCAATTCCTCGCTCTCGCTTTCGTTCATGCCAACAACATTAACGGTAAAAGCAGGGTTCACATAGAGCGCCTTCTTGCCGCTCAGCGGGTGCGTAACCACCATTGGATGCTCCGGGTCTTTGAGCAGCTCTGCAACCGAGGCATTTCCGATCCGGTTGGTGCCGTCATCATGCGTGCCAGCGTCAGACTTGTTGTAGTAACTGTCGGCGCCTTCCCCGAATATTTGTTTGCCTGAGTGAAGCGCACTGCGCCCATCGATCTTTGCTTTCAGATCGGCTGGTAAGGCCTCATAAGCCTTATACATTGAGGCGAACATCGTATCACCGCCGCTCTCGGGCAACTCCCGGGCGACGAGGACAGAGCCCAAAGCAGGCTCATGGTCGTAAGAGTGATCGGTGTGCCAACCGCCGCCAATATTGTCTTTTTGATCAACGTCTTTGGCAACCAAAGCAATTTCTGGAAAACTGGGATGCGCGGCGAAGAAGCGATTGATATTGATATCGCCAAACCGCTTTGCGAAAGCGATGTGATCGTCTTCATTGGTGTCTTGATCTCGCAGGAAGATCACACCGTGTTCGGCAAACGCGTTCTTGATCGATTGAAATTCATCTGGAGACATCGATGTGATATCTACGTCGGTGATCTCTGCACCTACGCCGTCTAAGGCTGTGATTTGCATGGCCATGTTTCCTCCTGGGCTTCATTCGTGTGAAGCACTCTGGATCAATCTAAGCGTTTTATGCGGCGACGATCAAGTCGCTGTGGTGAGCAAAACGCCAAACAATTACGGGTGACGAGAACCTGTAGAGCTCCCAGCTCGGCTTAGCCTTTCAGCATATCTCGACTGATGATCACGCGCATAATCTCGTTCGTGCCTTCAAGAATTTGATGCACGCGTAAGTCTCGGACGATCTGTTCGATGCCGTATTCTGAGAGATACCCATAGCCACCATGGATCTGAAGCGCGTCATTCGCGACCTTGAACCCTGTGTCTGTTACGAACCGCTTGGCCATCGCGCACCAACGCGTCGCATCAGGCGCTTTCGCATCAAGCTTGGCGGCCGCTTCATACAACATGACCCGCGCCGCCTGCAGCTCGGTTTCCATGTCTGCGAGTTTAAACTGGGTCGCCTGAAAGTTCGCGATCGGTTGCCCGAATTGCTGGCGTTCTTTCGCATAGTCGAGGGCCTTGTCGAGCGCCCGTTGCGCCCCGCCCAACGAACATGCGGCGATATTTAAGCGCCCGCCATCAAGCCCGGCCATCGCAAATTTGAAGCCGTGCCCTTCTTCGCCGATGCGGTGACTGGCTGGAACGCGTACATCGTCCAACATGACCTGGCGCGTCGGCTGCGAATTCCACCCCATTTTCTTTTCGTTGTTGCCAAAGCTCAGGCCTGGCGTGCCCAAAGGCACAATAAAGGCGGACACACCGCGCGCGCCGTCATCAGATGTCTTCGCCATGAGAACGTAAACATCACTCGTACCGGCCCCCGAAATGAACTGTTTGGAGCCGTTGATCACATATTCATCGCCGTCTCGAACAGCTGTCGTTTTCATCGCGACGGCATCAGACCCCGACCCCGGCTCGGTCAGGCAGTAAGACGCAATCAGGTCCATGCTTGTGAGCTTGGGCAACCATTCTTTGCGCTGGGCGTCGTCGCCAAATCGATCGATCATCCAACTCGCCATATTGTGGATCGAGATGAACGCAGCTGTTGAAACATCGCCATAAGAAAGTTGTTCAAAAATCAAGGCCGCATCAAGCCGACCGAGCGCCGACCCACCCACGTCTTCACCGACATAAATCCCAGCAAATCCAAGCTCTGCGGTGTCTTTCAACACATCGACGGGGAAGTGTTTAGTTTCATCCCATTCAGACGTAAAAGGCGCCAGTCGATCGCTCGCGAATCGCGTCGCCATATCCTGGATCATAACCTGTTCTTCTGTCAGGCGAGTGGTCATGGCTTTTGGCTCTCTTTGTGTTTAATAGGCGGCAGACATGCCACAGGGGACCTATTCGTCAATGTCTGACCTTCCGGAAGGATATTCTATTTCGGCCGGTAATCCGGAAGACATCGCTGCGTTAATCGCGGTCGATAAGGCTGCGTCTGCGCTGTTTGCGCCGACGGGCCTGCTGGCGGATGACGCGCTGGACGACCATGTCCCGGCGGATGTCTTCGAACTGGAGATGCCTGCCAACAACGTCTTCGTGGCGCGTAATCAGCATAATTGGCCGGTTGGGTTTGCGCTCATACGGCTGCGCGGAAACGGGCTTTATCTGGACCAAGTCAGCGTTCATCCGGACCACGGGCAATTAGGGATTGGCCGTGCGCTCGTCATTCGGGTTTTATCAGAAGCAGAGATCCGCAAATTGCCGCACGTTAGTTTGTCGACCTTCCGAACAATTCCCTGGAATGGCCCATTCTACGGGTCGCTTGGGTTCCGTGAGATCCCGGGCGACAAGCTAGATCCGTATATGCGGGAGATTGAAGAAGCGCAGAGACCGTTTATGGACGTGACCAAGCGGTGCTTTATGCGCCGCAAAGTGCGCCGCGGCCTGTTTGGCTTTGGTGCCCCAAAGCCGGAGCTCGAATGACCCAACCGTTCAATCAGTCTTTCCCCGCCACGCGCCTGCGTCGTGCGCGACAAGCCGGTTGGATCCGGGATTTGACCGCCGAACATGTCCTGACGCCAGCGGATTTGATCTGGTCAATGGTCGTTCACGATGGCGAAGAAGGCAAAATCCCAGTCTCAGCCATGCCGGGTCTAAATCGATTGAACGTTAAAGAAGCGGCAGCTGCCGCGAAACGCGCCAGCGCCCTCGGCATCCCGGCGATCGCAATTTTCCCGCATATCAACCCAAAATTCAAAGATGATGAAGGCACCGAAAGCCTGAACCCGAACGGTTTAATTCCTACCGTGATCAAAGCCATGAAAGACGCAGCGCCAGATGTCGGCATCATTTGCGATGTCGCCCTCGACCCGTTCACAACGCACGGCCATGACGGCCTGATCGACGAAGCCGGTTATGTCTTGAACGATGAATCAACAGCTGTTCTGATTGAGCAAGCCCTGGTTCAAGCGGAAGCAGGCGCCGACGTCGTTGCCCCTTCGGACATGATGGATGGCCGCATAGGCGCGATCCGCACCTCGCTCGAAAGCAGTGGCTTCACCAACACAATGATCCTGTCTTATGCTGCCAAGTATGCCAGCGGCTTTTACGGCCCATACCGGGAAGCCATCGGGTCGGCGACGGCCTTGATTGGAGACAAGAAAACCTACCAACAAAACCCCGCCAACACTGAAGAGGCTTTGCGCGAGGTTGCGATGGATATTGAGGAAGGTGCTGACATGGTCATGGTCAAACCAGGCCTGCCATATCTCGACATTGTCCGCCGCGTCTCTGAGACTTTCCGCATTCCGACCTTCGCCTTTCAAGTGTCCGGGGAATACGCGATGATCCAAGCGGCCGCGCAGAATGGTTGGATCGATGGGGATCGCGTGATGATGGAAACCCTACTCAGCTTTAAACGGGCGGGCGCAAGCGGCGTGATCACCTATTTCGCAGAGGCCGCTGCTGAGAAGCTTGGTTAAACTCGCCCTTTCCGAGCGTGATATCTAATTTTCAGGCAGTTCATTCTCTGTCCGATAGATGTTAAGCAGGTGGCTTAACACGGGGTGCTTATGACCAAGCCAGACAATGTTATCGCTCGGAAACTCGCTAACGCATTGATGAAAGATGCAGAAATCGCTGACGGCGCTCAAAAGCTGCTCGGCGCTGGCGGACGGCTCGGAACCGCCGCAGTAAAGAAATTGATGGGTGGCCTTTGGGTGGGCGGCACCGCTTACCTGACCGAGGACGCGGTTGAATTTCACCCCAACATGGTCAACCGCGCGGTCCATAGTGATCCTGAATCATTGAGCGTGGTGCTGCCGCTTCGCGGCATTACCGCAGTCGAAACTCGGTTTGGTGTTGGAACGCAAATCATCGACATCAAAACCGCGATCGGCACGCTATCCGTACGCTGCTTCGGCGCATCTGGCTTTGCCAAGAAAATCGAAGCGGCGCGGAACGCCTAAGCCGGTCAGACGGAAATCACATTCAAAACTCTCCAGGCTCGCACGCCGTAATATGAATTGACCGGCAATTCAACGGACACAGTCGCCAATCGGTCAAACCGCACGGGATTTGAGAGTAATGCCCGAACATCTTCCTGCGCGTGGGCGCCCTTTGGCGGCGGCCCATAACACAAGCTCATATGCGGATCGAACGCACGCCCCTGACGAAATGATGGTTGCTGTTGAAGCGCCATTCGAGCTTGCGTCAGCGCATCATTCAAACCAAAGCGCATAAACAAAGACGTCGTGAAGACTTCATTTCCGTCAATTTCAATGGGTGTCAGCGTGACGGCTTTCAACATCGAGGCCCCCAACCGCAATGGCTCTTCGATGTCAGATGAGGCGCCAAGCGTGAGATGCGGTCGGAATGAAGGCGCGCCCTGCGTATCCGCTAAACCGTCAATGACCTTTTGCAATCGACGCTCATCTTGCTCGCAAGGCAAATACCAATACAAGAGCGTGGTTTGTTTGGTCATGCATCAAATGTCTCGTACTTGTCTTTCATATAAGCAATGCCGTCTCGGACGATCTCTTCGAGCACGTCGATATCTATATCGGCCAGCTTATTGATATAGAGACATGATTTTCCGAGCTTGTGTTTGCCAAGGCGCGCGAGCTTTTCCTGCATGTCTCCGAAGCGATATCCCGGCATGATGTAAAGAGTCAGGTTCTGTTTGCGAGGACTGAAGCCGGTGATAATGGCATCGCCTTCGCGGCCACTCTCATATTTATAGTGATAGCGACCATATCCGATAATGGTTGGTCCCCACATTTTCGGCTCTAGGCCGGTGACGCGATTGAAAAAGTTCAACAGCACCTCGGCATCCGTTTTTCTCTTCTCAGGCTCAACCGCTGCTATGAAGTCTTTTGGGTCTACCTTCGTCGCTTGCGTTTTGTTGTTCGCTTTCGCCATTTTGTTCTCCCACGCCATAGTCTAACCTAGGGATACAGTCGCTCCAAGGTCGAGCACCAAAATCAAAATCACGGCGATTATCAGCAAGCCCGCAGAGAGAGCGATATTAATCGCCACAGCCCGATCAGCATCTTGTTTCTCGAGCCAGCGGCGGGGGCGAATATCACGCAATCTGAAGACCACTAGAGCCGATAAAACAAGGCTGGCGACATTCAAACCGAGCAGCAAGCCCGCTCTAGAGGCCAATGCCCATTCTCCGGTGCCCAGAAACAACCCGACGGCTGCGCCAGGTGGCAACAGCGCTGCGGCAACCATCACCCCGACCAAAGTGGAATTTGCTCCGCGCGTCAGGGATAAAGCGGCGGCGCTTCCGGCCGCAATCGCCAGAACCATACCGTCGAGCCTTACTTCCGCGCGCGACATCAACTCGCGACTGGTGAAATCGACCGGAATGACAAAGGAAATCAGGATCGCGCAGGCCAGCGCCACTGTGACGCCTATTCCAAGCGTTTTCACTGCGCCGAACAATAGATCTCTATCTCCGAGCGCCGCGCCGAGGGACAGGCCCAAAATGGGCCCCAGCAAAGGCGCAATCACCATCGCCCCGATCACGCCGGCCACACTGTTTGAGTGCAGCCCAATCGCGGCAACAATCGTGGATAGAACGACGAAGATAATGAAGTCCCGATCAAGCTTCGCGTCTGCGGCAACGTCCTGATAAATCTCTTCCCGAAGCGCCGTTTTGCGCTGAGACGCACGGCGATTTTTCAGCTCTTTGTCTTCTGGAATTGCCGGCGCCGTCGCTTCGATCGAGACCAGTGAGATGCGCCAGTCTTTTTCGTTTTCCAGACAGGCTTGGAGGTTATCAACCAAAGTCTGCCGGGATCCATCACGGAGAAACACCGACACGTAACGGCGATCCTGCTGCTCCAACGGAACGACTATATAGTCGATCGGATCGGCGGCGCGAATGGCCCGCAGAGCCGTTTCGAACAGCTCTCCGTCCCGCATATGTAAATCAAGACGGCGCATTTATGCTTTTCTGCGTCCCATGCGCGCCAGCAAGCTGCTCGTGTCCCAACGATTGCCGCCCATGGCCTGAACATCCGCATAGTATTGATCAACCATCGCTGTGAGCGGCAGGCTCGCGCCCATATCGCGTGCGGTGTCGAGCGCGATTCTCAGATCCTTGCGCATCCAGTCTACCGCAAAGCCATGCTCGTATGCGCCTTGGTCCATGGTTTCCCAGCGGTTTTCCATTTGCCAGCTTTGCGCGGCGCCGCCGCTGATCGCTTCGATAACGCGTGAGACATCGAGATCAGCCTCCTCGGCAAAGTGAAGACCTTCCGCCAACCCTTGCAGGATACCCGCGATACAGATTTGATTGACGGACTTCGCAAGCTGCCCGGCCCCGCTGCCGCCAATCAACGTCATCCGCTTGCCGTAGGATGCCATCACAGGCTCGGCTTGATTGAATGCCGCTTCGTCGCCGCCGCACATGATCGTCAGCTGCCCCTTCTCTGCACCAGCTTGGCCGCCGGAGATGGGTGCATCTAAGAAGGTCGCGCCTTTTTCCGCGGCTCGTGCATAAAGCGCGCGCGCTAAACCGGCGCTCGCCGTCGTGTGGTCAACGATCACCATGCCGCTACCGATGCTGGGCTCAAGCTGATCATAGACCGTCAGAACATCCGGATCATCGCCCAGACAGAGGAAAACAAACTCGGCACCGGACACGGCATCAGCCGGGGTCGATGCCGCTTTGCCTGTATGATCGCCTGCCCAAGTCTCAGCTTTCGCAAACGTTCTATTCCAGACGGTGACTTGGTGGCCGCTGCGGGCCAGGTGCCCCGCCATCGGATAGCCCATTACACCAAGACCTAAAAACGCTGCTTTCGCCATTCAACTACTCCTTCAAGTTCCTTGCAGACCAGATCGGACAAATTTCATCGAAATCCCTCCGTCTGTTCTCAACTGATATTCACCCTGATGCACTATGCCGGGTATCAAGGCCAGAAGGGCCTATAGGGAAAAATGTGGCTATTGCTTATTCATCCCGGCGCATAAAGGGCAGAAGGCCCGGAGCGTCCGCCCGCAAGATGGGTACTTGGAAATTGGCCTATGCCGACTTCCTAACGGCTTTGTGTGCCTTTTTCCTCATCATGTGGATCATTCACGGCGTCTCCGCCGGCGAACGCGAAGAGATCGCCAATCAATTCGGGTCTACAACCGAGAGCGAAGCGCCACCCGAATTAAACGCCGAGATAAAAGCTCAATCCATCGCCGATACGTTGCGTATGGATGCCGCCCTCATGGCGTTTGGATCGAGTGTGACCATCACCGAAGAACCAAATCTGGTCAGAATTGACCTGTCCGATATGGCGGAGCGCTCTTTGTTTGAGACCGGCGATGGGCGTTTGAACCCGACGGGTGAGAGACTAACCCGCCTGGCTGGACAAGCCATTGCCTTGATCGACTTGCCTGTGCTGATCGAAGGCCATACCGATGCCCATCCGAGTCTGACCGACGGATACTCGAACTGGGAACTGTCTGCAGATCGCGCCAACTCGGCCCGTCGTCTACTGATAGAAGCGGGCGTAAACGAGACCCGCATCCAAGGCGTTTCTGGGCTCGCCCACACAAGACCACTGCTCGAAAACACGCCCGAAGACGCCGCCAATCGCCGAATTTCAATTGTTCTGGTCATCGCTCCTCAGAGCGCATAGAACCGAACGGATCCAACGAGAATCATCCTGGAGGCGGAATGACCGCAGATATTTTGGCTCACTGGCCCATGTGGGCGAGCCTCGCAGCGGTTGGAGTAACCATTGTCTTCTACATGCTCGATCGCTGGTCGATGGAGCTGGTCTCGATTTGCGTCATCGCGGCGCTGCTCCTCCTTTTTAGTCTGCCTGGTGCGACCGCTTATGACGGTTCAGAGATCTCTGTATCCTTATTGCTAGCCGGGTTTGCGAACCCAGCTTTGATTACGATCATGGCCTTGCTTGTGGTCGGACAAGGCTTGTTCCAAACCGGCGCTTTAGAAGGTCCGACCAAGGCGCTTGTTCGATCGTATGATCGACGCCCGGCCATGACGCTGATTGGCGCTTTTGCGGCCGTTTTCGTGACCAGTGCTTTCACGAACAATACGCCTGTGGTGATTATGTTCTTGCCCATCATGTCGGCGATCGCAGCCCGCATGGGTGCCTCGACATCTCGGCTGATGATGCCGCTCAGTTTTGTTTCGATCTTCGCCGGGATGACGACCTTGATCGGAACCTCGACCAACCTCCTCGCTGCCGACTCGTATGAGCGCCTGGCCGGAACGCAGCTTGGCTTCTTCGATCAGTCCATTTTCGGGTTAATGTTAGCCGGCGTCGGCATGGTCTATCTTTTACTCGCGTCTCGCGTTTTGCTGCCAAACCGCGAGGACTTCACAGAGACAATGGTGAAGTCGGGCAAGCAATTCGTCGCGCAGTTTGAAGTCACTCCAGGGCATTTCCTGGATGGGAAAGAAGCTGTCGCCGGCATGTTCCCAGAACTAAAAGACATGACGGTTCGGATGATCCAACGCGGAGAGCGCGCATTGCTCCCGCCATATGATGATGTGCGTTTGACGCCAGGTGACCTGGTTATCGTCGCTGCCACCCGCCAAGCTCTGACAGATTTATTGTCTGATAAGCCTGCAATGCTTCAAGATGTCTGGCAAAGCGGCGTTCCGGACACCGATGATGAGGGCGAGAACCAACTCGGCCTGGTTGAAGCCGTAATCGCCCCCGGCTCGCGAATGGCGGGACGGACGGTCGAAATGCTCGGTTTCCGCCGCCTGACGCATGCTGTGACGTTGGGAATTCAACGCCGCAGCCGAATGATCCGGACGAAATTGGCTGAGATCCGCTTAGAAGCCGGAGATACACTCCTTCTCTGTGGCCCAATCAGTGCGTTTAGAAACCTGCGTACCAGCAGAGACCTGATCTTGCTCGAATGGTCTCAAAGTGAGTTTCCAACCACTGCGAGAGCGCAAGTCGCGCGTCTGATCACGATCGGAATGGTCATCGCTGCCGCCACGGGCATTGCCTCCATAACGCTAGCGTCAATTGTCGCCGCCACGGGAATGATTTTGCTGCAATGCTTGAACCATAGACAGGCTGCACGATCGCTTGATTTGCGGATCTATCTGGTCATCGCCGCCGCCCTCGCCATGGGCGCATCCCTGGAAAGTACGGGTGCGGCGCAGATGATTGCGGAACTTGTCGTACTCGTAGCGTCTCCATATGGCACTTTGGCGATCCTTTCCGCCATCTTCCTTGCAGTGGCCATATTAACCAACATCTTAAGCAACGCGGCGACCGCGGTCTTGTTCACTCCGATCGCCATTTCGGCTGCGGAACAAACCGGCGCAGACCCGTTACCATTCCTATTAGCGGTGATTTACGCCGCCAACTGTGCCTTCGCGACACCCATTGCCTACCAAACAAATATGCTCGTTATGGGTCCAGGACATTACAAATTCGGAGATTTTCTGCGCTTTGGCGGCCCGTTGGTAATCTTAATGTGGGCCGCGTTTACGATCATAGCCCCTTGGCGCTTTGACCTATAAATGCGTAAAATGCACGTATGAAGCTAGATGAGTCGCTTTTTCAATTGCCGGGCATACGGCACGGGCTGCGCTTTTACGTCACCGGCGCCAGTCCTTGTCCCTATTTGCCAGGGCAGATTGAACGCAAAGGATTCACGCACCTCACCCAAGATAATCCTGATGCTTTGCACGATCAGCTGAGCCGTGCTGGCTTTCGGCGCAGCCAGGGTGTTGCGTATCGTCCGGCCTGCCCAACTTGCAATGCTTGTCGTTCGGTTCGGGTCGATGTTCCGAATTCGCGCGCCAGCCGAAATCAAAAACGCATCCTGCGCACCAATTCAGATCTTGTGCGCCGACCGATCGAAGCCCGCGCCACACGAGAGCATTTCCGGCTCCTGAAAACCTATTTGAATAGCCGCCATGATGGTGGCGGCATGTCAGACATGGGCTATCGCGAGTTCTGCGCGATGGTGAATGATAGTCCCGTTCAGACGCTTTTATTCGAATACCGAATTGGTGAAGCTGAAGATGCACCGCTCGCCGCAGTCTCTTTGACGGACGTTCTGCGCGACGGCTTTTCGATGGTCTATACGTTCTTTGATCCCGCTTTGCGGCGGCGAAGCCTCGGGACCTATATGATCCTCGATCACATCAGACACGCGACAGAACTCGGCTTGCCTCACCTCTATTTGGGGTACTGGATCAAGAATAGCCAAAAAATGGATTACAAGCGGCGTTTCCAACCGCTTGAGGTGCTGGAAGGTGGACGCTGGCACCCCCTGGAAAATAACGAATAACCCCATCGGGAGAGACCGGATGATCGACCGCCGCAAATTGTTAGGCGCTGCCACCCTTGGCGCAGCAGGCCTAGCCGCCACAGCCTGTAGCCAATCCACTAGCGAAGGTGACGGTGTCGCCTCCCCCGCGATCAAGCGCAAGAAAACGCGCCTGACGATGACGACAACCTGGCCCAAGGATCTCCCGGGCCTCGGCGCCGCAGCACAACGTGTTGCCGACCGGATCGGCGCGCTCTCCGATGGGCAAATGGAAGTTAATGTCTACGCCGCTGGCGAACTCGTCCCAGCATTTGAGGCATTTGACGCGGTCGCTTCGGGCAATGCAGACATGTATCACGGCGCTGATTATTATTGGCAGTCCAAATCCAAAGCCTACAATTTCTTCACGGCTGTGCCGATGGGCATGACGACTGCGGAGATCATGGGCTGGATCGATTTTGGCGGCGGCCAAGCGCTTTGGGAAGAACTCTCCGGCCAATACGGTATTATCGCTTTTCAAGGCGCAAATACCGGCCACCAAATGGGCGGCTGGTTTCGCAAAGAGATCAATGGCCTAGATGATTTCCGGGGCCTCAAAATGCGCATCCCGGGACTTGGTGGAGATGTTATCCGTGAGCTCGGCGGGGCTGCAGAAGCGCTGCCAGGGAATGAAATTTATCAAGCGCTTCAGACCGGCCGGATCGATGCCACGGAATGGGTCGGCCCGTGGAACGACTATTTCTTAGGCTTCCACCGCGAAGCAAAATTCCACTATGGCCCTGGTTTCCATGAGCCCGGCAGCGCCCTGGCGGTCGGTATCAACCGCAATAAATGGGATAGTCTCACGCCGACCGAGCAAGCGATCATTCGTTCAGCTTGTAATGAGGTGAACCACATGTCTGTTGGCGAGTTCACCTATCAGAACGGCGTCTATTTGGAGAAGCTTATTCAGGAAGAAGATGTTCAATTGCGTCAGTTCCCGGAAGACGTGATGGCGCGCGTACAAGAAATCTCTGCCGATGTGCGCAGCGATGCTGGCTCCGGCGGGGATCTTGAGCGCCGGATCTATGAGAGCTTCGAAGACGCGCTTAAGAAAATGCGTGATTGGGCGAGCATCTCTGATGGGCCCTACCACGCCGCGCGCGAACTCTAGCCAAGAGAACTCAAAGCTTAGGGGCATCGAGGGCGGGCATTATGGAAACATTTGTATCAATCACGGGCACGGGTTTGCGATATGCGGGCTACGTCTTGCTGCCGCTCCTGCTTCTTCCATTCGCAGTCTTGCTGGCACCTAAGCCATTCGCCAGTGCCGCTCAGGTGATCCGATTTGTGCTCAACCGGATCAGCGGTTTCGCAATGGCATTTGCCGTTTCGGCCGCCTTCCTGATCATTATCATTCAACTGGCAGCCGTACTGCTTCGCTATGTGTTTGGTCTCAGCTTTAGCTGGCTAAATGATAGCGTGATTTTTTCCTTCGCGATGATCTTCATGCTCGGCGCCGCCGCAACACTTCGCGATGACGGGCATGTGCGTGTGGATATTATGCGGCCACGCTTCGGCCCACGAACACGCGCTGGCATAGAGATGGCCGGGTCGCTCGGGTTTGTCGTGCCGATTGGCATTCTAATCGTCTATTCAGCATCCGGGTTGATCGCTCGCACGTGGATCGACCTCGAGCCGTTCAATGAAAGCGATGGATTGCCGATCCAGTTTTTGTTCAAAACTATGGTCCCCCTCTTTGCGGTCTTGATGATTGGTCAGGCGATCAGCCAGGCTTTGAAGTCTGCTTTGATTATCCGTGGCCTCGAGACCGAAGACACGGATGAGCATCAGCCGGAGGGCGCCGTCTGATGGAAATTGAACTTATCCTCGCGCTCGCCATGTTTCTTTGCGCAATACTGGCTTTGTTAGCCGGCTACCCGGTTGCGCTGACGCTTGGCGGTGTGGCGCTCATCTTCGGATTTATTGGCGTCGAACTCGGCCTCATCCCTTTGCCGCTCCTGCGCAACCTACCGAGCCGCATTCTGGGATCGATGGAAAATCAGGTTCTGATCGCAGTCCCCCTCTTTGTATTGATGGGCGTGATCCTCGAGAGATCTAAGGTCGCCGATGATTTGCTTCAGACGGCGAGCCGCTTGCTTGCGCATGTCCGCGGCGGGCTCGGCTATGCGGTTGTGATTGTGGGGGCTCTGCTCGCTGCGTCGACGGGGATTGTCGGCGCGACGGTGATCACGATGACCTTGATTGCACTGCCCACTATGCTGCGCCAAGGCTATGACCCTAAGCTTGCGACGGGAACGATTGCCGCCAGCGGGACGCTCGGGCAGATCATTCCGCCGAGCATCGTTCTGATCTTGTTGGCGGACGCGGTCTCAACCGCAAATCAGGCCGCCGCGATGCGATCAGGCAATGGCGCGGGGGTTGTCTCCGTCGGTGATCTATTCGCCGGCGCATTGCTACCCGGCTTTATGCTGGTAGGTCTGTACCTCACCTATCTGATCATCACCGCAATCTTACGCCCGGAAGCTAGCCCGGCAGCGGTGATCGACGAAGACGCGGAACCCTTATCGGCAGCAGAAATCGCCCGAAGTCTTGGCGCGCCTTTGCTCCTCATAATCGCCGTTCTGGGCTCTATACTCGGTGGCCTGGCGTCTCCGACAGAGGCTTCCGCCATCGGGGCGGGCGGCGCTCTTCTGCTCGCCGGATTACGCCTCGCACCCGAGCATGGAAGAACAGGTGATTTAGGAAGCATTTGGGGGGCATTTGCCAGCCTCATGCTCCTCGGCGCCCTAACCGGCATGATGGACCTGACCATCAATCGCGAAACCCTTCCGACAGGCGATCTGATCGGGATCATTCTCGCAGGGCTTCTGAGCCTGGTCTTTTTGGGCGGAATTCTCTCTGCAGCTCGGGTCCTTTGGCGCGCTAATCAGTTTTCGAGCGCGCTGACATCGGGCGCTCAGATTACGAGTATGGTATTTTTGATCTTGATTGGGGCCAGCCTGTTCGCCCTGGTCTTCCGCGCCTATGGCGGCGAGCATTATGTTGAAGCGCTGCTGACCAGCATTCCAGGCGGCCTCTGGGGCGCGCTAGCGATCACGATGTTGGTCATGTTCATTCTCGGCTTCTTCCTCGATTTTATCGAGATCGTCTTTGTTGTTGTTCCGATCGTTGCACCGCCGTTAATAATATTAGGAGCCGATCCGGTTTGGCTGGCGATCTTGATGGCGCTCAATCTTCAGACGAGCTTCCTGACACCGCCCTTTGGCTTTGCGCTTTTCTACCTGCGCGGCGCGGCACCCGAAGGGGTTGAAACGCTGGATATCTGGCGCGGGGCAATCCCGTTTATCGGGCTACAATTGATCATGATCGCGCTGGTGGCAGCGGTGCCAGCACTCGCGACCTGGCTTCCATCACTTATGGGGTAAAGAGATGACTGAAACACTCATTGTTGAAGAGCGCGGCGATGTAGATTGGGTAACGATGAATCGGCCCGACAATTTGAACGCTTTAGATCCGGAATTAGTTGAGGCCCTCGCATCCTATTTTGAAGGTCTTTATCGACGCCATGATCGCCGCATCGTCGTTCTTAAAGGCGCTGGCCGCGGGTTCTGTTCAGGCTTGGACCTCGCCAGTGGAACGGCAGATCCCGAATGGGCTAAAACTGCGCCTCTGCAGGCCGGGATGGCAACTCAGCGCAGGATTGGCGACATCTACCGCGCGATGCGGCGCTGCCCACAACCGATCATATCTTTGATTCAAGGCGCTGCGGCTGGCGGCGGGCTCTCGCTCGCTTTAGCTTCAGACATTCGGATCGCGGGACCAAAAGCGAAAATGAACTGCGCTTATATTCGGATAGGCCTGACCGGCGCGGATATGGGGTCGAGCTATTTCCTGCCGCGTATCGTCGGCCTCAGCATGGCCTCGGAATTACTCCTCACAGGACGATTTGTTCACGCTGAAGAAGCTTTGCGAATTGGCCTCGTCTCGCATTTGGTCGAAGACGAACAGCTCGATACCACCGCGCAGGGCCTGATCGAACACATGCTGCGAACGGCACCGTTTAGCTTACGATTGAGCAAGGAGGCTTTGGGTTTCGCTGTCGACGCGCCAAGCCTGGACGCCGCTATGGCCATGGAAGATCGACAGCAGATCCTTACCAGTCAGAGCAAAGATCACATTGAGGCGATGACCGCGTTCTTGCAAAAACGCGATCCCGAATTCGGAGACAAATAAAAAGGGCGCCGCAGCGCCCTTCCCGATCTCTAGCTTTTAGAGAATGTCTTAGAAATTAACTTCAGGCGGCACGCTCAATGCGGCGCGATCTTCACCAAGGTCAAAGAAGTCACGAGGCTCGAAGTTGAAGCTTCCAGCAACCAGCGATCCCGGGAACTGCTCTCGCGCCGTATTATAGTCTTGAACAGCGGAGTTATAGAACCGGCGCGCGGCGGCGATCTTGTCTTCGATCACGGCGAGCTCATCCTGCAAGTCCAGGAAGTTCTGATTGGCTTTCAAGTCTGGATAAGCCTCTGCCAAAGCGAACAGTTTACCTAAGGCCTGCCCCAGCATGCCTTCCGCAGCACCCATTTCGCCGGGCGTGTTAGCACTCACGGCACCTTGGCGCGCTTGAATAACGGCGTCCAACGTCTCTTTCTCGTGAGCGGCGTAACCTTTGACTGTCTCGACCAGGTTTGGAATGAGGTTCTGGCGCTGTTTCAGCTGCACATCGATGTCGGCAAAAGCCTGATTACACCGTTGGCGCTTGGCCACCAGACCATTGTAAATCCCGATAACAAAGACGGCGAGAAGGACAATCAGTCCCAACACGACATATAGCGGCGTCATTCAGTAGTCTCCCAATTAACCGATCCGACTAAATAGCTACTCGTGCTCGCGCTCAGGCGCAAGCTTCAAGCCCCGATCAGTGCACGAGCACGCGCGAACACATTCTCGAACATTTCGGGCGTCAGGCGGCGCGTATTCGTATTGTAGCGCGAGCAATGATAGCTTGAGAGCAACGTGGTTTCGCCGAGATCGTACTCCGAAGCATGTCCAAATGGATGATCCTTCAAGCGCAATCCGAGCGTCCTAACGGTGGAGTCGTGGCTGATTTTCCCTAAACAAAGCAGCACTTTGACGTTTGGCAACGCCGCCATCCGCGCTTTCAAGAATGGCCGGCATTGATTGATCTCAGCCCCAACGGGTTTGTTCTGCGGCGGGACGCAGCGCACGGCATTGGTGACCATAGCGTCTCGCAGTTTCAGACTGTCATCCGGGCGTTTATCATAGACGCCTTCAGCAAATCTGAACTTGCCCATCGTGTCGTAAAGCAAGTCTCCAGCCCAATCTCCGGTAAACGGACGGCCGGTTCTATTCGCCCCGGTTACGCCAGGCGCCAAGCCTATGACGAGGAGCTTCGCGTCTGGGTCGCCGAAACTTGGCACGGCACCGTTAAACCAATCCGGTTCTTTCACACGCTGCGCCAGAATGTATTCGCGCAAGCGTGGACAAAGATCACAGTCTTTCGGGGCCTCTGGTGGGACTTTAGTCATCATAATCACTCCCCGGCATTGACCCGTCACTCTCTTTGCGCGGGCGCGCGATCAAATCTGCCATTTCATCGAGATCGATAAAGGCATCGGCTTCGCGGCGGAGCTCATCTGCAATCACTTGCGGTTGAGATTTCACTGAAGATATCACGGTCACTCTCACACCTTTGGCCTTCACGGCCTCGACCAAGCGACGGAAATCACTATTCCCGGCAAACATGACGATATGATCCAGCGTCGGCGCCAGCTCAAGCATGTCCGTGGCGAATTCCACATCCATATTCCCGCGGAACCGGCGGTTCCCGTCTCGGTCGGTATATTCGCGCGCCGGTTTCACGATCGTGTTAAAGCCATTGTAGGAGAGCCAATCGACAAGCGGCTTGACCGGATTGTGCTCCTCGGTCTCCATAATCGTCGTGTAATAGTTCGCGCGCAACAGACGCCCACGCTTGCGAAACTCTTGAATTAGCTTGCGAAAATCGATTTCCAAACCAAGTCCGCGCGCCGCAGAATAGAGGTTCGTTCCGTCGATAAACAGAGCGAGTTTCTCGTCCTTGTAGAAGGCCATTTTTTAAATCCAGACTAAAATCTTAAAACTGCAATGCTGGCTTGAGTAATTGAGGCTCTTTTTCGATGCAAGTCCGGGTTGCGCTCGACTGCTGCACTGCATATAAGGGCGGGCTACAGGAGATATGCATGGCCCGTGTGACCGTTGAAGACTGCGTCGACAAAGTCCCAAACCGATTTGATCTGATCCTTTTGGCGGCTCAGCGCGCGCGCATGATCCGTGAAGGTTCGCCGATCACGGTTGATCGCGACAATGATAAAGACCCAGTCATTTCACTCCGCGAAATCGCTGACGGAACAGTTGATCTGAAAACCGTCAAAGAATCTCTCGTAGCTGAGCTTCAAGAAGTTCGCCCAGGCGAAGAAGAAGAGCGCGAAGCAGATCGTCTCGCGCTTGAATCCGCACCAGCCGCGACCGAAGAAGATGTTATGCGCGCTTACCAGGCTGAGCTTGAGTCCGGTCGCGACGACCGAATGTAGGTGTAAATGGGAACTGCGACCGTCAAAGCTGAAGACCGGTCGCGCGCCTCAAGGCCGCCGCGCGGCACGCGTGATGAAGATCCATTTCTGACAAAAGAAGAACTGGCCGGTACGGTATTAGCGTATCAGCCTGATGCGGACCGAGCGCGCCTCTTGGCCGCCTATGATTTCGCGCGCGAGAAGCATGGTGACCAGCTGCGCCAGTCCGGCGACCCCTATTATTCCCATCCCGTGCGCGTTGCGACGCTGCTCGCGTCTATTCGTCTCGACCAGGCCACGATCATGGCGGGGCTTTTACACGACACGGTTGAAGACTGCGACGATGTCGATCTGAAGATGATTGATGACCTGTTTGGTTCGGATGTCGCCGAACTGGTCGACGGCGTGACCAAGCTAGGCCAACTCGAATATCAAAGCGAAGCGAGTAAGCAGGCAGAGAACTTCCAAAAGTTCATCCTCGCCACCGTCAATGACACGCGAGTCCTTTTGGTCAAGCTCGCCGACCGCATGCACAATATGCGGACGCTCCACTATAAGAAAACAGAAGAATCGCGCCGGCGGGTCGCTCGCGAGACGATGGACCTCTATGCTCCACTTGCGCGCCGCGTAGGTCTTCATTACGTCGCCTCGGAAATGGAAGACCTGGCCTTCCAACACCTAAATCCCGAAGCGCGTGAGCAAATCCTCGGCCAACTCGAGACGCTGGAATCGCGAAACAAAGACGACTTAGAGCGTATCCGACTAGCAATCAGGCAGGTGATGGAGCGAGAGGGTATCGAGTGTCGCATCAAAGGTCGGCGCAAAGAGCCTTATTCGATTTGGCGCAAGCTTGAGAAAAAATCGATTTCTTTTGAGGATGTTGCCGACATTTTTGGCTTTCGCGTGATCGTGAGTTCAGCCGCAGAATGCTATAAAGCGCTTGGCGTGTTTCACACAGAATGGGCCTGTCTACCCGATCGGTTCCGCGACTTTATCTCGGTTCCTAAACCGAATGGGTATGCCTCGCTTCACACAACCGTCCGCGCCAGCGGCAACCGTTTGGTGGAGCTTCAGATCCGAACTGAAGAAATGGACAACACCGCAGAACGCGGCGTGGCGGCACACTGGACTTATAAGGACAGTTCGTACGGGTTCGATATCGACAGTTCACGAGCAGCCGGCCTGGACCCAGCAGCGAACTTGCGTGCTTTCGGTGAATTGCTTGCGCATGGCGGCGATGCCGACGACTTTCTCGAACACGCCAAGATGGAGATGTATCGCACACACGTCTTTGCATTCACGCCAAAGGGGCGCTTGGTCCTCCTGCCGGCCGGCTCGATGCCACTGGATTTCGCCTATGCGGTTCACACGGCAGTGGGCGACGCTTGCGACGGTGCCAAGATCAATGGCGTCCCCAGAAATATGCGCACAGCACTTCAGAATGGGGATGTGGTCGAAATTGTTCGTCGAGAAGAAGCGCGGCCTATGCCTGGATTTGAAGCGCTGTGTGTCACCGGCCGTGCCCGCGCCGCTCAACGTCGCCTTCGGCGGGAGCTGGAAACCCATCAGTTCGCAAATCTCGGCCGCAACATGCTGGAACGCGCGCTTCGGCAGCACGAGCTAGACCCAGTGAGCGTCGATATGCGCAAAGTCTCGGAACGCGCTGGATTTGAAGGCGTTCAGGCGATGTTTGAAGCGCTCGGCCGAAGCCATGAAGAAGTCAATCGCATCTTGGATATCGCTTTCCCAGGCCTGAACGTGTCAGCAGAAGCGGCAAAAGATAAACTCTTATTAGATGACGAACACGCAGCCAGTTTGATCGCTGGTGAAAATCTCACGCCCGGCGTCACCCTGCATCTCGGTGAGTGCTGCCACCCTATTCCAGGCGATCGCATTGTCGGCTTGCGACAGCCCGACAAAGGCTTGGTCGTGCATACAATCTATTGCGGAACGGTCGCAGCGTTCGATGACCAGCCACAGCTTTGGGTCGATCTGCAATGGACCGAACTCGCAAAGTCCGGTGTTCGAGCGGTTGGACGGATCTCGGTCAACGCCTCCGATAATAAGGGCGTCTTAGCCCAGCAATGCAGCGTGATTACGCAAGCTGGCGGTAACATCACGGGTGTCACAACCCATGCCCGCGAAACCGAGTTCATGGAACTTGTCTTTGACATCGAAGTCGATGATCTACGCCACTTAGAACAGATCAAAGCCGCATTGCGGGCGCTGGCCGTCGTGGAGCGCGTCGAGCGGCTTGAGGAGAGTGAATTTGAATAATGATCAGGTCCTGCAAGTGTTTCGTGATGCGGGTGCACTTTTGGAAGGACATTTCATCCTATCTTCCGGTCGCAGAAGTTCGGTCTTCTTGCAAAAAGCTTTGGTGTTTTCACAACCGGAGCTCTCGTCCAAACTGTGCGCCGCCCTTGCCATCAAAGTGAAAGAGCGTCTTGGCGAGATCGATGTCGTCGTCGGTCCAGCCATGGGCGGCGTGATCCCAAGCTATGAGCTCGCGCGCCATCTCGGCTGCCGCGCCGTCTTTGTTGAGCGTGTTGAAGGCGCTTTTGAACTGCGCCGAAGCTTCGAGCTTGCAGAAACCGACCGGGTTCTCATCGCTGAGGATATCGTCACCACCGGGCTTTCATTCCGCGAAACGGTTGAATCGCTGAATAAGCTTCCCGGAACCGTCGTCGGCGGATCTTGCATCATTGATCGCAGCGGCGGCGAAGCAGACGTGGGGTGCGATCTGGTCTCACTCGCGGCGATCAAGTTCCCTGACTATGACGCCGATGAATTACCGCCCGAGCTGCAAGCCATACCCGCCTACAAACCTGGAAGCCGAGGCCTGAAATAATGGCAGACCGGATCAGGCTAGGCGTCAATATCGACCATGTCGCGACGATCAGAAATGCGCGCGGCGGAGCACACCCTGATATCGCGCGCGCGGCCGCTATAGCGACGGAAGCCGGGGCAGACGGAATCACCTTCCACCTGCGCGAAGACCGACGCCATATTATGGATCCTGATTTGCAAGCGATCCGCGCCGCCACGAATCTGCCGCTCAATATGGAAACGGCTGCCACTGACGAGATGCACGTCATCGCGATCGATTATAAGCCGGAGACAGTAATGTTCGTACCGGAAAAGCGCGAAGAACGAACGACTGAGGGCGGCCTCAATGCTGCTCGCGAGCACAATAAGCTCGTTCCTATGATCCGCGCCTTGAAAGAAAATGGCAGCCGGGTCTCGCTCTTCATTGAGCCTGATCTTGTTCAACTGATTGCGGCGCAACGCATGGGAGCCGACATCACCGAATTTCACACTGGGCGTTATGTAGAGCTCTGTCAGGCGGGCGAAGTGGAACTCGCAGAAGCCGAACTCGAACGCATCACTGATTGCGCAAAACGTGCGGTTGCTCTCGGCATCGAACCTCAAGCCGGGCATGGCCTGACCTATGACACCGTGAAAGCGGTGGCCGCGATCCCTGAACTCACCGAGCTGAATATCGGTCACTTTTTGATGGGCGAAGCAATCTTTTCCGGCCTCGCCCCAGCCATTCAGCGCATGCGCGATCTGATGGATGAGGCGCGCGCATGATTATTGGGATCGGCAATGACCTCTGCAATATCGAGCGCATCAAAGGGTCATTGGAGCGCTTTGGAGAAAGATTTGAAAAGCGGTGTTTCACCGAGGGCGAGATTGCCAAAGCACGGCGGCGGCGTTTGACCGCCGAAACCTATGCCAAGCGATTTGCCGCGAAAGAAGCCTGTGCCAAGGCGCTCGGAACCGGTGTACCTCGTCGGGGGGTCCATTGGAAAATGATGGAAGTTGTAAACCTCCCTTCAGGCAAGCCGACTTTGAAGCTGACCGAAGGTGCGCAAAAGCGCCTCGCAGAGATCACGCCCGACGGGCATGTCTCGCATGTTCATTTGACCATGACCGACGATCACCCTTGGGCGGAAGCGCAAGTTATCATTGAAGCCTTGCCAGCATGAAACGCCCGTCTCGCCCCAAACGTACGCGATTGCGCGCCAGCGCTAAGACCGCAAAACAACCGACCCTGTCTCGCGATAAGCGGCAGCAATTGGAAGATGCGATGGGATACCGTTTCAAAGACGGTGACATCCTTTTACACGCGCTTATTCACCCGAGCTTGATAGACGAGTTTCGCGGCGGCGCTGGCTTCTCCAATCAGCGTATGGAGTTTCTGGGCGACCGTGTCTTGGGTTTGGTCATCGCGGAAGTACTCATCAACAAATACCCAAAAGAGCGCGAAGGCTTCATGACGAAGCATTTCCACAATCTGGTGAGCGGTCAGACCTGCGCCGAAGTTGGAACCACAATAAACCTTCGCAACTATCTCTTTATGGACGCCTCCATGCGATCCAATCAGCCAAACAAGTATGATAAAGCCGTCGCCGATGCGATTGAGGCTTTGATCGCCGCAATCTATTTGGATGGCGGCCTCGATGCCGCAGAACGCTTCATCAAAAAATGTTGGAGTTTTGACGGTCTGACCAAAGATGTCATCGATCCCAATGCAAACCCCAAAACGCGATTGAGCGATTGGTGCGGCGCAAATCAATCAGCCTATGCCGTTTATGAAACCCTCGCGACCAGCGGCCCGGATCACGATCCGGTCTTTACTGTGAAGGCGTCTGTTGAAGGCCATGGCGAGGCGACCGCAAAAGGTGGTAACAAGGCTGAAGCAGAACGCGCCGCTGCCGGCGCCCTTCTCGATCTTCTGGAAAAAACATGACCGAACCTGACCTGACCCCTGCTCTGCCGAGCGAAGCCGATATCAGCCATGCTGGTTTTGCAGCCATCATTGGGGCGCCAAACGCTGGCAAATCGACCCTGACCAATCACCTTGTCGGCACTAAAGTCGCGATCGTGACGCATAAAGTGCAAACAACACGCTTTCCCATTCGCGGCGTCGCGCATCATGGCCCTGCTCAAATCGTTTTGGTCGACACACCCGGTATCTTTCGGGCCAAAAAGCGGCTCGACCGCGCGATGGTCAAAGCTGCCTGGTCCGGCGCTGAAGAAGCCGATGCTGTCGTGCATTTGATCGACGCGTCAGCATGGGTTTCCGACCAAGCGGGTGAGGCGACAGGGGCTCAAAAGCTATCTGTAGAAGACGATCGCCGGGTGATGGAAACGCTCCTGGAGACAGGCCAAAAGGTGTTTCTGGCCCTGAACAAGATCGACCTCTTCCCGCACGATCAGGTTTTACCAATCATATCAGAGCTTAGCGCCGCAGGCGTCTATGAAGAGATCTTTATGATCTCTGCGCTGAACGGCGATGGTATCCCTCCGCTCCTCGCGAAACTCGCCGAACGTATGCCCGAGGGCCCGGCAATGTATCCGCCGGAGCAAACCGCGGACCTTCCCATGCGTCTCCTGGCGGCTGAGGTAACACGCGAAAAGCTGATGCTTCGATTGCACCAGGAGCTTCCATACCAACTCATGGTCGAGACTGAGAGTTGGGAGCCTTTTGACAATGGCTCTGTACGCATCCGCCAAGCGGTTATCATCGCGCGCGAACAGCATAAGGGCATGGTGCTCGGCAAAGGCGGCAGCGCCATCAAAGCGATCGGCAAAGCGGCCCGCGAAGACTTAACCGAGATGCTTGGTCAAACCGTCCACCTCGTCTTGTTCGTAAAGGTCGATCCGAAATGGATGGAACGTCGAGAGGCGTATCAGTCGGTTGGCCTGGAGTTTGATGCTTAAGGAGCCTGCTTATGGAATGGCGCGATGAAGCGATCATCCTTGGCGGGCGGCGCTTTGGCGAAAGCGATCTCATTCTCGACGTACTGACAGCCACCAAAGGGCGACGGTCTGGCCTTGTCTATGGCGGCGCGAGCCGAAAGAAACGGGCGCAGTTTGAACCCGGTAATGCCGTCGAAGTCAGCTGGTCTGGGCGCCTCGAAGAACAACTTGGTCGTTTTACGGTAGCTGAAATTGTCACCAGTCGCGCCGGTCGATACTTGGACCGCCCCGAAGCCTTGGCCGCGATCAATACGATTGCCGCCCTGCTGAGAGGCGCTGTCGACGAAGGTGATACAGCGGGTTCGGCGCTTTATGAGCCGACAACCTTACTGCTCGATGCGCTCGAGATGTGGCCGGTTTGGCCTGCACTTTATGCACGCTGGGAACTCGGCCTATTATCGTCGCTCGGTTTCGGGCTCGATCTCGATAAATGTGCGCTCTCAGGCCAGAATGATGGACTAACTCACGTATCGCCAAAAACCGGGCGGGCCGTGCGCGGGTCAGAAGCCGAGGATTATGTTGAGCGCCTGTTTCCACTGCCAACATTCCTGATTGATCCGGGCGCTCTGGCTATGGCCGAGGATATCGAGAATGCGCTCCATCTAACCGGGTATTTCCTGCAAGAGCGCCTGTTTTCCTCGGTCCACAAACCTATTCCCCCGGCTCGAGCTCGTTTGGTTCCAAAATTGATTGGCTAAATCGCCATTTCATTCAACTTTTGTTCAGACTATCGGGAGCAAAGACGAATGGCGTTCAGGGGAAGAGAGCCAAATAGAGGCTGATAATGAAAAAAACCGTACTTTACGGCGCCATGAGCGTCGCTCTCCTAGGAATTGTCGGATGTGTTCACGTTGATGAAGGCGACTGGTCAGATTCTGAAGAGATCGCTCGTAACACTGAAACCGCTTTGCGCGTTTGCGGCGGTCCAGGCACGGTCGAGAAAGTCACTGAGGACGGCTATTCCTGCAAAGGAAACTAGCTTTTACCCCTTGTTTTAACGACAAGTTTCAACGCTGCCCATGTCGAGATGAAAATGATCGGCGTGGGCAGCGTCATAATCTGGGCCCAGCGTAACCGAAAATAGTCTGCACGCCTTCTTATGAATGCGCGTGAGATATTTCCCCGCATCACTACGTTCCCGCCAATGCTCTTTGACGCTGATGCGCGTGCCATCTTCCAAGGCAAAACCCGATATATCTATGGCATTTGCGTAAGAGTGCTGCGAGCGCGTGCCTGTACCGGCGATATTGCGACAACTAAATGAGCCATAGGTTTGGATCTGTCGCAGAGGCGAATCGAAAATCTTCTCTGCCTGCGGTCGCAACACATGACGCTCCCAAATATACAAAGCCGCCATCTGATGACAGGTCATGCGCAGCGGCGCGGCATTGTAAGGTGTCAATGAGCGATTCAGCGCGAGAGTCTCTTCTAGCGGGCATTTTGTCTCCGCTCCATCCGCGCCTAGTACCTCATATTCTACGCCAGCTTCAGAGAGTTTGGCCCGGCAGAGGGCTTCATCATGTTTAAGCGCTGTTAGCTTGCCATAGGTCGCCAAGCCGAGCGGTTCGGTCAGATCCGGAGGTCGAAACGGGTTGTGCTGTGTCGGCAAGAATCTGTGCACCAGATACGCCAAACCAATGACAGCTAATCCCAATAAAATCAGTCGCCAGTGGCGCATGGTATTCCTTCGTTAACCAATCGGCGTTTTCTGTTAACCTGTACATGAGTGTGGCGATTCTACGCCAACGCAGATTTCAGAGGTGCGCATGACCGATCTTTTGGAACCAGAAGACGATCGCATTATCAATGAGCCATTAAGCGAAGCGCTGACCAAGCGCTACCTTGCCTATGCGCTCTCCACAATTACGTCTCGCGCCCTGCCCGATGTGCGCGATGGCCTGAAGCCCGTTCAACGCCGCATCCTATACGGCATGCGCGAACTGAAGCTGAATCCGGATGGCGGGTATCGTAAGTGTGCGAAAGTCGTTGGCGAGGTCATGGGTAACTATCACCCTCATGGCGATGCTTCGATTTACGACACCATGGTTCGCCTCGCGCAGGATTTCTCGGTTCGATATCCGTTGGTCGATGGTCAGGGTAATTTCGGTAATATTGACGGCGATAGCGCCGCCGCCATGCGTTACACTGAAAGCCGAATGACAGAAGCCGCGCAGCTTCTGCTTGAAGGCCTCAACGAAGACGCTGTCGATTTTAAGCCAACTTATGATGAGAATGACGAAGAACCTGTTGTTCTTCCAGCTGGCTTCCCGAACCTGCTCGCCAATGGCGCAACTGGTATTGCGGTGGGCATGGCGACCAGCATTCCGCCGCACAATGTTGCTGAAGCGATCGACGCAGCCTTGCTGCTGATCGATCGTAAGACCACCACCACGGAAGAGTTACTCGAAGTTATGCCAGGTCCGGATTTCCCGACTGGCGGCACGATCGTCGAGCCAAAGGAATCAATCCTCGAGGCCTATGAAACCGGACGCGGCAGTTTCCGCATGCGCGCCAAATGGGAAGTTGAAGACCTCGGACGCGGCACATGGCAAATCGTGGTTACCGAAATTCCTTATCAGGTCCAGAAATCCAAGCTGATCGAACGGCTTGCGGACCTGATCGAGACCAAGAAGGCACCGCTGCTCGCAGATGTGCGAGATGAGAGCGCCGAAGACATCCGCCTCATTCTCGAACCTCGGGCGAAAACGGTTGAGCCTGACGTGTTTATGGAAAGCCTGTTCCGGATCTGTGATCTGGAATCACGCTTCAGCCTCAACATGAACGTCCTGCACAGAGGTGCGCCGCAAGTCATGGGGCTGCGTCAGGTTCTACGCGCCTATCTCGATCACCGCCGCGAGGTTGTGGTCCGTCGTTCGCAATTCCGTTTAGATAAAATCGAGAAGCGCCTACACCTTCTTGACGGCTATCTGATCGCGTTCCTGAACATTGACGAGGTGATCCGTATCATCCGCGAGGAAGATCATCCGAAACAGGTCATGATCGACCGGTTTGGGATCACCGACATTCAGGCCGAAGCGATCCTGAACTTGCGTTTGCGCGCCTTGCGCAAGCTGGAAGAGATGGAAATTCGCAAAGAGCATGACAGTCTCAGCGAAGAACGCAGCGACATCATCGCCTTGCTCGGTTCAGAAGCGCGGCAATGGACCAAGGTCAAAAAGGAGCTGAAAGCGGCTCGAGACGTCTTTGATCCATCAACCGAGCTTGGCCGACGCCGCGCGAAGTTTGACGAAGCGCCTGTGATTGATGTCGACGCCGCGCTTGAGGCTTCGATGCCAAAAGAGCCGGTCACCGTGGTACTTTCCACAAAAGGCTGGATCCGCGGCATGAAGGGCCACGGTATCGACATGGCTTCCGCGAAATTCAAAGACGGAGATGCGTTGCTCTTCTCCGAAGAAGTCCTCACCACCGACAAAATTATCCTAATGTCCTCAGATGGACGAGCGTTCACGATGCCATGCGATAAACTTCCAGGTGGACGTGGACATGGCGAACCGATCCGCATCTCGATTGATCTTGAAGACAGCGTCGACATTGTCGGCATGTTCAAGCTCGATGGCGCCCGTAAGCGGATCATGGCTTCTGATGCCGGATATGGTTTCATCGTCCAGGAAAGCGAATTGGAATCAAACCGTAAGGCGGGTAAATCTGTTGTCAGCGTTCCAGATGGATCAAAACTCCTGATCGTTGACCTTGCAAAGGGTGACCATGTTGCCGTGATCGGATCAAACAAGAAACTGTTGATCTTCCCGATTGATGAGCTGCCTGAAATGTCACGCGGTAAGGGCAATAAGCTACAAAACTATCGCGGCACTGACAAACTCGCGGACGTCATCGCTTTCCATGCTGAAGACGGTCTGATTGTTACAGACAGCGCCGGACGGATGCGGGGCTTCCCAGACTGGAAAGAGTGGATCGGCAAACGCGCTCAAGCGGGCAAGGTTGCGATGCGCGGATTTCCTCGATCCGGTAAGTTTACGGGCTAACTCATCGTCCCTACATAAAGGGACATGATCACACCTGGATATTTACAGCGCATGGCGCGCTATAATCGCTGGCAGAATGAAAGCCTCTACGCCGCCTCTGACGGATTGAGTGACGACGCTCGCCGGATGGATCGGGGAAGCTTTTTCGAGTCCATCCATGCGACGCTGTCTCATGTTTTGTGGGCTGATCAACTTTGGATGAGCCGCCTCGCGGGTTGGGAAAAGCCGGATGGCCCTTCCCGCGCCGAACCGCTCTATGCGGATTGGAATGATCTGGAGGCCCGCCGCGCCCAGGCAGATGCCCAATTCATCGAATGGGCTGATCGCGTTTCTCAAACAGACATAGATGGCGATTTGGAATGGTATTCCGCAACCTTGGAGCGCGGCATGACGAGCCCGCGGGCGCTTTGCTTTATGCAGGTCTTCAACCATCAAACGCATCATCGCGGCCAAGTGCACGCCATGCTGACAGCGGCTGGAGCTTCACCAGAGGATACCGATATCCCGTTTATGCCAGACGCGTTTCTATAAGCGGTTTCGGCGCCGCTAAAGTCCGAGCACGTCACTCATATCATAGAGACCCGGCTTTTGCTGAGCGGCCCATTCTGCGGCTTTGATGGCGCCATGGGCAAATACGGAGCGATCAAGCGCGGTATGGCGCAATGAGACCACTTCCATTTCAGACCCAAAGGTCACTTCGTGGTCGCCAATCACACCGCCAGTACGCCGCACTGCAAACCCGATTTCACCCGGAACTCGCGCAGCATCCGCGCCGTCATAGGGGGCAGCGCGCAGTTCACTTAATGGCTTTCCGCGCCCATCCGCGGCCGCATCTCCCAACATCAAAGCCGTGCCAGATGGCGCATCAACTTTATGCCGATGGTGGGTTTCCAGAACTTCGATATCCCAGTCTTCACCAAGACGTGCCGCTGCCTGCTTCACCAGCGCCTCTAGCAAGTTCACGCCTAGGGAAAAATTGCCCGCCTTTACGATCGCGATTTGAGAAGCTGCCGCTTGAATTTCAGCCTCCTGAGCCGCACTGAACCCGGTGGTTCCCACCACAGCGGCTCGAACTCCCAGATTGGCGAGATGTGATACCGCCTCCAAGGTCGCTTGTGGCACCGTAAAATCGACCCAAACATCAGCCCCCTTGGCTGCATTTCGGATATCCGCTTCAGCCAAGAATCCAAGGTCGCCGACACCGGCGAGAAACCCCAAATCATAACCAAGATTGGGAGATCCTGGCGCTTCACTGCCACCGCTCAGGGAATGGCCGATCTTATGCGCTGCGGACACCAATTGGCGTCCCATCCGTCCGGCACACCCGGCGACCGCTATGTTCAATGGCTTCGTCATGCGCGCTTTATAGCGAGCTTCGCGCGTCTGACCACTCATCCACTGGACTCTCACCTGTATTGGCCCGGCAAATGTGTTAACCATAACCTGTCGCTTTCGACCTGTCGTGATGGAGAACCAAATGATAAAACTCGCATTAGGGGCGATCGCGCTGGCGCTCAGCATTGCTTTTCCCGCAGCTGCACAATCGTTCAGCCATACGCATGGTGAGCAAGGCCACCACTCACATGATACAACCATTCACAACGTGTCAGGGGATTGCTGTTGTATGACCACGCATCGAACGCACGCCCCCAAGCAGGTTCGGCGGACTTACACCAAAACTTATGTCCACCCAAAGGTGGAGCGCCGGGTCTATACGCGAACAGTGCCGAACGAACGCACACACAGACGGGTTAAAACTCGCGGACACGGACACGGACACGGACACGGACATAAACAACACCGAAGCACCCACACGTCAACGAAGACACCCGCGTTGAGTTACGACGAGCAGCGCGATCGAGACTATGCTCTCGCCGGTGAGCGCCATAATGATCGCGCGCAAGCCTGGGCACATTATGACCGGCGCTGGCGCTCACGCACGAACGACAAACGCCGCTAGCCAGGTCGAATATCGACTGGTAAGGCCCGCGCATGTATCAGATCACTGCCCGCGGCCCACGCGCCGCCATCGAACTCGCCTGGGACACACTTGCCTGGACCGATCCATCCCCGGCTGGGGCGGTGGACGCTAAGGAAGATACACGGCTGACCTGGCGCCTCGCGGCGTATGCAGAGACACTCGACGATGCTGAAGCAAGCGCGGCGATCATTCGCGATGCGGCCCCCGAGCTCAACCCGGTCGTAGAAGAACTCGAGGATCGAGATTGGGTGACGCTTTCATTGGAAGGCCTCCCGCCTGTGCGCGCTGGAAGATTTATTGTTGCGGGCAGCCACGCGCTTACGCAGACCGCCCCGGGAAAAACCGACATTCTGATTGAGGCGGGCCCAGCCTTTGGAACTGGCCATCACGGCACAACGCTAGGCTGCCTGCTGGGATACGAGCATGTGCTGAAAACTGGCGCACCGGACAGTGTTCTCGACGTCGGAACAGGGTCTGGCGTGCTCGCCATTGCGGCAATCAAAACCGGCGCGCGGCGGGCGATTGGCACCGAGATCGATGAGCAAAGCGTTTCCGTCGCGAACGAGAACGCTGCAAAGAACAATGTCTCGCAGCAATTCAAAACATATCACACACGCGGCGCGACCAATCATATCATTCGGGCGGCTGCACCATATGATTTGATCTTTGCAAACATTCTCGCACGGCCGCTCACGCGGCTTGCGCCATCACTCGTTCCGCTAATGAGCAGCGGTGGCCATATCATCCTGTCAGGCCTTTTGACCCGGCAGGAGCCATTGGTCCGCGCCGCTTATGTCGGGCGCGGACTGTCACTGGTCAAACGCATCCGTAAAGATGGATGGTCGACACTGGTTTTGAAACGGCCTTAGTGTGAGACGCGGCGCGCTGCACGGGCATTGCGCTGAGACAGCACGCGTGGGCGATAGGCTTCAACACCGTCATCGCTAGACGCGATAGAAACTTTGCTCATCGGCATCGCTTCTTGAACATTGTTGGTAAGGCTTGGAAAAAAGGCCTGTAGGCCAGTGTAACCGCGCATAATATTGATCGTTTTCATTGTCTTAGTCCTGGGAGGTTCATTTTTTGTTATGCGTTCCATATAGGATGGAATGGTTGCGAAAAAATATACAAAATCGAATTTTTCCATGTTATTTTGCATGGCTCACTTTCACCTTTGCACCTGCACACCATCCCGATTAGATAAGATCCATGAAACAAAATTTTGATGTCAAAGGCGGCCCGCAAATCGGTCGCGAAAATCTGCCCAAGCTGCGTGCCGCGCTGGCAGAGATGAAACTTGATGGCTTTTACGTCCCGCATGAAGACGAATACCAGAATGAGTATTTGCCCGATGCTAACGAACGCCTGGCCTGGGTGAGTGGCTTTACCGGCTCTTTCGGATCAGCCTTGATCCTCACCGATCGCGCAGCCCTGTTCATCGACGGGCGCTATACGATCCAAGGTGCTGAGCAAACGGATCATAGTCTGTTTGAACGCGTCGCCATTCCTGACCCTGGTCCTTTCGGATGGCTCAGCCAGCAAGACCTTGCCGGTCAATCAATTGGCTATGATGCTGCATTGATGACGCCAAACGATGTCGCACAATTTGAAAAAGCTGCACGAAAGGCTGGCGCGAAAATTGTCGCTGTCGCGGCCAATCCGATTGATCTCGCTTGGACGGATCGTCCTACTCAACCGGTACAGCCTGTTTTGTCCCATGACCTCTCCTTCGCCGGACAAAGTTCCGAGCAAAAGCGCCAAGAGATCGCAAAGACACTGAGTGAAAGCGCTGCCGATGCGGTCGTCATTACGTCACCCGCAAGCATCGCCTGGTTATTCAATATTCGCGGCGGCGACGTTGCCTGTTCTCCCCTGCCCCTCGCGCGTGCGATCCTTAGAAACGATGGCAGCGCCACTTTGTTGATGGACCCCGCCAAAGAGAGCGAAGGCTTGCGCGAGCATCTCGGCAATCAGGTCACGGTGAGCGACATTTCTGGACTGGAGCAAGAGCTCGCAAACTTGAAAGGCCAGTCAATTAGCCTCGACCCCGCGCTCGCATCGGCCTGGTTCTTCCAGACGCTGGAACACGCCGGGGCAAACATCATCAGAGCCCAAGACCCTGTTCTCCTACCAAAAGCGCGCAAGAACGCGACCGAGCTGGCCGGAACCTCGGCGGCGCATCAACGAGATGGTGCAGCTGTCACGCGGTTCCTCCATTGGCTTGATACAGACGGCCAATCCGGATCCGTCACCGAGATCGACGCTGCCTTGAAGCTACTGGAATTCCGGACCGCGGATCGCAGCCTCAAAGACATGTCATTCGAGACCATTTCAGGGGCCGGCCCGAATGGCGCCCTACCGCATTACCGGGTCTCCTCAGCCTCTAATCTCAAACTTGAGCAAGGCAGCCTCTATCTCGTGGATAGTGGCGGTCAATATCCCGACGGGACGACCGACATCACGCGAACCGTTCCAATTGGCACGCCAAGCGCGGATATGAAACGCCATTATACGTTGGTTCTAAAAGGCCATATCGAGATGGACCGCGTGCGCTTCCCGGAAGGTACAACGGGCACCCACCTGGATACACTTGCTCGCCACGCGCTTTGGCAGGCTGGTCTCGATTATGACCACGGCACCGGACACGGCGTTGGCGTTTATCTCGGAGTTCATGAAGGGCCGCAGCGCATTGCTAAAGCCTGGAATGCGGTTCCGCTAATGCCCGGCATGATCGTCTCCAATGAGCCTGGTTTCTATAAAGAGGGCGCATACGGCATCCGGATCGAGAACCTGCAATATGTAACGCCTCCGGAAGCAATTGAAGGCGGCGACAGGCCTATGCTGGGCTTTGAGTGCCTGACCTTTGCACCGCTCGCGCGTGGATTGATCGATATGGGTATCTTGTCGCCAAGTGAGCGTGACTGGGTTGATGATTATCATCAACGCGTGCTCGCCGAGATCGGCGATCTGGTTGATGGCGATGCTAAGACCTGGCTCGAACAAGCGTGCTTGCCGCTTTAAGCCTCAGAAATAAAGGCAATCCACTCCGCTTCAGTCATGGTTTGGACGCCGAGCTCCTCAGCTTTCTTCAGCTTGGAACCAGCGCCTGGCCCCGCAACCAGAATGTCTGTGCGCCCTGAGACGGAACCTGAGACCTTCGCCCCTAGCGACGTGGCGCGCGCTTTGGCTTCGTCGCGTGTCATCGCTTCTAGGCTGCCTGTGAAAACCACTGTCTTGCCCGCCACAGGGCTTTCGCTAGCGGGGGCCTCGCCGTCGAGTATCTCGAGTTCACCCAAGAGCGCCGTCATCATATCTTGATTGTGGGGTTCACTCGCAAAAGCGGTCAGAGAGCCAACAGCGGCGCCGCCAATACCATCGATTGCCGTGAGAGATAGCTCCGCCTCGCCGCCTGGAGCATCTCGTGCGGTCTCAACGGCACTCCAGAATTCAGACCATCTCACATAGGTTCGCGAGAATAGATCTGACGTTGTCTGCCCGACATGGCGAATACCCAGACCGTTCAGGAATTTCGCGAATGGCGCGTTGCGGCGTTCGTCAATCGCACTGAGAAGCTTGTTCGCCGATACGTCCCCAAACCCTTCCCATTCTGACAAAGGCTCGAAGCCTGCTTCGGTAATCCGCGCTGGCAGTTGAAAAATATGCTGCGGCGCAGAGACGAGGCCGCGCTCGAAGAATAGGTCAATTTGCTTGGCGCCGAGCCCGTCAATATCGAGACCTTTGCGGGAAATAAAGTGTTTCAGACGTTCCTTCACCTGCGCCGGGCAGATCAGCCCGCCAGTGCACCGACGTCGTACGTCTTCTTTGCCCTTATCATCCACATCACGAACCGCCGCCGACCCGCATTCTGGACAGACATGCGGCATCTCAAACGCTTCACCTCGCTCTGTCCGCTCAGCATCAATCACGCGCAGAACTTGCGGGATAACATCACCCGCGCGTTGGATTTCCACCTGATCCCCAATGCGCACATCGAGGCGTTCGATCTCATCCTCATTGTGCAAAGTCGCATTCGAGACCACGACCCCGCCCACGGTAATTGGTGTCAGGCGCGCGACTGGCGTGAGAGAGCCGGTACGCCCAACTTGGATGTCGATCGCCTCAAGCGTGGTGATGGCCTTCTCGGCTGGGAATTTATGAGCAATCGCCCAACGCGGAAAGCGGCTGACTTTACCAAGGCGTTCCTGCCAATCCAGCCGATTCACTTTGTAGACGACGCCATCGATATCGTACCCGAGACGCGCGCGGCGTTCGATCATGTCTTGATAGGCGTCGATTAAGCCTGAAACCTCTACATGCGCCTTGAACAATTCATTGGTCTCAAAGCCCCAATCAGAGAGCTTTTGCACCGCCTCGAGTTGCGTCTCCGCAAAAGGGGCAGAAAGGTCGCCCCAGGCATAGGCGAAGAATTTTAGCGGCCGTTCTGCAGTTACACGTGGATTCTTTTGGCGGAGGCCGCCCGCTGCCGCATTGCGCGGGTTCATATATTGCTTTCGACCCGCAGCTTCCTCTTGCGCGTTGAGCGCCGCGAAATCCTCCGCCCCCATATAGACTTCGCCGCGGATTTCGATCCGCGCCGGCCAGCCCGAGCCGGCCAAACGTTCCGGAACATCTGAGAGCGTTCGCGCATTTGCGGTTACGTCTTCTCCGACCCGTCCGTCGCCGCGGGTTGCGCCGCGAATAAGCTCGCCATTTTCGTAAGTGAGGCTGAGCGAGAGGCCGTCGATTTTCGGCTCCGCGGTAATGCTGAGGGGTTCTTCAGAAGATAGGCCCAGGAACCTTCTGATTCGGTCGGTGAACTCTTGGACGTCTTCGTTGGTAAAGGCATTATCCAACGAGAGCATCGGGACGCCGTGCTCGACCTTTCCAAAGCCATCGCTCACGGGAATGCCGACGGAATCACTGGGGCTATCGGACCGCTTTAAGTCTGGAAACCGAGTTTCTATCGCGGTGTTGCGTTGTCGCAATGCATCATAATCCGCATCGGAAAGATGGGGATTGTCTTCAGTATAGTAACTTGCATCCGCAAGCTTGATCTCCGTGACGAGGCGCGCGAGTTCTCTGCGCGCTTGGTCTTCTGTGAGGGCGTCGACCGCTATTTCCCCATTCATGCTGCCTCCAGCAGTTTCAATGCGGCGGCACGCGCCTCATTCGTAATGCTGGAGCCTGACAACATTCGCGCAATTTCTTCAAGACGCTGACCGTCATCTAATTGTGCAACTTGGCTGAAAACGCGGTCTTCAGCATCGAAATCTTTCAGAACCCGCCATTGGCGGGTCGCAGCGGACGCCACCTGAGGGCTGTGCGTAACCGCAAACACTTGGCGATCTTCCGACAGCGCGGCGAGCCGTTCTCCAATTGCCGCAGCCACCGCCCCGCCAACCCCTTGGTCGGCTTCATCGAAGATCAGCGTACAAGCATGCCCCGCTTGGCTAAGCGCGCATTTGAGCGCCAAAGAAAAGCGCGCCAACTCACCGCCCGAGGCAATGGCTTTCAGCGCTCCAAAGCCTGCGCCCGGATTAGTTTCCACCTCAAACGCCGCGCGCTCCAGACCTTTGGCACCGCTATCTTCTTCACCAATCTCGGAGAACGCGACGCGCAGGCGAACACGACCGAGATGAAGCGGTTCCAATTGACCCCGAATGTCTGCTTCCAAGCTAACCGCTTGTTTCTTTCGTTTTCGGCTGAGTTTCTCTGCAACAGATTCCCAGGCTTCATGCGCAGCACGCTCTTTCGCTGCAGCGGCCTCTAAAGCTTCTGCATCCGCATTGCACAGCGCCAAGTCTCGCTGGAAGTGCGCCAAGGTCTCCGGCAAATGCTCCGGAAGCGAATCATATTTGCGTGCGGCCGCTCGAACTTCAAAAAGCCGTTCCTCAACGGATTCAAGCTGGGTTGAGTCATGCTCGGTGAAGCGGGAAAGCGTCTGTACACTGTTCTGGGCTTCAGCAAGTTCTATCAGGGTCCGCTCTAGAGCATCGGACGCCGTCGCCGCAGCGCCGCTCATATCCCCCTCGAGCGCATCAAGTTCTGGAATGCGTACAATACGCTCCACCGCCTTGGCAGCCTGGGTCAGCGACTGTTCGACTTTTGGCTCTCTCAGCGCTTTTGAAGCCTCGTTGATCGCATCGCTTACGCGCTCAGATTGGAGCAAAGCCGTTCGCCGCGCCGCCAATTGCTCGACCTCGCCGCCCTGCGGGGCCAGCTTGGAGAGTTCTTCAACCGCAAATGCCAGCCACTCTTGTCGGTCCTGAGCCTCCTTCACAGACGCTTGCAACGCCACCCGCGCCGCTCTGGCCTCTTCGAAGGTCCGCCAAAGATCACCGCAATTCGTAACTTGCGCCGTAAGGCCGGCATATGCGTCCAGTAGATCGAGATGCTGCGACGGTCGCAGGAGTTGCGAAGCCGCGTGTTGTCCATGTATTTCGACCAGAACGTCCCCAAGCTCAGCCAGCACTGAGGCCGCTACCGGCTGCCCGTTTACAAAGGCGCGGGATGGGCCAGTGCGCGAGATCACCCGGCGCAACAGCAACACTTCATTGATATCATGGCCGATCCCATGCCCGGAAAGCATACTCCAGACCGGGTGCTCTTCGGGAACCGAAAACTCGGCAGAAATAGATGCTTGATCTTCTCCGGCGCGCACTTGCTTGCGGTCCGCGGCCCCACCCAAAACCAGGCCGAGCGCATCTAGAATGATGGATTTCCCCGCACCGGTCTCTCCGGTAAGGGCTGTGAAGCCAGTCGCCGCCTCTAAATCGAGACGGTCAATAAGCACAAAGGATTGGATCGAAAGCGCATACAACATGCGCCGTTCTTACAGCAAGAACAAAATGAGAACAAGCGCTATTTCCCGCCGGGAATAAGCCTTTGTAACCATGTCCGTTTTTGTTCCTCGGTTGCGCCTTCGGGGTCGAGCCCCTGGCCGCTTAACAGACGATAAGAGAATCTATACCAGTCGCTTTCCGGGTAATTGTATCCAAGCACCGCGCCCGCTGCGAGGGCCTCTTGCTTCAGTCCCGTGGAGAGGTAAACCTCAACCAATCGGTGAAGGGCTTCTGGCGTGTGACTGGTGGTCTGATAATCGCTAACCACGGTGCGGAATCGATTGATCGCGGACAAATGCTGGTTGCGGCGCAAATACCAACGCCCAATCTCGAGTTCTTTGCCAGCCAATTGGTCTTGAACCATGTCCAGTTTGACGGTCGCGTCCCGGGCATAGTCCGATTCAGGATAGCGCCGCACAACGTCGCGCAAAGCGTCTCTGGCAAGTTCAGTCGTCTTTTGATCACGACCAACATCAATAATCTGGTCGAAATAGCTGACCGCAATCAGGTAATACGCGTAAGACGCGCCTTGCCCAGCCGGGTTCAGCGACAAATAGCGCTGTGAGGTGGCAACCGCCTCATCAAAATTTCGCGATTCGTAAGACGCGAAGGCTGACATCAACGAGGACCGGCGCGCCCATTCTGAATAGGGGTGCTGACGCTCGACTTCGTTGAACAACAAGATCGCGGTGTCGAAATCTCGCTTATCTAACTCGTCGGTCGCACGGGCATACAATTGCTCAACGGGCCGCTCGACATAAGCCAGCTCATCGCGGCGATTCGAGTTCTGGCACGCCGTAAGCGCGAGCGCTGACGCTGTGGTTGCGAGCAAGGCAATATGGACTTTACGCATGGATGAAATGACCATTCCTTATTTTGGCGCAGTTTCCCTAGACCGTCGCTTTTGTAAAGTCTGAGACTGTGCCTAGGCAAGGATTGTGTCTGACATTTACGGACTTGTCATGATCCAAGTCCGCTCTAGTTCCGTATTTGTTATAAAGGGTGCTATTTCGCACTTTGATCCCGAGGACGTCATGACAGATATCGAAAAGACGACATTGACCGCAAGTGAAGTGGACCGACTTGTAGGTGATCGTATCCGGCGGCGTCGGATTTTGATGGGGCTAACCCAAGATCAACTCGGAGAATCGCTCGGTATTTCATACCAGCAGATCCAGAAATACGAGACCGGTGCAAACCGTGTCAGCGCCGGGCGTTTGTACCTCATCGCTTCACGCCTCGAAGTCGCCCCCGGTTGGTTCTTCGATCCTGTAAAATCTGATGCATCGAGCAACGATTTTGACGAACTCGGGTCTTCCCGGCTGTTGATGGAGTTCGTTCGAAGTTTCGCGCGGATTGATGATGAGCGACTAAAAACGGTACTCGTTTCACTCGTGCGCGCGATGGCGGACGAAGGCGAAGACCCTCAAATTCCAAACGAGATCAGCGATCTACGTGAACCTAGCGAGTTTCGATAACGCCTAAACTCGCCCGGGGCCGCGTAAGCTCAGGCGCTCTGCGGATACGTTATAACCTCATTAGATAATTGTTTTTATTGATCTTTATTGCACGGCGCGGGAAACGCCCGTACACTTAGCTAATGCATGATCACAGCGATACTCATCACCATCATGGTCCGGGGCATCACCATGATCACGGTGCCGGGCTAACCTCGACTGAAGATGGCCGACGGCGCGTCGCGATTGCCGCGGTTCTGACTTTTGGGTTTATGATCGCGGAAGTGATTGGCGGCGTCATTTCCGGATCACTCGCGCTCCTCGCAGACGCTGCACATATGCTGACAGACGCAGGCTCGCTGGCCTTGGCTTGGCTGGGCTTCAAACTGTCCGAGCGACCAGCTGATGCAAACAGATCGTTCGGGTGGGCGCGGTTCAAAGTGCTCGCGGCTTTCGTCAATGGACTGACCTTGATCTTGCTCGCAGCTTGGATTTCATTCGAAGCGGTACAGCGTTTGCTCGATCCACAACCGGTGATAGGCAACTTGCTGCTCGGCGTCGCGGTTTTGGGCTTATTGGTGAACATCATCGCCTTCTACGTCCTGCATGGCGGTGACCATGACGATCTAAATATGCGCGCAGCACTCTGGCATGTCGCCGGTGACCTTCTGGGGTCAATCGCGGCGATCGCTGCGGCTATGGTCATCATCTTCACAGGATGGATGCCGATCGACCCCCTCCTCTCACTGCTCGTTGCCTTGATCATCCTGTTCGGCGGCATCAGCATTGTTCGAAGCACCGGACACATTCTGATTGAAGGCGTCCCGGCTGGCATTTCCACAACAGATATCAAACGAGACCTAGAGCATAATCTCACCGACGCGGTGCGTGTGGACCACATCCACGCCTGGGCCTTAAATGAGAGCAAGACGTTGGTGACGTTGGATGTTGAGGCGAAACTCGGCGCTTGCGTCGAATCGCTAAGACTGGCCGTTAAAGCGCGTCTAAAAGAACAATTTCACATTGAACATGTAACCGTAGAAATCCTGAGCGCCGCGCAAAAAGACGCCTAATATTTCAAGCGATTAACGGTGTTTTTGTTCGGTTTTCGCAACGAAAAAGGGAGGCCAAAAAGACCTCCCCTCTACACTATACGCTTACTCTACTGTATTTTGCTTATACCGCTTGGTGAACTCTTTGGGAACCCAGCCAACTCAGTGTGAGCAAAACGTAAGATTTAGCCCATTACGGTTTTCGCAAGAGCACGCGCTTGGGCTTTCCAATTGTCACGCGTCATGCGGCCTGGGAAGCGAAGAACGGTTTCGAGCGCGTCCATCTGTGCTTTGCGAAGACCCGCGATTTGCCAGAAGTGGAAGATCCCTGCATCGTTCATACGACGCGCAAGCACCGCGCCGACACCTTTGATCAAGGTCAAATCATCAGCTTTGCCAACTGGCTTTGTCAGGCGGCCATTTTCGTCCGTCTTAGGCGCAGCCTTAGCAACCGTTTTAGCCTTTGCGACGGGTTTCGTGACCGTCTTCGCCTTAGGAGCAGCTTTTGCTTTCGGCGCAGCTTTTACCTTTTTGGCTTTCTTGGCTTTCTTCTTTTTGCCGCCGACAGCCGCGATCTCTTCGCTCAAACGCTCAACCCGAGCTTTGACCTTATCGTCTGCACCATCAGAATTTGCCTGCAGGTCTGCAACTTGCTCTTCGAGCTCGTCGAGTTTGCTGTGCAGTTTTTCGGCTTTCTTGGCTTTCAAAGAAAATTTCTTGATGCCGAGCGCATCGCGCATGCGTTCCATACGCGCTTCAAGACGCTCACGTTGCTCAGATTGGAACTTCGTGACGGCTTCCGTTGCCGGGCTGGTTGCTTCAGCAACACGGCCGCGAACCTTAGACGCTTCTTCAGCGACGCGGTTCATCTGATCGGTCATTTTAGAGATGGCTGTATTTGAAGACAGACGTGCGCGCACATCGCTTTCAATTTCTTCGCCGCGAGACACCAGATCATCAAAAAGAACTTCGCCTTGGCCGCTGACTTTGCCAACACCTTCAGAAGCCACATCATAGGCTTTACCGTAAGCGCCAACGCCCGCGAGCCAGATCTTGTGAGCAACATCAAAGCCTTTTGCTTCAATCGCCGCGCCCATGAATTGCGCTTTCGCTTTCTGAGCGGCTTTCTTTTGTTTCTTGTCTTTCTTCGCCATGTCACGGCTCCGTTTTTGGAGAGGATTAGCCCATTGCCATTCCTCATTGATTGCCGATGTAGAGCGCTTGTCTAGAAATCGCATACTAATGTGCGAAACCAGAATTTCGCTTGATAGACGAATTTGTGATTGGGCGGCCTTCCAATATACGCTATCCTCTTTTGTATGCGTTGGTTGATCGCCATAACTCTCTTCGCCTCTCCTGCGGCTTTGGCCGAAGAGAACTCATACCAAACAGCCTTTACAGAAGGCCGGTATGAAGAGGCAGTCGATCTTGCCCAATCGATTTCATCGCCAGACAGATTAGCCTTTGCCGCGCGCAGTTTGCTCGCTGATGCGGTGAGTAAAAGTGACTTTGATCCACCATTGCTCCTAATTGACAACGCCGAACAATTGGCACGCGAGGCGCTGGTGATGGATTCAAATCACATCGAAGCACGCCTGCAGCTTGCGATCGCGCTGTCTCTGAAAGCCCGGCCGCTTTCCAATCGCGAAGCGATGCGCGCCGGATATGGCGAAGAAGCCAAAGACCTGGCGGATGGTGTCCTGCTCGACGACCCAAACAATACTTACGCGCACGGATTTTTGGCAGTGTGGCACTTAGAAGTCCGCCGTCGGGGCGGCGCGATCGGCGCTTCCGTTCTGGGGGCTTCGGTAAAAAAGGCCCGGCGCCACTATCAGCAAGCGGTGGAACTTTCCCCCGAAGACGCCTCCGTGCACTGGCAGTATGGCCGCGCCCTAACCGCGCTCAACGCGAAGAAATATCGCGGTGAAGCTGAAAGCGCGCTCAATGCAGCCCTATCCTGTCGATCTAACTCAATGCTCGAGCATGTGATGCAAGAGCGTGCGCAGGTTTTACAAACGGTATTGCACTCTCAGAAACGATCCGCGACGGAGAAGCTCGCCGCGCGAATGCTCTAGACTTATTCAGCCGCGACAGCTTCGAGCGCTTTGCTCTCTTCCAGGAACTTCTCTGCTTCCAAGGCCGCCATACAGCCCATTCCGGCAGCGGTCACAGCCTGTCGATAAGTCTCGTCGGTAACGTCTCCCGCCGCAAACACGCCAGGAATATTCGTCGCCGTCGAGTCAGGTGCGGTGATCAGATAGCCATTATTGTGCATATCCAGCTTACCTACAAAGAGCTCGGTCGCAGGCGCGTGTCCAATCGCGATAAATACACCATGCACAGGCACATCTTCGGACACGCCCGTTTCAACATTTCTCAATCGCGCGGCGGTCACACCAAGTGGGTTTTCATCTCCGATCACTTCATCAAGCGTCGTGTTCCAGCGAACTTCTATTTTTGGGTGGTTCATCAAACGGTGCTGCAAGATTTTTTCAGCTCGCAGGCTATCGCGGCGATGGACCAGGATGACCTTCGAAGCAAAATTAGTCAGAAACAGGGCTTCCTCGACGGCTGTATTCCCACCGCCAACGACAACGACATCTTTCTGTCGATAGAAAAAACCATCACAAGTCGCACACGCAGAGACACCAAACCCTTGGAATTTGCTCTCACTTGGCAGGCCAAGCCATTTAGCTTGAGCACCGGTCGAGATCACAATTGAGTCCGCCGTATAGGTCGTGCCACTATCGCCAACCACGCGGAAAGGACGACGATCAAAGTCTACTTCGGTGATGTGATCCTCAGCGAGCTTCGCTCCCATTTTGAGCGCGTGCTCTTTCATTTTTTCCATCAGGTCCGGGCCCTGGATTTCGGCAAAGCCAGGATAGTTCTCGACCTCGGTGGTGATGGTCAGTTGTCCGCCAGGCTGTGAGCCAGCGACAACAAGTGTGTCCCGCATCGCCCGCGCAGCATAGACCGCAGCAGTCCAACCCGCTGGGCCAGATCCAATAATCAGTATCTCTGCATGACGCGAATTGCTTGTCGTGTCCGTCATTGCCATCTCCATCGACCCGTTTGGGTATCCTATAAGTTTCAGAGGTGGTTATGGGGATTCGCGTGAATAGAATAAAGGGGTCAAACACCTCACAGGACCGTGAAGTTCAGCTGTCTGATTAGCCCTCGACGCCCATTTCCCAGGCCCAAAGCCCCTCGCCGCCGCGCCACATTGCATATGTTACTGGACCGGTCAGCGAAGCGGACGACATCAAACGGCGCGCCCAGTCTTCTCCAGGTTCCATCTTGGCGGCATTTACACCCCAAAGAAGTTGCGCCTGGCGCAAGCGTTTATGATCAAGTGAACCGTATAGGATAGGCTGGCTTCCTCGGGTTCTCGAAAACTGCGCTAATCGGTGCAGATCGCCGGTGCGCAGAGCAAGCGGTGACTCATTACGCTCGGCAATTTCCATAACGGCATTGGCAGTCGTATCGACATCATCATTATTCTCGCCGCCGCCATCATACTGGACGAGGGCTTGTCGATAGTCGTCAGCATTTTCGACCGCGCGAATAATCCGGTTCATGATCGCGACCGCGGTTGCTGGATGACGACCGACCGCCGTTTCCGCGGAAAGCATCACGGCATCAACGCCCTGATAGACGGCGGTTGCAACGTCACTTGCTTCGGCGCGCGTCGGCGCCGCATTCTCAACCATGCTCTCAAGCATCTGCGTGGCAACAATAACCGGTTTGGCTGCGTTGCGGGCAACCCGAACAATCCGACGCTGAATCAGCGGAACTTCTTCAGGTGGGAACTCTACGCCGAGATCGCCGCGCGCGATCATGACGGCATCAGTGGCCGCTACAATGCCTTCAAGATTTTCGATCGCCGCAGGCTTTTCGAGTTTCGCAACAATGATGGCTTTGTCGCCAATCAGTCCGCGCGCCTCTTCAATATCCTCGACGGTTTGGACGAAGGACAAAGCGATAATGTCGACTTCCATTTCCAGGGCGAAAGCTAGATCGCTGCGGTCTTTCTCAGACAGAGCCGGCACTGGCAGCGCTTTACCGCGAACGGTAAACCCTTTGCGGTCTTTCAATACACCCGGCAATTCTGAGCGAACGCGCGCAGTTTTTCCGGCTTCAATAACGGTGAAAATCAGCAGCCCATCATCCGCCAGGATGGTGTCACCTTCTTCCAGCACAGATAAAATTTCTGCGCGCGGCACAGGGATCGTATTCGGTTGATCGGTTTCTGCACCGACGATGAGGTCGTACTCACCGCGCATATCCAGTTTCAACTCACCGCCGGGAAACTTACCAACGCGAATCTTTGGTCCTTGCAAATCCGCCAAGACGGCCAATGGGCGCCCGAGCAGATCTTCGGTCATGCGAATGACCTCGCACGTGCGTTTATGCTTTTCCTGTTCGCCGTGACTGAAATTCAGCCTGAAGACATCAACGCCGGCTTCCGCGAGAAGCCTAATCGTGCCGGGCGCGGAGCTGCCGGGGCCCAGCGTCGCGACAATCTTTGCACTCCGCCCTCTTAGCCCTGCTGCTGTCCTACTCATCCTAAATGTCCTTACCCAAATCTGCTGCTTCGCGCACCTTCGCCTCGATTCCAGCCCAATCGCCAGCTTCCATTTCCGCAGGCGAAGCAATCCAAGTCCCACCGGCCGCGATAACGTTTGGCAAGGTCAGGTAATCCCTGGCATTGTGAGGCTTCACACCGCCGGTCGGCATAAAATCAATATGCGGCAAAGGCCCGGCAAGAGACTTCAGAAAATTGGCGCCCCCCGCCGCTTCGGCCGGGAAGAATTTTTGTACACCATAACCTTCTTCGAAGCGCGCCATGGCTTCTGACGCCGTGGAAACACCCGGCAAGATAACCCCATCATGATAGGCCAGCGCTTTGATCAATTCCGGACCAGCGCCCGGAGAGACCAGAAAATCGGCGCCGGCTTTCAGCGCTGCATCAACATCCCCTTCGGAGATAATCGTTCCTGCCCCGACAATAAGGTCAGGCTCGGCGTTTTTCATTTCTGCAATCACTTCAAGCGCGACCGGCGTGCGGAGCGTAACTTCCGCGCTGCGGAGGCCGCCCTTCATTAGAACCGACGCCAATGGCGCAGCAAATTCGACAGATGGCACGGTCAGAACCGGTACGACGGGCGCGCCATGAAGCGCTTCTCTGAACGTGGCGAGATTAATCATCCTTCGAGATCCTCATCAAAATGTAAAGCTGCTGCCCCGATAAGCGCAGCGTCGCTCTGCATCAACAAGCGTATCGGTATGGGCTCCATGTAATGGCTCATGGGTCCACGTTCGAAGAATCGCGATAGCGCCGCGGGAGTTGCCAACCAATCCACCAGACGCTCGGCCACGCCGCCCGTAATCACGACCCCGCCGCGTGTTCCATTGATCAATGCAGCATCTCCAAGCGCGTCCAGTGTCGCGCCCGCCCGTATTTCACAAATATCGCGAGAAATTTGATCGCCCTTTTGGGCGCGGCTCATAATCTCAGCCGGCGGCGTGAGCTCCCATTGAACCCCATCGATTTCGCACAAGGCTTCATGCACCGCGTTTAATCCAGAACCAGAAAGAACAAGTTCTTTAGAAACGTAACCGTGGCGTTGCTGAAGCCGTTTGGTGAGCTCCCATTCGCGTTCAGATCGCGGTGCGAAAGCAGCGTGCCCGCCTTCGCCTGTCATCACTCGCCAACCGCGATCACCTTCGGGCAACAGCGTCGCCATGCCGAGTCCGGTCCCCGGTCCAGCGACCAAGATAGGCGACCGTTCATCAGGCGTGCGGCCATCGTGCAGGAGGCGAAAGCTTTCATCTCCAAGCTCTGGAATGGAACGCGCCATCGCGGCATAGTCATTCACCACGCGAATACGCTGCAGCCCAACCTTACGCGCAAGTTCACGGCTGTTCACTTTCCAATCCCGATTGGTCAGTTGCACAATACCGTCGCGGACCGGTCCGGCAAAAGCAAACAACGCTTGTTCCGGTCGATTGTTTCCCAATTGCCCGAGATAGACATTTAGGGCGTCGTCGAAACTTCCGAATTTGTCCCCCGGCATAATCGCAATGTCTTCGACTTCTGGATGACCTGCGAATCCAAGCCGCGCGCGGCCAAAGCGAACATTGGTCCCGCCAATGTCGCCGACCAGTACACTATCTGGCATCATGTTCCCCCCAACATAGAGAAGACGCTTCCGCCTTGCTCTGAATTACTGACCGTCGCGCGGAACCCGCCAAACATCTCTCGGCCCAATCCCATGGACGATGCGTTTGGTCGGAAAGGCGCAGGATCACGCCCCTCAAATTCGAGCGGATCGATTTTCACGTCGAGCCGGCCTTCTATTGCATCCAGGCGAACGACGTCGCCGTCTTGAATTTTTGCCAGCGGTCCACCCCGGCTGGCTTCTGGGCCGACATGGATCGCAGCCGGAAACTTGCCCGATGCCCCAGACATCCGCCCATCGGTGACCAGAGCCACTTTATGTCCCTTATCGTGAAGCGCACCGATGGCGCCAGAGAGGCCATGAAGTTCGGGCATCCCATTCGCGGCCGGTCCTTGAAAACGCACAATGATGACAACATCGCGATCAAGTTCGCCCGCATTGAAGGCAGCTTTCACAGCGTCTTGGCTTTCGAACACCCGGGCGGGCGCCTCCGTCACATGACGTTCTGGTTTTACTGCAGAGATCTTAATTACGCCTCTTCCAAGCGGACCGTCGAGCATTTGCAACCCACCCGTCGCCGAGAACGGATCCTCTATGGGGCGAATGATATCGAGGTCAGCGCTTTGGGTCGGTGCTTCGCGCCATTTGACTTCGTCGCCATCGAGCCAAGGCTCTTGCGAATAAGTGCTCATCGGCCCGAATACGCCTTGCGCATCGCCTTGCATGAGGCCTGCTTTTAAAAGCTGTCCGATAACGAACCCCATTCCGCCCGCAGCGTGGAAATGGTTCACGTCGGCAGGGCCGTTTGGATAGATCCGGCAGAGAAGCGGCACAACGGCGCTGATATCGGCGAAGTCTTCCAACGTGACCTCATAACCGGCTGCCGCTGCCATCGCTGGAATGTGCAAGGCATGATTGGTTGAGCCGCCTGTGGCCATCAAACCAACCAATGCGTTCACGAATGATCGAGCATCGATCATTTCCCCTGTCGGTCGATAAGTGCCTTTGACGGAGTTCTCCAAAGCTTGTCGAACAGTCGCACGCGTCAGCGCTTCGCGCATAACGGTTCCTGGGTTCGGAAATGCAGCGCCCGGCAAATGCAGGCCCATGATTTCCATAAGCATCTGATTGGAATTGGCGGTGCCGTAGAATGTACAGGTGCCCTGGCTGTGATAGCTATCCGCTTCGGCCTTTAACAGTTCATCGCGGCCGACATTGCCGAGCGCGAACTCTTGGCGAATGCGTTGCTTTTCAGGGTTCGGTAAACCAGACGGCATTGGTCCGGCTGGAACCATAATGTGCGGCAGCCAACCAAATCGTAGAGCAGCAATGGTGAGGCCCGGAATAATCTTATCGCACACCCCGAGATTGAGAACCGCGTCATACGTATCGTGGCTGAGCGAAACTGCAGAAGCCATGGCAATCACATCGCGAGAGAAGAGCGAGAGCTCCATCCCTTCCTGGCCTTGAGTGACGCCGTCACACATTGCCGGAACACCGCCCGCGACTTGCGCGGTCGCTACATTTTTCCGCGCTTCGTCCCGAATGATTTGCGGATAATCTTCAAACGGCGCGTGCGCGGAGAGCATATCATTATAGCTCGTCACGATGCCGATATTTGGCCACCCAGAGCCAAGGATTTCGACCTTATCCATAACCGCGCACCCAGCTGACGCATGAGCGAGATTGCCTTCGGTGAGTTTTGTTCGTGCAAAGCCTGTCGGACGGCGACCTCTGATCATCTCTAGATAAGCGGCGCGACTATCTTTGCTGCGCGCTTCAATTCGAGCGGTAACCTGAGCAATCGTTTCGTGAATTTTGGTCATGGTGTTTACGCTTCCCACCAATCTCTATCGTCGCGCCGCAACATTAGGCGCGCTTCGACCGGGCCATCTTCGAGACCAGCCTGGTATTTTTCCATGGGCACCTCAGCCTGCTCCCAGGCCTCTAGTAAACCATCAACCCATTTCCAGGCGGCTTCCACTTCTTCACGCCGCATGAAGAGAGATAGGTTGCCCCGCACCACATCCATCAACAGCCGTTCGTAAGCATCCGGATAGCGGACCAAGAAATTGTCCGCATAGGCCAGATTGAGTGGCAAAGATTTAATCCGAAGTCCGCCCGGTCCTGGTTCTTTGATTTGAAGGTACAGACGAACACCCTCATCGGGCTGCACATTGATGACGAGACGGTTTGATTGTGTCTCTGTCGCGCCAAACATAGAGTGCGGCGTCTCCCGGAATTGAACAACGATCTCAGAGTGCCGATCTTTCATCCGTTTGCCGGTGCGCAGATAAAACGGCACCCGCGCCCAGCGCCAATTGTCGACCGCCGCTTTGATGGCAACGAAAGTCTCTGTTCCGCTCTCCTCGCCCAGCTCTTCAATATAACCCGGAACCGCTTCGCCTTGGACGGCGCCTTTGGTGTATTGGGCGCGGACAGTGTTTTTCTTGACCTTGTCACTGGTGATCGGTCTGAGCGCTTCCAACACTTTGATTTTCTCAGTGCGGATCGCATCGCCATCAATCGAATTTGGCGGCTCCATTGCAATCAGGCAGAGGAGTTGCAGCAAGTGATTTTGAACCATGTCGCGCAAGGCACCAGAACCATCATAATATCCTGCGCGGTCGCCAACTCCATAATGCTCAGAAACGGTGATCTGAATATGATCAATCGCCGTCCGGTTCCAAAGCGGCTCAAATAGGGAGTTAGCAAAGCGCAGCACCATCAAGTTCTGCACGGTTTCTTTGCCGAGATAATGGTCGATCCGGTAGATGCATTCTTCTTCGAACACGGCGCCGACGCCGGCATTGATCGCATGCGCCGACTTCAAGTCGGTTCCGATTGGCTTTTCGAGAACCACGCGGGCAGAACCAGCATTAAGTCCGGCTTTTCCGAGGGCTTCGCAAATCGGCACATAAATCTTTGGAGTGACTGCGAGATAGAAGACCAGCGGGCGATCGCCTTCTAGGGTCAAGAGCCCTTTCAAACCATCCCAATCGGCATCTGGCTGCGTAGCATCCATCGCCACATAGTTCAGGTATTTCTCAAACTCTTTCCACTTGGCTTTATCGAGGCTGTCCGGTGTCGCCTCCTCGCACGCGTCGAACGCGAATGCGCGGAAAGCTGCGTCATCCATGTCTGATCTAGAGACACCGATGATTCGCGAGTCTTCCGGAATTTGTCCGTCTGCCCACCGATGATAGAGGGCTGGTAGCAGCTTCTTTTGGGCCAAATCGCCCGTGCCACCGAAGATCACAATGTCGAACGAGCCGACGGGAATAAACGCCGCCATTCCAGTCCCTTTTTATAGGTTTTTCTTTCCGCCCGTATGCGCTGACGTGACAGCGGTGTCAACGCTTTGGCGGCTCACATCACGCGAATTGAGACAGTTTCCCAGGCAACAAAAAACCCCGACCGCAACGCGATCGGGGCTCAATCTGTCTGTGCACAGATTAGTTGCGGCTCTTATCAACCAGGCGATCATTCTGCGCCCAGTGCATCATGCCACGCAGCTTTTCACCAACCTCTTCAATCAGGTGGTCATTTGTGCGTGCGCGCATCGACAAGAAGGACGGTGCGCCCGCTTGGTTCTCAAGAACCCAATCGCGCGCAAATTTGCCGGACTGAATATCGTCCAGAATAGCCTTCATGGCTTTCTTACTTTCGCTATCAACGACGCGTGGGCCTGAGACATACTCACCATACTCAGCCGTATTAGAGATCGAGTAATTCATGTTGGCGATGCCGCCTTCATAAATCAGATCAACAATCAGCTTGGTTTCGTGCAGGCATTCGAAATACGCCATCTCCGGCGCATAGCCAGCTTCGACCAGGGTTTCGAACCCGGCTTTGATCAGCTCGACAATACCGCCGCAAAGTACAGCTTGCTCGCCGAACAGATCGGTTTCTGTTTCTTCTTTGAAAGACGTTTCGATCACACCGGCGCGGGTATTCCCGATGCCTTTGGAATAGGACAGTGCGATGTCTTTTGCTGTTCCGGTGGCGTCCTGATGGATCGCAACCAAGCCCGGCAAGCCAAAGCCCATCTGATACTGCGCACGCAACGTGTGGCCTGGGCCTTTCGGCGCTGAAAGAGAAATATCGACGCCGGCTGGCGGACGGATCAAATTATAGTGGATGTTGAACCCGTGCCCGAACATGATGTGCTGGCCATCGCGCACTTGGGGTTCGATCTCATTCGCCCACAAGACAGCTTGTTTCTCATCCGGGACGAGGATCATCACGACGTCGGCCCATTCAGTAATTTCGCTTGGGCTCATGACGGTCAGACCTTCGGCCTCCGCCTTCGGTTTCGAGCCGGATGTCGCTTGCAGTCCAACCCGCACATCGACGCCATTGTCCTTCAGGTTCAGAGCATGCGCATGCCCCTGACTGCCATAGCCGACAACACCGACTTTTTTACCTTGGATCAGCGCGAGGTCTGCATCCTGTTCGTAATAAACTTTCATCTCTACCTTACTCCTTGAAGGGTCATTTTGGCGGCTTCCAAAGCCGGCTTAGTTTCTTTTGAAGCGAGAATTTCGAGGCGGTTACCCCGGCGCATCAGGCATTGCTCCAGCATTCTCACCTGACCAAGCGCCGAGGCGTCGATTGCCCCAACCTCTGTCAAATCTAGCGTGCAATCGCCTGGTTTTTGCGCAGCGTTGACGAGCTCCGTTTTAAGAGCAGCTCGGTGCGCCAGGACAAGATCACCAGACAATTGCAGGCGCCCCTCCCCTTGTTTCTTTTCGATGGCTTTGGGGGTCGCATTGGGTTGCGAGGCTTTTTTCAACGGCCCCAATCTGCGATTGACCAAGCCGATGAGATTGATGCCATCATCCCAATAACGTTTCCAAAGTGCCGGCTCCGCGAAGATCCGCCAAATCCATTCAAGCCCAGACTTGGAAATCCAACTTGGCGCGCGTTCTATCGTTCCGGCGGCAAAATCTACGACGGCGCCGAGATGCGCAATTACAGGTGCATCCAGGTGGGCCTGATTGTGCTCAATCCAGGCTTGTCCTTTTACGGCTCCGAGCGAGACAATGATGAAATCAGCATTCGACGCGTTGATCTTGGCACGAATTTCTTCGCCGCTCATACTTTCGACATCACCAAACCCTGGATGATGCCAGCCGGCTGCGACGAGACGGCCGTCGTCGCGCCGCAATGCTTCGTCAGCGCCTTTGGCCGCGCCATCTCGTCCGCCAAAGAAAAAGATGCGAATAGGTGGAACTTCGGCGCGCTCGTCTGACCGCAAACGCTGAAATAGATCTGCGCCTGCCACTCGCTCCTGCAGCGGCATACCTAGCTGCTTTGCCAGCCAGACGACCGGAGCGCCGTCAGCAAGGCTGAGATCAGCATTGACGATTTGCTTCATCGCTTTGTTGTCTTTGAGCGCGCGGACCATCCAATTTACGTTTGGGGTCACAAAAGAAAGGCGCGTACGCGTTTCGACCGCGCGCTCAATCAGGCCAGCAGCCTCATCGAGCGTCACATTGTCCAGGGGCATTCCGAGGATCGCCCAGACATCGCGGTCAAACGCAGTGTTCATCCTTTTGCGGCGCCTCGCTTGATAGACAGAACGCCTGTGCGGCTCACTTCAACCAGGCCCAGCGGGTCCATAAGCGCACAAAACTGATCAATCTTGTCGCTGGCGCCGGTGAGTTCAAAAATGAAGCTCTTATTCGTCGTATCAATTACACGGGCCCGAAAGATTTCAGCGATCCGTAGGGCCTCAACACGTTTCTCTCCCTCACCTGCGACCTTGATCAGAGAGAGTTCACGCTCGACCCCACGCTTGGATTTGCTGATATCCGTCACACTGGCGACTGGAACAAGGCGCAGCAATTGCGCTTCGAGCTGCTCCAAAGTGTGGGCCGTGCCAGCGGTCACAATTGTAATCCGCGAACGATGTCGATCGCGATCTACTTCGGCGACTGTGAGGCTTTCGATATTATACCCGCGCGCCGAAAACAGCCCGACCACTCGTCCTAGCACGCCAGGTTCATTATCAACGATAATCGCTAGCGTCCGGCGCTCATCGTCCTCTGTTATATGGCTCATATCGTATGCGCTCGCTGGATTATCGCTCACTGTACGGTCTCCTTGCGCTCACCGAAATTAATCCCGGGGCGGCGTGATTTCAAAATGGATTGCAAGGCATTTGCGCGGTCTACCGCATCACTGCGCTGGTCGAGCCGCTGATCATCATAGCGATCGATCACGGCGTCGCGGCGGCGTGGATCAAGATGCGACTGCAGCTCCGACACCAGCAACCGGCGACAGTCTTCGATGAACTCAGCGCTATTGTCGGCCGTCGGGCCGCCCTGACGGGTGAGCGCTTCGATCTCATAATAGGCAAACATCAAAGCATCGAGGATGGGCGGACGGGAGCCGCGATAAGCCCCCTCTTTCTCGCCGCCCTTACTTTCCGGATTGATATTCGGGAAGAAGAGCCTGCCTCGTTCAACCAATGACGACATTGCCAACATCATGTTGACCCGTTGCTGGAGAAAGCTGGCATCATTTGCCTGATGCTGGCGCGTGCGTGCAAACATCGCGGCCCGGTTCAACACATCAATACAAGAATTGCCCCATGCGAGGCTTTGACTATCAACGCTGTGGCGCAAATTCTCCATTTGAAGATCGCGTTGTTTCTTCGTCTCGTTGCGGCTGACAAGTGCGCCAAACACGGCGACCCCAGCAGATAGCAACGCTACGACGATCTCGATATGATTTTGTAGCCACACAAACACGGTCTCAACTCCCAGGGCGATCCCTTTGTTCAGGGACACGCTTCTGCCAGAGGCGACGGCTGTGGAAAAGCCCAGAGATGACATCAGACAAGCTTTCTTCCAGCCTCATCGATTTCATCCCCGGTAATTTCTGACAGGATCATATCATTATGCGCCGCACCCGACGGGATCATTGGCAAGCAATTTTCAGCTTTCGTCACACGGCAATCGAAGACCACTGGACCATCATAATCGATCATTTCCTGGATTTTCTGGTCCAGCTCAGCCGGACTATCGCAAGTCAGTCCAAGCGCGCCATAAGCCTCCGCCAGTTTCACAAAGTCGGGAAGGCTTTCAGAGTAAGAATGCGAGTAACGCTCCCCATGCAAAAGCTCTTGCCACTGACGAACCATGCCCATCCACTCATTGTTCAAGATGAAGATCTTGATCGGAAGCTTGTGTTGAACAGCCGTTGAGATTTCCTGCAACACCATTTGCACCGAAGCTTCACCAGCAATGTCGATCACCAAAGCATCATTGTGCGCGGCCTGGATGCCAACAGCTGCGGGCAAACCGTAACCCATAGTCCCAAGCCCACCACTGGTCATCCAATGGTTTGGGTCTTCAAAATGGTAATGCTGAGCCGCCCACATTTGGTGTTGGCCGACCTCTGTCGAAATGTACGTTTCGCGATCTTTGGTTAGCTCATAAAGGCGCTCAATCGCGTATTGCGGTTTGATTTCCTTATCGCTGTGCGCATAGGCAAAACACTTGCGCGACTTCCAACCATCGATCTGCGATTTCCAATCCGAAAGATCCTGCGGTTTCGTCTTACCCCAGGCTTTGATCATCGCGTTTAAGGCTTTGGTTGAGTCAGCGATTACCGGAACATCGACCCGAATGACTTTGTTGATCGAGCTTGGATCAATATCGATATGGATCTTCTTTGAGCCCGGAGAAAACGCATCGATCCGGCCGGTCACACGGTCATCAAACCGCGCCCCAACACAAATCATCAGATCACAATCATGCATGGCGTGATTGGCTTCATAAGCGCCGTGCATTCCGAGCATGCCCAGCCAATCTTCATGGCTTGCCGGAAAGGCTCCAAGTCCCATCAATGTCGAGGTCACGGGGAACCCGGTGATCGCCTGCAGCTTTCGCAGCGCTTCGCTAGCTTCCGGTCCAGAGTTGATGATGCCACCACCAGTATAGAAAACAGGACGGCGCGCCTTTTTCATCAGAGCGACAGCGTTCTTGATCGCTTCCGCGTCTGGCTCTGTTTGCGGTTGATAAGTCGCTTTGTGGATGCCCTCTTTGCCGTGATACGTTCCGGTCGCAAACTGGATATCCTTTGGGATATCGATCACGACAGGGCCAGGCCGCCCAGTGGTCGCGATCAGGAACGCTTCATGGATGGTTCGGGCGAGCTCATTCACGTCTGTGACCAGGTAATTATGCTTGGCACAGCAACGCGTAATCCCAACTGTATCGCACTCTTGGAACGCATCCGTGCCAATCAAATGGCTCGGCACTTGGCCGGTCAGGACAACCATTGGGATGGAGTCCATCATCGCGTCCGTAATCGGGGTGACCATATTTGTGGCGCCCGGGCCAGACGTTACCAAAGCAACCCCAGCTTTTCCGGTTGAGCGCGCATAGCCTTCCGCGGCATGCCCTGCCCCTTGCTCGTGTCGCACTAAGACGTGACGAATTGAGGGTTCTGTGAAGAGCGCATCATAGATCGGGAGGACGGCACCGCCAGGATAACCAAACATCACTTCCACACCCTGTTCCTTCAGCGCAGTGATGACGATCTCCGCGCCGGTCATTTGGCGGGTTTCGGTCTTGGCTTTGGACTTGGTCTGCATATCCATGATGTTGATCCTTAAGAGGGTTTGCAGGGTTTAGAATGGGCGCGAGTTTTAGATTAAAAAAAAGGGCCTCTGGTAAGAGACCCTGTTACAAGCACCTGCACGTGACGATGTTAAACCGTCAGCGCAGGTGCCTAATAACGAGTACGACTGTTGGACGCATGAAGCGTTTCCTCCCAAAAGTTACTTGGGGCATAACTTACCGATTAGACCCCGTCAACCTCCTTATAAAGGGCATGAATTACCCGTAATCGATCTTCTATCTTAAGGCTGGGAATTCGTGGCCAGAATGGAAATTGGCGCCCAATCCAGGTAAATTGGCGCTTGGCATATCGCCGTGTATCCCGCTTGGCATTTTCAGCAGCAATTTCAGCGCTCAAGTCTCCGCGGAGATATTCAAGCAACCAAGGAATGCCATGAGCTTTCATCGCGGGCAGGTCTTCGGGCAGATTTTGCCCTGCCAGTCCCCGGGCTTCTTCCATCGCCCCTTCCATCAACATCCCTTCAAACCGTCGATCAATGCGCGCATAGAGTTTTGCGCGTACCGGCGTAAGGGCAACCCCCATCCATTCCCCGGGCGCAAGAATCGACCGCCCTTTCTTGCCATGGAAACTCGCTATTGATTTTCCTGTCGCGAGCCAGACTTCGAGCGCGCGCGACAGTCGTTGCTTATCACCCTCGCCCAGCCGCTCGGCGGTTTCCCGATCCACCTGCTCCAGTTTTTCGCGCAGCGCCGGGACGCCGCCGGTTTTATGAAGCTCAATTACGCCCGCACGAATATCTTCCGGGATGGGTGGGATTTCAGATAAGCCCTCAATCAAGGCGAGATGATACAGTCCCGTGCCGCCAATCACGATTGGAACTTTCCCGCGGCGTTGCACTTTTGAAATGACCGGCTTGATATCGTCGAGCCACTTGCCTGTTGAGTAGCGCTCGCTCGCAGCAACGTGCCCGAACAAGTGGTGCTCGACACCATCCATTTCGGAAGCGGCAGGACGCGCTGAAATCACCCGCAAATCGCGGTAGACCTGCATAGAATCTGCATTAATGACTTCGCCATCCACACGCTTCGCCAGCGCGACAGACAAAGCTGACTTCCCGCTTGCGGTAGGGCCATGAATAAGGATTGCAGGCTTCATGGATTTAGTCGTAAGAAGCGACGCGCATAGCGTAAAGTCAGGAATGCTGCGATGACGGACAAAACCCTCCGATCTTCCCATATTGCGACCGCCGTCGCCCCCATTAGCTATGGCGTCAAGAAATTGGGCACCGCCTTGCAGACCGCCTGCGATGCAGCCGGACTTACGCAGACAAGCCATGTTCGCCTTCTCGGCACCGAAGAGAGATGGGCTGCGATCGAAATTGCGGTGGCCCTTGGGGATGTTGATGCGACGGCTGCGCGATCTGTATTGGAAAGTGCATTTGAAGGGGCAGCAGATGTTGCTTTGCTGCCGGTGCGAAACCGTAAAAAGCGCCTACTCATCTCGGACATGGATTCCACCATCATCCAGCAGGAGTGCCTGGACGAACTCGCCGCCTATGCTGGCCTGAAGGATGAGATCGCCGCGATCACGGCGCGAGCAATGGCAGGAGAGCTCGACTTCGAAGGCGCCCTCACCGAGCGTGTCGGGAAACTCAACGGCTTATCGCTTGATGCCCTCGCACAGTGCTACGAAGAGAAAATCACGCTGATGCCGGGCGGCAGGACTCTCACCGCTACAATGACCGCCAATGGTGCGTTTTGCTTACTCGTCTCGGGTGGATTTACCTACTTCACCTCGCGCGTTGCGGAAGCGGCTGGCTTTCAAGGCGATCGCGGCAATGTCTTGATCGATGATGGCGCGGTCCTGACCGGCGAGGTTGGACGCCCCATTTTAGGCCGAGAAGCGAAACTCGAGGCCCTTGATGATGCCGCCTTCGCGAACGGCCTCAACCGCTTGGACGCTGTTGCGATGGGTGATGGGGCGAATGATCTGGCGATGATTGAAGCCGCTGGCCTCGGGCTCGCGGTGCACGCAAAGCCAATCGTGGCGCAAGCTTCAGATGCGGCGATCAGTGTCACCGACCTGACGACGGCGCTGTATTTTCAAGGCTATTCAGACAGTGAAATTGTCTGGCGCGACTAGCTAGCCGCGCACATCGATATCAATCGCCTGGAACATGGTTTGCGTGCGGCTGTAGATCCGCAGCAGAAGCGGCTGCCCTTCGCGGCCAAGTGCCTCATCCATCGCGATCAAAGCCTCTTCTGGTGTCTCAATCGTTTGGAATGCCATTTCCATCACGACATCGCCTTTTCGCAGCTTTCCAAAACTTGGCCCCCGGGGCGAGACTGAACGAACCAGCACACCTGTGACGTCATTCGGAATGCGATAGCGGCGACGGTCGGTTTCTGACAGTTCGACAAAATCAACGCCCAACGGATTGTCGGTCAGCGTGCTTTCCGGATCAACGGCGTCTTCTTCCGCCTCGTCTTCGTCTGGATTCAATTCTCCAAGCTCGAACGTTACGGTTCGTCTGCGACCATCTCGAACGAGATCAACGTCGACCGCTTTGCCAATCTCAGTGTCAGCGACGATGCGGCTCAAAGCACGTTCGTCTTTAACCGTGCGTCCATCGAACGCGAGAATGAGGTCGCCGACTTCGAAATCCGCCTTCGAAGCTGGGCCATCATCCGTGATCCGGGTCAGGATAACGCCGGTTCCGGCTTCCAAACCGTAAGCTTTCGCCAAGTCGCGGTCTGCGTTCTGGATATTTACGCCAAACCAACCACGGCGTGCTTTGCCGAACTCAATCAACTGGTCGCTGATCTGCTTCACCAGGTTTGATGGGATCGAGAAGCCAAGCCCAACAGATCCGCCAGTGGGCGTAATGATCGCTGTGTTTACACCCAAAACCTCGCCGTTCAAATTGAACAGCGGCCCACCAGAATTGCCCGAGTTGATCGCTGCATCGGTCTGGATATAATTATCGTAATTGCCTGAATTGATATCGCGATTACGCGCTGAAACAATGCCGACTGAAACCGAGCCACCAAACCCAAATGGGTTCCCGATGGCCATGACCCAATCGCCAACTTCTGCGCTCTCGCTATCGGCAAAATCTACGAATGGAAACGGATCGTCTTGTTCGACTTTCAAGACTGCGACATCAGTCGCTTCGTCGGTCCCAATCAATTCGGCGCGCAGCGTGCGGCCATCAGCGAAGACGGCATTGATCTCATCAGCGCCAGTGATCACGTGATCATTCGTCACGATCAGACCATCTGCCGAAATCACAAATCCGGATCCTAGCGCACCTTCTTGGCTGAACCCTTCTGGATCACGGCCAAAGAATGGATTGAACTCGCTGAGCGGCTCGCCGTCCTCAAACATCGGCAAATCATTGGCGATAACTTTCGAGGTCGTGATGTTCACCACCGCGGGCATCAACTGCTTCGAGAGTTCGGTGAAACTATCCGGACGCGCCTGTTGATCGACCTCGCTGACAGCCTCCGTAATCGAAGTCTGAGCCATAACCGGGCCGGTGCCAATGAGGACCAAAGCAAGTGCGGATAGTGAGCGATAGATCAATCGAGGATCTCCTACAGGTGTAACATAGACCTTAAGCCTAACTACGGCGTTATCTGGGCAAGGCGCAAGTCTTTGTCACCCGCCAAATCTTACCATCACATAAAGCAATAGTCCGCCAATCGCCATCGACCACAGGCCTGACTGACGAATCGTGTTTTCCGGCATTTCCGCCAGCCAGGCGCCAAACCGCTTCATAGCGTCCGGTGCCCCGGCATAAATCGCGCCTTCAAATAGGAACCAGATGCCAATTCCCGCCAGAATAATTGTCAGCATGATGCACCAGTTCCCGAATCAAAAGCCCCGCCGCAGCATAGGCTGGGCGGGGCTGTTTGGATATGCTTCGCCAGTGTTCGGCGAGTTTAGCGGCGCGGTGTGCCGTTCGCACGGGCTTGCACGATGAACTCATCGCAAAGTCCGAGGCTATCCGGGCCGACAACGATCTGAGTGCCTTCCGTGAAGGACTGCTCACACGCAATCAGCGCGCGCTGGAACCGGAAAAACTCTGCATCGCGCTCATACGCTTCTGCATAGATTTCGTTCCGCTGGGCATCGCCCTCACCGCGGATTTGCTCCGACTCACGTCGAGCTTCAGCGAGAAGAACCGTCCGCTCTCGTTCCGCTTCAGCGCGAACAAGCTTGGCGCGTTCGTCACCTTCAGCACGGATTTGCTCGGCTTGCTGGTTCCGCTGAGCGGCCATCCGGTCAAACACGCGCTGCGAAACGTCTGGTGGAAGATCCACACGCTTGATGCGAACATCGATAATATCGATGCCACGTCCTGCGATTGCGGAGCTCAGCTCGTCACGGATCTGATCCATCAGTTCAGAGCGCTGACCAGAAATGATTTCTTCCGGCAGTTTGTTACCCAAAGCGTTACGGATCTGAGTGTCAGTAAAGCGCAGCAACTGGTTTTGCGCTTCGCGTTGCGTTCCCAAACGTTGGTAGAATGCGAGCGGCTCTGAAATCCGCCAGCGTACAAACGCATCAACAATCAGCTGTTCCTGGTTCGAGGCGAAAACCTCGATATCCGGCACATCGAGACCGAGATTACGCTTATCATAAGTCACAACAGACTGAACAAACGGGATCTTGAACTTGAGGCCGGCTTCGTCAGCACCGGGTTCGTTATAGGCTTGAACAGCACGACCAACTTGCAGCACGAGTGACTGCTGGCGTTGATCGACGATGAAGAACGAATTCAGCACCGCAATAATGGTTCCGACGACCAGGACTATTCCTAGAATTCCAAACGGTTTCATATCTAGTTTCCTCCGCTGCGATTAACGCGATCAAGCGGCAGATAAGGTACTGCACCCGAATCACTGTCGAGGATGAGCTTGTCAGTTCGACCGAGCACGCTCTCCATAGTCTCTAGATACATACGCTCACGTGTTACTTGCGGAGCCTTTCGATACTCAGAAAGAATCTGCTTGAAACGATCGGCTTCACCGGTTGCGTCCGCAATCACGCGGTCGCGGTAAGCTTGAGCATCCTGAAGGATCACTTGAGCTTCACCACGTGCGCGCGGAACGATTTCGTTCGCGTAGCGATTGGCTTCCTGAACCAGACGCTCGGCATCCTGACCGGCATTAATAACGTCGATAAAGTCACCACGAACTGGCGCGGGCGCCAGCGCTTCCTGAATCTCGACGTTTTCGATGGTGACACCGGCGCCGTAATCCCCGAGCAATGTCTGCAATTGATCACGCACGGTCGAAGCGATCTCGCCGCGACCTGTGGTCAGAACGGCATCGAGCGTTGATTTGCCGACGACTTCGCGCATCACACTCTCGGCAGCAGCTTTCACAAGCGGCGTGCCATTGTCGATGTTCAAAATAAAGTCTTCAGGGTTTTCGCCGTCATAAAACCAGAACACGCGGAATTGCACGTCGACGATGTTCTCGTCCCCGGTCAGCATCAAACTCTCTGCCTGATTGATCCCAACAGATGTGTCCTGTTGGCGCTCAGAAGGTAGAACTTCGTGCGTTTCAATCGGTGCTGGGAAGTGAGCGTGTAAGCCAGGCGCGAAGTTTCGTTGATATTCACCGAACCGGAACACGGCTGCGCGTTCGCCTTCGTCGACAATCACGATGCCCGTTGCCAGCCATGCAATCAGTGCGACCACACCAAGAGCGATAAAACCACCGGGCCCGAGGCTAGGTCCACGACCGCCGCCGCCGCCGCCTCGACCACGACGTGAAAACCGTTCCTGCATCTTACGCATTTGGTCTTCTATGTCGTTGCCGCCGCCTTGACCGCCGCCGCCATTGCCGCCGCTTGGACGTCCCCAAGGCGAACCGCCATTGCCGTTGCCTCCGGAACCGCCGCTGCCCCAAGGGCCGCCATTAGCCTTTGGAGGCTCTTCGCCATTTCCACTATTATCGTTCCAGGGCATTGCCCCTCCTTCACAGGTCACACCAGGTCTCTGGCTTTTTTGTCTCTTGGAGCCTATTTGCGGTCTAACGGCCTCTTCATCAAGGACATAGCCCATGTTTTGGGACAAGAAAGACCAGAAACCCGTTTCTGATGCGACAATTCGGACTGCCCTTGGGTCACCCAAATGGCTGTCTGGCGTGCGAATCACCGATGGCGGGCGCGTGACACTGATCATTGAAACGGAATCTTCTGATGTCTCCGCTGCTGAGGCTTTGCGCGTCGAAGCGGAAGCAAAAGCGATGCAAGTTGCTGGCGTGACGGACGTCAATTCCGTTCTGACATCCGAGGCCCCTCAAACCGCAAGCACGCCTCATCCCGCACCGCTACCAACCCATGCAGGCACACGGCGCGTTCGCAAAGGCGCAAGACTGTCGGATGAAGCGATCACCCAAGGTCGCCCAGAACAGAGCGGACAAATTCCACCAATTCCCGGAATTTCCCGCATTTTGGTTGTCGCTAGCGCCAAAGGTGGGGTCGGCAAATCGACGGTCTCGGTCAATCTCGCGTCGACTTTCGCAAAGCAAGGGCTACGGGTCGGGCTGCTGGATGCGGACATTTACGGTCCGTCTATTCCAACCATGTTGGGGGTCAGCGATGCAAGTCCGGCGACCAATTCAGACGACAAACTGATTCCCGTAAACGCTCATGGGATTGAGACGCTCTCAATTGGCTATCTCACCGATCCGGATTCGCCAATGATCTGGCGCGGCCCGATTGTACAGTCTGCGATCACGCAAATGCTAAATGATGCCGCATGGGGCAGCGCGGAAAACCCGCTCGACCTTTTGATCATCGACACGCCTCCAGGCACAGGTGAAGCGCAGCTCACATTGGCTCAGCGCGTTCCGGTAACAGCGGCTGTGATTGTCACCACCCCGCAAGAGGTCGCCCTCGCGGACGTTCGTCGCGGCGCCGCTATGTTCGCTAAAACACATGTGCCGGTGCTCGGCATTGTCGAAACGATGAGCTGGTTTGATGATCCATCCGGCAACCGGCACCACCTGATGGGTGAAGGCGGTGGTCAGCATATGGCACAAGCGCTCGGGCTTCCCTTATTGGCGCAAATCCCAATGATCCAAGCGATTCGAGAAGGCGGCGACATCGGGCAACCTGCCGCCTTGTCCAGCGGCCCGTCTGCTGAAATTTTTCACAACACAGCCCGCGAAATTGCGCTCAGCCTGGACGCCCTTGAGACAAAGCCGGCGCCTAAAATCATATTTGAAGAATAGGCCCAGTTTCGTTCAAATTTGATCGTTCGTTTGAACCGCGATTTTGGACTTTTCAGTTACGCGTGTCTGTAAGGGACATTAGTAATGCTGAGCACGTCATCACGTTTCCATACCTCTGTCTACGCGACCCTCCTATCGGTCGTGTTGATCTGCGCGACTGTGCAGTTCACGGCCTGGATCGCACCCTATCTCGATGCTTTTGGAGTAAATACAGTCGCCTATACCGCGTTGATCGCGTCTTGCGTCTTAGCCCCGCCGGCTTCGGTTTTGATGGCGGTCTATTCCAGCAAACTGATCAAAATCCAGGAACAACTCCTTGAACTGGCGACCACCGATCCACTTACCGGGCTTCTCAATCGCCGCGCGTTCGCCGATCGATATGACCGCGAGCTGGCCCGTTTCACGCGAACTAATCGTGCGCTTTCATTGCTTCTGATCGATCTCGACTATTTCAAACTGATCAATGACAAGCACGGCCATGCCGGCGGTGATGAAGCTTTGCGGATCCTTTCCGCGCATCTCAAACAAACCAGCCGATTTGGAACCGATGATGTCGCCCGTTGGGGCGGTGAAGAGTTTGCGGTCTTGCTCTCAGATAGCGGCCATCAATCCGCTTTGCGCGCGGCCGAGCGGCTGCGCCGTCAAATCGAGACACTTAAAATCTCGTTCAACGAAACGCCGATCAGACTGGAAGCCAGTGTTGGCGTGATTGTTTGTCGAAAAGGTGAAACGCTAGAACACGCGGTCCAACGCGCTGATCTATGTTTGCGCCAAGCCAAAGACCAGGGTCGCAACCGTGTCATGGCGTTTCCGGAAGATCTGCCAACAAGCTCTGATGACGCGGCGTCTGTCGCTTAGCACCTTACAAAGCGCCTTCTAACCGCCAATGTTCACACCGCGCAGCGTCAGCGCAGTCGGTTTGCTATAACCGCCTTTACCCTCAGATCTCAGCAACATCCGCTGCGGGTCTGTATCACGGTCTCGGGAGTTAGTGGTTTCGAGCGCCCTTGGTCGTCTCTTAGTCGATCTAGATCATGCAAGACTTTTGAGGGATCCTCGCCGCTTCATTTATCGCCCCTGACACGAAATAGAATGCGCTGCGTCTTGCCCAGCCCAACCACTTTCCAGCGTCCATCCATTGGCCCTCGATTGATGCGATCGCGTAGGCGATTATCAATATCGGTTTTGACCTTGATCCACGGATCAAATGTCACTTGGCCAGCGCGGCCCTGCATGCAGCTGAGCTGAGCGAAGCAAGCGAGAACAAAAAAGAGCGAGCCTTGCGGGCCCGCTCTTCATTTCTTTTGGAAAGTAAAGGTGCGGTTTATCCCGCCTCTTTCTGTGCCTCATCATCCAGTCCGTACTCGCGGACTTTCCGGTACAAGGTCGAGCGGCCAATCCCGAGACGGCGGCTCACTTCACTCATATGACCGGCATAGTGCTCAATCGCGTATGCGATCAGATCGCGCTCGACGTCAGAAAGACTACGCACTTCGCCTTCTTCCAAGACTGAAACCGGACCGGCTTCGACCGCTGCAATAGAAGGCAATTCATCATTTGCAGGCATCGGGCGTGCGGGCACTTCCGGCAAGGCCGCGATCTCTGGCATGACACCACTGATTTGCGGGAAGTCATGCGGCTGAAGAATATCGCCTTCACAGAGAACAACAGCGCGGAACACAGAGTTCTCCAACTGACGGACGTTGCCCGGCCAATCAAAGGCGCAGAGCATTTTTAGTGTTTCAGGCGATGCCGCGACAATGCGTGCACCTTCAGACGCGTTGAAACGACCAATGAAGTGATCCACCAAAGCTGGCACATCTTCCACACGCTCACGCAGGCTTGGCATTTCAACCGGGTAGACGTTCAAGCGATAGAATAGATCTTCCCGAAAAGCGCCCTCTTTCACCCGTTGTGCGAGGTCACGGTTGGTCGCCGAGATAATACGAACGTCGACTTTTACCGGACGACGTGCGCCAACTGGGTCAACTTCACCCTCTTGCAACGCGCGCAGCAGCTTAACCTGCATATCGAGCGGCAATTCGCCAACTTCGTCGAGGAAGAGCGTTCCGCCATCAGCTTCCACGAATTTACCAGCAGAGCGCGCAACCGCGCCCGTAAAGGCCCCTTTTTCGTGTCCAAACAGGATGCTTTCGACCAGGTTTTCAGGGATCGCGCCGCAGTTCACCGAAATGAACGGTTTGCCTGAGCGATCAGAGGCACCCTGAATACAACGCGCGATCACTTCTTTACCGACACCACTCTCCCCCAGGATGAGCACAGGAATATCTGAAGCCGCAGCTCGCTGTCCGAGGCGTAGGACCTGGCGCATGATTGGGGCGCTCGCGATCATATCGTCAAAACCCATACCGCCTTCGGCTTTACGCGTGAGACGCTTAACTTCACCCGTAAGCGAAGATAATTTCAACGCGTTACGAATTGAAACAACGACGCGTTCCGGATTGGCCGGCTTAACGACAAAGTCGACTGCGCCGGTGCGCATAGCGGCGACAATCGTGTCGATGCCGCTGGTTGCTGTAAGCATAATGACGGGCAGCTCTGGACGGCGCTCCGTCAACATTTCCAGCGTTTCCATTCCAGACAAGCCCGGCATGGTCAGATCGAGGAGAACAACGTCGGCGCCGGCATTGGCGTCTGTTGCGATCGCAACGCCGGTCTCGCCATCTGGCGCCGTTCGGCACGCAAAGCCAGCCTTCTCAACCGCTGCGGTCAGCAGGCGGCGCTGGGTTGGATCGTCATCAATTACCAATACTGTCTTGGCCATATTCAGTCCCTCGTACAAACATGCGCACGAAACGCATGGTTCATTTCGCTACGCCCCGATATGGCACATAGAGGTGAGGTTATGGTTCAGATGATAGATTGAATTTTATCGAGTTTTCTTACGCTTCGACAGCGCCTTTGAAAACGTATTCACGCCAACCGGAGCGATCAAACGGCATCCAGTCACCGTCTGGTTGCGCCAAACGATCAGCGACCGCCACCATGACCAGTGGGTTCACGCCAAGTCCAACATGGCTCGCGGGAACGATGATGTTTTCGGTTTGCGTTCCCTTTGACGGGCATTGAACAGATCCACGCCAGGAGACGACGCCATCCGTTTTTGTCAAAATTGACGTTGTTGGAACCGGCGGAGCCGCTTCCAGATCTCGATAACGGCCTTCTGCTTCAGGCTGCGTTTCCTTGCCATTGATCATTTCAAAGATCCGGCTGGGGGCAGAGTGACGGCGATTATTGCTGATCGGGCTGCCAAGAGAAATCACCGTGCGAACGATCTCTGGGTGCATTTTTGCGAGCTCGCGCGCGAACACGCCGCCGAGGCTCCAACCGACGATCGAGAGTTTCTCGCCATTCTCTTCATAGATACGCTCAACCAGGTCGGACATTTCCTGCTCGCGGGTCTCATTGAACTTTACATTTCGGCCGAGGCCCCAGCCATATGACTTATACCCGAGATCATCGAACAGCTTGCGCATCGGGCGCGTCGAGTGATCACTCGCCATAAATCCAGGCAAGACAAGTACGGGGTGGCCGTCGCCCTTTGGCAAATTCCGCATCGGGCGTCTGAGAAGGCTGAAGGCTCCAAATTCGAATACCGCGCGGCCTTCTGTCAGAGTCCAGAATGGATGTGGCGGTTTCGCCATCGTCGCTGCAGCCATAATTTTCTCCCGTCTACCGTGTTTTCACGGCTATTTTTACAACCATGTTCTGTAACGGTGTACCGCACAAGACTAGAAATGGATGCCTAATCGCTTCAGCTGGCCTTTGCCTTGGCTTTTGCGGTGCTCGCTTTTTTAGCTGTGCTGGCCCGCGGTTTACGCTTCGCAGCGGTTCGAGGCTTTGCTGCAGCGGCTGCCTTTTTGGGTGCGGGTGTTGGCTTTGGCGGTGAGATATCAATGCCAGCGACCTTCGCCATTTCTTCGAAGCTTTCCTGCAAACAATCAGCGTAGAATTCAGGATCCGGCATGATGTCCCGGTCTGCCGTGAACGTGATTGTGGCCTCGTTCACATAGCTCTGGACCACATGTCCTAGCGCCATGCCGTCGAGCAGACACAATAGGCCTTGCATACTGACGAGCTTCGCCCCGGCTGAATAGATCGGCACTGGTGGCCCAGGTACGTTCGTCACAACAGTGTTGATGACCGGGCGAACCATGAAGTTGGCCACGCCCAGGCGAGAATAAGCCTGCGCACCGAGCGCCATAAACAAGGCTGGAGAGACCTTACTGGCCTCTGTCATCTGCCGAGCCCCAAGCGCGCTCGTCATTTCCTTCGACCGACTGGTTTGATCAAACACATAGGCCATGCGCTCTACCGGGTCAGAAAGATGCGTTCCGAGCGGCGCGATCATTGCGGACACTTGATTGCCCATCGTGTTCTTCTCGCCCTCGGCGCGAACAGAGATGGGCGCCATCGCCGTCATCGTTGTCTTCGGCAGATCGTTGTAGTGTGAGAGGTATTTGTTCAAGCCACCCCCGATAATGGTGAGCATGACATCGTTGACTTTCGCCCCCTCAGACAAGGTGCGCAGCGCTTTGATATGCTTCAGTTCAAATACGCGCCCCTCGACAACACGGTGTGGGGAAATCTTGGTATTGAATCTTGTCTTCGGTGCCTCGATCGCCGCTTTCAAACCGAAATCGCCTTTGATCATGCCCTTCGCGGCGCGGTATATTCCCGGCACCGCCTGCGCAGAAACACCAAGCTGTCGAATCGGATTGATCCACGCGCGGGCATAGCCTTTTGCGAACATTCCGGCGCGATTAGGGAATTTATCGGCTTTCCAGGTATCTGGTTTGTTTGGCGGCGCGACACTTGGCGTCGGTGTATGGAGCGCTTGCATCATATCGATGCCGGACATCCCATCGATTGCAGAATGGTGGACTTTGGTCACAACCGCATACGAACCTTCGGGGATGCCTGGAACGTTATCCAGGCCTTCAACCACAGTGAACTCCCAAGGCGGACGCGCCAGGTCTAGCGGGCGCGCAAAGATCCGCGCGGCTTGGATACAGAGCTGGCGCCAATCGCCAGGCTTTGGCAACGCGACGTGACGGACATGGTATTCCAAATCAAAGTCGGCATCTTCGACCCAGTATGGATAGTCGACATTGAACGGCACTTTGACGAGCTTCTGCCGCATCGTCTTAGAGAGCTGCATGCGTTCTTCGTAGAATTTCAGAATGTCTTTGAAACGGACAAAACCGCCCGGCGCCGTGGAGGGATCGTAAATCAAGATCGAGCCGATATGCATCGGCGAACTCGGCGTTTCCATCGCCACGAATGAGGCGTCCATGCCCTGCAGCTGTTCCATATATTCCTCCCGCGCCAGCTCATATTTATTGGCTCTAGGGTCCCCTAGAACGAACTGGTTGGAAAAAGTATGACGGTTTGTATTCAATTTGACCAGTCACGCTCGCCTAATAAGCGAAACTGCTGCGATTGCAGCGTCCCAGTTCGCCCGAAGGATGTGACGTAATCGCTATAGACAATAAAATTATCGCCGCGCCAATTGATAGATCTAACAGACACTGTACGCGTTAAATACAGGTTCAGTTATTTTCTGCCCTGCTTAGAATACAATATGCATTGTCGGGAGGAATACAGTGCAGGAATCTCAATCGGCCGGGCGGGTATTGGCCTTTGTCTGCGGCGTCGTGTTTTTAGATGCGGTTGGCCTGGGCCTAATCATGCCAATCATGCCAGCCCTACTGGAAGAGGTCGCGGGCCTCTCCATCAGCGAAGGTGCTACAATTGCAGGCCTATTGCTGACGACCTTTGCGATGATGCAGTTCGTATTCGCCCCAATTTTGGGTGGCCTCAGCGATCGGTTTGGGCGACGGCCTGTTTTGCTCTTTGCCATGTTCGGTTTTGCGATTGATAGTTTCATCATGGCCTGGGCCCCAACCCTCACATGGCTATTTGTCGCGCGGATTATTTCCGGTCTGTTTGGAGCGACTTATGCCACGGCTTATGCCTGCATTGTCGACGTCTCAAAACCTGAGGACCGCGCCAAGCTGTTCGGGTATGCCGGAGCCGCTCTCGGGCTCGGCTTTATTTTTGGCCCGGCCTTGGGCGGGTTTCTCGGAGAGTATTGGGTCAGGCTCCCATTCATTGTTGCGGGTGGATTGATCTTTCTGGTCTTCCTGTGGGGACTTTTCACCTTTCCGGAAACCCTCAAACCTGAGAACCGGCGCGCATTCTCCTGGAAACGCGCTAATCCTTTGGGCAGCCTCATTTCCATCGGGCGATATCCTATCGTTTTGATTGTGCTCGCCGCCCTCTTCCTCATTCAACTTGGCAATCATTCCTATACGAGCATCTGGTCGTTCTACGTCACCGAAATTGCCGGCTGGACACCCTTCTTTATCGGCCTGTCCATCAGCGTTTACGGGTTCGGCGTCGCAGGTGTTCAGGGCGGATTAACCGGACCCGTTGTGAACCGGTTTGGGGAAGTTCGAGCGGTGTATTTTGCGCTTATTGTTGGAATGGTTTCATTCGTTATTTTGGGCTTCGCGCAGAATGGCGCTCAGATCTATGTCGCCATTTTGATCGGCGCCTTTGCAGCGTTCCTCGGCCCGGCTTTGCAAGCCTTGATGACCGAACGGACACCCGCGGACTCCCAGGGTGAACTGCAAGGCGCAATTACGAGCCTATACAGTTTGGCATCAATTATCAGCCCGGCCGCGATGGCGCTGATCTTTTCCGCATACTCAGATGATGAAGGAATCTATCTGCCGGGCGCACCATTCTTATTGGCGGCTGGCCTCGGCTTAATCGCAATTCTGATTTTCGCCTATGCTGCTAAGCGCATACGAAATGCGCCGCAGCCACTGACAAGCCCAGAGGATCAAGCCAGTGAGGCCACGGCGGAGAGTTTCGACTAGACCCGCTCGATGATGACAGCGGGCGCCATGCCACCAGCGGCACACATCGTGATTAGACCGTAGCGACCACCAGAGCGTTCGAGCTCGTCGAGCGCTGTCCCGATGAGGATCGAACCTGTCGCCCCGATCGGATGGCCGAGCGCCATCGCGCCGCCATTGATGTTCACTTTTTCACGGTCGAGATCGAGGTCACGGATGAACTTTTCAGCGACAACTGAAAACGCTTCATTGATCTCATAGACATCGATATCGTCCGTCGTCAGTCCAGCTTTTTCCAAGACCTTGCGCGCAGCAGGAACCGGAGCGTTCAGCATCAGCGTTGGGCAATCGCCCATGTTCGCCGTTGCAACGATACGGGCGCGTGGCTTCCAACCGTTTTTATCAACCGCATCCTGTGACGCAATCAAGAGCGCTGCCGCGCCATCGACAACACCAGAAGAGTTCCCTGCGTGGTGAACGTGCGTCATCTCTTCTTTCAATGTCGGATAAACCTTGGTGACCAGGTCGCCATAAGTCGTCCCAGCTTCGTCGACCGGGATCGTTGCCCACATGTTGAAGACCGTCTTCAACCCAGACAGGCTTTCCATCGTCGTTTGCGGGCGCGGAAACTCTTCCTTGTCCAAGGCCAGCGATCCGTCGCGATTATAGACCGGAACGAGTGACTTATCGAAACGCCCTTCTTCGATGGCGCGTGCAGCACGTTGCTGACTGGTCACAGCCAACTGGTCAACAGCTTCACGGTCAATGCCTTCAAGCGTTGCGATCGCATCCGCGCAGACACCTTGCTGGCTCTGAGGATGAAGATCACGAAGGTGGGTGTTGCCGCTATCCATCATCGGCGGTGTTTTCGGATCAGCGCTGGCTGATGTGTAGCTCATCATTTCAGTGCCGCCAGCAATCACGATGTCTTCCATGCCAGACATAACCTGAGCCGCCGCCAAGTTGACGGTCGTGATCCCTGATCCGCAGAAACGATCCAGAGTCACGCCTGATGCTTTCACATCATAGCCAGCATCCAATGCCGCCATACGACCGAGATCAGCGCCTTGCGATCCGCGCTGTGAGCTGGTGCCCCAAATGATGTCATCGACTTCAGCGGTGTTCAGATTGTTGCGATCACGGATCGCTCCAAGCACGGTCGCGCCGAGATGTTGTGGATGCAAATGCGCAAGTGCGCCCTTGCCCTGTTTTCCAATCCCGCGCGGCGTACGACACGCATCAACAATATAAGCTTCAGCCATTATTTTGCTCCAGAGTTCTAAACTATAAACGTGATATGCTTTACGTGCACGTCAACCACAAGCCGTGACGTTGCGTGATCGGACCATAGGGAAATACAGAAAGCTTGCGAAACTACGGGCGCGTTCGCCCAAACCCCTGGTTGCGTACGCGACACGAATAAGACATCTTACCTTCATCCGGCTCGGGGACGTTGGAAAGGACAATTCAATGCGCACTCTCTATTTGAGCTTTATGACCCTCCTACTGGGAACGGCGTCCATTGGTGCCGCGCACGGACAGGGTTTAGTTACACCTGAGCGCGGAACCGGCCTCATCCCTTTGAGCGATGAAGAATATGCTGCGCTGGACGAACGTGATCCTCTGATGCGCGGCGCGCTTCCAGAATTTGTTGATCTCGCAAGCTTCTTCCCTGAGCCAGGGCACCAGGGCAGCCAGGGCTCGTGTGTCGGATGGGCGGTTGGTTACGCGCTAAAAACCTATCAAGAGGCGATGGAAAACCAAACCGTCAGACCCGATCCGTTTTACCATTTCAGCCCCGCTTTTGTTTTCAACTCCATCAAGCAAGGCGAGAATTGCACGGCCGGCAGCCGGATTACAGACGCGCTGGATTTCGTTTCGACGACTGGCGCTGTTTCGATGAACGACTTTCCGTACATTGAGGAAGCCTGTCTTGCACCGTCGGAGGACGTACGCGCGCGCGGTAAGGATTATTCAATTGAAAGCTACCGGCGCCTGGAGCGCGGCAACATCTTCGCCATCCGAGAAGCTTTGGCGAACGAAAAACCGGTCGTCGCAGGCATGTATGTCTATCCAAGCTTCCAGATGTGGGAAGGTAATGGCGTCTACAAACATGATCCAGAAAACGAGTTCACCGAAGATTATCATGCCGTCACGATTGTAGGGTATGATCAAGACCGCAAAGCCTTCAAACTGATCAATTCATGGGGCACCGAATGGGGCGATGGTGGGTTCGCCTGGGTCGATTACCGCGCCGCTCGAGAGCTCGTGCGCGAGGCATATGTTACGACCGATCGCGCGTTTGATGATTCCCGCGATGAAGGGCCTGGAATGGTTTTCGCTGCCAATCCGATGGAGACATCGGAAAGCACAGCCGCCGCGCCTGCCCCGGAACAAGATCTATCAGAGCTCGAAACATCGCCGCCGCTCACAGAGCTTATGCTCGCAAATGCCGTTACAGGACATGTCGGCCGCGATGCTCAAGGCCAGACACCGAGCGGCTATGACTATTATCCCGCTTCTGTTTGGCTAAACCTGGAAGCCCCTCAGCTCGCGCAGATTGCCAGTGCGGAATATTACTTTTACCACCGAACCTTCTCAAATCCGAAGCTACCGGTCGCTGATACCAATGTGTTCCTGGCGACCTGGCAGGGCTATGGCTGCATTGAGAACGCGGAAGTGAAAGTCACGCTGACATCAGGTGAAACTCTCAGCGCACCCTTCAATCTGTGTTCTATCTGGGATCGCTTCCATCCTGGCGCATTCCGCAAGGACGGCACGCGTGGCGGGTCAGCACCTTTAACCGAACAGGATGAGTTTCTGAAAAAGACGGGTGGTCGAAGAGGCCCTCCGCCCATTCTCATCCCTAAGAAAGGCGGCTAATCGAGGCGCCTTAAGTCTGGTCGGCTTTGCCGCCGCGCAGAATGAAACGACAGTCGCAATATTGGCATTCGACCATCTCGTCGGCGCCCATCTCATACCAAACCAGCGGGTGGCCGAGCGCGCCGCCGCCGCCATTGCATGAGACTTTGCGGCTATCGACATAAACCACTTCAGGCTGTTCGAAGGAGGGTGTCTCTGTCATTGGCTCGCTCACGTCTTACCCCTAGGTGAAATTGCCATTCAGGCGGTAAAAGCGTTAGCTAGGCTGGAGCGCTGGATGCGTCAATGCGGCAAGCGTATTTGTCCAAGAGGAGCCCCTTAATATGTCCATCACCCTATATCATTGCTCGCATGCGCGGTCGCTGCGACCGCTTTGGTGTTTGGAAGAAATGGGTCTGGACTTTGAGCTAGTAAACCTACCCTTCCCGCCTCGTGTCTTCGCCAAAGAGTATAAGGACATAAATCCGCTCGGAACTATCCCATTCCTGATTGATGGCGAAACGCGCATGACCGAAAGCTCGGGCATTTGCCACTATCTGACGGAGCGCCACGGCCCGACAGAATTGGCATTGGACGTGGAGCACCCAGAATATGGCGGCTTTCTCAATTGGCTCTATTTCAGCGATGCCACACTGACGTTTCCGCAAACCCTGGTGCTTCGCTACACGATGCTGGAGCCCGAAGAGCGCCGGTTACCGCAAGCCGCGGCAGATTACGCGGCTTGGTTTCAGGGTCGATTGCGGCACGTAGAAAATGCGCTTGAAGGAAAGCAGTTTCTCGTCGCAGACCGGTTCACAATCGCTGACATCGCGATTGCGTATGCCCTCCATCTTGCAACGCGCCTGCCTCCTCTGGCGAATTCGCTTGGACCGAATGCCAGTGCCTATTTGGACCGACTTCGCGACCGTGATGGTTTCAAGAGTGCGCTTGAAAAACAAAAGACTTGAGCGAATCCCCCACGCGCACCTATATCGGTCCGCCTGACTGCACGGAGCCTGCATGAGCGATCCTGACTATGCCATCGAAGCGATAGGCCTTGAAAAGACCTACAGATCCTCCGGCAAACTGCCTGAGATGCGCGCCCTCAAAGGTATCGACCTTAAGATTGAACGCGGATCGATCTTTGGCCTGCTCGGCCCAAACGGCGCGGGCAAATCCACCTTCATCAATATTCTGGCTGGCCTGGTCACCAAAACCGGTGGAACCGCGAAGATTTGGGGTCTCGATATTGATGCCCATCCGAGATCATCGCGCGCAGCGATCGGAGTCGTGAACCAAGAAATCACGATGGACCCCTTCTTCACACCGATCCAGGCATTGGAACTTCAAGCCGGCTATTACGGTGTTCCGAAGTCCGATCGACGCAGCATGGAAATCCTCGCAGCCGTGGGTCTGGATGATAAGAAAGATGCCTACGTTCGCCAGCTGTCTGGCGGTATGAAACGACGTTTGATGGTCGCCAAAGCATTGGTCCATAATCCCCCGGTTCTGATCCTGGATGAACCAACAGCAGGCGTAGATGTTGAATTGCGCCGCTCGCTTTGGGCTTATGTTCGTGAGTTACACGCGAACGGCACGACGATCATTTTGACCACGCACTATCTCGAAGAAGCTGAAGAGCTTTGCGATGAGATCGCGATTATCAGCCATGGTGAGGTCCTGGCACAGGAGCCAACACCGCAGCTCCTGGCGCGCTTGGATCAACGCCTCCTCAAGATCACACCGAAAGAAGCGCTTAGCGCTGTGCCGAGCTCACTATCAGATCTGGATACCAGTCTCTCGACTGACGGTGTTCTCAATATCACGTTCCGAAGTGCGGAAACCGGTATTGGTCGCCTATTGGAGCGCGTTCGCGAAGCCGGAATTGGGGTTGCCGATCTTTCGACCGAACAACCCAATCTCGAGGATGTCTTCGTCGCGATGACAACCGAAGACGCCTAGCTGGTCTTCACCAGGCGCAATTCGATCCGTTTCAGCTCTCGCAAAACGCCGAGATGATTCATACGCATCCAAAACCAGATCTTGATCATCCCAACGGAGAGGCTCGACCAGCCCACAAGCGTACCCCATAGCACGACGGTTTTGATGTCTTCGGCTTGGAACATTTGGTAGACGGCCCACGCCCCCAAAAAGAAAAAGAACAGGCTGAAGACGAAGGCAAACGCCGTCCAATACCGGAGCGGGCCGGAAAAGATCATCCCCATTTGTTGAAACAGGCCGACATCCTGCTCGAGTTCTTTCAGAAACGCCTCGTCTTCGGCATTTAGGCTCGTCAAAAGACGATCTTCAAAAGTGGTCATCAGGTCTCTCCTTTCAGTCGAGATTTTAAGTGTTGGCGCGCGTGGAAGATGCGCGATTTGGCCGTCCCGACCGGAACCCCGGTCACGGCGGCAATTTCATTGAGGCGCAAACCTTCGCCAAAATAGAGAATGGCAGCGAGGCGATGCTCATCGCTCAGGCCAGAAAGCGCCTGATCTATTTCGACCTGAAGCTCGCCCCGCGCTGGTTGGCTCGGCTCTGGCGCTGCTTCGAGCGGCGCTGTTCGGGCGCGATCAGTTTGAGTTTTGCGAATGCGATCAACGCATTTGCGTCGCAGGATCCCAAACGCCCAACCGGGAAACATGGCTGGGTCCGAAAGGCGCGGCCAACCTCGGCAGATCCCAGCCCAGGCCTCTTGAACAGCCTCTTCGGCATCCCCGCGGTCTTGCAGCAATCGAAGCGCCGTCCGCATCAAACGCGGATACCAGCGCGCCGCCAGACGGTTTGCTGCCTTACGATCGCCCGCACGCGCCAAGGTGACGAGGAGCTCGTCATATACGCGGTCGATCTCCTGCCCCGCCATAAATGGCCTCCTCTTGGCTTGCATACCTATAGTCGCCCGGTCTGCCAAAAAGGTTCACTTCACGCTGAGACACGGCTTAACGTGCGCGTTCAAATCGATAGGACAATATCGAGAAAAGTTTTGGAGAGCGCGCCGTGGAATACAAAGACGTTGTTATGGGCCGCCGCAGCATTCGCGGCTATCAGGATAAATCCGTACCGAAAGAAACGATCAAAGACGTTTTGGAAATGGCGATGCGGGCGCCGACCTCGCTCAATACGCAGCCTTGGAACTTCTATGTCGTCACTGGCGACCCGCTTGATCGAATCCGCAAAGGCAATGTTGAACGAAATCTCGCTGGTGTACCAGATACGCGCGAATTTCGCGGCGGCCCCGGATATGAAGGCGCGCATCGAGAACGGCAGATTGGGATCGCGATCCAACTCTTCCAAGCGATGGGCATTGAGCGTCACGACAAAGAGGCTCGCCAGGATTGGGTGTTGCGCGGCTTCCGCCAATTTGATGCGCCGGTCTCAATCGTTGTGACCTATGATAAATCAATCCACGGCTCCGATATCGCGCCATTCGATTGCGGCGCGGTCGTCAATGCGTTGGTCAATGCGGCGTGGTCGAAGGGCTTGGGCTGTGTGATCAACTCGCAGGGCATCATGCAATCTCCTGTCGTGAGAGAGCATGCGAATATTCCCGACGACCAAGTGATCATGATTTGCGTTGCAATGGGATGGCCGGATGAGAGCTTTCCAGCAAATGCGGTGGTTTCAACGCGCAAGCCGATCGAAGACGGCGCCGTATTTGTAGGGTTTGAGGACTAAACCTCCTGGCACTCTTTAATCGCGAGCTCTTCGATCCATGGCAAATGCTCACGTCCGACAAAGATTTGCTCTTTGATGAGGTAAGCTGGCGCGCCCACAATCCCGATTTCTTCCGCGTTGGACTGAGAGGCTTCAAGAGTCGCCCTCGCGTTCGATAGGTCGCCGCTGTGCGCGGCTTCGCTTTGTTTGATCAGATCCTGAACGATCGCCGGGTCATCTAAATCTGCGTGGGCTTGCCAATAGGCTTCGAATGCCGCGCGGATGAAAGCCAATGAGTCCCCGTCAATTTCTGCGAGCACCCCGAGCGCGAGATCTGTGCTGCCGGACCGGTCGGGAAATTTCAGGTCGATCCCTTGATGGGCCGCATATTTGACGGCGAGCGCCCGTTGCGATGCGGCCCGCACGCGGCGATGGCTCTCTCCGACGGTTTCTTGCTTACCAAGCTGCGGGACGTCTCGCTCAACCGTCTGAAACGGTTTCCATGTCACCTTCAGCGCCAACCGGTCGACAAGCTCAAGCGTCGGAGCAAGCGCGAGATACGCACCAGGCGTTTTGAAATCCACATACACAGTCAGCATCAGGCAATCTCATAGGCAATATCGGGCGCCGGGCCGATTTGCCCTGTCAGCGCCCAGCGAAGATAGGGAATATGCTCGCGTCCAAACAATATATCATCGCCGAGAACATAGGTCGGCACGCCATAAATTCCGTGAGGGTGAAATTGCGGCTGCAGATCATCATGTAACTCGCGCCCCCGGCCCACGGCGAACGCTGCAAAGCCAGCGGCATCGATGCCCGCAGTGCGCAGACAGGTTTCAACCACCGCAATATCCTCGATATCCAACTCGCGTCGCCAGAACGGTGGGTAGACTGCCTCTAGATACGCACCGAGGCGGTCTCGTGCGGTCTGGGTTGTCCAGAGGATGCCGATATTTGCGAGGCTGGAGTCCCAGATTTTCTCTGTGCCTTTCAGCATCAACCCTTGTCGCTCCGCATAACGACGGGCGTCGCGATAAGAATAGCGAATGGCGTTCCAAGTGCGTTGGCTGCGCCCTTTTGAGGCAACAACTTTACCCTGCTTCTTTTCGGCAGATCCGAGATAGCTCGGGATATCCAAGGTCAGAGGCCGCCAATCAAACTGCACCCCTAACTCCGCCTCCAGAGCCAGCGTCGGTCGGATCGCGACAAAGGCATAAGGGCTTTTCACATCTATGTAGACAATCAGCGGGGCTTCACTTTGAAGAGCGTTCATGACCAAGTTCCTTCGCACGCGTCACAGTTGCTACGGACTTAACTTTACGAGTCAAATTCAGGTGCCGCTCTTACTCAGATTTTTAAGCCATTTCTTTACCAGGAGTTAATGGCCGATATTTTCATCAGAAACAATTCCGTGCGTAGTGTCTCCGATCGTGCGCAAAGGATTGCGTTCTGGGTCTCAACCGGCGGCATTGGTTTGGACGCCCTGATGTTTACGCTCTACGCATTAAACGATGGGCTAACCTTGTACCTCACAATGAACGCCCTGTTCTATACAATCCCGCTCGCTTTCATTGGTTGGAGCAGCTACCGAAACTGGCATTTCCAAGCCGTTTTGGATTGGAGCATTGCGGCGATCTATTTCTATATGTGGATGACGACATTTGTGGATGCCTATATGGGGCACCCGTCGGTGTTGAGTTATCCGATTTTGCTGTTCATGCCATTCTTCCTGATCCTCGTGACCAGTTCTCGATCGCTCGTCCTATATGCCATCATGCAGGCTGTTTTTGTCTTTTCTTATGGCGAATACTATTTGGCTGAGGCCTTTGGATTCAATCCTGATTATGTCGATGCGAATATGCTGGCAATCCTGCTTGCGACCCTTTCTAGCCTGACACTTCTAGTATTGGCGCTGGTCGCATATTCACGTCAAAAGACGGATGGCCGTTTGCTCAGCCTGGTTCAGGAAACGGAACGCCTGGCCGCCCAAGATCCTCTCACAAACCTCAAAAACCGCCGGGCGTTTATGGAAGATGTTGAGACCTTCTGGGCGTCTAAAACCCCCTTCGCGGTCATATTTATCGACCTCGATCGGTTCAAACCGCTGAATGACGAGTTTGGTCACGCGGCCGGAGATCACGTCTTGCGAACGATCGCACAACGTCTTCAAGAGGCGCCGGAAACAGTCTCTGCTGCACGATTTGGCGGAGATGAATTTGCGGTCCTGATCAAAGACCAGTTCAGCGAATTGCATTTGCGCGCGCGTGTGGAGGCTCTGCACTCAAGGATAGTCTCGCAAATCGACTTGAGCGCAAACGTGGTCGCCGTTCAAGCTTCAGTCGGATATGCCCGCACTATCAGTGACGGCTTTTCTGTCAGCGAGCTCTTGCACGCCGCCGATACGGCAATGCTGCGCAGCAAAGCCGATGGCGGTGGTGTCGCAAAGTTTGACCCGCAATTAGACGCATCGAGATTGGCCGCGTCTGCCGTGGAAGAACTCTTTCGCCACGCGCTAAATACCGGTGGCATCCGGCCAGCGCTTCAACCGATTGTTGATGCGAGAACTCAGCTTGTTCTTGGCTATGAACTTTTATCTCGTTGGCCGAATAGCGGCATGGCAAGCGACCCGACCCCACCAGAGTTTATTCCGGTCGCCGAAAAGCTCGGCCTGTTAAACGAGTTGCTGTGGAGTACGATGCATACGGCTTTGCCATTCTTGCGCGAACGGCACGGATTTCTAGCAATCAATGTTTCACCGGCGCAACTCGCTTCAAGCTCATTTCTTGGCGATCTGAAAGCCATCACAGCGCAATATGATTTTGAATTGAACCGTATTGAAATCGAAATCACCGAACACGTGGCGTTTCGAAACCTGGTAGAGAACGTTCGGGTCCTCGAAGAAGCCCGCGCGATGGGGTGCCGGATTGTCCTTGACGATTTTGGCTCGGGATATTCATCTCTCTCACTTCTTGAAGAGTTGCCGCTTGATAAGATCAAATTGGATAAAAGCCTGCAGGCAACGCCAAACAAACGCGGCGTGCTGGAAGCCACCATTCAGCTCGCGACGGGGCTTCGATTTGATTGCTGCGTTGAGGGTATAGAAACCCAGGAAGCTGCGATCTCTGTTGCAGCGCAAGGCTGCGATCAAATGCAGGGATATTGGTTTGGTCATCCGGAGCTGATCGTTCTAGATAACCCTGAGCTTAAAGTCGCTTCCTAGGCCGCGAGAGCGAGCAAGGAATGGACTGGCATTTATAACTTGCCACGCCCTCCAGTGAGCCCCTATTTTGGGTGATCAGGAGACGCGCTTTGATAGAAACTATCCGAAATTTTGGTCAGGACGGCGCCGTGCTCTTTATGGGACTTGCGGTCGGTGCAGCCTGGATAATTTCGATTGTCGCTCCGAATACATCTTATGATCATCTCGATGACGGCGATGCGGATGATCATGTACGGGAGTTACTGAAGTCGGCGTCAGATCCGATTGCAGTCTTGCTTCTCGTTGCTGGCGGCCTCGCCATTCTTGGCAGCGCTTTAGTCGCCGGGATCTTTTCCTTGATTGCCGCCTTCGGCTTTTTCACCAATCGCTGGACGCTTGCCAATGTGAAGTCTGACGACAAGAAAAGCCAAGATCAAAAGCCAGGCAAAACACAACGCATCCTCGCTGTGAGCCTGACTCTGGTTTTCACTCTGATTGCCGCGGCGAGCGCCGGGCTCGCCGTCTTGGGCTTTTAAGTTCCAGGTAGCGTTTCGGTCTCTTCTTCAACCGGGATCCACGGCGCTGTAAGCTCTTCCAAAACTTCCAAATCGCTGCGTTGGTTTGAGAGTTTCCGAAGCGCTTTCAGGAAATCCCCGCCAGCGCTAATTCCATCTGCACTGAATGGCACTGACAGTTCAGCCGCTTTCGCATAATGACCTTGCGCCGCTTGGAAGTCAGACGTCGCCTCGGCGCACGCACCAACATTATGAATGATGGCAGGTGCTTCGGGATATTCCTCTGCCATGCCTGTCCACATCGCGCAGGATCCAAACGGGTCTTTCGATGAGATATCAAGCGCTTGCTTGAATCGTGGATCCGCCCGCGCAACGGGGTCGAGTGCTTCGGTCACGAATGTCGCGCGAACCGTGGCATTGCGAGGCGCAATATCCCGGCGGATTGGCCCGAGGGTCTCGAACAAAGCGTCACGTACCAGCTCAGCCGGAGCATCCAGACCTGCAAAACCCACGGATTGATATCCCGAAAGACCATGATGGCGGCGCTTGCGCTTGAGTTTTTTATTATACTCACCGTCGTAAACACCTGTTTCGTAACATGTTTCACGACTAGAAGATCCGCCATATGAGCCAGAGAAGACTACTTCTCCCGTGTCGGCATCGACCAAACGTGGATGCGCACTGACCGAAACACGCTCCTCGACACAGAGCTCTTCAACATCAACGCGCGTCTCGCAATCGAACAAGCCGTCCCACTCAATGCATTTGCTGGTCGTGTTGTGATATTCATTCCAATCATAACCGTCGATATCGACGTGACCGGTATAAGTCCCAGCCGGCGTATCGCCGGGAACGCCATAGGAGAAATCTGCGAGCGTGAACCATTGCTGTCCATCGAAGACTGTGTTCGACACCATCGACTCGAATTGGCGGGCATACCAGCGGCCCGCTGGGCCCTTAAATCGATCTACCTGAACCGTTCGAGTTTCAGCCGCTTCCAGACTGGCCGGCATGAGGCGCGCCTCATAGTTGATACCAGGGGTGGTACATGCGGCCGCGCCGGTAAGCGCCAACGTACTTGCAAACAGGGTCTTCTTCATCGCTTTTGTCCCTTTAGCGTGAGGTGATAGAACGCCGAAGCGTGTGAATACTCGCTGAATACATTAGGATAATTAAAGGGCGAAATCTTGCCGCGAGGAAAGACTTGCAGGTCGGAGCTTGAGTTTGCACATACGGGAGCAATCAATCAAGGACGATCCTATGTCTGACACATCCCCACTTTTCGAACCCTACACAATTCGCGGCCTGACGGTTCCTAACCGGGTCGTCATGGCCCCGATGACCCGCTCGTTCTCCCCGGGCGGCGTGCCCGGCGAAAATGTTGCCGAATACTATGCGCGGCGCGGTGACGCAGATGTCGGCCTGCTCATTACAGAGGGAACGACTGTTGATCGGGGCGGCGCTTCAAACGATCCGCGCGTGCCAAACTTCCACAAGGCTGACGCGCTAGATGGCTGGTCCAACGTTGTCGACGCTGTTCACAAGACACCCGGCAAGATCGCGCCGCAGCTCTGGCACGTTGGAATGATGCGCAAGCCGGGCACTGGCCCAGCCCCTGACGCGGTTTCCGATAGTCCTTCCGGGCGCACGCATAAGGGCAAACAGGTCCAGGCTGAGCCGACAGAGGCCGATGTCGATGATATGGTCATGGCCTATGCCAATGCCGCAGGTGAAGCGAAACGCCTCGGCTTCGATGCGATCGAGATTCACGGCGCCCATGGCTATCTGATCGATGAATTCTTCTGGAACGTCATGAATACGCGCGAAGACAAATATGGCGGCAACCTGGCTGAACGTGCAAAATTCGCTGGCGACATTATCAAAGAGAGCCGCAAGCAAGTTGGCGATGATATGCCAATCATCCTGCGCTTCTCTCAATGGAAGCAGCAAGAATACACCGCCCGCCTCGCTGAAAGCCCGAAAGAGTTGGAAGCCTTCCTTCAAGTCTTTGCGGATGCTGGCGTCGACGCTTTGCACGCCAGCCAACGCCGTTGGTGGGAAGCGGAATTCCCGGAGGTTGATGGCGATGAAGGCCTAAACCTCGCCGGCTGGTGTAAGAAACTCACCGGCCTCACCTCGATTACGGTCGGGTCTGTTGGTCTGTCTTCTGACTTTATCGGCGCTTTTGCCGGTCAGGACTCAAAGACTCGTCCTATCTCTGACGTGATTGAGCGTCTCGACAAAGGTGAGTTTGATATGGTCGCAGTGGGCCGGGCGCTTCTGCAAGACCCACTTTGGGCTGAAAAAATCAAACAAGGCCGCACGGACGAGCTTGATGACTATGATGCGAAAGCGCTGGCAACACTGTATTAAGTGAACCAGTTAGCGATTGGGCGCGTAGACAGGGCATATAAGAAAGCCTTGCTCTATGCGCCTCTCAGACCTTTTCTCACCAACGCTTGCCGTTGCCACCAGCGCGGCCGTCGCAACAGGCTGTGTCTCTGGACCAGAACTCGTTGCCTTTAACGACGCCCCACGCCAGCTCGTCCTCGAAGACTATTTCGCCGGTGAAACCACAGCCTATGGCGTCTTCGAAGATCGATTTGGCAAACTCCGTCGCAGCTTCAAAGTAGATATTACTGGAACCGTCTCAAACGGCGTCCTGACACTCGACGAACGGTTCATCTACGATGATGGCGAGCGCGATACACGCGTGTGGGAAATCGAGATCCTAGGTGATGGAGAGTATCGCGGAACGGCGGGCGATGTTCCCGGCTTTGCGCGCGGCAGCGTCGTCGGGAATGCCTTTAACTGGAAATACAAAGTCGACTTGAAAGTTGGCGACAGCACCTGGAACGTTGGCTTCGATGATTGGATGTACCTTCTCGAAGACGATGTTCTCATGAACCGCGCTTATGTGACTCGTTTCGGCGTGCGCATCGGCGAGGTGACGATCGCGTTTCAAAAATAGGTCCTGTCTCGCCAACGGTTCTGAGCTATAATGCATCTCGGAGGTGGATATGAGCAGAACCGAAATCGCACAGTCTTTTCGAGCGAACGTCGAAAACCCGATTGATGGTGAGACTATTCGATCCCTGGCGGCAGGGCTGAAAGCAAGCGGCAACAAAGCGAGCTCGCAAGATCGAGCAGCTTTAGCAGCTGCTCTAGCTCACGCTGCATTTCTGGCCCCTGACCGCGTCGGTGAAACCTACGATCTTGTTACCGAAGCTTGGCTTGGGCGCGCGATAGACGCGGATCCTATTGGATCTCTTTCCCGCAAAAGCGAGCCGTCTCCAGCCGGACTTTGGGAAGAGTTCTGGTCAATTGTCGAAGACGCAGCTGATGGCAAACTCGATGCGCTCGCAATTACCGAGCGAACAGCCGGGCTTGGCGGGCAAATGCCGGATACCTTTGTCACGCGAGTCGCGGACATGTCTCACACTTACCGCGGTGTCTCTGACGCATCCCGAAACGAGATGCCTACGAAAATCGATCTTGAGACACTAGGGCAGCAACCACCAGGTTCGATCGGAGCCGTCTTCCATCAGCTCATCGTCGACAACAAATTCGATCTGGAAGTCTTAGATCGAACCGAGATCGGCTTGGCAGCCTTGCCGTCACCACTGGACTACCTCAACACGCGCATTCTCCAGGCGCATGACCTTTGGCATATTACGGCTGGATACGAGACGACCGCCCTGCACGAGATCGCTCTCTCCGCCTTTCAGATGGCGCAGTTTGGGCACAATTATTCCGCTCAGTTTCTGGCGATCGTTGCTGCCGTTGGGGCAATTTCGCCAGCGTCTGGATACCCCGTATTGATGGACACGATCACGACGTCTTGGGCGCATGGACGAGAAACGTATCCGATGATGCTAATCCCATGGGAGCAGGTCTGGCATAAATCAGCCGACGAAATTCGGGTCCAATACGGAATCAAAGAATATGAACGCCCCTACCGCGCCGATCTTATCGAGAAAACAGCCCCAATCGCAAAGTTCCTCCGACTGAAGAACCGGATCCTCGAGTGGTTTCGGCTTGGGCGAGCTAAGCCCGCAACTTAAAAGTTGACGCCTGCGTCATTTTTTGAGATATTGAAGCATGATCCAGCTCATCAAAGGCATTTTCTATATGGGTCCGCTCCTTTTTGCGTTCGGATTTATTGCCCCGCTCACCATGCAACTCATTCTAGTGTCGAATTGGACGCCGCCTTTCGGGCTGACGCCTTTGCTTACCGGGTTACTGGTTGGTGGAGTGCTCGGCGTGATGGCGCAAATCAGAGGACGCTGGATATGAGCACCGCCCAAGACCTTTCCGCGCTGACCGAAGGCGAATTGATCCGTATGGAGCGCGAAATAGCTGCGCGCCACATCGACAAGTTCCCCTATTTCGCCGTGATCTGGGCGTTCAGCAATTTTGCCATTTGGCTCAGCCTTTGGCCGTTAGTCTTTATGGGCATCATTCCGCTTTGGCTGGGCTTCATTGTTGCGACGCTGAACATCATGCTGAGCTATCTCCCGAGCCATGAGGCCCAACACGATATCATTGCCAAGCCCGGCGCTAAGCTGCGATGGCTCAATCAAATGGTTGGGCACCTCTCCACAATTCCGCTCGTGCTCCCGTATCGCGTCGCGAAATATACGCACATGGAACACCACAAACACGCCAATGATCCGGTAAAAGATCCCGACCATTCTACCCACGCTGCGGGACCATTAAGCGCGATTTGGAAAAGCATCTACTATCGCCAACCCCGCGCCAAAGGCGGTTTCAATGCCTATGGCGACGCGCTGGATCGCATCGGACGTCCTGACATTATCTTGGATGGCGTGGTCTATCAGCTGATCCATTTTGGCATTTTGTTTGGTTTGGCCTGGTCGGGTTACGCCATAGAAGCGGCACTGCTCTGGTGGCTGCCCCGTCATATCGCTCTGACGTATATCCAATATTATCTGAGCTGGGCACCGCACCATCCCGCCGAGAAAACCGGTCGTTATCACGACACGCGGAGTTTTCGGTCAATTCTCGGGAATGTCGGCTCAATGGGCATGCAGTACCACATCGTGCATCACCTGCACCCGCGCATCCCGCTCTATCGGACGCCTCGTGCGTACTGGGAAATGAAGCCTATCCTCGAAGCCCGCGGCTGTAACATACACGAGCTCTAGCGCGGATTAACGCCCGCCAGCGTGTTCGCGACAATTTCCCAGACCTTGGCATTTGCGCCTAGCGCGAAATGCGTGCTGCGCACTTCGATATTGCGAGCTTGGTCATTGTAGACATCGCGTGCGGCTTGCCAGCCCACCACGCCATCAGACTTGCTATAGATGACGGTCAGCGGCTGCGAGAGACCAACCGAGTTGCGCTCATGAACTTCACGTTCGAACGCGTCCAGGTCCATGCCTTCTTTGATCGCGTAGAGCTTCCCGACCGAAGTGTATTTCGCGCCGCCGATCAAAGGCGTTCCCATCGTGATAACTTCACGAACTGAATCACTGAAAAGGCGTGCCGTCTCGCGGGCAATCACACCCCCTAGGCTCCACCCGATTAGCGTCACAGGCTGGCTTGACGCTTCGGCCATGGCTTGAACCCGTTGGCCGAATTCTTCTGTGAGGCCATCCACGTCGCCGCCATTTATCCCCATGCCCCAGGTCGAGGCGTCATAGCCAAGAAATTTCAGATACGTCGCCAAGGGCAACATCGCCATTTCAGGGGATGTGAACCCTGGCAGGAGCACGATCTTACGACCATCTCCGCGCGGCGCAGTCGCGAGCGCCCCTGTCTTTAGTGGAAACTTGAGGAACTCGAGCGGCGTTCCTAATTCTCGCAGAGTGGATAGCAGGCTCGGTTTTTCACAGCCTGTCGGCATAGATATAGACATGGTCACCTCCAATCCCCTGTACTCTAGTTACGTCGCTAAAGTAGTATTGGATGTCGGGCCTTACCAGTTTCCCGTGTTTTCCATGCTGGCCCAGGGCTCAATCGGCTCCAGTGGCTTACCCTTTTGCAGGAGCTCGACAGAGATGCCGTCAGGCGATCGCACAAAGGCCATACGCCCATCTCGGGGGGGACGGCTGATCGTTACACCGAGCGCTTGGAACCGCTCACACGCTTCATAGACATTGCCGACCTTGTAAGCGAGGTGGCCAAAATTGCGGCCGCCATCATAGTCTTCAGGGTCCCAATTATAGGTCAACTCGACCATCGGGATATCCATCTGCGTTGGCATCGTCTTTTCCGGCACGCCGCCGCAGCGCGCGACATCATCTGGTGAAGCCAAGAAGACCAGCGTGAACCGCCCTTCCTCGCTGTCATAGCGCATCAGTTCCTGGAGCCCGAGGCCTTCGCCATAGAATTTGAGCGCAGCGTCGATATCGGTGACGCGAACCATCGCATGTAGAAATTCAATGCTCATTTATATTGCTCCTCAAGCCGTCTAATTTCGGACCGAAGTGACGGTGGGCGATTGCGATAATAGAAAAATGTGACCGCCGCCAAGAGCGCCACGTTCACACCCATAATGATCAGAATGGTGATAAAATCCCCGAGAATGTTTCCGAGATTCTGCTGTTGGAATGAGACCTCGATATTGTCTTCACCCCAATTATTCATGCTTTGCGTGACCGTATAGAAGATCGACACGATCAATGGCAGCAAGAAGAGCGCAAACACCGCCACGCCGCATTGATAGATGCCGAGGCGTGGACGCTCTGTTTTAGCAAAACTGCGGACAAACTCCTCGCGCGGGACCTTATCGCTGAGCAACCCTTTTTCGACGTTCGAATCGTAGACTTGCTCACCCAGTTCCGGGGCTTTCAACCAACGCCAAGCAAGGATACTCGCCCAAACGGCAATGGGGACGAACATCAGATAGTAGATCGGCGTAAAGTTATCGACGAACATTGGTCCACTCCATTCGGTGAACCAACCGATCGTTAGATCGCCGTGTGCACCTTCTCATAAGTTAGCATGGCACGCTTTCGCGCCGTACCCCAATGGTAATTATGTAACCTACCGTCAGATGCAAGCGCGCGATGGCATGGAATGAGCCACGCAATCGTGTTTGCGCCGATCGCCGTCCCAGCAGCCCGTGCCGCTTTGGCGTTACCGGCAGTGCTCGCGACTTGCCCATACGTCCAGGTTTCACCAGTTGGAATTTCAAGCAACGCTCGCCAGATTTGTCGCCGAAAAGCGGTACCGTAGAGCGCCAATGGAACCTCGCCGCCATCGCCGAAGACCTTCTCGGCCCAGGTTGCGATTTCAGCATCATCTCTGGTCAGGTCAGCATTCGGATAGCGTTTCGCCATATCGGTGAAGACTTCGTCCTCGCTATACCCTGGATGCTCGAAGCCCGTTTTGGGTCCGACCCCATCATCCGCGAAGCCAAGCCCGCACAAGCCGCGCGGAGAGACTAGGAACACACCAGTTCCAAACGGCGTGGCCGCTTTGCCAATGCTCAACCGCGCATCCGTGCCGCCGCGTTTCGCTTCGCCGGGAGATAAGGCCTCGTGCGCTACGAACAGATCATGCAACCGAGACGGCGACGACAGTCCCGCTTCGTAGGTCGTGTCGAGCACGCTGGCGCCCTGACGAAGCAAATCTCCGGCCTCAGCGTGCGCCAAGCTGGCTTGATATTGTCTCGGACTGATTCCTGCCCAACGCGTAAACTCGCGTTGAAAATGGCTGGGCGAGAGCCCCATTGCGTCTGCGCAGGTTCTGAGATCTGGCCAATCGCGCCAGGTCTCGCCTAAGTGTTCCAGGGCGTCTGCCATTCGCTCATAAGCGACGCAGCGTTCATTGATCGGCATAAGTACGGTTGTCATGACGGTAATCTGCCAAGCCTCACGCTGCTTCGCCACCCGTTTCTTGCGCACACCCGAAATTTCCTAGTTGAGAATGGTTCTTGACAATCATTCTCACTTGCTGCAAATCATTCTCATGATCATTTGCATCTGCCGCCGTATCAATGACCAAGGGGTCCGCGAAGCCATCGAAGCTGGCGCACGCTCTCCTGAGGCTGTGCAGGCGCATCACGGGTGCGAGTTTAACTGTGGCAAGTGCCGCTGCACCATTGGTGAAGTGATCGCAGAGACGGTCGACACGCAGGCATCAGACCTTCAGCTCATCGCAGCCGAATAAGCTTACTTCAGAAACTCAGGTAAATTTGGATCCGCGGGTGTGGGCACGATCGATTCGGTTTGAGAAACGGTTGGTTCGATCACCGCTGATCGCGATTGCAGTCCGCCTTGTAGTTCCAGCACCGTAACTTTCTGCCAGATCTTACGCGCCAGCTCACCAGTAAGGCTCTCAAAATCGTTGACATAGGCGATCACGACGGGGTCTTCGATATATTCCAGATAGACCGATGCCAGCTTTCCAGTCAGCGCGAGCATATCTGCGCAATAGTCGAGATACCGAACCAGCTCATAGCCATGCAGATCGCTCTCAGGCCGTGTTTCGCTAATCGCCCCAGCGTGCAAATCCGACATCGGGTCTTTCGAGAGCTGGTGCATGTCGATCACGTGCGCGATCGATCGCAACTGATTGATCCGCACCAGAACATCGTGGCGCTTCATCCGAGTCTCAAGATTGAGCAGGAACCAGATCCCGGCGCTCAACAGAATCAGCAAATTGATGAACGCCTCAACGCCCTCGAACATATCGAGGCTTGGCGACGCCAGAAAGTCCAGCTTCACCGTCCAGGCCACATAGGCAATGATCGCGAGCCCGCAGGCAATTAGGAAATAGGCGAAACCGCGGACCAGAAATCGCGGGCGCGATATCAGTTTGGCACGGCCCACTTCTTCATTGGCAAAGATCGTCAGTTCCTTAGCGACTGCGGCAAGTCCGCGGCCGCTAAAGCGTGCCTCCATGCGTTCGCTCAATTGCGACGCGGTATGGACAATTAGATCAGGATTTAGACTACGATACGGCAATTAGAACCCGCACAGCCCAAGCCCGTTCTCACACGTGGTGATGACGTTTTCGATCCAGCCACGATAGCCCTGCAAATTGGTATAGCGTGCGCCATACTCGCCTTCGCAGAACTGACGAGTTTCCTGGTTCTGTTCGACGACTGACAAGACCCCAACAACCACATGCGAGCCATCTTCTTCGGTCACATAGAGCGGGCCGCCGCTATCACCGACACACGGACCAGCGCCTTCGTCGCTTTGGACGCCGATTGCTGCGGGACCGGTCCCGGTCATGATCAATGTCGCCGTCAAAAGCGTATCTGACAGACGTCCTTGAAAGACGGTCATCCCCCATCCGGCCATGCGCGCTTCGCCGTAATTGAACGGAATGAGCGGGTTTTCCGTGTCCGCAAACTTAGCAATTGGCACGTCCGTAAGCTCTGGCAACGTATCGTCATCAACTCGAACCAAGGCGATATCGTTGACATAATTGTATCCACCGCCGCCATACGCGCCATGACAGACGGACGCGCTCGCACTAACCCGCTTCGCCAGCGGGCTTGATAGGGTTTCAGACCCGATCACCAAATTCACTTCATCATAATCATCATCTAGGCAGTGAGCCGCAGTGATGAACCAATTGTCAGCGATGCGTGTCGCACCGCAATGGCCAGACACGATGCTGCCGCTAGGCAAAATTTCGCGCGGTTCCATTTTGACCAGACCTGGAAAGTCGACCAAGGAAGCGAGGCTACCATTGATGGTTGCGGCGCCCACCATATCAGGATCAGCAGGTTCGGCATCGGCGAGCTCCGCCAAAGTGAGGCTGTTCTCGAGCGGCTTTACGGGAAGACCACAAAGCTCGGCATTGATTGCGGCGAGATTGTCGATCTCAGGCGGCAAGGGTACGATCGCAGGCAGCTCATCCACCAGTTCGGGCTGCTCCTCCAAGATCGTCAGATCAGAAACAACTTCTTCAGCGACAGCCTCATCGACAGGCGACTCGGCTTCGACGGTGACAGTGTTCTCGATCGCTGGGATGGTATCGGCTGCGTCCACGGTTTCTACCGTAGTTCCAGCGTCCGGATCGGTATCTTCCGCACTCGGCAGGCGGACCTGATCACAGGCGGTTAGAACGAGCGCGGCCACGAGACCGGAAATCAATGTCTTCGACATCGGCAAACTCCCCTTTGCACAAGGTTAGAGTTAACGCCCGAAAGTGACAGTCGCGTCAAGCCGCCTGCTACTCTCCGTCTTCACTATACCCCACCAAACGGAGCGGTCGGGCTTTGCGTCCTTCCAGTTCAGCCCAGCGCACCAAAGCATCTTCGCGGCCATGCGTGATCCATAACTCCTCCGGATCGACATCGCGCACCGTTTGCGTGAGTTCATCCCAATCTGCGTGATCGGAAAGGATCAGTGGCAGCTCGACGCCACTTTGCTTTGCCCGCTGACGGACACTCATCCACCCCGACGCAAAACATGTCAGGGGATCTGGAAACCGGCGCCCCCACGCATTGTTGAAGGTGGAGGGCGGGCCGAGCACGATTTCCCCCCGAAACTTCTCGCTTTCGCCGCGCTGACCTTTTTCAAGCGTCGCAGGCTGCAGGTCTCCGAGACCGACGCCGTTCTGTTCATAAAGATCACAGAGCTTTTCCAACGCGCCATGGATATAGAGCGGGCGGTCGTATCCAGCTTCTCTGATGAGAGCGATCACACGTTGTGCTTTGCCGAGCGAGTAAACACCAACCAGATGCGTCCGGTCCTGAAACAGATCCGCGCTATGCAGCAGTTTCGCCATTTCCGCGCGGTCATCAGGATGCCTGAAAACGGGCAAGCCAAACGTCGCTTCGCTGATAAAGACGTGGGTGTTCGGAACCACCTCAAACCTTTTGCAAGTTGGGTCTTGGCGACGCTTGAAATCGCCCGTGCAAACCATGCGTAAGCCGCGCCAGTCCACCACAACCTGCGCCGACCCTAAAATATGCCCTGCCGGGGCAAACCAAACGGTGACGCCATTGATCTCAACAGTTTCTCCAAACTCGAGAGGTTGGCGTTTTGCTGTAAACGCTTCGCCATAGCGCGACGCCATGATGTCCAGGGTCGCAGGGGTTGCTAAAACCGCGCCATGTCCCGCACGGGCATGATCAGCATGGCCATGTGTGATCACAGCGCGATCAACAGCGCCGCGCACTGGATCAATGTAGAAATCCCCTGGCGGACAATAAAGCCCCTTTGAGGTTTCGTGCAGAAGCAGATCAGGTCGGATCATGCCTCCTATATAGCCTGTTCAAAAGGTTCGCACACTGCCCCATTTCCGCCGCTTGCCGCGATTACCCAAACTTGGTTAAGACTGAACCAGCGTCATTCGAGGAGTATATTATGCGTCGACTTGCTGCCCTAGCCGCGGGCTTAGCCCTGAGCTTAACCCCGTTGATGCAGGCGCAAGACAATGCTCCCAGCGCAACCACAGAGCGCGCGCTCGCCGCTGGGTACAAAGCATTGTTCACCTGCAGTGGCTATTTCAGCGCTGGACAGACGCTCTCGGAAATAGAAGCGAATGAGCTCTCGGGCATCTATGTCGACTATCGCCCGATCATGGAGCGCATGGGAAATGCCGAAATCCTCGAGGTTCAAAAGACAGTTCTCGTGGGGTTTGATGGCCGACTTCCTCCCCGTGCGGCGGTTTGGAGGCCCGGCATTGGCTGCTCTCTCCTCCCTGTAGGCGCATCGCCAGATATGACCGCTTGGCTGCCAAGCTTCACAAATATGCCAAGCCTGGATGAGCCGGATAACTCAACTGCACTGGGCGACAACGTTACCATAACCGACAATACGTTTGCGCTAGACCTGCTGGGCATCCCGGTCAGTTTCGCATTCGATAGCAGCACTTATGGCGAAGGCACACGCACCAGCGCCGTGATCGTCCTCCACAAAGGCCAAGTCGTCGCCGAACAATATGCACGCGGCATCGACCGAACAACGCCGCAGCGGACCTGGTCCGTCGCCAAATCGCTAACCTCGACCATTCTCGGCGCCGCCAATTATCAAGGCCTTATCGGGCTCGACAATGAAGCGGTGATTGCGGACTTCAATAAAGGCGGCGACCCACGCCGCGCGATCACACTTCGCAACGTGTTGAACATGGCTAGCGGGCTTGAATCAAACTCACCCGGGTCGCGGACCGACCGCCTGTACTTTGGCGGCGCGAGTGTGATCGATACACTTTCGGCGCGATCGCTCGACGCGGTTCCAGCCACGCGGTTCAATTACTCAAATGTCGATACGTTGATCGCGATGCGGGCTTTGCGCGAAGCTTTGAATGATGATGAGGCGTATCGCGCGTTTCCATACGCAAATCTGCTCCACAAAATCGGTGCCCGACACACGGTTCTGGAGACCGATTGGCAGGGCGATTACATTTCTTCGTCGCAAGTCTGGATGACGGCACGCGACATGGCGCGGCTCGGACAGCTCTATTTGCAAGACGGCATGTGGGGCGGCGAACGCTTGCTGCCGGAATCGTGGATGGAATTTGTAACGCAGCCCAACTCACCCCAGCCCGAAGGAGATTTCGGGTATTCCGGATCATTTTGGCTGATCGGCGGTGTCGATGGCGCGCCGGCCGATGCTTTTGCGGGGCTCGGCAATCGCGGTCAGTATATGGTGATCATCCCGTCGCGCGATTTAGTCATCGTCCGCAGAGGATTTGATGTTGCAGGAGAAGCTCGCTTCGAAATTGCACGCTTGGTCGCCGATATCACCGGTGCCTTTGATGCAGCAGAACGAGCCCGCGCAGCCGCTGAAGCCGCAGCGGCCTTGGAACTGGAAGATGCGGATTAACCGACTGGGTCGAGCAGTTTTGTAATCTCACGTGACACGGTTTCTTCGAAATTCTGCATCATCGCTGAGCCAGAAATGTCGAAGTCAAACTTCTGAACATAGGTTCGACCATCCGGCGCGCGATCGCAATTTGCGGCCATCTCAAAGCGATTGATCTTTGCCACCATCGCTGGCTTGTACGGGGCTGGCAGCGTCATATTGAAAGACAGCACCGATCCGTCGACTTTATCCAAAGTGACAGTACCATCCAGTTTTTTCATCATTTTTTGTTGGGTTTTGTCTGCATCTGCTTCAGGGATCGGCGTGAAGGCGTACGTCACCGCGGTTTCAGTCTCACCCGTGGCTTTCGCATTCGCAGGAACCATTTCGGCGAAATCGGCGCACCAGATATCTCCATCTGCTTCGGCATCGATTTCTTCGAGACCTTCGCGGAACTCATCAGACAACTCATCCATAGACGGCGTATACAATTCGACGCGGTCGCCCTCAGGCTGACTTGGGTCAATCTTCCCTGTCGCGGTGACTCCTTCGCCTGAATAGCTCATCTCATAAGCATAGACGGGCCCTTCTTTTGAAAGGCTCCGCATCATTTCCAGCACAGGGTCAGCCGACGCAGGCAGAGCCATACTCAGCGTTAAGGCACAAAAGGCAATCGTTCGCGTCATGACGTCTCCTAAATCTTCACCCCCTTAAAGACCGGGTCTGGGCTGAATGTCAGATGAAAAATCTGCAATCCGGCGGCAGAATGCGCTAAGGACGAGATATGGCTGATACCCTTCCTCCCGCTTTCGCGCTGCCACAGCGGTTTGAGGACTGGTTCACACAGCGAGAATGGCAACCACGGTCGCATCAGCTGATTCTAACCGAAACTGCGCTGGCCGGAGAAAGCGCGTTGCTGATCGCGCCAACTGGCGGCGGAAAAACGCTGGCTGGTTTCCTAGCGAGCCTGATTGAGCTCTCCAATAAGGGTCAACGTAACTCAGATCGCCCTGCCCTCCATACATTGTATATCTCACCACTAAAGGCCCTGGCGGTCGATGTTGCGCGCAATCTGATGACGCCGGTCAAGGAAATGGGGCTCGATATCAAGATCGAAACCCGAACCGGCGACACGCCCGCCCACAAGAGACAAAGACAGCGGAAAACCCCGCCTGACATTCTGCTTACGACGCCCGAACAACTGGCCCTGTTCATTGCATCGGACCACGCAGCGGAGTTCTTCTCGGACCTTAAATGTGTGATCATCGACGAAATCCACGCCATCGCGCCGAGCAAGCGAGGGGATCTTTTGAACTTGGGATTAGCAACCCTTGCGCAATGGGCCCCCGCTTGCCGCTTTATTGGGCTTTCAGCGACCGTGCATGACCCGGAGGTCTTGCAGACCTGGCTGAGCGTTCGAGGCGACCAACCAAGACTGATCGAAGCCGAAGGCGGCGTGCATGCTGACGTCGACATTCTGATCTCGGATGAACGCATTCCCTGGTCCGGTCATTCTGGACGGTTCGCCGTCGGAGAGGTCTACGAAGAGATCAAGGCCGCACATATGTCGCTGATCTTCGTGAATACACGCGCGCAAGCGGAACTGATGTTCCAAGAGCTTTGGGCCGCCAACGAGGATGGCTTGGCCATCGCCCTGCACCATGGCTCTCTGGCAAAAGAACAACGCCGCAAAGTCGAGGCAGCGATGGCGGCGGGAAAGCTGAAAGCGGTGGTCTGTACGTCGACACTCGATTTAGGGATCGACTGGGGCGAGGTTGATCTGGTGATCCAAATGGGCGCGCCCAAAGGAGCTGCGCGCCTCGTGCAGCGGATCGGCCGTGCCAATCACCGCATGGATGAAGCCAGCCGCGCCATGCTGGTCCCAACCAATCGGTTTGAGATCCTGGAATGCCGCGCCGCCGAAGCCGCAGTCGAAGCGGGTGAAATTGACGGCGATCCGATCCGACAAGGCGCGCTCGATGTGCTCGGCCAGCACATAATGGGCCGCGCGTGTGGTGAGGGTTTTGACTTACAGGATTTGTTCGACGAAATTCGCGCGTCGGCGCCGTATCACGACCTCGATTGGGAAACTTATGAGCGGGTCGTCGATCTCGTGGCGACAGGCGGCTACGCGCTGAAGACTTATGATCGCTTCAAGCGTATTACCCGCATCCGAGACGGCACCTGGCATGCCCGGACAGCGAGAGATCGCCAGCAGCACAGAATGAATGTCGGCGCGATCGTTGAGGCGCGCGCGCTGAACGTCCGCCTCGCCAGCCGCATCGGGAAAGAAAAGGCCGGGCAAGCGAGTGGTCGCCCTGCCCTCCGCGCTGGGCGAAAGCTTGGCGAGATCGAAGAATACTTCATCTCAACCCTGACACCTGGTGATACGTTTCTTTTCGCAGGAGAGATCCTGCGCTTTCTGGGCGTTCAGGAGACGGACTGCCTGACCATGCGCGCGCCGGTCGATACCAACCCGGCGATCCCCAGCTATAATGGCGGGAAATTTCCGTTGACCCAGTTTCTTGCCGGGCGGGTTCGCGCGATGATCCATGACCGTGACAATTGGAGCGATCTGCCAGACCAGGTACGAGAATGGTTTGAAATTCAGGACCTACGCTCAACCATTCCAGCCGCAGACGAGTTGCTGATCGAGACCTTCCCGCGCGGCGAGCGCCACTTCCTCACTTGCTATCCCTTCGAAGGTCGGCTCGCGCACCAAACGCTCGGTATGCTGCTGACACGGCGATTGGAACGCCTTGGCGCGAAACCGCTTGGCTTCGTCGCATCGGAATACGCGATGGCGGTCTGGGCGATGGAACCAATGGACAAGGTGGATATGGCCGAGCTGTTCGCACCAGACTTGTTGGGCGACGATTTGGAAGACTGGCTCAATGAAGCGGTTCTGATGAAACGCCATTTCGCTCATTGCGCGCAAATCTCCGGACTGATTGCTCGGCGCATGCCCGGCGCTGAGAAGACTGGAAGGCAAGTGACGTTTTCAACTGACCTGATCTATGACGTTCTACGCAGTCACGAACCCGATCACATCCTGTTACAAGCGGCACGACATGATGCGGCCACGGGGTTTCTGGATATCCGACGGCTCTCAGACATGCTGATGCGCGTGCGCGGAAAGATCGTGCTCAAGACCCTGCAAAAGATCAGCCCGTTCGCCGTTCCTGTCATGCTCGAAGTCGGCAAGGAACCGGTTCACGGCGCAAGCGTTGAAGAAGCTATTCTTCGTGATGCCGAGGCTGACCTAATCGCGGAAGCGATGGGCCAGGTTTAGGCGCTCGCCCGCAGCAAACGCCGCCGCTGCACAGAACTTGGAATATTCAGGCTCTCGCGATACTTCGCCACCGTCCGACGCGCGATCTCAATCCCGAACTCGGTCAGAATTTCGACGATCTTGTCATCAGAGAGAACTTTTTCGCCTTCATCCTCGATCAGTTGCTTGATGCGATAACGCACAGCCTCTGCAGAATGTGCTTCACCGCCACCCGTCGACGGGATCGCGGCAGAGAAGAAATACTTCAACTCGAACAGGCCGCGCGGGGTCGCCATATACTTGTTGCTGGTCACCCGGCTGACGGTCGATTCGTGCATTTCAATGGCATCAGCAACCTGCTTGAGGTTTAGCGGCCGCAGATGCGCAACGCCATGAGCGAAGAAGGCATCTTGTTGGCGGACGATTTCGCTACTGACTTTCAGGATCGTACGCGCACGCTGATCGAGAGATTTGATCAACCAAGTCGCGTTCGCCGCACACTCGGAAATAAACTCTTTCTCATTGTCACGCATCGGCAGGGCGCTGACTTCAGCATAGTAAGCTTTGTCCATAAGAACGCGCGGCAGAGTTTCGCTATTCAGCTCAACCGCGAACATACCATTCGGCATCTCACGAACGAAAACATCCGGGGCAACAGCGATCGTCGCTTCGGTCGAAAATCCAGAGGCTGGGCGCGGGTTAAGCGTGCGAAGCTCAGCCAGCATGTCCATGACATCTTCTTTGTCGACGCCGCAAATATCGGTCAGCGCCTTAATGTCATGCTTGGCCACCAGGTGCAGATTTTCCAGGAAAGCCTGCATAACCGGATCTAGGCGGTCACGCTCTTTCAATTGGAGCGCAAGGCACTCCGTGAGGTCACGCGCCATGACGCCGGTTGGGTCAAAACCCTGACAAACCTGGAGCACAGCCTCAACATTGGCTGGATCGGCCCCGAGAAGTTTTGCAACTTCATCCATCTCGACTTTGCAGAAACCAGTATCATCGGTCTCGTCAATCAGACGCGCCCCAATCAAGCTATCCGCTTGGCTAAGACCAGCCATGGCGAGTTGATCGTGCAGGTGCTCATGCAGCGATTTCTCACTCGTGAGCGAGCCTTCGAAATCGTAGTCATCGCTGACGCCGCGACCAGAACCGACAGACGACCAGTCTGTGCTCGCTGACGGTCCGGATTGACTGTTCGCGGTGCGCGCTTCGTCGGATCCAGTGCCGGCTTCATACATGTCACCATCGGAGGCATCGACAGCATCGCGAGCGTTCGCCATGCCCTCAGAACCGTCGAGCGAAAGCTCGTCGCGACCTTTGGATTTATCGACTTCACCCTCGAACTCTGTCGGCGCAGCGTTTTCAGTGCGTTCCAGAAGCGGATTGCGCTCAATCTCTTCGGCAACAAATTCGGCAAGTTCCATATTGGAAAGCTGCAAGAGTTTGATGGCTTGCTGCAGCTGCGGTGTCATCACCAGGGATTGTCCCTGGCGCATATCTAAACGTTGATAGGCACTCATTGTTTCGCCCTCTACGCCGCAAATCTCTGACCGAGATAAACTCGGCGGACATCATCATTGTTCAGAACCTCATCAGGGGCTCCCTCGAACAACACGCTGCCTTCATAAATGATCGAAGCTCGATCGACGATTTGCAGGGTCTCACGAACCTGGTGGTCTGTAATCAGAACCCCAAGGCCGCGGCTTTTCAAATACCCAACCAGATCCGAAATGTCGGAGATTGCGAGTGGATCGATGCCGGTAAACGGCTCGTCCAGAAGCATAAAGGCGGGCCGCGAGGCCAGAGCGCGCGCGATTTCGACGCGGCGGCGCTCACCACCGGACAGACTGGTTGAAGGCTGATCGCGCAGATGCGAAATGTGCAGCTCTTCCATCAGCGAGTCGACTTGGTTCTGCCGATCGGACTTATCTTTCTCGACAAGCTCAACCACGGCCATGATGTTCTCTTCAACATTCATACCGCGAAAGATGCTCGCTTCCTGGGGCAAATAGCCCAGGCCGAGGCGAGCGCGCTGATACATCGGCAATGCCGTTACATCTGCGCCGTCTATGTGGATCATTCCATCATCAGCGCCGATAAGGCCCATGATCATGTAGAAACACGTGGTTTTCCCCGCGCCATTGGGTCCGAGCAACCCAACAACTTCGCCCCGCTGCAAACTCAGCGAAACATCATGGACAACCTGACGCTTGCCAAATGACTTGGCGAGTCCGGTTGCGACGAGGCCTTGGCCAGTCTTGTCCATATGTTTCAGCTCCTTAGTGATTAGCCCTGAGCTTAACCACTTACAATAACAGACTTAAAATCCGTTTATGCCGATAGATGGAATTTTATCGACCGTCTTCTTCGCCGGGCACAATCACCATGTTTACTTGGCTACCGCCGCCATCCAGCGTTGTTCTTCCAGCTGCTAATTCTATGGTCAGGCGCTCGCCTTTCGCAACATCATCACCTCGCACGAGGATAATATTGCCGGTCATTGTGATCGTGTCGGTGGAGGCAACATAGACCCCAACATCACCGTTCGCCTTCAGATCAGGGGTGATGTAAAAAACATTCCCGCGCGCCGTCATCGTACGAATATCCCCAAAACTGGAGCCGAGGCCGGTCGTTGTCGTGTCCCCGCCGCCGCCATATTCGAGTGTCACAAGATCAGATCTCAGCCGCGCGGTGCCCTGGGTGATATCAACATTATCAATGAGCAGAACTTTGCGTTCTTTATCGAGCACTTCCGAGCGATCCGCATTAACCCGAATCGGGCCGCCCTCGCCTGAAACTTGGGCGGACGCGGTTCCGCCTACTAGCAGGGCCACTGCCCCAATCGCCGCAATCAGTTTTGTCTGAGTCATGCTCTACTCTTCAGTTTCAGTCGTCTCGGTATCTTCTTTTCCATCTGGGTATATCGTCATATCCACGTTGCCACGAAATATGATGCGATCACCCTCGTCTTCAATTTCATACGAGTCTGCGCGCACATCGCCAAGAGGGCCAATGCCGTTCAGCGGCTCTAAACCTTGTATATGTCCGCTTTGAACAAAAGCCCGCGCTGCCGTTGTGGTGAATTCATACCCTTCCGCGTCGCGAACTTTTACATCCTGGAACAGATCTAGATATTCTTCATTCTGATAGAACACACCGACCGGAGCGCTGACTTGCGTGCCCTTATCGTCGACCAGTCTTGGATTGGTAAGATTGATAACACTGGGATCGGCCCGGCGACGTCGTGCTTCTTCGGCCGTGATCACATAGGCCTCGCCTGATATATTGCGGCCGGTAAAGCGCGCATTCACCATCGTGACGACTTCATCGCTGGCGAACTTATCAATTTGCTGGCCTGCGCCGCTCAACGTCGTTGCGACGATCGGTCCGATAATGACACCCGCAGAGATCGCGGCGCCGGCGACGAAGATGACCCGCAATATGCTGACAAAAGATGATCGCCGACGCGCCTGCGCCAACGTCATTTGGCGTTGCGGGGCCCAGCGGGCGAGCATCTCGGTATGGGCTGCGTTCATTATACTCTACTATGCCAAAAACTTCAGCGAGAACAGAGTTCTGACATGACAGTTCCGTCACACTCTCGCAAGAGCTGATCAACTGTGGGCAAAGATGTCCGTCTCATCCCAGCCCTGCAAATCCAGATCGGCTCGTACAGGCAGAAAGTCAAAGCAGGCCTGCGCCAAGTCAACCCGGCCCTCACGCTCGAGCATGGCCAGCAGCCCCGTACGGATATCATGCAAATGCAGGACATCGCTCGCGGCATATTGCAGTTGCTGATCGGTCAGCTCAGCTGCGCCCCAATCAGACGATTGCTGGGATTTATCCATATTCGCACCAATCAGCTCGCGCGTTACATCTTTCAAACCATGCCGGTCCGTATACGTGCGAGACAATTTCGATGCGATTTTCGTGCACCAAATCGGCGCGCAAGTAATGCCGAGCCACTTTTTCATCATCGCCACATCAAACCGTGCGAAATGAAAGATCTTCAAAATCGCTTCGTCCGCCATCATTGCCTTTAAGTTTGGGCAATTATAGGTGCGCTCCAGCTGCACGACGTGCGCCGATCCATCCCCGGATGATATTTGAACGACACAAAGAGCATCCCGAACCGGGTTCAGGCCCATAGCCTCTGTATCAACGGCGATTATCGGTCCGAGCTCTAGCCCGGCGGGCAAATCGCCCTTGTGCAAAGTGATCTTATTCATTTTGCCGGAATAGGCCCGCCCGCGACGTCATGCAAGAGCATGTGCGAAAAGCCGCTTTAAGCGCCACATCCGCGCTTGCCTTTGCGCGGCGATATAATTAGGGATTTTCACCTCGCGGAGAGGTGGCCGAGTGGCTGAAGGCGCTCCCCTGCTAAGGGAGTATACGTGATAAGCGTATCGAGGGTTCGAATCCCTTCCTCTCCGCCACGCAGTCAGGCCATTTTCAGGGAAAATCTGAGACCTAAAAATAGTCCCGACTATTCCGGGACTTATACCCCATATCAGCGAGCATTTCCAGCGCGTTCTCCGTCAAACGGAGACAATTGGACAATACATATGCCTTAGTCTCCGCCGCGATTTTATTTGGTCAGTTATCAGGGAAAAATTCCCTGTTATATTCGGATTTACAGGGAATTTTCTGGGATTCGGCTGTTTTTGGGCGCCTAGGCACACGGCAGCGCTCTGAATTTATTGGACTTTAAAGGCGAATTCCCTGCTCGGTACTGTCAGACTAAAAACGGTTGAGATCGCCCTGCCCTGACTTTAATCTTGGTGGCATACCCAAGAATCCATTTCGCTACTTCAATACGTCGCCCGAAATCATCCGGCTCGCGGTGATGATGTATGTCAGATTTCCGCTTTCGCTTCGCAACGTTGAAGACTTGCTCCACGAGCGCGGGATCGATGTTTGTCATGAAAGTGTGCGCCATTGGTGGAACCGTTTCGGCCCCATGTTCGCATCAGAGATCCGAAAGAAGCGATCGCAATCTATGCGGCAAAGTCCGCAATGGCGATGGCACTTGGACGAGGTCTTCGTCAAGATCAACGGCAAGCAGCATTACCTTTGGCGCGCAGTCGACCATGAAGGCGAAGTGTTGGAGTGCTTCGTCACCAAACGGCGGAATCGCAAGGCTGCGCTTACGTTTCTGAAGAAAGCGATGAAGCGATATGGCAATCCGGAAGTGATTGTGACCGACCGCTTAGCTTCATACCGAGCCGCCATGAAAGTGATTGGAAACGAAGAGCGACAGGAAACCGCGAGGTGGGCGAACAACCGGGCCGAAAACTCTCATCTGCCATTTCGAAGGCGAGAACGCGTCATGCTCAGATTTCGACAAATGCGAACTCTGCAGAAATTCGTCTCGGTCCATTCGTCCGTCCACAACCACTTCAACCATCAGAGAAACATCGAGCGCAGAACCAGGTTCAAAGATCTCCGACACGCCGCTCTGGTCGAGTGGCGTGGACTTCTCGCTGCCTAAGTCACAGATACGAAATTGGATGCTGGAGACCAGTTCGCATTAGACTGACAGCACCATCATCAGAGAAACATCGAACGAAGAACGAGATTCAAAGACCTTCGAACCGCCGCCCTTCTGGAATGGCGGGAACTTCTCGCTGCCTAAGCCAAGGGCATGAAATCGGATGCTGGAGACGGGTTCGCGTTAGACTGACACCACCACTCGGTCTTCATTCAGGCGAGGCATTGGCACGCACGAAAGTCCCGCCATACCAATTCCCTGTGGGGGCTCCGTCGGCAGCGTATTGGCGTGACATGAGTTCATACTCATCGTCTGAAACCCAGGAATAGACATAAACCCGATAGGTGCCGTCGGGTTCGTCAGAGAATGAGATTTTGAGTTCAAGCGTATCATCGTTCGTAAATGCCCCGTTTCCCGAACCGATCCGCGAGGTGCCGAATTGTGAGAGGTGAGAAACCTCGTCCCCATCTTCAGGCTTGGCCCAGTAAATTTGACCTTTGAGGCCGCCAGCATCGACCACGCACAAAAGACTCTGATTGGTATTGAGCTCGCGGCAGTTGGTCATGTGATTTGGGAGGGTCAATTCTTCGACCGTGCTGCCATCCCAAACTTGCCGGAACAAATCGTCCTTAAGCGTCCAGGTGCCAGCAAAGCGTGCAAATGGATTGGTATCAATGCGGGGCGCGACCTCAACTTCGACATGTTGGAATGCAAACTCGAGCGCTTCCGGAAGGGTTTCAATCCAGACCGGCCATTCGTGTCCTCCGTCAACGACGCGATATTCAACTTGGTCGACTTGGTGCTCGCGGAGCCGCTGGAACAGAATGGCGGCGTGGTAAGCGATGTCTAATGCGTCATGATCGCCAGAATTTATATAAAACGGAACCACGACATCCTGCTCGGTATAGGCACCAATCAGGGATTCATAATTCAGACGATGCCAAAGGTCAGGATCAAAATTCCCCTCTGCATCCTGGAAGGTCGGATGCGTCCATGCTGACGAGCCTTCGGGTGGGAGTCCAGCATATGAAGCCGGAGAGAACGCCAGGGCCGCAGCAAATTGATCAGGGTGTTTCATCACCAAATTGACCGTACCAAACCCTCCTGCGGACAGCCCGCCAATGACTCGAGATTGCGGCGCGGCGATTGTGCGCCAGTTGGCATCGATGTGCGGAATCAAGTCCTCCATAAAGGCTGTCGCCGCGGGCTCATTGAAGCCATCTGCCCACCAGCTTAAAGATCCAGGCATGATCACTAAGGTGGGTGGGATTGCTCCGGACTCAATCAGATCGTCCAGTATGCGTTCAGTTTCAACAAATTCGGTCCAGACATGCTCGTTCCCCAGTGAGCCATGGAGCAGATAAACCACCGGGTAATTTGCGTTGGCTTGATCATAACCATCCGGCACGTACGCGACGTAGGCATAATCGTGCCCGAGAGCATCCGAGTGGAACTTGTGGTTTGTCACCTCTCCCGCCGACGCGAAGGGAGAGGCTAGTGCAAGCACTATCGACGCGATCAGAAGCAAGGGGGTCCGGGCCAAAATCATCATCATTCTGTTTCCTCAAAATCTAAGTAGCGCTGAAAAAACGGTAGGACATCTGTCTCTAACCGACCTCGCTCATTGAACATGCCATCACCCCAACCGCCATTATACTCTTCAGCCTCATGCGGCACACCAAACTCGTTTAGCTTCCGAGAGTAGAACTGATTGGAATAGACATGGTCTTGATTGCCATCATGACGGCCCCAATCAAATTTGAAACCTCTTAGTGATTTTAAGTTCTCGGCATACTGACCTACATGGCGTTCTAGAAAGAAGCCTTGCTGAAGTTTCTCAGTCAGAACGGCGTCCATGATCAGCGCGCCATCTTCTCGCCGAGCCGGGGGATCGAAATAGAGCGGCGGCCGATCTGGGTTGGGAAGATTGGCCTGATAAATGATCGTGAAAATCTGATTCAGAAAATTTCCTTCCAACTCCTCAATTGAGGTCATCTCGCCCAGCGCATCCCAGTCCGGGCGTGATTGCATGAGTATATTTCCATGCCCTGTGGCGACGGGGTGCATGCCATAGACAACCCCGAAAACGTCCGGTCGTCTCGAAGCAGTGCGGATCGCTCCGTAGGCGCCGGCATGGTGACCAAATATGCCGCGCGAACCCGATCGCGGCAAAGTGCGATAGGTGTCGTCAATCGAAGTAACCAGGTCTTCGGCGATGAAGGTGAGCCAGTCCCCCGTAACCGGGGATGAGGTGTAAAACCCGCCACCGACAGGTGTGTTGAAATCGGCGGCGACGACAATCACGTGGTCAAGCGAACCCGAGGCCATCGCCTCATCCAAACGGGCTTTGGCGCCATAAGTTTCGAACAAAGCCGTCTCGTCTTCGAAAAAAGAGTGAAGGTAATACAACACTGGGTAAGCGTGATCGGTGTCTTCGTATGCGGGCGGCAGAAATACCTGCACGTCGCGGGTCGAACGAACACCTATCTTGTTCCCCTCAAAGGCGTCGGAGAAGACGGTTAAATGGTCGATCCGGCTTTCCGCGAAAGCCGGGGCGTGGACGCTAAAAACGATGATCAATGCAAGCTTTTTTAACCCGGAAATCCAGTTCATTCTTCGATCCCTTTTCGGTTTGTCTCGCTCCATTGACCGAGCTCTATATTTATTCTACAAAACAGAATAAATGGATTTGTCAAATGCCAAATGAAAAATTTCTCGGTGAGTTTGAGCTGATTGTAATCGGCGCGTTGATGCGTCTTGGCGAAGAGGCATACGGCGTTTCGATCATCAATGAGATCGATCGTCGAACGGGCCGCGACGTCTCTGCTGGCGCGCTCTACGCAACTCTAAACAGGCTCGAAAAGAAGGGGTATGTACGGGCCCATATGGGCGAAGCATCAGCCGTGCGCGGCGGTCGCGCGAAACGCTTCTTCGAAGTCACAACTGAAGGCCGGGCCCAAGTAGAGAGATCATCGGTTGCCCTTCATCAAATGATGCAAGGTCTGCCGGCATGGATCAAAGGGGCGCAGGCATGAGCGAGAAACCGGGCGTAACACTCTCGGAGTGGCTGATCCTGTTCTTTGCCGGCCCACAGCTTGGTGAGGCGATCGCCGGAGATCTAGAAGAACAAGCTGTCTCGGCGCGCCACAGCCAATGGGTTTATGAAATCTCGGTATTACGGTCCCTACCCGGTTTAGTTCGTTTGGGATGGAGTAACGCATCTTCGACCAGGCTAAGCTCGGAAATCGGGTTTAGCGTGTTGGCAGTATTGTTCGTGTGGATGTGGGAAATTTGGGTGGCGCGTATCTTTGCATGGCCTATCGCATCAAACATTTATGCCTTCTCGCCGCTCTCGGTCGCGGCCACCTGCAAACTGGTCTATTTGGGTTTGTTCGCGTTGGGCACAGGATTTCTATTGTCTGGTTTGTCAGTGTTAAGCGCTCTGACCAACCAGTCCTGGCGAGTGCGTGTTCACCGATTTGCCACTTGGGGAATGGCCGGGTTAACCCCCTGCATATACTTGATCGTAAATCCGGGCCCATTCGATGGAGGAGCACTCTTTCGCTACGTCCAGATTGCACTCATTGTGCTCGTTGGCAGCGCAGCAATCCTTGTCGGTAGATCCAATTTTAGGCCTGCAAACAACGCAACCCGGGCATCAGCTTAGCTGCTAAAACCCGCACCAATTGTGATGCTTGCAGTTTCCGAATTTCGAGCAAAATAAGATTTAAGTTCAGAGACTTAACTCACTGAAAGCGGGCGCTCGTTCGGTCGCCTTCTCGTGGTGGACGAGCTAACACAATCTACGCGAATGCTGGACTAACTATATCTCGCGCCCTGTAATTGTGACAGTTGTGAATAAATATTCGTACGCGGCTTGCGACGGATAACACTTCCTGCACCGTTTAAAGAAGACCTAATCCAGAAAGAGAGCTCCACCGTGCGTTTCAACAGGCCTGTTATTATAGTAATTGTAGCGCTGCTTGCGATCACTGCGACTTGGTTCGTCGTCGCAAATGCGCGGTCTTCAGCGGGCCCAAGTGACTTCTCGATAGAGACTGCAATTGTAGAGACTGGAGAAGTCGCCAAGCTGGTCTCTGCGAGCGGCTCGGTGCGGGCATTGACGACTGTTGAAGTTGGCTCACAAGTTTCTGGACAGATCATTGAACTTAACGCCGACTATAATTCAGAAGTTCGGTCAGACGACATCATCGCCAGGATTGATCCACAAACGTTTGAAACCAGAGTGGAGTCGGCCGAGGCGGATGTATCCAGCGCGCGGGCCGCAATGGCGGTGCAGCAGGCCAATATTGCACGGGCAGAGGCGACTCTCGATCAAGCAGAAAAAGAATATGCGCGACAGGAAGCCCTGTTTGCCGCGGACGCGACCGCAGAGTCCACCCTTGAAGACAATGAAAGAGCCCTCGCTGTTGCCCAAGCTGATTTGGACGTAAACCGCGCTCAACTGCGCAGCTCAGTCGCCACTTTATCTCAGCGTGAAGCATCACTACGGTCCGCCAAAGTCGATCTCGAACGTACAATTATCCGATCGCCGATTGATGGGGTAGTGATCTCAAGAGACGTCGATGTTGGTCAGACTGTTGCGGCGAGCTTTTCGGCCCCAATCCTATTCACAATCGCGCAGGATCTAGAGGATATTCGGATTGATGCGGCCGTCGTCGAGGCCGATATTGGTGGCATCAATTCTGGTGACGCAGTGACTTTCACAGTAGATGCCTACCCGGAAGAACAATTCGCTGGCGAAGTCGAGCAAGTGCGCCTGGCGTCTGAAGTGTTGCAAAACGTCGTGACGTACACAGTCGTTATCGCTGCTCAGAACCGCAATGGCCGGCTGCTGCCGGGCATGACGGCAAACGTCGAAATCACCGTTGATAAGCGCCAGGATGTGATGCGTATCGCAGACGCGGCAGTCCGCTTTCGCCCGCCATCGAATGGACCGGAAGTAGTCGAGGCCCAGCAAGAGCAGCGTCGTCAAGGCGGCCCAGGTGGTCGGGGCAGCGCGTCGCGCGCGCTTGAAGCCCTTGACCTAAACCCTGAGCGAACCGCCGAAATCGAGACGGCAATGCGCGAGGCGATGCAGCAAATTCAACGCCCGACGGGCAATGGCCGACCGGTGGATCGAAATGCCATTCGCCAACGCATTCGATCGATCCAGAATAAAGTTTTCTCTGAGTATCTAACGCCGGACGAACTAAAAATAATCAAGGCTGCACAGAACCAGCGCCCGACAACAACGCGCGTTGAGGCTTACATTGAAACCGCGTCTGGAGCGTTGGAACCCCGGATGCTGATCATCGGTCTGCAAGACGATACCTGGGCAGAAATCCTGCGAGGTGCAGAACCGGGCGACGAATTCGTAACCCGCGTGCTCGTCAACCAGGAAGCAGGCTAAGTAGAATGCCACAACAATCAGATCCGCAGAGTCACGCTTTGATTGCTTGCGAGAATGTCACCAAGACCTACATCATGGGGACTCAAGAGGTCCATGCCCTGCGCGGTGTTAGCGTTGAATTTCAGCGCGGTGAAATGACGGCGATCATGGGACCTTCCGGTTCTGGAAAATCGACCTTGATGAATTTAATCGGTGCTCTTGATGTTCCGAGCTCTGGCGTCTTGAAAATCGAAAACCGAGATCTTTCTAGCCTCAGCAGCGACGACCTTGCCGGCCTTCGCAATGCCAAGATCGGGTTTGTGTTTCAGCAGTTCAATTTGCTCGCGCGCGCCAGCGCTTTGACCAATGTCAAACTACCCCTGCGCTATTCGCGCGTCCCGACAGAGGATATCGAAGCTCGAGCGGCGCATTGTCTCGAATTGGTCGGGCTGGCAGATCGAATGGACCACCGTCCTATGCAATTGTCAGGGGGGCAGCAGCAACGTGTCGCGATCGCTCGAGCGCTTGCAGGTTCACCTTCGATCATTCTGGCTGATGAACCAACAGGTGCCTTGGATACGAAAACCTCAGAAGAGATTATGGCGCTTCTGACCGACCTTAACGCAGAGGGCATCACAGTCATTCTGGTCACCCATGAGCAGGACGTCGCAGATTATGCCGCCCGCCAACTTCTCTTCAGGGATGGCGAGATTGAAAGCGACTTGAGAGGGACATCATGAAAATAGGTGTCGCTCTTAGATCCGCAATCGAAGCCTTGCTTGCAAATCCGTTGCGCAGTTTTCTAACCATGCTCGGGATCATGATCGGCGTCGCCTCTGTGATGGCGATGATGGCAATCAGCGAGGGTGCTGCGCGTCAGGTCGATGCCCAAATTTCTGCATTGGGCGCCAATAACCTAAACATTAGACCAGGTGCCAGCCGCCGCGGCGGGCGTTCAGGAGGGGCCGCCTCGGATCAACCCTTTGTTGATGCGACAGTCGAAGCACTACGTGACGAACCCTACGTTCAAGCCGTGACAGCGCGCATCAATGGAACCGGAAACGTCGTGGCGAGTGAATTGAACTGGTCGACAAGCGTTCAGGGCGTCAATGCTGACTATTTTATAACTCAGGATTGGCGAGCGGATGAAGGGCGAGTGCTCGACACGGCTGACATCAACGGGTCTGAAGCTTTCGCTGTAATTGGACAAACCATCGCCGATAATCTGTTCGAAGGCTCTAGTGCCATCGGTCAACGCATTCGCGTCAATAATGTCCCCTTGAGTGTGATCGGGGTGCTCCAATCCAAAGGCCAGTCGAATTTCGGCAATGACCGAGATGATGTTGTGATTATCCCGATTGGAACAGCCCGTAACCGTGTATTGGGCGGCCATCCAACAACACCGAATTATGTCGCCGCCATCGAAGTTGGGGTCACGCCAGGCTACGATATGGAGCTCGCGCAGGAAGAACTTGAAACCCGAATGCGAACCTTGAGACGTATACGCGCCGGTGCAGACGATGACTTCAGAGTTTTCAACATCGCGGACTTCATCCGTGCACGGTCTAGCACCCAGTCCACATTCGGCGTTTTGCTGGCCTTCACCGCGGCTGTATCATTGATTGTTGGCGGCGTCGGCGTGATGAATATCATGCTTGTGTCCGTGACAGAGCGGACGCGTGAAATTGGGTTACGAATGGCCATCGGTGCGCGCCAGGTAGATATACTGGGGCAGTTCCTAATTGAGGCGCTAGGTCTTTGTTTGATTGGCGGAGTGATCGGATCTGTGCTGGGCATCGGCGCTGCAGAACTGGCGTCTACTCTCGGAGATTTTCCGGTGGAGATTTCGCCGACAATTGCCTTGATCTCGATCGGCGCTTCCGTCCTCGTTGGTTTGTTTTTCGGATTTTTTCCAGCCCGGCGAGCCGCTCAGCTGAACCCTATTGAGGCACTTCGCTATGATTAAAAGACATGTGCCAGCCATGCTTGCTGGCAGTTTGATTGCAGGGCTCAGCGCCTGCAGCAGTTTGCCGACCGAAGAGACGGCAGCACCGGCATTACAGAACGAAATTGCGGCGATTGATGCCCCCGACCGCTGGGCTTTCGGTGCGGGCTTTGATCAACAGATTGCTGACGACTGGGCAGACCTCATAGAAGACGATCAATTACAACAGCTCATAGAGGAAGCACTCGAACGCAACCCCAGCCTTCGGGCAAGTGCAGAAAATCTGAATCGAGCACGCGCTGTGGTCGCACAATCAAAGGCCGGCTTGCTTCCGACGATAACTGGAAGCCTGGGAGCATCAGGCGGCGGCGACGTAGATGGGGATAATTTCGATGACCGCTATTCGAGTTCATTATCGGCGAGCTGGGAAGCAGACCTTTGGGGCGCAATTCGGTCTGGAATACTCAGTGATCAATATGATTTGCAAAGCACTGCAGCCATATACAAAAGCACACGTCAATCGCTGATCGCGAATGTTGCGCGCGCCTATATTTCGTTGGTAGAGGCGAAAAAACAACTGCAATTATCGACCGAAACGCTTGCCGCCCAAACAGAGACTTTGCGTGTCGTTCAAACCCGCTACGACCTCGGCGCCGCATCACGCGTCGAAGTGGTCCTCGCAGAATCCGATGTCGCAGGCGCGCAGGATAATGTGGTTGCTGCGACTGCGCTGCGCACGAGCAATGCCATCTCTCTGCAAACTCTTCTTAACCGCTACCCCAACGGAGATATTGAAGTTTCCGATGCGTTTCCAAGCATTCCTGAAAATATGGGCATCGGAGCACAAATTGAATTGCTTTCGAGGCGGCCAGATATTCTTGCCGCCGAATATGACGTCTTGAGTGCTTTTTCTGCCACCAGGGTTTTGGAGGCGCGACGATGGCCCGAGCTATCTCTGTCGACGGGAGTCACAGCTGGTGCTTCGAACCCGGCTTCTCTATTTGATCCAGTTTCGTTGAGCTATTCCATAGGCGCCAGCCTGGCAAATTCCCTTTTCGATGGAGGCCTCACGAAAGCACGCCTCGACGCTGCCAACGCAACCCAGCGCCAGGCTCTGGCTTTATATGGTCAGACCGTGCTTTCCGGATATCAGGAAGTCGAAGTCTTTCTGCAAAACCTGAAGGCGCTGAGGCAGCGACAGACCTATACTGAAACGCGGGCCAGAGCAGCACGAGAGACACTCGATCTAGCGGAAATACAATACCGCGCCGGTGACATCGACTTGCTTGATGTCCTGACATTTCGGCAACGCAGCTTTCAAGCGGATAGCGCGCTTCTCTCCATCCAACAGCAATTGCTAGAGACAAGAATAGCCCTGTATCTAGCACTGGGTGGTAGCGCTGAATGACGGGTGCGATGTCGGATGCACCCGTCCTTGCTACCCATGTGCGCTATATCGTGATGTCGTCTTAGCAGCTAACAGTCGATCGAACTCATCCCTGACCCTGGTCTACTCATTCCCCGGCTCCCGGTGTCTGTCTATATTGACGGTTTTTCGCTGTTCGGATCTTTGTGCTCTGGCTGGTTGTGCCGAAGGGCGTACGCGGCGTCTTCAGCGACTTTCGCAGCTTTGTCTTCTGGTGCGCCTAAGCCAATAAGTCCGAACAACAGGATTTGTTCCAGTTTCTCAGATGCGCGTTGGCGGCTCAGCTCGTCTTCCAGAACGTTCGCGACCATCGCGCTGGACAGGCCAATCCAAAACATCACACCGGTTCTTGCAGCTTCTTTGCGCATCAATCCGGCAGTGATACAGGCGTCTATGTCCGCGCGGACGCCCTCATTCAATGGATGATCGCGAGACGTAAACCCAACCGATGTTCGCAGCAATGCGATAGTTTCTTTGCGATGGGTCAAGGCATAATCGGTGAGGCTCTGCATGCCACCCGCGAACCGTTTCAACGGGTCGCTTACACCATGATTTGCGGTCCCGATTCTGGTTTCAATTTCCGCTCGAATCTCTAAGGCTATCGCTTCAGAGAACCCACTTTTGTCTCTGAAATGATTGAAAAAACTTCCCTTTCCAACGCCAGCCGTCGAGACCAAGTCGTCGATCGGGATCGCCTCCAATGGGCGATCCGCGATCAGATCGACACCGGCTGCGATCAGGGCAGATCGCGTACGGAAAGCTCTGCTCTCGCGTTTTTCAGTGGCCAAGAACGGATCTCCGAAAAGAGTTGACTAGAAAGTCAATTACTATAACTGACCATTTAGTCAACTCTTTTTGCGAGGGCTTTCCCGCTATGGGTATCATCAAGATTGAAGATATCGCGCACGTCCGGTTTAGTGCGCCCGACCTGACGAAGATGCAGGTTTTTCTAACAGAGTTTGGTCTCGATACTGAGATGGCCGAAGACGGTAGCCTCTATGCTCGAGGCAGTGATGGCGTGCCGTTCAATCACGCCACAGCTCAAGGCGAGCCAGATTTTCAAGCCCTGGGTTTGCGCGCTGAATCGATTTCCGATCTGGAAAAGTTAGCAGCGTCGGAAGGCGTTTCCATCGAAGATCTCAACACGCCGGGCGGCGGCAAATGTGTGCGCCTGACCGACCCAGATGGTTTCCTGGTCGAAGTGGTCGCTGGACAGACGAGCCATTCACCGAGCGCGCCACCAGACGAGCCGGTGCGAAACTCTGCGAAGAGCCGGCCACGTCAACGCGACACGATTCGACTTGAGCCAGGACCGTCACATGTGATGCGCCTCGGTCATTGCGTGCTGAACGTTTCGGACTTCCGGCGTTCCGAGGCCTGGTACAAAGAGCGTTTCGGCTTCATCACATCAGACGAAATCGAAGCCGCGCCAAATGTTGCCGTCGGCGCCTTTATGCGCTGCGACCGCGGCGATCAGCCGACCGACCATCACACTTTGTTTCTCGCCCAATTGCCGCAAAAAGCAGGCTTCATGCATGCCGCGTTCGAGGTTGCCAATTTGGATGATCTAATGCTTGGCCACGCCCATCTCAAATCCAAGAAGCGTGATGCCGCGTGGGGCGTTGGACGACATATCCTTGGCAGCCAGATTTTCGATTATTGGCGCGATCCGTGGGGTCATGAACTCGAGCATTGGACGGATGGCGATTTGTTCACCGCCGAAGATGGTTCGAACAAAGCCTCTGTGAACGATTTGCTTTCAGTCCAATGGGGCGCGCCGAGCCCGGTCCTGTCCGGAAAAGGTGCACCAGGGCCGAAAACTGTTGGCTTCGTGATGGCGATGAACGCCCGTTTGAAGCGCTTTTTCCGGCGCAATCCGAAAAACTGAGGACGCGAAGATGCCGATCAATGTCGCTCGCTTTGAGCATCAAAACGAAATCAAATGGGGCGTCGTCCGTGAAGACGCGCTGATCGCGATCCCTAACGCGTTCGAGACAACGGGTGATCTGATCGAAGGCACCACTGTGAGCGCTTTGAAAGCGCTAGACGGCGCCGCGATCCCGCTGGCAGACGTGACACTGCTCAGTCCGGTCACGCGCAATCAGCAATTTGTCTGCCAGGGCGCGAATTATCGCCAGCACATGATCGAGTCGGGCATGAACCCGGACGCCAAGCATTACAATATGATCTTCACCAAGGCGCAGAGCTGCATCGTCGCTGCAGATAGTCCGGTGATCATTCCGAAGCATGTTCGTTTCCTCGATTATGAGATCGAACTCGGCTTGGTCTTGCGAAAAGAAATGTCCGGCCCCGTGACCTTGACCGAAGCGGACCTGCCGGAATTTGTCGCTGGATTGGTCATCGTCAATGACTATTCCGCGCGCGATATTCAGATCCCGCAAATGCAATTCTATAAGGGCAAAAGTTATCGAACGTTTGGTCCCGTCGGGCCTTGGCTCTGTTTGCTTGAGCCAGAAGATTTCGAGTATTTGTTCAAGCTTCAACTGACGCTCACCGTCGACGCTGAAGTGAGACAGAATGACAATACACAGAACTTGGTTTTCAAGCCAGTTGAGACGCTGAACGAGCTCTCCGGCTTACAGGATTTTGCCACAGGTGACCTGCTCGCCACCGGCACGCCGGCGGGTTGCGCACTGTCCGTGCCGTCTCCTGGCAAGCAAAAGCTCGCTGCCTTACTGCCTGAAGCGAAGAAGTGGCAGCTCTTCCTGAAAGCGCAAGAAAAGCGGCCGCAATACTTGCGAGCCGGGCAGACCGTTGAAGCGAAAATTCGCTCGCTCGACGGCGTAATCGATCTGGGAACACAGAGAAACCTTGTTGTCCAAGAAGACTGAATGACCGTCCTGGGGAGGATATAAAACATGGCAAATCGGGCTCAAAGAGCGGACTATTCAATCGCACAAAAAGTACTGCATTGGCTGATCGCGCTAATGATCATGGCGGACCTGTTCATCGCGCAAAAGTTTAGCGGTATCATGACCGACGCGGACCGGTTTGAATCTCGCAGCGACCATGCGACGGTCGGCACGATTGTCGCGATCCTGTTCATCATCCGACTATTTCTGCGCTGGCGAAATGGCGCCCCAGCATTGCCCACCGAAATGCTGGGCTGGCAAAAGCACCTAGCCCATTTCGCGCATTGGGCGTTGTATTTTCTTATTGGGTTTTTGATCGTTTCGGGCATTTTCTCTGCGATCAACGCGAACTCTATCGTTGCTCCCTTTGGGGCGTTCGCGTTTGGTGATGGCAATGGCGAAGGCGCTGCATTCTATTTGTTCCGCGGCTTCCATGAATTGGCGACCAAAGCGATCATTGCGCTGATCGTTCTGCACGTGATCGCGGCGCTCTATCATCTTATTTTCGTGCGTGACGGCGTCACTTTAAGGATGCTGAAATTCTGGACCAGCAAGAAGCAGAGCTGATGAGCCCTGTATCGTTCATCCTGATCGGCCTATTTGCGGCGCTCTTGCTTTGGTTCCTAATCGAAAAGCGACGACGCAAAATCCATCCGGTTATAGGCGGGATAGATCGGACGGTTTCGCTCGCGCACAGCCAGAAGATTGAGCTCTATAGTAACAGCTTTTCGCATTGCTCGCGGAAGGCGCGTCTGGTGCTCTCAGAGCTTGGTCTCGAGACGAAACATCATGCTATCGATCTGATCGAGACCGGGTGGTACCAGACCATCAGTCCGGCCTATTTGAAGGTGAACCCATCTGGTCTGGTGCCGACACTCGTGCACGACGGACATCCAGTTTACGAGTCGGATGATATACTGACCTATGCCGCGAGCATTGCTGAACCTGATGCGCCGAAACTGGTGCCGGAAGACGCTGCCCTCCTCGAACGTATGAATACGTGGCTGAACTTTTGTTCGATCTCTAGCGATGACGCATTGGCCGGGATGCAAGACAAAGCCGGATCATGCATTCCGGGACTTACACTGCCAATGTTCGTGTCGACAATCCGCTATATCCCGCTTCGAAACATCTTGATCGGCTTTCTGTTCCACTTCGACAAAAAGCGCCCGGCTTTGTTCACGATGTCCAAATTGCTCGGTTTGCGTCGGATGATGTCGCAGAAACCAATACGTAAAATGATGCACGCAAGCCGCGACTATATGCGGGCCCATCTGAACACTTTGAATGATGCCTTGAACGCGCAGGATGGCGATTGGATTTTGGGCGAGCAGTATAGCTTGGCGGACGTCACCCTTGCGTGTCTCTTGCTGCGCCTCGATGAGACGGGATGGCTCGCTTGGTTTGAGCAGGTCGGTGAGATCGATGCGGTTACGGCTTACTATTCGCGACTTAAACAGCGGCCAGCCTGGTCTGCTGCGATAACGGCGCACGCCCATCCAATTGTTGAAAAATCCGAGCGCGACCTTGCCGCCGCCGTAACAGCAGACTCGTCGCTGAGCGTGCTCATTTATGGCGAAACAAATTCAGCGAGCGCGTTTTGAGGGAGGTGATGATCAAATGGTGAGACTGCTAGAAGACGACATCCAAACAAAGGAAGTTCTATCCTGGAAGGGCTTACACCTGTTTCACTTTTCAGGGTCGAGCTGTTCTCAGAAAACCCGAATATTTCTGCGCTTGAAAGGAATTGAGTGGACGTCGCATCACCTCAATCTGATCCGCAAGGAACACCACAAGCCTTATTATATGGGGATCAATCCGCGAGGGCTTGTGCCAACCCTGGTCCATGATGGCAAAGTGATCATCGAGAGCAATGATATCTTGCAATATCTCGAAGCGGAGTTTCCCGAACCGACGCTGATACCAACTGACAAAACTGAACGCGCTCAGGCTATGTTGAAGCAGGAAGACGATCTGCATCTCGATATTCGTGCGCTGACCATGCGCTTTGTGTTTCCCGCTTTTCTCACCAAGCGTCCGGAGTCCGATATTGTATCCTATGAAGGCTCTGGGTCGGGTACGGTTGGCGGCACCGTGGACCCTCACCGAGAGGTCGAAGCCAAGTTTTGGCGGGACATGAACACGCATGGCAAGATCACTGACGTCCAAGCCCGGCGCGCTTTTGATCGCTTCAAAACCACCTTGGACGCGTATGATGCCATCCTTTCCGACAGTAGATACCTGGTCGGAGATGAGATCTCTCTAGTTGATATCGCTTGGTATATTTATGCTCGCCGTTTGATCGACGCGACCTATCCATTGCACCGCCTGCATCCGATGGTTGGTCGATGGTATGATGGTTTGAACAGCAATCCTGACTTTCATGAAGAAGTGCCGTCTGGCGGAGCACCTGCCGCGATTACGGGCGCGCTTCACGTCGCCCAAAAACTTCGCGGAACTACGCTTGAGAAAACCGTCGCCCGAACCGCTGAACAGGGCGCACCTGAATGAGCACAGCATGAAGAGTTTCCCCCGCTGGCTAAAATGGCTGTCCTTTGTGATCATTTTCTTGACCACAATTGCGATCCCGTTTGCCCTTCTGGAAGGTCCGGCCGAGGCCTGGGGCGCCGCTGCACTTGAATGGTCTGGCGAACGTCCGGGCAGCATTGCTGTCCTGGTCATCGGTGCGCTTACCGCAGATGTTTTACTGCCGGTACCGAACGGGCTGACAAACACCCTTGCTGGCGCGGTGCTGGGCTGGGGCACGGCATCTGTCGTCATCTGGATAGGGCTGATGCTCGGTTGCCTTTTCGGGTATGGCGTTGGGCGATTTGCAGGTCGACCAATTGCCGAACGCCTGGTCGGCGCCGATGATCTTGTTGCAGCAGAAGATTTGGCCAGCCGGATCAGCGTCACCGGATTGATCGTTTCCCGGCCTGTGCCGATGTTTGCCGAACTGGCAACGCTTTCCGCAGGGCTGACGCGGCTTCCTATTGCAACTTTTTTACTCGCAACCGCGATCGCCAATATTGGCGTGGCGGTTGTGTTCGCAGGCCTCGGCGCTGCAGCCCTAAACTCAGGATCAGCCACCCTGGCCTATGTCGGCGTCGCAGTTCTGCCAGCCGTGTGCTGGCTGGCGTATCGAGCCTTTAACCGCGAGCGTGGTCAGGCACGAAAATCTCGCAGAGACAGTTTTGAGAATGAGGAATAGCCGGATGAAAAATGCGATTCTTGGATTACTAGTTTGGAGCGCGTGCCTGTTCGGGACAGCAACCGCGCAAGAGGACGACCGCTCAGTTTATGCGGACCGGTCTGATATCAGCCAGGTCATTCTGAAATGGGCGTACTATCGCGATCACGGCTTGTGGGACGAGTTGCGCGAAACGTTTCACCCGGATGGCGAGATCCAGGTCACTTGGTATGTCGGCGCATTTTCTGGATTTGTCGACGCGTCGGTCAAGATGGCCGAGTGCGGCGCCCGTTCAGTCCATATCATTGAGTCTTCAATCGTCGAGGTCGAAGGCGATCGAGCAATCGCGATCACACCCGTCGCCATCACCGCCCGCGCAAGTGCTGGCGGTATGGAAATCGATATGAGCTCGAACGCCTATTTCGTCGACTTCCTAGAGCACAGAGCTGACGCTTGGCGGATCACGCGCCGTGTCGCGGTCTACCAAAAAGACCGCATGGATGTGGTTGGGCCTTCGGCGCGATTTGGCTTTTTCTACAACGCGCTGAATATCGGCCAGTATGAACCCGCCTACAAACATTTGGCGGCTGCCCTTTCGATGCAGAATTTCAAAATTCAGCCCGGGCAAATTGTCGATCATACCGACGCGTCTCGCGCCCTTTACGAGACTGCGCAAACTTGGCTCAGAACGCCAGACTTCCCGCTGCCAGATCTGCCGAAATAGAAGGTGCAAAGCTTATGACGAGACCTTCCGAAACAGACACCGAGATTGCGATTATTGGTGCAGGCCCCACAGGGTTGATGCTGGCCAATCTACTCGGGCAGTCCGGTGTTCGCACGATGATTTTGGAACGCCGCGACGAACCCTTCACGGAACCGCGCGCAATAGCGTTTGATCCTGAAACACTGCGGCTCTTTCAAACCGTCGGATGTTATGACGAATTGGCCGAAAGCCTCGAGCTGGATGTTCCCGTTCTTTATGTCAACGCATCGGGCAAAACGCTCACGCATATTACCGAATGCCCACCCTCATACGGTCATTCAGGACGCGGAACCTATTATCAACCCGAGCTTGAGCAGGCTTTGATGTCGGGTCTCTCTCGCCGAGATAGCGTTTCGCTGAGGCGCGGCGTTGAGGTTGAGAGCGTGACAGATAATGGCGAACACGTTGAGCTGACGGTTCGCGCAAACAGCAGCGCCGCAGAGACCGTCTCGGCGAAATATGTTGTCGATTGCAGCGGCGGGGGCAGCCGTATCCGCAAGGGTCTCGGTATTGGTTTTGCTGGCGATACGTATCGTGAGAAATGGCTGGTAATCGACGTCCAAGGCGACGATTATCCAGGCCGTGAGATCAGGTTCTTCTGTGATCCGAACCGGCCCGCCGTGACCCTTCCCGTTTCCAAAAACCGCCGCAGATGGGAATTCCTCGTGATGCCTGGCGATGACGAAGTCGAGCTCGCCAGTGAGGAAAGTGCACGGGCGCTAATGGCGACGTATGGGGCGGGCAACGCGGAATACATTGAACGCAGCTTGGTCTATACATTCCATGCCAGGTTTGCCGATCAATTCCGGCTCGGGCGGGTCCTGCTTGCTGGCGATTCTGCACACGTCATGCCGCCTTTCGCGGGTCAGGGCCTAAACAGTGGCATGCGCGATGCGGCCAATCTCGCCTGGAAGCTGGCGGGCGTGATTGATGGGCGATTTGATGATCAAATCTTGGGAAGTTACGACCCCGAACGGCGCCCACACATAGAGGATATGACCAAGCTGACCATCCGGTTGGGGCAATCAATTATGCCGACTAACCAGATCAAAGCCTGGTTCCGAGATCGCATGATGTTGACCAGTTGGCGGTTCGCGTCCGTGCGTCGCAAAGTCAATCGCGGGGACATGATTCCCAAGCCCAGCATCAAAGGTTCAAGTCTCGTCAATTGGGACGGTGCGGGCTCAGTTGGGAGAATGCTCGAGCAACCTCAGATTACCACAAAGAGCGGCAGCCAAGTGCTCCTGGACGAACTGATAGGCGCTGGGTTCGTTGCGCTAGGGCTAAACTGCCGTGTCGAGGAAGCGCTGCATAAGGAAGACCTGCGCACTCTGACAGCGCTGAACGCTCGCTCGGTCTCGATATCGACGGCGCCTGAACACCCTCTCGACGGACTGGATACTGACGGGGTGTTGAGACGTTTCGCACACACTGAAAAAGCTATTCTGGTCTTGCGGCCTGATCGATTTGTGATCGATGTTTTCGCGCCCGACCCGAATGCGCCGCAGCTGGCTTGGCTGGAGCAGGCTTACCAACTTGCGTCAGATCCATTGGTCGAACCGTCGCAGTAGCCCTGTCTTAGACGCATCCCAGCAATTGAGAGCAAATATCGCATGAAAACCAACCCGCACTTGATGATCGCTCTTTGCATCGGTTCAACGCACACTTTTGAGGACGACGAAAAATGTTGAGACCACTCATAAATGCCATTCTCGTACTGTTTTCGTGGACGCTTTTTTCAGGTGCCGCGACCGCCCAAGAGAAGCCCAACTTCCTGATCATCGTGGTGGATGATCTTGGTTGGTCCGATCCTGGATTCCTTGGCAGCAGCATCAACACTCCAAGCATTGATCAACTCGCTGCGCGCGGCGCGTTCCTCTCGAATTTCTATGTTGCGCCCACCTGCTCACCGACCCGGTCTATGCTTTTGACCGGCGTCAGCAATCACGCGGCTGGGGTTGGAACCATGCGCGGTTTGCAAGCCCCTAATCAGCTTGGACAGCTCGAATATGGCGCTCAATTGCATGAAGGTGTGGTCACACTCGCCGAGGTATTGCAGGCTGATGGCTACGCCACTGCGATGAGCGGAAAATGGCATCTTGCGATTGATGAAGATCAGCACCCGAGCAATCGCGGATTTGATCGCAGCTTTGGATTGCTTGAAGGCGGTGCCAGTCATTTCTCAGACCAGAAACCGATTCACCGAGCTGAGCCGGTCACTTATTTGGAGAATGGTGCGCCGGTCGACTTAGCGCCCGAGTTTTACTCGAGCTACGCCTATACAGACAAAATGCTTGAGTATTTGAAGGCATCCGGTGACCAACCGTTCTTCGCTTATTTGGCATACACCGCCCCACACGATCCGTTGCAGGTGCCGGACGACTGGATTGATCGCTATGACGGGACATTTGATGCAGGCCCCGAACAGGAGATAAGCCAACGCACTGCGCGGCTGGTCGAGCTTGGATTGCTGCCCAGCGACGCGAAGCCACCCCAACATACCGCGCCGCCTGCCTTTTTGTTTGGACGCGACATACCTTGGGTTGATCGCGACGATGAAGCGCGTGACATCAACGCGCGCCGCATGGAAATCTACGCCTCAATGGTTGAGATCGTCGATCAGCAGATAGGCCGCGTGCTGGAGGCGCTGGAGGCGACTGGAAAACTCGATAACACCTATGTTCTCTTCATGTCGGACAATGGCGCGTCGGCGGGGACCGTTTTCAGCTACCCAGCGAATGACCGGGACTGGGTCAATCAGAATTTTGAGCTTGCGCCGGGCCAGATGGGGAAGCCTGGATCGTTTACAACCATGGGCCGAGAATGGACGCATAGCAGCAACACACCGTTTAGTCTGTTCAAGGCAACCGTCGGCGAGGGCGGCGTGCGGTCGCCACTGATCATTGCCGGGCCAGGCATTCAGGCTGGCAGCACACATCATTCACCCAGCCATGTGACGGACATCACCCCGACGCTACAGGCACTTGCCGGGATCAACGCGGCAACCAACCAGATCTATTCCGGAAAGTTGCAACCGCAAGGGCGCTCGCTTCTGCCAGTCTTGCAAACAGCTGAGGCGGATCAAGAGCGGGCGATCTTTGCAGAACTGTTCGGCAATCGCATGGTCCGGTCGGGCAAATGGAAAGCGCTTTCGGTGAATCCTCCGCTTGGGTCAGGCGATTGGGAATTGTATGATATCGTTTCCGATCCCGGCGCCAGTACGAACCTTGCAATAGAGCAGTCAGGCGTTTTGGACGAGCTGGTTCAAGCCTACGCGCAGTATGCGGAACAAAACAATGTCATCGCCCCCGACCCGATCCTTCGCCCGAGCTTAATGTCGTTTTATGACGGGCCTTGCAGCGGTTGGTGCAAAGCGAAGTTTGGATTTGCTGAAGCGATGATGAATCCAGTCAAGCGCGCCATCCTGATCTTCCTGGTCCTCGGACTGCTGCTTTCGATTGGATTCATTTTGGCTCGGCGTCTTTTTGCTAAGCGCGCTTAACATTGATCACGTTCAACCCTCACAACGGAGAAACCCGCTATGAAACTCGCTGTATTTGATGCCGGAAGCGGCCCAAGGATCGGAAGCGTCGAAGGCGAAATTGTCACCGCATTAGATTTCGTCGGTTCTATGATTGATCTGATCTCACGGTGGGAGGGGATCGGGGGTCTACCTAACCCGACAGGCGAGCGCTTTCAGGTGTCGGACGTTCGACTCCTAGCCCCGGTTTCACGGCCGGGAAAGATATTCGCAATTGGGCTGAATTACGCGGATCATATAGAAGAGTCTCAGATGGAGACGCCCAAAGAACAAGTCTGGTTCACCAAGGCCGTAACATCCGTAAATGCGCCCTTTGATCCGATCCAGATCCCCAGGGTCTCGCCCTATGTCGACTATGAAGCCGAGCTCGTCGCAATCGTCGGCAAAGGCGGCAAGCACATTCCTGAGGATAAGGTCGAAGAGCACTTGTTTGGCTATTGCGTGGGCAATGACGTTACCGAGCGCATGTGGCAACACCGAATTCCGCAATGGTCTCTCGGGAAAAGTTTCGATACCCACGCCCCCATCGGGCCATGGATCACCACGCCTGATGAGGTTGACGCCCACAATCTAGGCATCCGGTGTTTCGTAAATGGCGAAAAGCGACAGGACTCCAACACCAAGCATCTCCACTTCAATATCTGGCAGCAAGTGGCGCAGCTCAGTCAAGCGATGACGCTAGAACCGGGTGACCTGATCTTCACCGGCACACCGGGCGGCATCGGCGCCGCTATGGATCCGCGGCAATTCCTTGCCGCAGGAGATGTCTTACGGACCGAAATAGACGGTCTTGGTACGATTGAAGCGACGATGGCCCAAGAAGGGTAAGACAAGCATCTGCTTGCTCGTTGGTATCGCCACGCAGGACAGGGACAGGGACAGGGACAGGGACAGGATCAAAATCAAACCGAACAGCAAGATGACTTCGAACGACGCGCGCTCCCTGTACAATTTGGCGAAGGTGGGCGCAGGAGTGACCGCACTTCCCGAATTCCTAGCGACACAGGATGCCGCCGAGGGACACGTCGCCTTCGTTCTACCTGGTTGGAAATTAGACCCCCTCAAGGTGTTTGCCGAATGGTCCGCAAACGCGCCGAGAGAGAGTCTAGTCAAGAGGTTCGTCGATCATTTCGATCATGAATTGCGCCCACTAGGCGTCCAGTGGAGAGAGACTACTCGCTCGCCTCGACCTCGCTATGGTAGGCGACTGAAACCGCATAGCTGTCTTCAAACCAATTCCAGCTTTTCACTTTGCCGTCGACGACGTTCACGCGAACGGCCCAGCTGAATTCGCCTGTGTTCACGCCAGTATTGTTCGCGATGGCGCTCATCGTGCCCATGAAGACTGCCTGGTCATCATTGGCGAAGCTGTAATCTGTCGTCCAACTCGTAGTGGTGAGACCCGCTCCGAACGCTGGGAGGAACTCGTTCAGAACAACCTCTTTGCCTTCCCAAGGTCCGCCGACCCATGGGATCGTCACGTCACCTTCATTGTGCCAGACAAAATCATCTGTCATCAGGCTTTGCAGCGTTTGCATATCGCCAGACCCTGCCGCGCCCAGGAACGCTTGAGCCGTCTCTAACGTGGCCGCGCTTTGGTCCACCGCGATAGGCTCGGCAGGAGCCGCATCGGCGGTTGAAGAACCGTCGCCTGCGCTACAAGCTCCCAGGATTAAGGGCGCTGCCAGCAAGGCGGCTACTTTGTTTTTCGTGAAAAGGGTGGTCATGATTGTTGCTCCTCAATGCATCAAATAATTTTGGCTTATCTCGCTCGCCAATGGCCCGTGCTTGATGGCCATGGCTCAAGTCCCTCAACGCTATGAATGTGACATCGCATCCTGGCGTTTCATCTTTTTGTGCGCGTCCTCGTTCGCGCCTTTTTTCCAGTAGCTTGAAATGTAGAGCTGGTCCTTTCCGAGCCCTTTTTCGTCGCGAAGGTAAGTGCGGGTGCGGCGCATCATCTCAAACTCGCTCGCCGCCCAGGCGTAAACAACACCATCCCGCCAGGGGATGGACCGGACCTTTTGTTCAAACGCATCCACGTTTTGCCCAGGATGTGGATTATGCACCCAATGAATACGAACGCCTTCGGGATGGCTAAGAGACTGCTCATCTGCGGCTGATTGCACTTCAATCACGACGTCGCCCTTAGCATCAGCAGGGAGCGCCGCGAGGTTTACAGCGATGGCTGGCAGCGCCGTCATATCACCAACTACAAAATACCAGTCAGCGCCGCGCGGTAGCGGCTTAGCCGGGCCTGGGCCTCCGAGAACAATCTCATCGCCGGGCGCGACATTCACAGCCCATTGAACGGCAGGTCCGCCCTCGCCGCCTTCGCCATGCAGCGCGAATTCGACGTCCACCTGGTCGGCCGACTGTCTCCGAATTGTGTAGGTCCGCATCAAAGGCTTACTCAGCAAGCCTCCTGACCCGAGAATGAGTTTAACATATCCGCCCTCTTGCGAAGCCGGGAAGGATTGCATAGCCGGGCCACCCAGCGAAACGTTTCGCATGTTTGGTGTGACCTGATCGACCGCAAGGACCTTAAACGATTTGGGGTTTGGTTTTTTCTTCATGGACCATAGATGGGGTTGAAACACTCAATTGCAACTCATTCTCATTCGCAATTACTGCTATCGACTACATTTGAACAGTTACCCATTTCAGCTCGGTCATCGCTTCGAGATCAGCATCAGTGCCCTCTCGGCCGACACCGCTCTCGCCATTTCCACCAAATGGCACGTGCGGTTCGTCGTGAATGGTTGCACCATTGATGTGGCACATGCCGGCATCGATATTCTCGGCAAAGTGGAAAGCCTTGTTGATGTCCTTGGTGAAGATCGCAGATGACAGGCCGTATTCGGTGTCGTTCGCCTTCTCCAAGCCCTCCTCATAACTATCGATTGGATAGATGGAGGTGACCGGACCAAAGGTTTCTTCCTTACAGACGGTCATGGCATCGGTGACACCGGTCAGCACGGTTGGCTCGCAGCAGTTTCCCGACCATCCACCGCCTGTCAGCACAGTCGCGCCCTTCGCAACAGCGTCAGCAATATGGGCTTTCACACGCTCTCTTTGGCGCTCCGAAATAATCGGTGCGATAATTGTGGACGGGTCGCGCAAATCTCCGCGCCCGATACTGGACGAAGCGCCAGCAAACCGTTTGCAGAACTCATCATACAAAGGCCGCTCGACATAGAACCGGCTAGAGCCAATGCAGGCCTGTCCCGAGTTCATGAAGATCGACCGCAACGCAAGTGGGAGGACTTTATCAAGATCCGCATCCGCAAGAATCACGGTCGGGCTTTTTCCGCCCAGCTCCAGAGTGTTCGGCGTCTTATTCTTTGCGCAGACCTCGAGGATATGCTGGCCAACGACGGTTGATCCGGTGAACGTCACAAAATCAACATCCGGATGCCCGGTCAGTTGATCGCCGATTTCATAACCGAAGCCTGTCACCACATTGAACGCGCCGGCAGGGATGCCGGCTTCGTGATATATCTCTGCCATGAGGACGGTCAGGCGCGGCGACAATTCGGAGGGCAGTTGCACCACTGTGTTTCCGACAGCAAGCGCGTTGGCCGTCAGGCGCGCTGTCTTGATCAGCGGCACATTGAAAGGTGTAATCACCGCAACGACACCGCGCGGCGAGCGGATCGACATGGAGAGCTTGCCCGGCGCATCAGACGGGATCGTTTCACCGCGGACCTGACGGGCCAGCCCCGCAGCAGCGCGGACCATGCTGACGCCTTTATCGAACTCGAAATTCGCTTTTGTGATCGGCGCGCCGACCTCATCAATCAAACAATCGATCAGCTCTTGCTTGCGGCGGATCATGATCTCTGCGGCGCCAATCAGCCAAGCTTCGCGCTCTTTGGGCAAAGTGCTCTTGAACGCCGGAAAGGCAGCTTTGGCGGCCAGTACTGCCGCATTCATATCCTCGTTCGTGCCTTTGGCCGCTTTCGCATAAAGACTATCGTCCAATGGGTTGAGAACCTCAAACATTTCAGCCGAGCTGGCATCGCGCCATTCACCGCCAATCCAAAGTTTTGTTTCGGGCATGGACTTCACCTCTCCTGCTGGATCATTCTTTTTCTTCCAGAACATATCTCACCCAAAAAATACCGTTCCAATGTTATTGGCTGTGCAATCGAACCGCCTCATCAAGCCGATCGATCTTCCAAAATTAGATGCCCGAACGCCGTATTGGAGATCGGAACATGATAGAGACGATGAATCTCTTCTAAGTCGTCTCCCAGCGCGCCGCGCATGATCAACCACATGACCAGCTCAATCCCTTCAGAGCCGGCTTCCCGCAGGTATTTTTCATGATCGATCGCGATCAGCTTCTCAGGATGAGGGCCGATATTGTCGAGGTAGAACTTGTCGAACTCTTTGTTGATCATCCCGTTCCGCGGGCCTTGCAACTGATGTGACATGCCGCCTGTGCCGAAGATCACGACCTTAAGATCTTCGGGATACGAACTCACGGCTCGACGAATAGCCTTCCCGAGATTGAAGCATCGATTGCCGGTCGGCGGCGGAAACTGAATGACGTTTACGGCCAAAGGAATAACTGGACAGGGCCAGGCATCCGGCTGGCCAAACATTAGCGATAGCGGCACGGTTAGGCCGTGATCGACAGACATTTTGTTGACGATGGTCAGGTCGAACTCATCTAAGATCGCCGATTGGGCGATGTGCCAAGCAAGTTCAGGATGGCCGATGACTTCGGGCACTTCACGCGCCCCCCAACCTTCATCAGCAATCGAGAATTTGGGCGCGCACCCGAGTGCGAATGTTGGAATGAGCTCGAGCGAAAATGCACTCGCATGATCATTGTAAACCAAAATCACGACATCCGGGTCTTGCTCTTTGATCCAGGCTTTCGAACGCTCGAAGCCTTCGAACAGGGGCGAGAAATACTCTTCCTCGGTCATCCCCTTATCAACGGCGACGCCGACCAAGGGCACGTGGGATGTCGCAACGCCAGCTGTAATCTTTGCCATCAGGGTTTTCCATCCTTCCAATCCGAGAGATATTGATTGCCCTCTGGAGGTCTTCCCCCAGAAATCATCATTGCGCGCAGTTTCGAGCGCTCCATCCCTGCCATTGCCGCATACGCCGCCTCGTAAGGCGTGCCATCCGTAGCAGCGAGTTTGAGGGTGTAATAGACGTTGCCGCCCTCTTCCAACATGCCATTCCAATCTCGCTTAAGCACCGCGTCTGTTTGCGCATCCGTTAGAGAAAACTGGGTCAGATAGCCTGCCTCATCCGCTTTGAACGCGGTTCTATTCTCTGATTTGATCAGCGACATCATGAACATGTTCAGCTCGTATCCTTGGCAAGAATGCGCCGCATCGAACACATAGGTGCCGGGAATGTCCTTATACGATTTACCGCTCATCCAAACATGTTCTCCAAGCTTATGGCACTCCGGCGAGGCCGTCCGTTTTGTATTCGCTGCGCAGTCACCAAGATTTTCCTCGCCGATGTTCTTTCCATGGTGACAGTTCATCCGAGGCCTGAATTGCGATGACATCGAAGAAACGAATAAGTGCCTGTAATTTCTTATCACTTTGAAGAAGAAACTATGCCCCTGCGGCCGTGATCGAAACCGGAGAAAATGTTCAATTGGTATGAGAATAATTCCTCTGCGTCTGGCAATCTCGTTTCGTTTCGCGATAGAGTTTCCAAATGCATTGGGAGAAAAACCAGGAAATTGAAGGATCGGGCAGTCGTCGAGTCCCCTTTGGCGACCTGCACGCATTCAGCCTGCGCCAATTTAAAGCGGTGCTGAAAGTTTCCGAATTACAGAACGTAACGCGCGCCGCTCACTCGCTATCGCGATCACAAACGACGATCACAAAATCAATCCATGAAGTTGAAACAACACTCGGCAGGAAACTGTTTGAGCGCTCTTCTACCGGCTTAACGCCGAATGTGCATGGGCTTACATTCGCGAAGCGGCTCCGGTCCATAAAACGCATTTTGGACCGCGCGTATCAACGCTATGAGAGCCACCACAGCCGGCCCAGACCGGCACATTTGATCCCGCTCTTCACGATGGATTTAGGCGCACGGCGCATCGCAACCTTGATAGAGCTCAGCGAATGCGGCGACGTCAAACTCGCCGCCTCGAAAGCCAACCTCACCCCTTCTGCGATCTATAAGTTCTTGCGCGAACTCGAAGCCCAATTGGACCTTGCCATCTTCGAACGACGTCCAAATGGGCGGTTCGTGACATCAGAATACGGATTGGACCTTGTCCAGGATTTGAAACTCGTCTTCGCCGAGCTGAGACATGGATTGGAAGATCTCGCCAAGCTTGATGGCTTGGTCGTGGGCAGAATGGTCATTGGAACGCTTCCCTCGACCCGGCCAGTGGTCGCGCCAGTTGCGATTGCACGCCTCCTAAGTCTGCACCCGCATGTTGGTATAGCGACTCGCGAAGGCTCGTTTGAGCGGCTGGCGAGAATGCTCTCGAGCGGCGACATCGATATACTTATTACTGGAACACGTCCGCTTTTAGGGACCGAGAATTACGAAGTACGCCACCTCTGTACGGACAGCTTATGTTTGTTCGCGAGCTCTGAGCATGCACTTGCTGGAAAATCGCAAATTACGCTGGAAGATCTTCGCGCTTGCCGTTGGGTTTTACCGCCAAGCACGACGCCGGCCGGCCGGCTGTTTGAAACCATGTTCGCAGAAATGGAACTTGGACCCGACATCGTGTCGGTTGAATCCAATTCGACAATGATCTTGAGGAGCCTCGTTCTCAACAGCGATTTCATCTCAATCGCGTCACGCCACCAAACTCAGACGGAGCGAAAAAACGGCACAATCGTTGAGCTTGATTTTGCCTTACCCGACGATGCGTGGCCGATCGGCGCGGTGCTCAGAAAAGACACCGAACCCTCGCCGATCGCCAAAGAGTTTTTGGACATCCTAATGAAGTCGGCGGAGGATTTTTCAGACTAAATCAGGCTCGCGCTTACCTTACTGGTTCAACGCACCACCATCGACATTTATGCTTTGACCAGTGACGAAGTCACTGTCTTCGCTCGCCAGGAAGAGCAGCGCACCGAGCAAATCCTCGGGCAACATTTCTCGCTGAATCGCTCGCATCGCAATGGTTGGCGCTTTCGCAGCGCCGAGCAGTTGCGCATGATCCTTCACGCCTTCACTTTCAGTCAAGCCAACAACCAGCGTATTGACGTGGACATTGTCCTTGGCGACCTCGCGAGACAAGGCTCGGGTCTGCGCGATAATCGCGCCTTTTGAAGACACATAGTGCAGGAACATAGGCGCGCCGCGGAGCGCCGTTCCGGATGATACATTGATAATCTTACCGCGCCCAACCTTGGTCATGCTTGGCAACACGGCTTTGGCGGCTTGAAACGGTCCGCGAACGTTGACGCGCATAACCATGTCCCACTCATCGTCCGTGATTTGTGTAAACGGCTTGAGCGTAAGCGAAGCAAAGATCGCGGCATTATTCACCAGAATTTCGACCGGCCCAAAACTCGCTTCTGCCTCAGCTACCATTGCATCGAGCGAGACCGACGAGGTGACGTCAGCGATCACGCCAATCGCTTCACCGCCAGCCGATTTGATTGCTTGAACAGCGGCAGCTGGATCAATAATGTCCGACACGACGACTTTCGCGCCCTCGGAAGCAAGGCATTCTGCGTAAGCGCGCCCGATGCCTTGCGCGGCGCCGGTTACAACGGCTGTTTTACCTGACAATCGACCCATTGAGTCACTCCTATTCGATTCCGACGATTTTTCTGACCTCTGGCCAGCTTTGCGTCCCAAAAGTCTTGAGATCATTGGTGAGGTCCTCCGGGCACCATTCCAAAAATGCAGTCTTAAACGGTTCTGCTGCGCTGATTTTGTTGAACCAGGTTTCGACGTTCGGGAAACGTCCATTCGTCCAAAGCCCAGACATGCTGAGCATATCGAGGCGATTCACATATGGCGCGAGACCAACATCGGCGAGCGTAAACCGATCGCCAGCAAGCCACTCATGCTCACTCAGAGCCTCGTTCATTTTCGCAAGATAGCTATCATAGAGCCGAATTGTATCGGCGATCCCTGGCGCGTCGAACCCGAGACGTACGATTTCTTGTTTCCGGGTTTTCCATTTTGACGTCACGGATTGATCTGGCGTTGCTTTCAGAAACTCCTCGAGCGCTTCTTTGCCAAGCCTCATAACAATGTGGCGGTGACAGCAAACAAAGGTCAGCTCGCCGCAAGCCGGATGAAGCTGCTCATCAACGGCCTTTGTCCACAAGCGCATTTGAGCCTTCTCATATGGGCTCTCCGGGATCAGTTTCGTCCCCGGAAACATCTCGTCCACATATTCGCAAATTAGCGTCGACTCATTGATGATTTTGTCATCATGAACCAAAGACGGCACAACGGCTTTCGGATTGATAGCGCGATATTCAGGCGTAAATTGTTCGCCCTTCAGAATATCCAGATAGTGCATTTCATCTGGCTCTACGCCCTTGATGTTCAAAGCATATCTAACTTTGGCAGCGCACACTGACGATCCGTGATGATAGAGTTCAAGCATGGTTTTTTTAGACCTTGGTTATTCAGCGTTGATGGGTTGCAGCTTCATCGGCCACCATTTCAAAACTCCGTCAGAGAAGCTTTCACGTTGTTCGATACGCCGCGCCCAGCTGGATACGTTTTTGAATTGTTCAAACGGATATCCGGCCAATTCCTTCAGCGTGAAATAGAGAGGGATCCAAGCTATGTCGGCGAGTGAAAAATCATCACCGGCAAGCCACGCGTTTTGGCCTAAGATCTCATCAATCTCGGCGAAGCACTCGTCCAATATTTGCTCGGCGCGATCTAGCTCGGCCTGAGAGAAAGAATTCTCAGAGCTCTTTTTGTGAAACTCCAAAAGTTCCGAGTTGCTTTGAAGCTTGCGGTAGTTTTCCTGCTCCGCCTCAGACTTCTTCATGCTGTGGCGGATTTTCTTGTCATAAATATAGGTTTTGACCGCTTTGACATGGATCTCTCCAGAGCGCTTCATCCAATCCTGCATCGCTTGCAAATGAGCCGGCCCAGTCGGCCTCAATGGAGGTTGCGCAAAGGTCTTATCCAAATAATCAATGATGTCTTGTGACTCGATAATCACGACGCCATCATGCACCAATGTGGGCACCACTCCGTTTGGATTGATGCCAAAATACTCGGGTGTAAGATGCTCACCCTCGAGCAGGTTAAAGTGATGGCTGGTCCAATCTAAGCCTTTTTCTTCCAACACGATCCGAACGCGCATGGCACAGTTGGAAATCCCGCTATGATAAAGGTGCAAACCTTTGAGCGACTTCACCGATAAATTTGTCGGCTCAACAATGGCCATCACTTGGTCTTTCCTGGTTCGTGTTAAAAAAGGAGAGCGCTAAGTGACTTATGTCAAACTTAGCGCTCCCGCTACTCATCAAGCGCCGGAGGAGGTCGCTTGAATTGCCCCCCTAATACCGGGCGGAAAATTTCACCGCGACTTCGCGCGGTTTGCGCATCGCAGCGAGGATGTTTGGACCACTCGGGATACCCCAAGCCAGAATTTCCTCTTCGGTCAGATTCTTCCCGATGAGCGAAACGGTGTAACGTTCACTCGGCGAGACCAAACGCAGGCTTCCGTTGAAGAGTGTGTATCCATCTTCAAAAGTTCCAGGAAGGTAAGAGATATCCGTGAAATACTCTCCAGAGTGGTTCACATCAACACGCCCACCAAAGCCCCAGCCTCCGATCGCTGCGTCCTTGAAGTACTCGCCATACAGCGTGCCTTTGGTTTCAGGAGCAAAGATTGTCGGGAAGCCCGCCAAGTTACATTGACCATTCACACGTGCAGAGTCAGGACAGTCGGGTGTTCCGGTAAAGTCGTCATACGTTGCATCAGTGTATGCGAAGTCCAGGCCGAAGGTCCAATAATCATTGACGAGCCATTGCGCATCAAACTCGACGCCCTGACTGATTGTAGCCGCAGCGTTGTCGACTGAGAATGAAGGGACCGCGCCTGGAATTTGGGTCGCCAATTGCTGCCCTTCGATTTCCATATAAAACAGCGTCAGATTGGTCGATAGCGCGCCATTAAACCATTGGTTTTTCGCACCAACTTCAAACGTGTCATTGGTCTCAGCATCGAACTCAAAATCTGCTGTTGCATTTTCGATCCGATCGCTGAAGCCGCCAGTCTTATGCCCCTGCGAGTATGTCGCGTAGAGGTTCATATCGTTGCTTGGGCGATACTGAAGTGTGATGGCTGGTGTAAATTTCGTCTCCGAACGCGAGTCTCCAATATTGGCGATCGGCGGATCGAACGGTCCTAGAGGAGACGTCGCAGGATAAAGTGTATTCGGGTCACCATAATTGTTGAAGAACCGGTCAAACGCGAAATCCTTGGTTTCGTCGGCATATCGTCCACCTGCGATAACCCGGATCTGATCTGTCAGATCGTAACGCACCTGCCCGAAGATTGCGGTTGTTTGGGTGCTTTGGGTCCACGGCTCGTTCCGGCGCAACGCGATTGGTCCAAGGCCAAGCGTGAAGAACTGGACATCGGAGAACTGATTACGAGAAAGATCACTATCTTCGTAATACGCGCCGACAATGAAATCCAACTTGTCGTTGATCAAATCGGATGTGAACCGAACCTCGTGGGAGGTGCCTTCATAGTCTTCCTGTCGAGTTGCGCGGAAGGCATTCGTCGCGCCCATATCGATCCCGAAGAACTGGTGGTCGAACGAATATTCTTGATAAGCACTTAGCCAAGTAAGAGTTCCCGATTCAAACTCATGATCCACGCGAAACGCACCTGTACTGGTTTCCTGATCACGTGAGGCACAAAAGTCCCCAAGGTTTTCACCGCCCTGCTGGATCGGCGAGCCGTCAATGGTTCCGTTCCCATCAAGGTCGAACAAGATGTCTGTACAATCGACATCGATCACCCAATCGAGGTCTGTGTTAAAGCCCGGAGAGGCGGCGAGTATTCCCGCTAAAGTTCCCGGTGGGCCACCGACGCCAATCATTTCAGCAGCATCCGCGCCAAACTCGTTGAACTGCTTGTTTTCCAGCTTCAATGAAATGAGCGTGTTTGGAGTCGCATCCCATTCCAGTTTCAAACGAACATCTTGATCTTCGCGGTCCGGGCCACTTGGACCGCTGTCTGCGAGACGGTTGATATAGAAGCCGTCATCGGTCCCGTAATTAAACGCTAAGCGACCTCTTAGGCCCTCAGTGATCGGACCTGATACAAACCCTTGCACATTATTGTAGCCACCGGTTGTACTGTAGTCACCGTGGGTCAGCGTTACGCCAGCATCGAAATCGTCGGTTGGGTCTCCGGTACGCACGATCAGCGCACCAGCGACCGTATTCTTACCAAACAGTGTGCCTTGCGGGCCGCGAAGCACCTCAACACCGCTCACATCGAAGAGGCGATGCAAGTTCATTGAGGCACGCCCGATATAAACTTCATCCACGAACCGACCAACAGACTGCTCGATTGAGTGGGTCGCACCGGATCCGAGTCCGCGAACATATAGGTTTGGAAGAACCGTCGAGTTATTCAATTCGAAATTTGGGATATAAGTCGTAAGATCCGAAATATCCGTGGCCCCAATCTTTGCGATCACGTCCCCTGGGACAGCGCCGACCGATACCGGCACATCCTGAAGTGTTTCGTCCCGCTTTGTCGCTGAAACAGTCACCGTGTTTAGTCGGCGTGCATCACCGGCCTCTTCAGCGTCTTGCGCAGCCGCTGTTGCTGTAATGGTAACCGCTGCACTCAAAGCAAGCGCACTTGCCGCCCCGAAGCGCCAGTATAGATCTTTAGACATTTCCTCGTCCTTGTGTTTTCAGCGTGCTTTTTCTAGCCGCTTTTCCCGAAGGGGTTTTATGTGCGGCCGCTTATCGCTGCCCCTGTGAATGGTGGAAAAGCATCTGGATCCTCCGTAACCAGACCTACTCCCCGTCTCTGATTGAAAGGTTCACGCTCGTCATTTTCACCGGATGAACTCTTGCGAAACTTGTTGCTTTCTCTGAGCAACACCTCGCCAAGCTCCGGTGATGTGATTGCGTACGGCATATAGCCACCCTTCAGTAATGTGATGCCGACGCTAGCGGTGCTTTTATAAATGGCGCTATGACGATAGTTCCAAACGCTATGAGTATTTTTCCGCGACCCTATTGAGCGGCGCACAAAAGCAACCACGGAAAACAAAGCTAAATCACTATTTTTATTGTTTTTTATGTGGCTTTGAAAAACTTTCCCACTCAGCACTATTCGACTATGCTTTTCCGGAAGGGCCAGGAGTTTTTGACCAAGCATCTAGCGGATTTGATTTCCATCTGATACAGTTTTTCCTATAGGATCAAAATATGAGACATCGCGAACTTCCCAATCTGAGGCATCTTAGTATCGCCCTCTATATTAGTAAGAACCATGGCTTCGCGGCTGCCTCAAAGGCGGTTAACCTCAGCCCATCCGCAATTACCCAAGCGATGAAAAGCTTGGAAACATCCTTGGGAGTAGAAATTTTCGACCGCTCTCCCACCGGGGCATATCCGAACGCGCGAGGCAGAGTGTATCTGGACAGAATCTCTCTTGCCTTCGAGGTCCTCAAACTTGCGGAAAATACGGTGGAAGCACCACGCTCCCAAGCACAAATCAGATCGCGAATCACGATCAGTCAATTGAGAGCGTTTATTTCGGTTTGCGAGTCCGGAAGCTATAGTCTCGCGGCTCGGCGTCTTGGGTTGTCGCAACCCAGCGTGTACAAGTCGGCGCGAAGCATCGAAATTGAATTCGACCAAAAACTATTGAGGCCTTCCTCGTCAGGCGTGGACCCGACGCCAAAGGCGCGTGAGTTTACAAGACTGGCGAGCATCGCCCTTTCCGAGATCGAACGCGCGCAAGAAGAAGTCCACGAACATCAAGGCCGCATGGCTGGTCGTCTGGCCATTGGCGCCCTCCCCTTGGTTCGCACGCGCGTTCTTCCAAAAACGATTACGTCCCTCCTCCAAGACTATCCGGATGCAAACGTACAAATCTTCGATGGCGTCTATGGTGACCTTCTCAATTCGCTCCGACATGGCAATCTCGACTTCATTCTTGGGGCGTTGCGAGATCCACAGCCCGCGAAAGACATTGACCAGGAACATCTCTTTTTGGATGGCCTGAGCATTATTGTCCGCGCCGGGCATCCGATCCTGTCCCTGTCAAAGCCCAAGCGTCAAGACTTGAAGAATATGGACTGGATCGTTCCGCGGCGAGGCACGCCAACGCGGGAATATTTTGAGAGTTTCTTGCCGCACGAGGCCGATCAAGAGAAAATCAATCTGATTGAATGCAGCTCTCTCGTCGCAATACGCGCGATGCTCTTAGCGAGCGATCGAGCGACCATACTATCTTCTCACCAGGCGAGTTATGAAATCGACAAGCAGGATTTGGCGGTGGTGAATACTGATCTGCCGGAATCACAGAGATCGATCGGGGTCTCTACGCGAAGTGACTGGCGTGCGACTGGCATCCAACGTGAGTTTCTCAAGAGATTGCGACACGAATCTAGCATCCTATAACCTAAACTGAACTCACATTCACCAGATTGAATTTGTAATAACCTGCTCCACAGGTCAGTTTCAGTGTTTGAAACCGCATCATTTCCGGCGCGGCTGATACGTTCCAAAGAGACCTCATTTGAGCATAGTCATAACGAATATCAAACGCGTTCCGTCTTCCATAAGAGATGAGTTCCAAACGGTTGGCGTGGCGACCGCGCATGAGGCTGCTGGCCGAACCGGACTGCTCGCCTCCTATATGCGCCCAATATATCGCCCTGCACACATCGCCGGCACGGCCATAACCTGCGAAGTTGCCCCCGGCGACAATTGGATGATCCATGTTGCAGCTGAACAATGCCAGGAAGGCGACATCCTTGTGGTGACCCCGACAAGCCCCTGCGAAGATGGCTATTTTGGCGATTTGCTCGCGACGTCATTACAAGCGCGCGGCGTCCGCGGGCTGATCATTGATGCTGGTGTGCGCGACATCGCTGATCTCACGAAAATGCAATTCCCGGTCTGGAGCAAAGCGGTCTTCGCCCAAGGCACGGTCAAGGAAACAATCGCAAACGTAAATACGCCGGTCGTCTGCGCAGGCAGCCTCATCAATGCGGGTGACTTGATCATCGCAGATGCGGATGGCGTTGTATGCGTCGCGAGAGACCAAGCCGAGGTGGTATTACAAAAATCAAAGGCTCGCGAAGCCATGGAAACGGAAAAACGCGCACGGTTTGAAGCCGGTGAGCTGGGGCTAGACGTCTATGACATGCGCGACCGCCTCAAACAAAAAGGGCTTACCTATGTCGACCAGAAAGAGATGCCCTGATCGACGTGCTCAATTCCTTTTCAGCAACGCTTATGAGAGGTGGGACGTCCAAAGGCCTGTTCATTTCAGCCGACGAACTTCCCGCGTCGGAGCGCTTGCGCGACGAGATGCTGCTTGCCGCAATGGGATCACCCGACCTTAGGCAAATAGATGGAGTGGGCGGAGCCCATCCGCTCACCAGTAAAATCGCAATTCTTGCACCCCCGACGCGCACGGATGCCGATGTCGACTATTTGTTTCTGCAGGTTTCCGTGGACAAGGCCGAGGTCTCTGGAGCTCAAAACTGCGGCAACATGCTTGCGGGAGTTGGCCCTTGGGTTGTGGAACAGGGCTGGGTGGAAGCTCAGGATGGTGAGACGCCTGTTCGCATTCACATGCTGAACACGGGTGGCATGGCAATTGCCAAAGTCCCGACAGAAAACGGCGCCGTTATCTACAATGGTGAAACACACATCAGCGGTGTGCCGGGCACCGCTTCAGCGATCCCAATAGAGTTTTTGAACATCGCGGGCTCTAGCACGGGCGCTTTGTTTCCAACCGGATCGAAAATGGACGTCTCGCAGGGCATAGAGGTCACATGCATCGATAATGGCATGCCCGTTATCCTCATTCGCGCAAACGATCTGGCACAATCCGGATATGAGACCCCACAAGAGCTGGAGGCGGACGACGCGCTGCGAGAAGTGATTGAAGCAATACGCTTAGAGATGGCTCCAAAGATGAACCTGGGGGATGTGCGAAAGAAGACCGTTCCCAAAATCACATTGCTCGCACCTGCGCAAAATGGCGGGCTCGTGATGACGCGGTCATTCATTCCACACCGCGTCCATCAGGCCATTGGAGTTTTGGGCGCGGTTAGCGTTGCGACGGGGTGCTTGATTGCGGACACTGTTGGTCACGAGCTTACGAGAAATCAGGAAAGTGGACCGCTAGGGCACCGTTACGCGATAGAGCATCCCACCGGGAATTTTGAGGTCGATCTCAAACTGGACGGGGACCAAGTGAGGCGATCTGCGTTGGTCCGAACCGCCCGCAAGCTCATGGTCGGAGACGTGTTCATACCTCAAACTGATTGGAGCGGATCATGACGTTGGCTATGCGGATCGGCCTCCTGGGGTTTGGCGAGGTCGGTCAAATTCTAGGACAAGACTTGCCCATTTATCGGGTTCCTAATCTCGCGTTTGACCTTCAATTTGAAACCCCCAACAGCCGACAGCTTATCGCGCAGAAACAAAACCCGAGAACCGAGCGCAGCGGACAACCGAGCAGTCTCGGGTGCGAATGCGATATCGTCATCTCGGCCGTCACGGCAGAAAATACAGAAGCCGCCGCCCATTCGGTCAGTGCAGACCTGAAACCGAACAGTTGGTTCCTGGACCTCAACTCCTCATCACCTGAAACCAAGAAACGGACTGCTCTGCTGATCAATAAAGCTGGGGGGCGCTATGTCGAAGCGGCGGTCATGAGCCCGGTGCCACCCAAGCGACTGGGCTCCCCCATTCTGCTCGGTGGTCCTTATGCGAAAGCCTTTTTAGACACCGGGACCACACTTGGTTTTTCAAACCTATCTGTTTTCTCAGAATCCTACGGGACCGCATCAGCCGCAAAGATGTGTCGGTCGGTGATGATAAAAGGCATGGAAGCCCTGCTTACAGAATCGCTGGTGACGGCGCGTGCTTATGGCGTTGAGCAAACTGTTTTGGCGTCCCTGAACGATTTGTTTCCAGGACCAGATTGGCCAACCCTTTCCGGATACATGATCGGACGCGCGCTGGAGCATGGCGGTCGCCGCGCAGAAGAAATGCGGGAGGTTGCAAAGACCGTTGCGCATACTGGCCTCAACCCGAGCATGAGCGTCGCGACAGTCCTCGTTCAAGATTGGGCGAAGCGGTATCCCGAATTTCAGAAACTAGACGCGCTGGAGGCAACGCTTGACGCCCTCGGTGAAGCCGCGCGCCAAACGCCGCTAGGAGACGCAGCATGATCATCGATTGCCATGGACACCAGACCCTTGTTCCTCAGGCCCATCTGGACTTTCGAGAAGCTCAGAAAGCACGATTGAACACCCCTTCCCTCCCAAGACCCATACAACCTGAAATGACCGACACCGAAATCGGCGAGATCATCGAGCAAAACCAATTGAAGCTCCTCCTGGAACGCGGCGCAGACATGACGATATTCAGCCCCCGCGCGTCTCGTATGGAACCTCACATAGGCGATGCCGAGACTGCGCAAGATTGGTCGCGCGCGTGCAACAATCTCATCCATCGCGTCACCCAACTTTTCCCTCGTCACTTTGCCGGTGTCTGTATGCTCCCGCAACGCCCAGGGGCGCCCTTGGATGACTCGATTGAAGAGCTCGACCGATGCGTCAATGAACTCGGCTTCATTGGCTGCAATCTCAACCCAGACCCATCTGGTGGCCATTGGACCGCGCCGCCGCTCACAGATCGATACTGGTATCCGATTTACGAGAAGATGGTCGACCTCAACGTCCCGGCGATGATCCACGTTTCGGGATCCTGCAATCCAACGTTCCACGCGACCGGATCTTACTACATCGCCGCAGACACAAATGCCTTCATGCAATTCTTGCAGGGTAACTTGTTCAAAGACTTTCCTGACCTGAAGCTGATCATCCCACATGGCGGCGGTGCTGTGCCCTATCATTGGGGCCGCTATCGCGGGCTAGCTGATATGATGGACCAGCCACCGCTTGCTGATCACGTGATGAAGAACATTTTTTTCGATACATGCGTGTACCACCAACCCGGCATCGACCTATTGTTCAATGTCATCGACGTGGACAATATTCTATTTGGATCTGAAATGGTTGGCGCTGTACGCGGGATCGATCCTGAAACGGGTCAGTACTTTGATGACACAAAGCGATATGTGGACAATCTCGGCCTGAGCGATACCGATCTGTACAATGTCTATGAAGGTAATGCGCGCCGCATTTACCCCCGGCTCGATCTTTTGCTGAAAAAACAGGAAGCCCAGCGTGTCGCAACCGTTTGAAAAAACACCTGGCTGGTTGGACTTTCACCCCAATCCTTCAAAGCCTCGGTTCAGTCCGCCTGATGGCGCAGTGGACGCGCATTGTCATGTGTTCGGCCCCGGCGCTGAATTCCCATTCGCGCCCGAGCGAAAGTACACACCCGTAGATGCCGGCAAAGACAAGCTCTGGGCGCTCCGCGATCAATTAGGGTTCTCCCGCAACGTCCTCGTGCAAGCGACCTGTCATGGTCACGACAATAGCGCTGTCTTAGATGCGATCGCTCATTCCGGCGGGCGCGCCAAAGGAATAGGCTCAGCGGATCCTTCAATCAGTGACGTTGAGCTGGAAAACCTTAACGCGGGCGGCCTGAAAGGCCTGCGATTCAATTTCGTCAAACGCCTGGTTGATCCAATCGCACCTTCCATCCTCATGGAACTCGCGACCCGCATTCAGCCGCTCGGCTGGCACATCGTAATTTATTTCGAAGCGCCAGACTTGCTGGAGCTGTTCGATTTCGTTGCAAGGATGCCGGTAAATGTCGTGATCGATCACATGGGCCGACCGGACGTGTCGCAACCTGTTGATCACGCTGACTTCCGTCGCTTTCTCGACCTGGTATCGCTTGATCATGTCTACACAAAAGTGACATGCCCTGAGCGCCTTTCAGCGGAAGGGCCGCCAAACTATGACGACTTCGTCCCCTTCGCACAGGCTGTCGTCGAAGCGACCCCTGACCGCGTACTATGGGGAACAGATTGGCCGCACCCGAATTTGAAGTCGCACATGCCGGACGATGCTTGGCTCGTCGACATGATACCGCGCATCGCGCCGACGCCTGAGCTTCAACAAAAGCTACTCGTAGATAATCCGATGCGGCTTTATTGGCCGGAAGAGTTTGCGCCATGAAACTGGTTCTCGTCGGTCCAGGCGCATTCGGCGCTCAACACCTATCGGCGCTCGCTCAAATCGAGGATGTTGAGATCATTTCCGTGGTTGGACCCGACCAGGAAGGAGCCAGAAGCCTAGCCGACAAATACGGTATTCCGCACACGGATCTTAGCCTTGAGGTCGCGCTGGAGCGATCAGACGTAGAGGCAGCTATTTTGACATCGCCTTCAAACCTTCATGCGACGCAAGCAATGGAATGTCTAAGAGCAGGCAAACATGTAGCGATTGAAATTCCAGCCGGAACCAATTGGCCTGAAATAGACACATTGAACCGGTTACATCGTCGGTCTGATCTTGTTTGCAGTGTCGGTCATACAAGGCGATACAATCCATCTCACCAATGGCTAAAGCGGAACATCGAGGATGGCACCTTCACGCTCCAGCACTTGCAAGTTCAAACCTTCTTCCATCGCCGAACGAATACCAACGCTTTGGGCGAAGCTCGAGATTGGACCGATCATCTGCTTTGGCACCATGCTGCGCACACGGTGGACTTATTCCAATATCAAACCGGCGAAACGATCACATATGCGAACATTCTAGCGGGTCCAGAACACGCAAATCTCGGCATCGCGATGGACCTATCAATTCAAATGCAAAGCGAGACCGGAAAACTGCTGACCCTTGCATTGTCATTCAACCATCAAGGCCCACTAGGAACGACGTTTCGATACATTGGCGATACAGGAACCTACATCGCACGGTATGACGAACTTGCTGATGGTAATGGCGTGCAGATTGACCTCTCAAGCGCCGACAAGTGCAGAAGCGGAATTGAACTGCAAGATCGCGATTTCATCGATTCAATAAGGACCGGAACGACACCGCGTTCTTGTCTTTCAAATGTCCTGCCCTGTTACGAGGTTTTACGCGATCTTGAGGCGCAGCTCGCGACTCAACGAGGGACGGTTCATTGAGCTGCGCCCGGAGATAGATGGAGACTGTCATGCCTTGGATGGAAGCAGAGATCGCCCGCATTATTCAATTAGCCGTGACCCCGGTCTTTCTGATCATGGGAATTGGCGGCGTTCTGGGTGTATTACTCGGGCGCTTGAAACTGATTTTTCAACGCTATCGTCGACTAGAGGAAGCGTTGCGAGATGATGCTTCAAGCCATGCGACACAAGAACAAAAGAGCGATCTCAAACGCTTAGATAGGCGTATGCAACTCATGCATCGCGCAATCATTTTATCAACGCTCTCAATGCTACTGGTTTGCTTGGTGATTATAACCCTGTTCGTCGAAGAATTCATCCGGTTCGACCTATCCGTGCTTGTCGCTGGCCTATTCGTAACGGCGATGATTGCGCTGGTTTTTGCGCTCTCATTCTTCCTCATCGAAATTCGCATCGCGACCCGAATGCTCCGCGTGCGACGGGATCTCCTGGCGCTTCGATAACACCATCAAAAGACACTGCAAATCTGGACCGAACGATATGAGACAGCCCCTAATTTCCCTCGTGATTTGTACGTTAGCGCTGATGGTTTTGGGCGCATGCGTCACGTCCACGCCGTCAAGCACGCAATCGATTGAAACGGTCAACAATGACACGGATACGACCGAGGCAGATATCGTCGTCACGGTTTTGGGATCAGGAACCCCGGCGCCAAGCGCGACGCAATTTGGCCCCACGGTTCTCGTGCAAGCGGGTGGACAAAACATGCTGTTCGATTGCGGACGGGGCTGCACGTCGAGACTGGCGCAAGTTGATCCCAAACTGATTTCCAAACTCGACCGATTGTTTATCAGCCATCTTCATTCAGATCACGTCGTGGGGATTGATGACCTTTGGTTGAATGGCTGGACTCAAGGACGATTACAACCGCTCAAAACTTTTGGACCAACTGGCACACGCCAGATGATGCACCATTTGCGAAAGGCGTTCGGGTTTGATGTAAATAGTCGCTTCACGGATGGTGTTCCGGGCACAATGACTGGCCTGAAAGAAGACATCACGGAGCTCTCTGAAGATGGTGTTGTATTTTCAGAGGACGGTGTGGAAGTCACAGCGTTTCTAGTAAATCACTCGACGGTTAAACCGGCCTGGGGGTTTAGAGTGGACTATGCAGGCCGCTCGGTTTTGATCTCAGGCGACACTGGCCCAGCGGCAAATTTATACACCTATGGCGCTGGCACAGACGTGTTGCTGCAAGAAGTGATGTCACCGGCGCTGATTTCGTATCTCGGAACGATATTCGCGCCACCGCAAGTCGCACGCGTCGTTGCTTACCACACCACCGCCGAACAGGCCGGGGACATTTTCAAGAAAACTGAGCCACGCCTAGCCGTCTATTATCATACGCGGAATGACGGAAATTTTGTAGAGTCTTTGCTGGAAGAAACCCGGAAAGTCTATGAAGGGCCATTGGCGATCAGTCACGACCTCTACCAAATTCGAATTGGCAAGGAGATCACATCGGTTGATCTTCGAAAGGAACACTAAATGGGACAAGCACTTGAGAACGTCCGTAAGTTATATTTGGAAGGTATTGCCGGAGGAGACGCGCGCACAGCGGTGCACAAGTATACCGGCCACAGATACACCCAGCATTCGACAGGTGTCGGCGATGGCGCAGAAGGGTTCCTGACTTTCTTTGAACCTTTTCTAGAGCGCAATCCAAAACGCGAGATTGAAATTGTTCGAAGCTTCCAGGACGGGCCTTGGGTGTTTTGCAGCGCATATCAATCGCTGAATGATGGCGCCGCTCAATGGGTCACCATGGATATGTTCTTCACAGATGCAGGCGGTTTGATCCTGGAGCATTGGGATACGATCGCGGCATATACATCCGAGACCGTGTCAGGCGAAGACATGGTGCGCGGCACGGCTTCTGTCGATGAAAGCTCAGATGCTGCCGCGAATAAGTCAATCGTTCTGGAATTCACAAAGCAAGTCCTGCAAGAGCGTCAGTTCGACAACATTGATGCCTTCATCGCCCCGAACTTAATTCAACGCGCATCGACTATTGGGGCCGGGCCAGACGGATTGCTAGCTTGGCTCAATTCAAGTGCGTTTGGTCAGTATGAGATGCTGTTCAACCTGTTTGGCTGCGGCGATCACGTTGTCACCTATGGCAAGCGTCACGCCGGCGGCAAAGATATCGCCGTCTTCGACGTCTATCGGATAGCAGACGGTAAAATTGTCGAGCATTGGATGAACGAAGAAGAGATCGGACCGAGAGACACCTGGGGCAATTCAGGCAAATTCTAAACCGCCCTCAAGCCTAATCACGCAACCATCCACGCAACACTCGAGTGCGCCTTCCCTTATATGAAAGACAGCCCCATGGCAGACCATTCTTATGACTATGACCTGTTCGTGATTGGCGGCGGCTCGGGCGGCGTTAGAGCCGCCCGGATTGCGGCAGGTCACGGCGCCAAAGTCGCGCTCGCAGAAGAATACCGCATGGGCGGCACCTGCGTTATCCGCGGCTGTGTGCCCAAGAAATTTATGGTCTATGCCAGTGATTATGGCCGTAAGCTCAAAGAAGCGCAAAAGTATGGCTGGGATGTCTCGGTCGGCGCATTCGACTTTGCCAGCTTCATGGCCAACATGCATGCTGAAGTCGACCGGCTTTCTGGCCTCTATATGAGCGGCCAAGTCAATGCCGGTGTCGACGTCTTTGAAGAACGGGCCGAATTTGTGGATGCACACACTCTTAGGCTCACGGCCTCCAACAAGACCATAACCGCTGACAAAATCCTGATTGCTGTCGGAGGCACTCCCTGGCTTCCACCCGCAGATGAATTGCCCGGCGTCGAGCATGTTATCACCTCGGATGGCGTATTTCAGCTCACCGAGCTTCCAAAGCGTATGGTGATCGCTGGCGGCGGCTATATCGCCTGCGAGTTCGCGCATGTATTTGCCGGCTTTGGTGTAGACACTTGCCTTGTTTATCGCGGCGACACTGTTCTTCGTGGTTTCGATATGGACGTTCGAACAGAGGTTCACGAAGGTCTGAAAGAGGCCGGGGTCCGGGTCGTTACCAACACGGTCTTCAAATCAATCGAAAAGCGCAATGGCGAAACGCCGCTTCACCTAGAGCTTTCGAATGACACGACTTTAGACGCAGACGTCGTGATGATGGCGGTTGGGCGACGCCCTCATATTAACGGCCTCGGGCTTGAGAATGCCGGCGTCAAAACTGGCGACCGCTATGAAATCGTCGTCGATCAGTTTTCTCAAACAAACACCGAGAACATTTGGGCCGTTGGCGACGCTACCCGGCGCGCAGAACTGACCCCGGTGGCCATCCGCGAAGGCCACGCGTTTGCAGACACTGAGTTTGGGAACAATCCCCGAGCGTTCGATCATGACAAGATCGCGACCGCCATATTCACTCAGCCGGAAGTGGACACTGTTGGACTGTCGGAACATGAAGCGCGGAAGAAATATGGTCAGGTTGATATCTACAAAACCAAGTTCCGGCCGATGAAGAATATGCTGAACGGATCGAAGGAGCGGGTCTTCATCAAAGTCATCGTGCGCCAGTCTGACGATGTCGTGGTGGGCGCGCATATCGTTTCGCCGGATGCCGGAGAGATGATTCAAATGCTCGGCATCGCTATCAAGATGGGCGCAACCAAAGCGCAGTTCGATGACACATGCGCCGTGCACCCGACCATCGCCGAAGAGATCGTTACGCTGCGGACCAAATCCTAGCAGATTTGCCTAAAGCCTCTCAGACGCCTTGGGCCATTTACAGGTCAATTCTATTCCAGACCCAATCGGTAGCAGTGTGGTTTGCAGGTCTGGTTTCGACTTGACCAGATCACGATATGCGCGCGTGCTCTTCAGGACGCCAGCTGGAAAGTACATGTTATCCGCGGCGACTAGGCCCTCGTCTGATAGTTTCGGATAAAGCGCATGGAAGCACGGCACATAAAGCTCTTTCCAAATGTCCAGTAATGCAAAATCGAACGGGCCTTCGTCCGCTTGGATAAGCTCCGCCGCATCACCCGTGCGAAACTCCACATGTTCAATTAACCCCGCATCAGCGAGCTTTTCCTTGGCGTAATCCTGCTTCGCCGAGACAAGCTCCAGCGTAATCAATTTGGCCCCCACATCTCTCGCGGCCGAAGCCAAAAAGAGTGTGGAGTACCCGTAGCTGGTGCCAATTTCCAAGATTCGATCTGGCTTTGTGGCAACGATCAAACTTGCCAGAAACTGCCCCGCCGCCTCTCCGACAGGCAACAAGCAATCGTCCCGGCCGCTGAACCCGACTGTGCCCAATCTCTCATTCTCTCGTTCAGCGCGCGCAGCATATATTTCGAAGACGCTTTGAACTTTGGGGTCCGAGAAAATCGGCATGATCGTTCTTTCTCCTAAGGCGGACCGGGGCTAGTGCCCTTTTTCCTCTATCGCTTCGTCCGGATAACTGCCGAGCATCAAGAAGAGCACGATCGAAACCGCGAGGATTGCTATGCCACCGTAAAGCGGCATCGTGTAACTTCCGCTCGCCGCCGCGAGCTGACCGAATATCGGTGGTGCGATACCCGCCCCAACTGTGAAGAATGCGAAGATCGCCCCAAAGATTTTCGCATAGTGGCGAGGACCAAAATACTTGCTGGTGAGGAACGCCAAAAGATCGAGCTCAGCGCCAGCCGCTAGCCCAATGAAGATCGCGATCATTATCCCAATCGGAACAGAAAACGGGACATTTATCAGCACCAGCATGGCCGTAATCGGCAGCAAGAAAAAAGTTGCTGCCACCGCAGGCGCCCAGAACCGGTCAACCAATGCCCCGACCAGCAATCGTCCAATTATGACCGTGACGCCCATCACTGCTGCGACCATCGCGATGGTGCTTCTGTCGACGCCTTTTGCCCCGACGATACGCTCGAAATTGGAGAGCAAGCTGACGACGACAAAAGCCGTCAAAAACAGAACGGCCCCGAGAATCCAGAACCGTGAGGTGCCCATTGCCTCTCCTCTGGTCATCCCCCAGGCCTGATCTGGCGGAGCCGCCGTCGCGGCCGATGGTTGTCTATTTTCGCGAAACAGAAAGAACACGATCGGAAGTGAGATGATGAGCGCGCCGATACCAATCCCTTGATAGGCTGTTCGCCAACCATGATTGGCGATCAGAAACTCGACAATTGGCGGCAAAATGAAGGCCCCAATCCCCGTACCTGCCATCGTGATGCCAACCGCAGCACCTCGGTTTTTGATAAACCAACCATTGAGGACCGCAGTCCAAATCACCGATAACGATCCGGCGCCCAGAACCGCGAGCAATGCCCAACTTGCATACCAAAGAGGCAGCGAGCCTGGATTGAGAGAGATAATCAAATAGCCAATCGCGTGTCCGATGAGACCGATCATTCCAAGCGTGCGAATACCATAGCGTTGCCCCAGTGACCCAACCGTCGGCGCGGTGATCAACCCCGCGCACATGAAGATGGTGAAGCCCAGAAAGAATTGTCCTGGCGTCCAACCGAACTCAGTAATGACTGGGCCGACAAAAAACCCTTGCGAGTAATTGGTCAGCGTCATGATTCCTCCCATCGTTCCGATGGTTGCCGCAAACAGAGGCCCCGCCCCTTTCGAAAATTCGCTCATTTCTTCCTCCCGAATTTTGGCGCATCACTCACCCATTGGCGGGCACCATTCTTCGCGGACCATCTTGTGGCCAATGCACCCGCTGTCAAACCACAAGCGCGGGTATAATTTACTGAATAGAAACATGGAGATCAGGATATTCGAAACCAGAAATCGCGAACACTACAAAATCGCAGTTCATTTTATTGTTATTTTACAACAATATACAAGCTTTCAGCTAATACATCCAGGCGACCTGGAAGGGCACCTACTCGCTCACCGGTTATATCTAACCTATAGACAATACTTAATGCTCTGATTGCTGATTGGCTCTTGGCGTCAAATAGCATCCAACCCTTGGCGAGTTATGCTCTTTACTTTCCAAATTGCTCGAGACGGGTTCGCATTAGACTGACAGCCCCCGTTCAACTATTCCGAACGGGCTCTTGTCACAACAACTGCCTACCGTCGCCCGGCGTATTAAGGGACGCGATCAATCAGAGCAGATGATTTGAAGTTTCTATCTACAATGCAGAACACCGGATTGCGAACGACATAATGAAAGCCAGTACTGGCTCGGCGGTCCAAGAGATGTCTCTACTTAGGTCGACCTCTCTCACTCAGTATTTATTCTGATAACACGAGCTTGGTGACGACATACAACGCTGCGTTTGGTACTGACTGTCCCACGGGTTCAATCCGCCGAACGGGTCCTGGTATGCCGAAGACTGAGCTGGCCGCTGATAGGTATTACTCGAAGGAGACCTGTAATTCGATTGCCGCTGGGCGGACAGCTCCGCGGCGAATGCCTGCAGGGCCTCAAAATTGGCGTCCGCTTGTTCTTTGCGCTCCATATAGGCGTAGTGTTCTAGAGCTTGTTGCCCCCACCAATTGCCGTTGGCCGCGGCTTTCCGATACCATTGCATGGCGACCTCGTCGTCTTCGTCGACGCCAAGGCCAGAATCGTACATCAAGCCGATTTCGTATTCCGACTGAGCATCGCCTTGGGCCGCGGCTTTTCGAAACCAGGCCAGAGCTTCTGTGTAGGATTGCGGTACGCCGCGTCCGTAATAGTAGAGGTAGCCGAGCCGCCATTGGTCATAGGCCCGGTCTTGATCCGCAGCCATTCGGTAATATCGCGCCGCTTCAGCAAAGGATTGCTGAACGCCCCATCCCTCTTCATACATTGCGGCGAGTGAGCTTTGCGCAAAGATCTGGCCCTGGGCAGCCGCCTCGCCAAACCAATATGCTGCAGCGCCCAAATTTGGCGGCGCGCCGTCGCCTTTGAATAAGGCATAACCGAGCGCACTTTGACCATTCGCATAGCCGCCAATCGCAGACTGTCTGAACCAGCGAAGCCCTTCTGCCTGGTTTTGCTCGACACCGCGCCCCTCCATAAAGAAGCCGCCAACCATCAATTGGGCTTGAGGGTTGCCGGTTTGAAGCCCGCGCAAATATTGCTGAAAGGCTTTGGTGTCCGACGTCGCCGTTCCGCGTCCAGATTCATGCATGTAGCCCAGATTGACTTGCGCTACGCCTTCGGTCTCGGAGATAAACTCCGCCGCTTGTTGGAAATAATCAAACGCCTGACGATACGATCGCTCTACCCCTAGGCCCTCATAGTAGAGTGCACCAACGGCGTTCGAAGCTGATGATTGTCCGCCATCAGCTTTGGCCGCCCAAAAGCGATAAGCACGATCGTAATCGCCGCTGGCAAACGCCGCTTCAGCTTCCGATGAAGGCAGCAGTCGTGAAATTGGCGCGGCGCCAGCGCGCCTCAGAGCGTGTTTGGCGTCGTCATCGCCGAGCATTGCTGCAACACGGAACCAACGAACGGCGTGTTTTGAATTTACCTCCGTGCCTTCGCCTTTGGCGTGCATCAACCCTGCATTGTAGGCGGCAACCGCATGGCCGAGATCACCGGCCCTCTCTAACCAATCGAGCGCTGTGCTTGGAGACGCCGCAACGCCAAGTCCTTGCAGGTGCATCTGCGCGACGGAATTTCGTGCTTTAGCATGTCCCTGAATGGCCGCCTTTTCAAACCACTCATAGGCGCGCGCATAGTCCTGATCGACTCCTGCTCCGACGCGGTACATGTCCGCCAGATTGTACTGCGCCTCAACAATGCCGAGTCTGGCAGATTTCTTATACCAGTAGGCGGCGCGGGTGATGTTTCGATCGACGCCCTGACCATTGTCGAACATCACCGCAACATTCATCATTGCATCGGGATCGCCCGCTTGAGCAAGCTCTATGAAGCCCTCATACGCGACTTCATACTCGCCGTCATTATAGGCATCGCGCGCGTCGAGATAGGCCGTCTGAGCTTCTGCTGCGAAGACCGTCGACAGTATCACCAAACTGGTTATCGCAGTGAAGAATGCTCCTAAATGCATTGCTCAGATCTCACCATTCGATCGCTTGCGATTCCAAGAAGTCTTGGGAAGTTTGGTTGCCAGCCCGAGCGGCCTTTTTTGCGTAAGTGATGCCCAAAGACTGATCTTTCTCCACACCCATTGCGCCGGCGATATAGGCGCTCCCAACAACGCCCAATGACTCAGGGTGACCGTTATTGGCAGCTTGAAGATGCCAGTTAAAAGCTTCTGTCATTGAATGGCCGTGCCAGTCCTCAACCGCACTGTGAAGGACGCCCAAAAGAAAAGCAGAATCGGAATGATCAAACTCGGTTGCTAGTCGTTGCAGGATGGGTTGGGCGGAATCATATGCGCTGAGGCCCTGAACCATGTTTAGCGCGATACCGTATTGGCAATCCGGCTTCATATCTTCGATTTCGAGATCATAATTGCAATTCGATTCGTCGGTGTCCGCCGGCGTATAGGATGAACTGTTTTCACCTCCCGATGATGGGGAACCTCCGAGCGCCTGTAGACGACCGGCAGCAAATTCATTTCCAAGTTCGGCCGCGCGTGCATAGAGCTCACGAGCGCGTGCGGCATCAGTGCTGACCCCAGTTCCACTTTCGTACATCTCTCCGAGCCACGCGAGGCCCTCTGGATCCTCTTGCTCAGCGGCTTGGGAGTACCAGTAGACGGCTTTGTCGTTAGAGACTTTGACGCCTTCGCCATATTCATAAGCAAAACCGGCATAAGCCTGCGCGGCAGCGTCGCCCGCTTCAGCGCCTCTTAGATACCACTTGAAAGCGGTCTTGACGCTTTCCCGAACGCCATTGCCATTCTCGTAGCGCAGGCCGACTTCCCGCATTGCTCTGGAATGGCCGCCTTCTGCTGCTTGCAGGTACCACTTAAAAGCCGCCTTCTGGTCGACATCCATGCCCTGTCCGTTTTCGTAGAACACTCCAACTTCCCACATGGAATCCTGATCACCGAGCTCTGCTGATTTTTTGAACCACTCGAACGCCAACGAATCTGACTGCTCGGTGCCCCAGCCATTGTCGTAGAGCTTTGCAAGATACCACATCGCATCATCGTCGCCGGCATCTGCCAGTTCTTGAAAAATTGGCAGGGCCTCGGCGTAATCATCTGCTTGGTAGGCTTCGACAGCATAGTCCATATCCTGCGCGAGAACGGACAATGACAGGAGTAATGTGCCAAACACAAAAGCGGCAAGTCTAGAGAAATTCTGAATCACAGGATGGGTCCTTCATTAGCAATTTTTTTACGGGCGCGTAGGTTACTCGTCTGCAGTATCCGCGAGCTCATCAAGTTGACGCTGAGCGTCGGGGTGACCAGCGACGTTCGCTTTCTCGAGCCAGGCTGTGGCGAGGACGGTGTCTACGGGAGCGGTAAGATGGCCATATTGATAGCGAATGCCGGTTTGATACATGGCTTCCCGCAAGCCAAGCTCGGCGGCCTGAACAGATAAGGAAAAGGCTTTGCCTTCATCATACGGATAGAGCTTTCCGCTGCCGAGATAATCCTCACTCATTCGGAAGACGGCCGCCGCGTGATTGGCGTCCGCCGCAGCCTCAAGCAACAGTCGCGCCTTCGCAGCGTCTGTCTCACTTAGGTCTGAAGCGCTGCTGAGAATGATCGCAGTATGAGTTTGAGCGTAAGGATTGCCGGCCTCTATAAGGGCGTCCATCGCCGCCCCATCGCCAGAAAACAAAACCTGTTGGAACGTAGTTTCAGGATCATTCTGATTGCTGTCGGACTGGAGTTTCGCAAATTGCTTCTCAGCGCGTCGTTCTAGTTCGACCATTGCAGCAGCATCGCCAGCTGCCGCATCGGTGACCAGGTCCTCAGTTGAAACGGAATCCAGATTATCGCTGGCGCTACAAGCAACCAGGAGCGCAGCGCTCACAAACGCGATAAGTATATTTCGGCGCTTTCTAAACTTCATCGCTGCGTCCCCTCACCCAGGCCTAGATCGATGTTACAAACTAGTCGGCGTCTGAGGAGCAATGCATCCCCCCAAAGGGGGATAAGGTCAGGATTGAGCTGCTTTTAGGATCACCTCAAGAACGCGAGTGGGGCGCTGGAAAAGAACATTCAGACCAGTTTCTCGCACAACATCAACGCTCTGGCCCAATTTTTGGGAGACAAATTCTGTCACAAATTCAAGCCGCATGATCGGGCAGGAATCGGGGTGCATCCAAACTTGTGGGCACCTCACTCGGTCGAAATCGCTTTGCCAGTTTGCCATCGCCGCGGCGCCGTCTCGGACCCAGGCTTCACTGCCTTGTTGAACGTTGTGAAAGCACCCTGACGCGCAGAGTGCGAGCGTCTCAGGATCGTCCAGACTCTTCAGATCGAGCGGAGAGTCTTTCAAGTAATTTTGCAAGAACGCCTTAATGCCGCGCTTCTTGTAAATCGGAATGCCAAGATTCATCATCATTGCCATGACCGACGGAGCATGTTTCGTCGCCGCGCCTGCCAGTCTTGTCATCCGGTCCATTTGGCTGAGATGCTTATCCTCATCGATCGGAACACCAGCATCAATCATCACCATAGCGCGGACATTTTCACCCAATTGTCCAGCAATCCGAAACGCGTGGCTAACCCCGCCTTGGTGTGTGACGAGCGTGATATCGCTCAGGCGCTCTTTAGCAACGAGCGCCAGCGCATCGTCAATAACGCATTGATTGTGCTCAGCTCTAGAAGTGCTGGCCGCAGTAAATCCAAAACTTGGCCGTGACGGGCAGTAGAGGGTGACGTCATTGCGCGCGACGCCTGCAAGAAACTCAGCTGGGAAAAATGGCCCTTGAATGAAACCATGAACGAATAGGACCACGCGTTGCCCCGTCCCATATTTATAGTAGGCAAGCGTCCGCCCGCCCGGACGCGATAGCGTCTGCAAGTGCTCGATTGGCGTTTCCCATGCGTCCAACAAACCATCAGACTTCGCATCCGGATGTTCGCGCAACAAATATGCGATGCTGGCTGAGAGCTGCACCACATCTGACATCCGCGCCGCATTCGTCTTTTTCAAAATCGCTTTGATTTGCGCTTTCACGGTTTCTTCGGTCGTGCCGCGATCACCAGCAATGGCTTTGCGCGTTTGACCTCGAAGGCACCCGCCGAGAACCGCTTGCTCACTCGGAGTCAATCCATACGCCTTGCCTAGTCTGGAGATTAGGTCATCTGACCAATCAATATACGAAATCGACAAGATGATTTTGCGGGATCCATCGCGGGGTCTTTGGACCAGCGCCAAGCACGAACGTACCGTCGGAGAATCGACGGTGGTTAGAATTACCTGATCTGAAGTCGGGTCTTCTGACGACGGTGCGACTATGTTCTGCCGAACAATTCGACGTGTGTCATGGTCAAACGGCAAGTCATCGATCTTGCAAGGAAATTGGCATTGCGTGAGTTCTGCAGCGGCTGGATTTCCGCGCACTCTGAGCGTATCGATATCAACTTCCAAACGCGCATGAAAGGGCTGCGGCGACGAGGGTTCTGGTCGACCTAAATCGTGTTCCAGCAGACGTGCAATCTGGCGTGAGCGAGATTCCAGGCTGGCGCCGTCTAGCGGGTTTGAACCTGGCGTGCTGGTGGACTGGGAAAAAAAGTATGCTGCGGCGACATCCAATAAATCGTCAAATCGCTCAGGTTCGGCGGAGACGTCGTATGCCGCGCCGACAAGGTCGGTATATGAGGTCTCTTCCTGGTCCATTCGGCAATAATAGAGGTTCGCAGAGCGCTGACAAACCAATTGTAAGTAAAAACCGGCCTTCAATGCTGACGATCAAGGCATTGGCTGGCATTGCCAGCAGAAAGTGAGCTTCGCACGTGCGACGACGCACTCAATGATAATGTGTAAGATACGGGCCGAAGGGTATTGTCAGACCTAGCTGGTTTGGGACGCCCCAGAACATCCGATTACCCAATCCGTACACATTAAAAGTTTCAGCCTTTTAAGAGCAGATCAAATTCTTCAGTGGCTTCAATCAACCTTCGCTGGGCTGCCACTTCACGGGCGATGCGGCGTTCGATCTGACGCCCTCTCTCGGTTGCCATTAAGTCCTGCAAGAACGGTGATTGCTGAAGCCAGAGGACGTCGCGCCAACCAAGACTGACAGCCTGTGAGACAAGATCTATCGCCTCATTTTCATCGCCAAGTGCGGCGGACACCTCAGCAAGCTGGATCCGTAAACGGGGATCAGGGTCTGACGCCAGATCCGCGCGCTTTTCGAGGGAGAAGGTCGACTCAGCATATTGTGTGTAGCCCTCTAGCGCAAAAATTGCGGCCAAATCAAAATGGCCTCTCCAGCCTGCCCTACTGAGTAAGTCTCGCGCATCGTCACTGTGCCCTAAAGCGAGCAATGCGCGCGCTTCCAATACCAGCAATAGCGGAGCAGACCCGTCTCGCCCCTCATATTGCGCGAGGGTCTGAAGCGCCGCTTTTGGGTTACCTCGGCGCAACTTTGACCTGGCGATTTCAGACAGAACGACAGCCTGTTGCGGGTTCATGGTCAAGGCGCGATCCTGCCACTTCAACGCAGCAGGATGGTCGATCAACTCCAAAACTTGCGCAATTTGGATCTCTGCATATCTGGAGGCGCCGCCATGATTTTTCGCCCGCACCTCAAGCACCAACGCTTGCTGCAAGTCCCCCTTCGATAACAATAGATATGCGGCGCTAGAGAGGGCTGATACATTTTTGGGATCAAGGTCTAATGCCTGTCGATAGGCGGCTAAAGCTTCGTGAGTCCGTCCCTGAGAACTGAGCGAGTAGCCGAGCGCGGACCAGGCATTGCTGTTGGATGGGATTTCCCTGGTCAAGCCCCGTGCGAGCGCTTCAGCTTCTGCCTCTTCTCGCGATTCGCCGCGAAACTTGGTCGCTTTGGTCGAGAGCGCGACGCTCAGGGCAAGTCGGGCTTCCGCCCTATCTGGAGCGCGCTCAAGGGCATCCCGCAGCATTACAATCGCGCGATCCGTTTCCTCAGCCTGATGCAAGCGTAGCTGCTCTCGCGCCCGCTGAACCAAAAGCGTGGCTTGGTCGTCAGCACTTGCGATTGTGGTGAGTTGCTCATCGGGTTCGAACACACGCGGTTCTAGACCAAGCCAAGCCGCGACCAGAACACCGCATGCGATCAATCCTGATGCTGCGCGCCGCCCCTCGAATATTTTGGATATTGATCGCTTTATCGAAGCGCCATCATCGCGCCGGACCTTACCCGCAACGCAATACCCTGCTCCGCGAACTGTCCGCACATAGACCGGCGCCTTTGGGGAATCTCCAAGCACCTTTCGCAAGAGCGCGATCCTCTGCGCAATTGTTTCATCGCTAACATGGACATTACGCCAAACTGTATCTGACAGGGTCTCTACGTCGATCGGACTGGGCGCTCTTTCAATCAGCTTCACCAAAACATCAAAACTCAGGTCAGGCAGCTCGAGCAATTGATTGCCGCGACACACCGTTCGGGCCTCGGTGTCGATCAACAAATCTTTCAAAACAAATTGCATAATTCGAAGTCTAAACCCTTTTGAACGTCCCGCTTCAACAAGCTTCAACTATCTTCAAGTGACGATGTTGGGACCAGCGTACATGCCTATCAAGGACAACGTTAGACCCTAAGGAACCGACTTATGCGACTCGTTTTTTGCGCCATCTTAAGTGCTACCTTCATGCTGGCAGCATGTCAGTCTGCTGAACCTGAAACCGCTGGACCGCCCCTAGGTGTCTGGGTTTGGGAAGCAGAAGAGGCTGAAAGCCGGTTGGAAATCCGTATAAGCGAGGAAAATGACATTTGGCGCGCACAAGTCCAATCTGCACCAGCTGAGATTATCGCTGAAGGCTCTCGTCTCTCGATCAAAGCCCCTCTCGGACAGAGTTTTTCCGGTGAAGTTTCAACCGATAGAAAGATGATTACAGGGCGCTGGCATCAGCCCGGGACCGAACTTGCCTACTCAGAAATGGTGACATTGGTTTCAATCCCGCTCACCGGAGAGAAGAGATGGGAAGGGAAGGTTGACCTGCAGCCGCGTCCATTCCGGGTTTTTCTGGATGTGTTTGAAGATGAGACCGACGGGATATCGGCAGTCATCCGCAATCCAGAGCGCAACGAGATCATGCGAGCGACCCGGTTTCGGATCGAGTCCGGCGATAAAGGCCAATGGGCTCTCGTAGCTGGCAGCGGTGAACGACAAATCCGGCAATCTCTTGGATTTGTCGACGGCCAATTGCAATTGGATCATAATTGGTTCGCTGCGCCGCTTGCGCTGCGCCCTGCCACGTCGTCTGACCTAACTCGATATTATGCCCGCGACCTCGAACGTGAACCAATCACCTACTCGCCGCCAGCCGCGCTTGATGATGGATGGAACGTTGCGCGTGCAGAGGATGCCGGGTTTGATACCGCTGCGCTCGATGCGCTCGTCGCCGAGCTTTCACAATTGGATCCGCGGAGCCCCCGCCCTCGCCTGCTCCACGCGCTGCTCGTCGCGTATAAAGGCCAACTGGTGATGGAAGAGTATTTTTATGGTCATGACCGGAACACGGTCCATGATACCCGATCGCTTGGAAAGGTCTTCGCCCCTGTTCTTGTGGGCGCTTTGCAGCAACAGAGGTTCGCCATCGACGCGGAAGACAGACCTATCCCTGGGGTTTTGGCAACCGCCGGAGAGCGCCTTGATGATCCCCGGAAAGCAGGTGTTTCGCTCGCGCAACTGATGAGTTTCACCAGTGGCCTTGATTGTGATGATAACCGCGATAGCCCAGGTTCTGAGGATCGACTGTGGAGCCAACAGGATGAAGATGATTTTTGGCTCTACACAGCAAAGCTCGCCCTGCTTCATGAACCGGGCACGCGCTACGCCTATTGCTCGGCCAGCATAAATTTGGTCGGAGCGCGTTTGCGGGAGGTGGGCGAGCAACCAATCAATGAACTATTTGATGAGATGATCGCGAGACCGCTTGGGTTTGGCCCCTACCACTGGAGCGTTGCACCGAATGGTGCCGCTTATCTCGGCGGCGGCCCCTATATGCGACCACGCGACATTTTAAAGATTGGCGCCATGCATGCCGCCAACGGTCAGTGGAACGGACAACAAATCCTAGATCCACTTTGGGTGGACGAGTCGACATCGACATTCATTGACATCACCCCGGAAACGACGGGCACGACGCAGGAGGTTTTCGATAATTATTACAGCGGCGGTGGAGTGGCTTACGAATGGAGCACTGATGAAATCCGCGTTGGCGATAGAAGCTACAAATCTTACGCCGCCTCGGGGAATGGTGGGCAAGTTCTCGTCGTCGTGCCTGAACTCGACCTCACGGTGCTGCTAATGGGAGGCAACTATCGGCAGTACGGCATTTGGGGACGCTGGCGCGATGATCTAATTGGGGGCCATATCATTCCGGCTATCTCGAAATCCAATTCGCGCTAGAGGTAGCTTCTGCTCGGAGACTTAAAGTCACCGCAAAGTATACGGTGGTCATGCTCGCTCCCAAATACGGCCCGCATGCGAGACACTTTTTGGATGCCTTGCGCTGCTTGTGTGGTTCAGACGCTGAACTTGAGCGAACATGAAAATTCGCCTCGCAACTTTTCATGTTGCAATACCGTTTGAACGATTGACCGACAGCGATTGGTGGTTGAACACCGACTAATGTCTGATCAAAACCATAGTGACCGAGCCGAAAACCGCGTTTGTGTGGTGGGAGGCGGTCCATCGGGGCTCGCGGCGACCAAAACGCTTTTGCAAAGAGGATTGGACGTCGATTGTTACGAAATGTCACCGCACATAGGTGGTCATTGGGTTCTCAATAATCCAAACGGTCGATCGTCGGCGTACGGGTCTTTGTGCACAAACACGACCAAGAAAATGAGCCGCTTCAGTGACTATAATATGCCTGATGATTGGCCAGAATTCCCTAGCTGCGAGCGCGTACGAGAATGGCTCGAGACGTATGTCGATCATTTTGGATTTCGAAACCACATCCATACAGTCGCAGAAGTCACCGATGCCAAGCCGCGAGCAGGTGGCGGTTGGACGGTTACGGTCAATGACAATGGGAAAACCTCTCAGCTCGAATATGATGCGCTCGTTGCGGCCAGCGGAAGCTATTGGGACCCGCAAAGACCCGAATGGCCAGGGCAGTTTGATGGCGAAATTTTTCACGCTCAAAAATACCTAAACCCGACCTCGCCCATCGATACGACGGGACGAAATGTGATTATTGTTGGGATTGGGAATACAGGATGTGAACTCGCCTGTGAGATTGGTCGGTCATCAAGCCGCACCGTGTATCTCGCGGCTCGAAGCGGCACCTGGATAATGCCCAAGACCATTGACGGCGTTCCCGCCGCAGAGGGCGTCCCGCTGAGCCATCCAACTGACGATGTTCCGGAGGAATTGGTTAGATTACCAGAGCTTGAAAGAGAAGAAATTCTGACCAAGCTGGCGAGCCAAAAAATTCGCGAGACCTATGGCGAGCGCATGAAACGCTTTGAGGCTTTAGGTTTGCCGCCCGCGCCAGACCATCCTTTAATCAAGCGCCCAACTCTCTCGCAAGACATTTTGGAATGTCTCGAAGACGGGAGCGTTTTAGCAAAGCCGAATATCAAAGCACTGGAACAGACCCATGTGCGGTTTGAAAATGACGAATGTGTTCCAGTCGATGTGATCATTTGCGCAACGGGTTACCGTCTCAGCTATCCCTATCTCAGCAAAGATATCGCCGATACACAGAGCAATGATCTTACGCTGTTTTGCGGCATCATGCCGCCAGAGCGAGATGATCTTTTCTTCATCGGCGTCAGTCGGCCGACCGGCGCATTCTGGCCCATCGCTGAAGCCCAAGCGAAGTTTGCCGCGGCGGTTTTGACCGGGGACTATAGACCACCTGGGGAAGACGAAAAAAGACGTCGGTCCCGGCCGATGCTAAATCGTGTGGCGATGAATCCAGGTCTATACGGACATATGCTACGCGAGGAACAAGCCCGCGGTGGTATTTAGGGTTTAATGCGCGCGCAATCAAAGGCCAGGTTGGCGACGCTCCCTGAAGCGTGCTGGCGACATATTGTTCCATCGGACGAACGCTCTTCTTAGACTTCGCTCATCCGCGTAGCCGAGCTTTTCTGCGATGGCTGCGATAGAAACACCGCCGAGGATCAGGCTTTGGGCTTGATAATTCTTTGCTTGATCAAGCAAATCGCGAAACGATTGCCCCTCTCTCTCAAGGTGGCGGCGCAGGGATCTGGCACTCAAATTTAGATGGTTGGCGATTTCGGTTTCTGCCATCGCCCCATTGCGAAGGAGCCCGCTTACGCGTTTTGCATAAGACTGAACCGACAGCTGTTTGCCCGAACGGGTTTCCACATAGTCCGCCACCAGTCTATAAATCTCATTATGCCCGGGCAGCTCTTTCTCACTTAAAGTGATCGGCTGATTACGCGCATCCTCGCCATATGAAAGGGAAAACGCGGCGGCGCCACCGCTGACATGGCCAGTCCAAAAGCCAAGTTGCGAGCTGAGATCAGGTTTTGGGTCGAAGCTTCTGCGGGTGCGTACGCGCACGAGCGCCTCATCCAAATCCTCAGCCCTCGTTAGCCTGCTAAACATGAAATGCATGAGTATGAGGATGCACTCCATCAGACCGTTTTGCTCATCGATCGAGACATCATCAGGGTACGGAAAATCATCGATGACAATTTCGTAGACGAGGCAATGGTCCCGGAAGAACACATGATTGAATTCACCGCCATGGAGCAGGTTGAAGCTATGAGCGACCTTCTTCATCGCCTGCTCTAATGTCTTCTCGCTGCGCGCCTGAGCCATCGCAAATTGAAGCGCGCCAGGCATTAGAGGGCGTTGCGATAGATTGAGTGCTTCATCGCCAATTGCTTTGGAAATGTCGTCCAGCAGCCTGAAATATCCTGGAAGCAAAAGCTTTGGCGCTGCAGGTCCTTGAACGGGCAGCGTGAATGAGGAAGCGAGCGTATCGAAATCAAGGCCACTATTGTCGATCGCCCGTTTTAGCGCCCCGTGGGTCGCTTGATCGAGATACAATTCCGAAGCCGGATCAGCTTGGTATGCTGTATGGGTCACTTCCAGCCCTCTTCTTATTTGTTATGTTTGGGCTTGGTTGGTCACCAAACGTGAGCCACTGTCCGAATATGTCCCCCTTAACTGGCCTGTTATGTCATGGTTTTCAATGGGCTTAGAATGGTAGGGTACGGCAATGTGAGGTTTGCCGGGATCTGGTCCGGTGCCGGGAGAAACGAATGACACGAGCATCTGAAGCCACGAATAAAGGGTATGAGGAGAAATGGTTTGTGACAAAAGACGGCCTGAGGCTGGAATACAGAGATTATGAAGCCACCGCGCCATCCCAAAAAACGCCGATTATTTGCCTGCACGGATTAACTCGAAATTTGCGAGATTTTGAGGATGTCAGCCCGCTTATGGCCGCTTTGGGGTTTCGCGTTCTTGTGCCGTCACAGCGTGGACGAGGTGCCTCGGCATACGACGCCAATACAGAGAATTATGATCCAGAGCAGTACGCAGTCGATATGATCGGTCTGCTGAGGGAACTCGAGATTGAAAGTGCAATATTTGTTGGGAGCTCAATGGGCGGGATCATGACCATGATCATATCTCAATCCCACCCCGATCTCATTGCAGGCGCGATCCTCAACGATATCGGGATCGAACTTGATCCGGTCGGCATACAGCGCATCATGGGCTATGTCGGCACGCCTAAGCTCTTTGCGTCGTGGGAAGATGCGGCTCTGAGTTGTCGAGAAGGCAATGGACACGCGTTCCCCCTCGAGACTTCTGACGAATTTTGGCATCGTTTCGCCCGCCGTGTTTGTCACCGGCTGACCAGCGGCGAAATTAGTTACGCATATGACATTGGAATTGCTGCACCGACTCAGAATGCCCATTCTGGTGTTCCAGACTATAGCAGCGAATTCGAAACGCTGGCTGACAAACCCGTCTTGCTGATGCGCGGGCAAACGAGTGACCTTCTATCGCGCGAGACCGTTCAAAAAATGAAATACATCCATCCGGAGCTAAGTGTGTTTGAAGTACCAAACATCGGACATGTTCCCTTTTTATCGGAGCCCGAAGCGTGGCAGCGGGTGTCAGAATATCTCGAAGAGTTCAAAGGTTAGAGGCGACGTCATGAGTAGTTTTGAGTTCAGAACAGCGGCAAATATCCAAGTTCAAACGGGAGGAGCAGAGCGCTTGGCCAGCTTCCTGCCGAAACCGACGCCGGGTCGAAAGCGGGTCTTTTTCTTGACCGACCAAGTGCTTCTGGACCTCGGCATAGTTGCCGGCGCGCTCAACTCCCTTGAAGAAGCTGGGTTTGAAGTTTCGACCTGCGCTGACGTTGTGCCCGATCCTCCGGAAGAAATGGTCCTGTCAGTGACAGAGCTCGCACGGCGCTCTCAAGCCGACATGGTCATCGCAATGGGCGGCGGATCAACGATGGATACTGCTAAGATTGTGGCCGCCTTGCTTGGGTCGGACCAAGCCCTTTCAGATATGTACGGGGTCAATCAGATTACCGGGGCGCGATCTCCGCTCATCCTGATAACCACCACTGCGGGCACGGGATCTGAAGTAACACCAGTTTCGATTGTGACGGTCGACGGAACCCGAAAAATGGGGGTTAGTTCGCCCGTCCTGTTTCCCGACCTGGCTTTGCTTGATGCCACTCTGACCTTGGGTTTGCCGGCGAAAATGACCGCTGCAACCGGCATAGATGCCATGGTGCATGCCATCGAAGCCTTCACATCCCGGATTAAAAAGAACCCGGTGTCAGATGCGGTCGCTGAACTCGCTCTAAAAAAACTGCACGCCAACATTTTGAGAGCGTGCAAAGATGGCAGCGACCTTGAGGCGCGTGAGGACATGCTGATCGGAGCAATGTTAGGCGGGCAAGCGTTCGCAAACGCCCCAGTCGCGGCCGTCCACGCGCTGGCCTATCCGCTCGGCTCCAAGTTCCATGTCGCGCATGGCCTTTCCAATTCTTTGGTTCTCCCATCGGTCTTGGCATTCAATGCCCCTGCCGCGGAAGAAGAGTACGCCTATTTGGCAGACCTGATTGGCTTGGCGCCATCAAGTTCAGCGCTGATCGATGAAATGAGCAGAATCGCAGACGAAACAGGAATCGAGACACGCCTGTCTGAGGTTGGCGTGAAAGCGGAACACCTTCCTGATCTCGCACGCGACGCCATCGATATCCAAAGACTGCTGATCAACAATCCGAGAGAGGTCACCTTTGAAGATGCCCTCGCCTGCTATGAGGCGGCCCTGTAGGCCGATCGCCGCTTTGGCGGATCAAGAATAGGTATTTGAAAATGAAATTTATGACCCAGACGACCGCACACGCCTATATTGGCGGCGCATGGAAAATCGCTGCTGGAGACAGAGTATTCGACGTCAAAAATCCAGCGACTGGTGCAACGATCACCCAGGTTTCCGATTGTGGGGAACCCGAAGTTCAAAGCGCGGTAGACCTTGCAAAGCGCGCATTTGAAGACTGGTCCCAGATTCCCGCCAAGCAACGCGCGGAGTGCTTGCATCGCGTCGCCTCTCTGATGCGCACCCGTGACGAAGAACTTGCCGAAATCATCGTTTTGGAAAGCGGCAAGCCGATGCGAGAAGCGATCGGTGAAATCCGATATGGCGCGTCCTATTTCCAATGGTTCGCAGAAGAAGCTGTGCGGGCATATGGAGATGTCATCCCAACAGGCTCCAGAACGAGCCGTTTCATCGTGACCAAGCATGCGATCGGGGTCTGCGCCTTGATTACGCCTTGGAATTTTCCGAGCGCGATGCTGGCTAGAAAAACCGCTGCCGCGCTTGCCGCGGGCTGTACTGTGGTCGCTAAACCAGCCGAAGATACGCCCTTGTCTGCATTGGCGCTTGCTGAAATTCTGGAAGAAGCCGGGCTCCCGTCTGGCGTCTTCAACGTCATTCCGTCGAGCCTCCGCGGCGAGATGGGGGATTGGATCACTAGCCATCCAGACATCAAGAAAATCAGCTTTACCGGCTCCACCCCCGTCGGGCGAATTCTCTTCAAGCAATCGGCAGATACGCTGAAGAAACTTTCTCTGGAACTTGGCGGAAACGCGCCTTTTATTGTCTTCGACGACGCTGATTTGGATGCTGCGATCGAAGGGCTAATGGCGTCCAAATTCCGTAATGCCGGACAGACATGTGTTTGCACCAATCGCGTATTTGTTCACAGATCGATTGAAGATGCTTTCGCTGAAAAGCTGGCAAAGCGTGTCGAAGATCTCAATCTCGGTGAAGGTCAGGATCCCGAAACAGATATTGGACCACTCATAAATCAGAGCGCGCTGGAAAAAGTATCATCTCTGGTCGCCTCCGCCTTATCTGAGCAGGCTGAGCTTGTGACCGGCGGCACGGCAAGCCCGCTCGGTGGTTTGTATTACTTGCCGACTATTCTAAAAAACGTATCCACTGATATGAAAATTGCGCGCGAAGAAATATTCGGCCCAGTCGTCTCCCTCATCCCTTTTGACGATGACGAGGACTGCATCGCAAAAGCCAACGATACTGAGTACGGGTTGGCGGCCTATCTCTACACCGAGAGCGGAAAGCGATCCTGGAACGTAAGCGAGCGTCTCGATTACGGTATGATTGGGATAAATGAGGGGGTGCTTTCAAACGCTGAGATTCCGTTTGGGGGCGTCAAACAATCCGGCCAAGGTCGTGAAGGCTCAAAGTACGGTTTGGATGACTATATGGAAATCAAGTTCAGACTATTTGGCGGCTTGTGAGGAAAGCAATCTGAGTAGAATTGGTGATGAGAACCAATTGTCATTCCGCGCAGACGGCGCAGCTAAAACGCAATCACGCGTTCGACGAGCCAGATCGTTCCTGAAACCCCGACGACATAAGCGGCTAAGGTCTTGCCAATTTTCAAACTGCGTTGCGCCATGCGCAAGAGCAGAAGTCCAACGAGAATAAGAACTGCTACGAACAAGACTTGTCCAAACTCCACACCAAGATTGAACAATAGCAAGGCCCAGACTTCCTGGTCTTGCGGTAAGCCAATCTCTGACAAGGCTCCGGCAAACCCAAAGCCGTGAATAAGACCAAACCCGAACGCAATCGCCCACGGATAGCGGCTAGTCAGCGACGCGCCTCCTTGTTGCAAGGTGATCGCTTCCCGCGCCAGAAGGATCAGGCTGAGCGCGATGACAGATTCGACCGGTGGTCCGGGCAAGGTCAGGCCAGCGAGCGTCGACAATCCCAATGTAATAGAATGGGCGATCGTGAACGCTGTGACAGTTGCAAACAATTGCCTGGGCCGGACCAACAGACAAAGCCCGAGCACGAAAAGCAGATGATCATACCCGAATATGATATGGTCTACGCCGATCCGAAAATATGCCAGGAGCGGCGCACTGGTTGTCGTATCTCCGATTTCGAACGAAGCCGCGGCGGGCTTTAGGACAGCCGATGCGCTTGGGGCATTCAGGCGGTGTATCTGAACAAAGACATCCGTCAGGGTTCTATCAAGGCCGGCGACAGCGATCCGACCCTGGTCGAGGGCGCAAACAAGCTCCCAGCGCGCGACAATCGCTCCAGGTGCACTTTCAAGTGTGATCGGACCACTTTCGCAGCCTGCGGGAAATTCCGGATCGAGCTTCAGACGTTTCCCGTCTTTGAGCGGTTGTTTCCAAACAACGTCAAATCGCCCCTCGCTGGTTTCCGAGACTTCCAGGAATGCAGGATTCACCTCATGCGCGGCCGCAAAAGGCGCGCAGAGACCAGCAATCCAAAGCAGAATGGAGCAAACCGCCAGCCGTAACATCAATTGTCCTCGGTCCCTTCGATGACAATTTCATACTTATCGACGATGGCCGCAATCGCGTCAGATGTTTGTCGGCGTTGCTCATGCTCGCGCCAATCCTGCAACACTGAGGGCCTAATCTCCTCCAGCGCGGGCAAGCGCTGGCGGTCACGCGTATTTATCCGGACAAGATGTGTGCCGAGCGCCGAAACAAGCGGCCCCTGCCAAGCGCCATCTTGGTCGGGCTCCAGCGCGGCAAGCGAGGTCGCGAACGCACTGCCGAAAAGACGAACAATCTCGCGCTGCGGTAATCGCGCATAACGTCGCTGCAGCATGAATGGATCGCCTTGCGCGCGCCAGTCGGTTTCAGTGTCCGACGCCAATTTCCCGATGGCCAAATCTATTCGTTCATCGCGATCAGATGAGAAGAATACGTGATCGAAAGATAAGCGAAGCGGCTCTTCAAACCGCGAGCGATTTTGGTCTAGCCAGTCTTCCAACACTTGGTCAGAAGGCGGCGCAATCTGCTCGAGATCGGACAGCATGAAGGTCATTTTCTGAGCCAGTCGCCTCTGCACGACCGTGTCGTCTTCGGCCATGCCGAGGCGCTCCGCTTCGCGCGCCAATGCCTCTTGCTGAATTTGGTCGCTCACAATGGCACGCATATCTTGCGCCGTCGGCAAGGCGCCTGCTTCAACGGCATATAGCGAGGCCAAACGCTCCATATCAGCTTGCGTGACCACAATCGTACGGTCTGCATCGTGGCGTTGCGACGAGACGAGCTGGTAGAGCCCAAAGATCGCAATCGCCAGCGCTATAAAGTGAACCAATGGCTCGTGAATAAGGCGCTTCATCTATTCGCCGGGCACGTACCAGATCGGAGACGTATACGCGCGCTCCTGCAAGGTTTGCGACACATCTGGGCGCGGCGGCGTGCCGGCTTTGAGTGCTTCCCAGGTCGACCAGCGACAAGTTGGGTTTTCAAGCACGCGAACATAGTAGGCTGCCTCTTGACCCGCATCAAACGTCGGATCCGTCCAGAGCGTCTTCAGCTCGGCCGCGCCGTCTCCCGTCGGTGTGCAAGTCGAGAGATCAACCCCCGAACCATTGTCGGCGCAGCGATGCGTTTCAGGATCTGGTGCCCCGCTATGACAGTCGACGTCAAACACTTGCTCGCCTGAGCTCGTGACTTTTACAACTTGAGCCCGCTGCAATGCTGCAGCATTCGGGTCCTGCATCGCCCAGACCAAGAAGGATGGTGTGCGGCCATCACCGATCAAATCGCCGCCCATCGACACACCGTTTGCGTAAGCCTTGCTCGCGAGATCGGCATCTGTTTCCAGACCGTCTTCGAAGTCGTAACTCGCGAAGAAGCGAACCTTCATTCTCGGCCCGGTGGTCGCGAAAGTTTCTTTGCGGCGGAATGCGTCGAAGATGGCGTCTCTTGTATTCTCTTCTGCCCAGACGCCAGTCAGACCAGAGGCTGACCACCGTGAAAACCACTCGGTCGCGTTTCGCGTTTGTTGCGTGACGGGTTGGTCTTCCCAGCTTTTCTCCGGATCGACAGGGACCGAACCACGATTGAATGGCAATCCGTCGACAATGCCGACCTTCGACCAATAATCGTTCTCGGCATAAGCGCCGCCAACAACATGGCTATCGGACGCCGCAACCAAGCCAAACTTGAATGGATTGAAACCCTGCTCTTCATTCAGCTTCAAACCTTCGCCATAGGCTTCTCTGACATAGCTGCCATTGGTCTCCGACACGTCATAAGCGCCAAGCAAGCGCGTATAGATCTCAAAATCCGCCCATTCATCATTCGGCGAAAGATCGGGATGCGTCTCGGACGTGCCCTTCACCTGCGTGACTTCAACCAAGGGCTCGTTGCGCATGCGCTGGTCCGCATAGTCAGCGCTGAGCGGTGCCCCATCATAGGTTTCCAGCTTAAACATCTGGCCATTGGAAACATTCGAATTGTGCGGAATCGCGATGGCTTCGAAGCCTTCGTCGCGCTGCTCGTCCATCCAGTCCCAAAGATCTTCTGGGTTCGGTGAATCCAATGTTGAAAACGCTCGCAAAGGGGCCGCATCACGGAAGAATACATTGCGGTGCAAGTTGCCACCGCCAAAGGTCCCGTTCTCAGAATTCGTGGTCACAGAGGTAAACTCATAGGCCGAAAACGTGGTGAAAACGCCCGGCTCATTGTGACGCTCAGCAGCGTCGATATTCTCGAGCCAAACCGAGTTCATCAGCGGTTGATCGTAAATTTCTTCGATCTTGACGCCAGATCGAACCGACGCACCAACTCCCTGAAAAGCCGCAGTGATTTTTACGGGATCCGTCGAGAACATATCCTTCGCACGTGGCAGGTCGTTCAGAGCGGTGCCAGGCGTATTCATCGCAGGTAAGATACCCAAATACTCCGCGTGGTCCGTCACAGCATAAAAATCAAGCGGGCCACCAGCAATCGTCATATCGAAACCGGACGGATGCGGAACAGTTTCGCCTTTGGCAAACCGGTAGGCATCATCTGCTGTACGACGGACACTGAAGATGTAGGCATCGAAACTGTTGCGCGTGTGGATGTGTAGGTCGCCGAAATAGGCGTTTCTGGTCGCCGCGTAATCAGTTGAGGCCGTTTCAACGACGCTATTCGCCGCCGCGCCTACGTCGGCACTGTCACCGGATCCCGATTCTGGGGCGCCGCAAGCGGCGAGCACGGCCGCTAGAGCCAGCGATGATACTGAATAGACGAGCTTCATAATATTCTCCCGGTCGAGCCTTTTAGCGACTCGCATCTTTTATATATCTTACGCATCGTGTAGCAGCACTGCTTGCGAGAGAATGTCAAAAATGCGACATTTCGTGCATGTTTGAATTCTCGCAATACCAAGCCACACCTTATCTCGATCTATTGTCGGACGATTGTGTTGAAAGCCTTCGCAGCGCAGGACATCATCGCAGCTATAAGGATGGCCAATTCGTCCACAGCCGCGGCGATGACAAACCCGGGATATCAATCGTCGAAGACGGCGCTGCGCAGGCAGGCATTTATGGCGCCGACGGAAGCTTCGTGCTGACCTCCTATATCGGCGCCGGTCATACATTTGGAGACTTTACGGTCTTCACCGACCTCCCCCGAACACATGATATCTCAGCCGTAGGTCCAACCAAAATTTTGGAAGTCCCGGCGCCACGCTTCCTCGCGCTTTGCGCTGACGAGCCAGCCTACATGCAAGCGCTTTTGAAGACGACGCTGATGCGCTCGCACCTGCTCCTGGAAATGCTACATGCTTTGCGAAGCTTATCCTTTTTGCCGCGCGTCGCGAACTTCCTGCTCATCCTTGCTCCGAGTGAGCCGAGGTCGCCGACCCTGAGGTTTAGACAAACGGATTTGGCATCAACGCTCGGCGTTTCCCGAGCCTCGCTCAACACAGCGCTCGCAAAGCTCGAGAACTTGGGACTGATCGAGCGCGGTTACGGGCAATTGATGATTACCGATCGCAGCAAGCTGGTCGCCTGGTTGAACGCGAATGCGCAATGAAGCGCGCCCCGCATTTTTGACGATAGATGGACAAACCGAAAGATGCATCGCAGTCTAAGCGCGGGATGGAAACGGAAGAACACAATGAAAAATATAAGTGTCGCCGCACTCATGGGCATCACAGCCGCCGCGTGCTCCGCGCCGAACGTTGAGGTCGATCAGACTGAAACAGTAACGGCAAACGAAACTCAAACTGCCATCGAGCGGTCTGCAACCAAGAACGCCTATTTCGGCGATTTGCACGTCCATACGCAGAACAGTTTTGATGCCTATATCTTCGCAACCCGTCGCACACCGGACGACGCATACCGCTTCGCCAAGGGCGAAACCATCCCGCATGATGCCGGCTATGAGATCCAGCTTGAGGGCCCGCCGCTCGACTTCCTCGCCGTGACCGATCATGGCGAATATCTCGGCGTCATTCCGTTTATGGATGACCCCAATCATCCGCTCTCGAAAACCCTGACCGCGCAAGTGGCTTTCGGTGACGACGCGGCTGCCTCGGCGCAGACATTCGCGAGCATTGGAGCGTCATTTGTTCTCGGCCAACCGATCGAAGAGATCCGCGATCAAAGCCATATGAATCAGATCTGGGCGCAGACGATCAACGCGGCTGAACGCCATAACAAACCCGGCGAGTTCACAACTTTTGCGGGCTACGAATTCACGGCGATGACCATCGTCAGCCAGGAGCAAGGGTCAGCGGCCAACCTGCACCGCAATGTTATCTTTCGGGATCAGGCGCCTGACCAAGTCTTCTCGACCCTTGATTCCACCAACCCCGAGGATTTGTGGACCTGGATGGACGCTCAGCGCGAAGGCGGCATTGATTCGCTCGCCATTCCGCACAATTCCAATGGCTCGAACGGCGAGATGTTTGCGCTCCAGACCTATGATGGCGAGCCGCTCACTGAAGCCTATGCGATGACCCGGCTGCGGAACGAACCGCTGGTCGAAATCACGCAAATCAAGGGCACGTCAGAAACGCACCCGAACTTCTCGCCAACGGACGAGTGGGCGAATTTTGAGCAGTATAATTATTTCATCGGCAGCAGCGCAGAATCGACCGTCAATGAAGGCGACTTCGTCCGTCCTTCTCTGGCACGCGGGATCGCTCTGGCTGAAGAGCTCGGCGCCAATCCGTATGAATTTGGCTTTATCGGATCGAGTGACACCCACATCGCTGCAGCAACGCTGAGCGAAGAAAAGCACTGGGGCAAGTTCCCAACTGATGGCGCGCGTCCGCAACAAAGAAGCTCTGTACCCCCAGATGGCTATAGCGACTGGAGCGATGTTCCAGAGGCGACCAATCGACGAGTTCTAACCGGCGCCAAGTTCAGCGCTTCCGGATTGGTCGGCGTTTGGTCCGAAGCCAATACGCGCGAAGACCTGTTCACTGGGATGCGCAATCGCGAAACCTTCGGCACCACCGGGCCGCGGATGAAAGTCCGCCTGTTCGCGGGCGACTATAGCGAAAGCATTTTGGACGCGCCCGATCTACTGGATCAAGCCTATGCAAGCGGGGTCCCAATGGGCGGAAACCTACCGACCGCCGATACCGCGACGCCGAAGCTGTTGGCCTGGGCCGTTCAAGACCCGGGTTCCGCTCCCCTCCAGAGACTGCAAATTGTCAAAGTCTGGGCGCAAGACGGCGCGGCGAAAGAAGCCGTTTACGATGTTGCCTGTTCGGATGGCAAGATGCCAGATGAAGACACCCATCGCTGCGCTGACAACGGAGCATCGGTTGATACGAGCGACTGCTCAACCACTGCAGGCACAGGCGTTGGAGAGCTAAAAGCGCTCTGGCAAGATCCCACTTATGATGCGACCCAAGTCAGCGCCTATTATGTCCGCGTTTTAGAGAACCCAACCTGTCGTTGGAGCACATGGGATGCTGTTCGGGCCGGCACGCCGCCAAACCCTAAACTCCCAATGACGCTCCAGGAACGAGCTTGGTCGTCTCCGGTTTGGGTTGCGCCAATGCCGGGTTAGGTCGATCGTGATGCGTCTTCCCGGATTGTAGCAGCCGCACCAGACGTCATGAGGCCCTGCAACGCGACGCCCAACATCTCGATAAAGTCCTGGTCGTCGGCAAACTGGTCAGCAAACACAGGCTCAAAAGCAGCCATAGCGCGCGCAAGATTCATCGCGTCGTCGCTATTGGCCTCCACAATTTGGCGGGTTTCGACGGCCAGCGGATCATCGACTTGATACGCGGCGCCGTGCTCGTCTTCGCCAAATTGCCAACGTATCCAGGCCGCAACAGCCAATATCAATGCGGGGGATTTCAGTCCCATTTCGCGTCTTCTTTGGATCGACGCCAAAAATCGCTGCGGAACTTTCTGACTGCCATCCGTTGCGATTTGGCGCGTCCGATGTTCCAGCGCGCTGTTCAGGAAACGCTGCACCAATTGCTGCCGATAAGAGGTGGGGTCAAAGCCAGCAATCGGCGCGAGCGTTGATTGTGCCTCATCCCATAATCGATCGATGAAGGATGCATATTCTGGCGCGGACATCGCGGTATGGACATACTCGTATCCCCCCAATGCGCCGAGATAAGCCAGCGCCGAATGCGCAGCATTTAGCAGGCGCAGTTTGACGGCCTCCCACGCGGCGACGTCTTTAGTCATCTGCACCCCGACGCGCTCCAAGGGCGGGCGGCGATTGCAAAACGTATCTTCCACCACCCATTGCGTGAACGGCTCAGTCTTCACCATAGCCTCGTCGACCAAGCCTATTGCCTGTTCTAGGGCAACCAAGTCGTCTGGTGTTGTGGCCGGAACGATCCGGTCCACCATGCTCGAGGGAAACGCGGCTTCCGCCTCTATCCATGTTGCAAGGTCAGGATCAATCTGCCTCGCCAATTCCAATACGGCACGTTTGGTTCGAAGACCATTTTCAGGAATATTATCGCACGAAAGTATGGTGAAAGGCGTTATGCCGGCAGCGCGTCGCGCGGCTAGCCCTGCGACCAGAAACCCAGGCGCTGTGCTTGGCGATTGGATATTCTCCAGGTCAGCCGCAATCGCAGGATCTTCGATCATCAACGCACCGATCGCCGGATCTAAGCAATACCCTTTTTCGGTGATCGTCAGCGTCACCAAGGCGGTCTCTGGCGCGGCCAAAGCGCGGACCAGTTCGGAGGGATCATCGGGGGCAACGATGACGTTCTGCACCGAGCGGATCATTCTATAACGCGTGTGAGCACCGCTGCGCTCACACAAAGTGAAAAGGCCATCCTGCGGGTTCATCTGATCCGCGACTTGTGGCCGCCGCAGAGAGGCCCCCGTGATCATCCAATCGCGTTCGCCCGTCGCCATCAGCGCGTCAAAATAGCTCGCTTGATGTGCGCGATGGAATGCGCCCAAGCCGATATGCACAATCCCGGCGGGTTGTTTCCGGTCGTAGTCAGACTGCTCAATAAGCGCTGGCAGCGCGCCAACAGTTTTTGACGATAGTCGTTTCATTTCATAATTCCTGGACACCAAAGTGAGAGCGCTGGCACAAAAGTGACGAGTAAAAGGACCGCGATCAAAGCGCAATAGAATGGCCAAATAGGATAATGAAAAGCACCTCATTCACCGCCGTGCTCATGACCGGCAAAAGTCCGAAGGAGATTTGGTGCAGATCGTTATGCTCGATTGAAGATGCGAACTGCCCTCAATCGCAGCGCTTACGGGTGAAGACGAGATCCAGATAGTCGTTACATTTAGGCTATTGATGCCTTGTTTCCGCGATCGCGATAAACGATTGATTGCATTTCTAACTTCCGCACTTTGCAAGTCTTTCGAATATGCTAGCGTGAGGTTCGGGTCAGTTTGGTGGAGGGTTCAATGATAGTGTTGCGCGTGGCAGTGGGAATATTGGTAGCAGGGCTTCTAGCGCTTTCTGCTTTTGCTCAATCGGACGGCGACGAAGACATGTCTTCTCTCGCAAGCTCGAATTTTGAAGCATTCAGTCTTCGGAATATCGGCCCCGCCTTTATGTCAGGTCGCATCGCCGACATTATCATCGTCCCCGATGATCCAGCCACCTGGTACGTCGCTGTTGGATCCGGCGGTGTTTGGAAGACTGAGAATGCGGGTACAACCTGGACGTCTTTGTTTGACGGCCAGGGATCTTATTCAATCGGCTCTTTGGGATCAGACCCTTCTGATCCAAATCGAATTTGGGTCGGCACCGGCGAAAACCATGGCGGGCGCCATAACGGTTTCGGCGACGGGATCTACAAATCCGATGATGGCGGCGCGTCGTGGGAGAAAAAGGGACTAGAAGCCTCAGAACACATTTCAAAAATCATCGTTCACCCGGATGATTCCAATACGGTTTGGGTCGCTTCACAGGGACCGCTTTGGTCCCCCGGTGGAGAGCGCGGCATTTTCAAAACGACTGATGGCGGCGAGACATGGACAAACACGCTCGCATCGGGCGAGTTTACGGGCGCGACAGATCTGCTGATCGATCCAACCAATCCTGACCGCCTTTACGCCGCGATGTGGCAGCACCACCGCACAGTGGCCTCCTATGTCGGCGGCGGACCGGAAAGCGGCCTCTGGAAGTCTGAAGATGGCGGCGAGACCTGGACCGAGTTGAAGACCGGACTGCCAGACGGCAATATGGGCAAGATCGGCATGGCGATCTCGCCAATGCAACCGGATGTTCTATACGCCGCGATCGAGCTGGACCTGCGCGAAGGCGGAATTTGGAAATCGGTCAATCGCGGTGCAAGTTGGGAGAAAATGTCCGACACCGTAAGTGGCGGCACCGGACCGCATTACTATCAAGAGCTCTATGCCAGCCCACACGATTTTGATCTCATCTATCTGGTCTCTAACACCACTCAGATTTCAAGTGATGGCGGCGCGACATGGAGTGATCTGAACAATGAATACAAACATGTAGACGATCACGCGATCGCGTTCCGGCCAGACGTCGAAGACTATATCATGGTTGGCTCCGATGGCGGCTTGTATGAAAGCTATGACCACACCAAAACGTGGCGCTTCATCGATAATTTGCCGCTCACGCAGTTTTACAAAATTGCGGTCGATGATGCCGAACCGTTTTACTCTGTTTATGGCGGAACCCAGGACAATAATTCGCAAGGCGGACCATCGCGCACAGACAATCTACAGGGCATCCGAAATTCTGACTGGTTCGTCACCCTTTGGGGCGATGGGCACCAATCGGCAACCGAACCTGGAAACCCGGACATCATGTATGCCCAGTGGCAGCAAGGAAATCTGACGCGCGTCGATCGCACGACTGGGGAATTCGTCTACATCAAGCCGCAACCCGTGCCTGGCGATGCGATTGAGCGCTGGAACTGGGATGCACCGATCCTGGTCAGTCAGCACGAACCGACGCGCCTCTATTTCGCCTCTCAGCGCCTCTGGCGGTCAGACGATCGCGGCGACAGTTGGACAGCCCTTTCAGGGGATCTCTCGCGCGACGAAAATAGAATGCAGTTGCCGGTCCAAGGACGTCAGTGGAGCTATGAAGCTGGCTGGGACATTTATGCGATGTCGCAATACAACACGATCACTTCGCTGGGAGAGTCCCCGCTCAATGAAAACCTGCTTTATGCGGGCACTGATGACGGCCTGATCCAGATCACTGAAGATGGCGGAGCAACCTGGACCCGAATCGAAGTCGGGCGCCTCCCTGGCGTGCCAGATACGGCCTTCGTCAATGATATACGCGCGGACCTGTTCGACGAGGACACCGTCTATATTGCCCTCGATAACCACAAGTACGGAGACTATAAGCCATACCTGCTGAAGAGCACCAATCGCGGTCGAACGTGGCAGGACATTTCGGCCAACCTGGAAGACCGCCATTTGGTCTGGCGCATTGTTCAGGATCACGTGAACCCAAATCTGCTGTTTACAGCGACGGAGTTTGGACTGTTATTCACGCTCGATGGCGGCGAAAAATGGGTGGAGCTCACAGGAGACGCGCCGACGATCGCGTTCCGTGACGTTACCATTCAACGCCGAGAAGATGATCTGGTCGCGGCAAGTTTTGGGCGCGGAATTTTCATCTTGGATGACATTTCTCCGCTGCGGACGCTCACCGAGCAAAGCTTGGAACAAGACGCCTTGCTGTTTCCCGGACGCGACGCCCTTTGGTATATTGAGAAACCCTCGCTGGCATTTTCCGAAGGTGGCTCGCAGGGGCACGGCTATTACCGCGCGCCCAATCCGCCATTCGGTGCGAACTTCACCTACTATCTCTCAGAAGACGTTCAGTCGCTCAGCGATCAGCGCCTCGAACGCGAGAAACCTCTGATAGAAGACGGGCGAGATACGCCGGTCCCAGAGTTCGCGACACTTAAAGCAGAATTGCAGGAACAGGATCCTACAATCTGGCTGACGGTTCGAGATTCGGACGGGACCGTCGTTCGGCGCTTAAAAGGTCCAGCCAAGAAAGGCTTCCATCGTGTGAATTGGGACCTGCGCTTTCCTTCAATGTCGGCCGTCGCAATTGGCGATAATCTCGAGGAAGAGCCGACCGGATTTCTGGTTGCCCCTGGCGCATACACCGTCTCGCTTTCAAAGCGTGTTCGAGGTCAAACAATGGAACTGGTGGGCCCGCAATCGTTCCAGGTCGAAAGTCTACGAGACGGCGCCCTGCCCGCACAACCCGACGCGTCCGAGTTTTGGGCGGAGGTGTCTGAGTTTGATCGTTCGGTCACGGCTGTTGGCGTGACGCTTGCGGAGATCGAAGAGAAGATCAGCCTGCTCGCGCTATCGACAGAACGTGCGACAGGCGGTGATCCTGTCGCGCTCGACAATCGATGGTCTTCCATTCGCGATGAGGCGAATACCCTGGATGAGCTCACGAACGGCAATCCTGCACGGAATGCGATTTATGAGCGAACGCAGCCAACCGTTCGCAGCCGACTGGGGTTCGTTCTGACCGGCGTCGCACGCTCAACTTATGGCCCGACACAATCTCACCGCGATCAATTGGCCATTGCAAAGTCAGAGTTCCAGCTTATCCGGCAACGTATTGCAACGCTGACAGAGTCGACCATTCCGGCTTTTGAAGCGGAGCTGATTGCAGCAGGCGCGCCATGGGTGCCCGGCGGCAAGATTCCGTAAACCGAATTCGAGACTTCCTACTGACGCTCAAGAGCGGTCGAGACCTTTTTGGGTGAAAGATGAAATTGAATCTGAAACGCTTATTGCGCCAAGTGCATTACTGGCTGTCACTTGCAGTGGCCGTCCCGGCCGGAATAATTTTCTTTGCTGGCATCTTCTTGATGCTCAAAAAGGAAATCACTTGGATCCAACCCGCAACGGCAGCTGGCATCGTCTCCGATCAACTTCCTGAAATCACCCTTGATCAAATGCTCGAAGCCGCAAGAGCGCATCCAGAAGCACAGATAGAGACTTGGACAGACATAGACAGGATCGATTTGCGGGTCGGAAAAGGGGTCGCAAAACTGCAAGCGAATTCGGGATGGGAGGTTCAAGTCGACACACGCTCAGGTGACGTTCTGAGTGTTGCCTATCGCCGCTCCGACCTGATCGAAAAGATCCATGACGGCTCATTCTTTTCTGACAGTGTGAAGCTCTTCATATTTTTGCCAACAGGTATCTTGCTCATCTTGATGTGGGGCACCGGGCTCTATCTCTTTCTACTTCCAAGGTTTCGAAAAAAGAAAAAGCCACGGTCCGTCGCACGTAAAGTGTGAGCATTATGGACGCGGCGCTTTTCAGGCCCTAGCGCTAAATTTTGAGTCGCAACCGAACGCGAAGTTCAAAGTCTTCTGCGGCTTCGCTCAGACCTGCCAAGGCGTTCACTCGATATGACAAATCGTCCGTCAACGCTCCTTTCACGACAGCGCCCAATGAGTGACGTTGAGTCTCAAAAGATCCAAAATCTGCGGTCGTATTATAGCGATTGAAGATCTGCGCACCGACGCGGGTATCGTGCGCGATTTGCCAGGTGGCTTCGGCGCGAGTTTCTAAACCAATACCAGCGGCCTGATCCTTACCCAGCTCTTGCGACGCCAAGCCAATCAGACGCAATTCAGCCTTCTCCGTCGGTCGCCATCGATTGAGCCAAGCGACCCGCACGCGGCCTGGCCCATCGCTGCCATCTGGGAGGCGTCCACGGATTTGCAGGGCACTGTTCCAACCGTCGTCACTCGACACGAATTGGTGCATCGCTTCTAAAGCAAGCCGCCTGTATCGAAAGTCGCCGCCCCGATCATTGAAGAACACAAAGCCGCTGACACGCCAATTGTTTCCGACCGCGACGCGATAATCGAATCTTTGCGCAAAGCCTTCATCGCCATCATCATAAGCGACGCCTGTCGAGGAACTGATCGATGATTCCGATTTCACAATCGGGCTCGCGACCGTGCCGGTTCCCTGAGCGACGGCGCCAGCACTCATGCCCCCCGATAAAGCGAGCAGGACGCTAGCGCGCAGCATCGGGATCATGCGCAATACAGCTCATCGACTTACGGATCCGCCTAATCCTCAAGCTTCCAACTCGACACGCCACTGCCCGGGGTAAATGGGGCTCCCAAAGCCTCCAACTCATCCTCTATGGCTTCCAGGCTTACTTCGATGGTTCTCATCTGACTTAGCACGGTATCAAGTTCGACCTTTGCGACCTCTAACGCTTCCACATTAGAGCCGGTTGCAGGGGCCTGGGTCTGCCATCCCCAACCACGGATCTGCGACACGCGGGCACGGATGGAGCGAGGGGCCGGCTCGTTGCGTCCAGCGATCGTTGCATCGCCGTTCAGCAGAGTATCTGAGCCATCCAATTGCGCCTCTAAGGTTTGAACGCGCGCGCGCAAAGATGCATTAGGCACACCAATTGTTTCGACGCTCAATTTCAGATGCGCGAGCCGATTGCGTAGTTCAGCCGAGGTCGCCACGGTCCCGGCAACAATCGTCGAGATCTGCGCTGTATCTTGTTGAAAAGCGAGAAGCGCTGGGCGATCCGTGGTCGCCTCTGGCGTATCGTGTAACGGTTTGAGCAAAAACGATTGCGGTTCCGACAATAACGATACGACCCCATCCACCCGCTTCGCCAAGGTCACCGTATAAGTTCCAGGCAATGCGAGAGGCCCAACGCTCGGATTGCCGAACGGAGACGCTTCTGGTTTCTGCAATTGAACAATGTCGGGTGCTTCATACCGCATATCCCAAGCGACTCGGTGCAACCCCTTGCCTTCAGGACCGGTTACGCGCCGCACAACATTTCCGGCACTGTCCTTCACGATGAAGAAGATGGCAGGTGCATCCTCGCGGTCTTCCGCGCGAAGCTCCTCCCATGAAGGATAAGGTGTGTCGCCGCCTTCTTTCTCGATTTCAATTTCGCTATCTCGCCGCGTTTTGCTGAGAGATTTCAAACCGTCACGCAAGACATAGGTGAAGACCGCGCCGTGCGGCGGGTTTTCCGCAAACCAGAAATTATCGCCGTTAAACGCTTGGGCGCCGCCCGCAGGTCCCCACACATCGCCTTCGATATAGAGCCAAGAGTCTCGAACCGAAAACAGGGTGCCTTCAGATTGATCCAACTCGGCGGCCGGAGTGCGCAATGCAGAATAATCGTCCAACACATATACGCCGCGGCCAAACGTGCCGACGACCAGATCATTCTCCCGGCGCTGTACTTCGATATCTCTGACATCGATGGTTGGGAAATTCGATTTCAGTTGGTGCCAGTTACGACCGCCATTCTGACTGTAAAAGAGGCCAAACTCGGTCCCGATAAAGAGCAGGTTTGGATCGATGTGGTCCTCAGCGATCGTGTGAACCGAGCCCCAGTCCGGCAAATCTCCCGAAATGTCTCGCCACGCGTTTCCGCGATTATCAGTGCGATAGACGTAAGGCTTGTGATCATCCCGCTTGTGATTGTCGAAGACGGCATAAGCGACGTCACCATTATGAACCGAAGCAATGATGTCTTCCACCAGAGTCATGTCCGGGACGCCGCGCGTAGTCTCGCTGCGGCGCCAGTTTGCGCCATTGTCTTCGGTCACAGATATAACGCCATCATCGGTGCCGACATAGATCAGCCCTTCAACAACCGGGCTTTCACTCAGCGCGATAGCGGCGCCGAAGATTGACGTAGAATCATTCTTTGCGATCGCATCCACGCTCCAGACCCGTCCCATGACCTCCAGCCCATTTCGATCAATCTGACGGGTGAGGTCTCCGCTGATAATGTCCCAATTATTTCCGCGATCATTCGATGCGAACAGATATTCGGCGGCATAATAAATCCGATCCGCATTGTGCGGACTAATCAGCAGCGGCGTATTCCAGTTCCACTTATAGGCCGACTCTCCTGATGGCGGCTGCGGCGTAAGAAACACGCGCTCATGCGTGCGCCGATCGTAACGGACTAAACCGCCATATTGGTATTGTGCGTACACGGTATCCGGATCACGCGGATCAATCTGAGGCTTGTACCCATCGCCGCCCAAAACGATGTGCCAATCAGAGTTTACGATCCCATGCACGAGGTCGGTCCGAGATGGCCCACAGAGCGAATTGTTATCCTGCGTTCCGCCGCAAATATTGTAGAACGGCTCGGCATTGTCGGGTTGGACGCGATAGAATTGCACGATCGGCAAATTGTTCATATGGCGCCAAAGCGTGCCACCGTCCCAACTCTCATAGATCCCGCCATCACCGCCCATGATCAAGTGGTCAGTATTATCTGGATCGATCCAAAGCGCATGGTCATCCACATGGCGGTGAGCGGCGCTAAGGTCCGTGAAAGTTACGCCGCCATCGACAGAGCGTTTGGAAAATGTGTCGAGCGAGTAAAGCACATCCGGATTATGCGGATCGACGATAATCTCATTATAATATTGAGGGCTTGTCGTCATATGATCGGAGCGTTTTTCCCAGTTTTGTCCAAAATCGGTTGAACGGAATACGCCCTGCTCATCAGGTTGCGCCTCAATGATCGCATAAAGTGTTTTTGGATCAGATGGCGCCATCGCTAAGCCAATCCGGCCGATATCATCCTTGGGCAATCCCGCTTCAATCTCGCTCCAATTCTCACCGCCATCAGTTGTGCGGTGAATGCCTGAGCCAGGGCCGCCATTGATCAACACCCAAACATGTCGGCGGCGCTGATAGCTCGAAGCAACAATCGTGTCGAAATCATTCGGATCGACGATGAACTCGTTGATACCTGTATGTTCGTCGACGCTCAAAATTGAGGTCCAATTGGCGCCACCATCCGTCGTTTTGAACAGGCCTCGATCACCGCCTGCGGACCAGAGCGGCCCTTGAGCAGCGACGAGAACAGTTTCGGCGTCCTCGGGGTGGATCCAAATCTGGCTGATATGCCCAGACTCTTTTAACCCCATATTGGTCCAGCTGCTGCCGCCATCATCTGACTTGTAAACGCCATCACCAAAGGCCACTGATCTCTGCGCATTGTTTTCGCCGGTGCCGACCCAGATGACATTCTCGTTGGACGGCGCAATCTCGACAACGCCAATGGCATACGTCCCTTCATTGTCGAAGAGCGGCGTCCAGCTCGTTCCAGCATTCTTTGTCCGCCAAAGCCCACCAGATGCGACGCCCACAAGATACTCATTGTGCCCGCCCGAGTAGAACGCAAAGTCTGAGATACGGCCCGATGGATATGCGGGCCCGATCGCACGCAAAGGCAGCGAAGAAAGCGCACTCGTCTCGGCTTCATCATTTGCTTGTGACGTCGCATTCAGCGCCGATCCAAACCCGAGAACCAAAAGCATCAGGCCCACAAATAGAGCTGAATTTCTGTACGCCATTGCCATCACCACCCTGAATTTTCGATACGATCAGAAACTTCATTGGTTTTGCAACAATTGCAACCGTGTAATAAGACGTGTGGCGGATCGAGGTTTTGTTTTGGCCGAGCGTCACCGTTTTCCGGGGACTAGAGGACGTCACTAGACGGCAAGAAACGCAACCTGCGGACGAGTCGCCAACCCAATCCTTTGCCATTGGTTTTCACGATGCAAGGCAAGTGTTAGCAACCCTTTATGGCAATCTCATATTTCATTTTGGGTGGTGCCCGATCGGGTAAGAGCCAACGCGCGCAGACTCTCGCGGAAAGTTTGGGTGATCGACGCGTCTTTACCGCAACGGCTGAGGCTTGGGACGATGAGATGGCCGAACGCATTTCACGGCACAAAGCCGACCGCGGGTCTGGTTGGTCAACGATTGAAGTGCCCTTAGATCTTGTCGAGGCCCTATCAAGCGCGGCCGACAAAGGCGATGTTTGCGTCGTTGATTGCTTGACCCTTTGGTTGTCCAACCTGATGCATCACGAACGAGATGTAACCGCCGAAACGAGCCTCTTGTGCGAGGCCATTGCGGATATGCCCATCCCAATCATCCTAGTGTCTAATGAGGTTGGCCTTGGCATCGTCCCTGAAACACCGCTTGGGCGCGCCTTCAGAGACGCTCAAGGCAGGCTCAACCAAGACGTTGCGAGCGTGTGTGAGCGGGTTGAGTTTATTGCTGCCGGTCTTCCAATGACCCTTAAGGGGTAAGCGCCGCTTTCAAGCGATTTTCAGCTTCGGTGGTTTCCGGCAGGCCGAAGCGGAGGTGGGCTTGTGACCACTCAAACCGTCGAACGTAAATGCCCGCCTTAGCGAGTTGCTCGAAGACCGAATAAGCATTTGCGACCTCAACATAGCGATAGAGATCTGTGCCCCCTATTGGTTTCATCCCTTTAGAGGCCAAGATATGGTTCAGACGCGCCGTCGCACTCGACAACGTCTTTCGCATTTGCCGCTGCCAAGCCGTATCGAGATAGGCCTGCGTTCCAATCTCAAGCGCGGGGCCTGAGACCGGCCAAGTTCCAAGACGCCCGGTTAAAGCCCTAAGGACGCTTGGCGGCGCCATGACCGCGCCGAGACGCACGCCCGCGAGGCCGAAGAACTTACCGAATGACCTTAAGATGATCAGCCCCTCGGCGCCGCCTTTTGGCGCAAGGCTCTGCTCTGGCATCAGGTCGGCATAAGCCTCGTCGACGATCAACCAGCCGTCACGTTCAGCAAGATCTCTGCGAACCGCCTCCAACGCCTCGACATCGAACAAGCGACCATCAGGATTGTTCGGATGCGTGACCACGACAGCATTGACGGAACGCGCCATCCCTAACGGATCCTCTGTTTCAATAGTCTCCGCACCAGCACGTCTCCAAGCCGCCGCGTGATCGCTATAGGTGGGTGACAGGATCGCAATGCGCTGTGGGCGAATAACGTCTGGCAGGAGCCGAATGGCAATTTCACTTCCAGGTGTAAGCAGGAGGGATTTTTCTGGTGCGCCGATCGCTGCCGCCATGGCCGCTCGACAGGCATCGCCTGCCGTTCGAGTCGGTAAATGAGCGAACGCCTCACGCGAAACGATTGCGCCTGGATACGGCCAAGGGTTGATCCCTGTAGAAAGATCTATCCAGGGCTCCCGAGCGCCTGGAAACGCAACACGCATCGCGTCGAGAGCGCCGCCGTGGAGAAGGTCGCGGCTCATATGGCCCATCCTAGAGCGATGACCGCCAAGGCGACTCCAGCGAGCACCAGTGCGCGTCGGTAGAGGGCTAGTCCCAACACCATGTCTTCGGGGGTTGGGTCGGGGGCGCCAGTATTCAGCCAGGGCTCCTCGCGGACGCGATCGTCATAGGATCGCGGACCCGATAGACGCACGCCGAGCCCTCCCGCCATCGCCGCTTCTGGCCACCCCGCATTTGGCGATCGATGTTTACTTGCATCCCTCAGCATTGTCCGCAGCGCTGCAGATTTGAGGCTGCCCATCGTAATCAATAATCCAGTTAGTCTGGCCGGCACGAGATTGACGAGATCATCCAGCCGCGCCGCAAATCCGCCAAAGGCTTGGTACTGGTTGTTTCTATAGCCAATCATCGAGTCCAGCGTATTGATTGTCTTATACGCGGCAAGCCCAGGCAGCCCTAAAAGAGCGCCCCAGAACAAGGGGGCAATGACCCCATCAGATGCGTTTTCTGCGAGGCTTTCGAGCCCTGCCCGGCCAATGCCAGCTTCCGCCAATTTGTTCGGATCTCGGCTAACAATCATCGATACGGCCTGCCGTGCAGCTTGCAGATCGCCGACCGAGAGCGGCGTCGAGATGGCCGCGACGTGCGCGTAAAGACTGCGCGAGGCTAATAGACTGGACGCGATGACGGCTTCAATCGCGACACCCCACCAGCGATTTGGCAGGAAAACGGCCACCGCGAACGCAACACTCGTCACCAACCCGATACTGAAAATCGACGCGCAAATACCTGAGACGTACCGCATCTGATGAGACCATTCAGGTCGATTTAGAATGCGGTCTAGATTTGCGATCAGTACGCCGATCCAAACCACCGGATGGCGTATGCGCTTGAACAACCCGTCCGGCCATCCAAGCAGAACTTCAATACACCAAGCGAGCAAAATCAGCGCAGCCGCGCTCAAAACGAAAATCCGTTATGCTCAGCGTGATGACTGGCAGACCACATCTGGGTCGCGCGCGCTGCGCATTTGCTCATTGATCCGGCGGCGCGGCGAGCGCCTCTACAGCATTGAGCACATACCACCCGCCACAAGCGCTCCAAGCGCCTTCCATGCGGACGACATCCGGTTTGTTGATCTGCACCCTAGCGATCGGGTGCCGGGCCGAACTCCAAGAATTTGAGTGATTGGTCTCTGAGTCGAAATAGGCCGTGGCCACGAGATCGGGCTGTTCATAGACAAGCCGCTCAAGCGGCAACGATCTCCAGCCGCTGCCAGTCTGAAAGTTGTCCAATCCTGCCGCCAACATGATTTCGTGAACCAGAGAGCCAGATCCTGTCGTGAACCCACTTGGTGTCATGTAGAAAACGGTCTCACCTTCGCCGCGCGCTTTGATCGCGCTTAGCCTCGTTCTGAATTCGGTAATGACGTTTGCACCACGTTCTGATTGACCCAAGCCGTCAGCCATTTCTTGAACAAGGAATGGGATTGAGCCGACGCCTTCGCCGTCTATGTTCGACGCCCAACCAACTTGCAGAACAGGAATACCCGCGCGCTCGAAAAAGGCCGCCGCATTTGGGCCGCCCCCAAAGGATCGCACGACGAGATCAGGCTTCAAAATCAACACATCTTCTGCAATCGGACGGACGGTCGGCAACCCCTGCGCTTCATCGCGCATAAAGGAATAATGGCTCACCGCATTCGGCGAAACTGCTAGGATTTGCTCTGGGTCGGCGAGCTTGATGACATATTGATCCGCGCAAAAATCCAGGCTGACAATTCGCATCGGCCGCTCTGTGTCAGATGGCGTCAGCGCCGTGGGCCCGCCGCATGCGGCGAGCCCGATAGCACAAAAGAGAACTGTTAGTCTGAGCATCTAACTAGTAGCGCAATCTGATCCCAACGGACCCTGAAAGGTCCGGTGTGCCATAGCCGAGGATCTGTTGATACTCCTCATCAAAAAGGTTCTCGATCCGGCCAAACAGTTCGACTCTATCACTGACATCGTAGCTGCCGGTGACGTCAACACGTGTCCAGGCATCGACCTGGGTTGTGGCGCTGTTCTGTTCTTCGCCATTGTAGCGAACGAGCACGGCGGTCGACCAGGGACCATCGGGATCAAAGCTAAGTGTTACATCACCTGAATGCTCAGGAATGCGAACCCGCGCGATGCCATCTCCGTCCTGCGCGTCGATATAAGCGTAGTTGCCCGATACTCTGAGTGAGTCCGTGAGGTGATAGGCGCCGTACAGTTCAACACCTTGGCTTTCGACGAACTCGACATTGTCGTAGCCCGCGGTGAAAGAGAAATCGATCAAGTCTTCCGACTCTTGATCAAATAGTGTCACACTAGCTTCTGCTTTCCCGTCAGCAGAGCGCCAATCGAGGCCTATATCGATCGCTTCAGAGGTTTCCGACCGCAGATTTGTGTTCGGCTCTGTCAGTCCGCAAAATCCGCAAATATAGGTCGACTGGAAAATGCTTGGGGCTTTGAAGCCTTGCCCCCAACTCGCACGCACCGTCAGCGTTTCGGTTGGGTTATATGCGGCCGCAACACGGCCAGTGGTTACGGATTCGAAGCCATCTTGGTCATCCATACGAATGCCGCCGGTCAAGGTCACTTTCTCGGTTGGTTTGAACTCATACAGTGCGAACAGGCCATCAATGGTCGACTCTGCATCGCCAGAGCTCGTCTCCTCACGCTCTATGCCGAAGGCGAGTTTGTTACGATCGTTCAAGGGCAATGTGCCTTGATAGCGATAGATCAAACGATCCCCCTCAGCGCCGAAGCTCGGAACGCCTCCAGAAAAGTTCTGCCGGTCTATGTCGCTGTAACCAAACAAAAATAGGTTTTCGAGCCGGTCCTCAAAAAGCGTTGTGGTGAGCGAGACATTCGCGGAGACTTCTTCGGTTTCATTGCTGGAATCACCATCCGCGACGCTGCCCTGCGCACCGCTGGAGAAATCATCGAAATCTGTTTCTGTATCCGTCCAAATCACATCTGCAGAAAGCCGAGTGGTATCGCTGAGATTGAAGCCACCTTTGCCTGATAGTGTCAGCGCCTGATATCCATCCTCTTCAGAGTTACCATTATCTTCATCGGCTTTCGAAATTCCGTCTGAGGACGTACCCGTAATGGCGAGACGGAAGTCTCCGATATCACTCCCGTTTTCGACGGAGGCTCCACCGCGAAAGGTGCTGAAGCTACCATACTCGCCAAACGCGGTGCCCCCCAAACCTGCCTCAGGTCGTTTGGTGGTGATCGAGATTACGCCGCCAATAGCATCAGTCCCCCAAAGCGTTGATTGTGGGCCCTTCAACACTTCGATGCGTTCGATATTCTCTGTATCAACCCGCGAAAAATTCGCCGCTCCACTGGTTGAGGACGGGTCATTGATTGGAACACCATCGATAAGGATTAAGGTCTGACCGGCCTGGGCGCCGCGAATCCGAACGCTCGCTAAGCCGCCATACGCGCCGTTCTGATTGACCGTCACGCCGGGCGCACTGGCAACCGCGTCGAGCGCGAAGTCAAACCCGAGCTGATCAATATCATCCGCCGTAATCACGCTGACGGATGACCCAATTTCCGTTGCGGTTTGATCGAGACGAGAGCCTTCGATGATGATGGTATCTAGCGTTGCGGTCTCATCGTCAGCGGTTTGGGCGAAGACGGGTGCGCAAATTGAAAGTGAAACAGCACCCAATAGTGCAGCTTTATAGTACATGAGGATAACCCCTCAGCGCCACGCCGCCCGGAAAATGGCGCACTGAAAACGACACACTGGCCCCGCAGAGAACTGCGCGAGCGGCCAGGCCTAATGAACTGCCGTTTCAAAGGAGAGGTACTAAACCTTCCCGACCGCTGAGACTTTTCCCGGTCTCCGGACGAACGACGTGATGGCAGGTCTCCTGGCTCGCTGATCATCGCTTCGGGCCGTCTTCCCAGAGCAATGGCTCCAGTGACATGTGGCCGTCAGCTCCAAGCTAACAGTTGCGGGTACAGCGCCGGATTTAAACCGGCTTCCCTCTTAGCTGCCGACTAAGGCAGCACCATCTATCCTGCGGCTATCTCAATCAATAATCGCCGTCAATGTGTGGGCGTCTCAATTGGTCAAACTGTTGGCAAAACAACTTTTTCTCTCGAGTCTCAACCAGAATGCGCGCTCGACAGATTAGGCAAGCTGACAAAGCCGCCAAACTCGATTTTCATATTGAATTCTTCGGCACCTTCGCCGCGCGCACAGACCGCTCGAATAACCCCGGCATGGGTAACAATCAGCTCGGATCCATCGGTTTCGCGCCGGTCGTGCAGCGCTGCTAGGCACCGAGCGCGAAGCATGGCGACACTTTCCCCGCCGTGCGGACGCGCGTGCAGGAAATCAGCTGCCCAGGCATCAATCTCCGCCCTTGGAATGGCAGACCAGGCCTGGCCTTCCCAAGCGCCAAAATCCATTTCCATCAGGCGGGAATCTTCTTCAACATTGAGACTTAAATACTGCGCGAAGAAATCCGCCAGTTTGCGGCAGCGGATCAACGGACTCGAAACAATTTTTCTGAAAGGCGGAAGGGCCTTCAATGCGGTAGCAGCCTCCACTTTGAAGGTGGAGGCAACCTCCAAATCGGTCTGACCATAACAGATCCCGGGATCTATCTTCGGCGTCGTATGACGCAGCAAGATTAGAGCCATGCGACCAATCCCAGATAGAAGCCGATCTCACTGGATTGTTGGACGGCTCCCAATGTATCGCCGGTATAGCCCCCAAGTTTTGGCTCAAAGAACAGCCGCATCATGACATGGCCGAGGATCATGCCGGCGACACCCCATGCGAAAGCACTTGGTGTCTGCCAAAAACACCATGCTGCAATGATCGCGCCGCCGGTCAGCGATGCCACAATCAACGTTATCGCAGATCCACGTTCAGCGACCGGCTTGCCAGTGCCATGATCGCGCACATACCGGCTCGTCGAAATCACCACTACGCTGGACAAACGCGACAGGCCGTGGCCCGCGATCAACGCGAATAGGATCATAACAGGGCTGAGCGCGACCAGAGCGCCAGCTTTCAATGCCAGCGCCGCTAGCAGCGCCAACGTGCCATAAGTCCCCAGCCTCGAATCCTTCATGATTTCCAAGGCTTTGTCTCGGGTCAGCCCGCCGCCAATCCCATCAAACGTGTCCGCGAGGCCGTCTTCGTGGAACGCCCCGGTCAAGAGTAGGCTCGATGCCATAGAGATAAAAACGGCCAGAACTTGCGGGAACACCAAGTCCGCGCAAAAAAAGACTGCGGCGGAGACGCAGCCGATCAGAATGCCGACGAGCGGATAGTACCGAACACTCGCTGCCATGCGACGAGGCGTATAAAGGCCCCCGAAACCGATCGGTAATCGGGTGAGAAACTGAACGGCAAGCAGGAATGATGCGCCCTCATTCTTCATCCCGGGCCGCTCACGCCCGCGCTTTCGAAACTCGCCATATCCCGCAACATCGCCGCGGCTGCTTTGACAAGCGGGAAGGCTAAGAGTGCGCCTGTCCCTTCCCCAAGCCGCATATCAAGCTCAAGCAAGGGTTCAGCTTCAAGCGCCTCGAGCACGAGGCCGTGTCCCGCTTCAGCCGATTTATGCGCGAACACGAACGCATGTTCACACCCGGGAGACATCTCGCGGGCGCAGAGCGCAGATACGCTCGCGATAAACCCATCGACAATCACGACGCGCTGAGCATTCGCTGCGCCAATCATCGCGCCGGCCATCATCGCAATTTCGAATCCACCATATTCACCCAAGGCGGCTCGAGCATCGAGTTTGTCCGCGCATCGATCTGCCGCGCGCTGCAGCAGGTTTAGTTTTCGCTTGAGACCTGGATCATCCAGGCCAGTCCCCCGTCCGATCAAATCCTTCACCGGGCGACCAATCACTTTCGCCGCGACCAGCGATGCCGAGGAGGTATTGCCTATTCCCATCTCTCCAAAACAGGCCACATCCGCCGCTACAGCTTGGCCAAGCTCAAGCCCGGCATCGATCGCGCGCTCCATCTGCTGCTGGTTCATCGCGGGCTGCTCAATTGCGTTATCAGTGCCCGCACCGATCCGCCGGTCAATCAAGGCTGAATGTTCAATTGCGGGGGCTACCACGCCTGCATCGACGACCTGAATTTCTGCTCCAACCGACGCAGCGAAGACATTTGCAGCGGCCCCGTCCGCGAGAAAGTTCAGGACCATTTGCCGGGTGACGGCCTGCGGGAACGCCGAAACGCCAGCATTCGCCATGCCGTGATCACCGGCAAAGATCGTCAATGCGCAGGTCTCTGCCCGAGGCGATAAAGTGCTTTGGACACGCGCGACAAGCGCCGCGAGCGCTTCGATTCTTCCAAGCGCGCCCATCGGCTTTGTCTTGGCATTGAGCGCAGCAATAAGCTGCGTCTCGAACTCATTTGTGCTGCTGGTCATGCAAAAGGCCATGAGTGATGCGCTAAGTATTGACAAGCAGAAACACGACTTTTCGCCTGAAGAAGAGCGTTCGCGTTCGAACAACTCTAGCGTACGAGCTGATATTTCGGCACTTTTTCTGCAAACTAGATCAAATTTCACCGATCTTCCAAATCGGCGGTTCACCATGATGTGCGAGTTTGCCCCCTGATAAGCACGGGCTCCACTCAATGGATCAATTCATTGCACTCATTGAAACCTTTCGCGCATTTGCGGAAGACTCCATGGGGTCTTTCCTCAGCTTGTTTTTACACCCTGGAAATGCGTTGAGTTTCAAATTTCTGCTATCGTCATGGATGATTGGTGCGGCTGTGATCTATATGCGTCGCCGCCGCGCGGGAACCCCATTCGACAAGAGCTTTCTGACCGACCTGTTTCCACGCGACGCTTTTTTCAGCCCCTCCGCGAAACGCGACTATGTCGTCGCATTTCTAAACCAAGGCCCCATCCTTGTTCTTCGGGCATCAACAGCGGTCACCCCTGCTCTGATCGCGGTGCCAATTCTGGCACTATTCGGAACGCCATTGGCGAACGGAACTGTAGATACACATTGGGCAATGATTGGCCTGTACACGCTGGTCACATTTGTGGCTTGGGATTTTGCTGCGACGCTATCGCATTTGCTGCGCCACCGCGTTCCTATGTTGTGGGAGTTGCATAAGGTGCACCATAGCGCCGAAGTGATGAACCCGATCACAGCGTTCCGCCGTCACCCCTTGGAAATGGTGATCATTGAAGTCGTGGTCGGGCTCGTAATGGGGGCAGTGCTCGCGCTCTGGGTGCTGATTTTTGGCAGCTTTGGCTCGCTCGCGGTGATCTTCGGCGTGAATGCCTTCACTCTGATTTGGCGCGCTGCGGGTTATAATCTACGTCATAGTCATATCTGGGTTGATTTTGGACCGTTCTGGAGCCGTATTTTCATCTCTCCGGCACAGCATCAAATCCACCACAGCAATGCGTCGCAACACTTTGACAAAAATTTCGGGATCATCTTCTCATTCTGGGATCATATGCTCGGCACGCTTTATGTGCCAGAGGGCAAGGAAGAGATCCAGTTTGGGATTGATGAGGAAGACCTCAAAGATCTCCGCTCTGTGCGAGGCCTATATTTTTCACCGTTGAAAAAGATCGGCAAAATGCTGATCAAGCCATCGCCTAAATCGGGCGCCACGACGCAGGCCTCCGACAATGCTGTTTAGTTCTGTCGAATTTATTGTCGGGTTCCTGCCCGCCATCGTAGCGCTGGTCTATGTCGCCGCGCGGGTTGGCGGTGTGCGGCTGGCAATGCTGACAGTTCTGGCTGGCTCGCTCGTATTTTATGGCTGGACCTATCCGGCCTATGTCGCGTTGATGCTCGCCTCAATTGGCGTGAACTTTGGGCTCGGCCGCAAGATTGCCGAGACAAAAGACAAGAAGCTCGTGGCCCTCGGGGTCGCGCTGAACCTTGGCGCACTCGCCTGGTTCAAATATGCCGGGCTCTTCTCTTCGACGCTGACCGATATCACGCAGCTAAACTTGACCGTTGACGGCGTGGTCCTTCCCCTCGCCATTTCATTTTTCACGTTCCAGCAAATTGCCTATCTCGTGGATATGCTGAAGCCAGATCGGCCGAACTATTCCATCCTTGATTACGCTCTGTTCGTGGCTTTCTTTCCGCAGCTGATTGCTGGACCAATTGTCCACCACAAGGATCTGACCCCGCAATTCCGAGGCGAACATTTTGCCAAATTCCGTATCCAAGACATTGAACGCGGCGCACTTCTCTTCGCGATCGGCCTGGCTAAGAAAGTATTGATCGCTGACAGTCTGGCACCATTGGCCGACGATGTTTTCAACACTGCAGCCGCTGGCGGCAGCCTTTCGACCATCGACGCCTGGGCGGGTACGCTCGCCTATACGTTCCAGATCTATTTCGATTTTTCAGGCTACACGGATATGGCATTGGGCCTCGCCGCGCTGTTTGGCGTCGCCCTGCCTCAAAACTTCAATTCACCTTATAAAGCCAAGAGCATTTCTGACTTTTGGCGCCGCTGGCACATCACGCTGTCAGAGTTTCTGCGCGACTATCTCTACATTCCGCTCGGCGGCAATCGCGGCGGCGGGTTCAAGCGGTATCGCAACCTCTTCATCGTGATGCTTCTGGGCGGCCTGTGGCATGGTGCGGCGTGGACGTTTATGGTCTGGGGCGGTCTGCACGGCGCATATCTTTGCGTGAACCATGCCTGGAACCGCTATGTTGGCAAATCAGTCACTTTGGGGGCCGTGCCAGCCACGTTGATTACATTTATGAGTGTTGTGGTCGCTTGGATATTCTTCCGCGCAGCCACATTTGAAGCGGCCTTTTCTGTGCTGGGCGCGATGGCCGGTTTGTCGGTTCAGTCAGCCTTTTTCGTCATTGTACATTTCGCCGTGCTGCCGATGATCGTTGTCGCCGCCTGCCTGTCATGGGGCGCGCCGAACTCCATCGAGATCACAGAGCGCTTGCTGGATCCGGATACACTCCGTCAGCGCTGGGCGCGCGCAAAAGCGCCGCTGATGAGCGCCCTCGGCGCGGCATGCGCGCTCTCTCTTTTCATTCTGATTGTGTCGGGACCTTATGAGTTCATCTATTTCCAGTTCTAAGCGCAGCGTTGCGACTTTCATTGCCGGTTTTGCTGCTGTCTTCATGATTTGCGCAGGCGCCAGCGAATGGCTGGTGCGCACTCAAGTCGCGCCGATTGATACGATGACACAGCACGCGGCAGACTTCCGTGTACAAACAAGCGCCCATGTCGCGTTTGGCGACAGCCGTTTGTCGCGTGGGTTTGCTGCGAAGGCGCCCTTCCAGAATTTGGCTTACCCATCTGAAAATCTCGATCAAATTGCTTGGAAGATTGAGACATATGTCGCCCGTAATGGTGCGCCAAAGCAGATGATCTTGCAGGCCGATCCGCATATGTTTGCCGCCTATAGATTGAACGTTGGCCTAGGCGATTATGAAACCATGCTGGGAGCGCCGTCTGATCTGCCCCGCCTGATGATGCTGGATAAGCACCATAAGCCAAAAGTACGTAAGTACTGGGAAAGCTATGTTTCCAACGGCGGTAAGCTGACCTCGAAAATTGAACGGACAGATCGCGGCACGCTTCTCTCCCCCGGTGACCTATCTAAAACGACCGAAGCGGTACGTGCAGAACATTCGCGCCAGCGCAGCGAGATTCACATTCCAGTGCCGGGGTTTGCAGAGACCGAGCAGGCGGCGAATTACGCCGCTCTTGTAAGAAAGCTAAGCGCCGCGGGAACCGAGATATGCCTGGTGCAAACGCCGACAAGCCTCGACTATAAGGCGGCGCTCGCGGTCCTACCTGAAAGCGATAAGGACCGCATTGTGCAGGTGGAAAGCTGGTTTGCAGCCCTCGCCCTGGAGACGGGTGCACGCCATGTCAGCCTCCGTGACTTGACCGCTGAACGCAAGCGCTTTCGTGACGTCGATCATTTGAACGCCGAAGGCGCTCTGTTCTATGCCGACACGTTTACAAATCGCTGCTTCTCGCCCGAGCAAGGTCTAACATCCTAACGGCACCGCAGGGTGTACGTTCTTCACCCGACAGGGACGTAAAAGACGTACCGCGCTCTTTGAATAGCATTAGTTTTTACCCTGGCAGAGCAGCCTAACCCCACCCATGCCAGAGATCGGCCGACACCAGATTGGCCACCCGGATTGATGCTGTTCGGAATTTGGAACGGGGGCCATGGCGCTTGACTTGTTCACGGGTTATGCGGCTTCTGGAAGCGGATACTTTTGCCCGCCCGGAGGACAACTCGATGATACATGACCCGCATGGATGCGCCTGCTGCCACGCCAATCTGGGCGCTTTGTTTGGGTTTGATCCACAGGATGAGCTTGCCGCCGAAATCACCGTTTTGCCGGTCGGTCGCCGTCAACAAAACGCCAATGCGGCCCGCAGCCTGCGCGTGCAAAAAACGGCATGCGGGACCACGCATTCCGAGCACATCGATGACCAGAATGAGATCGACCAGACGACGCGATTGTACTTTGGCGGCACCATCATGTCGGTCGACGCTGAGTTCTCGAAACCAGACGCAATTGCCATAAAGGGCGATCGTATCCTTGCGGTTGGCAGCCTGGAGTTTGTAAAACAAGCTGCGGGAGAAGAGGCCGAGATAATTGATCTAAACGGTCGGACGTTGATGCCGGGACTGATCGATCCACATACCCACATCCTGATCGGTGCGCTGATGGACCAGTCGATGGACTATGTCGGCACAGCTCGCTTTTCGAATACAGCAGAAGTGCTGAATTTCATCAAAGACATGCATGCCGACCGACCAACCGGCGAGTGGATTGTCTGCCGCAATTATTATCCCATGCTGCAACCCTTCGAAGCGTCCTTAGGGTTTGATTGTTTGGATGCGATTTCCAACACCCGGCCCATATTTGTCCTGAACGCTTCGGGCCATATCGGCTACGCTAACCGCGCCGCCTTTGAAGCGGCAGGCGTTTCAGAGAATGTCCAAAACCCTGATGGCGGCGAGTTCGTGCGCGACGCCAAAGGGAAGCTGACAGGTGAAATGCGCAATCAGATGACCTTCTCTAAGGTCCTGGGTGCTCGCCCCAACGGGGCCGGCTCAGCGCCCGCCGAAGCTGTTTTGAAAACGTGCGAAAGGTTTGCTTCGCTAGGACTAACAACGCTGACCGAGCTTGGACTTGGGGGGCTGTTGCGCGGCGCGGGGGACTGGAACATTCTGCAACAGGCAGGTGCAAGCGGTCGACTCGCACAACGTATCCGCGCTTATCCGCTATACGCTTTCGATGAGGCTTGGGACGAAGCCGGCACGCAACCTGGCGAAGGCGATGCCATGGTCAGAATTGCTGGGTACAAGCTGATTGCCGACGGGTCCAATCAAGGATTTACCGGGTTGCAGCGCGATCCTTATCATACCGTCGATTCAACCGGCATCGAATACATGACCCCGAATCAGCTCACCGACTTGATTCGCAAACGCGCCCGCCAAGGATGGCAGATAGCGGTGCACGGAAATGGTGACAAAGCCATCGACAATATCCTGGATGCAATTGAACAAGTGGCCTCCGAAGGCGTTGATGTGATTGCCAACCGAATTCGGATTGAGCACTGTTCGATTTTGCATGACGAACAGATCACCAGAATGAAAAAATTCGGCGTCACCGCAAGCTTCTTGATTGGGCATGTACACTATTGGGGTGTGGCGATGCGGGACGAGATCTTCGGCCCGGAGAAATCGAAGTTGCTGGATCGGTGCGCCAGTCTTGAGCGGCATGGGGTCGCCTATACGATTCACTCGGACTTCTTTGTCACTGACCCTGACCCGCTGCACATGATCGAAATGGCCGTAACCCGCAAAAGCTGGAAGGAACCAGAATTCGCACTTGCGCCGGAGGAAGGCGCAAGCCGAGAAGCAGCGATACGCGCGATGACTGCGACAGCTGCTTGGCAGATCGGATCTGAACACGAGATCGGCAGTCTGGAAGCCGGAAAATTTGCCGACTTTGTTATTTTGGACAAAGACCCCTCAACGGTTCCCGCTCATACGATCAAGGACATTCGCGTGCTCGAAACCTGGATGGGCGGCGTGCAAACCTTTGGCGCCGACGGACTGGCTGCCGGAAACTGACAATTATGTGGCTCCGATTGCGCGTGAACTGACTGTCACCTGATTAAACGACACATATCTTGAAGTTGAGCGAGGCCGCAGCGCTCGCCAAATTGGACTGCCGGCCCTCTCCTACCCCAACGGTAAGCGCGATTTATTCCACTGTGGGGCGAGCGATTTCGCCGTTCAGTTGAAAGATAAACTTTATTCTCCCCTCCAAGGTGAATGCGTTTGTTAAGTCGAATTTACCAACGTTAACTCTTTCAATGCAATCAACAATTTGGGTGGGCCAATATTGTATTCCGTTACAAAATACTAGCTTAAATTCTTTCTGTAAAATCGATAAATGCATTGCGTTTGCATACCGATAGCAAAAAACAGACCCGGAACAATATTAAGCAAATATTTGCCGCCTGAATAATCGACTGCGTCGGAACAAGGAAATATTTCGCAGAAATAGTTTGGCATGTGGGGACTGGGGAAAATGGGGATTGTTGGGGGAAACTCTATGGTCGGGGGGCGTGATGTAATCGCCTATCTTGACCCATGGCAGGATCGACTGCCATGTGATTTAAGGCCGCCCGTTCTCTACAATTCTATCGATCCTGAGCGCCGATGCGCTGCGAAACGCTCCCATCCAGAATTCACCGAAACACGCTCAGCCGCCCCTTTAACAACGGGCGGTTTTAGTCGTTTCGCCAATTCGATCTCACACTTCATCATTTCACACTCTGATTTCTCTCCGAAAGGGGAACACAATGCCTGATTTTGGTCTCGATATTCTTCGCAATGGTTACAGCGACCCGACCTCTCTTCAATTTCTGACAGATGACGCTGGTACGGTCTATTTGATCACCACCCAGCAGAACGGTAACATCGCGGTCTCGATCGTGACGTCTTCGGGCGAGGGTGTCGACAAAACATATGATGAGACCACGGTTTTCGAGACAGGCATCATTAACACGATCCTCAATCATAATGATGATGGTAGCGCTTCAGGAACAACCGGTCGCCAGGTGACGGGCTTTCATGCTCGTTTTGATGAGAATGGCGATATCGAACTTTACGTCACCTCCAGCGATCCACGCATTGGCGGCGGCGGCGAAGCGAATGTGGATGACAAGAACCTCGACACAAATTCAGGCGTGTTGTCGAAGGTCACCTTGGATATCCCAGAAGCTGGCGATTGGAGCGCGACCAAGATTGACCTGCTGCGGGGTATCCCGCGCTCTGAAGAAAACCACTCTGTAAACGGTGTTGATTTCACGCCCGATGGCAATCTTCTGATGATGGTTGGCGGTTTTGCAAATGCCGGCGCA
>JBDVMC010000020.1:0-55462 GCA_039970335.1 Henriciella sp. | reverse complement strand
GTGTGGCTGATCATCCTCTCAGACCAGCTATAGATCGTCGCCTTGGTGAGCTCTTACCTCACCAACTAGCTAATCTAACGCGGACCGATCTTTCACCGATAAATCTTTCCCCCGGAGGGCGTATACGGTATTACCTTTCGTTTCCAAAAGCTATTCCGTAGTGAAAGGCACGTTTCCACGCGTTACTCACCCGTCTGCCACTATATCGTTCGACTTGCATGTGTTAAGCCTGCCGCCAGCGTTCGTTCTGAGCCAGAATCAAACTCTCAGGTTGAGAATTGATTTCTGACGATGATCCCATAATGACCGGGAAAAACCGGCCGGGATCTACTGCTATAAAGCAATATACGTTTTGACGAGAAACCCTTGCACAAATCACAGTCGACCGAAGCCGACGTATTCTGTGAAGGTATTTCTTTTGAAACGCATTCGTCATAGTCATATTGGTCCTAAAAGGACCGCTAGTCGCCTATGCCGCCTACGTTTCTCTTCCTAATTCCTGCGATGTCAAACAGCTGAGCCGGAGCTCGTTTTTGGCGTCTGAAGCAGTGCGCTCCGTCGACCGAGAGGCGGCTTATACAGCCACCGAATTTTGCGTCAACACCCTTTTTTCGTCTTTCTGCAGAGAGTTTCCGGCGAACCGAATTTCCTCTGTTTTTAGACGAAAAGTCACCGCTGAGCCGTTTGACCGGCCCCAGTTAGTGAGGCATTTCCGTGAAGCGCCGGTCTCTACAGACCCGCCCTCACCCCGTCAACACTCTTTTTCACCAAAATGCAGAAAAGTTGCATATGCAACAAATCTAATTTTTGGCGAAGCCGAACTTACTTAGCCGTTTGACCGGCCTCACAAGATTGAAGCGTTACCGAAGCAAGCCCCCATATAGAGTCTGTTCCGGGGTTTTGGCAAGAAAAAAGTTCCGCTGATGTGCACATTTTTGCACGCACCGAATTAACCATTTGGGCGCCCGCCCCGAAAGGCCCTTAGCCACTGCGTATATAGGCGGTCATCGCTTCAGCTTCAGCCAAAACTGCGTCGATTTTGTATTTCACCAGATCGCCAATTGAGATGATCCCTTTAAGATCTCCGTCATCAACGATGGGCAAGTGGCGGATTCGTCGGTCGGTCATCCGGCCAAGACAAGTATCTACATCTTCAGCTGGAGAGGCCGTAATGACCCCACGCGTCATCGCCTGGGACACTGTTAAGTCGACCGTCGCCTGTCCATGACGGGCAAAACGGCGAACGATATCTCTTTCAGAGAGCACGCCGATTATGCCTCCATTGTCGTCAACGGCGACAATCGCACCGATTCTCTTTTGATCCAGAACGTTTGCGGCTTCCGCCAAGGTCGCCTTATCGGAGATCGTCTCCACCGAATTACCTTTGTCTTTGAGAATCGTATCAATCAGCATTCTTCACCTCCCTGGTATGTTTATATATTTTAAAAGACCATAGCACAGCTTTGGCGGTTTTTGGAAAACCGTCCCAATTTGTTTCAATATGGAACGGATTATCGCCAGCTGATGCTGGATTCACCTGATAATAGGCGAATCTGGCACGAATCGACTTCCCCTGACACGCGAAACACCCATTGGAATACACCCAAAGTGGCACGCTGGTTGCAAACTCCCTGGCAAACGAACTCAGTCGGAGAGACCGCGAAAATGAAAACGCCTAAATATACACGGTCAGTATGTATCGGAGGCCTGGCCACACTGGCCGCGGGGTCACTGATCTTAGCTGCCCTGCCCGCAAGCGCACAGGAAGCGTCTTCGGTTTCAGAGTTCGAACGTCCTTATGGATACGGATATGGCCAGGAAAGCAGCCCTTTCTCTGCAGGCACAAGAGACAGTCTCGGTAACCGCCTGATCATAAACGGTCTGATAGAAGGCGGTTCGGGGCTCGGCACTGGTCTTTATACTGGGTGGGGTCAGACTGATGGCGCCTCCGGGATGATTGGAAACGGTACCGCAGTTGGAAACCAGCTCAACGTCATCACCAACGGATCGAACAATACGATCATCATCGACTCAACACAGATTAACAATGGCGACCAAACGGTCGTGCTCAACGGGGAGCTAGACCTAGAATGAAAAACCTCATGACCCTCTTACCTCTGGCTCGCATGAAGGCCCCGGCCGCAGCGCTCGCCTCTGCTCTTTTCGCAACTGGCTGTATCTCACCAGTCGCAGGCCCAGGCGGCAACTACACCCAGGCCATTGGCGGCTCGCCGGTTACGGCAAACCCAACACCTTATTCAGAAGGCTTGGTCTGCATGGGCCACTTCGCTCGACAATCTGGCGTTCGTGCCCCGCGCATCGCAGTGGGCCGGATCCTAGACTATACAGGTAAAGCCGACATCGAAGGTGGCCGCCGTGTTACCCAAGGTGGCTCTTTGATGGCCATGTCGGCCCTCGCGAAATCTGGCGCATTCCTGGTTGAGCGTTTCGACACCTCTGTCGCAGAGCTCGATCTGAAATATAAGAATAACAAGCTGATCGGCGACGCGCCGGGCGAGTTCGACAAAATCCACGCTGGTTCAATTCCAGGCTCTGACTTTTATCTGGTCGGCGGCATCACTGAGCTGAACTACAATATCCGCTCTGTCGGCGGCGAAGCTTTTGTCGGCGACACGGATGCAACAGATGCAAAAGGAACCGCTGGTGCGAAACTGTTCGTAATCAATGTCGGCCTCGATCTGCGTCTCGTCAAAACCGATACGCTCGAAGTTTTCGATGTGATCTCTTATCAGAAGCAGATCATTGGCCGCGAATTGTCTTTCGGTATCTTTGACTTCGCCAATGGCAATGTCTTCGATGTCGGCGCAGGCACCCGTGCACAAGAGCCAATCCAACTGGCCGTCCGTTCTGTGATTGAACGCGCTGCTCTGGAAATGATGGCCAACCTTTACGGTGCTCCGAACGCAGACGTCTGCGCTCTGACCCGCGGTGCCATCTCAACCAATAGCGTCACCGGCGACTACCGTCCATTCCGGGCCAAGGTCCAGGACTATAATGGTGGCTCACGTGGCTCTGCGAACAAATGGCACGAAAGCCGTGACAGCGGATATGACGCCGAGTTGGAAACAGAAACCGACGCGGAAGAGCCAACCTCATGATCGGCACACGCCATACAGGGGAAACGACCATGTCTATAATGACAAAGATGTTGGTGAGCGCCGTTGCTTTGACAGCGGCGACCGCCGGATCGAGCTTCGCTCAAGACCAGCACTCGGTTGCTGAAATTGACCAAGTTCAACTGAATGATGTCTGGTCTGACATGCGTGTTGAAATCCCGGAATATGCATGGGATGCAACATCGACCTCGACGGCAGTTGGAAACGCGGCCGCAGGCCTCGTCACCGAAGGCAGCATCGATCTTGATGTTCAGCAGCAGCTTGACGGCAACGTTACCGCAACCAATCAAATCATTGGCGGCAATGCTGGCCAAGCGATCGCAACGACGACAGCCTATGGCAACTCAACCACCGGCGGCACCTGGGCAGGCGACAATTACTACCGCGCTGAACAAGTCTCGAATGGCGATGTTGCTGCGGATACGACCGTCGATATGCAAAATGCTGGAACCGTTGCGACCGGAACAACCGCAATCGCAAACGTTTCAGTACCAACGGCTGAATATGGCAAGAATGCTGCGTTCCAAATCCAAGAGAGTAATGGCTCTGTGCAGGCGACGACCGATGTCGACATGTGCTGCGATGGCAAGTCAGCAACTTTTGCGACGACGGCTGGCGGCAACGCTTTGTCCTCAACGGGCTCAACCAGCACGAACATCAACGGCGCCGTGCAAACAACCGCGAGCGGCGAAACCATCGCTGCCGCGAGCGACGTCTATATGGGGTTCGGACATAATGTCCTCGCCGCGACGACAGCGTTCGGAAACTCAGCCAACCAATCCAATGAGTGGGGCTATGCAACGCTCGGCCGTGAAGGATCAGAAGTCTTCCAAGGCAATGATTCAGATGTCGATGCGCAGTCTTATGTCACCATCAATGAATGGTCTGGCTATGCCACTTCAAGCGCCTATGGCGTTGGCAACACGGCGGTCACCTCGAATGTCGGGTCAGATACCGGCCTCTACGCGGTGCAAAACAATTACGGCACGGTTTCCAGTGATGCGAGCTTTACGGGCTCGTCCGCATCTGGCGGCGCCGGGATCGTGACCTCTACGGCGATCGGCAATGCCGCGACCGCCACGCTTTGCAATACGTGCGGCGACGCCGCCCTGCATGGTCAAACCAATCAATACAATGCCGGTTCGGTGATTGCGCGGGGCAGCGCAACCGTCGGGCAATCAGGAAGCGTCTTTGGCTCCGCGACAGCGGTGGGCAATGCAGCGACCTATCAATCCAACGGCAACTAAGTCCGCCTTGAGCTTGCGACACTAAAAAACCCCGCCTCCTCGGAGGCGGGGTTTATCGTTTTGGACGTTCAGAGTCGCTATTTCAGAATGAAGGTCACTTTCATGACGACCCGATATTCTTTGATCTCGCCATTATCGAGAATGACAGACTGATCTTTGACCCAGGCACCCTCTACGTTTTTGAGGGTCTTATTGGCGCGATCGATCCCCTTTTCGACCGCATCTTGAAAGCTCTTCTTTGAGCCAGAAATAATTTCGGTTACGCGTGCTACAGCCATGAAGGCCTCCCTTTGTGTTCATTACAGGCCTCTGAGCCTGATCATTAAGGGTGCCGTTTTGAGGCAGGTCTTGCAAGTGAATGCACCTGTGAATTGAAATCCCGCGCTAGGCTGCGAGCTTCTCTGGCTCGCCCGATCCGCCGCGTGGTGTAGCTTCTACAGGGATCCAGCAAACAACTTCAGTGCCGCCGCCTGGCTGTGATTTGATCCCGACATTGCCGCCATGCAGCTGCACGAAATGCTTCACGAGAGACAATCCAAGGCCCGCGCCGCGTCGGTCGCTGGAGGTGAAACTGTCAAATCGCGTCGCTTGGTCTTCGGCTGGAATACCGCGGCCATTGTCCTTGACCGTAAGGCGCGCGGTATCGCCCATGCGCTCAGCCGAGATCGTGACCTGACCGCCCGGGTCGGTGAAGCGCAACGCGTTGGAGACCAGATTGAACAGGATCTGTCGGATACGTTTTTCGTCCGCTTCGATAATACCAAGCGATTTCTCGATGTTCGCGATCACTTCGACTTCGGTGTCTGCAGCATTGGTGACGCCAATCGAGACAGCTTCTTCAATCAGCGGCTTGAGATCGATCTTGCTGATATCAAGATCCATTCGGCCAGCCTCGATCATAGCGAGGTCGAGAATGTTGCCGATCAGATCGTTGAGATGGTTCGACGCTTCACAGATCGCATCCACCTTATCGCGCTGAGCATCATTGAGATCGCCAATCCGCTCCATCTGCAAGAACTCGCCATAGCCAAGAATGGTCTGCAGCGGGGAGCGCAATTGATAGGATACGTTTTTCACGAACTCGGTTTTCAAGCGGTCTGCAGTTTCGAAGGCTTCGGCGCGATCGCGAAGGGCGGTCTCAACAGAACGCTGCGCCGAGACGTCCGCAAACGCAATCAGCGTGTTTCCATCCGGAAGTGGCTTGGTCACATAAGTCAGGATTGACCCATCAGAACGTCTCATTTCACCCGTAGTTTCCTGGCGTGCGCTCGGATCGGTGATGTGCCCTTTTATACCTTTCCAAGTCTCGCGATTGTGGAAAAGCGGAACACAGAAATCAGCGATATCATCATAATCTGGCTCGTCTTTGAGTAGATCTTCTTCGACCCCCCAAAGCTCAGCAAACGCGCTGTTCCAAAGTTTCAGGCGACCATCGGTGCCAAACACAACGACCGCTTCATGCAGACTGTCGAGAGTTTTGCCCTGAGTTTTGATCATCGCATTATACTTGGTCCGCAGGTCTAGCTCGCTGGTAATGTCTTTAAACAAGATCAACAATCCGCCCATAGGGTGGCGCTGGCGCGTCACTTTCAGGGTTCGATTGTCGGGCAGATGCCACTCGTCTTCTTCGATCCCGCTAATATCGAGATAGTAAGACAGCTCTTCCGCGCGCCATTTCGCATATTCCGATTGCGCCGGCAGCTTGCGGCGTTCACGCAGGCGGTCGAGCAATTGGCCATGGCTCGGCATATCCAGCAGGAAGCCTTCATCCATGTCCCACATCTTCGCAAAGGCGCGGTTGTGGAAAGTTAGCTTTCGCTCGCCGCTAAAGATCGCGACCGCATCAGCAACATGGTTGAGTGTCTCGTCATGCGCGCGGACATGCTTGTCGAGCTCATCCCGGGCGCGCTCTTGTTCGGTCACATCGAAGGCCATCGCCCCCACGCCGCCGGAAAGCGGAAAAGACAATACACGCATCGCCCGACGCTCGCCTTTGATCGCGATATGGCGCGTCTCATCGAGATCTTTGCCTTCGGTCAAAGTTTTGCGAACTTGCTCAACGGCTTTCTCGTCCAGCATCACCTGGCGCTCAAGGACCCGGTCGAGATTATCGCCATCGACGACATCTACATAAGCGGAGTTCGCCCATTGCAGGCGTCCAACGCCAGAAATCCGCCAAGCCGGGAACGGCGCCTTGCCAAGCATATCCAAGAAAGCTGTTGGATCTCGCGCAATCACCTGGCGTGCTTCTTCCAGGCGGCCACGCGCGGAGCTTTCTTCCAGTCCTTTGATCGTCGCGTCGGAAATCCAGACCACGACGCGAGCGCCAGCCGTACGGCCGTCTGCTTCTAGGAAGCGGCCATTCTGACCAATGATCGTCAGTGAGAAAGGCTGCCCTTCCTCGGCAAGTTCACGCAGGCGAATGCGCAGCGTCGTATCGATCCCGCTGGCATCGCGCGCTTCAAGATCAGCAAGCCCCTCAATGATCCGGACAGCAGGGTCGATCGCAACCGCATCATCGGTAAAGCGCAGCAGGCTCGCCAAAGCGACGGGCGAGCCGTGAATATCTGGCGGCGTGATGTCATCGGCATCGACATCAATGTCTTCACCTTGCCAGACCAAGATCACACCAGGATGCGCGCCGAGGACAGATTTCATTTCAGCAAGCGAGGATTCCGCATCGTTCGCTTTATCCTTGTATTTCTTAGCAGCTCCGCGAGCGCCGTCAGACGTTCGCAAGGCCCAAAGAATAAAGGCGAGCCCAAGCGCCAGTGCGCCTACAGCTATGACAAGCGGGATTTGGTCAGCTGTGATTTGCATGCCGAACTCCATTCTCGACCGGCGAATCATTCGCTGGACGCGTACCTCTAAGAGTTAACCGAATGCTAGCTGAGCGTTAAGTCCGAGTTAACAATCTGCCGTTCGGCGTTAAGGTTTAGCCATATCTGACAGAATAAACACAAAAAAAGGGCTGAGGAGGTCCCTCAGCCCTTCATATTGTGTCGCACGAGGCGAAGCGTCCTATTTGAAAAGGCTCGCTTTGCGGAAGTGCTTGACCAGAAGATAGTAAACCACAGCGCGATATTTTTTCCGCACGGAGCGGCCATAAATATCCATCACTGCGCCAATACCTTCGTCCAGCTTCGGCGTGTCAGCCAAGCCGAGCTTTTTGATCAGGAAACTCTTTTTGACGGTTTCAAGTTCAGACTTCTGCGTCGCAGAAACTGTAGAAGCGTCATTGTTATAGATCGATGGACCGCACGCGATCGTAACGGCTGTCAGAAGCTTCATATCTGGCTTCGTGTCGCACTTCTCTTCGAGATCTTTCGCGTATTTAGCGATCAAATCGTCCCGCTTACCCATGATAATTCCTCCGTGGGATCGGGCCGCGAAACAAAGGCGGCCATGAGGTTCAAAAACGATACTCAACTAATGAGTGTTCCTCTCGAACCGGACTCGACAGCGCGGTCAAGACTTAACGTTCAGAAGCGCGTTTCTGTTCTTGAATCCAGAAGCGAACACGGCTTGCCTCAAAATCTCCACAGGTCTGACAGAAAGGTCATGTGGTATTCATGTGACACCGCGTTATATGTAGAGACAACGTAGAGTGGAGACCGTTATGATAAGAACTCTTTCCATCGCCGGATTTACGGCGCTGAGCCTGATGGTGACCGCCACTGCGCAAGATGAAACCGCTGTTCAAGTTGAGGCGAGCTCGGACGTGGATCAGGTCAGTTTTGATGATGACGAGCTTGTCCGGCTGCCAGGTCAAGGCGAGCTGCGCAAGCAAGACCCCAAAGATCGCGCAAAGCCAAAGCGCCTCAAGCCGGGTGCGGGCCTGCTGATCACATTCGATACCGATCAAGACGGGCGCGTAACCCAACCCGAAATGGATACCGGCATTCCAATTGCTTTTGCGCGGGCCGACAAAAATGAAGACACGTATCTAACGGCTTTAGAACAACAAGACTGGGCGGCAAGCCTACCCACTCGAGATGATAGTCTGGCCAATCCGTTTCGGTTCGATCCGAATCTGGATCGCCGGGTCGACCTCGAAGAGTTCGCGTCGGTGATCAATAATCTCGGCGCTGACTATGCCGATGATGCCAGCGGCGAAATTATCATTGCGGATCTGAGAGCACCCGAGCCTCGCAGAGACGATCGGCGCGACCCGCTAGAAGAAACAGTGCGAGAGCGTCAGGGTGACCGAACACAGAACCGTCGCAATCAGTCTGCGAATTAGCCCTCCGACAAAGTAAGCCGCAATCTATCCGGCGCGGTCGAACGCCTCATTCATCCAGGCTTTAACCTCGTCATCAAACTCGGCCGCACTGGTCAATTTGACCTTGTGCGTGCACATGCCGCTCATCGCTTCCAATCGACCGACCGGCTCAACGCCCTTCAGATTGATCCCTAAATCGATGCGCGTCTTTGTTGATGGCTGAATAAGGGCGAATTGCTTTTTGAGCCGCAAACTCACGCTGGTCTTCTTAGGTGCGATTTCGAGCTCTGCGCCAAACCCTTCGGCGAACGCAATGATGGCATCATGGATCGGTTTCAGCGCTTCTTTGCCCTTGTACTGGTTGGCGACGAGGTCATCGTCGCCAACATCGAGATTGCCGATACACTTCTGGGCTATGAGATTTGCAAACCCGTGCGAAACGCCATGCTCGCCTTTTAGGAATTTCATGATCTCACCATGCTTGACGGCGCCGGTCGTCGCGACGGTCTTTTGCCACGCTTCCAAAGACTTCCCAGTCTTCTCCGGAAGATTATCAATCATGGTTTGCGCAAGCTCTTCTGGTGATTTCGCCATGCCTTATGCATCCCCTGATAGACTCGTCACGGAGGCATCGGGCTCGAGTGGCCAATGCTCCAGGCGTTGTTCCTTTTTCGCAAAGAGCGCAACCAAGGGCGACATGATTGTAACCATCGTCCCGCTAAAGGCCGGTTTGCCTTTTTCCGCGAGAGACTTGAGGTTCTTGGAAATAAAGTCTTGCGCACCGACCATCTGCTTGTGCAAATCGCTGCCATCGATCGCGCCTTCGATGATCAAGTCAAACTCAGTACCGCCATTCTTCTCGCGGAGCTCGTAAGTAACCTGACAAGGGTCATCCTTCAGGTTCGTCATTTTGAACGTGTGGCTGTAACGATAGGGTGGCTCGAATGCGAGCACCTCGCCGACCACCATCGCGATTTTGCGATTAGGATGCACCATGCGCATTCGCGCTCCGGGCTTCAATCCATCTTTGGTGTCGCAAACGCCGCCAAAAAAGAATGGCAGCGGTTTATCGGTCGCCACTAAGATTGACCACACAGTCGCAATAGGCGCTTCGATAAAGGTCCGGTGGACCGTCTTTTTGGCATGGTTTGGCGTCTCACTCATTTGTCTTGTCCTCTTTCGGAAGTGAATTGGTGCGTGCGACCTGTTCGGCAGCTTGTTTAATGAAGCTCAGACGGTCCGCCCAATGGGCGCTGAACCCATCTATCCAACGCTCATGAATTGACTGAATTGGCATCGCATTGAGGTATAAACGACGCGATCGGCCATCCTTTTGACTGATCAGCAGACCCGCTTCTTCGAGCACTTTCAAATGGTTCATAATCGCGATGCGGCTCACGTCGAAAGCCTTGGCCAATTCGCCTACGCTCTGACCGGGTTGATCCCGCGCCAAGTCCAAAATGCGCCGGCGCGTCTGATGCGCGAGCGCATGAAAGACCAGATCCATATCATCATTAGTCAACATGTAATTACATAATTACATTTAAGATTGTGAGTCAACCATCAATCCAAGCTATCAAATTTGTTCAGGGTTTTCCTGCGAGCGCTGGTCTCTAAAAGTCGACCGCGCGCCCGGCTTTTTCCCAGTCGCCATATCTAACGCGCTCTTCTTTAGGGCCGCCTTTTTCGACAGACCGCTGTTCATCTAATTTTTTTTCTTTGGCTTCTTGCGCCTCTCGGCGGGCCGCAGCTTCAGCAAGCGCGCGCTGTGCAGCGGGGCTCAGCTCTTTTTGTATGACGTTTTTTTCATCTGACATGAATGAGACTCCCGGATCCGTTAACTAATCCATATATCTTCCACGACAAATAAGTATGTCTTCAACTTTGACGCGCAAGGATCCGACCGCAATGGGCACCGCCAAAACTTTCACGCTACTCGCCGCCCTTACCGCCATTTTCATGGCGGTCGGGTACTTGGTCGGCGGCCCGATTGGCATGGGCATCGCGTTTGTAATTGCAGGCGGCCTCAATCTCTTTTCCTATTGGAATGCCGATAAGATCGTCTTGCGCATGCAAGGCGCGCGTGAGGTTGACGATCGCGATCGTAGTCCCGTCATCCGCACTTTCGTTCAGGATACCAAAGCTCTGGCCGGTTCAGCGGGCATGCCAGAACCAAAAATCTACATCATCGATACCCAGCAGCCGAACGCCTTTGCGACCGGCCGCGACCCTCAAAATGCAGCGGTCGCAGCAACCACCGGGTTGCTCAGCATCTTGTCGCGCGAAGAGACCGCCGGCGTGATGGCACACGAGCTCGCCCACGTTCAGAACCGCGACACGCTGACCATGACCATCACCGCCACCATTGCCGGGGCGATTGGCATGCTGGCAAACTTTGCGCTCTTCTTCACGAATAGAGAGCGCGGCGGAATGCTAACCGGCTTTGCGATTATGATCTTCGCACCAATGGCGGCAGGCATCGTCCAAATGGCGATCAGCCGTTCGCGCGAATACGAAGCTGATCAACGCGGCGCAGAAATTTGCGGCAATCCGCTTTGGCTTGCGTCCGCCTTGGCGAAGATCGATCGCGGCGCACGTGCAACGGTCAATCGACGCGCCGAGCAAAATCCTGCTATGGCGCACATGTACATCATGAACCCCCTTGCCGGACGACGCGGCGATAGTCTTTTTTCAACACACCCCGCTACGCAAAACCGGATCGAAGCCTTGAAACGCCTCGCTGCCGAAATGGGCGTAGAGCCAGCCAGCGTTCGTCCACGACGCGCCGCCGGTCCCTGGGGCTAATTCGGAGTTATCCCGATTACTAAAGTTCAATTCCTATGAGCGGCGCGAAAGCCCGCCTCGCCGCGGCTGAGCTGCTCATGACCGTGCTCGAAGAGCGCCGGACCTTGGATGAAGCCCTCGCAACAACTGAAACATTTGATCAGCTCAGCGGACCGGATCGCGGCTTCGCGCGCGCCATGGCGAGCGCAGCCCTTCGCCACCTGGGCCGGATCGATGCTGGCCTCGCCCCGTTTCTCGATCGCCCGCTCGATACCGCGACGCCACCATCGCGAGCGCTGCTGCGCATTGGCGCCGCGCAGGCATGGCTGTTGGAAACACCAGATCACGCGGTCGTCGGCGAAACCGTCGCGGCGGCAAAAACCTGGCCACGGGCGCAGCGCGCGACTGGATTCTTGAACGCAGTCTTGCGTAAGACCGTCGCTAATCGTGACGCCTTTGACGCCGCGCCGCTTTTGGACAATTGGCCAGCCTGGCTTGGCAAACTGATCACAGATGGGTTGGGGGCAGACGCCGCCGCCGCTCTGGCGCAGGCCCAGACCGAAACTCCGGGTACTTATCTAACTCCTAAGGCTGGGGATCCGGCGCGCGTCGCGGCGCAAGTCGATGGCGACGTTACCGCAGGACATTCTGTTCGGGTTTCTGGGGCGACCGTCGACAAGCTGCCCGGCTATGAAGAGGGAGATTGGTGGGTTCAAGATATCGCCGCCACGCTGCCCGCGCGCCTTCTGGACGTCAAAGCTTCCGACACGGTCCTGGATATTTGCGCCGCACCTGGCGGCAAGACCATGCAGCTGGCCGCAACCGGCGCATCGGTCACCGCGATCGATCGATCCAAACCACGCTTGAAACGCCTTAAGCAAAACCTCTGGCGGACCGGCTTTCACGGCGAGATCGAAACCGTGCTGACAGACGCCGCTACTTGGCGACCGCCTGAGCCCGTTGATAAAATCTTGCTCGATGCCCCCTGTTCTGCCCTCGGCACGATGCGCCGTCACCCGGAAGCCGCTTGGATTAAGGCTGAATCTGACGTTGCGCGCTTTCCCGATATTCAGGAACGGCTGCTTCGCGCCAGCATCGATATGCTGAAACCCGGCGGATTGCTGGTCTATTGTGTGTGCTCGCCGCTGCCGCACGAAGGCGTCGACATTGTTGAGCGCGTCCTCACCGACACAAAGGTCTCACGGGATCCGGTAAATTTGCAAGAAATTCAAGGTTTTGAGTCGTGCATTACCGCAAAAGGCGATCTTCTCACCCTGCCAAATGGCGCGTTTGATCACGACGCCTTCTACATCGCTCGCCTAAAACGCGAATCCTGACTTATTTGTCATGAAATCAGGCGGTTTTGCCTCAAACATGCCTTCTAAGGTTCATAAGGAGTTCACTTGCACTGGCCCAAAATGGGGGCAGTCTTATCCCGTGCATAAGGAGCACATCCAATGACACATCAAATCACTGCCGTCCGGGCACCGAAGAAACTTATCGCTGGCGCACTCGCTGCAATGACCCTGGCTGTTGCTGGCTGCCAAGCCGGCTCAAGTGCCAATACTGTCAGCTCTAACTCTGTCGGCTATGCAATGACGGTTAAGCCTGGCGTCGTCACCAATGTTCGCGGTGTTACGATTAAGCCAGATCGCTCAATCATAGGTACAGCTACTGGCGCAGTGCTTGGTGGCCTTGCCGGATCAGAGCTTGGCGGCGGCGACAAAGCCCAAACCGCTGGCGCGATTGGCGGCGCGGTACTTGGCGGCATCGCAGGCAACATGATCGGTACAGCTGCCGGCACGAAACAAGGCATCGCCGTCACGGTTGAGTTCAATGACGGCAATGTAAAAGCCTTCGTTCAACCTGCCGACACCAACATTCAGCCGGGCCAACGCGTGAACGTCGAGTTCCGTGAAGACGGCGCGTATGTTGTTCCAGTGCAATACGCACCGGGCTATTAATCGCAGGCTGTTAAATCAGCATCAGGATCACCGCCGTCAGCCTTGTGCTGGCGGCGGTTCCGTTTTAGGCCTGCTGCATGAGTGAAGTGCTTATTTCTCCGTCGATTCTATCGGCAGATTTCGCAGAACTCGGCGCAGAGATTCGCCGAATCGATGAGGCTGGCGCTGACATGATCCATGTCGACGTGATGGACGGGCATTTCGTCCCGAATCTGACCTTTGGTCCGCCCATCATCGCGAAGCTTCGTCCGCATTCTAAGAAACCGTTCGACGTCCATTTGATGATCGCACCGGTTGATCCGTTTATCGAAGATTTCGCCAAAGCAGGCGCGGATATCCTAACCGTCCACCCTGAAGCTGGCCCACATCTTCATCGCACGCTGCAAGCTATCAAAACTGCTGGCATGAAAGCCGGGGTCGCGCTCAACCCAGGCACACCTGCGGAGGTTGTTGATCCGGTCATCGATGATATCGATTTGATACTCGTCATGTCGGTCAACCCAGGATTTGGAGGACAGAGCTTCATCGAAAGTCAGCTCCGAAAGATCGAAATCCTGCGCCAGAAAATCGACGCAACGGGGCGTGACATCATTCTGGAAGTGGATGGCGGAGTGAACCCGGAAACCGCGCCGCGCGCGATTGCGGCCGGTGTGACAGCTATCGTTGCTGGATCAGCCGCCTTTCGCGGTGGTCCAGAGCATTATGCCAGCAATATTTCCGCCCTGCGCCTCGGGGCGACAATTTAGGATCCGGACCCAAAGCCATGAGCGAAGCCATGTCTTCTGAACCGCTCAAAGCCAAGCGCAGCGACTCTGAGGACGCTGCGATCTGGGAACGCTTTGCTGGACGTCCGGGCGAAGACGCAAAAGTTTCGGCTGTTCATCGACTACGTATTGCTGGCACGGCACCGGATGGATTCGGTTTGCATATGCGCCAGATCATCCCAGCCGATGAGCTGCGCGGAGAGATGCTCATGCGCGGTGTGTGGCGCATCGGCATGGATCGGCTTGAGCTGAGCGATGGCAGCGCGCCCTGGTCCGCGGCGATGCCTTCACGGCATTATGCGAACCGCCTACACCGGTTCGATTGGTTGGCAGATCTTTTTACCCAAGACAAAATCGGCGCAGACCGAGCGCGTTTCCTCGTTGATAATTGGATCGAAAATTACGGTCGTTTTGACGGCTTTTCTTGGCGCATGGGCTGCGCTGCGGATCGCGTATGGAATTGGATGCGCTGCGGCGCGGCCTTATTCGAAGCTGGATCTCCAGAGGCCAGCGAGATCAGATTAGAAGCGTTGGGCCGCCAAGCCCGGCACGTCCTCGCTTTGGTCGATGCCGAACTCGAACCGAGAGCTCGCTGGCGCGGTTGCACGCTGGCTGTAGCGCACGCGCTTTGCCTCGGGCGCGGCAAAGGCCTGGAAGACGCGGAAATGCGCCTCGAAACTGAATGCACGGCGCAATTTTTCGCGGATGGCGGGCATGTCAGTCGTTCGCCCGCCCGGGCCTTGAGTTGCCTTGCCGACCTGATCACAATTCACGATCTCCTAAGTCGCAGCGATCGAGAGATCCCAGACTTTCTCAATCGCTGGATTGCCCGCATTGGTGGCATGGTCGCATTCTTCAAAGCTGGTGATGAAGCCTTGATGCCGTTCCATGATGGGGATGAACGTTTTCCACAAGCCGTTGATGCCGTTCTGGCTCATATGGAGACGCCGCCGCGGAAGTTTTCGGTCGCACCGAAATCCGGCTTTCACAAACTTGAAAAGGGCTCAACGGTTCTCGTCTTGGACGCAGGTCCGGCGCCGGAGCCTCCGTTCGGCGATAAAGCACATGCCGGAGCATTAGGGTTTGAGCTCCATGACGGTGCTGCGCGATTGGTCACGTCCTGTGCTTGCAGCCCTGAAATCGATATCGCTTTTCGAGCGGCGGTCAGGCGCACTAGCGCACATTCTACGCTGATCCTCGGAGACGAGGATTCGTCGCGCTTCACCACCAATGATGACACGCGCCTGCTCTATCCACACGGGCCTGAGGGCATCTCTGCCAAACGGCTTGAGGAAGATGATGAGATCTGGCTCGATGCGCAGCATGGCGGGTATAAATCCGATTACGGGCTATTGCACCGAAGACGCCTCTTTATGTCAGGAGATGGCCGACGCCTTACGGGAGAAGACTCGCTCGCCCGCCCAGTTTCTGCTGGAGATACGGAAGACGAAGATCCGATTGTCTATGCCCTCCGGTTTCATCTTCACCCAACCGTTCAAACCTCCATGGCAGGTGATGCCATTGTCTTGGAAAGTAATCTGGGGTCTAAGTGGAAGTTCAAATCGAGCCATGCAAAAGCACAACTTGAGGAAACCATATACTTGGGACGTGGGATCATTGAGCGAAGCATGCAGATTGTCCTGAGTGGCACGGCGTTGCCAAACAGTGATGGATCGACGCCGCCAAACTGCATTCGCTGGGCATTTTTGAAGGTTGAAGACGCATGAAGCCTGAGATTGAAGCCAAACGCGCGATGATGTTGACCCTTGGGTTTGACGTTGGGGCTGCATTTTTGGCGATGGCGATTGCGATCTACCTACCCTGGAACGCAACCCAAGGCGCGCCCGGTAATGCCGCTCTGACAGCCCTTGCAGCGGCACTTGCGTTTGCCACAGCAGCAAGCATTTCGTTCTATCTCCTGCGTGTACATCGGCAAGTGTGGCGCCATTCCGGGTGGCCTGATGCCGCCCGGATTATTCAGGCCGTTCTTCTGACTGCGCTGATCTTTTTGCCCCTCATGTTTTTGTGGAATCGCTTGGTAGGATTTCCGCGTTCTAGCCTTTTGCTGGCTTTGCCGATCTGGATCACCATTATTTTCGCAGGCCGAATGGTCGCTCTATCGAGATCGACGCGCCGACCGTTTCAGATTTTTCGTGGAACCCGCGAAGACGCACCGCCAGCGATTCTCGTCGCCAATGCAACTGAAGCTGCGGACGTCTTGCGTGACCTACAAGCAACCAAAGGCGGCGCACCCGTTCGCATTCTTGGGTTGATTGAAGCCGATGGCGCTGAACCCGGCCGAGCGATCCGCGGTGTTCCGGTATTTGGCGGTTTGAATGAGCTCGGCAAAATGCTCGACCTTTTGGCTGTTCGGTATGACGCACCTCCCTGGGTTGCGGTTGCCGGCACCATCCGAGAGCGCGAAACCATGAATGAGGTGCTTGAGACGGCGACGCGGCATGGCTCACGCGTGATGGCCCTGGGCGCGGATCGTGAAGGGCTTCATTTACAACGCGTTCGTCCAGCCGACCTTTTGGCCCGACCGATGCGCAAACTGGATGAAGAGCCTTTAAAAACCCTGTTGCACGGCAAACGCGTATTTGTGACCGGCGCAGGGGGTACAATCGGCTCACAATTGGTCCACCAATGCGCGGAATTGGGCGTCGCGCACCTCTCGCTCTATGACGCATCAGAATTCAATCTCTATGAGATCGATCTGACGATCCGCGAGCAGTATCCTGACTTAGACGTCCTCCCGCAAATCGGCGATGTGAGAGACAAAAACCGGCTCCGTCAGGCGGTTCAACACGCCAAGCCCGACATTATGATCCACGCCGCCGCGCTGAAACACGTGCCTCTGATGGAACAGAATGCGTGTGAGGCCGTTTTGACGAATGTTGGCGGAACCATCAATGCTGCTGATATAGCGATCGAATGCGGGCTAGACCGGTTTGTCTTTATTTCCACGGATAAAGCCGTTGATCCTGACAATGTGATGGGCGCGACCAAACGTCTGGCCGAGCTGACTCTGGCCTATCGCGTCAAAGGTACGCAGCTCGCTGTCTCTATGGTCCGGTTCGGCAATGTGCTCGGATCTTCAGGTTCAGTCGTGCCGCTGTTTGAGCGCCAGATCGCCGCTGGCGGTCCGCTAACCCTGACGGACGATCAGGTCTCTCGATACTTTATGACGGTCGAAGAAGCCGCGTCGCTCGTCCTTCAGGGTGTGGCGCATAATGGCAAACCCGGCGAAGCCTCGCTCTACGTTTTGGATATGGGCAATCCGATCCGCATTCGAACGCTCGCAGAAGCGATGATCCGAATGAAGGGCATGGTTCCCTATCAAGAGATCAAGATTAAAACCACCGGACTGCGCCCGGGTGAAAAACTTCACGAAGAGCTGACTTATTCCGATGAGCGCCTGATTAGCACCGGGATTAATGGCCTAAACAAAGTCAAACCACAGACCCGTAAGCAACAGCCAGAGGGGTTTTGGGATCATGTTGAAACGCTTTTGGAGGTTGCCCGTGAACGTCGCTCAGATGAGACCGTGTCGGCGCTTGGCGATTTGGTGCCGGCCTATGCCCCAATTTGTCCCAAGACAAAGGTGACGACGGCCCGTTGACGCAGCTGGGACTCGTGATAGGCGGGCGAGCGTGATCAGCCCTTAACGCCTGAAAGCCGCTACATGACCCACGCCACTAAAATTCGCCGCGCCCTCATCTCTGTATCTGACAAGGAGGGCTTGGTTGAACGGGCTAAGGCTCTGGTCGGATTTGGCGTGGAACTCGTCTCCACTGGAGGGACATCCCGCGCGTTGAAAGATGCCGGACTCGACGTCAAAGATGTCGCCGACCTGACCGGGTACCCAGAAATGATGGACGGGCGTGTGAAGACGCTGCATCCAGCCGTGCATGGCGGCCTGCTCTATCTGCGCGACAATGAGAGTCACAAGGCAGACGCCGACCGCCACGGGATCGAAGCCATCGATCTGGTCTACATCAACCTCTATCCCTTCGAGGCCACCGTGGCCTCAGGCGCAGGCTTTGAAGACTGTATCGAGAATATCGATATCGGTGGCCCGGCCATGCTCCGCGCCGCCGCCAAGAATGGTGATTTCGTCTCGGTCTGTACCGATGGCGGCGACTTGGACCGCGTGCTGGCCGAAATGGCGAGCGCGGGAGGGCGGGTGTCTCGTGAGAGCTCTCGCAAGCTGGCGGCAAAAACCTATGCCCGGACCGCCGCCTATGATGCCGCGATATCCGGATGGTATGCAAAACAGTTGGACGACAGCGCGCCGGACTGGGTCGGCTTTGGCGGCAAACTGAACGAAGCTCTTCGTTACGGCGAGAACCCGCACCAGAAAGCGGCGTTCTACGTCACCGGCGACAATCGCCCCGGTGTTGCCACCGCGCGTCAGGTCCAGGGCAAGGCGCTGTCCTATAACAATATCAATGACACAGATGCGGCCTACGAACTGATCGGCGAGCTTGGCGATGAGACGCCCGCCGTCGCCATCATCAAACACGCCAATCCATGCGGCGTAGCGCTGGGCGGCAGCATCATTGACGCCTACCGCGAAGCCTTGGCCTGCGACTCGACCTCAGCCTTTGGCGGGATCGTTGCGTTGAACCGCCCGCTGGACGAAGCCACTGCCTCTGAGATCACATCGATCTTCACCGAAGTGGTGATCGCGCCAGGCGCAGATGAGGCCGCGATTGAAGTCTTCAAGAAGAAAAAGAACCTGCGCCTCTTGCTCACCGATGGTCTGCCTGACCCCACCTCGCAGGGTCATTTCGTGAAAGCGGTTGCAGGCGGCTTACTGGTTCAGGATCGCGACTTTGGGAGGATCAGCCGAGATGATCTGAAAGTGGTCACCAAAATCGCCCCAACCGAGGCACAGCTCGATGATCTATTATTCGCGTGGCGGGTCGCCAAGCACGTCAAATCGAACACAATTGTCTATGCCAAAGACCAGGCCACAGTTGGTATCGGTGCGGGACAAATGAGCCGGATCGATTCCGCCCGCATCGCGGCGCGCAAAGCCGAAGACGCCAAGGAAAAAGAAGGGTTCGACACTCTGCGCACGAAAGGTTGCGTCGCCGCTTCTGATGCCTTCTTCCCGTTCCGGGACGGCATGCTAGCCGCAGCCGCCGCAGGTGCCAGCGCGATCATTCAACCCGGCGGTTCGATCCGCGATGATGACGTTATCGCCGCCGCCGATGAAGCGGGCCTTGCCATGGTCTTGACCGGGATGCGTCACTTCCGGCACTAGCGCGAGATGGGGCTGGCCTGTTACCACACATCATGAGCAAACTCCCGCCCCCTTTCGATGAGCAAGGTCAGCATTTCCTGAACATCCGTGTCTATTATGAAGACACCGATTTCACGGGCATGGTCTATCACGCCAATTATCTGCGCTTCTTCGAACGCGGACGTTCAGACTTCCTCCGCGATGCCGGGGTGAGCCACCAGAACTTGCTTGCCCGTGAAACGCCTGCCGCGTTCACGCTGACCAATGTCGAAGTGGATTATAAGCGCGCCGCGAAAGTCGACGATCTGTTGACGATCCGCACGCGCAGCACCGGCGTCAAAGGCGTGCGGATGTATTTCAACCAAACTTGCCTGCGCGGCGAAGAAGTGATCGCCGAAGGCCGGATCACCGCTGTGATGATCCATACCGATGGCCGTCCGATGCGGCCGATCCCGGAAGTCGTGGCGCAGCTGAAGCCCTTTGAATTTAAGCCCGAAGTTTAGCGCGCTCTCAGCAACCTTTCAGAATAAACCCCATTAAGGCGTCCTGAACACTCCGGAAACGTCCTTATACGCACGCGCAACGTATCCTCCTAAGTAAGAGTTAGCTCGAAACTCAGGAGGTCTTAATCATGTCTGTTACCGTGATGCTGGGCGGAAATTTGAACGATATCGGTCCAACGCTTGAAAGTGCAATTCAGCTTACCAAACGTTTGAAAACCACACTCACCGGGCTTTGTGCGTTGCCGGATCCGGCGACCTCCGCGGTCTACATTACCGGCGCCGAAGCAGTGATGATGGGCGCTGCAGCGATCCAGTCATTGACCGAAGCTCAAGACAAGCTGGTCCAGGAGTTCCAGAGTACATTCTCGGATCAAGTCAAAGCTGCAGGCACGTGGCTGAAGGCAGACTTCAAAAAAGAAATTGGGTCAGTGGCGTCACACGGCGCTGCTGCCGCGGCTTTTGTCGATGCTTTCATATTGCCAAAGGCGGCGACCAATTCCGGACATCCGCTCAACCCTGTCTTTGAGCATGTCTTGATGGAAGCAAACTTGCCACTCGTATTGGCCGCAGACGAAGCAACGATATCGGATACATGTATGATTGCCTGGGATGGCTCGCCGCTCGCCGCGCGCGCAGTCCGTTTGCATTTGCCTTTGATCAGATCCTACAAAAAAGTCGTGATTGCGCAGAACCCCGAAAAAGTACGCCACCAGTGGGCCCATGTTAGCACCGAGTCGAAAGAGCGATTAGCGGAAATGCTCAGAGCGGAACGCATGGAGGTCTCTGATATCGAAATCGCCGGGCCGGTATCTGATGCGCTTCTCAAGGCAGCTCAAGAGCAAGATGCTTCGCTCATCGTGATGGGGGCCTATGGGCATAACCGGATCGGTCAAATGCTGTTCGGTGGCACCACCAGCAAGCTTCTGCAGAGTGAAGCGGCGCCGGCGCTCGCGCTTTGCCGATAGGTCAAAGGAGGTATGTGATTGAAATACCTTATCCGCCTCAGCTGAGCCGCTGCTACGCCGCGCAACCATGCTTTGAGCGCAGCGCAATCAAATCCTGATCTGTGTCAGAAAAATTGCGCTCGGCAGAATCTTCTTCAGCACTCAGCACATCGTAGAGCGTCGCAGCTTCGTCCACGCTTGGACAGATCTCACGGCTCGCCGGCGATGCTTCTGCAACCGTTTTGAGAGAGTTCATGAGAATTCGCTGATAATATGGATCATCGGGAAATTGTGCGTCGAGTTGGCGAGCGAGCCCCAATGCTTCAGTTGCGGCCGTGATGGCCTCGTCGATACGATCTGCATTAAACAGGAATGATGCCTGGTTTTGCAAAACCGAATTCAATCCTTCTGGGCCGCCTGCATCACTTGGGTCTTGCGCCAAGATCGTTCGGGCCAAATCAACGGCTTTTGAGTTTGCGACCAGGGCTTGCTCAGAGTTTTCGGCAAAGTCGTGAGCCCTCGCTGTTTCCATGTAAACCACCATGAGCTGTGTCTGCTGATAGTAGTTTTCGGGCGCGAGTTCCAATTGCGTCTGTCGATAGCCTTCGGCATAGCTCAAAGGGTCCAGCGCCTCGGTCGGGCGATCGATTTCGATCAGAATTTCGGCTTCTTGCACCGCCAGATAAGCCGCCATTTCTTCGCCGCCGCCAAGGCGTTCGAACATCTCATCGGTGAGTTCCGGACGCCAGGCACGGACATTAGACAGAGCCGTGTCATAGTCCTTCATTTCCAATAAAACCTGCAGCCTGTCGGTCCGCCCGCTCCAAAAGTGGCGCAACAGAGTTCGTTCGTTTTCGTCAGCGAGCGCTGCGCCGCGCGCCGCGGATGCCAGGACGCGCTCATTATACTCTAGTGCTTTTTCGGGGCTCAATCGGTAGATCAGATGTTGCATCGTCAGACCGCGTTCAACCATCACCAGCTCAGCCAGCGCATCGGTATTTTCTGGGTCACTCTCAACCAATTGACTAAGCGCCAATTCCGCACCGGTCAGCAATTCGTATGACTTATCCGTATCCCCCAGATTGGCCATGCCGACGCCGCCATATAGGTCAGCAAGGCGGCTATTCATTTGTCCGACATCAAACAGCACGTCTTCAGGCGCGTTTTTGTCTTCGGCCAACTGATCGACATAAGTACTCAACACGTTGGCGAGATTGCGCCGGGGTTCCAGGGTGCCAGAGACCTGGGCAAACTCATCATAGGTCTCAAACACGAGAGACCGACTAAGGTCTCGCGCTTGATCAAAGCGGACATTTGCTTGCTCGAGTGCGGTCTCGGCGCGTTGATACTGAAACAATGTCACGCCAAGTGCACCAGTCAGAGCGAGAACACTCGCAGCTGCAAACCCAACCAAGAGCTTCCGCCGCCGCAGATATTTGCCAAAGCGATAGGACGCCGAACCGCTGCGGGCGTTAACGGGATAACCGGTCCGATAATTTCTGACATCATCGCGCAGCGCCAAAGCGGAACCATACCTGTCCTGCGGCTGCATTGCGGAGGCGCGATCTATGATCGCTTTCAAATCGGGGTCAGGCGTCGAATTTTTGAGCAATGCCTGGAGCAACTTCCCTAACGAGTAGATATCGGAGAGGGTGTTCGCGGGCGCGCCTTGGCTGCGTTCCGGCGCCGCGAAGCCGGGCGTAAAGCTCAATGATGCCAGCGAGTCAGGCCCTGCGCCATCCTCAGCTTCTTCTATCGATTGCGGCTTTGCGATGCCAAAATCGATCAGCTTTATGGTGTCCTCTTTGGTCACCAATACATTTGAAGGCGTCAGGTCGCGGTGGATGATGAGGTTTTGATGCGCGTGGCTGACAGCGTCGCAAATCTGCTCAAACAGTCCGAGTGACTTGGATAAGTCTGATGGATTAGAGTCGATCCAACGCGCGAGTGAGATTCCATTCACCAATTCCATAATGATATAGGGCGAACCGTCGGCCAATGTGCCGCCATCAAACAGGCGGGCGATTCCCGAATGGTTGAGGCCTGCCAGCGTTTGTCGTTCACGTTCGAACCGCGCCGTAAGGGCCTCGGAGAACAATCCTGGCCGGACCACCTTAATCGCAGCGACATGCTCAAAGTCACCTGTGTCGCGCCGCCCTTTATAGACCGCGCCCATACCGCCCTGCCCAATCAATTCAGTGATGAGATAATTGCCCGCACGCTCAGGCATTTCTGGCTCTTGAACGTCGGCGCTTGCCCCGCCCGTACGCAACAGCGAGGGAGACGACCCGTCTCTCTGCAGAAGTTTTAAGACCCGCGATTTGATCTCTGGCTGAGCTGCATAATGTTCCTCAACCCAAGCGATCTGCTGGTCCGAAGGCTGGTCCATCGCCAGCGACAAGACCCGCATTATCTCTTGCTCTAGATCTTTCGATGTCATTGCGGTGTTCCTTCCAAACTCTCCAGCAACCAGAGCCGGGCGACGCGCCAGTTTCGTTTGATCGTAGATTTTGACATAGCTTTCACGTCGGCAATCTCATCCAGCGACAGTCCGCCGAAATATCTCAGCTCGACAATATCGGCCTTATCCTCATCGATGACCTTGAGCCGGATAAGCGCCTTATCGAGCGCATCCAGTTCTATCCCTTCCGCCCCGTCTCCGGCGAATTGGGTGATCAACGTGACTTTCTGATGCTGGCGTTTGTCGGTTGATTTTGCCCGCGCATAGTCGACCAAAACGCGGCGCATCGCGCGCGCCGCAAGGGCTAGAAAGTGAGATTTATCCGCCCAGTCGACCTGGTTCATTCTCACAATTCGTAGCACCGCTTCATTTACCAGATCGCCCGTGGAAAGAGATGAGTTTCGCTCGCGTCTGATCAAGGCTGCAGAGATTTGTCTCAGCTCCGAGTAGAGCAATTCAAACAATTCATTGCGTGCCGCCTCGTCGCCATTGCGCCACGAGGCCAACAGCTCGTCCACATTAGAGCCTTGTTTTATTGTCATTATTATCCCCAATCCGGGGGATACTGTCGGATAATTTGCAAGTCGACAAGAGCTTGCCCGTGCTGCGCGAAACTTTTTCTTAATTCTTTTTGACCCGTTTTCCGGGAATTCCGCGCCTTCACCAATAGACACAAATTTTTTGTCGAGGACCGCGGAATGAGCGAAACGTTAGAACAAATTCCTCCAGAAGCTTGGCCGCTGATTGAGCTGCTTCTCAACATCACAATGGTGAGTGCCGCAATATGGTTGGCGGTAACGGTGTTTATCTGGTGGCGTCGCAGCGCCTCCAATTTGACGCCTGTCAACGCGGCTCAGAAGAACGCAAATGCGCAGCCGGACTTTCTCAGTGTCGATCACAAGGCGCGGGCTGAAGCTGTGGAACGCGGCGAAAAATTTGACGACAAATTGGAAAAACAAGAACGCGCGGCTGCGAAAGCCGCTGCCCGTGGGGGGCGCACACGCACCAATCTCGTACAGAAACTGGCAGGCTTCATAAGTCTGTTCATGTCTCTGTTCGCATTGGGCTCGATGATCTCCAGCGCAATCTGGCAGGTCTCTCGGATGGGGGGGATGATGAAGGACTATTCGACCTTTGAAAGCCTCTCCAAAATCATCACAGAACACCCGATTTCGGTCTCCGTCGCCGCGTTGGTGATCGGCGTTCACATCTATCAGTTCCTCTCAAACCGCCAATGGAAGGAGGACTGATCCATGGCCTCACAACCTCTCGTTCTCAGTGACCCAAACCTGCTCGCAGAATTCGTTCGCGAAGAAGAGTTCAAAGCTTTCTTCGAGAAGCGCTTCGCAACGCCGCCCGATCTCGCCGCGCTCCTGTTTAAGAATGGCGAACTGATCGATGCTTTCAAAGGCGCGCATTTCTCCGTCGGAGGATTGTCGACCGCGATTAAAAGCGTGGTCGGGGGATCAACCCATATCGCGCTGATGCTGGCAGACTTGAAACCGTTTCCGGTCCAAATCCCTGTTTCAGCGCTGTCGAAAGACAATATCGAGATCTCAGGGGTCGCGACGCTGGAGCTTCAACTCAACCCGGAGAGGCCTGCGAACATTCTCGGCCTGATGGGCGGGGTCTCTCGCCAGCAGACCGATCCCAATCTGGGCGCGGTTCCACCAACCGGACGGCGTGCCTTGTCTCGCATTGATGTGATTGAACGCATCGCACCGCATTTCTCTGATCGCGTGATGGAAGCTGTCATCGGCCGGATGGATGCCGCCGACATTCGCGGCGAGACCGGCCTGCAAGACAAGATCCAGGCAGATATGATGCAAGAAGCCGAACGGATTTGCGGCGATATTGGTGTCCTGGTGAAGGCTGTTTCGGTGCAATGGGCAATGAATGCCGTTGAACAAGAGGCGTTCGAGCGCGCAAATATTGCCCGCCAGCAAGACGCTCTCGATTATCAACTTGAATTGCTGAAACGGGAAGTCGCTCGTCAATCTGAGGCCACCGAGTTCCAGCTCACCGCGAGCGTTGATCTCGCCAAATTGGAAACCGCGAGCGATGATGAACTGGCGCATATGGTCCTCAACAGTGAGGTGAGCTTTCTCGACGCGCGGGAAGAAGCGGCCCGTCGCCAGGAGATGGAAGCCCTCGCGCACGAGATTGAGCTTCTGCGCACTGAAACCGCGTTCAAACTGCAAAACCAATTGAATGAAGCGACACACCTCACCGATCTGACGAAAGAATCCGCCAGCCTGCGCGTCGTCGAAAGAGACATCGAGCTGCTCGACGCGAAGCACCTGGCAGAGATGAAGAAGATCGGGAAGTTCACCGATCTCGAACTCAGAGACCGCGAGCAACGCATGGAGCTAGAGCTCGCAAGGCTGGCCTCGGAGCAGGCAGCTGCGAAACTGCGCGTCATGCAAGGCCTCGATCATGACGGCAAAGACCGTGATGCCGATCGCGATATCCGCAAGACAGACGCCAAGACTGAAAACGAACTCTCTAAGGCAAAAGCCGATACGGACAGCCGCATCGCGCAATTGCAGGCGGGTTCGAAAATGACGCCAGAGCAAATTCTGGCGATCAATGCAGGCCTTTCCGCTGATGTCGCTGATGTCCTCAAAGAACAGGCAAAAGCCAATTCGAATGAGTCCCAAATGGACGCCATGAAGGACCTGATTAAGGGCGCTGCAGACGAACGCGAGGCCAGCCGGCGGCATGAGCTCAACATTCTAAACTCAGGAATGTCGGGAGCTACGGGCGTGGCGCACGGCGCGGGCGGAAAAGATGGGCAAAAAGCTGAAGCCGATCCTGTCGCCGCGCCGACGACTGTCGATTGTCCCAAATGCGGCAAGACGCTCGCAGCGACGGCAAGGTTCTGCACCGGCTGCGGCCATCAAATGAGAACCTGAGCGCGTGAGCCATCCAATGACAAACCCAATTGTTCCCCCCCGAACCCAAAAAGCCTGTTGTTACACAGCAGCGATCGGCGATGACGCGACCTTTTGCGGTGAGTGCGGAAAGCCATTGCTGCGCTGTATGGCTGCCGAAGAGTGCGGCGGACTGTTGGATGATCATGGTCTGTGTACGGTCTGTGTCAGCCCGCACCTTCAGGTAGATGCTGGCGCAATGGTCGCTGCGAAAATTGGCGGCGCGGTTTCGTTGCCGCTTTCAATTGCCAATCTATCGGTTGTTGGCAGGCCCATTTTCGTGACCGACATCTGGACCCGCGAAGCCGGCGGCGAGTGGCGGGCGCAAGCGCTGGGCTGGGAACGTTTGGCAGCAGGGGAAGTTGGCCCCGTCGCTGTGACGGCGGATCGATTCGAGCGCGCTGGGGCGCATAGTCTCGACGTGCTTGTCGCAGTCTCAAGCCGTTGGCGTTGGCGCCAGGAATCTTTCGCCTTTGCCACAACGCTTCGCCTGAATATTGAGGGTGATAAAGCCGATGCCGGCCCAGTTGTGAACATTGGCGGCAAGACCGCGGGTCACGGCAATATTGTCTACATTTCAGGGCAAGATAGCGACAATGATCAAACCTCTACAGCAGACGAAGCCGTCAGCCTTGCAATGGTGCGCGTTGAAAAAGAAGAACGACGCTTAGGCCTGCGCGGACACAACGCGAACCTCTGGGTGCCAAGATCTACTCGTTTCGAATGGAGCGGCTTTGATCAGTACGAAGCACCCAGCGATGGCCCGCTTTTACGCTCAGACGGGTTGCTCACATTTGGACGATCGAGAACTCATACGGCCGGCGGGACAAATGATGCCCGGCTTCTAGTGCGCTCAAAGAATGGCGACTTAGATGAAACGATAAGCCGTCTAATTTCGCGACGTCATTTCGAACTCTATATCGAGTGTGATCGCTTGATGCTGCGGGTCGAGAGCGAAGCCGGTGTCCGCGTTCAGGGCGATGCATATGGGCGCGGAAAAACCATTCAACTCTCGGATGGCGACGTCATTTCTCCCCTCGTCAAAAGCCCTGATCTTTTGGGCATTTCAGTCAAGTTTCATGTCGAACATGGTGCGGTCAGGTCGGTCTTTCTGACCCGCCAGTCCGCAGCTGCATAAGGAAGAAAGCGATGTCGAATTGCCCAAAATGCGGAGCGATCATGGAAGCGGACGCCCGTTTCTGTGCGGAATGTGGCTTTGATCGGAATAGCGAGCCCACCGATTTTTCGGCAATGCAAACGGTTGGCGGTCTCGAGACCGTAGACGACACCGTGGTCCGCAAGGGCAGTAATGTTGTCGTCCTTGAGCCTGGAACTGTTTTCGCGGATCGGTACACGATTGAGGCCGTGATTGGCCGCGGCGGGATGGGTGTTGTTTACAAAGCCGCAGATCAGCTGACCAAACAAACCGTTGCCCTGAAACTCATTCGGCCCGAGCGTTTGAGTGGAACGAATGCGATTGAAAAACTGATCGCTGAGGGCGTAACCGCCCGCGATATAAGACATCCAAATATCGTGGCGGTTTATGATGTCGGACAATCCGACGGTCAGCCCTTTGTCTCGATGGAATATTTGGAGGGTAAATCATTACGAGCTTGGCAACGCGAGCAGCAAGGGGATGTGCCCCTTAGAGTTGCCGCGCGCATCATGGCGGAGATCATGGATGGCTTGAAAGCGGCGCACGCGGCCGGCGTGGTGCATCGGGATCTGAAACCCGAAAACATCATCATGATGTCGTCTGACCCAACCGATGAGAAAGCGCCGCTTAAGATCCTGGATTTCGGAATTGCGCGCGCCACGGGAGCCGCATTGGAAAGTGGAACCGGAACCGGGCTGGGCACACCGCGCTATATGGCGCCTGAGCAGATCACCAACGCGGATAGCGCTGGTCCGCCAGCCGACCTCTATTCCTCATCCGTCATGTTCTACGAGCTGTTGGTCGGCGTCTTGCCGCAAGGCCATTGGCAACCGCCGTCAGGTGGACGTTCAGATGTCCCCGTTGGGATTGATGAATTGATCGAAAAGGGGCTTTCAAATCGCCCTGCGAACCGCGCCCAATCGGCGACGGAATATCGCCAAGCGATTGTCGACGCGGTGAACATGCCGGACACCAAAAAGCCCGTCGCTTTCGCATGGGATCCGAAATATGCCAAATGGGGCGGAATCGCCGCGGCTGCAATCGCAGGCTTATGGCTCGTAGAGCGACTTATTCCGGATCAGCCAGGCGATCCATGCGAGGGCCTATTCGGTCAAGATTACGACCTGTGTATGGGGTTCATTCCCATTGGCCCCGATCCGGTTGACCCAGACGAAGACGAAGACGTAGGCCCATTTTCACCACCACCTCCTCCGCCGCCGCCACCGCCGCCGCCGAACCAATATCAATCGCTAAATGGTGATTGGAATCTCGCAGGGGGCGGGGCCTCCCAGGTCACGGTCTCAAGATCTGGAAATATATCCGGATCTGGCATCACATCAGACGGTTTCAACGTCTCAATCCGCGGATCAATCTCCGGCGTGAATGGGACTTATACGGTAACGGCACCGCAGATCGGCGTGAGCGTAAACGCCCAATTTATCTGGGATCGCGAGTGCCACTTGAACTATCGAGCCTTCGATCCGACCGGCTCATACATAACGGAGCAAGGGGTTGTGCATGTAAACCATCCCCCCGTCCCGGGCATTCCATGTCCGTCATGATTGCTGCCGCGAAATAGAAAAGGAAAATTCAAATGACTTATCAATTGTCCGATTATTCGCTGAGCGGCGGTTTGTTCGATGCCAATCCTGCAGCCGCACCGACCTTAGAACCGCAATCAGATAGTTTGCCCGAGCGCGTCGACTTGCGGCAATTCTGTTCGCCGGTCGAAGACCAAGGCCGCACGCAAAGCTGCGTCGCAAACGCCGTCGTCGCGGCACTCGAGCTGCAGCAAATCAAAGCCGGCATGGCGCATACCGATCTCTCCCGCCTGTTCCTCTATTACAATGCCCGCAAGCTTTTGAATATGCATCAGAAAGACGGCGGCACGACGATGTTGAAAGCGATGGCCGCATTGTTGGCTTATGGCTGCTGCGAAGAGAAACTATGGCCTTTTGATCCTGCCGCAATCAATCGAGAACCAACCAAAGCTTGCTTCGCAAATGCAGCGAAATTTCAGGCCGTGCAGTTTGCCCGCACACCTAATGGTCCAGCCGCAATGTCAGCCCTTGCTGAAGGGTTCGCCGTGGCTTTCTCATTGACCGCGCCGCTGCCCTATTATGAAATCGCCGCGAAAACAGGTATCATGCCACGTCCCGATCAAATCAGAACGCCGCCCGTCATCGCCGGACACGCAATGCTGATGGTCGGATATGATAAAGCCGATAAAACCTATCTGGTCCGAAACAGCATGGGCACCAATTTTGGCGAAAACGGATACTTCAAAATTCCGTTTGAAACCCTGGATGTCTGGTCAATGCCGGTCGATTATTGGACCGTCGGATCGATTGAAAAAGTCTCGCATTTCAAACTGACAGGACCCTCAGCCTCGACCGTGGCTCAGGCAGAAGGGGCAGACCTCCCACCGCAAGAAGAGGAAAGCCCTGCAGGGGGCCTCGACAAAATGCGCTCTGACCTGCGCTCGCGTCTGTCGTCCGATCTGGAAACCTCCAAACGCGATTTTCGCAGTCGCCTGCGCGGCAAATAGCCTGCTCGCAGCGATCAAACTAGACACAATCACAAGGGATCTATGACATGAACCGCTGGCTCACCATTACGCCTTTTATGGCCATTCCGGTCTTTATATATCTCTTGATCGCGCTTTTCTCGTCGGGCTCAGATGCTGCGGGCTTGCCAATCATTGCTGGCCGGTTGGACGCTGCGATTATCAATATGCCGATGATTTCGGGGATCAAATGGCAATTTAGCGTCGGCGACTTAATCATGCTGATTGGCTTGGTCACACTCTCAATCGAAATCGTAAAGTCGACCAGCACGAAATCCTCGGCGATCGCCAACCACGCGACGTCGATAGGGATCATGGTTTTGAGCTTAATCTTGTTTCTCGCAGTCGGCAGTTTTTCGACGTCGGTCTTTTTCTTCATCACAATGATGGCCGTGCTCGACGTATTGGCCGGGGTCATGGTTTCGATCGTAGCGGCCCGGCGCGACTTTGGTGTCGGCGACGGGTTTGGGGGCTAGTCGAATGCTCAACCGTATCTTCGCTTTTGGTTCGCTCGTGCTCGCGGTGGTATCGCTCGCGGCTTGTACAAGCCCGCGCGGCGCCCAAACAATTAGCCCTTCAAGCTATGCCTACAATCAAGCCATCGCGCACAGCAAAAGCGAGCAATTGCTGCTCAATCTGGTGCGACTGAAATATCGCGATGCGATCGTCTTTATGGACATTGATGGGGTGACAACCCAGCACCAATATGGCGGTGCCTTTGGCTCTGAAACACTTATCCCGTTTCGGAACGCGGCGAACGGTTCGGCCCTCTTAATCCCAGGCGTGAGCGTGAGTGAGCGCCCGACAATCGTCTACAAACCCGTAGACAGTAGTCAATTCGCACAGGACCTGTTGGCGCCAATTGCACCTGAGACAATTTTACTATTGGCCAATTCGGGTTGGAGCATCGAGCGCCTGCTTGCCTGCTGCGTGGAGCGTTTGGGACAACTTTCAAATGCACCGAGCGCGTCTGGGCCAACCCCAGAGATGATCCCTGACAATGCCGCGTTCAGACACGCAGCAACGTTGATGCGTGACCTGCAAAAGCAGGAAATGGTTCGGGTTGAACGTCTGCCCGAGATTGGTGCAGAACGCGCCGATACGTATCTTTTGATTGACGCTGAAGAAACGCCAAACTGCCAACCTCTTCGCGACTTACTCGGGGCAGATGCGTGTCATATGCGCTATCGCCTCGTCGCCAAAGGCGGAACATTGAAGCGGCAAGAACTGTTCGCACAGACCCGAACCGTGCTCGGCGCGCTATATGCGCTGTCTCATGCGGTTGAGACTCCCAGCGCGCATGCAGCCAGCGGCCTGACCACGCAAAGCAAAGTCCTCACCTCCCAAACGCCAGACTGGGTGAGTTTCACAGGCGGTCTGTTTGAAGTGCGATCTGGAACATCCGCACCTGAGGATGCGTCAGTGAAAGTGTTCTATCGGGATCATTGGTTCTGGATCTCGGACCAGGATTTGGAGTCAAAAACGACGTTCAATCTCGTACTCTTTCTCCTCGCGCTACAATCAGCTGCGAGCGAAGGCGTTTCGCCTCTGTTAACCCTAGATGCCGGTGGCTAAGGACAAATTAGATCGCCGCATCTAACAGTTTTGACAAAGGCGCGGTGAAGCAGATAGCTGGGGCGATGAAAAAAGCGCTCATCATCAATGGACATCAGCCGTTTCCATCGTCACCAGGCAGGCTGAATGCTCGATATGCAGACCTTGCAGCCACAGCGCTAAAGGCGCGGTCGTTCGAGGTTCGCACCGTCGCCTCAGCAGACCCCTGGAACATTGACGATCAAGTCGAAAACCAGCTCTGGGCGGACCTGATATTCGTCCAGTTTCCGCTAAACTCCATGAGCGTCCCTTGGTCGCTGAAACGGTACCTGGACGAGGTCTATACCGCTGGAATGGATGGCAGGCTTGCCAAAGGCGATGGCCGCACGCGGTCAGATCAAAGCAAGCAATATGGGTCTGGCGGAATGATGGGCGGCAAGACTTACGCGCTTTCCGTGACCTTGAACGCCCCCGAGTCCGCATTTTCTGATCCTGCGCAAACGCTCTTTGCCGGGCGCTCGCTCGATCAGTTGCTCGCGCCAATTCATATCAATTTTGCGTTTTTCGGATTGCAGAGCCAGACAACTTTCGCGGCTTACGACGTCACCAAAAACCCTCAAACCGAACGCGACTTCGCACGATTCAAATCACACATTGCAGCCTTCGACCTCTAGCACCGCGTTGGCCTATTTCATCGTCTGTTTCAAGCGCTCGGCAAGAAAATCAAACACTCTGCGAACCCGTGGGTTTGAGCGCAGCTCAGAATGGGCAGTCAACCAAACCGGCAATGATCCAACGTCGCCGGCGGCGTCAATCCGCACCATGTTGGGGTGCTGCTCCCCAAGTTGCACTTGATTGAAGCCAATCCCCAAACCGGCTCGCGCCATTTCCCAACAGACAACTTGATCGTCAGATCGGAAGGCGAAGAAATCTCGATCGACCTTCACGCCAACCTGTTTGAACCCGTCAATAATCAGCGTGCTCCGATCATAGCCGATAATATCGTGTTGAAGCACATCCTCCAGGCTTTCCGGCATGCCGCATCGGGCGAGATAAGACCGGCTCGCAAACATACCCATTTTTAGCTCACCGACTTTTTGCGAAATGATATCGGACTGCGTGGGGCGGTACATGCGCACGGCAATATCGGCTTCACGGCGTAGCAGGTTTTCCGTCGTATCGGTCGCGACCAACTCAATGGTGATGGCCGGCTCCGCGATCCGTAATTCGGTCAAAAGCGCCGGCAGAACATAGGTCGCAACAATATCGCTCGCCGTCAGTCTGATGCTGCCCGACAGGGTTTCCGCGTTCCCTGCGACCACCATATCGAGACGCGCCGCCGCATCCGCCATATCTTCAACGTGCTTCATCAGCGACGCGCCGGTTGCGGTCAAAGCGACGCCGTTCACGCCTCTCTCGAACAGGCGCGCGCCGACCTCTTGTTCCAGTGTGGAAATGTGCCGGCTCATGGTCGGCTGACTGGTGCCTGTCGCCCGAGCTGCAGCCGAGAGCGAGCCATGTTCGCCGACCGCTGCAAAAGTCTCCAAGAGTGTCCAATCAAACCGCATTACGCATCCATATTTGGATATCAAAATCCATATTTGGGTAATTTCTATTCTAATATTGAATGGACATATTGATCTCGTCAACATTCAAAAAGGAGAAAAGAGAATGTCAGGACGAGTTGTTATATTAGGGGCCAAGGGTCGCTTTGGCCGATCAGCGAGCCAAGCCTTTCACAAAGCTGGTTGGAAGGTGCGCGTGTTCGCTCGCAATTGGTCGGACGCCGCTTTTGGCGACGCGTTTGACTATTGTGAGGGCGACGCATTGCAGCCAGAAGAAGTGATCCGGGCGGCTGCCGGCTGCGATGTCATCGTCAACGCGCTTCACCCTCGTTATGAAAACTGGAAACGCGAACTTCCCCAACTGAGCGCCTCCGTCATTGCTGCAGCAAAGCAGTCCGGCGCCGCAATTATGATCGCGGGGAACATTTACAATTATGGCGAGGGGATGCCGCCAGTCTTAACCGAGGATACGCCGCACACCCCAACGACGCGAAAAGGCAAATTGCGCGAAGAGATGGAAGAAACCTATGCGCGGGCCGCAGACGAGGGCGTGAAGACGATCATCTTGCGCGCCGGAGATTTCATTGAGCGCGAGAAAACCGGAAACTGGTTCGACACATATATTACGCCGAAAACCAATCGCGGGAAAATCACTTATCCAGGCCCATTGGACCGGGTGCATGCCTGGGCCTATTTGCCAGATATGGCGCGGGCATTAGCAGACATTGCTGACAAGGCCGCCGAACTCGGGTCTTTTTCGACCTTCGTCTATGAAGGATTCAATCTGACAGGCACAGAGTTCGTCGCCTTGATCCAACACCTTCAGGGCCGGACACTAAAGGTCAGCAAAATGCCATGGCCTATCATGAGCCTGTTGGGCGTGTTTGTGCCAACCATTCGGGAAGTCATGGAAATGCGTTACCTCTGGCAGGTCTCGCACGCGATTGATGGGACAAACCTGCGCCAGTTCATCCCTGAGTTTCGGCCAACACCGGTCGAAATCGCGCTAAAAGAAGCCTTGGGATTAGGCCCAGACCTGCAGCCTGCACTGCCGCGCCCCGTCTCAGCGACGTTAGACGTGACCAAGCGCGTGGTGGTCTAGAGTCACTGAACCGCGTCTTGCCACTCGGCATGCTTTTCCAGCGTGGCCTTGGCGAACGGACAAAGCGGGATGATCTTAAAGTTCTCGTTTCGAGCATCCATGACCGCCGCCTCAACAAACTTTTGGCCAACGCCAAGGCCCCGCATAGAGTCCGGCACGCCTGTATGATCGATAATGATCCTGGTGGCGCCGGCGCGGGAATACGTCATTTCCGCCTCTTCGTCATTGGCCTGCGTGAAATAACGCCCCCCTTTGGGGCTGTCTTCTCGGGTGATTGTGATGTCCGACATTTTGTCCTCCATACTGAACCCATAACATAAGGCGCAAAGGGTGGATGGACCATGCCGCCGGTTCTGAATTGTATTATCCGGGATATGCATGGCGCGCTAACCCCTTGGTATTGGCAGAGCAAGCAACGCAGACCGAAAGCTAGCGAGGCGTCGTCTAAGGCGCTAAGGCGACCAAATGAGATTGCCACCCCGCCCTGACTTAACCTGGAAAGACGATGGCACGCCCGTCGATGAACGTGTTGGCGATGTCTATTACTCAGTCGAGGATGGCTTGGCCGAAAGTCGCGCGGTTTTTCTTGCCGGTTGCGATTTGCCCGAAGCTTGGCAGGCCGCGGCTTGGGGCACCCGTGATCAATATACGATCGCTGAGCTGGGCTTCGGTACCGGCCTGAACTTTCTTGCGGCCTGGCAAATGTGGCGCACAGAGAAGCCAAAGACTGGATGGCTCAACTTTGTCAGCTTCGAAGGCTTTCCATTAGACGCTGAAGACATTGTACGGGCATTGAAACCCTGGCCTGAATTGGCCGACCTCACCGCCGCACTTTGCGAGAAATGGCCCCCCCGCGCCAAGGGGGTCAGGCAATTGGTCTGGCCGGAAGAGCGCCTGTCTTTGACCCTCCATATTGGCTTGATCGAAGAGACGCTACCGCAATCCAGTTTTCGCGCCGACGCCTGGTTTCTGGATGGGTTTAGCCCAGCCAAGAATGAAGCCATGTGGGACGAAACGCTCTGGTCCCTCATCGCCAAGCGGTCTGTACCCGGCGCGCGGGCCGCGACGTTTACAGTCGCAGGGGCGGTTAGACGCGGCCTCAGCAATGCCGGATTTGAGGTGGAGAAACGCCCTGGGCACGGACGCAAACGCGAACGGTTGGAAGCGGTTTTGGAGGCGCCCGCTATACAGCGACCAGTTCCCTCGCGCGTCCCTAAAGTCGCGATCATTGGCGCAGGCATTGCCGGAGCGTGTCTCGCCTATTCGCTAAAAACACGCGGTGCAGACGTCACGCTGTTCGATCAATCTAGCGGACCGGCACAAGGCACAAGCGGCAACCCGCTTGCGCTGGTTATGCCAAGACTGGATGCGGGCGATACCGCGCAAGCGCGCCTCTTGGTTGATGCTTATCTCAGTGCGCAGGCTTTCTATAAAGGGCGCCCAGGGGTCACATCGACTGAAACAGTGCACCGCCCACGCAACCAACAGGAACGCGAAAGGTTTGAAAAAGTCCTGGCTGACCCGCCGCTTGGACTGGAGCAGCTTGAAGCGCTCAGCGGCGGCGGTGTTCTCCATAAAGGTAGCCTGGTGGTGCGCCCGCACACGCTTCTTCCTGCGCTTCTTTCAGATCAAACCGTGCATTGGAATTCAGCCCCTTCGATCGACCTTCATAGCCGCGCCGTCGACGAAGCATTGTATGACGCAATCATTCTCGCTTCAGGCTGGCGCATGGCAGAGCTGATGCCATCATTAGCGCTGACGGGACGCCTCGGCCAAATCGACTGGATCGAAAGCACGATCGACGCCCCCGTGAGCGCCTCGGCCTGCGGGCACTACGCAATCGCAGACGGAACAACTCGGCTTTGGGGGGCGACCTTCGCAGACCACCCGGGCGGTGTTCCCGCGATCAGTGAAGATGCGACGCGGGAAAACTTGGCGGCGCTGGAATCGTTGGCCCCTTACTGGCAGCAGGAAGCGACCCGATTGGACGTTAAATCTCGCGCCGGTGTTCGGGCAACAACAGCCGACCGCCTGCCTTTGATTGGCCCCGCACCTAATAATCAGCGCCTAATCTCGGATCGCCAGCGCCTCGAACGTGCACAGTGGCGGGTTGAAGACGATGCTTATGATTTACCGGGCATTCACGTGGCGGGCGGGTTTGGATCGCGCGGCTTTACCTGGGCCCCATGGGCGGCCTCAATCCTGACCGCGCAAGTGTTTGCGGACCCGATCCCGGCGCGCCTTGAAGCGCTGCGAACGATTGTCCCGAATCGGCAAATTCTGAGGCAGCTCAAACGAAAAGCCCCGTAAAATTCAATCAAATTTGTGCAAATATGCGCCGAATAATGGGGGAATACGGACGATTCTCCGTGCAATTTGAACACATAAGAGACTGACAGCGCTGACTATCTGTTTTGACAGCGTTTACCTTGGGCGCGGGGGTGGTGTTGGCCAGAGCCTTGCAGTTCTATCCCCCGAACGCGGGACAAACAGCAATTTTCAATTGGGTTCCGTGGCATGCACACGAACAGATTCAGGGGAATGATAACGTGTCTCAGCAGAATGTAGAGTTGGGTGACCTCGGTATTGAGGCCGGCGAAGTTCGAAAGAACTGGAGCGAAGAACGCTTGTACGAACAATCCGTTCGCAGCGGCGAAGCCGAAGTGGCCAAGGGCGGCGCCCTTCTCGTTAAAACGGGCAAACACACCGGTCGCTCAGCGAAAGACAAATTCACCGTTCGCGACGAAACCACTGAAAACACGGTCTGGTGGGACAATAACGCCTCCATGACCCCGGCTCAGTTCGATGCGCTTTGGGACGATTTCCAAGCCCACCTGAGCGGCAAGACCCTTTATACCCAGCAACTCTTTGGCGGCGCTGATCTCGATCACCGCGCCCCGGTGCGTGTGGTCAATGAGTTTGCCTGGCACTCTCTGTTCATTCGCCACTTGCTGCGGATCCCGACCACAGAAGAGTACGCAGATTTTGCGCACGATTTCACGATCATCAATAGCCCAAGCTTCCGCGCCGACCCGGCAAAGCACGGCACTGTTTCTGAAACCGTGATCGCGGTGAACTTCGCCAAAAAGATGGTTCTGATCGGCGGCACCAGCTATGCTGGCGAAACCAAGAAATCAGTGTTCACCATCCTCAACTACATCCTGCCGACCAAAGGCGTGATGCCGATGCATTGCTCAGTCAATGATGGCGGGAATGATGATGCTGCCATCTTCTTCGGCCTTTCTGGCACCGGCAAGACCACCCTCTCTGCTGATGTCAGCCGTACCCTGATTGGCGATGACGAGCATGGTTGGTCTGAAAATGGTCTCTTCAACTTCGAAGGCGGCTGTTACGCTAAGATGATCAATCTTTCGCCCGAGAATGAGCCAGAGATTTTCGCCACAACCAGCATGTGGGGCACCGTTCTCGAGAATGTTGTGATGGACCCGGAAACCCGTGAGCTCGATTTCTTCGACAACACGCTGGCTGAAAACTCTCGCGGCGCTTACCCGATCTCCGCGATTGAGAACGCGTCTTTGAGTGGCCGTTGCGGCCAACCGAAAAACCTGATCATGCTGACCGCGGACGCGTTTGGCGTTATGCCGCCAATCGCCAAGCTGACCCCCGCCCAAGCGATGTATCACTTCCTCTCTGGGTACACAGCGAAAGTCGCTGGCACCGAGAAAGGCGTGACCGAACCGACAGCGACCTTCTCAACCTGTTTTGGTGGGCCGTTTATGCCGCGCCACCCAAGTGAGTATGGCAAGTTACTGGGTGAATTGATCGCCAAGTATAACGTGAATTGCTGGTTGGTCTCTACCGGTTGGACCGGCGGCGCCCACGGCGTTGGCCATCGTATGCCGATCAAAGCTACCCGCGCGCTTCTCAATGCAGCGCTTGATGGATCGCTCAATTCTGCGGACTTCCGCGAAGATGAGACGTTTGGCTTCATGGTTCCAACTGCGCTGGACGGCGTCGATGCAACCATCTTGAACCCACGCGAAACCTGGACCGACCAAGCAGCCTATGACGCGCAGGCCGAAAAACTTGCGAAGATGTTTGTTGAGAATTTCAAAGTCTACGAGGCGCATGTCGATGCAGACGTCAACGCGGCTGGCCCGCGCGTGAAAGTCACCGCATAGGACGCACCATCAAATACGAATTCCTTAGAAGCCCCTCGTTTGCGCGAGGGGCTTTTTTGTCGTCTCACCCCATTTTGTAGGCGTACCCGGGGCATTGACCGGGCAGCTGGAAGTGGCAAACTGATGCGGGCTGGTTAGGAGGACACTTTGCGTTTCTTTGTCTCGATCGCCCTTGCTTTGCTGCTCACCACCGCAGCGCACGCGCAAACAAAACGTGCCTTCATTGTCGGCGTGCAGAATTATGATGAGCTGACCGACCTGTCCAAAACGCTTTCAGATGCGGACGGATATGCCGACGTGTTTGAGCAGGAGCTTGGCTTTCAAGTCACGCTGCTCTCCGACCCATCCTTTACCGACTTTCTCATCGCCCTATCGGACTTTGAAGCCTCTATTGAAACAGGCGACGAGGTGGCGTTCGTCTTTTCCGGGCATGGCTGGTCAGATGGCGCTCGAAATTTTGTCGCGATGCGCGACGCCCCTTTTCGATCCACTGAAGTCGTCCTGGAACGCCTCACGTTTGATCTGAACGAGGCCATCATCAACAAGTTTCGGGCGAAAGACCCCAGCCTGGTGCTCGCAATCGTCGATGCTTGCCGTGACAATCCTTTTGATCTCGGCACGAAATCCACGACCAAAGGGCTGGTGCCTCAACAGACCATTCCTGGCACCCTGGTCGTGTATGCCGCCGGAGCCAATCAGCAGGCACTCGACCGTTTAGATCCTGAGGACACATCGCCCTACTCGGTCTTCACACGCACGCTGCTGCCTAAGCTGCAATCCTCCGATAAGCCGCTGATGCGGGCCTTCGACGAAGCGCGCAGCGAAACGGCGACCCTGGCCAATCAGATTTCGCACCTGCAACGCCCAGCGATCTATTCCGACATATCCCTCGATTTCTGTTTTGCGGAAATTTGCCAAACTGAGGCGGTGAGCGAGATCCCGGATGCTGAAACCCAGCGCAGCAATTTTCTGGCGGCCTATCAAGCGCAATTGGTCGAGCGGGCAACCTATGAAGATTATGTGCCTGAGCCGATCCCAGCGGACCAATTGAACATTCTGCAAGCCGCCGACCTGAACGGCGATGGTTACGAGGATTACTACACCGCCGTCGAGCACATAGATTTTTGCGGCTCGTCTGGCTGCACGCACGATATCATGCTGTACGATCAAGGCACGTATCGCCAGATCTTGAGTACGCGTGGTGGCGGCCTCAACATTCTGACAACCACCCAAAACGGCGTTCGCGATATTGCGCTTGGGTCTGGTTTCACATTCGACCGCACTCCGGTCTATCAGCTGCTGCGATTTGACGGGGAGACCTATCAGACCGAAGCGATTGTCGCTTGCAGCCTATTGGTGACCTATTGCAGCCTGTCCGATGTGTTTTCCGATCGCGCATATGAAAGCGACGCACAACGCATGCTCTTCGGTCTGGTCGCTGACCAGCAAAATCTGTCAGGTCAAATTGCGCAGACCGATCTCTACAATGGCCTCGAACCGGCGATTGGTGAGGACAAGACCGAACTGGTCGGCGATCAGATCGACTATGTCGCCGGCGTGGACGCGGCAGAGCAGTTTGCACTCGTCCATATCTGGAAGGGAACGTACGGGGTTGCCCGCCTGCAACCTTAACTAAATAGCTAGCGCGCCGAAGCCGGCGCCAGACTGTCGAACACGCGCACGCTCGCCCAGTTCTCATTGAACGTTGCAATGAATTCCAGGTGAGGCTCAGTCACTTGATACGCGTCCTGCGCAGCAGTGTCATCAAACACGATGGTCAGGGCAACGTCGAAGTCCAAATCATTCACGTCGCGCTGATAATCGGTGTGCCGCGCGCCCGCAGAGAAATAGACGATGCCATCATGCGGCGCCAAAAATTCATAACACCCATCGACCAAGGCCTGGATCGCCGCTGGGTTGTCATCCGTCAGTTCAAAGAAAACCGAATGGGTGAGCATGGGCTGCGCGGGGGTCTCTGCTTTAGAGACACATCCGGCCAGGGCCAAAACACAGACTAGAAAAATCGCGCGCATATCAGGTCTCTCTTTGTTTGCTGCCTCGACCTGTGGCGGAGGATCAGCATCGCGTCAATTCTAGCTGCCCTGCATCGCCCCTAAGCGTGCTGTTCACTTCGAGAGCGCGATCACACTGCCATTGCGGCCATAGTCGGGTTCACCGCGATGATTTCGGCGGCGATTGGAGAAATAGTCCTCCTCCATCTCGCATGTATCATGACCAATATTGTCTATAGCGCTCACGCCTTCACCAAGCAGAACGGCACGAACATAGCCAACCAGATCAAAATGCGAGCGATCGTCGCGGCCGGCTTTGAACAGGCGATCGGTCCATTCGTGTTCGCCTACAAATGTATCGCGAAACTCTGGCCCGACTTCATAACTCTCTTGTTGGATCGCTGGTCCAATTGCAGCGGAAATCTGATCCCGCTCTGCGCCCAGGGCAATCATCGCTTCGATCGTCGCTTCGCAAACTCCGCCAAGCGCGCCTTTCCAACCAGCATGGGCGGCGCCGACAATCTTGGCACCAGGATCCGCAAACAGCACCGGCACACAATCAGCCGTCAAAATGCAAAGCGCGAGGCCAGGCACTTTTGTGACCATCGCATCAGCTTGCGGGCGCGTGCGCCAGGGCTCTGTCACGGTCATGACTTTGGCACTGTGGACCTGAAAGCACGAGAGCAGCTTCTCGGCGCCCATGGCGTCGCGGATAAGCTCGCGATTGTCCCGAATGGCCTGAACATCATCATCAGAGCCTTTACCGATATTCAAACTCCCATAGATCCCAGTCGACACGCCGCCCTTACGACCAAAAAAGCCGTGATCAACGCCGTTGAGCGTCGATAGCATGTGTCCTTGAGCGTAAGGCGGCGCTGTCATGAAGAGCACCTAATCCAGCTTGATTGCGATGCGCAAGTCCTAACGCGGCGCGCGTTTCGCCAAGATCCGTTGCAGCGTGCGGCGGTGCATATTCAGGCGCCGCGCTGTCTCAGACACATTGTGCCCACAGAGCTCATAAACGCGTTGAATATGTTCCCAGCGAACCCGGTCAGCGGACATTGGATTTTCCGGCGGCTCTGGCAGACCATCGCCTGAATTGACCAAGGCTCGAACGATATCTTCGACATCCGCGGGCTTGGCCAGATAGTCGACAGCGCCGGCCTTAACAGCAGCAACCGCGGTCGCGATGGCCCCATATCCTGTGAGAATAACCGCGCGCGCATCAGGGCGATAACGATGCAGCACTTCAACCACATCCAATCCCGACCCATCTTCGAGCCGCAAATCCAATACGGCGAAGGCCGGTGGATTTAGCCGCGCGACATCGCGTGCTTCAGAAACTTTTGACGTCGCAGAGATCAGAAACCCGCGCTGGGTCAATGCCCGCGCAAGGCGCTGCAAAAACGGACCATCATCGTCCAGGACGAGACAGGTGCGATCTTCGACGTTTTTCAAGCTGTCATGCAGCTTAACTGTGACTGGAGATTCCATTTCTTGCTCCTTCAGCCTCTAATCTAGGTTGTTTTCCGTATTGTCCAAAGGCTGTAATTCAGTTCTAGGCCATACTGCTTGCACAATTGCCCCGTGGCGAGGTGCCGCGCGGTTGCGTGTCGCAATTCGGCCGCGTGTTCTTTCGATGAGTGTCTTAGCAATAAAGAAGCCAAGCCCCATATCACCGCCGCCCAATTGTTCGTCCCCGCGCTGTGAAACATAGGGCTCACCGAGTTTCGGCATGATTTCAGCGGCAAAGCCCGGCCCGTCATCGCGAATGGTCACGACAAATTGCCGATCCGTCCAATTCGCGATCACGCGCACTTCTGAGTCTGCAAAGCTGACCGCATTCTCAATGAAAGCCCCGAGCGCGTGCAGAACTTCTGGGCTGCGTCGAATGACCGGCACTTTTTCCTCGCCGCCTTCCGCCGCTTCATAAGTGACGCGCAGTTCGACGCCGAGCCCGCGATGCGGCGCAGCTGCTTCTTCGACCAAGGCACTAATCGGCATGCGGGCGTGAACGATATCCGTTGCTTCGCGGGCTTTGCCGAGACGCTGCAAAATGTCCCGACAACGCTCAGCCTGTTCGGCCAGCAGCGTCGCATCCTCGCGGTGGGGGCTTTCCTCCGGCAACACATTTAAGAGCTCTTTTGCGACCAGATGAATCGTCGCGAGCGGCGTTCCAAGCTCATGCGCGGTCATCGCAGACATCGCACCCAGCGCCGACAATTGTTGCTCGCGAGACATCACGACAGCGGCCGCATCGAGCGCCCGAACCATTTTCGCTTCGTCTTCATTCACTCGCTGCGCCGACAAGGCAAAGAAGATGATACCGATGCAGAGCGCTGCGAAATGCCCCCCCTCGAACAGCTCGGGGAAGATCAGGGCCTCACCTTCTCGCCAGGGCAAATCCAGGGCCAAGGCGGGCATCAGCGCGGCAAGCCCGATCGCCAACATAGCGATCAGAGCTGTGAACCGCCCGCCCAAGCTGGACGCGGCGATGGTCACCGGCGCGATCAAAAACAGGAGAAACGGGTTAGACAGACCGCCGGTCAATCCGATGAGCAAGGCCAGCTGGACGACATCGAAACTGATTTGCAGGGCGGCTTCCCAGCCTTTTAGAAGCTGAGGTCCGACAGCAGCAAAGGACAGGAACACGTTAAGCCAAGCAGACCCTGCGATCACGGCGAGGCAAAGCGCGAGCGGCAAACTGAATCCCAAAACGAAATAGACCGCCAGAACCGCCAAGGTCTGCCCAGCGACCGCGAGCCAACGCAATGTCATCAGAGTTGCAAGACGGGTTCGTCCCTGCGCTGCGCCGACATGGGACAAGCCCTCAGGCAGCAAGCTGACCAAAGCTTCATCCATCCCGGCGCGCGAGGCATTTAGGTCTTCCAAGAGGTCTCTCCGACTGCGGCGTCACGGCCCTTTATCACAATCCGTGAATGTGCACATAACGCATACATGAACAGGTTACAGTCTTTGATCCTCAGCGCGGCCGGTCTTGCACTCGCGGCTTGCAATCCCAGCTCAACCGCTCCGAGCGCGGGCGGCGCCGAAGCAGGCTGTATGAGCCGCGCCTATGATACGATTGGCGGGCCGATCAGCCTAACCACGCATTTCGGCACGCAGGTGACGGAGGCCGATTTTATGGGCTCTCCGACCCTGATCTATTTCGGCTTTACCTATTGTCCGGATATCTGCCCCGGAACGCTGGTTGCCTTGAACCGCGCTTACGAGGCTCTGCCAGACGGGGTTGCACCGCCGCAAACGCTTCTGATTACAGTCGACCCGGAACGAGATACGCCCGAAGCGCTTGCCGCCTATGTCTCAACCGCTGCGTTTCCTGACAATCTGATCGGGCTCACAGGAAGCGAAGAAGACATCGCCGCCGCAGCAGACGTCTTTATCGCACAATATGAACGGATCGAGACCCCGGACAGCCTCGCAGAGTACACGATGGACCATACGTCTTTACTGTACTTGATGGATGAAAACTGGGAATTGAAGACGTTCTTCGCCGAAGCCGATGCTGATCCAGACTATATCGCAACCTGCTTAGCGCAGCACATCAGTTAGCCTTGATCACGCGACCGCGCTTCGATTTCGGCGCCCGCCAAATAAGCATTCAGAATACCGACAGCGGCCGCACCGGTGCCAACCCCTAGCTTCGCATAGGCGCGGCGTCTAAACGTGTCGGCCGTTGCGGGTGTGACGCCCATTTTCTCAGCGATTTCGCGTTTCTTCAATCCGGCGCTGATCCATCTTAATAGCTCTGCCTCACGATTGGACAGTCCGAGACGCTTGCGGGTCTCCTCAAGGGTCCGCTTGAGATGCAGCGCAAAGTTGCCCACCTGAAACACATGAGCTCCTGTCGGCTGAGCGCCAGCATCATCTTTAACCATATCTAAAATCATCCGCGCCCGCTTAAGGGTTTTGTTTACTCTGGCAATCACGCTTAAGCAGCAATTCCTGCAATTATACTGCTATGAACGTTCAAATTTCACAGTAATTCGAACAAAATGGTCAGTATTTGAAAATGGAAACTTAAAATGGCCCGCGACTCAAGCGGCGTGACGCAGATGAACCGCATCTTCGACGGGAAGAACATGACGCCGCCCAAGCCACGAATGCGACAGGAACGAACCGGCGAGTTGCTCGACCCGTGCGCCCGTACCGAGTTTAAAGCGGCGCAACCCTTCAGAGAGATCCGCGCGGCCTAGATCAAGCTGAATGAATCGTTTCCTCTGCAAGTCCGACATCGCGCGCCACAGTAACAGATTGTGGGCGCAATGACGGCGTCCTTCTGGGGTTGTAACACCGGCTTGATAGGTCGCCATCCGCCCATGTTTCAGGACGAGAATGCCGGCAATCGGCTCGCCATTCATCATCGCAGAGTACAGACGAGCTTGGCCCTTATTCGCGGTCGCATAGGCCAAAAGAAACCCGGTCGGATAAGACTTGTAGCGACGCGCTTTTTGCTGCGCCGCCTCAGCTCGAAGAAACCAGCTATGGGGCATCGCGGAAAGCGGCTGATCGATAATGGTTAGACCGGCGCGCTCTGCTTTTTTTAGCTGATTTCGCCATTTTTGGTGCAGCCGAGTGCGCATCTCATCCGCATTAACCAAGTCGACAATGGCAAGCTTCGCCCCTTGCGCGATTTTCAGACCTCCGATGTCGGGGGCACCATCGCCGGCATTTACGACCATTGCACCGGACAGCCGCCCTCTCACCTGATTGACAAATTCAGGCAACTTGGCTGGGTCTTCCAAGACGGGACCGCGCGATAAAAGATGAAACTGGCCAAGCACTGGCAGTTTCCGGCTTTGAACAAGGCAGGTTCCCAGCTCGTTGGTGATCCGCTCCACAGGCAATCCAACCTTGTCGCAGGTCCGTTGGAACGCTTCTGATTGGTTGAGCGGCAAAGCAAGGTTCATCATTGGGTAAACCTGCGGTTGAAACGCTTCACAATTGGTTAACACTTGCACCGTCTCCTTTAAGTCGCCTTGCGGCCTAAAACCTGCAGCTGCGTGGCAGCGTCTAGTTTGGCTTTACTAACTGGGTCGCTTATGTTGCACTGCACCAAAGACGGGAATGGGATCATATGCTGTACACGCTCGTGGAGATGAATCGCGCTGCAATGGCGCCGATGCGTTTGCTTGCTAAAGGCACGATGCAGGCACTTGAAAACCCGCTCAACCCGCTCTCTGGCACGTCCTTCGGTCGTTCGGCACATGCCGCTAGCAGCGTCTTTGAACGGGCAACCCGCGTTTACGGCAAGCCAGAATGGCAGATTCCCAGTACCGAAATTGATGGGAAAGCTTGCGCCGTTACGCCGGTGACAGCCTGGTCTTCGAATTGGTGCAATCTTGTCCATTTCGAAACTGAAGGCGCGCCGCAGGACCGGCCTCGCTTGCTGATATGCGCCCCTCTTTCGGGGCACTTCGCGACCCTCTTGCGTGGCACAGTTGAAGCCTTTTTGCCGACACACGAAGTGTACATCACCGATTGGACGGATGCCAAAATGGCGCCGGTCTGGTTCGGACGCTTTGATCTGGATGACTATATCGATCACGTGCGTTTGGCGCTGCAGCATATTGGCGGCGGCGCGCATGTTGTTGCTGTTTGTCAGCCTGGGCCTGCAGTCTTGGCTGCAATCGCAATGATGGCAGAGGACGGAGACCCCGCCCTGCCCGCGACGATGACCTATATGGGGTCACCGATTGACGCGCGTAAATCACCAACCGTTCCCAACCTACTGGCTGAAGAGCGCAGTTTTGAATGGTTCCGCGAAAAGATGATCTACACCGTGCCGGCGCCATGGCCCGGCATGCTGCGCCGCGTCTATCCAGGCTTTGTACAGCTGACCAGCTTCATGCACATGAATTGGGATCGGCATGTCGACGCACAGACCCGCTTCTTCGATCATTTGGTAGAAGGTGACGAAGACAGCGCTGAAAAGCACCGCGTGTTCTATGATGAATATCTCTCAGTCCTGGACCTCACCGAAGAATTTTATCTTCAAACCATCCGCCGCGTTTTCCGCGAGCATCGCCTGGCGCGCGGGATTTTCCGCTATCGCGGCGAGCGTTTGGTCGACCCGAGCGTGATTGACAGCGTTGGTTTGATGACGGTCGAAGGTGAGAAAGACGACATCTCTGGCATTGGCCAAACCCAAGCCGCGCACGATCTCTGTTCGGGACTGCCCGACAATATGCAAGTTGACTATATCCAGCCTGGCGTAGGCCATTATGGCGTCTTTAACGGGCGCCGGTTTGAGGACGAAATCGTTCCGCGGGTCAATGCATTCCAGGAAATGGTTTCTGGCCGCTAAGGGCGGCACCCTGCCTATCAGTCGAGCAACATGTTCGAATGGCGTGCGTTTGGCAGTTCGAAACTCAATAAATCTTGCTTGTGGCTAGAATTTTATTGCTGAACCAGCGCATTTCTCGAAAGATATTTCCATCGTGCAATGATGCATGATTGACGCAATGGCGCGCTCTATTCCTTTTTTCTACTAAGAAAGGAGCGTCACTCTTGCGCTTTATCTCGACCCAGCCTGAACACGACATCCGCCAGCGCATGACCTCCCTGGGCCATGTGGGGGGGCGCATTCGCATCCTGGGTCCGTTCTTCAATGGAGACCTGCGATGACCCAGACTGTAGATGAACCTCACACCCTGGATGGGACTGTACTTAAACCTTCGCGCCGGACCTGGCTGAAGCTCGCCGGGATCGGAGCCGTCGGCGCAGCTAGTGTCTTGCCAGCTTGTGCGCCAACAAGCGCTGCCAATGAAACCCCAGCCGCGCCTGCAATCGATCCGGATGCTTTGGCGATCATGTCGTCGAATGAGAATCCATTCGGTCCCTCGCCAATGGCAATGGACGCGATGCGCGCTGAAGTCGGAAACATCTATCGCTATACCGGCCCTCTGACCGCAAAGTTTGCTGGCATCATCGCTGAACGCGAAGGCGTCGCACCGGAGCAGGTGCTGGTTACCAACGGGTCTACGCCCATCCTCGCCGCGTTTTCTGACTGGGTCTCGACCAAAGGCGGCGACATCATCACCTCTGCAACGACCTATGAAGGCGTGCCACGGGTTGCCGAAAAGGTCGGGGTGAACGTTATCTACACGCCGCTGGCCTCCGATATGGGTTATGATCTTGAAGCGATTGCGGCGCAGATCGGTCCGGACACAGGCGCGGTCTATCTTTGCAATCCAAACAATCCCACCGGCAAAACCATCGACCCGGTCGCGTTGAAGGCCTTCGTCGAAGAAGCGTCCGCAAAAGTTCCAGTCTTCATCGACGAGGCCTATCTCGATATGGCTGACGATTATCCCGCCGGTGTGATGAGCGAGTTTGTCTCCGCCGGCCGTCCGGTGGTTGTCGCCCGCACCTTCTCAAAGCTCTACGCGATGGCCGGGCAGCGGATCGGATATGCCGTCATGCCTGAAGATATGGCGATGGAAATGCGGCGCTCTGGGCGCTTGTCCAACGTCAATCACCTCGGCCTGGTCGGCGCGATCGCGAGCCTTGAAGATACCGCCTATTTCGAAGAGATGCGCCTCAAAACCGCACTCGGCCGCGCCAAGTTGATCGCCATGGCGGAAGATCTCGGTCGCCCGATCGCGCCGGATCCGCAGGGCAGCTTCATCTATATGGATCTTGGTATGAACAATGCCGAGTTCGCGGAGAAGATGCTGGCAAAAGGCGTACAAGTCGTTGGCGCACGCTGGAGCGAGTTGCCAGAATGGACCCGTATCTGCGTCGGCCTCGATCATGAGATTGAGAAATGTCACGCAGCGGCGAAAGAAATCCTGACGGCAGTGTAAAAACTGCCGCCCAGGTGATCGGTTTGGGTCGAGTGCGCGCTACGTTCCTTCCGTAGTTGACGCGCGCATTCGGCTCAGACCGTAAATCACAATCCCAGTCCCAATCAGTGCGACGCTGACCGCAACCTCTTGAGGGCGCTCCAACGCAACATAGGCAAGCGTCCAGATCGTCAGAGTGAGGTAGACAAGCGGCACGATCGGAAACAGCGGCACCCGGAACGGTCGTGGCAAATCCGGTTGGCGCCAGCGCAGCACAAACAATCCGCCCACCGCAAACAGACTGTTCAGCGCCAGCGTGAACCCGGCAAAGACCAGGACCTGATCAAACGTCGCGGTGACAACGAAGATCAGCGCCAAAGCCGACTGGACCAGGACAGCTGTCGTCGGCATCCCGTCTTCATTCGATTTTGCGAGAAACCGAAACGCCGCAATATCCTGTCCGACAACTTGCAGAACGCGAGGCCCCGCTATGGTCATGGCTGAGACTGTAGAGATCAGCAGAATGCCAAGCACGCCGCCAGTAAACATGGCGCCCGTGTCGCCAAAGACGTGCCGCGCCGCGATCACGCCAACTTCAACTTCACCGACCAGTTTTTCCATTGGTGTCGTCAGCAAGAAGACCGCATTCAGCAAAATGTAGAGCAGCATAACCCCGAACGCGCCCGCAAACAGGACCTTTGGCAAGCTGCGTTGCGGCGCTTCCAGCTCGTCGGTCAGATAGGTCGCGACGTTCCAGCCCGTATAGGCATAGCTCACATAGATCAGAGACACCGCGAACGCGCTTGAGGTCATCGCCCCCATATCGCCGCTCTGCGGTAACAAGCTCACCGGCTGATAATCCGTCACCAGAACCAGGCCGGCGACGCTGATGATCAAGATCACTGCGACTTTGATCGCCGTGAAAAAACTCTGAAAGCGGCCGCTGGTTTCTCGTTGACGGGTATGGATCAGGGTGAGGATGATGATCAATGCCACTGCCAACCCTCGTTCCGTCCAATTCGTGACCTGGTCGGAGGCGTCGGGGATCAGCGAAGAGCTTGTATACGCCCCAAACGTCATCGCCGCGAGCGCAACCGGCGCCGAGAACCCGACCGTGGATGAGATCCAGCCCGATACGAAGCCGGCACCAGGGTGATAGATTTTCCCGAGGAAATTATACTCGCCGCCAGATCGCGGCAACGCGGCGCCAAGCTCGGCATAGGAGAGCGCCCCGCAAATCGCGACAATACCGCCGACAACCCAAAGCATAATCAAGGCAAAGCCCGAATCGAGCGTCATCAATTGGAAGCCGAGACTGGTGAACACACCAGTTCCGATCATGTTCGCGATCACGACGGCCAGAGCCGTCCGAGGAGAGAAAAAAGTCTTCATAACAATTAGCTGAAGGGCTTAAGCCCACAAATGTCCAGAGCAGACGCTCGGTCTCGCAGAAAAAGCCAAAGATTGCCCGACCGCATCTCTCAGTCTCTCCCCTTAAGCGAAGTTTGAGACTCCAGGACAAAGATCTACCGCGACGACGCGGATAATAACCGAGACAGGGAAACTACATTTTTCGCCCGCGCAAAGACGTGTGCTCGAGCTGCCCGCCGTTCTTATCAGCGACACGGCAGGCATGCTTTTTGACGTGACGCCACTGCAAGAAAATTTGCGAAAGACGTCCACACGAATCACAACTGGTATGCGCTAGACTTTTTCTTCCATCAAACCGAATCCGGTCTGTGTTCAATAGAAGAACCACGACCGATATGCGCGTTCTGGCATGATCCTCCTTTGAGTGTCCGAGATGCTGATAAACCTCAGAGAAGAGACAGTCTTGGGTGCAGTCATCTATAGATGACGCCATTTTGAGACGCTGAGACAATTTCATTCTCTGCCAAAAGTCGTAAGTTTTACATTGAGTTCCGGCCAATGGCCGCGTGCAAACTCAGCAACAAATCGACACGAGGACGAAACGTGCAGACAGCGAAAATGCCTGCTAGGAAACATTTTTCTCCGTCAGAGATTGTGGCCGTTGATCAACCCGCCATTCACGTTCGCGATTCGGTTGGGCTTCTATTTGACACCACGCCCCTAAAATCGCGGCTCAATAAGGGCACACACAGCCGCCTGCATTGGATCGCTGAAGATTGCAGCTTCCTGCATATCGAAACTGATGCTGCTGCGATTCGTCGGACCAAAGCACAATCTATGAATGGCGAACATTTGCTTTTCGTGCACCGCTATTTGAGCGGCTTCTTGCGAGGCCGACTTGGGGATTTGAACGTGGACCGGGATCCGGGGTCGATTTACGTGCTGGATATGGCCAAGAGAGTTGAGACCGTCCAACGTCGCTATCGCCAGCAAGGCATATTCATTACCAAATCAGCGCTGGGTTTTGATAACGATAACCATCCAGCAATGATGAAATTCCCGAGTGATCGGTCCGTCGGACGCCTGCTAGATACTTTGTTCAATGACCTTTTTCGTGACTTGTTGCAGAATAATGCGATTGAAGCTGCAAAACTCGAACAGACCAAAGCTTGTTTAAAAATAGCGATGGGAGCAAATGTCCGAGACGGCGATATCAGGCACCATTTCCGCGCAGCGCTCAGGGATACGATTTGCTCTTATATTGAGAGAAATATCGAACATGAAGACCTCTCCGTAGGATCCATTCTGAAAGAGTTTGGCGTCTCGCGCGCCTCCCTGTATCGCATGTTTGACGATCGCGGAGGGGTACGGGAGTTTATTACCAGTCGCCGCCTGCTCAGCGCGGTGCTCGACCTTTCGAACGGCCCCGTTCTTCGCGGTGACATTGCAATGACCGCCGAAAAATGGGGGTTCATGACGTCTGGAAATTTCAATCGCGCGGTGCGGCGGGAATATGGCGTTGCCCCTGGATCTTTGGTGGATCTCCCCAAGCAGGACCGTAACAAGCTCAGTCCTTGGTCGGCTCCCCTCGATTTTCAACGTGCGTTGCAGAATTCATTTAGTCGAATAACGCAGTCCAAAATCCGCCTGCCTGCATAGGCACTACCCTCTTGCCCGACTCATCGCTAATACTCCTCGTTCAACGAAGGACAATGCTATGCCGAGCGCGCCAATCAATTCTGACAGCCATCTCTACCTGATTGATGCGAGCGCTTACATTTTCCGCGCTTATCATGCGCTGCCGCCTTTGACGCGGGCCTCGGATGGCCTGCCGGTTGGCGCGGTCTCAGGCTTTTGCAACATGCTCTGGAAACTGCTCGAAGACCTGAAAGGCCCGGACCGTCCAACGCATTTTGCCTGCGTGTTCGACAAATCCTCCTATACGTTCCGGAACGAGATGTTCCCGGAGTACAAAGCCAACCGGTCCGAAACGCCAGAAGATCTCGTCCCGCAATTCCCGCTGGTGCGCGAAGCGGCCATCGCCTTCCACACGCATGCGCTAGAGCAAGAAGGCTTTGAAGCGGACGACTTGATGGCGACCTATGCCCGCCAGGCCGAAGCGAAAGGCGGGCGCGTGACGATCGTTTCCTCAGACAAAGACCTGATGCAGCTTGTCACGGACAAAATCTCGATGCTCGACACGATGAAGAACAAGCATATCGGGCATGACCAAGTCGTCGAAAAGTTTGGCGTTGGCCCAGACAAAGTGATCGACATCCAATCGCTCGCCGGTGATAGCGTCGACAATGTGCCCGGCGCACCCGGCATCGGCGTGAAGACTGCTGCGACTCTGATCAACGAGTATGGGGACCTGGATAGCCTGCTGGCGCGCGCCGAGGAGATCAAACAACCTAAGCGTCGCCAGACCCTGATCGACAATGCCGACCAGATCCGCATGTCCCGGGATCTGGTGACACTGAAGGTGGATGTCCCCGTTGAAGTGCCGATGGAAGACCTCGCCGTCGCCGACCCGGACCCGAAACTCCTGCTCGATTTTCTTGAGAAGATGGAGTTCCGCACGATTACCCGCCGCGTCCGCGAGACGTTTGAGTTGGAAGGCGCGCTGGAAGAAACAGCCGAAGACGTCGCCGTTCAAATCGACCGCAGCGCCTATACCTGCATCCGCGATTTCGACGCGCTGGAAGACTGGGTCACCCGCGCCTCGCTGCAGGGCTATGTCGCTGTAGACACAGAGACAGACGCGCTGGACGCGCATGAAGCGGGCTTAGTTGGGGTCTCGCTCGCGCTCTCCCCCGGCGAGGCTTGTTATATCCCACTCGCGCACGTTGATCCGGACAGCGATCCGAGCGCCCCCACAGACGATATGTTCGGCATCGACCCACCGCGCCAGATCAATAAGGACAAAGCCCTCGCCGCCCTAAAAGCGCTGTTCGAAGACGATGCGGTCCTTAAGATTGGACACAATCTCAAATATGATGTCAGCGTTCTGGCCCGCAATGGCATCCGCCTGGCGCCGATTGATGACACGATCCTGCTCAGCTTCGCGCTACATGCCGGAATGCACAATCACAGCATGGACGAGCTGTCCGAGCGCTATTTCCACCACAAGCCGCTCAGCTTCAAAGACGTGTGCGGCACCGGCAAGAAACAGATCACGTTTGACCGCGTGCCGCTCGACCGCGCCACCGAATATGCCGCCGAAGATGCTGACGTGACGCTGCGCCTCTGGGAGGACTTCAAATCGCGCCTCTACAAGAACCAGATGACCACCGTCTATGAAACGCTGGAGCGTCCGCTGGTCCATGTCCTCTCCGATATGGAAGCGCATGGCATCCTGGTTGACCGCGATCACCTCTCGCGGCTCTCGTCTGACTTCAGCCAATCCATGGCGCGATATGAAGCCGAGGCGTATGAGCTGGCCGGGCGCGAGTTTAATCCTGGCTCCCCGAAACAGTTGGGCGAGATCCTGTTCGACGAGATGGGCCTTCCGGGCGGTAAGAAGACCAAGACCGGTGCCTGGCAAACCGGCGCAGACGTACTGGAAGACTTGGCCGCCGAGGGCCACGACCTGCCGCGCACCATCATCAACTGGCGTACCGTTTCCAAGCTGCGCTCGACCTATACCGAAGCGCTGCAGCAACAAATCAGCCCGCGCACCGGCCGCGTGCACACCAATTACGGCATGACCGGCGCGCAAACCGGGCGGCTCTCATCGAACGATCCGAACCTGCAAAACATCCCGATCCGCACCGAGGAAGGTCGCAAGATCCGCGAAGCCTTTATCCCCGAGCCGGGCAATGTCCTGATCAGCGCCGACTATAGCCAGATCGAGCTACGTCTGCTGGCGCATATTGCTGGGATTGATACGCTAAAAGTGGCCTTCAATCAGGGCCTCGATATTCACGCGATGACGGCATCTGAGATGTTCGACACGCCGATTGAGGGCATGGACCCGATGATCCGCCGCCGCGCCAAAGCGATCAATTTCGGCATTATCTATGGCATCTCCGCGTTTGGCCTGGCGCGCCAGCTCTCGATCCCGCGCGATGAAGCTTCGGCGTATATCAAGACCTATTTCAAACGCTTCCCCGGCATCAAAGCCTATATGGACGAAACCAAGAAATATGCGGGCGAGCATGAACAGGTCGAGACGATTTTCGGCCGCGTCCTGCACTTGAAAGGCATCAAAGCCAAAGGCCCGCAGCGCGGGTTCGCTGAACGCCAGGCGATCAATGCCCCGATCCAGGGCTCAGCCGCCGACATTATCAAACGCGCGATGATCCAAATGCCATACGCCTTGGAAGCGGCAGGGCTCAGCGCCAAGATGCTCCTGCAAGTGCACGATGAACTGATCTTCGAAGCGCCAGAAAGCGAAGCGAAGAAGACAATTGAAGTTGTATGCAAAACGATGGAACGCGCACCGCTCCCGGCATTGAGCCTAAGTGTACCGCTGGTGGTTGAGGCGGATACGGGGATGAATTGGGCTGAGGCGCATTAGGAGCGTTGCCGCCGAATTACGGGACTGGCACGAGCGTCCTAAAACGCCCTAAAACGGACGCTTGAAGTGTCGATTTCAGCTCGGAAGCGGACACTCTCAGTGTGCTAGAGGCACTCACCGCGCGACAAATACCGGCCATTAAATGTCATGGCGACTGGCCGTGAATAAATGTCTTTACTTTCAGGTGGCAACACGGACTGAGCCTGGATATGTAAATGAGGTTCTTCGGTATTTCCAGAATTTCCCACTGTCCCAATAAAATCACCGGTTCTGAGAGTTTGTCCAACCGAGACTTCGATTGATCCGCGTTTTAGATGCCCCAGGATAATATCAACTCTGTCGCATCGTAGCGTGACGTAGTTCACCCCGGATGTATCTCTGTATTGACCGCCAGCAGGATGATCGGGGTGGTCGTTCTTCATCTCCAAGACTGAGCCGTCGCACGGCGCGAAGACAGGCTCGTCATAGACAAGGTATTCCTCAATATCCTCTGGCTGGGGGACGAAATGCCATGATCTCGTCCGAAATCCACCAGCCCGCACTTTTATGAAATCAACCGAATGGATTTCCTTCAAGCCAAGGGGTGTGCCGGCGGTGAGGAAGTGAGCATTGACGGCCACGCTATTACCTCCTGACAGAACGCAGATACCGTCTGCTTGTTGCATGGGTGCGGCGAGATCGATGACCTCGATATCGGGTTGCAAACGTCCGCTCAGCCCTTGCCAGAGGAAAAGCGCTCCAAGGCTTATCGAAACGAAGGTCGGGATGTGCGACAGTCGCAGCAGCCTCAATCGCTCCTGACCCACAGACCGAAACAGGTGAAGGCCACTCGCCAGAACGAGGAAGACGCAATATATCCATGGCGCAATCGGTGGCGGAGAAATCCAAACGCCGGCAACAATCAAACCGATCATCATCGACCATGCCCCGAAGAGCCTCAACAGCGCCTCTCGCTTGGATGCAGACCGTGAGACTACGACACCGATCAGCAGGAAAAGCGCCAAAATATTTTGAAACAGGATCGTTTCAGGAAGCATATCTAAAGACCATCATTGATTTTTGTTTTCGTCCACTCAGCGCAGAAGCCCATCACACTAAAAATTGTCAATCGGATCCTTGCATGGGCGCGCATTGACGTGGGTATCAGAGTTTGACTCAGCGTCCCAAATTCGCCCCAAACCAGCCGCTCATCCTCGCGCAGGTGGGGATCTATTACAAGGCGTCCGGAAGCCTTGAGAGAGATCCCGGAACACGTCCGGGATGAGCGGGCAAAATAAACTTATCCTCCCCCTCGGCATCCAAACATATACTTCTCTCCATCTCACCTTGCAGGAAGAGCTTGTCCGGAACGGCTTGGCAGGAGGTGGGAGCGGCGGTCTGGTGACTGAGCTTTGTGGGTCCGATCCCTTAGCCCGGCGCCAGTCGGGGCTGTGAGCCCTCGGCCCGATGGTACGAGG
>JBDVMC010000019.1:0-74149 GCA_039970335.1 Henriciella sp. | reverse complement strand
CCTCGTACCATCGGGCCGAGGGCTCACAGCCCCGACTGGCGCCGGGCTAAGGGATCGGACCCACAAAGCTCAGTCACCAGACCGCCGCTCCCACCTCCTGCCAAGCCGTTCCGGACAAGCTCTTCCTGCAAGGTGAGATGGGGCGGAGTATATATCGGTTTTGCGGGGTGGGGATAAAGCCGGTATCCGCGCATCTTGAATCAAGTATGTGGGAGCGGCTTAGAACGCCCTAAACCGGACGCTCACATACATGCACATTTGAGTTCTTTGGTCAGAAGGCTATGCAATTACAACGGCTTGTTCCATGCTCTAAGCCGGAGTGAGAATATGGGGACTGGAATGCTGCTGCGTCGCGTCACAAAACACGTTAAAGATCAAAACTGGTTTGCGGTCGGGATCGATTTCGCGATCGTGGTGGTCGGTGTTTTTATCGGTATTCAGGTCGCCAACTGGAATGATGCTGAAGGTGATCGCCACCGCGAAACTCTCATTCTGCAAAATATTGCGAATGACATCCGATCCGACATCGACAGTTATGAGGTCGCGATGGATGGCGCGTATGGAAAAATTACAGTCATCAACCACATTCTGAAAAATACCTCGCTTCCAAACACGCCCAATTTCATCACGCACGCTGAGATCGATGGTGTGAAATACGAGGAGTTTGTTGACGCGTATTTTGGCGATCGAACAAAGGAGTTCGAGGCCGTGGTCGAGAGTATCGATGGCGAATTATGGGGGTACTCCGTGCTCGTCGGCAATGCTCAACCAAGCACCACCGCGTTTGACGCATTGGCGAGCGGCGGAGAGCTAGGATTGCTTCGAGATGACAGCCTGGTGAGAGATTTGCAGAATTACCGCTATCTCTCAAACTCATTGGTCAAAGCGCAAGATGTCACCTTTCGACCCGCCAGAGACACTGCGATAGAAATCGGCTTGGAATACGGCCTTACCCCGTATCATGGCGGCGATAAGGCGGAGTTCTTCAGTTTAGTTTCGGATCATCCAAAGCTCTCGGCGACCCTGCGAACTCAGCTCGGCTGGGCTCACGGGCATCTGACCATGCTGGGCGCGTCTCACATCAGCGCGACGTCATTGCTGGAACAAATTGAGTTGCAATTAGGCGTCACGGAGAATGACGATACTTAGCTCGCTCTGAATTCTCGGGAGCCTGATTAACCTCTGATATGGCGCGAACGGAGCGGCTTAAACTCGCCCAACACGGTCGCTCGTAATGTCCGCTTTTGGTCAGGAGCGAACATATAGTTTTGCCAAGTAAGCCGTTTTGCGTCATCGGTCCTGGGTGAGGATGGTTGGGGGAAAAGGCATGATCCTGCGTCGGATTACAAAGCACGTTAAAGAACAGAATTGGTTCGCGGTCTTCCTCGATTTTGTGATCGTCGTGATCGGTATTCTGATCGCTTTTCAAATCACGAATTTTAGTGACGCACGTCGGGAAATTTCCGAGCTGCGCCAAGCTGAGGCGGCCTTAAAAAATGATCTCCGCCGAAGCTATTTTAATGCCAAAGAGCGGATGACTTTGACCGACTGTCGCACCGAACAATTGCGCGGTCTTTCTGAGCGCCTTTTAGAGCCGGGTGACACCTGGGCGGGCACACCCATGGAAACCACGGCAAGTTGGGGCGAACGCGCTATTCCCCCAGTCTTGCGGTCCCCAAGTCGATTATGGGGGTCGCGCATTTGGAGTGCAGAGCTGTCTCGCGGGACATTTAATCGAATGGACGCTGACCAACGGGCTGAGCTGGATGCGGTTTTTGAGCAATCGAGATCAGCAGAGCTTCTTCAGGATCGGATTTTAACCCTGCAAGCGCGCCTCAAAGTGCTGAGCCGGGCAACGGTTTTGTCACGACAGGATCGTTTGCGGTATTTCGATATCGTTTCTGAGATAGATGAACAGAGCGTGACTTTGGAAATGATCGCAAGCCAGATTGCCGAACGCATTGAGGGTATGGATGTAACGCCCGACGCGGAGACTGAGTTACGAATTCGAGACTCAATAGAAAGCTCAAGAGCTGCGCGCCAAGCCGCGTATGGACCTTGTGTGAAACCCATGGAGCTTTTCTTTCTAGACCCAGTCATTGACGAAATCGCCGAGTAACCCGCCATCCGCTCGGCCTCGATAAAGTGTTCAACTTTCCGCTGACACTGCTGATCGAGCACGACCCCACGGCGACCCGGCTAAGCTAGATCACGACCTAATCGTACAATATCGCTACACAATTCAAGATAATGAGCTACGGTGGCGTCAAATTGGGAGACGCCGATGCGACATATTCTTGCTCTGATCACGCTCAGCCTTTTAGCTTCTATATCGGCTCATGCTGAAGAGAGACTTGCTCTGATTGTTGCGAATTCGGACTATGAGTCCAGCATTGGCAGGCTCGCCAACCCTGCCAATGACGCCGCGGTGATGAAAGCGGCGCTCGAGGATGTTGGTTTCTCGGTTACCGTTAGCAATGATCTCGATCAGCGCGGATTACGCCGCGCTTTGCGCGATCATAGTGATCGTCTCGATGCTGCGGGAAAAGGCGCTGTCAGTTTCTTCTATTATTCAGGTCATGGTGCGGCCGATTCAGAATCGGCTGCCAATTATCTTGTCCCACTGTCAGCGGTTATTGGGCGACCGAGTGACCTGCCGATTGAGGGCGTTTCGGTGAATGACGTGGTGAGGTCGTTTCGTCAGTCGAAGCAGAATTTCGTTGTCATAGACGCGTGCCGAAACTTTCCATTCCCGTTTGCCAACAGCCGCAGTATTCAAAAGGGCATGGTTCCCCAAAAAGAACAGCTTGGGACACTGATCGCTTTTGCCACGTCACCCGGTACCACCGCCAGCGATGAAGGCGCTGATAGCGGTCCTTATGCGCGGGCGCTGGCGGCTCAGCTCCGCGTGCCCGGAGCTGACCATATTAATATCTTCAAGAGCGTTCAGGTTGATGTGCTCGCAGCAACGAATAACCAGCAATTCCCCTGGTTCCGCGATGGGGTGCCTGGCCGGTTTCAATTCACCGCAGCGCCGGTAGGTTTGACCACGCCGACAACAATCGCTTCAGTTGCAGCGCCGGCGTCGGCGACCCGCTCGCTGGCCAAGCGTGATCCGATCATTGACGCGCGGTATACGCCGGTCACGACGAAAGCGCCGGTGATCAGCGGCAGCCCATCTGATCTACCGGCATATTCCCTCTTTCGTGAATGCGATACATGCCCGGAAATGGTGTCTCTGCCAGCTGGCTCAATTGATTGGCAAACCGAAACAACGGGTAAGTTTGATACGCGATTCAAAGGCCCAGAGACCCGCGTACAGATCAAGCGTTTTGCGGTCGGTCGTTTCGAGGTCACATTTGAGGAATGGGATGTCTGCGCCGAGATCAATTACTGCAAGGGGAGGGGGCCGTATCACCCGAATCAATCTGTCGAACAGAAGCGTGATGCGATTGTATTCGACAACACGCTGGGGTGGGATGTGGTCGATGGCAAACCCGAACAAGCGTCGAATTATCTAGAATACTTGTCCGCCTTAACCGGCGGAGCCTACCGGCTGCCCAGCGACGCTGAATGGGTCTATGCCGCCCGCAGCCAGACCTCGACCAAGTTTTACTGGGGTGATCAAGCGCCGGCCTGTAACGATTTTGAAGCGTCAAATGGAGCCAGAACCTGCACGCCGCCTTATGCCAAAACGGTTGGTGACTTCAAGCCAAACAATTTCGGTTTGTACGATATGATTGGTAATGTCTGGGAGATTGTCACCGCTTGCGGGGCTGATCCGGAGATCAGAGCGGCGACTGAATGTGGTCGCCTTCACGCCCGCGGCGGCGACACATTTCAAGGACCTTGGCGCGGCTCGGAAAATGACCGCCCCGAAAGACTGAACCTGGATCTTGGTCACGTCTCTGGCAAGGGCTTGCGGGTCGTGCGCGAGCTCTAGGCCTGTCGTCTTTAACGATCTAGCACAGCCGCTCGTAAGGGCTGCATTTGGTCAAAAGCTGCGTTGGGGATAGTTCATGTCCAATGGAAGAATCGATCCGTGGCATCGTAGGGCGTTCTAACCTGCTGAGCTTATGACTTAAGAGACACCAAAAGTTGAGTTGCGTGACTGGGCAATAATTGCGGCCCGATGGTCTGCGAAGTGTTTCATGCTGTTCAGTCAATGCAACTTGGAGCATCACTCGCCGCCAGGGCCTCACAAAGGGAGTGCTTGCATAACTTACTGTTTGTGCAACAGTTACGGCAGGGAGAGTAGAAAATGCATTCAGATAAAAATAGAAAATTTGGTCAACGCCATCACGAGGCGATTGACCAAAAACAAGCTCTGGAGATGCTGAGGATTTTCGAAGAAGTCGCGCAAGAATGGGGCAGTAAAAACGGCTCTGATCACGGCCCGTTTGCCGACGAACTTGAAAGCGCAATGCACGCGCTCCGGCGCGCCATCTCCGAGGAATGAGTGTTCCACAGGTAGGCTGAATGAATTCTGCGAAACTGCATCAGCCTGCTGACGATATCGCAGAACCAAAAGTGGACGATCACGCCCCAAGACTAGGCTTTAGCTAATGTTTGTTTCAAACGAGAATGATGGATCTAAGGATCTCGGCGCGCCCTCAGATATGCGCTCGCTCAAGCGCATCGCAATTGGTGACACGTCCATCCATGTTGAGGTGATGGTCTACCGAGAGGATACTGGCACCCGGCAACCGCTGGTCATTGTGAATTCAATTGATCTGCCTATGCCCCCTTCAAGCGCATTCTGCGAGCAAATGTGGAATGCTGGATACCAGGTTATTTTCGTCCGACGCCCTGGCTTTGGAAACACGGCAAATTTGCCTCCGGTCTTACTTGAAAGCCAAGAGGTCAAATCTCTGGCGCCATTAGGGGCTGAAACTGCGGTTCTGAAAATACTGATCGAGACGATGAACCTGAAAAATATCGTCTTGATGGGGATGGGCACCTCAAACTCAATTTGTTTGAGGGTTGCGCAATTGAGCACCGAGGTCGAATTCTCGATTTATGCAAATCCCCTTTTTCATCCTGCAATCTGGGAGGTGGTTCGGCCGGCCTGGTTAAGGCGAATGATCCGGCAAACATTACTCTCAAAGAGTGGTTTAAAAATCGGGGTTAGAGGGTTGAGAGCTGTTTTGCGCCGTGACCCTATTTGGTTCTACAAGCAGTTTGCTCAAAAGAGCTTCGGAGATGTCGCTTATGTCTGTGACAACCTCGCGGACTTTCGCCAAGCTGGAATACTTTTGCAGAATTATAGTCCCGAACTGATGTATTATGAGCTGCAAACAGCTCTGATTGAGGATACGCGCTGGCCCTCGAAAGCCACCAGAAACTCTAATGCGGTTATTCTGTCTGGAACAGAGACAACCAAAAACTGGAAACGCAAAATCACCGCTGAAGCTAAGCGTTTGGGATTGCCGATTGTCTTCGCGCCGTCTGGTGACCTTTTCGTAGCTTACGCTTCTGCAGATGTATTATGCCGTATTTTGGACGATAGACGCCCAGGCCGCGAGGGCCAGGTGGCGAACAGCCAAGACCAAGTCCAAACTCTGCCTCGAAGCCGGCATTAGCGAGAGGCTTAAACTCGCCCTCTCTTAGGCGCCCATCCTAAGTCTGCTCCTGGGCTAAATCAGCCGCACACCTAAACATCTACGCCTCCAAACAACTTCCTAATTGACTCCTCCCTAAAAAAGAACAAAAACAGAACATATGGGACGAGCTGACTTCCACTCTCTGCGCGCTGCAGGTTCGCTCTCGCTTGCACAGAATGTGCTGGCGGTGGGCGAGTGTGTGGCTTTGCGCAAAGGGCGGATCCATGAGGTGACCGGACCGGCCGCTGATATGTTCGCCGCCATCGCCGCTGCAGAGCAGGGCCAGAGCATCTTCTGGATCGGGCTTTACCGCGATCTTGTCGGGCTCTGTCCAACCGGGTTGCAAGCCTATCTGAATGTCGCCGATCTGATCCTGGTTGAGGCGGTCTCGCGCGGCGAGTTGCTCTGGGCCGCGGATCAGGCTCTGCGCGCGGAGGGGAGCTTCTGCGTCATCCTGGAAATGCCGGACACGCTCTCGCTCAAAGAAAGCCGGCGCTTGCAGTTGGCGGCAGAGCAGGGCGGCGGGCTTGGTCTCATTCTGCTGCGCGGCGGGGTCAGCACATCGGCGGCGCAAACCCGCTGGGCCTGTGCGCCGACGCCTTCTGACCAACCTGCTTGGGACTGGACCTGCGTGAAAGGCAAGAATGGCGAGGCTGGGGCGTGGCGCGTGACCTATCCCAGAGCACAAGACGCGAAGAAGCAAAGAGGGCAGAATGCCAAGGATACTCTCCATATGGCTCCCGCAGCTCCCGCTTGATCGTCTGACCCGGCACGGCGATATGCGCCTGTCCGGGAGCTTCGCGGTGATCGCTGAAGAGAAGAATGCCTGGCGGGTGACGCATGCCAATGATGCGGCGCTGAAAGCCGGGGTCATTGCCGGTCAAGCGCTGGCCGATGCGCGTGCGATTTGCCCGGACTTGCTGACTGAGCCGGCCGACCCGGTGCGCGAGGATTTGCTGCTGCGGGCGCTATGGCGCTGGGCCGATGGTCTGTCGCCGCGCGTGTCGCTGGATGCACCGGATGGGCTCTTGCTCGACATTACAGGCTGCGCGCATCTGTTTGGCGGCGAGCGAGAGATGGGGCGTGAGGCGCTGACCCGGTTGAGCGATCTCCAGGTCCAGGTCCAGATCGGCATCGCGGATACAAAAGGCGGCGCCCGCGCTCTGGCTCGGTTTGGCCCGCAAGAGATTTCTGTTGCGGCGCCGGGGGAAATGGCAAGTGCGCTCGCAGCTTTGCCAGTTGCAGCGCTCGACCTACCGCAAAAGCTGGTGGGTGATCTGGCGCGGGCGGGCCTCACCACGGTCGCGCATCTGTATGAGCAAAAGTCGGCAGAGCTCGCCCGCCGGTTCGGACTCCGACTGACCCAGGCTCTACAAACCGCGACGGGTCTGACGCCGGACCCGGTGACCCCGAAAGCGGCTGACCCGACCTATGCCGCGCGGATGACTTTGCCGGAGCCAATTGGGTTTCTGGATGATCTAGAGAATGTGTTGCAGCGTTTGGCGGACCAGATTTGCGGGCGCTTGGTCGCCGATCAGCGCGGCGCCCGTCGCTTTCATCTGACGGTACGCTGTGTCGATACCGGCGATCATCCGCTCAGCATCGGGTTTGCGCGGCCATGCTCTGATCCAGAAGCGATCCTCCGGCAATTCTCGCACCCGCTTTCCAAACTGGAGATAGAGTATGGCGCCGACTGGTTCCGGCTTTCGGCGGAGCATATCGAACCGATCCGCCTCAAACAGAGCACGTTTGGAGAGGACGCCAAGCGCGCGGACCAGCGGCTGATCCTGATCGAAACACTCGGCAACCGGATTGGTTTTGACCATGTCCGTGTGTTCAAGCCGCGCGACCATCATGTGCCCGAGCATGAGTTTGGTCAGGTCGAAGCTGCAGGGGTCAATCCGCACTGGGAGCCGGCCCCGCGCACCCGTCCGATCCGCTTGTTCACGCCGCCAGAATTCGTCCAGGTCGAAACCCCAGGCCGCCCGCCACGTGCGTTCAAATGGCGGCGCATGGGCTTTGCCATACACCAGGCAGAAGGGCCGGAACGGATCACCCCGCGCTGGTACCGCGAGGAAGATTTGCGCACGCGTGACTATTGGACGGTTCAGACCGAAGAGGGGCGCCGGCTCTGGCTGCTCAACTATCCCGGCGAAGAGACCGAGGATTGGTATGTCGCCGGAGAATTCCCATGAGCTATGTGGAACTGTTCGCGATCAGCAATTTCACGTTCCTCACCGGCGCGTCGCATGCGGAGGAGCTGGTGACCCGGGCGCGCAAGCTTGACCTGGGCGGACTGGCGATTGCCGACACCAACACGTTTGCCGGCATTGTGCGCGGCCATAGCGCCGCCAAAGAGCTTGGCTTGCGCTATCTCGTGGCGACGCGATTGGTACTGATGGATGGCACGCAAATTCTCGCCTATCCAAGGGATCGCAAAGCCTTTGGTCAGCTCTCTCGCCTGCTCACGCTGGGCAAGCGCCGGACGATAAAGGGGCAGTGCGAACTGACCTTGGAGGATGTGACCCAGTATGCCGAAAATTGCATCCTGATCGGCCTGTCTGGGCCAGCTTTTAAGGGGACGCTCGAAACTTTAAAGCTCGCGTTTGATGATCACGCCTTTGTCGGCCTTTTGCCCGAATATGATGGCCGGGACCCAGCTCGTTTTGCTGAGGCCCAAGCGCTGGCCGACCAGGTCGGGATAGAGACTGTTGCGCTCGGAAATGTCCTCCTGCACAGCGCCGCGCGGTTGCGCCTTGCTGATGTGCTCTCCTGCATTCGAGAGAAGACCACGATTGATCAGCTCGGCCGCCGCGCGCTTCCGAATGCGGAGCGCCGCCTGAAATCTGAGTTTGAGTTGCGCCGTCTGTTCCAGGCCTATCCAGACGCGATTGCGAATACGAACCGGATTGCTAAAGCCTGCCCTTTTTCGCTGGATGAGTTGCGCTATGAATATCCAGACGAGATCGCCGATGGCGTCGCCCCAAATGACCGGCTGCGTACGCTGACCGAAGAGGGCCTTATCCGGCGCTATCCGGATGCGGTGCCGCTAAAAGTACGGAGCATGGTGGAGAAGGAGCTGCGCCTGATCTCAGAGCTGGATTATGCGCGTTACTTCCTGACCGTGCATGACATTGTGCTGTTTTCCCGCTCGAAAGGGATCTTGTGCCAGGGGCGCGGCTCAGCGGCGAATTCTGTGGTTTGTTACGCGCTGGGCATCACCGAAGCCTCGCCGGATATGATCACGATGGTGTTCGAGCGCTTCATCTCCGAAGCGCGCAATGAGCCCCCCGACATTGATGTCGATTTCGAGCATGAGCGGCGCGAAGAAGTGATCCAGCACATCTATCAAAAGTATGGCCGCCACCGCGCGGGTCTGTGCTCGACCGTGATCCATTATCGCTCGCGCAGTGCGATCCGGCAGGTTGGGCAGGCCATGGGCTTGTCCGTTGATGTGGTCTCGGCGCTGTCCAGTCAGGTCTGGGGCGTCTCGTCCTCTGATCTAGGCGATGAGCGGGCCAAATCGGCTGGGCTGGATCTTGAGGACAAGCGCCTGCGCCAAACGCTTGAACTCGCCAAACAGATTATCGGCTTTCCGCGCCATCTGTCTCAGCATGTTGGCGGCTTCGTGATCACCAAAGGGCGGCTCGATGAACTTTGCCCGATTGAGAATGCGGCCATGGCGGACCGCACCGTTCTGGAGTGGGATAAGGATGATATTGAAGCGCTTGGCATGCTCAAGATCGACATCCTGGCGCTCGGCATGCTGACCTGTATCCGCAAATGCTTTGACCTGCTCGAGATGTGGAAGGGGGAGCGCTACACGCTGGCGACGCTGCCGCAGGAAGACCCGGTCGTTTATGACATGCTGTGCGAGGCCGACACGATTGGGGTGTTCCAAGTGGAGTCCCGCGCGCAGATGAACTTCCTGCCGCGCATGCGCCCGCGAACCTATCAGGACTTGATCGCCGAGGTCGCGATCATCCGTCCCGGTCCGATCCAGGGCAATATGGTCCATCCTTACTTGCGACGGCGGCGCGGTGAGGAGGTTATCACCTATCCGTCCGAAGCCTTGCGCGAAGTGCTCGAGCGGACCTATGGCGTACCGCTCTTTCAGGAACAGGCGATGCAGATCGCGATCGTGGCGGCTGGCTTTTCTGCAACCGAAGCCGATGCGCTGCGCCGCGCCCTCAATGGGTTTCGCCGTCAGGGCGCAGTTGAGGATTTCAAAGAGCGCTTTCTCGCGGGCTGCCTTGAGCGCGGCTATGAAAAAGACTTTGCCGAGAATTGTTTTAAACAGCTCGAGGGCTTTTCAAGCTATGGCTTCCCGGAAAGCCATGCAGCGAGTTTCGCGCTCTTGGTCTATGCGTCTTCCTGGATCAAATGCCACCATCCAGAAGTGTTTTGCTGCGGGCTCCTGAATGCCCAGCCGATGGGGTTTTACGCGCCGGCCCAGATTGTTCGCGACGCCAAGGGTCATGGGGTTGCGGTCCTGCCGGTCTGTGTTGAGCACAGCTTTTGGGACAATGTCCTGGAGCCCTTGCCGAATGGCGGGCTGGCGGTGCGTCTTGGGTTTCGTCAGATCAAAGGCTTTTCCGAAGAAGATGGGCACTGGATCGCTGCCGCACGCGGCGCAGGCTATGCCGACATTGAAGCGGTTTGGCGCCGCGCCGGGATTGGCCGCAGCGCCTTGACCCGGCTTGCGGGCGCGGACGCGTTTGCGATCTATGGGTTGGAGCGGCGCGCGGCTTTGTGGGCGGTCAAAGGGCTCGGCGCGGACCGGCCTTTGCCCTTGTTTGAGCAGGTCGGGGAAGGGCTGCCAGAGGTCGAAGCGAACCTGCCGAGCCTCAGTCTGCATGAGAGTGTGTTTGAAGACTATGTCGCGACGCGGCTGACTTTGCGCGATCACCCGGTGAACCTGCTGCGCGACAGACTGCCGAAATTCGCCCCGGCAAAGCATCACCGCATGACCGCCGATGGCGTTTGGCTCGCTGTCTCTGGGCTTGTGATTACGCGCCAGCGCCCTGGCACGGCGAGCGGCGTGATCTTCCTGACGCTTGAGGATGATACGTCGGTTTCGAATGTCGTTGTCTGGCCGAAAGTGTTTGAGAAGTTCCGCAAGGAAGTGATGGCTGGGCGGCTCTTACATGTGCGCGGAAAGCTTCAGCGCGAGGGTACGGTCACGCATGTGATCGCGCACCAGATCGTGGATTATTCCTATCTGCTGGATGGACTTGGTTATCCTGAATTCGCAGGCGACAGCATCGACCCGAGCCGTGACAATGCCGACGAAGCCAAGCGCCCGGTTCCTGATATGCGATCTGGGCCCAAGAGCGAGAAGCGCCGGGCCATGGCAGATGCGATTACGTCTGAGCTGCAAGAGGCGCATAGAGCGCGTATCGCATCAGGCGCGCGCCACCCGCGAGAGCAAGCCAAGAAGCTCTTCTATAGCCGTGATTTTCACTAGGCGTGGAGGCGCTATTCGGCTGCCGGGCGAACGTCTTGAGCCGGCTCGGCCCAGTCATATTCTTTATAGTCCGGCATTTCGGGCTCGACGTCTTGGCCACGAACGCGTGCAACCATGCGCTTGCGCCAGCGACCTAGCTTGGCCGGTGCCGCGAGCCAGACCGGCGTGACGATCAAAGTCAGCATGGTCGAGAAGCCGAGACCAAACACAACCGCCGTCGCGAGCGGTACCCACCATTCTGCTGTGATCCCGCCAAAGCTGATCGCGCCTTCACGGAAATTCACGTTCATCATGAAGACCATTGGCAGCAAGCCGCAAATGGTTGTCAGCGTGGTCAGCAGGATCGGGCGGATACGCTGGGCGGCGGCCGCGATGGCGGCATCTTCGGTTGTCCGTCCGTCTTTGAGCAAGCGTTGGAACGTATCGATCAGAACGATATTATTGTTCACCACAATGCCAGCGAGGGCGACGATCCCCGTTCCGATCATCAGGATCGAAATGTATGGCAGGATCAACTGAATGCCGATCAAAACGCCCGCCGTGGAGAGAATTACGGCTGAGAGTGTGAGCACCACGTGGTAGAAATTGTTGAACTCCCAGAGCAGGATGATGCCCATCAGGAATAGCGCCGAAAGGGCTGCTACACCGAAAAAGGCCGAGGCTTCGGCAGCGTCTTCGTCGGCGCCTTCAAATTGGATGTCGATCGCCGGGTCGATATTGGCAGCGGCAATCAAGTCTTTCAGTTCAGCGACCTTGGCGGCGCCTTCCCCTTGCTCGATTGCGTTGGCGCGAACCAAAATGATGCGTTTCCCGTCGCGGCGCTCGATCTTCGTGACTTTCTGTGCCGGGTTGCGCTCAACAAACTGAGACAGGGGAACCTGGCCATTTGGCGTCGCGATCCGTAAGCGATCCAAGGCTTGAACGCTGCGTTCGCTTTCGGGCAAACGTACTCGGATATCGATCTCATCAAGCGCGTCGTCTGGGCGATAACGGCCCACCAGGATGCCATTGGTAACCAGCTGAACTGCGGCGCCGACTTGGCTGACATCTACGCCAAACTTACCGGCCTGCGCGCGATCGACTTCGAGTTGATACTCAATGCCAGGAAGTGGACGACTGTCTTCAATCTCGCGAAGCCCGTCCATCGAGTCGACGAGCGCTCGAATCTCGGCCGCTGCTGCGAGCAGAGCGGCGCCGTCATTTGATCGGACCGCGACCTGAACGTCTTTGCCAACGGGCGGGCCTTGCTCGAGCTTGCGCATTTCGGTGCGTAGCCCCGGAATGCCGACAAGAGCGTCGCGAATAGTTTGCTCTGTGACGCGGCCATCAAAGCCATCCGCGCGATCTTTCAGATTGATCAATACGCGGCCAATCGTGTCCTGTGGCGGCGAGCTGACGCCATCAAAATTGAATGAGCCAGAGCCCTCGCTGCCAGATGTGGAAGCCATAGACTCGATGCCGGCGATAGGCAGGAGCCGGTTCACGACGCGATCGACAATGACATATTCTTCGTCCGCGGAAAGGTTGCCCTGAGCCTGAACGAAGACATAGATTTGCTCGGGCTCAACATCGAGGAAGAGCTCAGATTTATGCGTCGTCGAACCGAACCAAACGAAGATCGAGATGACAACCGCGAAGGCGCCTGCTGTGACCAATAATGGTCGTTCGATCAGGGCTGACGTAGCCCGCGCATAGCGACCAAACCAACCTGACGCCGCGGTTGGGTCTCCCGACACTCCAGAGACTTCAACCAAGCCACCGCCATCACTATCGCTGTCCGCGCCGCGTCCGCCAATGACTGAGCCGAGCACCGGCAAGAAGATCAAGGCCATGATCAGCGAGGCGACCAAAACGAAGATCAAAGTGATCGGCAGGTAAGACATGAACTTGCCGACCAAACTGTCCCAGAACAAGAACGGAAAGAAGGCTGCAAGCGTCGTCGCGGAAGATGCAACGATTGGCCAGAACATGCGTTTCGCGGCCATGCTGTAAGCTTCTTTTCGATGCAGTCCTTCGGCCATCTTTCGGTCAGCATATTCGACCACAACAATCGCCCCATCGACGAGGATCCCCACCGCGATGACCATGCCGAACATCACCATCATATTGATCGTGTAGCCAAACATGCCGAGCATCAGGAACGCCATCACAAACGACCCAGGGATCGCCAGGCCAACCATGCCGGCGGACCGAAGGCCGAGGGCTGCAACAACGATAATCATGACCAGCACAACCGCCACCGCGATCGAGGCTTGAAGCTGACCGAGTTGATCATCGATCATTTCGGACATGTCTGAGGTCAGAGTGTAATTGATCGACTCTGGCCAGGCGGCTGTTGATTTCTCAACAATCGCTTCGACTTCGGCAACCGTATCCAGAATATTGGCGCCGGTGCGTTTTACGATTTGGATGGTAACGGCGGGCTGTCCGTTGAACTTAGCGTATTGTTCGCGGTCCTTGAACGTCCGCCGCACGGTCGAGATATCCGCGAGCGTGATGGTGGCATCGCCATTTGTTTTGACGGGGAGGCTAAAAGCGTCTTGAGCGGTCTTGATCAGGCCGGGCACTTTGACCGGGAACCGGCCTTCGCCCATGTCGATGCGACCAGCCGGCACCAGGCGGTTATTGTTTGCAACTACCGCAAAAATTTCCTGATAGGAAATATTGTAGGTCTCGAGTTTTGCCGGGTCGACAGAGATTTCCAGAACTTCTTCCCGGTCTCCATTGAGGTTGGCTTCAAGCACGCCCTCAAGGCCTTCGAGTTCTTCCTTCAGATCCAGACCTACTTTGTAGAGCGAACGCTCTGGTGCATCGCCATACAGATTGATCGCCAGAATTGGGAACAAGGACGCATTGATTTCAGTAATGATCGGCTCGCGGGCTTCTTCCGGGAAGTCGCGCTGCGCGAGATCAACTTTCTCTTGAACGTCTAGAACGGCCTGATCCTGATCGAATGAAACATCAAACTCGACGATGATTTGGCCGGCGCCTTCTAGGCCATAAGAGTCGACTTGTTTGACCCCTTCAATCGCCTGAACTTCTCGCTCAACCGGGCGCACCAGCAAGCGTTCGGCATCTTCGGGCGAAACGCCTTCAAGCGGAATCGTGATGCCGACGAAGGGGATCGGCACGTCCGGATCCGCTTCTTTCGGCAAATTGATATAGGTCATCGTGCCCGCGATCAGGGCGACGAGGAGGATCGCGAGAACCATTCTCGCGCGTCCGATGGCACCATCAATAAGAGCGTTCATTTTCTAAAGCCCTTCGCCCATACGGGTTGATACTTTGACCCCTTCTTTGAGGAAGTCTTGTCCGGCCGCTAACAGGTTCACATTCTCAGGAATGCCGGTGACCCAAACGCCACCAGGCGCATCGTCGACAATGCTGACCTCTGTAAACTGCACCACGTCCGCATCATCAACATATCGAACACCGACCCGGCCATCATCATGCAGAACCAGGTTTGCCGGTGTCATCAGCATCGCCGGAACTTCGCCTAAGCCGAGCCGAACCGTCGCGGTGAGACCAGCGGAGATTTCATTCTCAGGGTTTGGGATTTCGACCTCTACCCGAAAGGTCCGCGTTTGCGTGCTGGCCGTGCTTGCCACGTAACGGACCGTACCGATCGCCGTCTCGCCGGTCGAAAGCTCGACATCAACGGCCTGGCTGGGATCAATCGCCCCCATTTGGTTCTCTGTCGCGTCGACGGCGACAATGATCGGGTCTAGGTCGACGATCCGGCCGCAAGGTGCGCCGACAGAGAGAAAGTCTCCGCGCTCCGCCATACGGGTTTCGAAGATGCCGCGGAACGGCGCTTTAATGCGTGTCTTTTCAAGTTCGATTTTGGACGCTGCCAAAGCCGCTTCTGCGCCATCCAAGGCGGCTTTTGTCGCGGCGGCTCGATTGGAGGTCGTCCAACCTTTTTCTTCCAACTGGCTAGCGCCATCATAGTCGAGACGTGCTGAGGCGACGGCGGCTTCGGCTTCGGCGATGCGCGCGGCGCGGCTCTCAACATCCAAACCACAGACGACGGTGCCACGGCCAACCAATTGTCCTTCGCGAACATTGGCGTTGGTGACGGTTCCCATCGTTCCAGATCTAATCGTAACTTCGCGATCTGGCTCGGTGCTGCCTTTCAGCGAGGCGATAACTTGGTGCGGCGCTAGCGTGACTGATGAAGTAATGACTTCTGGCAAGACCTCATCTGCTTCGGTTTCAGCCAGCGAGGTTTCAGTTTGAGACGTCTCTACAGGCTCGCGCATGACGCCGCGAATGACGAAATAGGCGAGTAATGCCAGCAAGATAAACCCAGCTGTTCGAACGGAGGTTGGGAACGATGGCATTGGGAGGGCGCCTTTCAGAAGCGCGCGGGTGCGACCCACGACGATATTATTAGGTTAATCGACCTACCAGTGAAAGATTGCCATTATAAGAAATCCGGCCGGGAACTCGTTAACTCAGCGCCGTATATAGTTTACTTTTACTCAGATTGTGAGGTCACCAACTGTCGCGGGCGTTTTTTGGCCGTTTTGGTGTTTCAAAAGCAACAGATTTCGCGAGCGGTGAGCGCTCGCAAATCCAGTTTTGGTATTCTTTTTCAGATTAGTTTAGCGCTTGTCTTGGTCCATGCGCCGTGCGGCTTCTTCGAAGATCCAGCTAATATCATGTTTGCGAAGCCATTCTGGCGACTGTTCCAATCGTTCCTCGGGGGAGCGAAGCGGATTTGCCGCTGTGGGGGCATTTGTGTTTGCACGCGGGCGGAAGGGGATGATGTTCGAGGTCATGCCCAGGCCCTGCAAGACCAATGCCGAAACTCGCGTTTAACGCGAATTTCGGTCGGAATGGCCTGTAAATACTATGCGTCGTCACCCGTTTCGTAGCGTTCAGCGATCTGTGCTCCGAGCTGGTTCATCATCGTGAACAAAGCTTCTGGGTCACTTTGCCGGAGCTTCGCCATATCCAGTTCCATACCGGACGCAAAGATCAGCTCCGGCGTTTTAGCTTGGATCGCGCCCATGATCTCTTTCGCGAGATCCGCTGGATCATCGCCATTTTCGATATTTGCATCAGATTTGCCGCGCTTTGCACCATCCTTGGTGAGCGCATTGCGAGACACGTCGGTCGCAACGGATCCTGGAAGGACATTCGTGACGTGCACACCGTGACGTTCTGAGACTTCAGTTCGCAGCGAGTCCATATAGCCAATCAATCCATGCTTGGCTGCCGCATAGGCGGTTCGCAGCGGCGGCCCGATCCGTCCAGCAACAGAACTGATCGCTACGATATGCGCGCCGCCCGCTTTGACCATTCGCGGGAGCTGCAATTGGGTGAGCCAGATCGGCGCAATCAAATCGATATTGATCAGGTCCGTGTAGACTTGCGGATCTGTATGAATGGCGAGGCTGCGCTGGCTGACGCCGGCATTGTTGACCAGAACGTCGATCCGCCCGGTAAAATCCCATGCGGCGTCGACCTGGTCTTGTAAGGTTGAATAGTCAGTGACCTCGAAAGGCAGCACCAGGGCATCGGTCGGCAATTTGTCTGCGACCGCTTGCAGGGCTTCAACCCGGCGACCGGATAGAACAATCTTAGCCCCCGCATCCGCGAGCGCGATCGCCAGCGCTCTTCCGATGCCTGACGAGGCGCCTGTGATCCAAGCCGTCTTGTTCGTGAAATCACCCATGCCAATACTCCTCAAATTTTTGATCTGTCGTCTTATTCGACAGCCCTAAGAGGACCGCAAGGCGTTTCTGGCTGGGGTGTCGCGACGTCTGGCTTAGCGCCAGCGCAGATTGTCTCGCGAGAGCTGATCAATCTTGGTCACGCCCATTAGCTTCATGTCGCGCTCGATCTCGGTGCGGAGGTTCCCGAGCGCGCGCTCGACGCCGGCCTGTCCAGCGGCCGCCAAAGCGTAGAGATAATAGCGCCCACCAGAAACGGCCTTGGCGCCGACCGATAGGGCTTTCAGAACATGTGTGCCGCGCTGAACGCCGCCTTCGCAGATGACATCGATCTGGTCACCCACCGCGTCGCAAATCTCTGCAAGCTGATCGAAGGGGGCTCGCGCGCCATCAAGCTGCCGGCCACCATGATTGGACACCATGATCCCGGTGCAGCCAATATCCACCGCGCGCTTGGCATCTTCGACGCTCATGATTCCCTTCAGCGCAAACTGACCGCCCCATTGGGCGCAAAGCTTCTCTGCGTCTTTCCAATTCATCGATTGATCGAGCATGGTCGAGAAATAGTCGCCAACCGAAACGGCCAGGTTTGTACCTTGGCTGACATGTCCAGACAGGTGGGGCATGTCGAACTTCTCTTTGGTCAGGAAGTTCCAAGCCCAACTCGGATGCGCGGCGAAGCTAAACAGCGAGCTCGGGGTGAGTTTTGGCGGCGAGGTGAAACCGGTTCGCAGATCGCGCTCGCGATTGCCGCCAGTGATCGTGTCGACGGTAAGCGCCATAACGTCGAACTGTGCAGCGCGCGCGCGTTCGAGCAATGCATCGTTCAGCCCGCGATCCTTGTGGAAGTAGAACTGGAACATTTTCGGCCCGGGTGCGAGGTCGGTAATCTCCTCGACCGCGACAGTGGCCAGCGATGACACGCCAAACATCGTTTCGAACTGTGTCGCGGCGCGAGCAACGGCGCGTTCGCCCTCATGATGAAACAGGCGCTGCAAAGCGGTTGGCGCGCAATAGAATGGCATGCCGAGCTTCTGCCCCATCACCTCAACCGATAGGTCGACGGTCTCGACATCATTTAGAACTTTGGGGATGAGGTCGACGTCTTCATACGCTGCGGTGTTGCGCCGATAGGTGACCTCATCATCGGCTGCGCCATCGATATAGTTGAAAATCGGGCTCGGCAGCCGCTGCTTGGCGAGGGCTCTGAAATCGCTGAAATTATGACAATCGCTTAGCTGCATGTTGGCTTCCGAGTAAGGTCTGCTCGGTGCTTAGAAGACTACGGCGATAAATCAATCCATCGCGCCGCGACCGGGCGGCTTACTTTAGGTCCACCCGCACGCGGGCCAAGACCGAGGAGGAGGTCATGTACAAATACTCCTCTGCATCATCCAGGGTGCAATTCGAGGTCGCGAGGCCCGTCGAAATCACGCCTAGAACTTCGCCAGTATCAGGGGCGATCACGTAAACGCCTTCCGGGCCTGTCGCGAAGAGCGTTCCGTTTTTGGCGATTGCCATCCCGTCCGGCAGGCCGCCGCCTTCTTTCAGCTCAGAGGCGGCATCAAAGAAGATGCGACCATTCGAGGCCGAGCCGTCTGAGGCGGCATCATAGGCCATGATCACCGGGCCTTCAGGGTCGGACACGGCGACGTATAAAGTGCGCTCATCTGGAGAGAGACCTATGCCGTTCGGAAAACTCAAATCCTCAACCACCAGCTTGGCCGGAGCGCCGTCCGCCAGCAAGTAGACGCCATTGAAGGGCAGCTCCTTTTCAGGGGCATCGTTCAGGCCACGCAGGCCGTATGGCGGATCGGTGAAGAACAGAGCGCCATCACTGCGCGCGACGATATCGTTCGGGCTGTTCAGAGACTTGCCATCATAGGACGAAACAATCGTGTCGCGCTCAAAGGTTTCGCGGTCCAGAACAGAAAGTCCGCGCGCGCCATGATCTGCGAGCAATAGTTTTCCTGGGGCACCGGCCCATTCAATGATGCCGTTCGCGCCCGGCTCACGCATGATTTCTGCGGCTTCAGGGGTGGCGCCGCCTGACGGGGTTAGGAACAGATCTGCGCCTGTGGATTGGGTCCATCGGTACATCCGATTCTCTGGCACATCGTTAAAGTACAACGCGCTTTCTTCTTCGACCCAAACTGGGCCTTCAGGCCAGGTGAAGCCGCGTGCCAAAACTTCAATTTCAGCACCGCTCGGGACGATTGCGTCCATCGCACTGGTCCGGCGATCCACGGTTCCAATCGTTTCGATCTCTTCAGATTCGGGAGGAACCGCGCAAGATGCCAAGCCAACCAAAGCGGAAGACATCAGAAAAACCGTTAGAAAAGAGCGCATGCGTGAAGGTCTCCCAGCTACTAGGGCGCCCTCTCATCCATTGCGAATAGGGTCGCCATTTCGCGGTAGGCCTAGCTCTAGGGAGGGGCGCTGTCCAGAGTTTTTGATAGCGCTATCAATTTTATGGGTCGGTCTCTGTTGCATCGACCGAGACAAGCTGTTAGCGCTAACACTGCAGGACCCGTAAGTGGTTTGAACTGACATGGGCAGGGAGGCTCAAAGCGTGACGGAACGTGTGCTCCGCATGGGCATGGTCGGCGGCGGCCAAGGTGCATTCATTGGTGATGTGCATCGCCTGGCAGCTCGGCTTGATGGCCAGATTGATCTCGTCAGCGGCGCGTTTTCGCGAGACGCTGAAAACTGCAAAGCGACCGGACGCCAACTCGGGCTGGACCCGGCGCGATGCTACCCCGATTTTGGAACCATGATGAGCGCGGAGGCGGCTCTGCCAGCAGACCAGCGCATGGACTTCGTTGCGATTGTCACGCCGAACCATGTGCACTTCCCGGTGGCTAAAGCGGCGCTGGAAGCGGGCTTTCACGTCCTCTCAGACAAACCAGCGACGTTGAACTTGGAAGAAGCGACGACGCTTCGGGCAATCGTGGAGCGTACCGGCAAGCTTTATGGTTTGACCCATACCTATCTCGGCTACCCACTTGTTGGCGCAGCGCGGTCTATTGTGGCTGATGGCGGGATCGGCCGCGTCCGCAAAGTCTTTGTCGAGTACATCCAAGGCTGGCTCGCCGGCGAAGTCGACAATAAGCAAGCCGATTGGCGTACCGATCCGTCGCGATCGGGCATTTCAGGCTGCATGGGCGACATTGGCACCCACGCGCATAATTTGGCGGAGTTCGTCACAGGCAAAGTCATGACCCACGTGGCGGCTGACCTTTCGATCTTTGTCGACAATCGTCAGCTCGACGATGACGGGTCCGCTTTGTTCCGAATGGAGGATGGCGTCAAAGGCGTCCTCAGTGCGTCGCAAGTCTGTGTCGGCAAGGAAAACAGCCTGTCCATTCGGGTCTATGGTGAGACGGGTGGCCTGGAATGGAACCAGGAAGAACCGAACACGCTGGTTCGCACCTATATCGATCGCCCCACCGAGCTTCTGCGATCAGCGCAAGGTTATCTGCCGGAAGGCACAGGCGAGTGGTTCAGAACCCCGCCGGGCCATCCGGAAGGCTATATCGAAGCTTTCGCGAACGTTTATCTCGATTTCGCCAAGGCGGTTCGAGAGGACCGCGATGTAACCACGGGTGTGGCCGGCGCGGTGCGCGGCATGGCCTTTATCGAGGCGCTCGTAGCGAGCAGCAATAATCAATCAGCATGGACGGAGATAAGCGTATGAAGACGATGCAGGGCCCAGCGATTTTTCTCGCTCAGTTTATGGGCGATGCGCCGTTTGATACGATGGAGAATGCCTGTCGGTGGATGGCGAATGCCGGATATAAAGGCGTTCAAGTTCCATCCGATAACCCGGTCTGTATGGATCTGAAGCTCGCTGCTGAAAGCAAGGACTATTGCGACGAGCTGAAAGGTAAATGCCGAGAGTGGGGCGTCGAAATCACAGAGCTTTCGACCCATATTCAAGGCCAACTGGTCGCCGTGCATCCGGCTTATGATACCGCGTTTGATGCCTTCGCGCCGGAACATCTCCACGGCAATCCCAAGGCGCGCCAAGAGTGGGCTGTCCAACAGGTGATGTATGCGGCGAAGGCGTCGCAGAACCTTGGACTAGACCGATCTGTTTCATTCCCAGGCGCACTGGTTTGGCCATTCATGTATCCGTGGCCGCAGCGCCCGGCAGGCCTGGTTGAAGAGGGCTTCAAAGAGCTTGCCAAACGCTGGCGCCCGATCCTGGATTACTATGACGAGTGCGGCGTTGATGTCTGCTACGAAATCCACCCGGGGGAAGACCTGCATGATGGCGTGACTTTCGAACGCTTCCTCGCAGAAGTTGACGGTCACACGCGTTGCAACATTCTCTATGATCCGAGCCACTTTATCCTGCAGCAGCTCGATTATCTCTCTTTCATCGATCACTATCATGACCGCATTCGCATGTTCCATGTGAAGGACGCTGAGTTTCGCCCGAATGGGAAGAGCGGCATTTATGGCGGTTATCAAGGCTGGGTCGATCGCCCTGGGCGCTTCAGATCGCTTGGGGATGGTCAGATCGATTTTGGTGGCATCTTCAGCAAACTCGCTGGCTACGACTTTGACGGCTGGGCCGTGGTCGAATGGGAGTGCGCCTTGAAGCACCCAGAAGACGGCGCACGTGAGGGCGCGAAGTTTGTCGCGGATCACATCATCCGCGTCACAGATAAAGCTTTTGACGATTTCGCCGGCGGCGAAGTCAGCACTGAGGCAAATCGAAAAATGCTGGGCCTGACCTAGCGCGCGTAAGCGACCAGAAACAGACTATGGGAGAGAAATAATGACACCTGCCGCGGATCAAGACTATAGCGCGCACTTGCCAGCGCAGAGGCTGTTTCTGCTGAGCTGTATTGCGCTTTGCGTCACCGCAATGACGTTTGCCATCCGCGCCGGTATGCTCAATGACTTAGGAACTGAGTTTTCCCTGACAAAGGAACAGCTTGGTTGGACCGCGGCGATGGCCTTTATCGGCTTTCCAGCGGCGACCGTGATTGGCGGATTGATTTACAATTCCATCGGGCCGCGGCTGATCATGATCGTTGCCTTCATCGGTCATCTCGTAGGGTTGGCGCTCACCATTGTTGCTGGCGGGTTTTGGGGCCTGATCATTTCAACCTTTCTGGTCGGGTTCGCGAACGGCGCGGTGGAAGCGGCGTGCAATCCGATGATCGCAGCAATGTACAAAGACAATAAGACGACGATGCTGAACAAGTTCCATGTTTGGTTTCCGGGCGGCATCGTCGTTGGATCACTTGCCGCGTTGGCAATCAAAACGCTTTTCGCGGGCGAAGGCCAACCGACCTGGCAGCTTGAAATCGCGATCATGATCGTGCCGACACTGATCTATGGTTGGATGGTGTTTACGACCAAATTCCCGGATGTGGCAGCCGATCAATCCGATGAGACCAATACCGGCAAGAATATCAAAGCGATGATCTCTCCGGTCTTTCTATTGATTGCGGCGCTCATGACGATCACCGCGACAACCGAGCTCGGCACCCAGCAATGGGTTGGCTCGCTGCTCGAAAGTTCTGGTGCAAATCCGCTGATTATTCTGGCAATTGTTACCGGCCTGATGGCGATCGGTCGCTATTTTGCTGGACCGCTTGTGCATGCGTTGAACCCGGTTGGTGTGCTTCTGTTTTCAGCCGTGGTGACGACCCTCGGCGTGTTCCTGCTCTCAATCGCTACGGGCGGGATGACTTATGTCGCGGCGATCGTGTTCGCGATTGGGGTCTGCTATTTCTGGCCGACCATGATTGGGTTTGTGTCGGAATACCTCTCGGACACCGGCGCGCTCGGTATGTCGATTGTTGGCGGCGCAGGCATGTTGGGTTTGTCCTTGTGGACGCCGGTGATTGGTCGCTGGATCGATACCGCTACGGTCAAAGCGCAGGATGCCGGGTTGGATGGTAATGCGGTGACGTTGGCCGCGGGGCAGGACACGCTCAGCAGGATACTCCTCTTCCCCATCGTTCTGACCGTGTGCTTTCTGGGTCTGTATCTGTTCCGGGCCAGGTTCAAAGCTCCGGCTAGCCATAACCCGGCCGAGGCCGGCTAAGGGAGGTATGAAAATGCAAGATATCAAACTTCAACGAAGACAGGTCTTTCAGGCGCTGATCGCTTTGTCTGCTGTTGGCGGGCTGGCGGCTTGTGGCGGCGCTGAAGAAACGTCTCCTGATCCGGTATCCGAGGCGTCGACGACGGGCTTCTTCTCAGCCTCTGAAATGGCGCTGATCGCGGCTCTGTCCGATACGATTATTCCGCAAACCGAAACGGGCGGCGCGGTGGCTGCTGGGGTTCCTGAAACGCTGCAAGCGCTTGCCACCGAATGGGGCGATGATGGGTTTCGATCCTATTGGCGGCAAGGCTTGGTCAAGCTGAGCGCGGCGCTGAAAGGCGCGAGCGGTGCGGACTTTGACGCAATGGAAGTGGGCGAGCGCTTGGCGATGCTGGCATCCTATGACGCGAGCGTCTTTGATGGCGAAACCGAAGATGGCTTCTATCGCGATATCAAGTCGACCATCGTCCAAGCCTATTACATGTCCGAGATTGGCGCCGCCGAAGAGCTCGCATACGAGCCCGTGCCCGGCGAATGGATCGGCTGTGTACCTCTTTCTGATTTTCCTAAAACGTGGGCGACTTAAACCATGGCAGACTTTGACGTAATCGTAGTTGGATCAGGCATGTCTGGCGGCTGGGTCGCTAAAGAAATGGCTGAAAAGGGTTTCAAAGTGGCCGTGATTGAGCGCGGACGCGCCGTCACGCCAGAGAAGGATTATACCGATTTCATCGACCCGTGGGATGTCGAGCATCTCAATCGCAAGACCGATCAAGATCACGAAGACTATGCGATCCAATCCAAAGTGTACGCGTTTCAAAGCTACACAAAGCAGTTTTGGGTCAAAGACAAAGAGCATCCATATGAGACCGCGGACGGTACCGACTTTAGATGGCTTCGCGGCTATCATGAAGGCGGCCGCTCGATCATGTGGGGACGTCAAAGCTATCGCATGTCCGAGATCGACTTCAATGCCAACAAGACAGACGGGCATGGCGTGGATTGGCCTGTGCGTTATGACGATATCAAGCCATGGTACGACCATGTCGAACGCTTTGCAGGTATTTCGGGATCCACCGAGGGCTTAGAGATACTGCCAGATAGCGTCTTTCAGCCGCCGCACGATTTGACCTGCGCGGAGATCGATTTTCGGGATAAGCTTGAAGCAACGTTTCCAGGGCGTCGGCTGATCCCAGGCCGCGTCGCGAACCTGACCGAGCCGACACAAGAGCAAATGGAACTTGGGCGCGGAAAGTGCCAAGCTCGCAACCATTGTTTCCAGGGCTGTAGCTTTGGCGCTTATTTCAGTTCTAATTCTGCGACCCTCCCAGCCGCAAAGCGGACCGGCAACTATACGCTCATTCCCGATCGAGCCGTTCACAAAGTGATTGTCGATGAAGCCACTGGCCGCGCGTCGGGGGTGGAAACCGTGGACATTAAAACGGGCGAGGCGAGCCGCGTCACCGCGCGCGTCGTCTTCCTCAATGCCGGAACCATCCCGACAAGCATGATCTTGCTGAATTCTGCCACTGACGCTGCGCCTAACGGACTGGCCAATAGTTCGGGTCAACTCGGCCGCAATGTCATGGATCACCACTCAGGCGCCCGGGGGTCTGCCATCCTCCCAGGCAATCTCGACAAACATACTTTCGGGCGCCGCCCTAACGGGTTCTACATTCCTCGCTTCCGCAACCATACAGAAGAGGCGGAAGGATTCGTTCGAGGCTTCGGCTATCAAGGCAGCGCAACGCGAGAGCGTTGGTGGTCATCTATGGACAAAAAGGGCGTTGGCGCAGACTTCAAAGCTGATGCGCAATCGCCTGGCCCATGGCGCATTGGGATGATCGCCTTCGGCGAAGTCCTACCAAACGAGGACAATCAGATCCGCCTTCATCCGAACAAAACCGATCAATGGGGTTTCCCGATCCCGGTTACCGATGTGTCTTGGGGTAATAATGAGCGCAATATGGTGCGCCAGGCGATCCGCGATACACGGGCTATGCTCGAAGCTGCAGGCGGCATTGATATTCAAACGGATGATCCGGAAACGGCTGAACCGGCGCCTCCGGGAATAGGCATCCACGAAATGGGAACCGCGCGCATGGGACGGGACCGTTCGACGTCCGTCCTGAACGAATGGAACCAATCTTGGGATATTCCAAATCTGTTCGTCACGGATGGATCGTTCATGACCTCAGGCGGCTGTCAGAACCCATCGCTAACGTATATGGCCTTCTCGGCGCGTGCGGCGGATCATGCTGCGCAACTGATGAAAGATGGCACGCTTTAAGGAGCTCAATACCATGACCCTCAATCGAAGAAATTTCATTGGCGCCTCTGGCGCATTGATGCTGCTCAGCGGATGCCAGGCCATCGGCGCGCCCGCAGTCATCGCCGCGCCGTCTCGCAAAATCGACAAAATTGGCATCCAAACCTACACCTTGCGTGAGGCGATGGGCGAAGATTTCGTCGGTACGCTGAGAATGATCAAAGAGGTCGGATATGACTATGTCGAGCTGAATGGTCGTAACTTTGCCGATCGCTCGCCGGCCGAACTGAAAATGATCCTGAATGATATCGGGCTTCCTTCCCCGATCACACATGTCGACTATGATAGCCTCGCCCATCGCCCTGAAGCGCTTGCCGATGCAGCCGCGGCATTAGACTGCAAGTACGTCATCCTCCCTTGGGTGGGTGATGATCAGCGTAGCCTGGATGATTTCAAAGCGCATGGAGAGATGCTCAATCGCGCCGGAGAAGTGTTGAAGGCTTGGGGAGTCCAAGTCGGATATCACAATCATCAGTTCGAATTTTTCGATCTCGGCGACGGCGAAACCGGTATGAACACGCTGCTTAAAGAAACGGATCCTGACCTGGTCACGTTCGAGCTCGACCTGTTCTGGGCAGCCCTCACCGGCACAGACATTGTTGGTTTGTTTGAGAGCAATCCGGGGCGCTTTAAGATGTGCCACGTTAAGGACCTCTCAGGCGACGCCACACCGTATCGATCAAGTGTCGACTTCCCGACAATTGTCCAAAACTTGATGGTCAATGTCGGGGAAGGCAGTTTGCCATTTGAGTCCTATTTTGCAGCGAACGAAATCTCGGGCATGGAGTATTTCATCGCGGAGCATGACAATCCGCCAAAACCATTCCGGCAGTCTGTACAGACCAGCTATGACGCTATGGAAGCAATGCGGTTTTAGTCAAAGGACGCCAATCAAGCCTCAATAGATTGCTCGTGACATCCGTCACATCATTCCCTCATTCGACTCGCTATCAATGGCGGATCAGTTGAGGTGAAAGATGACACTTAGAGTGATCAGATCGGCTGTCGATCAAAACGGGTTGGCAGCGAATTTTGCGATTTCACAGACGCGGCCAGACAGTTGGCTCATTCGTGGGATAAAACTCATCCCTGGCGAGTCGATTGCGATGTTTGGCATTGGCTCGGCGCTTATGACCAATAGCGGTGTTTATTCGCTCCCTTTGATGGCCGCTTTGGCCTTTGGCTGCATGGTTCTGACAGCGGTATTCAGATACTTGGCCACCCAAAATGTTCTAAGCGGCAAGGTGCAGTGGAACTCCATCGGCATCGCCGTCTTCACGACGTTTCTCTGGGTTTTAGCGCTCGAACTTCCAAAATATCTCGACCCTGCCTTCCAAATCTATCCGGCGCTTATTGCATTTGCGTGGATTATTGTCGTACCGTTGTGTTACAAGGGAAACACAAGTTAGGGCGTATATGAATTGGTCCGGATTATTGGGCGTCGACCCCAAAGATGAAGGGGTTCAGCATCTAGATGAGAATACCAGCGCTCAAAGGCTCCGCAAAAACGAAATTCTGATCCATCAAGACGCGCCTGTACCGCACGTCTATCTGGTTAAATCAGGTCTATTGCAGGCTAAATTTGTCTCCTTCGAGGGGGCTGAGGTCTGGTTGGCAAATCTAGGGCCTGGCGCCATCGTGGGCGAAATCTCTGCGCTCTGTTCCAGGCTTAGCTCTAGCAATGTTGAAGCGGCGGAGCCGACGGAAGTGCTGCTTGTTCCACAAAAAGTATTTCTCGATGCTTTGAGTCGGAGCAGCAAACTCGCCCTCGCAGTCGCCAGCATGCTTGCGGGGCGCATTGCGGATACGTCGACAAGCCTGACATCTCATGTCGCGCTCAAGATCGAGTATCGATTGATGAATGCGCTGAAGACGATGGCTGAGCGCGGACAGCGTGGAGAAGATCTGAAAGTCGCACGAGCGCCATCCATGTTGCAGCTTGCGGTTCGGATCCATGCCAGCCGGGAGGCAACGTCTCGGGCCTATGCCAAGCTTCTAAAACGGGGCGTGTTGATCAAAAAAGATGGCGCGCTCTATTTGCGAGCACAGGGACGAACCGCGCCCGTTTGACGATCTTTTAGACGACAAAACTTTGTTAGTTTGGATTTACCCCTGCAAGTTTCATGATTATTGCAACTAAAAACGTTGTAAGTTCTTGAAAGCGTTGCTGCAGGGCCGGACAAAATGATTGAAGATCAGTCCGATATGCCGGGCGAAAGCGAAAAGAGGCGACTCGCGAGCGTGCTCGTCGCCGATATTTGCGGGTTTTCGACACTCGCAGAGAAAGATGAGGACGTGGCGATCGCGGTCGTGCGCCGTGTCAGCGCGATCCTCACTGAAACGGCTGATACGTATGAAGGCCGTTTGTTCCATGAGGCTGCGGATGGCTTCTTTTTCGAGTTTTCGAGCGCCAATCAATCGATGCTCGCAGCGCGGGAAATGCTGGTCAAAATCGCACAAGACCAAGAATTGGCAGCGCTTGCGGATGTTTCTTTGCGGATTGGCATGCACTTGGGAGACGTCCAGGTCCTCGAAACCGGCAATTTGTTGGGGCATGGCGTGAATGTCGCTGCCCGACTGCAACAGAACGCTAAACCCGGCGCGATCCTAGCATCCACAAACCTCATCTCTGCCCTGTCACAGAAGCGAGGGCGTTTCTGGTCGAAGCGCAAATTGTGGCTAAAGAACCTGAAAACGCCTGTGATCGCTTTCAACATTAGCGACAATCAAAGCCAGCTGACGCAATTGAGAGACATGGCAGCCGCGATGCCGTTGCGTGTGTTTGGGAGCATGACGGCTCTTGTCGCGGTCGCCGGTATCAGTCTCGGGTTCGTGATGTCCGAGCCGCGTCCCGATCTTGGGCCGATAGATACCGATGCTGTGACTGCCTCTCTTCATCCATTGATTCAAGCAGGCAGGCCAGTTGATGAGATGGTTTCCGCGCTGATCAAGACGAATGATTTCGATGCCGCGATTGCTGAGCTTCAACAACTCCATGCCTCGAAAGAGGGTGAGTTAACGCGCGAACAAAGTCTCGATCTATTGCATCAAGTCGCCGCTATTTCCGTCTACCGAGACGCCGCCGTGGCCGAAACGGTATACCTGGAAATCTTGAAGCTTGATCCATTTGATGCCGAAGCGTTGCTTCAGATGTCACGGATTTACCGCAAGCGCGATTTCGAAGACATGGCCCTGGGCAAGCTTCAAAAAGCGCTAGGACAACCAGCTTTGTCAGGTCGCATGCGATTAAAGGTCGAGATTGATCTGGCGGAACTTCAACATTCTAAGGCGGCGGAGCACTCATTGCTGGAGCGATTTGATGTCTTGGCGGATGAGGCGACCGAATTGAATTTGGCGGACGTCGCTTACCAAGCTCAGTTTACGCGATTGAGGTTGGAATATTTCAAACTCGCTGCCACCCAAACCGAACAGACGCTGTCGTCTAGCGCAGAGGCGCAATACCGAACTCTAATTGCGCAGATTGCAGATATCGCGAAGCAACAATCCGAGGCGGGCGTGCTCTATGATGTGTCAGAGACCCTGGCGACACTGAGCACGATGCAGAACCGAATTTCGGACTATGAAGCGGCGCAAACGACGCTGACACAAGCGCTTGAGATTGAACAAACGCTTCGTCGACCTGCGCGTCGAATGGCGATCCACGCCAACCTCGCTTACATGAATGTAGCTTGGAATGAACAGCAATCATCTGATGAAGACGATCGTTTGGAAGAGGCGGAACGGCATGTTGAGATCGTTCGAGACCTGGCGGAGCGAGAAGGTTTGACCAGCCGCGAATACTATAATTGGTACATTTTGGCCTTGGTCGAGAATCAACGCGGGAATGCTGCGCTTTCATGCTCCCATTTTGAAAAAGCAATTCGCGCTTGGCCTGAAAAATTTCTAAGTGCAACGGACGCTCAAGATATGGCGAGCGACCTGGACTGTTTGGTCTAGGCGCTCGCCAATACGTTAGGTTTGTGGGCTAGAACTCCCAGCTGCTTTCAAGCGCTTCCGGCCATCCATAACGGGTGCAACGAAGGGTTACGGTCGAAGATCCCGCTTCGGTTGTTGCGGGGGTAATCTCCAGATCGAATCCCAGCGCAACCTTCGCTGTGTCAGCACCGTCAGGATTTCCGTGTTGCATGAGGGCTTCTTTGACTTGTTTCAGCACCACCATAGCGGCGAATTGCCGAAAGCTTTGAACTGAAGCGTCGGTTGGAGGATTGTCCATATCCTTCCATTTCGGGGCAGCCTTCTTCATGAGTTTTTCGAGTGTTGGCACATCTAGCGCATCGGCCATATTGGTCTCCATTTTTCAGTTGATCGAAGAGGTAGGTTATACCCCGTAATCTAAGGATGAGGATTGATCGGGGAACCGCCGGGCATGGCGATCTTGGACAATCTCGGGCTCAAGGTTTCACATGACCGCTGCGATTGCCGTGATGTGAATCACTATCCTGTTGGAAAACTGTGGCATTTTCTTATTTAGAAAACGGCTGGAAAAGAGCTGAAACCGTCTTCAAAAACGATCTTCCGCGATAGGTCGGACATGACCGCTTGAGTTGAGCCGCAATAAAGCTATTCACTTACCGCGTTCAACACGCGCTGACACGCGCGCCCTTTCGACGGAGCATGACATGAAATTGAAGCTGGATCCGTCCGAAATTAAAGGGTTTCTTGCTCCGGAAGAGGCCGCAATTCTGTATGATGTCGCGCTGCAACAGGCTGCGTCTGGACCTTGTCTCGAGGTTGGCGGCTATTGCGGAAAGTCGGCAACCTATATCGGCACCGCATGCGCTGAAGCAGGAGAGCTTCTCTTCTCGATCGATCATCATCGCGGTTCAGAAGAAAACCAACCGGGCTGGGAATATTTCGATCCAGAGGTTTGGGATGAGGCGGCCGGCGCCGTCGACACCCTACCTTTCTTTCGAGAAACCGTGCGCAAGGCAGAGCTAGAAGGCACCGTGGTGCCAATTGTTGGACGTTCGATTGATATAGCTAAACGCTGGCGAACGCCGCTCAGCTTTCTCTTCATCGATGGCGGTCACACGATGGAGCACGCCTTGAATGATTATCGGGGCTGGACCCCGCATATTATGCCGGGTGGTGTTCTCGCCATCCATGACGTGTTTCCAGATCCCGCCGATGGCGGACGCCCGCCATATGAGATCTATCAGCGCGCATTATCGTCGGATCTCTATGTCGAAGAGCAATCGGTGCTGAGCCTTAGAATTCTCCGCCGCTTATAAGAGACCGTGTGTGAGGAGCCGGCACGCGCCGGTCTCGTTCTCTAAAGCGTCCGCTGCGAGTATGATCGCCGCTTGCGTCCAGGCGGGACGCTCTTGCGGCCAGAAGATCTTCTCTTCGGTTTGCCATCCCATCCAAAAGACGCCGTTATCATCGGCAATGGATTGGATCGTCTCAAAGGCTTGATGAGCGAGCTCATTCTTGCCTGCAGCGATCAAAGCCAGGATCAACTCGCCCGTTTCGGCGACGGTGATCCAAGGCTCGTCGGATACGCACCGACAGCCAAACGCTTCAACAACAAACCTATCCCAGCCCGCTTCAAGACGTTGTTTTGCGTCTGTAGGACTAAGCGCACCGGATAGAACCGGATAATACCAATCCATCGCAAACCGTTTGCCGGTTCCTCTTCTGTCGAACAGTTCGGGCGTGTTTTTCAAAGCGTGCAACAATTTATCATGAGCGGCCCGCCATGTCGGCAGATCGGCGTCCATGAGCGATGCCAAATACAAGCCGCATTCTAGGCTTTTTGCGATTGAGGCGTTGCCAGCCAATAGGGCATCTTCTTCCGCTGTGCCGAGCGCTTCGATGGACCAGAGAATGCTACCATCTGACCTCTGAAGCGAGATCACGAAATCCAGAGCCGCGCGCACCATTGGCCACCATCCACGCACACGCGCCAGATCTTCAGTCGCGAGATAGTAATGCGCCACGCCAACGGCGGGATAAGCACAAAAATTGGAGTCGAGAAAAGCTGGCGCCCGCTCGCGGCTAATGAAATGGAGATCGATCATGGGCAGGGTGTTCGCATACTCCCCATACCAGGCGCCGTCTGGACGTTGCGATCGCTGCAGGAAGTCGAACGCGGCAGCGGCTGCATCAATCTCGCCCATCACCGTGAGCGCCATCGCGCTTTCGACATGGTTCCAAGGGTCCCAAGCGCCGTCCTCGAACCAGGGAATGGCGCCGTCAGAAGTCTGGATTTCCAAGATGCGATTGGCGGCAGGCCGAAGGTGCGCAAACGGGGCGTTGATGTCTGGCGTGAAAGTCCCGTCCATCAATCCAGGTCTTTCGCGTCGAAATACATGACCATGCTCTTGCCCATGAAAGGGGACAGAACGGCATCTAGCCCTCTGGTCAGCCAGGGCTTCTTCATCAAGTCCCAGACCAGAAACCTATGATAGGATTTCACCCAAGGGTGATCATCTTGCCGCGCCCAGAACGCGCATTTCAGCCACCAGTAAGGAACATGGATCGCGTGCGCATGATGGCGGCGGAAGAGCTTGAAGCCGCGTCGCTCAACCGAGGTTTGCAGATCAACCTGATCGAAGATCCGGATATGCCCACCGGGTTGAAAGGCGTAGCCATTTGGCGGCGGCGCCAGTTTCCAGCAGATCCGCTCGGGCCAAGCATGGGGCACGGTCACGCAGAGCTTCCCATCCGGTTTCAAAATCCGCCGCATCTCTTTTATGGCGGCATCATAATCAGGAAGGTGTTCGAGCACCTCGGAGCAAATAATCGCATCGAAGGAGGCATCCTCAAACCGCAGCGCGGTCGCGTCGCCTGTTTCGAAGCTCACTTTGCTCGGTGAGGCGGGCAACGTTTCCAAGCCGGATTGCGCTTTATCGAGCGATGGCTGATCAAGATCGACGCCGACAATATCGAACTCGCCAAGCATAGAGAGCCCATGAACGTGGCGGCCTTCACCGCAGCCAAGATCGAGCACTCGGTCGCCTTTGGAAAGGCCGAGATGTTTGAGGCGCGCGGTTAGCATTGATCAGCGATCGCTTGCTCGAAGAAGTCGAGATATTTGGGCGCGATCTTAGTCCAATTGAAGTGCTCTAAAGCGCGTTCTAGGCAAGCTGCCGCAATATCGGCCTGACGCTCTGGATTGCCCAAGAGCCCCGAAATGGCTGCGGCGAGCGCTACAGGGTCACCTTTTGGAACAATCAGTCCCGCGTTGCCCGCAACCTCGGGAAGTGCGCCGCCATCGGTTACGATTACCGGCGTGCCACAACTCATCGCCTCAGCAGCGGGAAGGCCGAAACCTTCATACAAAGACGGCGTGACGGCGATGGTTGCGGTGCGGAACTCATCAGCCAATTCTTCTCTGCTGAGGTCGCTCTTGAATTCAACCTTAGACGCAAGGTTCCGGTCGCGGATCATATTTTTCGCCGCGCCGTTTCTAAGCTTTCCAATGACGACGAGCTCAGTCTCGGGTCGCTCTTGCAGCACCTGGTGATAGGCTTCCAACAAGATGTGCAGACCTTTTAGCGGGGTATCGGCGCTGGCGGTCGTTATGATGCGGGATGGTGCGCGCGGCGTATCTTTGCTGGGCCGGAAGGTCTTTTGATCGACCCCGAGCGGGATCGGGTGAATGCGATCCGCTGAAACGCCAAACTCAGAAATAATGTCCGCTTTCGCGAGTTCAGACGGGCAGGTGATGGCGCGCAGCTTTCGGGCCTCACGGACCTGCATGCGATGAAACGCATACCAGCGCTTAACCAGCAACCGGTGCCCCCAATCTGGGGCTGCATCCAACGCCAATTTGCGATCATGCGTGATCGGATGATGGATCATCGTTGTCAGCGGGATGTTCAATCGCGATCCGATTTTACTGACGCCGCTTGCGAGTGTCTGGTTGTCGAGGACGACATCATATTTTGTCAGCGAGCGTTTCAGCTGCGCGAATGCGCGTTGCCCGAACGTGTAGGGCTCGACGAACTTGCCGGAGAGATGTCCGAAATATTCATACGTGTCGGTCGGGCTGAGCAAGTGCTTTGGGCGCAGCGCGTGATGCCCATTATTGGGTTGGGCATACAGGTCGAGTGAGGGCAGTTTGATCAACCGCACATTGCCGCTCAGTTGCGGGTAAGGCGGCCCAGATATGACATCAACCTGGGTCCCAGTCTCTGCCAACGCACTGGCCAGATAGTCGACATAGACGCCTTGGCCTCCAACTTTTGGATCGGAGCGATAAGACAGTATCGCGACCCGCAAGCCATTATGCTTGCTTGGATGAGCATCGGCCAAGCTGTTGGGTTTGTTGCGCAAATCAAGCATTCGAAAGTCTTTGCGGTCCCATATAACCCATTACTTTTACTCGACCTTATCGCTGGATGACCGACAACCCTTGAAGTGATTTTCGAGGAGAAATCGGAGAACTGATAGAGAGACGGGCAGTAACCCGAGCTTCCGGCGGGGACGTCAAGCGGGACGTTCATCCAATGCGCCAATATCGAGGATCGGCGCGGCTTCTAGGTCTTCCGCATCGAGCAAGGCGGCAACCCGCTCAAGCGCGGATACCAACATGGATTGATGCCAATCGGGTAGGCCCTCAAACCGGTTTTGAAAGGTCTCTTGAAGCAGATCCGGCGCCGACGTAATCGCTTTTTCGCCGTCTGGCAGAAGGGTCAACCAGACTTTGCGCCGGTCCTCTTCGCAGCGCCGCCGCGCAAGCATACCGCGCGCAATCAGCTTGTCCGCCAAGCTGGTTATGGTGGCGTGCTTTAGCTGGGTCATCTTTGAGACCTCACCCGCGGAGGTCTCTCCGCCCTCGCTCAATATCTGCATTACGAGCAATTGCGACGGCGTCAGCCCGGCCATGGCTGCGAGCCGTTTAGAGGCTTGTTCGGTTTTGCGCTGGATTTGGCGCAGGGCAATTAGGGCATCTTCAGATCGAATGCTCATCGGCGTATTCCTAGTCGTTCAAGTAGGTCGGGTCCCAAAGCAGATTTTAGCGGATCAAGGAAGGGCTCGAAAGCCTGCCATTGATCCTGTCCGGTGCGATTGATCGGCTGCCGGACTTGCTCAGAGCTCGCCGTTCGCACGGCGCGATCGGTTTTGTGAAACTCAACACAAGCCGGTTCGAAGGGCAGACCGCAATGTTCGAGGAGGCGTCGAACCTCACCTTCAAGATCATTGAGCACATTCTCGTGTTGAACGCGCAGCACACGTCCGGCGGGCAAAACCGCGTCCCAATGGTCCATCAAGTCGACATAGCCGCGATAATAATGGCCAATATCGTCCAGACCGTAGGTAAATTCCTGACCTTCGGCGAAGAGCTGTTTGTACCCGGACCAGCAGCAATCCATCGGCGCGCGGCGAGCATCGATGATCTTTGCGTTTGGCAGGATCGCATGGATCAAACCGATATGACGGAAATTGTTCGGCATCTTGTCCGTGAAGAAAGGCGCGCCGCTGCGATGAACGCGGGTGTTTTCCAAATAGTCTTCGCCAAGCTTGCGCAACTCATCGCTGTTAAGGTCGCCCAATATGCGAGGATACCGGTCTCGGTCACTAACCAGGTTTCGACCGCGCAGACGGTGGGCCAAAGACAATATGTTTGGCAGCTCTAGCGTGCCATCGACCTGGCTGTGGGACGCCAGGATCTGCTCGATCAAAGTCGACCCCGCGCGCGGTAAGCCAAGGATGAAGATCGGATCTGGTGCTGGGCACCCTTTGCCCGTTTGTGCGTCCATCACAGCGGCCGTGCAGAACTGTTTTTGCGCTTCAAACTCGGCTTGCATTTGCTCCGTCGTATAGCGCGTTTGCTTCTGTTTCAGGGCGTTGCCCAGGGCATAGTTCTCGAACGCTTTTGGATAGTCTTCTCTGTCCTCAAACGCTTTGCCGAGGGCGAAGGCGATATGCACCCGCGACATGAAGCTGAGCTCGACCGCACTTTGCGCGGCCTGCATCTGCGCCAGCTCTTCATCTGTGAAGCGATAGGTTTTGAGATTGGCGAGGGCGTACCAGGCATCGCCATAATGAGGCGCGGCTCGCAGGGCTGATTGGTAGGAGGCAATCGCATCATCTGACCGGCCATAGGTTTTTAGCGCATGTCCGCGTGACGTCAGCGTGGCTGGATCATTGGGAAGCGCGAGCAGGACCTTCTCGAACGCCTCCAGAGCCACATCATAATCACCGGCTTGCATGCTCTCAATCGCAAACAGGGATTGAAAGATTGGGCTGGACGGATCGCGCGCCAAGAGGGCCTCGGCTTGCTTCAAAGCCGCCGAGAATTTCTGTCGTTTACGGAGGACCTGGATATGGTCGATCCGCAATTGAATATTGTCCGGATCGAGCTCGATCGCTGTTTCGAGCAGGAAGTCTGCATCTTCGTGGACGCCGAGGCGCGAGCCGATATCCGCTAGCAGGCGCATGCCCTCAATATGGTGGGGGTGTTTTTGCAAGAACACGCGGGCGATTTGCTCAGCGCGCAAGATGCGGCCTTCGTGCAAGTGGTTGGTTACGGCGAGGAGTTCGCGTGGCAGGCTTTTGATGCGGTGCAACTGCGCGAGGGCTTGCTCTGCGTCTATTGATTGACCGGCGGCGCTCAGGAGGTCCGCTTGCGCCTGCCAGCTCGCGGTCAGGGCGGGATTACATCGCGTCGCCATTTGAAACGCAGCGAGGGCACGCGCCGTATCTCCAGCGGCCTTGTACAAATGCCCTTCTTCTTGAAAGGCTCTGCCATAATCGGGGGCGGCCTGCTTCAGGGCCTGCAAATGGCCATGAGCATCGCTCGTCTGGCCAAGATAACGCGCTGCGACGGCAGCTATATAGAGCGCGTCTTGATCGTCTGGCTGATCTCCCAAGATGGATGCCGAAATCGCTGCCGCATCTGCGAACTTACCGGCTTGCATAGCGGCTTGCGCCTGCTTGATCAGGTCAGCGCGGGAGGGGGCAGTGGTTGGGTCCATTCGGAAGGTCCAGATAAAGGCAGCGTCCCGACGGATCGAGACGCTGCCCTTATAGTCTAATCTTGGGTCGACTTAGAAGTCATACCCAACACGAACGCCAATCGTTCGCGGACGCAGCGGAGTGACCCGCTCGCGGTCGAACACGAAATTGCTGCTTAGTTCAGCATATTCGTTCGTCAGATTGGTTGCGAACAGTTCCGCTGACCACTGATCGGCGGTGACGCCCAGAGTGGTTCCGAGTGTGACATAGCCATCGATCTCAGCTTTGTTGATTTCGATGATGTCGCTTACGGAATCGTCTGAAAAGACGATCTGAGGCATAATGTGCGCAGTCAAAGATGAACCGGCAATCTCACGCTCGAGATCCCACTCATAACGGGCCCGCAGGTTACCCTGCCAAGCCGGTGCAAAGGCGAGTTCGTTGCCGGCGATGACGTCATTGGTTGGCGTTAGAACGTCTGTGATTTCTGTATCCAGAAGCGAGAACGCACCGGCAATGGTTAGACCGTCCACAGAGTATGGCGCCCAAGTGAAGTCACCCTCAAGACCAGAGATTTCAGCGTTCGCAGCATTGTCCGAGAAGAACAGGTTGACGATCGATGGATCGAAAATGGTGGTCTGTAGTCCTTCGACTTCGACGAAGAATGCCGAGCCGTTGAAGCGGAGTGAATTGTCGAACAATTCAGTTTTCCAACCGATCTCATAGTTCTGGACGTCATCCGTATCGACAGCAAACGGTACAGTGTATCCGTTCGGACCTGCAGCGCCGCCTGGGCGGTTCAACAGACCTGGACGGAAGCCCTCTGAATAAGTCGCATAGAACAGCATGTCGCTATTTGGCGTCCATGTACCGGTCAGCTTGTAGATCGCGCCATCTGTAGCGGCCGTGTCAGGCGCGCCAGCTGTATTATTGGCGGCAAACTGTGCCGAGATATTGGTCCCGAAGGCTTGCGCATCCGTGGCGCTGCCCAAGTTGAAGAAGGATGAGTTGGCTGAGCCTTCAAGATCCACTTCAATATCATAGTAACGCGCACCGACGGTCACCGCGAACTGCTCGGTCAGGTCGAAGGTGGCTTCACCAAAGACACCGAGTTGCTCATCGGTCCGCAACACATCGTTCCGGAAGATAACGCCGGTTGGGAATGGACCTGGGTCACTGAAGTAACCAGGAGCCGCATTTCCGACCGCGCCGGTGACGGCCGTATTGGTCAGCGGGAAGTTCGGTGCAAAGCCGGTTGTGACGCCGTCAAAACCAACAGCAAATTCAGAGCCAGGGTAAACAAAGTCGTTCAACTCGGCCAATTCGAGGTCTGAATAGAACGCCCCGAAAGTTGCCCGCAAGCGGTTCTCGCTCGGCGTGTTAAAGCGCAACTCATGGGTTTGAACCGTCGTCTCCGTGGAAGAGTCCACGAACAGATTTGGAGCCTGACAGGTTCCCATTGGGCCGGCTGCACCAGGATAGGTCACTGAGCCATCACAGATATAGTATGGCAGGTACTGGCCAACGAAGAGATAGTCAGAATAGTCGACCGTCTGGTCGGTAGTCCGCTCTGTATAAGCGCCGGTATAAACCGCTTCCAGCATGCCGAGGCGGCCTTCGAGGGTCCAGCTCGTATTGTGGAAGCTGTCTTCGATGTCATCGTTCGAGAACCGTTGGACGTCATAGTCATCAAGCTCTGGATCAGCGAAGAAAACGCCTTCGCTGTCGAGTTGCTGCTGGGCGTGGGAAACCAACAAGCTCCAGTCGGAATTGAATTCATACTCGCCGCTGATGCGGAAACCAGCATAAAGGGTGTCGTTAATGTTGTTCTCAGCGATGTTCGCATTATTCGCAGAGATGAAGTTCACGCCCGAGAGGTCAGCGCCGGCTTGAAAGCCTCCGCGTCCAGCCGATACGACGACGCCATTGTCGCGAACGGTTCCTGCAGCTTGGAAACGAGCAGAATCTGCGACAGAGCGCGTCCCGCCAACATTGTCGATATAGCCGCCTTGATTGTCGGTATAGACGACGCCGCGCAGAGCGAACTTGTCGGAAACCGGGACGTTGAGCATGGCTTCAACGCTATTGCTCATCTCGCCGCCTTCAGTGAACGAAGTCGATGCTTTCAAAGAAGCGTCGAAGCCACTGAAATCAGGCTTGTTGGTGATCAGACGAACCGTACCGGCTTGCGAGCTCGCACCGAATAGAGTGCCCTGTGGACCGGAAAGGACTTCGACGCGCTGAAGGTCAGCGGCGTAGACGTCAAGGTTCCGACCTGGTTGCGAAAGAGGCTGCTCGTCGAGATAGAAGGCGACGTTTGGAGCCAAGCCCGCGACACCTGCAGTGGTCAGGTTTGGCGTGGTTGAGGCGAGGCCACGAATGTAGATCGTGTTCTGACCAGGGCCCGAACCGCCAGCGGTCACGCCCGGCAGTTGGATCAGATAGTCAGTGAAATTCTTGACGCCGAGCGATTCCAATTCTTGCTCGCCCAGGGCGTTGATGGCCACCGGAATGCTTTGCGCGCTTTCAGATCGTTTCGTCGCGGTCACGGTGACCTGCTGAAGACGGCGTGCGTCTGGTTCTTCGGCGTCCTGCGCAACGGCACTGACGTTGAATAGACTTGTCATGGCCATCAAGGAGACGCCACTCATTAGTCGATACATATTTTAATCCCTCGGATTTTGTTCTGATCACGCAGGCCCACACCGAATTGCGCAGGGCACACTAGAATCGCGATCGATCGATGGTGTCGGTTACCTATCAAATAGTTCGACGATGGAAACAAAATCAGCTGCTATTCATCTGATAATGCCAAGGCACCCTCGTTAACTGTGTCATATATATCGCAATTATCGCAGGGGCCGACAGGTGTCCTCGGTGTCGGGGTGTGTATGATCCTTTGAAGATCGACACATTTCGTGCATGACAGCCCGAAGCAAAAATTATTGGTGATAAATGCCGGATACGGAACAGTCTGCAGCCGCTGAAAGCGATTACGAAACCGATTATGAGGTGGGCCAAGACAATGTTGAAGTGCTCGGGCTGGATGTTCACAACCCGGTCTTTTTCCTCGCTGCAAGCCTGGTTCTTCTCTTTAGCGGCGTTACGCTCGCCTTTCCTGAAGCGTCGGCCTCATTCCTAAGTTCTGCGCGATCTCATACATTGCAGTCTTTTGATTGGCTGTTCGCGATAACGCCGGTGGTTGTCTTTATTTTCTGTATGGCGCTCGCTGTCTCGCCTTTAGGCCGCATCCGTCTAGGCGGGCACGCCGCGAAACCCGAATATAAGATACATTCCTGGGTGGCGATGTTGTTTGCCGCAGGTGTCGGAATAGGCTTCATGTTTTGGGGCGCTGCAGAGCCGCTCGCTTACCATACAGATTGGGGTGGGCCGCCGTTAGGCGCTGAACCCGGCTCACCTGATGCCAATCGCCTCGCTTTCAGCGCGACTTTGTTCCATTGGGGCCTGGCCCCTTGGGCGATCTACGCGGTGGTCGGTCTTTCGCTTGGCTTCTTTGCCCACAATAAGGGGCTTCCGCTCTCTATTCGCTCAGCTTTCTATCCGCTGCTTGGTGAGCGCGTCTGGGGATGGCCTGGACACATAATCGACCTCTTCGCAGTGGTTTCTACGATCTTTGGATTGGCCACCACGATCGGCCTTGGGGGCACGCAAGCCGCGAGCGGCCTAGGCTATATGTTCGATTTTGAGCCGAACATCTGGACTCAGATTGGCCTGATCGGAGCGATGACGGCACTTGCTGTTGTGTCAGTTATTCGCGGCATGGATGGCGGCGTGAAACTGCTGAGCAATCTCAATATGATAATCGCGTTTTGCTTGCTTGTTTTTGTTATTATCGCAGGGCCAACCGCGCTGATTTTTACCGGCATGGGCGAAAACCTTTTAGCCTATTTTGCGGATACACCGGCGCTGACCAATTGGATCGGCCGCGAAGATATCTCATGGTTCCATGATTGGACGATCTTCTATTGGGCGTGGTGGATTTCCTGGTCACCCTTTGTAGGCATGTTCATCGCGCGGATCTCTCGCGGCCGGACGGTTCGAGAGTATTTCGCTGTGGTGCTTCTCGCACCCTTCACGATCTGCGTGGTTTGGTTCACAGCTTTCGGTGAAACAGCGGTCTTTCAATACGAGAACGGTATTGGCGATCTGTCGGGCGGCATTGTGAGTTCTGCGACGGTTTTGTTCCAAATGCTGGCGGCCATGCCGTTTGGAGGCGTGACGTCGATTATTGCGATTGGATTGCTCATCGTCTTCATCGTGACGTCTGCCGATTCTGGCGCGCTGGTGGTTGATACGATCACATCCGGCGGCAAGACCGACGCGCCTGTTGCGCAGCGAGTGTTTTGGGCGTGTATGCTTGGACTGACCGCATCGGCCTTACTGTATGGCGGCGGCACAGCGGCGCTGGAGTCCCTACAAGCTGGAACGATCACCGCAGCTCTGCCGTTCACGATCGTGTTGCTGATTTGTTGTTGGAGCCTGTTTCTTGGCATGCGCGACGAAGATCTTGGGCAGAAGGTTGATACCGTCGCGGAGGCGGGCGCCGAGGCTTGAAACCCTCATGCGCTCAGATATGTTGAGCCACCATGCCTAGACCTTTAGCGACTGCCGAACAAAAAGATGAAGCCCGCCAGCGCATCCGAAAAGCGGCGGCAGAGATCTATAATCAAGAAGGCCAAAGTGGCGTCTCTGCGCGTTCGATCGCAAAACATGCGGGCGTTTCGGTCGGTACAATCTATACTTATTTCGGCAGCCTTCGCGGCCTCATGGAAACCCTATGGACTGGCCCGGTCACGCGTCTCGAGCAAGACCTGAAAGACGTTGCGCAGGCAACACTGGATCCACTCGATCGGATTCGCGCGCTGTTGAAGACCTATGTGAAGTTTGCGCGGGACAATTCAGAGATTTATCGCGGTGTCTTCTTGTTTGTGCGCCCCTTGAGCATGCCGAAAGATGAGGGACGTCCATCGGCGCTAACCGCGGCGCTTCCTGCGTTGCTCTCGCAAGCGATCACTGAAGGGCAGCACGCCGGGACCTTGAAGGCTGGAAACGCTGAAGATTCTGCCTTGATGTTATGGGGCGCTCTGCATGGCTGTTTGGCTCTGCCATTGAATTTCGGTCGATTGGAATTTGAGCGAATGGACGCTGTGATTTCAACTCTGATCGAGACCGCAATATCGGGCTTACTCGCCGACAATTCCTGAGCCTTCTACAACTTCACCAATCCGCCAGATAGGTTCATCTGCGTCTTCAAACTGCGCTGCGAGGTGATCTATCTGATCGGCCGGGATGCACGCTAAGAGGCCACCACAGGTTTGCGGATCAAATAGCAGATCCAATCGCGGTGATGGCGGGATGCTCAGGCGATCTCGGCGCGAATTGTTCTCGGGCCAAAGGGTCGATCGCACACCTTCTCGTGCCAGCGCCTCTGCGCCAGATAATATTGGAACGGCGCTCAGATTGAGGCGAAGGCCTACCTCAGACGCGTCCGCAATATTCAACATGTGGCCCGCAAGCCCAAACCCAGTGACATCCGTCATCGCCGTTGCTGAATGGGCGAGCAGGGCCGAAGCCTTGTCTTGTAAACGGCACATGCTGTTCAAGGCCGCCTGATAGTCTTCACCGTCTACGCGTTGCTGCATTTCCGCCGCAAGCACAACTCCGGTCCCGATTGGTTTTGTGAGAACCAAGACATCACCAGACTTTGCGCTCTTCAGTCTAATCGGCTGTGCTGCGAGATCTCCGAGGATCGAAAAACCGATGGTCAGTTCCGCGCCGCTACTCGTATGGCCGCCAACAATCCGCGCGCCGCAAGTCTTGAACACGGCCTCGGCCGCAATGGTGATCTCCCGAATCATTTCGGCCTGTTTGGCGGCGGACAAAGGCGGCAAAATGATATGGCTCAGAACGGTTTTCGGGTGTCCGCCCATCGCCCATACATCGCCTAGAGCATGCACCGCGGCGACCTGCGCTAGAGTAAAGGCATCGAAATTGAACGCCCTTAGATGGTCGGTGCTCAAGACCTGCATACGATCCCCGTTTCGCAGCACCGCGGCGTCATCAAAGTCGAAGGGGCCACCCTCCGAAACCGCCTTAGAGGCGGTGGAGGCCAACCCGCTTTTCAGGGCCGTTTGAGCCACTTTGGCGCCGCATCCACCACACTGATTTTCTGTTCGCTCCAGGAGCGTCTCAACCCCGGTTGCCGCCAGCGCGGGGCGATCCTGTCTGGGCATTTCGGTCGGTTCCCGAAATTGCTCCATGAAAGCTTGATCGATGCGGTTTTTAAATCGCCAGATCCAGGGGCCTGAAAGGCCGATCCCCCATTTGTCGCTTACCGCTGATTTGCCGCCTTTGGAGACCAGTTTCAAATAAGATGCCTGCGGATTGTAAGCGCGCAGGTCGCCGCCGGTTAGGCTCGCGCGCAAATTCTGGAAGAGCACGGGCGCTTGGCGCACGGCAAAGACGCCTGCTTTCGGGCGCGGCGCGTGGCTCAAATGCGCGCAATCACCAACCGCGAATACATCGTCATGGCTGTGCGTTTGAAGCTGTTTGTTTACGGCAATGAAGCCGTTTTCCAGCGTGAGGCCGGTATCGCTCAACCAGGCATGTGGCTGTGCGCCTGCGGTGCTCAAGACGAAACTGGCGGGGATTACCTGCTGGCCCGCGCTGAGCGTGACCGAATTCGCCCCGATGGCCGCGACTGTGGCATTGCAAATGATCTTCACGCCAGCCTGCTCAAGCGCGCGCAGAAGATCTCTTTTTGCCATCGCATTGACGTCTGCCAATGGCTCGGCTCGCATCTCGACCAGTGTCAAGTGGGCGCCCTCCACATCGAGCGCCGCTAATCGGTGAACCATCGACAGCGCGAGCTCCACGCCGGCCACGCCCGCGCCGATCAGGACGATCTGCGGCGCTTCCCGTTTGTTCAGCGAATGATCGAGCAGGGCCTCCCATTGCTTGGCAAACAGCGCCAAAGGTTTGGCCTTGATGACCGGCTGCTCAAGTTGGCTGAGTTCAGGGCGTTTGGAGGTGATCCCGATATCGATGGAGAGCGTGTCATAGGCGAGCTCGGGCCTGCCTTTGAGATGAACGCGCTTTTGTTCCGTATCAATCCCAATCGCCTCGTCGACAATCAAACGAGCGCCGGCCTGGCGGGCGAGGCGAACCAGATCGATATCGAGGTCGGCGCGGGTATAATGGCCCGCGACAAAGCCTGGCAGCATGCCGGTATAAGGCGCTTTGACGTCCGGATTGACCAGCGTCACCTGCGCGCCCGGCAGCGGGGTCATGGCCCATTTCTTCAAGACCAGAGCGTGCGCATGTCCACCGCCAAGCAAAACCAGGTCGCGCGTGATCGGGATCGGGCGGTTCATTTCAGTCCAAGTTCCTTTCACGTGGGCCGGTATTGGTAGACATACAGAGTTCGAAAACGAAATCAGCCCGATCCATAGACCGGGCTGATCAAATCAGGAATGGGCCCTGACTAGGTGGTGAGCGATTCAACCACTTGATCAAAGACCGCGGCAGCTTTGGCGCGCATTTCATCATCATTGGCATCCTGAATCGGATGATCAACAAGGACAAAACGTGCGTCCGGCATTCCGAGCGCATCGCGCTGGGTCACCGCTGCATTGTGAAACTCGCTAGAAGCAATTGTGATGGCTGGGAGGCCCTGGATTTCAAACCAGACTGTGTCGTGCATACTGCACGTCGTACAAGACCCTCAGTCCGCCAATCCTTCTATGACGAAGTCGCATTCCGCTTTCATCTGCGCCCGTAAATCGTCAGGGCAGGGCTTGGTGAAAGTCGGCTTGGCGAAGCGTCGGATTTCAACATCCGGCAATTTCTCACGCATCAGACGTTCGATCTCGTCGAGGAGAATATCTCCGCGCGGTTTTCGAATGTCCATTAGGCCGACCACACCTTTTACCTGTCCGGAGCGCGGCGTAATCTGCCGGCTGACGGGGACGGTTTCATTGGTGGGATCAAGAATTATTGTCATTCTTCCTCCTTCTTCACTCATATCTCTTCGATCTTGCGCGACACGGGCGACGATCCAATCGCGCCAGACGCCCAGCCATGGAATGCGGTCGAGAATTTACCCGCATCAGACCCTGCGACCACAATATTGATAAAGCTCTTATTGGCAAATTTCGGGACATCGCGATCGAGCTGTTCGTCGCTCAGTTTGGCGGCCGCCGCGCGCGTCATACCGGCGCCTGAGATCTCATTCGCCACCATATCGCGCAGCGGCCTCATGGTGACCTCTTGGATGCGATCCCGCAAACGGTCTTTGTCGTAGGGCCCATCTTTCATCAGCGTATCAATATGCTCAGGACAAACGACCAGGAGCGTATCGACCGGCAGCATGTGGTATTTCGGCAGGAACACAGCTTCCAGCCCCATCCCGATCGAGCCCGCGATTTCATCCGGAGTACGCGATTCTTGATCGACAATATGCGCTGGGCCAGACGTCATCGCGAACGCGGTGACGACGGACTCTCCGACCTCAAACCCACGCTCAACGTGGAGCGGGGACCAGGGCGAACGTGCCTCGCGCTCGGCGAAGCACATTGTAAATTTCATCGGGCTGCCGAGCGTGGAACGATCTGTTCCCCCTGGCTTGGAACCGCCAATATTTCGCACCGCGAGACGGACCGCACGTCCGATCGTTGCATTTGCGCGATTGCCGGTGCCGAGCGCCATCAGCCCGTCATTCATACCAATGCGCTCAGCGATAGGGCCGTTCACGACCAAGACGGGAGAGGCGCCCATCGTTGTGGCCATAACGCCGTGAATGTTGAACTCATCCGTGCAAACTGCTTCGATTGCGGCAATCACGACGGGTAGGTATTCTGTTTTGCAGCCCGCCATAACCGCATTGATCGCAATCTTCTCTACGGTCGCATCGCCCATATTCGGGGGCATTTGCGCGATCACCTCTTGAGCGTCGCGCTTTGTTCCAGAGAGCATGCGCATTACGCGTTCTGGAGTTGGCGGAACCAGTGGCAGGCCATCAGAAAAGCCCTGATCGAACATGAACTCAGCAACATCATCGGCGCTGGCAATATCGATTTTGCGGGCGCGAATGGGGCTGCCATCGGCTTCGGCGCGGAGGCGATCATGAATGTCGGGATCGAGATGTTTCGATCCACAGCCCGGACGCCAGTCCGGCAGAGTATCCCAGTCTGTGGTCGCTGGCGTCGAACCGAGCTTCGCCGAGATGGCTTGATCCAGGTCGTTCCACTCGGATTTCACAAAGCCTTCGAACATGGTTTCGACGCGCTCGCCATCCGGGCACCAATAGACAGCGGGAACGATATTGAAGTCGAAAGCAAATGAGGTTTTGAGGCTGGAATCATCGAGAATAGGCAAGGTCAGGCCGTGCCGATCTTTGAGTACGACGCTTCCTTCAGCCGTTTGACTAACCATCCAGACATTTGCGTGTGCGCCGTGGGCTTGATGATAAGCTTCGATCACTGGTGCTGCGAGGTTACAGGTCTCGCAGTCTTCTTTGACAAAACAAATCAGTATGGGCGTCGATGAGGGATAGGCGTGTTTCGCATCGCTCAGATCGTTCAGTTCGAAACTGGGTTTGCTTGTCATCGCACCGTCTCTTCTATCGTTTCAGTGCAAAGTCTCGCGGGAAATGCGGGGCTTGTCTACAAGTTGCGCAGCGTCAGGCATTTGGCGGAGGCGGATAGGAATCGAACCTACCACACGCCGGTAACGACGCGTCACTGGTTTTGAAGACCATGGAAGCCACCAGACTTCAGTCGCCTCCGCATCTGCTGAGACTTAAGCGCGGGGTCGGCGGGTGCAAGCTGAAAGCGAAAGCCGTCACTGTATAAATTGGCGCACGTCTCCGTTTCGCTTGGTCAATCCTTCACGGTCGAATTGCTCTAGGAGCGGAACGATCGTCTTGCGGTTTGTGCCCAAGGCTTTGCGGGCGTCTCCGGTGGTGAACTCGGCGGGAGCCGGAAAGGCGTTGACCAGAAGGTCGCGCGCGGCCCCAATCGCGGACGCATGCAGGAGCAGGCCCTGGTTCAGGCCGACATTGAAGAGGTGTACTGCAGACCCGCTCCAGACCAAGAGATCAGCAAGCTCGTCATGCAATAGCGAAGTGGTATCTGGAGCGAATAGAGGTTTTGGGTTGAGGGCCATCGCCCTGAGCCGCGCTTCAGCGTCTCGATAAAGCGCGATTTGATCTTCAGACATGACCTTAAACGGATCGTGCGCTGCGAGTTTGAGACCGGTCTCGTCCGAGACGATTGCGCCATCTTCAACAAGCGCCGCTTGGACGTGATGGATCAACTGCTCTGATGCCGGGCGCAAGCGTGCTTCAACCAATTGTCCAGCAACGCGTGGTCGAACCGGATGTTCCTCATGCAACATACGCAACGCATCCAGTAATTTTGATTTCAGCGCATCGAACGCCTCGGTTTGGTAGGCCATCGACGGATCATCAAACTTGAAATGGTTCGCCAGATCGGACCGCAAGGATGATTTCGGCTGCTGGGTTAGGCGCACGAGTTCATTCAAGTCGACGGCGCCTCCGGACCGGCGTGAAATCGCATTCGCCAAGCCGATAACACCTCCAGCGGTTGCTGCTCTCAGAACAGCGACTTGATCGGCTTTGCCTCGTCCCATGGCCTGCGCCTCTGGATCGATAATCGTGCCGCCTGTCAGCGTCAGTCCCGCTTCTGGCCGTCTTAGGACGAACTTTTGTCCGGCATATGCGATCTGGGGTTTGTTGAATTCGAGCTGCGCGAAGCATTCGAACTGTTCGACTGAGAGATCGTCCTGCGGATATAGCCGGAGGCGGGCTGGCATATGTGACGTCCCGAACAAGACCATCAGTCGTTCCATATGCTTCAGAGGACGCTCGTCGTCGCCCAAGGCAGCGATACGGACCTCAAATCGTTCGCTCGCCCGAAAGTCGCCTGGCGTGCAGAGGACGTCTCCGCGACCGAGGCTGGCGGTGTCCATGCCGCGCACGTTCACCGAAACTCTGTTGCCTGGTTGGGCAGATTGGACGTCTTTGCCGGTGATTTGGAGTGCTCGGATCGATCCCGCGAGGCCGCTCGGTCCGATTGCGACTTTGTCCTCTTTTTTTAGTGCGCCGCCGAGCAGGGTGCCGGTGACCACCGTGCCTGCACCGGGTTTCGAGAAGACCCGGTCGACGGGTAAGAAGGCGCCGTTGAGCGGTGGGCGTTGAGCCTCTTCACGCGCGAACGTTTCGAGTTCAGCGATGAGGTCGGATATCTGTTCTTTTCCGCCCATCGCGCACCGGATGTTAGGGGCGGTCTCAAAGCCATGCTCCCGAAGCAGCGCGGAGATCGAAGCTTCGGTTTCGGCGGGGTCTAAACTCGAAGCGAGGTCGGTTTTCGTTAGCGCGACAATCGCCCTCGTCACGCCCAAAAAGGCGGCCAGTTTCACGTGTTCTTCGGTTTGGGCCTGTACGCCGTCTTGGCTCGAGACGACCAGGAGTATGGCATCGGCGCCGCTGACACCGCACGCGGTCATACGAACGAAGTCGGTATGACCGGGTGTATCGATGAGGTGAAGGGATTTCAGGTTTGCGAACCCGAGCGTGATCGAGAGTCCGCGAGTTTTTTCTTCGGCGAGCGTATCCGTTTCTATTCCGGTCAAAGCTCTCACAAGCGAGGTTTTGCCATGATCGACATGGCCCACCACAGCGATGACTTTTGGGGTCATTGGGCCGGGAGCGCGTTGATGGCATCGGCGATCGTTTTCAGTTCTTCCCACGCGACGGCGCGCATATCGAGGAGAAGCTGATCCTTGGTGATCCGGCCAAGAATGGGCGTGGTCGCCAGACGCAGAGCTTTGGCCAATTGGTCCGCAGAGTGGGCCGCGCTGGTCAGCGCCAGCGCATAGCTGGGCAAGTCCTGGTTTGGCAGCGACCCGGCGCCGGCGCGCGCGATACTGGACACCAATTCCGCCTGGATGTCTTCGCGCGCTCCAATCAAACCCAGCAGGCTTTCCGCACGCGATTGAACGCTTTCGATCGGTTCGGATAGTGTTTGGAGGACAGGAATTCGCTCCGTCGGACGGTTCGGCGCGCAATAGAGTTCCAGTGTTGCCCGCAAAGCCGAGAGCGAGAGTTTGTCGATCCTAACGGCCCGCGCCATGGGATGGGATTTGATCTTCTCGATCAGCGCCTTCTTGCCAGCAATGATGCCCGCTTGCGGCCCGCCGAGTAGCTTGTCACCTGAGAACGTGACGACGTCGACACCGGCCTCCAGCACTTCGCGAACAACCGGTTCTTTGGAGAGGCCGAAGGGCTTCAAGTCGATCAATACGCCGCTGCCAAGATCCTCCACCAAAATCGCGTCGTGCTGCTTCGCTAAGGCGGAAAGCTCTTGTCGAGTTGGGGTAGAGGTGAAGCCGACCACTGCATAATTGCTCGTATGGCTCTTCAGAAGGATGGCGGTTTGATCTGAAACCGCGCCTGCATAATCGCTCAAGTGTGTTTTATTCGTCGTGCCGATTTCGACCAGGCGCGCGCCGCTCTGCGTGATGACGTCGGGCATCCGAAAGGAGCCGCCAATTTCCACCATCTCACCGCGTGATGCGATCACGTCTCGGTTCGCTCCGAGTGCGCAAAGGCAGGTCAAAATCGCCCCGGCGCAATTGTTCACGACGATCGCCGCCTCGGCCCCTGCGAGTTTGCAAATCAGCGCTTCGACATGGGCGTGGCGAGACCCACGCTTGCCGGTCTCTTGGTCGAGTTCTAGCGTGGAGTAATCGGCAGCGATCGACTGTATGGCGTCGATCGCTTCGGGCGCCAGGCGCGCGCGTCCGAGATTGGTGTGGATAATCACGCCGGTCGCGTTGATTGCGGTTTGTAAGGTCGACTTCGACGCCGCTTCAAGATCAGCGGCAATCGCAGACATCGTCTCGCCAGCGGAAAATTGCGCGGTGTCTTCAGGGGCGGCAGCCATGATTTCAAACCGGGCCGCGGCGAGCTTTTCGCGGATTGCATCGGTGACGTCTTCGCGTCCAAACCGCTCAATCAGCTGCTCAGCAAGCTCGGTTTCTAACAGGCTTTGGACTTGAGGAAGGTGTCGCAGTTTGTCTTGCATAGGGCATTGTTTCCGATGAGCGAGCCCGGCGCAAGGTGCGTTTTACCCGATTTTGAGCGCCTAGGCAGACGCTTCAAAGACGGGCCAGGTGTCGACGATCGCGCCATCCTCGTAGACGGCGATGTCGCCAAATTGCAGGAACACAGCCTCGCTTTGGTGCGGGCGGAAAAACACGAAATCGTCAGCGGCGATTTCCAGGCCTGGCCCTCCATTCAGCATTTCCTGATTGGACGAACGACCAAAGGTTGAGTTGAAACTCAGGCCTGGCGGGTCGACGGGGTCCGCGAGCCAATGCCCGCCATAGATGAAGACGGTTTTGCTGGAATTCGGGTTCCAGGCCCGTGTCGCGCCATCCGCGAATTCGAGGCCCGGCATGCGGGTTGTCGGCATGGATTTGATAACGGGCGTGGCGATGAAGCTGGACGGTAGATGCGGCTCCAACAGCTCGCTATCGAAATGGGTAGGCTTCACCAGACATGATCCGGCCGAAATCTCATTCGCGAGGGACGTGTCTTCATAGTATCGGTACGTTGGGCTGCCCGCAGCATTGCGCGTGATGCCCGCCATGGTTTCTTCGTCGAAGATCGCCTCTGCCTGATTCAGCGCTTCGCGATATCGACGCCACGCGCCCGCTTTCGCTTTGTCGCGCCAGCCCATCGTCGTGGGGAGGGCGGGCAGGTGTGGTTCATAACCCATGAACCCGGCAAAGGTCAGTACGCTCGAGCGATTGATCGTTTCCAACACGTCATTCAAGTCGCCGCCGGGTTCAAACCCGCCGCGGTGCAATCCGACATCCAGCTCGATGTTAATCGCGAATGTTCGTCCGAGGCCTTGGGCCAGCGCTTCATACTGGAGAAGGCGACCCTTCGTATCAATCAGCCATTGGATGCGATCTGCGGCGTCGCTTAGGTCAGCGGGCAGGGTTTCGAGATATTTGGCGGCGGCTCTGACCGGCAAAGGTTTGCCGAGCAACTGACCTGCGCCCGGCATTTCTGCTGAGAGCGTAGAAAGCATCGGTTGATTGAAGGTCATCAGACGGTCGGTCCCAGCGCGCTGCCTGATGTGTTGTAACAGGCCAAGTGAGGGCAGAGATTTGGCAACTATCCGATAGCCCATGCCGGCCGGTAAATGACCCGTCAGCGTATCTATGTTCTGGTTCAAACGTGTTCGGTCGATCACCAAAGTCGGGTTTACGATATTGGCGTCAATGAGCGCTTTCTGGACATCCAAGAAATAGGGCGCTCGTGGGCCGCTTTGATCACTGGGTTTGTTCATAAGAGTAACCGCTCCTGCGATGCCGACACCGCCCAAGATGAGGGTGCGTCTGGATAGTCTAACCATCAAAATTCTCCCCGAACACTTTTGCAAGATGAGGGTTCAAGAAACGCCCGTCTGGATCGAGGTCGCGCCGGATCTCTAAGAAGCGCTCAAACTCGGGATAGAGGTCCACGAAATCACTCTTGCCCAGCGAGTGATGCTTGCCCCAATGCGGGTGCCCTCCGACGGCCCGGAACACCGGTTCGAAATCCGTGAAGAAATAATCGTAGCGCTCGTCGACAGCGGCGTGGATCGCAATGGAAGATTTTGGTCCATCTCGGAACGGACTGAGCCAGGCATCGTCCGAAGCGATGTGGCGATACTCGATTGGAAAGAACGCATCCTTCCGGCTGTCGAGCATTTTGATGATCTTGCGAACCGTCGCGACGCCGCTTTCTCGCGGAATATGGTATTCCATCTCATTGAATTTGATCGGCCGCGTGGTGGCCAAAAGACGCCACGACTCGTCGCTGGAATCCTCGACGATGCCGGTCGGAAACGCTGATTGAGCGATCCGGCGGCGTAGCCATGGAAACCATCCAAACATATCCCGGAGTTGTTTCAGGCCTTCCAGAGATTCGTCGTCTTCGCTTTCGCCGCGGCCTGAGACCTCGCCTTCAAAAATATTGTGGGCCAGCCAGGCCACCATCCCGGTGCTTGGCGAATAGAAGAACTCGAAATTGCGATGGGTTTCGCCTAGCTCTTCCACACGGTCGAGGAAGGGCTCTACCGGTTCAATCTTCAACTGACGATGCAGGTTGAACTCAGGCACGGTCCGCAATGTGTATTGCGTGATGATGCCGAGCGCGCCGAGCGAGACTTTGCCCGCAGCGAACAGGTCTGGATTGCTCGCCGCATCCACGTCAACGATCTCCCCGGACGCCAGCACCATCCGGAATTGCTCGATATAGTCATGCATCGCGGTGAGCGTATTGCCGGTTCCATGCGTCGCGGTGGAGAATGACCCGGCAAGGGTTTGAACATCAATGTCAGGCAGGTTCGGGAAGGCGCGACCAACTTTGTCCAGTTCTTCGGCGGCGTGAAAGAGACGTGTTCCCGCGCCAAATGTCGCGCGCCCTGTCTCAGCATCAAAACCGTAAAGGCCTTCCAAAGCGCTGATATCGACCATCGTGCCCTCGCTGGGCGCGAGTCCTGAGAATGAGTGCCCGCTTCCAACCGGGCGCACCCGGTCATTTGTGCCGCTGAGCAACTCTGCGATATCGGTTTCTTGCGAGGGAAAGCTGATCATCTTGGGGGTCGCGCGTTGGCTGCCCGACCAGTTTATCCAGCTCTCTTCGCCGCTCGGAGCCTCCGGGGGGAGCGGCGAGTAACCGTCACGGACAAAGTCTTTCGCGCCCCATGATAAATGCTGCACGGCCGGAACCCCAACCGCAAGGCCGAGGCCGGCGCCACTCAACAATAGCGTACGTCTTGATAAGCCCATCGCAGTTCCCTCCCAGAAACGTTCGCAATGATTATCGTTTTTATATCGTCTGACAATCTAAACAGCGTCTTGAGATGCGCCGTCTTCGATGGAAAAGGGGACGCGGTCTCTTCAACGAGGGCCGGTTCCCCGTTTGCCCAATGCGACATGGCCAAACTCGTCCCTGCGCATATTTTGTGATTTTCGGATCAGCGCATCGCGAACCCATTTATGCTTCGGCGACGTCTCGGTCGCCGCGTGCCAGAACATCCCGCAGTTTAGGGTCTGCAACTGAAACGGCGGAGTGGAACGCTCGAAATCCTTCATGATCGTCGCGCTCATGGAAGCGGGGAGCGTCACGAGATAGTCGCTATCTCTCAATAAAGCAGGCACTTCCGAAATACTTGGAACGATGAACTTGATACGCCTGCGATAGCCAAGAAGGTTTAGAGTTTGATCAATAAAACTTTGATCGCGCTCCGATAGCATTACCGAAATATGGTCACGATCCAAATACTGCCCAAGGGTTTTAGGGGGAGGTTTTCTTCCAGGTGCGAAGAAACATTCGAGCGTGTCTCGAAACAGAGTTTCATGGCGGATTTCGGCGCTGGCAGCAGGAGATGTGAATGGCGCCAATGCAAGGTCAAATTGACCGCTTCTGAGCGCTTCTGAATTATCGAATTGTTCCCACTTGAATCTGAAACTCAAATCGGGAGCTTGCTTTTGCAGGTCGCGACAGGTTTCAAACACCAGCACGCTGCGCTCATAGTCCGAAGCCGCAATCGAAAACTCACCCGCAAAAGATGACACATCCAGTTCGTGCGATGTGAGCAGCGATTGCATCGCGGCTGTGATGTTGATGATCTCGGGTATCTTCCGTTGCAACGCATTGGTCGATTGGATGCCGCGCCCGCTGCGCACAAATAGCGGGTCATCGAATATATCTCTGAGCCGATCCAACCGATGAGACAAAGTTGACTGACTAATTTTCAGTCGATCTGCGGCCAGACTGACCGAGTTTTCTTGATAGACAACAACAAGTGTTTCGAGGAGCGTTGCGTTGAGTCCCTTGTATTCGAAATTTTTCATGTCTCGTATCGAACCCATGCGATTGTTTCATGTTTGAAATTTAGTACGCTGGATCAAAGGTAGCGGCAACTTTGTTGCTTTGCGTCTCGCAAATGGCCGTTACGGCGACTGCACTTGTGGGGGGTGCATCTATGACAAAAGATAAAACGCCGCCACCAAAGCTCCCGGTTGCGAACGATACGTCTGACCCTGAACCGGCTGATCGTGGAAAGCTGCTCGAGGTTCTAAAAAAGCCGACCCCCAAACGCATCGCAGCGCTCGTTGACCGGCTTCGGCGCTTTGAGAACCGCTAGAGAATTGCGGTTGCGGCGGCTTAAATGCGGCCGATATTTATCATTCGCGGGGCACCTTCCAGCATTGCTGCACTTCTGAAGCGCGAGACGCTGCAGTAAAACGGAAGCCTCTCAATCTCGTAAACGAAGTGTGAACGGTTCTGATGCAATTGCTCAGGGAGTTTTGATGGGGCGACCCATTTCACCCGTATTTTGAGGAAGTTCAGTCATGTCCAACCCGTCTCAGTCTAGGTCTTCGGGGAAGCCACTTTCAATTGCGCAGATGATTGCCGACGAATTGGGCGTCGCCGAACGCCAAGTGGCCGTCACGATGGAGTTGCTGGAAGAGGGCGCCACAGTTCCGTTCATTGCGCGCTACCGTAAAGAGCGAACCGGCGGGCTGGATGATGTGCAATTGCGCGCGCTTGCCGAGCGGTTGGACTATTTGACCGAACTCGCGAAACGGCGCGACGCCATTCTGAACACCATCCGCGAGCAAGGCAAAATGACGCCGTCACTCGAGCGCGATATCATGCTGGCGCGCACGAAAGTCGCGCTTGAAGACCTTTACGCACCTTACAAACAAAAGCGGCGTACCAAGGCCATGATTGCCAAAGAAGCCGGGCTTGAGCCTCTGGCGGAACGTCTTTTGACTGACCCGGCTTTGGTGCCGACAGCCGAAGCGAAATCCTTTGTGTCTGATAAGAAGGGCGTTGCGGATGCGGATAGCGCGCTTGAAGGCGCACGAAACATCATTGTTGAACGGATAGCCGAAGCGCCGCGCCTGGTCGGAAAGGTCCGCGAAATGGTCTGGTCTGATGGCAAGCTTGGGTCCTCTCTGGTTAAGGGAAAAGAGGCAGACGGCGCGAAATTCGCCGACTATTTTGATTTTGATGAACCGATCAATGAAATGCCGTCGCACCGCGCCTTGGCTTTGCTGCGCGGACAGAAAGAAGGCGTTCTGCGGGTCAAGCTGGCCGTGCCACATGATAAAGCGCGAGAGCATCCAGCGGTGGGGCTTATTCGGTCAGATTTCGGTATTTCCAAAAAGGGCAGGGCGTCGGACGATTGGCTCGCTGAAACCGCCGCAGTGGCGTGGCAAAGCAAACTGGCGCCTTCAAGCTCCACGGACCTCATACGGCGCCTGAAAGAGGCGGCTGATGGTGAGGCAATCAAAGTCTTCTCACGCAACATGCATGATTTGCTGCTTGCCGCGCCGGCTGGACCAAAAACAGTGATGGGAATTGATCCCGGTATCCGAACCGGCTGTAAGATTGCCGTCGTGGATGCGACTGGAAAATTGCTCGATTCAGCAACCATCTATCCACATGAACCTCGACGAGATTGGGCCGGATCGCTGGCGACTCTGGCAGCCCTCTCCAAGAAACACAAAGTTGAGCTGGTGAGCGTCGGCAATGGAACAGCCGGGCGCGAGACAGATAAGCTTGTCGCCGAGCTTTCAACCAAGATGCCTGAGCTGAACCTGACCCGGATCATGGTCTCTGAAGCGGGGGCTTCAGTGTATTCCGCCTCTGAGCTTGCGTCCAAAGAGTTTCCAGATTTGGACGTCAGCATTCGCGGCGCTGTTTCGATTGCGCGCCGCTTGCAGGACCCGCTGGCGGAGCTTGTAAAGATTGAGCCAAAAGCGATTGGCGTCGGGCAATATCAGCATGATGTTGATCAGGCTTCGCTCGCACGCTCGCTGGACGGTGTTGTCGAAGACTGTGTGAATGCGGTTGGCGTCAACGTGAACACGGCGTCTGCGTCTTTGCTGGCCCGGGTTTCCGGATTGAATTCGAGCATAGCGGAGAACATTGTTGCCTATCGAGACAAGAATGGACCGTTCAAGAAACGCACTGAGTTCAAGAAAGTGCCGCGCTTGGGACCTAAGGCTTACGAAATGTCGGCTGGGTTTTTGCGGATCATGAATGGCAAGAACCCGCTTGATGCGTCTGCTGTGCATCCCGAAGCTTATTCGGTTGTCGAGAAAATCGCGAAAGCCACTGGCCGTAAATTGGATTTGATTATTGGCGACAAGAGCTTTCTCGCAAAGCTAAACCCGGAGAGTTTTGCCGACGAAACCTTCGGGGTTCCGACGGTTGAAGACATCTTGTCTGAATTGGAAAAGCCCGGCCGCGACCCGCGCCCACAATTTAAAACGGCAACGTTCAAAGACGGCGTCGAAAAGGTTACGGATTTGAAGCCTGATATGCGCCTGGAAGGTGTGGTCACCAATATCACTGCGTTTGGTGCGTTCGTTGATATCGGCGTCCACCAGGATGGCCTCGTCCATATCTCTGAGCTGGCTGACACATTTGTCAAAGACCCGCACACGATCGTCAAAACCGGACAAGTTGTTCGGGTGCGTGTGAAAGAAGTTGATGTCCAGCGTGGCCGCATCAGTCTCAGCATGAAAAACGAGAATGCTCGCCCACAGCGTCGTGAACCCGTCCCAGAAAAGCCAGCGCGCTCAAGCAGTCCTTTTGACGCTCTTGCCGCTTTGCGTTGAGGGCGACTCTCCCTTCGATAACCGGAAAGGTTGAGTGATGGTGTTTGTCCGCTTCTTATGATTGAATAATCAGAGATAGAGCAGCGGAGCGCCTAAGCATGGATATCAATAGCGGATTTCAAATGACGATCGGTGGCAAAGGCGTCGCAGGTCAGGACGGCACTTTTGATGTCTTCAACCCGGCATCGGGCGCTCCATTTGAGTCTGCGCCAGAATGCTCGCAAGCCCAGCTCGACGAAGCGATTGAGGCCGGGCGGGCGGCATTTCCAGGGTGGCGTTCCACGCCAGTTGAAGAACGGGCCGCATGTCTAGCGAAGATGGGCGACGCGCTTCTGCAGCATGCCGATGAGCTCGCGCGCGTGTTTACGCGCGAGCAGGGGCGGCCGGTTGATCAAGCTGTTCAGGAAATACAAGGCGCCGCGCAATGGCTCCACGCGGTTTCAGCCATGCGTCCACCGGTTCATATCTCCGAAGATTCAGACACCCAATATATTGAGACGAAATATGTTCCGCTTGGCGTGGTGTGTGCCATCGCGCCTTGGAACTTCCCGGTGACACTGTCGGTTTGGAAAATCGCGCCGGCGCTTTTGGCGGGCAATACGATGGTGTTGAAACCCTCACCGTTTACGCCGCTCTGCACGCTGAAAATGGGCGAGATCTTTCGTGAGATCCTCCCAGCAGGTGTCTTGAACGTGATTACCGGCGGCGACCGCCTGGGGCCGTGGATGACGGCGCATCCGGGCTTTGACAAAATATCCTTCACTGGCTCTACCGAGACCGGAAAACGCGTCATGGAAAGTGCGTCGAAGGATCTGAAACGCCTGACCCTCGAGCTGGGAGGCAATGATGCGGCAATCGTCTTGCCCGATGTCGACCTGGATGATGTGGCTCAGAAGATCTTCTTTGGCGCGTTCTTTAATACCGCCCAAATTTGTATCGCTACAAAGCGTCTATACGTTCATGAAGATGTCTATGACGGATTGCGCGACCGCATGGTTGCAATCGCGAAAGCCACCAAAGTGGGTGACGGCGCAGACCAAGGAACGAATTTGGGGCCGGTTCAAAATAAACGGCAATATGACCGTGTGATGGACTTGTTGGACGATGCTAAAGCCAACGACCTGACGATGCTTCAGGGGGCGGAAATCCCAGAGGGTGGAGGGTATTTCATTCCAGTCACGATCGTAGACAATCCGCCGGAAAGCGCCCGGGTCGTTCAGGAGGAGGCGTTTGGCCCGATCCTTCCGATGCTAAAATTTGCTGATGTCGATGAGGTTATCGATCGTGCCAATGCCTCCGAATATGGCCTCGCTGGAGCCGTCTGGTCAAAGGATACCGACAAGGCGCTTGAGATCGCCCGACGTATGGAAACTGGGACGATCTGGATCAATCAGAATCTGAATTTGCGTCCTGATACACCGTTCGCGGGTCATAAAAATTCAGGCTTTGGCGCAGAAAACGGCGAAGACGGGTTGCTCGAATACATGGTGCCGCAAGCGGTTTACATCGCAAAGTAAACCGCAAACCCCAAAGGTGCATCTTAGTTCGCAAGCTGAAGCTTTTGGGCAAACCTATAACAACATGCGGTTGGCGTATCAGGTCACCGTCCTGAGAAGGCGACTAAAACTCAATCGTCACCCTTAGGGGTGATGTGTCAGCCGCGACGCGGCTTTAGCATAAGATCATCAAATGAAGAGATCTCATGTTACGCTACCTAAGACTTTTAAGTGCCGTTGCCGCTATGCTTGCGGTGCCATTCATCACCACGCCTGACGCTTTTGGCTTTGAGCCCGCAACCTTGCCTGACCTCGGCAATCCCGAGTGGATCGCTCAGTGCGGCCAAGACGGCGGGTATGGGGCTTGCGAAAATTTGGCTGATCAGCACCTCAAGGGCCTGGATGGTGTGCCAAAGAGCGAGCTCTATACCGGCTACTATCTCTTGAAAGCCTGCCGCTATGGCAATTTGGAGATGTGCGAGTACGCAACCGGGATGGTGTTGGATGCGACCAACAAGCCGATCGAAGATCCTCGTGCACTGCAAATCTATAAAGAGGCGTCCTCGATCAGGTGCATGCATGGTGACCCTCTCTTATGCTATGGCGCGCCAGCCTTTTTCTCCGACGAAGATAAGCCTTCCTATGACCCGGTCTATGTCGGCGCCTCGTATCGGATCGGTTGCGACCGCGGATTGGCGTCAGCGTGCGTGTCACAAGGCTTTTGGTTTAGTCCATTTGCCACGAACAGCGATGTCGAAACGGATGCTGAAATATCGCTCACCGGGTTTCGTCGGGCTTGCATGTCTGAGCCGGGCGATGATCAGTTTCTCGACGCGAAAGATGTGAGTTTTGGGTGCTATATGGCCTATCATTTCCTCAAAGGCGGAGAAGGCGTGCAAGCCGAACCAGATCAAGCCGAGCACGCGCTCTATCGGTCTTGTGATTATGGCAATGCGGACAATTGCGAACTGGCGGCTGCCTCCTTCCATCACGGGGTGAACAGCGTTCAGAAAAACCCGGTTTCCGCGCGGGCTATGGCCGCACGCGGCTGCGAACTTGGAAATATCGGCGCATGCGCCATCGAGGGCACTTTAGCCTATGAGGATGAGGCTTATCCAAAAAGCTTCGCCGCTTATCAAAAGGCTTGCGACGCCGAAGCATCGAAAGACAATTGCGCCATGGCGGCAACAACCGCCTACCATGCATTTGGAGAGAAAAATAATAACACAACGACATACGCCAAAGCAGGCTGCGGTGCGGGGGATGGCTGGTCGTGCTATGCTTATGCGAGCAACACATTTTGGTTAGACGGGGACAATTTCAATCGTCACATCTTCGCCAAGTCTTGCACTCTGGGCTACCAGGACGGCTGCGATCAAGTCGCGAGCCTCGATGCGCAGGCCGCCCGCAACGCAGCCATTGATGAGCGCAATGAGCAAATGATCGCTGATCTACAAAAGCCTATTCCGCCAACGGCGCGTGTGCCGACTCTCAGCGAGCAAATTCAAGCGTTCGGGAATAGTTTCCAAGACTGGAAGCCAAGCTATTGCAGCAATAGCTCGATCACTTCGCGCGATGGTCGCACCACGACTCGGGCGGAATGCGCCGACTATTAGAAGCGCGGAGCACCTTCATCAGAGTGACTTTTCGATCGCCGATACCACACGTTCGGGATCCTGATGAATGAGGTTGGTGCTGGTCCCAGGCACGACATCATATCGCGCTTGTAAACGTGATTGAACGATGTCTCTGACAGCATCGACCTGCAGGGCTTTGCACTCGGCACCGTGCAGCCATCTTTGCGGACAGTCTTCACTGACAAACAAGTCGCTCCAATCAGCCATAGAGGCGGCGGCATCCCTGACCAGAGTTTCGGAGCCTTGTTCGATATAGTGAAACACACCATCGATCTGTGGCTTGGTCAGCGTCGGGTCGTTCAGTGTCGCAAGATCCATTCTCGAGCTTTTGTATCGCGATTGCAGGAATGCATGCGGGCCGCCATTTCGCCGATAATTTCGTATCCCCACTTCATTGATTAGTTTTAGAACGCTGGGGGTGTGGCGGGCCGTCGCTGCCGCGATCCGGGTTGGGGTATCCATTTGTTTTAAATAAACATCATCAATTGGCGGGCTTGCGCTCACCATAACCATTGCGCTGATCCGATCGGGCACTTTTGCCTTTAGCCGAAAGGCGTGATTGGTCGACAATTGATGGCAAACCAAGGCGGTTCGATCAATGCTCAGATGATCAAGCAGAGCGATCGCGTCTTCGAGAGCGGTTTGCTCATATGCGGATCTGGTTTTGCTGCCTGTTGTATAGCCAAACCCCGGCCGGGAAGGGCAGATTAGGCGGATATCTGCTTGCGTGAGCGCGTCCTCAAAAGCGGGTGTGAAGAACGGTCCTTGAAGGAAGCCGTGAAGGTACAAGACGGGGCGCGTTCCTTCACCTCTTTCATAATAGGCGAGTGTTCTTAGAGCGGGGCGAGACAGCGTCGCCATATTTGACGTCGGGGTCTCCCAAACAAGCGGGGCGGCCCCCTTCTCTGGAGTGAGTTTCTGTTGATCAAGCAGATAGGCTAAACCCGCAGCAATCTGGACGACTTCCGTCATTCGTGCGCAGCCCGTTTTCCGCAAAATGCTCTTCGATTGAGAGCGAACCGTTTCAACAGAGCGATTGTTCAGTTCGGCAATTTCATTTTGATTTAGATTGTTCGCAAACCCGGCGAATACGTCTTGTTCTTTTGTCGTCAAACCTAAGGTGCGCGCCACGCGGCCCGTTAGTTCAGGGGTCCAGTCCAGGTAAGAGATTGATACCTCAGAAATGCCGGGATCCAGCTGCCGAATGGTCGCCAAACAAGATACAGGACCGTCCTCGCCAACCCTCGCGAGGACCAGATCCAATTCAGACCCGCCCGCGTGCACGATTGCAGTAATCCTCTGAAGGCTCGCTCGATCGAAGGGTAGGGTCTCAAGCTGGCAAGGAAACGTACTATCAAACAGACGCTGTGCTGCTGCGTTAGCTTCTGTACGTCCATCTCGCTGACGTATGGTCAGGACGGCATAATTCTGATCCGCCGCTTTCGCTGCAGCATCGCGTTCCTCAAACATCATTCTCAGCTGAGGCAAATGCATTTCCAGAGCGATGTCACGTGCGCCGCCTCGCGGTATATCTGCGTGGAGCTTAGCTTCTTCTCCGAACAAATATCGATGTGTTTGAGTGAGCACGTCTTGATACCCATCTCGGGATGACGCCGCTGAATAGGCCTTCTCGACGAGGCGCTGATAACGCGTTTCGATATCTGTCATTTTCACGCGACCCGAAATTTGAAGAGCTCTGTCTTCTTTTCACTCACGCACGTGGAAATTAATAGGCGTCATTTTGCCATTTTCAGTGCGTTGGGCAAACCGAGTCAGCCTCGCTGAACGCGGACAACTCTCGCAGGTTGATTTAGATTGGAAATGCCTCGGCCAAGTCGGAAAGAGCAGACTTAATATCTCTGACGTAAGCGCATTTGGGAGAATCCCATTTCGCGAGTCTTTGATGATTTAGTCTGCCCAATCCGTATTTAGGCCATCTCAATTTTGTTTCCAGCCCGAGAACCGTTCGCGAATTATGCGAGATCCCAGTCTGGAGTGTTGATCAGCATTTCGCCTGACAGCAAGCCATCATCCTGCTGCTCAAACGAAGCTCCGCCCGGCGCTGCTGCCGGTGCCGAGGTCGGCGCTGAGAACTCAGTCAGATCGACAGATGAATCTTCTGTAGACGCTGCTGGATCGAATAGCTCTGACATGAGCGCACCGATTTCCCCATCTTCATCATCGAACTCTTTGACGGGTTCCATGACCACCTCTGAAGCGCCTTTGGCATCAGCTTCGTCTGTTTCGACGATCGGCTCGTAGATAATTGAGTCTAGAACCTCTTCCTGGCTGTGGCCATTCAGATCGATTTTGACTTGGAAGTCACCAGAGTCGAAGCCTTCGATCAGTTTGATCGTTGCGCCGCCCGAGATCGTCCGGACTTCCAGATCGCCTTCGCTCAATCCTAGACCAGAGAGATCTATGACATCGCCAGGGGCCCAGTCGAGCAAGTTATCAATCGCGCCGGTCGCTGATGTTCCTGGCGCAAACGTATACGCATCAGGGCCATCGGAGCCTCTGAGGTTCTCCATGCCCGAACTAGCATTGACGACATTGAGCTCGTCAGGATCGACAGATTGCTCTTGCAGCACTTCGATCTGTTCTTCCTCTTCTTCTACCGCGTTAGAAGTAGAGAAGCTATTCAGCTCAATCGGCACCTCTTCGACGGATGGTTCACCGGTGTCGGCTGGGCTGAAGAGCTCTGTCATGACGGAGCTGATCTGTTCTTCCTCGTCGTCTTCGGTCGGTGCGAGCGGTTCGCTCTCCGATACGGAGAACGTGCTGAAGCTTGCAAAGCTTGCGAAACTCGCAGGTGCAGCCGCTGCACTTGGCGCATAGATCACCGAGTCCAAAAGCTCTTCCTGGCTAAAGCCATTCAGATTGATCTTCACGTGGAATTCACCAGAGCCGAAGCCCTCGATCAGTTTGACAATATTGCCACCTGAAATGGTTCTGATCTCATAGTCACCTTCGCTGAGGCCAAGACCGGAGAGGTCGATGACATCTCCTGGAGCCCAATCAAGGACGGTATCAATCGCCCCATTTATGGAAGTGCCAGGCGCGAACGTATAGGCATCCGCACCATCCGTGCCGCGGAGATTCTCTACCCCTGGAGCGGCATTGACGACATTGAACGCACCTGGGTCGGTGACGGTCACGGTGACTGTCGCTTCTGATGTCAGGCCACCATCGCTCACGGTGTAGGTGAACGTGTCGGTGCCAACAAATCCGAGATCTGGCGTATATTGCAGCTCACCATCACCGAGGTCTTGGACCGATCCATTGTCTGGGTCGGTGAAGTCCGAAACGCTCAACGTGTCGCCATTCTCATCGCTATCATTCGCGAGGACATTGATAGTTGTGGCTGTGTTCAGGCTCGTGCTTGCCGCATCATCGTCTGCATCCGGCGCTGTTGGTGGCGGCGGCGGTGGCGGAGGAGGGGGTGGAGGTGGCGGCGACGTGCCCCCACCAGTACCGTCAATCTCCAGCACCGTACTCGCTTGGACGATATAGCGGGTTGCACCCGAGCCCGTCACTTGCAGGTTGATGATGTCACCGGCGTTCAACGCGCCTTGGTCCGCGATCAAATCATTGATCAATGGCGCAAGGTCGATGAGGCCTGAGATGGCTTGATTGTCGCTCCAGCTATCATTGAAGGTTACGGATTGACCGTTGCCAACAAAGTCGCCGGTCTGGGCGAATGGCAGCGCGTCATAGGATGGACGTGCATCGAAGTTCAGCGTCGTTGTTCCACTTTGCCCGCGTTCGGAAACGAAGCTGAAGAGGGCGCTTTCCACAGAGGTGACGTTCGAGACGCCATCCTGAATGGTAAGGCGGATCTGGACGGTTTTGTCGGTTTCCAAATCACTACTGTTGAGGCTTGAGCCCAATTCGATGTCGTCTGAGTTGGCTTCAACAAGCGCTTGGAAGTCGCCGACTGGCACAACGTCATTAACCGTCACATCGAAGGATTGCTGGACTGTATTGCCATCGTCGTCCGCGGCCTGAGCGATGAGCGTATACGTGCCCGGATCAAGGTCGCCATCGGCTGTGAACGTGTCTGTGTTCGGATCGTAAGAGAACCCATCTGGCGTGTTCACAGATGTGATGGTCAAGAGGTCGCCATCTGCATCAGAGAATGCATCCGCTGGAACAGCGAAGCTAAACGCTTCTCCAACATTTACGCTCTGATCAGGGATTTCCACATCGACCACAGGCTCAGTGTCTTCATCAGATAGAACTGTCAGAATGAATACGTCTGCGGTGGTCGCCTCGCCATCATTCGCTGTGACCGTGACGGTGAACTCACCGCTTTCGGTAGGCGTTCCGGTAATCGAGGTGCCACTGAAGGTTACACCATCTGGCAAACCAACCACGTCGAGCTGGAGGGCATCATCATCCGGGTCGGTGAAGACAGCTGATAGATCGATATCTACCAAACCATCCGCCAGTATCTCAGTGTCGAGCACAGGGCTCGCCACAACTGGCGCCTGGTTGGTCGTACCCGTGCCGCCAGATCCTGAAATCTCCAAAACCGGAGACGCTTGGATGATGTAACGGGTCGCACCTGATCCTGTCAGCTGAAGGTTGATAACGTCACCGGCGTTCAGTGCGCCTTGGTCGGCGATCAGATCATTGATCAGCGGCGCAAGGTCGATGAGGCCCGAGACGGCTTGGTTGTCGCTCCAGCTCTCACTGAAGGTGATGGACTGACCATTGCCAACAAAATCGCTGGTCTGAGCGAATGGCAGCGCGTCATAGGATGGACGGGCTTCGAAGTTCAGCGTGCTTGTTCCGCTTTGTCCGCGGTCTGAGACGAAGCTGAAGAGGGCGCTTTCAACGGAGGTCACGTTTGAGACGCCATCCTGGATAGTTAGGCGGATCTGAACGACCTTGTCGGTTTCCAGATCTCCACTGTTGAGACTTGAACCCAATTCGATGTCGTCCGTACCGGTTTCGACAATTGCTTGGAAATCGCTCACTGGGATGTCTTCGCTGACCGAGACCACGAAGGTCTGGACGGCAACATTTAAGTCGTCATCGGTGGCCGTGATCGTGATCGGATAGGTGCCGATCGGCAGATCAGGACCGGCAGAGAGCACGCCATTCTCGAATGTGAAGCCATCCGGCAGGTTAGACGTATCGATGAAGAGCGTGTCGCCATCGGCATCGGTAAAGGCATCGCTTGGAATTGCGAAGCTAAACCCGTTGCCGACCTGTAGCGCGATATCCTCAATCTGGTCGTTGACGACTGGAGCGGTATCGCCGGTCGCAATGAACTGAGAGTCCGCATCATTGACGCCCGGATTTCCGCCTTTGTTGAACTCGATGAAGTCGACATTGAAGCCAGGTGAACGGCCCGCAAGTTCAATTGTGTGGAAGCCAGCTTCCAATTCGAACACCGCGGTAAAGTTCGGCTCTTCCTCGGACACACTGTCAATTGCGTTCGCATAGCCCCAGCTTCCCGTCGGGTTGCCGAAGATTTTGATGAAGCCGTCACTGGAAACGCTGTTTGTTTCATTCACTTGCAGCGCTTCAGCATCATCATCAATCCGTACCCAGATGTCGTTGCGAGCATCACCCGGATCGCCGGTTTCGCGGCCAGCACGTAGACGCAGCGTATAGTTTCCTTCTTCACCTTCTGGAACGAAGATGTTGAAGGTCAGGATACTGTCTTCTTGTGGGGCGTTTGGCGACAGGTTTCCGTCTCCTAGGAACTCCCAGAAGTACGAGCCTGTGCCTTGCGCATCGCCGAGGGTGCTGTCGCCATCCGGGACAAACACCCAATCGCCGCCCGGGTTTTCACCGCCATTGTCGATGTTTGGATCTTCGATCTGGATCTTGAAGCGGAAGCCGCCGCCCGTATCAATCCCTTCGAAATAGCCCTCTGGTGCCGGCGGGGTCGGATCGACCGGTGTCAGGGTTGGGTTGGTCAGATAGACCGGGTCAGCCACAGGGCCGAGCGCGACCTTATCCGTCACGCTGGTATCAGTGGCATCGACGATCACTGCCGCGGTTATCGCGATCGGTGTTGTGCCGGTGTCTGGATTATCCACATTGCTTGGCTCGGCATTATAGTCGAACGAACCGGTCGGCACGGTGGCCGTACCGTTCGCGCCGATGACAACATCAACAGATTGGAAGTTAAGGGCATTGTTTGCCTGGAACTCAGGATGCTGCGTCGCGAGACGTTCGGCGACGATATCCGCGACACCGCCAGCATCATTGGTCACTGGGTTGAAGCCCTGGGACATGACCACGCGAACGGTGTCGCCTGGCGTGCCTGTCACCACAATGACGGGCTCAATGCCGCCATAGGTGGCGTCTGTGTCCGTGCTGTCAAAGCCATTGACGATGAGGTTGACCGTCGACGTGGCGCGGCCTTGGACGGCTTCACCGACGCTGCCGGCGAGCGAATTATCTGAATGCAAATAGCCCTCAGCTGTGCTGCCATCATCGAAGACAACCGTGAATTTGGAACCGATCAGTTCAGCGCCAGATACACCGCCGACATCCCAGCCATCAATCGCGCCAGGATCGACACCAAAGGTGCCGCCTTTGGACAGACCAGCGATGGAGTTCGGATCCATATCGCCAGAGAAGCCAACCAGCTCGCCTCCTGAGAAGCCACCATCGCTACCGTCAAACTTGATCAGCAAACCGCGGAAACCGCCTGCCGCTGTGACGCCGTCGCCCGATGTGTTCGGGATCGGCTGTGAGCCAGCGAGGAAGTAGCTGTCAGCGCCTTCGAAGAGCGCCCCAGTGCCATTACCGGTTTCACTATTGACGTTGAACACTTTGGCTGACGTGTCACCACCCGAGCCATCGAAGTCGTAGACGCTATCGCCATAAAGGGCATCGCGAACATCAATGAAGACCGCTGAAACCTGCTTGTCGCCCGTATTGGTCAGTTCGAAAGAGTTGTTTCCGAAGTTCGATGTACGAACATTGTTATTGCCATCCAGAACGGTGAGGATCACCGAGCCCGTGTCGCCGTTGCCGTAACTGCCGTCATTATCAACGCCGTCCAGGTTCGCGAGTATCTGATCTACTGGATCGATATCTTCGCGTCCAAACTCTACTGGTGTTCCGGCATCGCTGAGATTACCCAACGTATCGGCCGCACTATCTGCCGTCATAAAGGCGGAGAAGCTTGTGCCACCCCAGCCGCCATCAGGTGCGGCGAACGTATAAGTGTAAGTGCCGTCCAGATTGTCGACAAATTGCGCCGCTGGGATGATATCGCCCTGATCGTTCGAGAACAGTGTGATCTCGTCACCATCAATGGTTGCTGCATCAATGCCTGTGGCATCGTCGAAGCTGACTGTGACCACGATATCGCTGTCGCCATCGGCAATGTCATCGACGCTGATATTGGCTGTTGGGCCTTCAATGTCGATATTGCCATCAACCAGCGACATGCTTTCCAGGCTGACGGTGAACGGATCATTCGGTCCGCCCACTTGGGTGTGCGTGAGGCCGAAGGCCGGCGCTTCTGCGCCGCCCTGAAGCGCGTCGAACAAGGCACCTTCGGTCAGCGTTTTCGTGCCGATTGAGCCTGATGCGAGGACGTTTCCAGCCTCGTCATAGGTTGTGTAATTACCCGTAAAGACAGCTGCGGTCGGTGTGACAACCGTGTCGATTGAGAGCGCCACTGAGGCATAGGCTGTATTGTCCACGCCGGCTGGCGTGATTTTGAGATCTGCGCCGTCGAAGCCGACATTCGCGGTCTTGCCAGACAGCTCGAAAGCCGCGCCGGGTGAGCCGGCAACCAGTTTCAGGAAGTCACCGCCGCCCGTCGTTATGATCAGGCCGAACTGCTCGGAACTCGCCGGCGTTTCCGCGCCGCCGAAATATGGATTGTCGAACTTACCGTTAAAGGTGAACTCTGCCCCGGTCTGAGCCGCAAAGGTAAACTGGGCAGACCCATTGTTTGTATCCGTCGCGCTGGACTCGACCTGCAGGCGATTACCATTCGCCGTCTCAACAATTTGAGCGCCGTTATTGGTGGCGTAATCAAGCTCTGTGACGACACCTTCGAAGGTTGGATTCACACCGGTGAAGCCAGCTTTGAAAGGTGAGTCGCCTGCTACGAGGCCTGCAAGATCAATATCGACTTTGCCGACCGCTGCCAGATCGACGCCCTGATTGGTGTCATCATAAGCGAACCGGTCATCAGCGTTTGCGATGCCATCCTCATCGATGTCATCGTCGGCACTGTTCAGAATACCGTCAGTGTCAAAGTCTTCGTCGAGATTTGTACCAGGCGCCGCGGCTTCTCCAATCGAGAAACTGATCGGCGTGCCAGCTGCGTTGGTATTCGCCGCAGGAGACGTGTCAGTGAGTGACCCTTCCACAAGCGAAGCCGAGAAGTCAGACCCGAGCCAGCCGCCATCAGGCGCTGTATAAGTGTAAGTGACTGTACCATCTTCGTTTGCTGTCACGATTGGATCTGGGATCACGTCGTCGAGCGAGTCTGACGCCAGAAGGATTTCGTCACCATCGATCGAGCCCGGATCAACACCCGTATCGTCGGCAAAGGTCGCCGTGATCACGATGTCGGAGAGGTTATCGGCGACTGGCGCAATGCTCAGCCCCGCCGTTGGACCGTCAAGATCGAGATTGCCATCAACCAAAGAGAGTTCCGACAGGCTGACTGGGAACGGATCATCTGTTCCGCTGGTCTGTGTGTGAGAGATCCCGAATGAGACTGCCGTATCGCCGGCCTGAATCGCATCGAACAAGGCCCCAGCAGTGAGGATCATTGGCGCGATCGCGCCGGTTTGAAGCTCGGCGCCAGCCGCGTCTAGCGTCGTCCACGTGCCAGTCAAAATGACCTCAGTTGCGGTCACTTCAACGTCCATAACGAGCTCGGTGGCCGCGTATGACACTTTGTCGGCCAGCTCGGTGGTTTTCGCTGGGCTGACATCGTTGACGTTGCCGGTCTTGCCGGACAGTTCGAAGTCGGCACCTGGTGAGCCGGTGACGAACTTTACAAAAGTGCCGCCATCAAGACCGATGATCAGGCCATATTGTTCGAAGTTCGCAGGAACTTCTGCCGGGTCTAAGCCGCTGAAATACGGATTGTCGAACGTGCCAGACAGGGTGAAGTCACCGCTCACTTTGGCGCCGAATGTAAAGGCCGCCTGACCCTCATTGGTATCGGTCGGTGATGATTCTACGACCAGTCGGTTGCCATTCTCGGTTGCGACGACTTGAGCGCCATTGTTCAGCGCATAGTCCAGCTCGACCGTGGTCGGCGTGAACGGCTGCATGACGCCCGTGAAGCCTGCGGTAAACGGAGAGTCGCCGTCCACCAGGTCCGTAAGATCGATATTGATCGATCCCAGCTCGGATAGCAGCACATCACCATTTGCCGCATCATAAGCGAACGCGTCTTCGGTGTTTGCAATACCATCTTCATCAATGTCGGTGTCGACGCTGTTAATGATGCCATCATCATCAAAGTCTTCGTCCAGGTTGGCGCCCACGGCGGCGGACGAGTCCTCGATAAGGAGTAGATTTGGCGGGGTCGCGACTGAAGCATTGCCAAGCGTATCTTCGACCGCTTCTTCGATCAGTGACACACCGTATTCGCCGGGTGGGAAACCGCCCTCCGGTACCGTCACGGTGAAGGTCGCAATTCCGGTATTGATATCGAAAATCACACCTGAGGCGGAGTAGGCTGCATCGTCTGGACCTTCGAGCAGCAGATCATTTGGATCGATGCTGATCGGATCAATGCCCGTTGCGTCTGTGAAGGTTACGGTGATCGTTAGATCTTCCTGATTGCCGGCGACACCGCCGGTTGAGATGTTGCCGACAGGGCCGCTCACATCATTCACCGAAAGGGCAAATGTATCCGTGACGACATTGCCGTTTCCATCATCAATGGTGACGACGATGTCGAAGCTTTGACCGGCAGCTTCGGCTGGCGCCGTGCCAGTGATGCCAGTCTCATCGGCTACGAGCCATGTTGGCAGCGGTAGGTCGCCCGCGAGCGTCGTAGTGATCGTCAGCGTGTCATTTTCTGGATCGGTATAGTCGAACGCAACGTTCACATCCGCAGCTTCATCGACAGCTAGATCCTGAATGTCGGTGCCCGTCGGTGGCTGGTTGGCCGGGATATCGCCGGTCCGTGTCAGAGTGATCTTATCGATCCGGACATATTCGCCCGCATCGCGTTCACCGATCAGCTTGAACACGTCGCCATCATTGATCGTCACACTGGTGAACTCGATGTTGCGGATGTTCGCAGCCTGTGCGCCGGAACCGCCACCATCATTATTGAACACCCATGTGCCAATCGCCTGGTCACCGATCAGAGCGGTGGCCGAAGACTGACCATCATCTTCATCGAAATAGGTGATTTCAACGGTATAGACGCCTGGTGTCACTTCGTCTGGAAGCTCAGTTTCCACAGTCGTGGCGTCCTGGCTGTTCAGGCGGATCAATCCATTGCTGGATGCATTTGATGACCCTTGAGCGAAGTAGGCGCTGCTACCCAGCCCGGTGAAGGTTTCTGCTTCAATGACAATCGGATCACCGGTCATTGGTGCTTCAATGTCTCCGCTATTGATCGTGAAGCTTACGCCAGTTTCGGTCGTGCTGATGGCGCCGACACTTGTGCTGGTGAGCGCCAAGTTCAAGGCTTCAGGGAGCTCAACCAATTGGTCGTTGAGGATCTCCAGGAACACTTGCGCGGACGTTTCGCCGGCCGGAATAGTGACGCTCATTTGCGGGTCAACAAAGAAGTCTTCCGCGGTGGCATCGCCGGTGACTTCGAAGGTCACGATGACCTCCTCGTCTGCGGCTTCTGAAAGACTCACGGTGATTTCCACGAAGTCTTCGTCTTCCTCAAGCAGGGTTGTCGCCTGAGTTTGTTCGATGGTCATTGAGACTTCGATTTGTTCAGGCGTGAAGAACAGATTCGCTGCGCCGCCTTCGCTGTCAAATTCAACGGTGAAGTCATCGATGTTTAGCGGCGTTCCTGGCGTCGGGTCGACCAGATCTTCGAAGATGATCGTGGTGTCTTCTTCGCCATCTCCAGTAGTGTCCAGGCCAACTTCTGTAGATCCCTCGCGCACCTCGACGATGGTCGTTGTTGGCGCGGCTCCTGTGATTTCGATTGTGTCATCGGTTTCAAAACCGGCAATCATCACATCGTCAAAGTCTTCCGGAGAACCTGAGACCGTATCGGCACCACCCGATGAAATGTCGATCATCTCATCGCTTGACTGGACCTCGATTACTTCATCGCCGTCATTGCCGATATTGTCGGTTTCCAGCTCAATTTCCGTGCTCGCCGATGGCGTTGCAACCGTGAGTGCTTCACCGCCGAGGGTTGCGCCTGTCACGGTAACACTCAGCGTTTCCGCCATCTCAGTGACGTCATCATTGATCAGCGCAACCGTGATTGGCAGACTGGTCTGGCCTTCCGTGAAGGTCAGCGTTCCAGACTGAGCGACGTAATCGGTCGCTTCGGTTGCTGTGTCAGCCGCATCGCCAACCGTATATGTGACCTCGATGGTTTCACCGGCTGGGACAGCTTCAGATAGCGTTACGGTGAAGGTCGCCTCGGCGCCTTCGGCCTCGGCAACGGAGACTTGATCTGCGCTGATTGCAACGGTGATCTCAGGCAGTGGTATATCAACTGTAATGGTCGCGGTGGTTTCCACGACACCATTGGTCGCAAGATCAGAGACAGCATCCGTCGCAACAGTTGCGGTTAGGTCGCCTTCCGGCCAGCCGTCTACGGGGGCGGTAAAGGTGTAGCTTGCAACACCTGCGTCAACGCTGAAGCCGGTCGCTGCAACCGGCCCGGTCAAGCCCGCGCCCGTGAGCACGAGATCACTAATGTCGATGGTCGCGGCATCCAGCTCTGTTTCGTCGGCGTAAGTCACTTCGACGACGATATCAGCGGTGATGTCGGTGACGGTCGCAACGGGGGTGATGGTCGCAGTAGGAGCGATTTCATCGACGAATGGATCGGCAATTTTCACGACTTCAATCGCTTTGAGCGCCGCGCGTTGGTTTGTGAGCTCAGAAATCGCTTCGATGTCGAGGATGCCGTCTTCGCTCACAACGACTTCCACCGTGCGCATGAACGCCCCTTTGGGCCCTGCAATTGCGATTTGGTCGATATCATCAAGTTCGGGATCAACGACCCCTTCCACGGCCACATCCATGACACGCTGGCCGGCCGCATCTACACCGCCAAAGAGCTCGGCAAAGAACAGACGAACTTCGACTGTCGTGCCCGCCTCGACCGGGAATTGATAGATCATATTGACATCATCTTCGGCGGATGGGTCTGGGTCGCTCCGCTCTGTATTGAAGATTGCGAGCGGGGTTGTTGCCAAAACGCTGTCGTCTGGCGTTATTTCGCCTCCATGCGCGCTGCCGGAATTACCGGTATAGGTCTGGCCACCCGGGGAATTGCTGAACAGATATTCGCTATTTCCTGCATCGCCAAAATTGCCCGTATCCGCTGTCCACGCCGGGCCATCATCTTCAGCAGCGACTTCAGCGCCGCCGACATTCACGCGGAACAACACGTCGCCCGCAGGCGGGAGCTCAACGTCATCCTCAGTGACAATACCCGTCGCCGAAATCGTCGCCCCCAACTCAAAAGCCGTTCCTTCGACACTGTTCAACGTCACCGAAATCGTGTCGTCGCCATTGTCCAGATCATCTTGTGGAACATTGATAGAGAGTGTGCCCTGACCGAGCGCATCCAGCGTCACAACGACATCTTGGTCGGTCGAAACGCCTTTCACGTCGGTGGTAACGTTGATCGTCACATCGCCTTCGCGTGCTGGCGTTGCCGTGATCTGGAACTCCAGCACGTCATTGACGGCGCCATCATCACCACCTTCCGCGACATCCACAGCATCGCCGATTTCAATCGACGAGATTTCGCTGATCTGGAAGTTCAAGGTCGCTTCGCTAGCTGGTCCATTCTGGTTCATCCAGAACGTGTACGTGCCGGCTGGTAGCGGAAGTGGGAATCCGAGTCCGATACCCGTCATATTCGCCAGGATATCCAATCCAGCATCGGTCGCCTCATAAAGGTAGCCGCCGAGTACGCCTTCTGCAGCTGGGTCGAGGCCCGGATCGGTCTCAAGCGCATTGATGTCCGCATCGAAGGTCGGGCCTTCCATGACGCCAATAAAGCCAGCCGTGTCGGCCAGGCTCAAACTCTCGACAATGATCGCGTCCAGAACTTGACCTTCTTCAATCGTGATCGTGAAGAAGTCGCGGTCATCTGGATCTTCGGTACCCTGCTGACCGGCTGTGATGAAATTATCGCCAAGCGCAGTCTTGATGTCCGTCGGCGCCAGGTTGTCATCAGAGATGTCGCCACTGGCAGCCTCGGTGAATGGAGTATTGAACTCGTCCTCGGTAACCGCACCGGTTGCCGTGGCTAAAGTTTCATCGACGCTATAGCCGTCAGTTGTCACACCCGTAAGCACAACCGTAGCGGTCTCTGCGCCATTGTCGGTATCGTCATTTTCGACGGTTACAGAGATCGTGCCTGCGCCTTCGACGAACGTTACGGTCTCTGTTGCCGCGACCGGGCCAGCCCCGCTGTCTGCTGTGTAAGCAATTTCCAGATCTCCGGAGAAGCCATCATCAGCGGTGACGTCAAAGATAACGGTCGTGGTGCCCTCATCGCCGCTTTCCACGACAGGAGCCGCGTCATCAATGGCGACCAGCGCGTCTTCCGCGACTGGCTCTGGAGCGCGGATGATTAGACTATCCCAGCTCGCGGAAAAGTCCGGTGCGTTGCCAGCTGCTGTAATGGACAAACCGTAAGCAATGCCGCCATCGCCGCCGGTAAGTGGATTTTCGCCGTTCAAAGCTGCAGCGAATGCACTAGTTGGGTCAATCGCAATCGTCGCTGTTGTAACCACACCCAGTTCGCCGCCATCTCCTCCGAAGAGGGTGGCAACGCCGGTAACGGTTGCAGCGACTTTGTCGACCAAAAGCCTAAATTCTACTTCGGCAACTTCTTCGGCATCAATTCCTGGAGCACCGCTTAAGTTGATGTTCGATTCTGCAGGACCTGATGGGCTACTTTCCTCAGCGATCTGAATACGAGGACCGTTCGACCCGTTTTGGCCGCCCATGACGAATTTGATGTAGTCATCTGTTCCGCCTGCACCAACCTGGATACCAAACGATGCAAATCCACCCTGGGCCGGCGTGTCCGGACCGAAGAACGGATTTATGGCGTGGCCGACAACTTCAAAAGTGTCGACCCCGGTCACATCCGCCGCTGATTGGTAGTTGTTCTGGACGGTGTTGTTTACGGCAGTCGTGCCTACGCCATTCACGTCGGTTTGCGTGCCTTGGGTTGTGAACACACCGGCCAATGCACCCGTCTCGGCTTCAATCGTACGATCGCCGTACGGATCCGTCTCGGAAGCACCCACAGGGTCCAGCATCGGGTTCACCAGAATTCCGGTGAAACCAACATCGGTTGAGAATGCATCAGCATTATCGGTGTTGAAATCCTGAACGAACTCGCCGCCCGCAGTCAGTACTTTGGCATCGCCATTTGTGCCATCATAAGCAAATGGGTCGTCAATATTGAGGATGCCGTCATCATCGATGTCGGTGGGATCGATGGCATCATCTTCAGTGACCGTATTGGTCGCCGTCGCAGCTGTCGCATCGACGCTATAGCCTTCGGTTGTGATATCCGTCAGGACGACCGTTGCGAGATCGTCGCCATCATCGACGTCATCATTGTCGACTGTGACGGTGATCGTACCTGCGCCGTCAACGAACGTAACCGTTTCAGTCGCTGCAACAGCGCCAGCGCCCGTATCAACTGAGTAGGCAATTTCCAGATCTCCGGAGAGGCTGTTATCTGTTGTGATGTCGAAAGTGATGGATGTCGTATCGATATCGCCAGCTTCGATGACAGGCGCCGTGCCCGCGATTGAGACAAGCGCATCGACGCCGGTGGAGTCCAGCGAACGGATCGCGAGGCTGTCCCAAGTTCCGACAAACTCACCTGCGCCGCCCCAATCAGTAATGGATATGCCATAAGCAATGCCGCCATCGCCGCCCGTCAGCGGGTTCTCTCCATTCAATGCTGCCGCGAAAGATCCTGCGGGATCGATGGTTCGGACACTCGTAGAAATGACGCCTAATTCAACGCCGAGATCATCGAAGAAGGTGGCAACGCCCTGGAC
>JBDVMC010000018.1:0-124240 GCA_039970335.1 Henriciella sp. | reverse complement strand
GTCCAGGGCGTTGCCACCTTCTTCGATGATCTCGGCGTTGAATTAGGCGTCATTTCTACGAGTGTCCGAACCATCGATCCCGCAGGATCTTTCGCGGCAGCATTGAATGGAGAGAACCCGCTGACGGGCGGCGATGGCGGCGTTGCTTATGGCATATCCATTACTGATTGGGGCGGCGCAGGTGAGTTTGTCGGAACTTGGGACAGCCTCGCGATCCGTTCGCTGGACACCATTGCCGTTGATGCGTTGGTATCAATCGCAGGCACAATGCCAGTGGTTGAAGCGGGAGACGAAGGCACAACCGCTCTTGTCTTCGATGTGACCACGGATGACGGCTTTTCTGGAGACTTGGAAGTTGCCTATACCGCTGACACGGGCGCTGGCCCGGTCGCAGCGACCGAAACTGTTACGTTCGTTGACGGCGCAGGCACGATCACCGTCACAGTCGAAAATGATGACATAGATAATGGCGACGATCTCGCGACCGTCGTCCTGACGGGTGTCACAACCGAAGGCTACAGCGTCGATGCGACAGCAGCGACGGCCTCCAACACGGTTACAGAGGACGAGTTCAACACCCCATTCACCGAAGCGGCCGATGGCGATCTCTCCGATGACAACCTTGCGCCAACGGATATCAAAACAGCGCTAGGCGACAACCTCATCACGGCGTCGCAGCAAGGCAATCCTGAGCCAACTCCGGACGATCAAGACTTCTTCACAATAACCATCGAAGAAGGCCAAGTTCTAGACGCCATCATCCTCGACGGCCTGACGATCGGTGACGATGCCGCCTTTATCGGCTTTATGGCGGGAGATACGTTCGACGCGGATATCGCGGCGCTAGAAGCCGAAACGGTTCTACCATCAACCGAAGGACTGCTTGGCGGATACGTTTATGGCCCCGAAGATGTCGGGTCCGACCTGCTCGAAAATATGAATGATGCAGGCCTTTTCCAGGGCTTCACTTTGCCGCTACCAGCCGGCACCTATACCTTCTGGATGAACCAGAATGGCCCAGCCAGCGAAGCGACGTTGAACTTCCAAATCAGTGAACCTGATACGACACCGCCGACCGCAACGATTACGCTGGACGCTGTCGACACCACGACAGACATTGTTGTCGAGATTGCGTTCGATGAGGAAGTCACAGGACTCGAAGCCAGCGAAGTCGTACTTACAGGCCCATCCGGTGCGCTCGCAGATGGCGTCCTGGTAGTGGCCGAAGACGGCTTGTCAGCAACGGTCACTTACACGGTGCCGGTCGATGGGTTCGAAGAAGGCGCTTACGCAGCAACACTTCAATCTGGCGCAGTCCAGGATGGCGCGAGCCTCGACAATGTCGAAGCGAGCTCAGCGAGCGTTGAGATCAGTGACTTCGTTCCAGTCTTCCGCGGCGAGTTGCTTGGCGCGTTCAATGCGGGTGGCCCAGAATTGGTGCAGGACGGGATTACGTTTGCAGCCGCGCCATCTAATGTCGCGCCATTTGCAGGTACGGCTCAGTATTCCGACCAAACCAACGGAAATGGCGAACAGTCAGGTCTCGACGGCACAGTTTGGGAGACCGAACTGAACGGCGCGCCAGATGGCGATTTCACATTCGATCTCGCCGTCGCTTCGGACAGCGTTTACGTAGATCTATATCTTGCAGAACTGTTCCAAAGCACGGAAGGCGCACGTGTGTTCGACGTTATTGTTGAGGGCGTCACCGTCCTGGACAATTACGATATCTTCGCGGTGCTCACAGAGGGCGTTGATCTTAGCGTTGAAGGCGCCTTGGCGGCTGCGCTCAATCAGGGACTCAAAGTCGAGCTTCCAGGCCCGATTACGGTCGGTGAAGACGGCACTCTGAACATTCAGGTCGTATCGAGTGTTGACGGTGCAGACCGCGGTGCGATCCAAGGCATCGCAGTTTACGCAGCAGAGACAGATGAAACCGCACCAACCGCAACTGTCGTGGTTGATGCGCAGGACATAGAAACTGACATCGTTGTGGAACTCTCGTTCGACGAGCCCGTCACCGGCCTCGAAGCCAGTGAAGTGACGCTCAACACGCCAGATGGACCGCTCACAAACGGTGCCCTCGTGGTCGCCGAGAACGGCCTTTCTGCCACGGTCACGTTCGCGGTTCCTGTCGGCGGCTTCACGATCGGCGATTACACCGCATCATTGGTTTCTGAAGCCGTTCAGGATCGTGCAAACCTCGGCAATGCGGAAGCTAATTCGCTAAGCGTTGCGGTGGGTGAGCCAATCGAAATCGTTGGTCGCAGTGAGATCAAGATCAATGAAGATGGCGCAAGCTTGTTCACCGACAGCACGTATGGCGGTGGCTCAATCCAGATCGAAAACCAGTCTGATGAAGGTCTCGGCATCGCGACCGTGACCATCGATCTTTCGACAACTTTGATCCCAGCAACCGTGTTTGATCCAGCGACCGACCCGGTCACGGGTGATCCGCTTCCAGCCGCAGGTGATGCAACCAACAAGGACTTTGACTTCAGCGTTCCACTCACTGTTGGACTGGCAGAAGAAAACGTCACCGTTGCCTATGCCGCTGGGCAAAACCCTGGCTTCTTCCAGATGATCTTGACCTTTGAAGAAGGTTCGTTCCTGCCAGCAGACCTGCTTGCCTTCTCAATTGATATTGATCCAGACACAGCGTTCAGCCCACTCGGTGGCGGCGCCGTCTCGGGTATGGAACTCGCTGGCGCAACCTTCACCGTTGAATATGAAAACGGTGACACATCAACCGGTGCGATCTTGGCAGACTCAGACGGCACAACAGGCGCCACTGGATACGCTGAAAGCACCGGAAGCATTGCAGCTCCGACAATCACTTTCGGTGACGGAACGGTCGACCCGCTGCAAGTTACCGACGCAGAACTACCGGTCTTAATTGATGCGGGCATTGAAAATGCCGGCGCGACCGTGCGGGTCTATGTCCAAGAAAGTGCCTTTTATGAGCCGAGCGGCGGCGCAGCACCGGCAGACTTTGTCGGCAACAATGCCAATGCGCTTTCCGTATCTGTCGACGTCGTTCTCGACGAAAACGGACAGTATGCGGGCCCTGTTACAATTACCCGTACAGATAATGAGGCCACCGGCTTGGATGACTCCAATCTCGGCATCAACGCAATCGCTGCCGCGATTGTCGGGCCAGACGGAAATGAGGGATTACTCTCTGCACCGCTGATCGCGGAATTGATTCCTCTGGTTGTTGGTCGAAGCGAGATCAAGATCAATGAAGGTGGAACGAACCTGTTTGGCGACAGTACGTATGGCGGTGGCTCAATCCAGCTTGAGAACCAGTCAGACGAAGGCCTTGGCATCGCCACGGTGACAATCGACCTGTCGACGACCTTAATCCCGGCGACCGTGTTTGATCCGGCGACAGACCCGGTGACGGGCGATCCATTGCCAGCTGCTGGCGACGCTGTGAACAAAGACTTCGATTTCAGCGCTCTGTCAGTTGGCTTAAGCGAAGAGAATGTCTCGGTTGCATATGCGGCTGGTCAGGAGCCTGGCTTCTTCCAGATGATCCTAACCTTTGAAGAAGGTTCGTTCCTGCCAGAAGACCTGCTTGCCTTCTCAATTGATATTGATCCAGACACAGCGTTTAGCCCACTCGGTGGCGGCGCCGTCTCAGGCATGGAACTCGCTGGCGCAACCTTCACCGTTGAATATGAAAACGGTGACACATCAACCGGCGCCATCCTCGCAGACTCCGATGGCACAACTGGCGCCAGCGGATACGCCGAAAGCACAGGAAGTCTGGCTGCTCCGATCATTACGTTCGGTGACGGATCTGCAGATCCAATGGTGGTTTCAGATGCAGAGGTACCGGTCTTAATTGATGCGGGCATCGAAAATGCCGGCGCGACTGTGCGGGTCTATGTTCAGGAAAGCGCATTCTACGAGCCAAATGGCGGCGATGCTCCGGCGGACTTTGTCGGCAACAATGCCAACGCGTTCTCGATTGCTGTCGATATCGTCTTGGACGAGTTCGGACAGTATGCGGGCCCGATCACGGTCACGCGCACCGACAATGAAGGCACTGATCTCGACGATGCCAATCTCGGCATCAATGCGATCGCCGCAGCAATCGTCGGCCCAGATGGCAATGAGGGACTTCTCTCTTCGCCTTTGACGGTTGAATTGGTGCCGGTTCTTAAAGGTCGCACTGAAGTTACGATCAATGAAGGCAGCTCCGCCCTGTTCAGCGCGAGTACGTTTACGGCCAACTCAATCCAGATCGACAACCAATCAACTGGGTTGGATATTGCGAGCATCTCGTTCGATCTGTCATCAACGCTCATTCCCGCAACCGTGTTTGATCCGCTAACAGATCCAGACACTGGCGAAGTGCTGCCACCGGCAGGCGACTCTGTGAACAAAGACTTCGACTTTGGCGGCGCAACTGTCGGCTTGGTGGAAGAAGATATCACCGTATCGTTTGGTGCAGCTCAGACCCCAGGCTTCTTTGAAATGATGCTTGAGTTTGAAGACGGCTCCTTCGGGTCAGGCGACCTGCTCGCCTTCGGTATCGATATCGATCCGGACACAGCGTTCAGCCCACTCGGCGGCGGCGCGGTGTCGGGAATGGAACTCACCGGTGCGACTTTCACCGTCACTTATTCTGACGGCTCAACAGCGACAGGCACGATTTTGTCGAACACTGACGAGACTGTTACGGCGGTAGGGGTTGCGGACACACTGCAAGACCTGAGCGCCCCCGTTCTGACGCTTGGCGACGGCACGACCGCGCCTGTCGAAGTCGATGATCCGAGTGTTCCGATCCTGATTGATGCAGGCGTTGAAAATGCCGGTGCAACAGCACGAATCTTTATCCTTGAATCGACATTCTATGACCCGAATGGTGCACCTGCGCCGGAAGACTTTGTTGGCAACAACGCAAACGCGTTTGCCGTCTCTGTTGATGTGGTTCTGGATGCGAGTGGACAGTATAGCGGACCGGTCACGGTCACGCGTACTGACAATCAAGACACCGATCTCGACGGATCCAATCTTGGCATCAACAGCATTGCTGTCGCTCTCGTCGATGCAAACGGTGATGAGGGACCACTCTCGTCTCCGCTGACAGTCGAGTTGGCTGAGTTGCCGAGCATATTTGTAGCAACACCGCAGCTTGAGAACTTCTTAGCGACGGACAGCGCAGATACGTTTGTGTTTGACGCCCCTTCCTCAACGACTGCGGCGATCGATCTGATCTCAGGAATTGGTCTTGAAGATACGATTGACCTTAGCGGCACGGGCCTCTCTCTTGAGGATCTTGAGCTGCGCACGGTCGGCGGTGGTACAATCTTGAAACTGATCGAAGGCTTTAACAGCAGTGAATTCCAACTCAAGATCGACTTGAACGGCCTGAGCCAAGCTCAAGTTTTGTCGCTGATCACTTTCGACGGTGAGCCAGAACCAAACAATCCACCGGTTGCGAATGCGGACGCTCTCGAAGTTGACGCTGGCGCGGTCGGATCGATCAACGTCTTGCTGAATGACACAGATTTAGATGGCGACACGCTGTCGATTGATGGGTTCAGCCAAGGGACTGGCGGCACAGTTACCGACCTCGGAAATGGGGTCCTTCAGTACACACCAAATGCAGACTTTGTCGGTGATGATAGCTTCACCTACACGATCTCTGATCCTGATGGTGACACCTCTATGGCGACCGTCTCAGTGTCTGTCGTTGTACCTGTCAATGATCCGCCAATGGCAAACGATGACACCGCCAGCACGAACGTCAATGAAGCAGTCTCCGTCAACGTCCTTTCTAATGACACCGACCCGGAGAATGACGACCTTTCAATTGACAGCTTTGAGCAGGGCTCAAACGGCTCGGTTGAAGACCTTGGAAATGGTGTGCTTGAGTACACACCGAATGAGGACTTCGAAGGCAACGATAGCTTCACATATACGATCTCTGATGAAGAAGGTCTGGAAAGCATCGCGACAGTCAATATCAGCGTCGCAGCAGTGGTCGATGATCCGCCAACGGCAAACAACGACTCTGCTAGCACCGACGTGAATGAGGCCGTTTCGGTCAACGTCCTTGCAAATGACACCGACCCCGAGAATGGCGACCTGTCCCTCGACAGTTTTGAGCAAGGCGCAAACGGTACCGTCGCTGACCTAGGAAATGGCGTTCTGGAATATACACCAAACGACGATTTCATTGGCGGTGATAGCTTCACCTACACGATCTCGGATGAGGCAGGCCAAGAAAGCACGGCGACCGTGAATGTCACGGTTGAAGATCCGGATGCGTTCAATGTGATTGCTGCGAACGTGGGCAGAGAAACCCTGACCGGGACAGACGCTGCAGACGCGTTCGTCTTTGCCCCAGGAACTTCGATCAACGGGGATATCGACACAGTTGCCAATTGGGCACCGGGCGATGTCATCGACCTCACTGGTCTCGGCCTAACGGCTGACGATATTGAAGTCAGGTCCGTCTCAGGCGGCGCCACATTGAAGCTGATCGAAGGCTTTGGCTCAGGTGACTTCCAGGTTCGGGTCAACGTGAATGGCTTTAGCCAGGAAGAAGTTCTGAACTCGGTCATTTATGATAGTGGCAGCCCGCCCCCGCCGCCGCCGCCACCACCACCACCGCCGCCGCCAACAGCGCCGGATGCGGAGAATGATGCGGCGAGCACGAGCTTGAACACGGCGACTACAATCAACGTTCTCGCCAACGATAGTGATGTGAATGACGATGCTTTAAGCGTTTCAGACTTCACAGACCCGGACAATGGCTCGGTTCAAGACCTCGGCGACGGCAATCTACAATATACGCCAAACCTTGGATTTATTGGCACCGATACGTTCACCTATACAGTCAGTGATGGTGGATTGACGACCGATGCGACGGTTAGCGTGACGGTGACCGATCCGGATGCATTCAATGTCGTTAACGCCACTTCTAGCGTGGAAAATCTTCGCGGCACAGACGGCCCTGATGCGTTTACGTTTGCACCGGGAACATCAGTAACCGGCGCGATTGATAACTTGTTCGATTGGGCTCCAGGCGATGTCATCGACCTTTCCGGTCTCGGATTGAGCGAAGGCGATCTTGAAGTTCGGACGATCTCTGGTGGCGCAACGATCAAGCTCATCGAGGGCTTCAACTCTGGCGACTTCCAAGTCAAAATCAATCTGAATGGCTTCAGCCAAGAAGAGGTCATGGACTCGATCATCTATGAGCCAGTCGCTGAATCTGCGGCCGCAAGCGTGGCAGTTGCAAGTGCATTCTCTGTCTCCGCCAAAACGTCGGAGCCAGAGCCTTTGACACCGATCAAAGACTTCACCGAAGAAAGCGAATCTGGCGCGAAAGATGCATCAGAGCTGGTCATGGTGCCGGTCAAAGAGCTCGATGATGAGGATGGGACAATCGGCGCGCTCGTGACAGAGCTATTCGATACAAGCTCGACCACTGAATCGCCCGCAGAAGGTGCATCGGTCGATCTGACAGAGTTTTCAACACCAACTCCGGCAACCAACGAAACGCCGGGAGAAACGTTGTATGAGGCTCAGGACGATGCAATGCTGCCAGACGAACTGAATATCAATTCTCCAGATTGGGAGCTCGCTTAGATCACGAGCTGTTCTCGATCTGAAAACCAACTAGGGGTCGCTTCAATATGGATTGGGCAGACAATATAATCAAAGACTCGCGAAAGGGGATTTTCCCGATCGCGTCCATGTCAGGGATGTTGAATCTGCTCCTCCTGACCTCGCCGATCTACATGCTCCAGGTCTATGACCGGGTCTTGATGTCGGCGCAGTTAGCGACCCTCTTCTGGGTGTCGATGATCGCGCTCGTCGCGTATATCGGCCTCGGCCTGTTTGACGCCTTGCGCAGTCGGTCCCTTGTTCAATTAGGGGCTTGGGTTGGACAACGTGCTGGCGTGAACGTGATGAATGCGTCGCTTCAGGAGTCGATCCGCACAGGCGATAAATCTGCGCGTCACCTTCGAGACTTGCAGCAAGTCCAAGGTTTTGTTGGCAGCAATGCCATTACGCCATTCTTCGACATACCCTTTGCGCCCTTCTTCATCTTGATGACGTTTATTCTACACCCGTATATCGGCATCCTAACTGTATGCGGCGGGATCACACTCTTCACGATCGCTTTTTGGACCGACCGACGGGCCCGTGCAGCTGCAGAACAAGTCCGCAGCGCCGACCTGGAGGCGATGAAAGTCGCTGACACATTCTTGCAAGGCGCCGATTATATTGAAAGCGCGGGGATGCGGTCATTCGCTGTGGATCGGTATAAAAGGGCCTCTGCCGACTATCAAACGCGCCACCGTATGGTGCAATCCACCTTGGCGAACTCGACTGGCCTTTCAAAAGGTTTGCGGATGATCCTGCAGTCAGCCTCATTAGGCATAGGCGCTGTTCTGGTGCTGCGCGGTGAAATGACCGCAGGCGGTATGATCGCTGGATCAATCTTGATGTCACGGTCACTTGCGCCTGTTGAGCAATCCATGAGCGCGTGGCGCAGCTTTCAGAGCGCGCGCGATGCTTTCGCATCTCTCAAAGCGCTAGCAGCTGGCACCGCGCCAGACGTGGAACGCATTCGGTTGCCAGAAGCCAAAGGGAATATTAGCGCCGTGCGTGTCGCTTACGCGCATGCAGGCAATCGCGACCCACTGTTCGGTGACGTCACTTTCAATGCACTTCCGGGAAGTGTTTTGGGGATCGTTGGGGCTTCCGGAACCGGGAAAACAACCCTTTGCCGAGTTCTGACTGGCATCGAGACACCAGCCCGCGGTCGCATAACAATTGACGGTGCAGATCTTCAACAATGGGATCGCCAGCAATTTGGCGAGGTCGTTGGCTACCTCCCTCAATTGTCAGTTTTCTATGACGGAACAATTGCGCAGAACATCTCACACTTTGCCGCTGACGCGACAGATGAAGCCATTATTGCCGCCGCGCAATCCGTTGGCGCGCATGAGCTCATTCTGCAACTGCCTGAAGGGTATGCGACTCAGGTTGGACCGCACGGAAATCGCCTATCCGGCGGACAAACCCAATTGATCGGCCTGGCACGAGCAAACTTCAAAAACCCGCGGATTTTGATTCTCGACGAACCAACAGCGCATATGGATGATGCAGGCCGAGCAAACTTTACGAGCTTCCTGCAGCAAGCCACGAGCAATGACGTCACAGTCATCGTGGCCACGCATGATGCTGGCGTCGTTCGGCACTGCGACAATATCCTGCTGATGAATGGTCGAACAGGCGTTATGCAAGAACGAAAAGCTGACGCGCCGGTCGCTCGGAAAACAGGGACGAACAAATTGTCCGCCGATAATTCCGCCGCGAACCTGACCGTGGTACAAGCTCCGAAAGGGGAGCAGTAATCATGAACCAGGTCCTCAACTCGATTAATCCCGCGCTTGGTGCTGAGGCGAAATCTGAATCTGACCGACCTGATTTTGGACAGACGACACGGATCGCGACCTATGGCGCGCTTCTGCTGTTTATTTCCTTGTTCGCATTCGCCGCGCTGGCGCCGATTTCTGGCGGAGCACTCGCGGTCGGTACGATCAATCCAGATGGGTCTCGGCGCATCGTTCAGCACTTCGAAGGCGGTATTATTTCGGAAATTCTGGTGCGCGATGGGGACATCGTTCAGGCAGGCGATCCGTTGGTTATCCTCGATCAGACCCAAGCTCGAGCAGATCGGAATATCTCTCAATCCCGGCTACAGACGCTGAAAATCATGGAAAGTCGTTTGAATGCCGAGATGGCAGGACAACGCAGCTTTGATACCTCAGAGATTGATTTCAGCGTCGACACCCGCCTAACGGATCTCGCGCGCGGAGAATCAGAGTTACTCGAAAAGTCTTACGATCTAACGCAAGCAAAGCTCGAACTTCTTCGCGAGCGCGAACGCCAGTATCGCTCTGAAATAGAAGGCCACGAAGCAGCGATCGATAGTCTTGAAACGCAAAAAACTCTTTTGAACCAAGAGATCGAATCCGCGCGTATATTGGTCGAGAAAAAACTCTATGCTGAGCCGCGCTTCTTGGCCCTGCAGCGCGATGAAGCGGGACTGACCGGACAAGTCCTAACCCACCAGTCGGACATCCAACGCATCGAAGGCCAAATCAGCGAGGTTGTCGTTCAGCGGTCCGAAATGCTCGCCGAGCGGCGCTCCGAGATTGCGCAAGAGATCGCGGCAATTCGTGACGAACGTGTTCAAACGGAAGAGGTTTTCGCAACAAATGCCGACACGCTGGCACGCACGACAGTAACCTCTCCTGCTCATGGCACAGTGGTCGAGCTGCGCTACAAGACATTAGGCGGTGTTGTTCGCCCGGGAGAACCGATTGTTGATATCGTTCCGCTGACCGAAGACTTGATCATTGAAGCTCAAATCAGCCCAAGCGATGTGGACATCGTCGCACCGGGCCTCACCGCCAGAGTTACTTTCTCTACGTTGCGGCGCGACCTCCCCCAAATTGAAGGGATCGTGAAACGCGTATCCGCAGATGCTTTGGTCGAAGAGCGCACAGGAATGACTTACTTCAGAGCGGAAGTCAGCGTCCCGCGCGAAACTTTGGAACAGCTCCAAATCGAGGACAAAATCACGCCGGGTATTCCAGCCGACCTGATGATCGAAACCGAGTCACGCACCATCCTGGCCTACCTGATCCAGCCGCTCAGAGATTCTATGCGCCGGGCGTTCAAAGAAGCGAACTGAACGACGAGTCTTGGACCGACTAAAACCAAAAAGCCGCTCCGAAACGGAGCGGCTTTTTTCATTTTCACTCATCAGGATTTGATTGCTATTTCTTGATCCGACCGCTGACTTGGCTACGGAACTTGTCGCCATATGGCGGGCGCATCATGGCGAGGATCTCATTGCCAGTCTGGGTATAGATCGCCTTCTTATGGCTGAACTCAAAGAAGCCATCACGGCCGTGATATGCGCCCATGCCTGATGGCCCGACACCGCCGAATGGCAAATCTTCCTGAGCCACGTGGAAGATCACGTCATTGACGGTGACGCCGCCTGATGTGGTGTTATTGAGCACCATCTCGCGCTCACCCGCATCGTCGCCAAAATAGTAGAGCCCGAGGGGACGCGGATTGTCGTTGATATAAGCAACCGCATCCTTGGTTTCTTTGTAGGTTTTGAGCGGCAAGATCGGACCAAAAATCTCGTCCTGCATGACCTTCATGTCGTCAGTTGGGTTGAGCACGATGTGCGGCGCCATCTTGTGATGAGGTTGTTGGCTAAAGTTTTCGTTTTGCGGATTGATCTCGACAATCTCAGCGCCCTTCTCGCGGGCGTCGTCCAAGTAAGAGTTCAAACGATCAAAGTGACGCTGATTGACGATTGACGTGTAATCATCATTGTCCTTGAGCCCTTCGGCGTACATCTTTCCAACAGCGGCCTGCGCGGCTCCGACAAACTCACCGGTCTTTTCTTCAGGCACGAACGCATAGTCGGGTGCTAAGCAAATCTGTCCGGCATTCAGGGTCTTACCTGCCATAATCCGGCTAGCCGCTTTCTCGAGATTGGCCGACTTCCCGAGGATCACTGGCGACTTTCCGCCAAGCTCGAGGGTCAACGGAACCAAATTGTCCGCCGCCGCGCGCATCACATGGTGGGCGATCGACGTCGCGCCGGTGAACACGATATGATCGTAAGGCAGTTTGGTGAAGGCTGCGCCAACGTCAGGCCCACCAGTCACCACTGCGACCTCTTCTTCCGTATAGTATTTGGACATCAACTCAGCCATGAGCTCGCTGGTCTTCTCTGTGAACTCAGACGGCTTGATCATAGCGCGGTTACCGGCCGCAAAGACGTTCGCAAGCGGTGCAAATGTGAGGTTCACCGGGAAGTTCCACGGGCTGATAATGCCGATCACACCTTTGGGTTGGTATTGGATTTGAGCTTTCGACCCCAAAAGTCCAAGTGGAAATTCGACTTTGCGCTTCTCAGGACGCATCCATTTGCGCAAATGCTTACGCGAAAATTTTAACGCTCCGATAGAGCCTGCAATGTCGGTTAAGTTCGATTGATCAACCGAACGATGGCCGAAATCTTCCGCCATAGCTTTTGAAAGCGCATCGCCATGCGTGACCAAAAGATCGATTGATTTGTCGATCCAAGCTTCGCGCTGTTCCGCCGACGGGATCCCGTCGCGAATGTTTGCTGCTTTCTGTTTGGCCAGAATGGCGCCCATGCCATCCGCTGAAAGTCCGTCCAATGCCATCGTTTCCTCCAAGGCGTATTATCGTTGACGTAAACGATACCCCAGATCGCCCGGAAAACAAAACGAATCCGCCTGACCCAACGTCACGGTTTCCACCAGCGCGGGGCTGAATAGATTGTCCAAAAAGGGAGAACGCCATGACGTTTACTAAGATCTCATACGACGTCTCTGACGATATCGCGACGATTGCCTTCGATGATACTGCGACGATGAACGCAGCGGGCATAGATACAGTTGAAGAGCTATTGCTGGCTCTAGAGCGCGCCGGAGATGAAGCCAGATGCACAATCATTACTGGCAATGGGCGCGGGTTCTGCTCAGGCGCGAACCTATCGTCCAATCCAGGTGCAACTCCAAAAGGGAAGCCAGATGCAGGTAAAGCTCTGGATTCTCACTATAACCCTTTCATCAAAGCCATGCGCAAACACCCGCATCCGATTATCACGGCAGTGAACGGTGCTGCAGCTGGGGTCGGCTGCTCAATCGCCCTCATGGGAGATTTCATTATTTCAGCCGAAAGCGGATATTTCCTACAAGCTTTCCGGCGTATCGGTCTGGTTCCAGATGGCGGCTCGACATTCCTATTGCCGCGTATGGCCGGACGCGCCAAAGCGATGGAAATGGCGCTCTTCGGAGACAAGGTCTTCGCGGCGCAAGCGCTGGATTGGGGCCTGATCAACCGGGTGGTCCCAGACGATCAACTCATGACCGAAGCGCAGGCCTATGCCAAACGCCTCGCCGACGGACCGACACAAGCCTTGGCCCTGATCCGCGACCTCGTCTGGCAAGCCGAGGACAATGACTTTGACAGCCAGCTCCAAGCGGAGCGTTTTGCGCAACGGACAGCCGGCCGCCAACCCGATTTCCGGGAAGGCGTGAAGGCGTTCTTAGAAAAGCGTCCGGCAAACTTCCGGAACAGCTAATTCGAAAGACTAAAAAGTCATCCGGCGCGGCGATTTCACTTTTGCACGTCGCGCTTGGATGGCGACGTTCAGTGCTTTTCGACCCCAAGCAGATGCTTCGTCACGATCGTCGAGCGCATTTACCGGAAGCGATACATAGCTCATCCGCATGGTCTTGCCGGTGTTTGGATTGGTCCATTCAAAGACTTCGCCGCCGGCTGACTCTAAATGCTCTTTGAGCATATCGTCGGATTTCACATAGACGCGATCTTTATCAATCAAAGCGAACATATCTTCGCCTGAATAGACACCAGCGCCGCCAAACATTTTTCGAATTCGAATTCGACCCAGATTGGCAAAAAGGTCTTCTACATAATTGTGGAACGGGTTGTCCAATTTTGTCATTCATTTCCTCCGGTGGTGACCCGTTATCTGTCTACCGATCTAATCATCGGCGCGTTTTGGGACTTACCCTGCGGAACATGGTATTTTTTTGCGGTTTGGCAACCCTGACAGCGCTGGCACGCACGTTAAAAAGTTCGTATTCTTTGTTTGAGGCACAAAATACCCCAAACAACACGTTGAATTTCAAAATGTTTCGCGCCTGAGGTTACCAGTCGACCGCCGCGTAAACCAGCTGCTGAAACTGCGGCCGAATCGGATAACAGCCCGTTGGAATCATTTGGGTCGCTTGAATCGCGATCAATTCCTCAACTGGATCGATCCAGAAGAACGTATTGGCGAGACCGCCCCAACTGAAGGTTCCGATTGAACCCGGGGTCAGCGTCTCAGCAACGTCGACAACGGTTGAACCGCCAAGACCAAAGCCATTGCCTTCCATTCTCGCTTCGGAAAACGTTTTATCGCCCATGTCCTTGATCGTCTTGCCACCCGGAAGATGGTTCATCCGCATGAACTCAACCGTCTTTGGGCTCAAGAGACGCGCGCCCTCCAGACTGCCGCCCTGCAAAAGCATCTGACAAAAACGGTGATAGTCGCGCAAGGTCGAGACAAGGCCCCCGCCTGCATTCAAAAGCTTCGGCTGAGTTTTGTAGGTTTTGCTATCCGCCCCTGCCCCGTCGCTCAAAGTCACTTCGCCGGTGATCGGGTTCTTGGCATAACACGCCATCAGCCGGTCTAGTTTATCCTCTGGAACGAAGAAATCTGTATCGACCATGCCGAGCGGCTCAAAAATGCGCTCACGGAAGAACGCATCCAGCGTCATTCCGCTGGCAACTTCGACGACGCGGCCGAGAATTTCGATTGAGTGTCCATAATTCCATTGATCACCCGGTGAGAATACGAGCGGAAGTTTCGCCAAGCGGGCGCACATGTCGCCAAGGCTCTCGTTCGGCTCGCCGATTTTCGCGCCGCGGTAGAGCGCGTCAACTTCGTGCTGAAACAGAAAGCCATAGGTCACGCCCGTCGTATGGGTGAAGGCATCCCGAACCGTCATCGGGCGGTCGGGCTTGCGGGTTTTATAATCCTTTAGATTGCCGCCATCCCAGACTTCGACATCTGCGAATTCAGGGATGTACCGAGAGATTTCATGATCCAGACGAAGCACTCCATCATCGTGAAGCATCATCGCCGCAACGGAAGTGATCGGTTTGGTCATCGAATAGATCCGGAAGATTGTATCCGGACCAATCGGCGAACCGCCCTCTAATTCGGTGTTCCCGCGATAAGCTTCGTGTACGATTTGACCATTGCGAGAAACCATCGTCGCCATGCAAGGGAGTTTGCCTTCCGCGAGATACGCTTTGTCGAAATAATCGGGGATCGCTGCGAGGCGCTCGCTGTTCAGGCCGACATCTTCGGGGGCAAACTCGTGCTCTGTATCAGCCATCTAAATCTCTCCGCGTTTTGCGGCGCGGCTCAGCTCGCGCGCAATGATAATCTGTTGAATTTGCGTTGTGCCCTCATACAGGCGGAAGATCCGCGCGTCGCGGAAAAACCGCTCCACGCCATAATCAGCAACATAACCGGCGCCGCCAAAGACTTGCACGGCTCGGTCAGCGACACGGCCAACGGCTTCGGACGCAAACATCTTGCAGCAAGAGGCCAGCATTGTGACAGGCTCGCCCGCATCTCGTTTCTTGGCGGCATCCAGGATCATACACCGCGCGGCATAGGCCTCGGCTTGGCTATCCGCAATCATCGCCTGGATCAGCTGATGTTGCATGATCGGTTTGCCGAACTGCTCGCGTTCCATGGCATAGTTGACCATTTCGCTGATCAACCGATCCATCATACCCGTGCAGACGGATGAAATATGCAAGCGGCCTTTGTCGAGAACACTCATCGCGACTTTAAAGCCCTCGCCCTCGCCCGCGACCATCATGTCGGCAGGAACGCGCGCATTGTCGAAATTGACGTCACAAATGTGGGCGCCTTGCTGGCCCATCTTCTTTTCTGGTTTGCCGACACTCAGACCCGGCGTATCGCGAGAGACGATGAACGAAGAGACACCCTTGCCGCCTGGCTCATCAGGATTGGTCCGCGCCATGACCGTAAACAAGTCCGCGACATTGGCATTGGTGATGTAGCGCTTACCGCCATTCAGAACGTAAGCGTCGCCATCCTTGGTCGCTTTGGTTTTCAGGCCTGCAGCGTCAGAGCCCGCTTCGGGTTCGGTTAGCGCAAAACTCGTGACGATGTCGCCGCTGGCGATGCCCGGTAGGTAGGTTTCTTTTTGTTGCTCGGTGCCAAACAGAACCAAAGCCTGTGAGCCAATCCCGATATTCGTGCCGGCGACCGAACGAAAGGCCGGGGACGTCCAACCCAGCTCAAACCCAACCAGGCATTCGGTTTCCATATCGAGCCCAAGACCGCCATATTCTTCCGGCACCGCGAGGCCAAACAGGCCAAGCTCTTTCATCTCTTGAACGAGATCACCCGGGACCAAATCCTCTTCCGCCACTTGCGCCTCCGCCGGGACGCAGCGCTCTCGTACAAAGCGGCGCACTTGTTCGATCAAAGCGTCGCGAATTTCGGGATCAAAAGCCATGGATGAGTTCCTCCTGGAGACTACAATACCGAAGCGGCTCGCCAAGTCGAACCCTGACGCATCGTCACGCTGGCGAAATGTCTGCACAACGCTATCACTACGGCGCAGGAGGGCATCTGATGGAAAAACAACTTATCACCGAGGGCGAATTTGCAGGCTGGTCGACATGGCCAAACGAGCCGTTCGAGCATGACGCGGCAGGTCCGTTCTATCTGAAGCAAGATGAAGACGGAAAAATGATCGCTGCCTTCCGGGCGCAGCGAAAGCATATGAATGCTGGCGGCGTCGTCCATGGCGGCGCGCTGATGACGTTTGCGGATTTTGCGCTTTTCGCGCTCGCGCACACAGATGAAGATGACGGGTATGGCGTAACGGTGGCCTTCACTTCGGAATTTCTGGCTGGGCCCAAGGAAGGCGAACTGATCGAGGCACGCGGCGAGGTTATGGGCGGCGGACGATCCATTACTTTTGTCCGCGGCGTGATCACCGGCGATGGCCGCCCGGTCCTGAACTTCTCAGGCACCATCAAGAAGCGCCACAAACCTCGCACAAGCTCATGAGCCGGATCGGCACACCGCTTTCGCCGAACGCGACCAAGGTTCTATTTTTAGGGGCTGGTGAGCTCGGCAAAGAGGTGGTGATTGAGCTCCAACGCTTCGGCGTCGAAGTGATCGCTTGCGACCGGTATGCGAACGCGCCGGGTATGCAGGTGGCGCATCGTGCACACGTCATCGACATGACAGATGCCAAGGCCTTGCGCGCGGTGATCGAGGCGGAACAGCCAGACCTCGTCGTTCCAGAAATCGAAGCAATCGCAACCGATGAGCTCGCAGCAATCGAGGCGGAAGGATTGGCAACGGTCATCCCAACTGCACGGGCCACGCAGCTGACCATGGACCGCGAAGGCATTCGTCGGCTCGCCGCGGAAACGCTCGGCCTAAAAACCAGCCCTTATGCGTTTGCAAGCGATGCTGAAACACTCGCCGCAGAAGCTGAAAAGATCGGTTATCCGGTCTTCGTCAAACCGGTCATGTCGTCTTCAGGCAAGGGCCAATCCAAAGTCGATAGCGCCGATGAGATTGGCGCTGCTTGGGCGCACGCGCTCTCAGCAGGACGAGGCAATCAAGTTCGAGTCATTGTCGAAGGCGCGGTGGATTTCGACTATGAAATCACCCTGCTCACAGTGCGCCATGTTGGCGGGACGAGTTATTGCGCTCCGGTTGGCCACCGCCAAGAAAGCGGCGATTATGTCGAGAGCTGGCAGCCGCAACCGATGACCAATGCAGCCCTCGAAACTGCGCAGGATATGGCGCGTAAAGTCACCGATGATATTGGCGGCCTTGGGGTATTCGGTGTCGAATTATTCGTCAGCGGCGACACCGTCTGGTTCTCAGAGGTTAGCCCGCGTCCCCACGATACAGGCTTGGTTACGCTCGCCACCCAAGATCAGAGCGAGTTCGCCTTGCACGCAAGGGCTATTCTGGGCTTACCGATCGACGCGTCTCTCAACAGGCCCGGCGCCAGCGCCGTTATTTATGGCGGGGTTGATGCGGAAGGTGTTGCTTTCGAAAACGTTGGTGAGGCGCTCGGGGAAGCGGGAACACAGATCCGCTTATTCGGTAAACCGGTCTCGTATGAGAAGCGCCGTATGGGGGTCGCAATAGCGCATGCCGAAACGATTGAGGCCGCGCGAGCTAAAGCAACCCGCGCGGCCTCGAAAGTGAAGGTGGTTCAATCTTGATCCGCTCATCCCGGCCTTGTGCCGGGATCTCTCTCATCGCTTCCGGACTTGGTTGCACGAGATCCCGGCACAAGCCCGGGATGAGCGGGTTTTAGGCTATATTACCGTCTAAGCTTCTACTTCAAACGTAAGTCCCGCTTTCTCGGTCAGGCGTTTCACCAAGTGTCCGCCCATGGCCGGTGCCGGCGTCCAGATGCCGCCCGGCGTTCCGATATCGTCTTTGACCAGGCAGATCGCACTTTCCGCAATCATCTTGGAGGTTGAACCATAGCCTGGATCTTTGTCGCCGGTCACGCCGCACACGATCACGCCGCCATCGGCCGCCGTGCCGTGGAACATAACATCGTAGAACCCAGCTTCGCGCTCTTCCGGGGTCGGACCTTCGCCAGGTTTTGGGCCATCATCACCGCCCATCATATCCATAGCGGCTACTGCTTCCGCAGCAGCTTTACCCTGATCGCCAGGGCCAGTGAGCATCATCTCATCATAGACGAAATCTGTGCCATATGCGTGCCCCATGAGCGCGTTTGAGCGGTGCACGTTCTTTGTGTTGATCGACGCCATAATGAAAGGCGCAGACCAGCTGCCAATGTCGGTATCTTCGATCGGTGCCATGCCATGCGGTTGTTCTGGGCCTTCAAAGCCCATGGTGAGGCTGAGCGGATTTTGCAGAACCGTCAGGATAGACGGGTCTTTGCCAACAGACGCCATCGTCGCTTTGAAGCTCGCAGCGGTTCCGCCAGAGAAGGTGCCCTGCATCTTTCGGACACGGCCTTTGATGCGTGGAACCGGCTTACCGAAACGTTCTTTCGCCGCTTCCTGGGTGAACCAAACGCCGAGATCGAACGGAATAGAGTCAAAGCCGCATGAGAAGACGATCCGCGCGCCGCTCTTCTGCGCCGCGCTTTCATACTTTCCGATCATCTCATGCATCCAAGCGGGCTCACCGCAAAGGTCGACATAGTCGGTGCCGGCATCAGCGCAGGCTGAAACCAAGGCTTCGCCGTAAAGCTGATAAGGACCAACTGTTGTGCAGATACAGCCTGCGCGCTCAGTCATCGCTTTCAGGCTTGCCGGGTCGTTTGCATCAGCCACGACAAAGGGGGTATCAGCTGGGGCGCCAATCTCATCGCGTACAGCGGCGAGCTTTTCAGCGCTGCGACCCGCCATGGCCCAGCTTACTTCCCCGCCAACTCCATAGGTTTTGGACAGATATTCAGCGACCAACCGGCCGGTATAACCGGTTGATCCATAAACGATGACGTCAAATTCGCGGCCAGTTGCCATGGCACCCTCCATAATGTGTTCCACGTTAAGTGGGGCACGAAGGGGGCCTTGGCAAATACTATCGCAGCGTCAGCTACCAGAACGCGACATAGAGCCCAATCAAGATCGCAATTGAAACAGCTGAAGCAACCTTAAACGTCGTCGTTGTCGCAAAGCTGATATCGCTGAGATCAACCGGCTGATGCTCTTCAGGCGGCGGCGTCAGCAGCGACACCACGACGCCAATCACCACACAGAGCAGGAAGATGAACCAGATCCGCACCACAAATGGCATATTGGTGACATCAAAGTCGGCCAAACCCAGGATAGGATTGAAGATCGGTCCAAGCACAGCCGCCACACCGCCACCATCTGATCCGGATGCGGTGAAGAATAGCAAAGACAGCACGACAGACGAGATTAGAAGCGCAAAAGCTCCGGCTGTGTTCGCCCGTTTCCAGAAGAAGCCCAGCAAGAAGACCGCCACGATACCCGGCGCAACGAAGCCTGTATATTCCTGAATGGTCTGGAAAATACTGGTACCGCCGCCAAGCAGTGGAATGGCCAGGAAGAGCGCGATCAGCATGGCGATTGCAGCCGTGATCCGACCAATCAGCACGTAATGGCCTTCAGCCCGGTCTTTGGCGACATAATCCCGATAAATGTCCATCGTGAAGATGGTCGAGATCGAGTTGATCATCGAGGCGAGCGAGGAAACGATCGCTGCCACCAGTGCTGCAAAAATCAGTCCGCGAATGCCGACCGGCATCAGCGCCATAAGCGCGCCATAGGTGCTGTCTGGCTTAGCGGCCAATGCCTCTTCGCTCAGGCCCTGAAGGCCGTTCTGCGCAAGCCACAGAGCTGCGATACCTGGGATCACGACGATCAGCGGGATCAGGAATTTCAGGAGCGCCGCAAAGGCGAGGCCCTTCTGGGCTTCCGCAAGACTTTCGGCGCCGAGTGCGCGTTGGATGATGTACTGGTTGAACCCCCAATATGAGAAGTGAAGAACCCAAAGCCCCCCCAGAAGCGTCCAGATGCCTGGCAGATTGCCATAATTTGGATGCTCACGATCCAGGATCATCTCAAAATGCCCTGGCATTTCGCTCATCAGCGTCGAAAGACCGCCCATTGCACCAGCGTCGCCGCCAACCATTCCAAGCACCAAAATCGTGATGGCAAAGCCACCAACAATCAGGATCACAACCTGGATAATATCCGTCAGAGCAACCGCTTTCAGTCCACCATATAGCGAATAGAGCAGCGCGAAGGCCGCGAGCATGGCCATACCTGTAAACACACCAAGCCCTGTAACAGCCTGGATTGCCAAGGCCCCACCATACAAGACGGTGGTCAGGTTCACGGCAGTGAACAGAAAGATCCAGAACCCAGCCATGATCGTTTTCACGCTGGCTCCAAACCGGGTCTCAAGGAATTGCGGCATCGTATAGATCCCGCGTTTCAAGAAGATCGGCAGGAAGAATGCGGCAACAATGATCAGGACCAGAGCCGCTTGCCACTCATACGCAGCAATCGCAAGCCCGACGACGAAGCCTTGACCCGATTGACCAATAATCTGCTCAGCCGAGATATTGGCGGCGATCAATGACGCCCCAATCGCCCACCAAGGCAGCGCTTTGCCAGCGAGGAAGTAATCCTCCGTGTCCTTGGTTTCGCCCGCGGGTTCCCGAGACACGTAAATTGCTATGGCGAAAAGCGCGACCGCATATAGGCCGACGATCACCAGATCGATGGTGTCCAATGACATGACTTGTATTCCTCCCTGAAGCGAGGTCTTGCTCGCCCTTTTCTTAGCCCTATTCGACACGTGACAGCGATGTCAACTTCGCTTGGCCGTTTGGTGCCGTCAGGCGTTACTCTTCAGCGGATTTGGGAGGTGGCGGCAAGAGCTCATCGGCAAGCACCTGCAACGCTTGTCCTTCTTGAGTTTCGACCGGGAAAATCTGTTGTGCAGATGCCAGGTCGACGCGGGCTTGGCTGGTCTCTCCCATCACCGCGCGGGCTCTAATGAGACGCATCCAACCTTGGATATCATTCGGGTCCTGCTCAAGCCTCACCGCTAGACCGGCGACCATGTTTTCAATCATCGCAGCCTGATCATCTGCTGACATGGCCTCGATCCGAGCGCGAGCCTCCGGGTCGATTTGCGGCGCAGCGGCGCGGTCTTGCAGCATTTGCACGACGCGGTCGCGCTCGGCGACGATCACCGGGGCGCTGCCCGAACTTTCAATCGCGACTGCATACGCTGCGAGGCCGTCCTCAATGCGGCCTAGTCGAAAATATGATCTTGCGAGAAGAACATAGCCATCGGCAGGCGCGTTTGGGTCCGCCTCTAACCGTTCACGCAATTCGACGACCAGCGCGTCGAGCGAGTCAGGCAGCGCCGCCGCCTGTTCGGCTTGATATTCAGCGAACGTCACTGGCTGATAGTTTGGGCTACCAACTTGAGTATACAAACCGACGCCGCCCAGCAGCAGCACTGCAGGCACTGCCCCAAGCGCGAAAGACTTCAAGCGGCCACCATCGATGGTCTCGGTCGGAGCGTCTAATAATGCAAGGATCCGGCGATCAAGCGCGTCACGTGCTTCTTCTGCGGCCTGAATGTTCAGGCGGCCAGCAGCTTCGTCTCGGTCAACCGTCGCGCGTTGCTGTCTCGCTTCGTCCAAAGCTTGAGGCGCATCTCCGCTCGAGCCTATCAGAAAAGGCGACATCAGATAAATGCCCGCGCCAACAAGCAACAACAAGAAAATGACCCAGATCATGTTGAGCCGCCCTTATCGTTCAAGGCGGTCGCTATTCGAGCTCGTTCCTCGTCCGTCAGGTCCACTTTCTGCGCGGCCGGCTGACCTCGCAAACGGAGCAAAAACCAAAAGCCGCCCAACAGAATCAAGATTGCCGGGCCTGCCCAGAGCAAAATCGTATTCGTCTGAAGCGGCGGGCTCATCAAAACGTAGTCGCCATATCTATCCCGCAGATACTCGCGAACCTGGTCATCACTGTCGCCTGCCTCCACGCGCTTTTTGACGAGCTTGCGCATATCTTCGGCGAGCGGCGCGTTTGAATCGTAGATGGATTGGTTCTGACAAACGACGCAGCGCAAGGTTTTCGATATCGTTTCGGTACGCCCGTCGATTTCGGCCTCATTTGGCGCTGTAACGTCTTGGGCAGCAATCGGCGCCGTACATAATAAGAGCGCCACGAAAGCGAATACAAGCCGTCTCATGATGCAGAGGTCGCTTCTTGCTCAATCGCGTCAATTACGGGTCGGATCACTTTACGCCAGACATCCGGCGTAATCGGACCAATCTGTTTGAAACGAATTCGGCCTGAGGCATCCAGAACGAATGTCTCCGGGGCGCCGGTCACGCCAATCTCGATGACCAGGTCACTTTCGGCGTCGAAGACGATGGCGTCATACGGATCACCATGTTTGGTCAGCCAATCCAAAGCATCTTGGCGATCGTCGCGCCAATTCACGCCAACAATCTTCACTGTGCCGTCGCGCGATAAGTCCATCAGCGTTGGATGCTCTTGCAGACAGGCCACGCACCAAGACCCGAAAACATTTACCAGCGTAACTTGGCCGACAAGATCCTGGTTGCTCAGGAGAACGGATTCATCGCGCAGCTCTGTCAGCTCGAAAGACGGCATTTCGCGATCAATCATCTCAGTCGGGATCACACTGGGGTCACGCGTCAAACCAATGGCAAGAAAGACGATCAGGACAAAAAATACACCGACCGGAGCTAAGCGAGACCAAGTCATCAGATCACTCCGCGGCTACGGGTTGCGCCGACGAACTTGGCGAGGTCTTGCGGGCAAAGGCATGTCTTCGATCCGCCACCGAGGCAAAACCGCCAACCGCCATCATCAGCGCCCCAATCCAAATCCAGATCACCAGCGGGTGGTAATAGACTGAGACGACCCAACCCTCCTCAGCATTCCCCTCGCCCTTGGCAGCGTAAAGGATGCGCAAAGCGCCGACATCCATAGCCCCCTCGGTCGTATTATTGCGTTCAACCGGATACATGCGTTGCTCAGGGTTGAGCACAGCAACTTGGCGTCCGCTCTGTTCAATCACCACGCGGCCCGCCTCAGAGATAAAGTTTGGTCCTTGGGCGCGGTCTACGCTTTCGAGCGTAAACTCATACCCAGCGACAGAGATACTCTCACCCAGCTTCAAGCGATCGACTTCCTCATCAGACCAGACGCCCATAGCGACAATGCCGACGGTGCAAACAGCCAAACCGAGATGCGCCAGGGCAAAACCATGGGTAGCGCCCGGCAGCAGCGAGAACCGCTTGAGCAGATTGCCGATATTGCTTTTGCGCTCGCCGATGCGGAGTTTGCGTCCGTAGTTTGCAAATGTACCAACCAGCAACCAAGCCGCGAGGCCCATTCCAAGCGCGCCGAAAGTGGTCTTTCCAAAAACCATCACGGCGATGGTGAGAAGCACAGCGATCGCTCCCATAACAATCAGGGTCTTTCGGATGCGTTGCCAATTGTCTTCGCGCCATTTCATCAGCGGCGCGACGGCCATGAAGACGATCAACAGGCTCATAATAGGTGCGAAGGTTCGCTCAAAATATGGCGGTCCGACCGTGATCTTGTCGCCCGTCAGCGCATCGATCACGAGCGGATAAAACGTTCCAAGGAAGACGGTGGCGGTGGCAACGATGAGGAGAATATTGTTCAGCACCAGGCCGGCTTCGCGGCTTTCCAGATCGAAGCTCGCGCCATGTTCAATCTTACCCGACCGAAGCGCATAGAGCGTCAAAGCACCGCCCGTTGCCAGGATCAAAAGCGCGAGAATGAAGATGCCGCGATCGGGATCAACAGCGAAAGCGTGAACGCTGGTCAGCACGCCGGAGCGAACAATAAACGTTCCGACCAGGCTGAGCGAGAAAGTGGTGATCGCCAAGAGAAGCGTCCAACGAATGAAGCTACCCCGCGCCTGTGCAACCAGGGTGGAATGCAGCAGCGCCGTCCCCGCTATCCATGGCATGAAGCTGACATTCTCAACCGGATCCCAGAACCACCATCCGCCCCAGCCGAGCTCGTAATATGCCCAGACACTGCCGAGCACGATCCCAATCGTCAGGAAGCTCCACGCGAGCAAGACCCATGGACGGATCCAGCGCGCCCACATCGCGTCCACCCTGCCCTCGATGAGCGCCGCAACCGCGAATGAAAAAGCAACCGAGAACCCGACATAGCCGAGATACAGAAATGGCGGATGTATCGCGAGCCCAGGATCTTGCAGGAGCGGGTTCAAGCCAACCCCATTTTCCGGGATCGGCGATAAACGCTCGAACGGATTGGACGTAAAAATCAAGAAGGCCAGAAAGCCTGTGGTCGTGAGGCCTTGGATCGCGATTGCCCGCGCGCGCAGGCCAGACGGCAAAGTCTTGCCGAACCACACCATAGCGGCCCCAAACAGAGCCATAATCATAACCCAGAGCAGCATCGAGCCTTCATGATTGCCCCAGGTTCCGCTGAACTTATAGATTAGCGGCTTGCTCGTGTGCGAGTTGCTCGCGACCAGCTTAACGCTGAAGTCCGATACCATGAAGGCATGCGCCAGGAGCGCGAATGCCAGAATGCACAGGACTGCCTGCGCGATCGCAGCGCGGTCCGCGAAAATCATCGCGCGGCGATCATTCTGATGCGCCCCTTGCAAGCCCATCCAGCCTTGCAAGCCGCTAATCAACAAAGCGATGATGAGCGCAATCTGTCCAATCTCTGCGAGCATAGGGCCTCGTGTGCAAAAAAGGCGGGCCACGATGGTCCGCCTCTTATCAGTCTATATGTCAGAGCGCGCGGCGCAAACCAATGCTTCGTCTGGCCGCAGGACGCGCCCTACTCTGCCGCGACGCGCGCCGCTTGCTCGGTTGCGACGTGGAGTGGAGGTTCGCAGGCCCAATCAGCGATCTGTTCCAGATCATAGTGGCGGCAAGCTTCCATCAACATCCGCACTTCAGTCCACATGTCGCCATCGACGATCGGCATGAACAGGTCTGCGATATTATCGATACCGAGATAGGTGCGCACGCCGGCATTCTTCAGCTTCACGAACGGTCCGATCGAATTGTGCAGCGGACCTTGCATTGGCAGCTGTTTCATCGACAGCGCCGCAGACGGACAGATGACGATGCCGACATCGGCTTCTTTGCAGAGCGCGACGATGCGGTCTTGTTCGCTCTCATCTTTTGCAGAAACCGAGATAGAGTGGATGCCGTAAACGCGGCCTTGCATACCGTGCTCGATGGTCTTCAGGCACAGCAGCTCGGTCTCGTGTTGGAATGGGTTGTTTTCCTGGTCGACATGAACTTCGACCATCTTATTGAGCTCTTTCGCGGTCTGCATGACGATATCGAGATGCTTGCCTTCTTGCGGGCGATCACGCGATGGCAGGCCGCCGCAGAAATTAGCCAGTTTACAGGCTTCAACATATTGCTCACGAGACGCCTCGTCGAGCACGCCTTCAAGCGGTTGAACCCCGATTTCAAAGCGAATTTTGTCCTTGAAACGCTCTTTCACCTCAACCGCTGCGTGGATCGGCTTGAGGCCGATAATGCTGTCAGCGTCGACCATCGTGCGACAATACTGAGAGCCCTGATCCACGACCGTTTGCAGCGCCCGTGAGATCCGCTCGACCAGGTCTTCGTGCGTGTAATTCTCTTTCAGGTGGCGATAGAGTTCCCACTTTTTTTCCATGTCCGCAAAGCCGAGCGCCAGGTTTTCTGGTGAAATCAAGTAGGCCTTGTCGAAATGACCGTGATGGTTCGACCACCCCCCGCGCTCGCGAACGAGGTCGAGGAAGCGTGTGCGCAAATCCCAAGGCTGGTCTTTGCCGCCGATCTTGTAGCTATAGGTGCCTTCTTCGAGATCGGAGAGGACGAGCTCAATCGTGTCGCGTGCGACTTGGCGATCCGTGTAGAGTGGGATGCCATGCTTTACTGAGAGGGACCGAATGCTGGCGGCGTCCGAAGATTCATCATAGGTCGTATCGCCGGTGAGAATGTTGACCACAAAGTCGACGTTCCCGTCCTGGATCAGGGTCGCGATGTTTGGCTCTGCTTCACTGGAGATCTTACGAGCAGCAATCGACTCAATGCCATTATCGGCAAGAAAACGGTGCGTTCCGGGGGTCGCATACAAGCCGACGCCAATATCTGCCATTTTGCGGCAGGCTTCGAGCAGGAACTCTTTGTCTTCCTTTGCGCCCGCGCTGATCAGCAAAGAGCGTTTTTGCCCTCGCGCCAGCATTTTTAAATTGAACCCGATCAGGTCGATTTTTGAAGGTGTGTCCAGCGCAGCCATGGTTGATCCTCTCTATGAGCCGTGTTCGCCAACGCCGCCGAGCGCGCAAACGGCCTGAACATGGTTCGATTCCTCGCCCTGTCAATCGATGCCGTGTTCGTTTCTTGTGCGTAACCAGTATTCGGTTGGCCTGCAAAACCATTGCAATCACAACTTAGCAAGCCCTCCATCGCCGGAGGACCTGCAAAATTGTGCGATTGTGATCAATCTATGCGCGCGCCGGGAATACTTTTGGATTGCGGAGCAAAGCCGCGCTGATCAGCGCCACCACCAAACCGACTGGGAAGATCTCAACGAACGTGATCGGCATTCGGTAAGCCGGATTGTTTCGGTAGCTCGCCATCATGGATTCGAGATTTTCAACCTTTGAGCTGAGCGCGTCGCCGACGAGTCCCTTGGCCTCATAACCTGCAATCGTCGCGTCCTTGTAAGCGTCGACAAATGCGAAGTCGGTCAGGTGCAAACTTACCTCCCAGGACAGGACGTAGAAAACGGCTGCGACCGCCGCTATTCCAACGCCAAGACCAAAGGCAGGCAAAAACTTGATCACGCCGCCTAGCTCTTTGTCGCGATATCGTTTCACACCCACAAAAATCAGCGACAGAACGACGATCATGGTGAGATAGCCCTGGACCTGCGATCCACCGCCTTCGCTGAACACCATTCCTGCGGTCATAATCGAAATAATGACCACGCCGGCAATGGCGCCATACACAAACATAATTCTCAGCATCGTGTGCCTCCTTTGGTTCAAATCAAGTCGCTTGAACTGACTTGAAACCATTTTTGTCGCCATCGCCCGTTTGGGTGATTTTCGTGAATGACCTGAAATTCACCCCAGGAAACCAACCTAAGGGATGAGGTGCAGGTCTTTCGCTTTTTGAACCGCGTGTATGCGCTGGCTAACCTCTAATTTCTCATACAGTCGAGACACATGCGTTTTCACAGTGTTGGGTGAAATGTGCAGCTCCAGGGCTATTTCCTTGTTCGACCGGCCGTCCGCCAATTTTTCTAACACTGAGTGTTCGCGCTTCGTGATGTTCAGAGCTTTCAGCGCGGCACCATTGAGGGAAAACTCAGATGATACCGATTGCGGCGTCAGAACGCGCCCCAGCCAAAGCCCAAGGGCTGTGAAGGCGATGCCGACCAAAACGATATAAATCTCAAACGCAAAGAAACGCGCCAAATATTGGTACTCAATCCATTGCAGGAAGAAGGCAGCAGCCGCGAGAACCAGGGCATAGATGAAGATCGAGCGCATCATTCAAAGACTTTGCCCAAACGTTCTGGCATTAGCGAGTCCGAAAACGGTCGACCGCAGAAGTGATTCTCCAAATAGGCGAGTGAAAGCCGTTATGTTCGCCCAAACGAACGAAATAGTTCGTCTCGATTCTGCTCTACCCCACCAAAACACAGGCCGTCAGAGCACAAATGATCTCGTCCAAATTGACAGCAATTTTCTCAATTTTTCAGGAGTTTGTCAGCTTAACCAACTACAAATCTCCTTGATTGGTTCGTCCTTTGCACGCATGACAGGGATGAAATGCGGTCAAGTCTCGCATTTTTGCCCCAGTCGAGCGTATAATAGAGATTATGAGTGAAGCATCTGAAACCTCAACATTGAAGCCGTCCGACGCGATTGGCCGACTTCAAGCGGCTCAAAAAGCATCCAGCTGGCTTGCTTGGGGTGGTCTCGGCCTTGCCTTCTTATGGTGGGTGGCGGCCCTCGTTGGAACCATCGCATTGGTCGGCCCCGAAGCGCTTGGTGAAGCGCAACCCGCTTTGATCGTCGCGGGATTGATCGCAATCATTCTGCCGGGTCTAATGCTCGTACTGTCAGGAATGATGGCCCGCGAACAAGCCAGAGCCACCGCGGCGAACGCCGTCGTCCTGGAAGGTGCCGCGCGCCTCTTGCTTCCTGCCGAAACGATGTCTGGCGAAGCCAAAGTGTTTGCCGACGAAATGTCGAAAGCCAGCGCCGAGGTCGATAGATCTATGGGACACGCTCTCTCCGCGATGAAAGCCATGTCGGCTGAAATCGGTGACGAGCGACAGCGGCTTGAATCAGTTACCTACGCGAGCGCCGACAATGCGCGCGATCTGGCAGAGCGCCTCGGCAATGAGCGCAATGGACTGGAGCAACTCGCCAAAGACCTTCGCGAGCAAACGGATCTATTGAACGAAGCCATCCCAGAGCAAGCAGATATGATGGTCTCTTCAGCAAAAGCTGCCGCGAACGAAGTCGGCGCCGCCGAAGATGCCTTGCAAGCACGTCTAGTTAGCCTCGACCAAACCGGACGCGGTCTCGCGCAAAAGATCTCGACCATGGATACGCTTGCGGCAGAGGCGGGCGAGCGCAATGAAACGCTTCTCTTTGCGATCGCGCGGATGGAAGAGAAACTCGAACAATCACGCAAAACGGTTGAGACCGCCGCACGTGCCGGCGAACTCGCTGCAGCAGCTGCGGGCACAACCGGCGACCGATTGATGGAGTCTGTCAAAATGGCGCTGGACGGTGCGCGCGACGCGAGCACCCAGATTCAGAACCAGACCTTTGAGGCCTCCGAATCCGCCGCGCGCTCTTTGGCCGAACTGAAAGAAGCTGGCCAACAAGCTGCTGCGGCTGTCCGCGCAGCGGGTATGGCCGCACGCGCTGAAATGGATATCGCCGAACGCCGCGCGACGAATACAAGCCAGGCCCTGCTCAATAAGACCAAGTCCGTACAAGCGCGCGTCAATCGGACGACACATGCCGTCGCTGACGATCCTATTTTGGAACCAGATCCAACCCCGACACCGAAACCCGAACCAAAAACACAGGCCGTAGTGCAGTCCCCCTCGCGGGCTGTTGAAGAAGATCTGTTTGAAGCCAGCGCCGACCGCATCGCGAAAGCCATGCTGGACGAAGCAAACGAAGAGAACCAAACCAAAGCCGCCGACGTCAAAACCAATGGTCACGCAAAAACCAATGGGCATAACGGCGATGATGATCACACGGACGAGAACGAAGACGTGTTCGAAACAACAAAGTCGATGATTGATCTCGATGGCGGGATAGAGCTGACCTCTAACGGGTCAGGCGAGTCGTTGAGCGATATTATCGCCGACATGGAGCGCGACGAACGTTCAACGCTTTCGCGCGAAGAAACTGCCGAAGCCTTGCTAGAGCAATTGCAAGAGTCCGGCATTCTGCTGACCGACATCTTCCGTCCTAAAGACAAGAAGCGTATCGCCGTTGCCGCGCGCAAAGGCGAAGACCAACGCCGATCAGCGATCAATCAGCAAGTTGGCCGGCAAGTCGAGCGTGTGCGATCGCGCTTGCGCGGCAATTTGGAAATGATGACGCTGGCAAGAGATTTCCTTGCACTCGAAGAATCTGATGCGTTGAACGCGCTGGAAAACACCCACGCCTCAAGCAAGAATGCAAGCGCCCGTCTGGCGACTTACCTCTTGCTCGATGCAGCAGTGACTTAAGGCGCGCCTTAGTCGCCAATCCAATCAAATTCAGGATCTTCCCACCATGGGAAGAAGTTCGGCATACCATCCGAAACTTTAACCGGATAAACCGGCTGACGTTTCTCCAGGAAGCTCATTACGCCTTCGCGCGCGTCTTCTGTCTGACCGCGCGTATAGATCGCGGCACTATCGACAATGTGGGCTTCCATAGGGTGGCTCGCGCCGAGCATGCGCCACATCATTTGACGTGTCAGTGTGGTTGAGACGGCCGCGGTATTCTCGGCAATTTCCATCGCCTTTGCTTTAGCCACGTCGAGCAAATCGGCTTGCGGGTGGACAGAAAGAACCAAGCCACCTTTGAGCGCCTCTTCAGCTGGGAACACCCGACCTGAATAGCACCACTCCAATGCCTGCTGGATCCCGACCAAGCGCGGCAGGAACCAACTTGAGGCAGCTTCTGGATTAATCCCGCGGCGATTGAAGACGAAACCAAACCGCGCATTGTCTGACGCGATACGGATATCCATCGCCAACTGCATCGTAACACCAATCCCGACAGACGCGCCATTAATCGCGCCGATGACTGGCTTCAGGCTGTCGAAAATACGCAAGGTGACCCGACCGCCCCCATCGCGCTGAATATCGGTCTTATCCGTCCGGCCAGCTTCACCCGTATCGGCGCGCTTTTCATAATCGAAGGTCTTAGCGCCTTGAGACAAGTCTGCTCCCGCGCAAAAAGCGCGATCTCCGGACCCCGTCACGATTACTGCGCGGATCTCGTCGTTCGCGTCCGTTTTATCGAACGCATCGATCATTTCCTGCATCATTTTGCCGGTGAAGGCATTCATCTTCTCAGGGCGGTCCAAGGTCAGTATGGCGATCGGCCCTTCCTGCTCTAGTTTGATTTCCTCATAGTCTCCGAGGCTACTCATCCGGCTCTCCTATTGTTTCGAATTTGAGCCTAGGAAGCGGTTTGTCGCCCGGCTCGTCAACCGTGACGCAGGGTTGCCCCTTTTGAAATCGTGACGCCTGTGTCATCTTCAAGAAATCAACAGATCCAGAACCGAGATCTCCGGGAGCCAGAAATGACCGATTTTGACTATATCATCGTGGGCGCAGGGAGCGCAGGGTGCGTGCTCGCGAACCGACTCACAGAAGACGGAAAATCCACGGTGCTGCTTTTAGAAGCTGGCGGCAAAGACACGTCCCTGATGATCCACATTCCGGTGGGTTACGCGCAAACGCTGAAAGACCCCAAGGTCAATTGGATGTACGAGACCGAGCCTGATCCAGGCACGCATGATCGCACCCACACTTGGCCGCGCGGCAAAGTGCTGGGCGGATCGTCCTCGATCAACGGGTTGCTCTACATTCGCGGACAGCGTCAGGACTATGATGGCTGGGCGCAAATGGGATTGCGCGGTTGGTCTTATGATGACCTACACCCCTATTTCGTGCGGAGCCAAAACCAAGAGCGCGACGACATGGACGGGCACGGCCAAGGGGGCCCGCTAAACGTTTCGGATGTGACCGAAGCTCACCCCGTTTCAGACGCGGTGATCGAGGCGGGCAAAAGCCTCGGCCTTCCCCACCGCGATGTGAATGGCGAAGATCAAGAAGGCGTCGCCTATTACCAATTGACGGTGAAGAATGGTCGTCGCTGCAGCGCCGCCGTGGCCTATCTCAACCCTGCCAAGAAACGCCAGAACTTGCAGATCGAAACCAAAGCGCTGGCGTCTCGTGTCCTGTTCGAAGGCAAGCGCGCCATTGGCGTGGAGTACACTCAAAACGGGCAGACAAAGACCGCCAAAGCGCGCGCTGAAGTGCTCCTCGCGGGTGGTGCGATCAATAGCCCTCAATTGCTCGAGCTTTCTGGCATTGGCAATCCGGAACTCTTGAATGCTCAAGGCATCGAGGTCGTCTCCGCCCTGCCCGGTGTTGGCGAAAACCTGCAAGACCATTTCGTTATCGGCAACCGCTACCGGATGAAAGACGGCACGCCGTCGGTGAACCAGCAGTCTCGCGGGCTCGCCATGATCGGCGAGGTGTTCAAATATCTGACCCAACGCAAAGGCTTGCTGACGCTTTCGGCCGCGCATGTCGCCGCGTTCGTAAAGACCCGACCGGAGCTTGCGTCACCGGACGTCCAATATCACATCCTGCCTGCGACGATGGACCTTCAGAAGATGACTGAGACGGGTGACATGGAACTCGAGAAACAGCCTGGCATTACGATCGCGCCTTGCCAATTGCGGCCGGAAAGCCGCGGCAGCGTACACATCAAATCGGCACGCCACGACAATCACCCGGCGATCCGCCCCAACTATTTGTCCGACCCGCTCGATCAACAGACCGCCGTGGCGGGCATCCGTTGGGCCCGCGAACTCGCGAACCAACCGGCACTTGCCCAATATATCGAGCATGAACTCGAGCCAGGCGAAGCTCTGCAATCAGATGAAGAGATATTGGAGTTCGCCCGCGAGACAGGCGGGACAATCTATCACCCGGTTGGAACGTGTAAGATGGGCATCGATGGCGACACCAACGCCGTGGTCGACGCCGCGCTCCGCGTTCGCGGGGTCGAAGGGCTTCGCGTGATTGACGCCTCAGTCATGCCCCGCTTGGTCAGCGGCAACACAAACGCCCCGACCATCGCCATCGCTGAGAAAGCGTGCGATATGATCCGCGCTGACGCCAAACAGAAAGTCACTGCTTAACGCAATGCCGAATGATATCCCAATCGAAGCTTTGTTCGCGCCGATTTTTGTATTGTCGGTTGCAGTGGAATGGTGGTCGGTCAAAACCGGGCGCGCCAAGGGCCGTTATGAAACCGCGGATGCGATCACCAGCATGACGATGGGGCTCGGCAATGCGATTGTAGGGACGCTTACGGGTGTCGCTGCTTTGTGGATGTTGATGCTGGTCTGGCCGTATCGACTAATGACCATGCCATCGACGTGGTGGAGCTTTGCGATTGTCTTCGTACTCTATGATTTCGTCTATTATTGGAAACACCGTTTCGCGCATCGCGTCCGTTGGTTTTGGATGGAACATGTCACGCACCATTCCAGTAAACATTACAATCTCAGCACGGCGCTTCGCCAGCCGTGGTTCGGTCCGTTTACCGGGTTGATTGTCGTGGGTTGGTCTCTGGTTTTGCTCGGCTTTCATCCGGCCTTTATCGGCCTCGCCGGCGGCATCAATCTCGTCTATCAATTCTGGATTCACACCGAGACGATCGACAGATGCCCGCGCTGGTTCGAAGCAATTTTCAACACGCCCAGCCATCACCGCGTACACCACGCCACCAATCCTCGATATCTGGATGCCAACTATGCCGGCGTTTTCATCACTTGGGACAAGATGTTCGGGTCATTCATTGAAGAGCGCGCAGAGGACAGGCCGAATTACGGCATCGTCAAACCGCTAAACTCCTACAACCCCATTGTTGTGGCGTTTCACGAGTTTGCAGGCTTGATCCGCGATTGCGCTTCTGATGGCTTCAAGCCGCTCACTTGGTTCAAGCGCGCCGCAAATTCGCCGGGCTGGAGCCCTGACGGCGATCACAATAGGACTGAAGAAATTCGAGCGCGCTGGTTAGCGGATCAGAAAACCAGCTGATCGACTTGCGCTCTAACTCTTTTCGAAGACGACGCTGAGATTGTTCGCGGGCATTTCGATCACTTGCGATAGAGCGAGGCCCACTTGAGCGGCTTGCGGTAAAATTTGCGTGTCGAGGTCGCGAACACCCCAACGCGCATCGCGGCGCTGCAAGTCGGCGCTGAACCTCGCATTAGACGGCGCGATGTCACCCTTCCGCGCGAATGGGCCATAGAGCATCAGCCGCCCTTGCGGACGTAGCAATCGCCCTGCCCCGGCGATCATACCGAGGGCCGCCTCAAAGGGCGCAATATGGATCATATTGGCGCAGAACAGTCCGTCCCAAGGGGCGCTGCTTTCAGCCTCCCCCCACTCTGTGGTCGTGGTGTCCAAATAGATCGAGCCATGTAGCCGATCATGTTGAGCATAGTTCCGCCAGGCGTTCTGGCTGACCTGGCTGACCGCGTCTATGTCGGAGTAAGTCCAATCCAGACCTGGCAATGCGTCGGTCATATTAGCGCCGTGCTCGCCCGTGCCGGAAGCAATCTCGAGAATACGCCCGCGCGCCGGCATCAGGGCCGTATAGGCCTCCAGCACGACCTGCTTGTTGCGTCCGATCGACGGAGAGAACCGTCGCCCATCCTCACTCAGATCGCGTTTCTCCAGCGCCAGAGGCTGCCCCTTATCGGTTTTTTGATAGGTCGAATTCTCGTCAGTCATGATGAGCATCTAAGAGAAGATTGATGGCAAAGAAAGAGCAAGCCGGGCGGGAATTGCCCCAACCCGGCTTGCTTCGACTAAAAGGCTTTCTGCCATCCCAGCGTCAGCGTCAAATCGGTTTCAAGCTGCGGTCCGTTGAGATCGCGAAGAACCGGAAGCCCAATCTCGGCCGAGAGCCTGTGGCCTCGTTGCCAGCCCTCCTGACCGGCCAGATTTATCCCGGCCAATACCTCGACTGTCTCACCGCCATGATTATCCGGGTCGGCCGTTTGGACCGGCGCACGAATGAGCGCGTCGGTACCATCTATCTGTCCAACTGAGCGCGCTTTCAATCGCCCAGAGAACGAGACCCAGGGCTGCGCCTCGTATGCAAGCCAACCCGTCGCTTTTGCAATATCGCCTAGCGTGTAGCCGTCATCATTCTCATCAAGACGGATCACAGCCGAAGCTTGAGCCCCATAGCTCCATTTACCAACCCGCGTTCGCGCCGTCAGCGAAGGTTTTAGATCAAAAGTACCAGACCCCAATTGCATTGGATAAGGCAATCTCGGGCTAGGCGTTGTGCCCATAGGTGTGAGGATTTGATCCGTTCCTTCAATCGACCCCGTTGGCAGCGAGACCGCCAGGCCGAGATTGATCTGGCGATGCTCATACGATCCATCATCCAGTCCGATAATCGCTCCGATCGTCGTGTCGCCGATGCCGGACGTCTCGGTCGTGAATTCTCCGAGACGCGTCGTTCCCATCGCCCCCTGGAAAGTAATGTGGTCCATTTCCTGGCTCACATACATGCCCATCGCCATCAGCGTGATCCGATCCGTAAGCCCGTACATACCGCCCACCATATGCATTTGCATCGGCATATCGGTTGGAACCACTCGTAACGTAGGCGGCATCATTGGCGGGTTTGCGAAAGGGTTGGGGGCAGTGGTTACGATCTCTTCGGGAGAAATCTCATCGCTGCCATCACGATTACCGGACATCTCCATATACATATAGCGATACGACGCCATCCACTCGCCTTTCTTGTGCCGGTGATCGGCCATCACGCCAATCGGGGCGTGATCGGTGGCATAGGTGACGTGAGCGCCATCGCCTTCATGCGCAGACGCGGGCAAGCAGATGCAAAGCGCAGCCGCGCTCGCAAGGATTTGAATTTTCATAATTTTCTCACAAAACATTTGGGCGCTCACGGCGCCCGTTAGACTGATACTAGACTAGGTTTTGTGGATGAGAGGTGGTCCCTGTGGCGGCGCACCGGGCCAAAGCGGCGAGCGCGGCGATACAGGATTGGGTAGAAAATCGGGGACCGGATCGGCGAACCGGGACAGGTCAGGCCACGCTGCAGGAGCGGACACAGAAATCGCAACGCTCGGCGCGCAATCTCCGCAACACGTATCTTCAGTTTCTTCGATTGGCTGTCCGGGCAACTCCAATTCAACGGTCTTAGCCGACCCGGTTCCACAGAGCATCAGGTTCAACGTTTCGCCCGCGTGCACGTTGACATGCGCCTGCGCGCCATTGGCCGTATAGCCAAAGCTCGCAAGCGCAAGGAGCAGTATTCGAATGACGGACCAAACCTTCATTCGAGTTAGGTAGAGCGGTCTTCCAAACCCGTCTCTGCGGCGGTTTGTCAGAGGATTGAAGCGCCTAGCTTCGCGCCTCAAACCGGTCGCGCAGGATCGGCTTCAGGATCTTGCCATTCGCATTGCGTGGAAGTGGCTCATCCTGGAATTGGATCTCCACAGGCACCTTGAACGCAGCGATCTGATTGCGAACATGTGCACGCAGTTCATCTTCGCTGGCATGGGTGCCAGGCTTCAATTGGACAACCGCACCCACCTCTTGGCCAAGGATTTTGTGCGGAATACCAATCACGGACGCATCCATCACTGCAGGGTGATCATAGAGCGCGCTCTCGACCTCGATGCAGTAAATGTTTTCGCCGCCGCGGATCAACATATCTTTCGCGCGGTCCACCAAATACAGGAAGCCTTCGTCATCCAAGCGCGCCAGATCACCCGTGACGACCCAGCCATCGATAAAGGTCTCTGCAGTGGCTTCCGGCTTGTTCCAATAGGCTTTGCAGTTCATTGGGCCTTTGCACCATAGCTCGCCAACCTCGCCAGCTGGGAGCACTTCACCGTCTGGACTGACGATTTTGTACTCGACGGCACCTGGAGGCGCTCCCGCGCTATTCGGTCGGTTGAGATAGTCCTCACCGATATTTACCGAAGACGTCGCGCACGTTTCCGTCATGCCCCAGCCATTACCGGGAGCAGCGTCCGGGAAGCGCTTTTTAATTGTCGCCACAAGCTCAGGCGCAGAAGGCGCGCCGCCATAAGAGACCACCGCGATGGAGGACAGGTCATACTTATCGCGGTCAGGATGTTCCAAAAGCTGCCAGGCAATTGCCGGCACGCCGCCAACATTTGTGATCTTCTCGTGTTCGATAATCGGCAGCGCTTCGCCCGCATCCCACTTATACATCGATACGATCTTATCGCCGCGCAGAATGGTTGGGATCAAAACGGCAAAAGCGCCGGTCGCATGGAAGAACGGGATGGCGAGGAGTGTCGCGTTCTGGACTTCTGGATCTGGCTCTGGCGGCTCCTCACCGCGGCGCAGATACATACGCATCACGCAGGTCGTGGAGTTTAATATATTGGCGATAATTGCACGATGAGTCGCGAGCGCGCCTTTCGGACGCCCGGTCGTGCCCGACGTATACATGATTGTTGCATCATCATCTGGCCCAAGCTCAACCTCTGGCAGCCCAATCTTGTCTAAGGCCGACCATGACATTGCCGGACCGATCAGAGCATCCATCGTGGAAACTCTCGCATCCGTTTCCTTCTCGCCACCGCGAGCGACAATGATCGATTTCAAATCGGGAAGATTACCAAGATGGTCGCGGATCCGGTCGAGGATTTGCGGATCAATGACGGCCACCTTAGCGCCGCTATCTTTCAGGCCATACTCCAGCTCATCGCCGGTCCACCAAGAATTCATTGGCGTTGCGATCGCACCGATTGAAAGCGCCGCTAAGAACGGAACCGGCCATTGTGGATAGTTCCGCATGACAATCGCAATGCGGTCGCCTTTGGTGACGCCATATTGCTCGATCAGGATTTTTGCAAAATGTTCAACTGCGCGCGCAAACGCCGAATAGGTTACGCGCTCTTCCTCGTAGACGAGGAAATCCCGCGCTCCAAACTCAGCTTCACCGAGCTGCAAAATCGCCCGTATGGTTGGCGGCGCATCGACATATACTTTCATCGACACTCCACCGACTTCGGCATCGCCGAGTTTCAATGGTGTGTCAGATGCGGCAATCGCAGCTGTCGCTTGAGCGATTGAAATTACAGGCCAGCCCTCTGGCAATTCTGCAACAGCCATGTGTTTCCTCCGGGATTATTATCATTGTTAATCTCGGATATGCGTCATGAGTGGCCGCTACGGAAGAGGCGACGCTGCGGCAGGTCTATAAATGTCGCGTATAATGGCGCGTTTGCAGGCCATTCAGGGTCAGTGACTAGTCTTGACTGGCCCCGAACGCATCAACTGCCATATCGATTGTACCGCTGTAAGCGACACTCGTTTCAAGCGCGAGCACCAAGGGTTGATGAACATCGACGAGAAAACTGGGAAGCCCAGCATCTGGCAAAACTAAGTCGGGCATCTCTACCGAGACGAACGACGCCGTTTGCGGGGCTGGGTCGGGATTGAGCATAAACATGGCAGCAAATGCTGCGAGGCCGGCGAAGAAAATCGTGAAAAACGACTGCATTCGAGATTTCTCTCAGTTACTATACACATCCCAGCCTTCGCAAACCCTATGCCAAGGATCCCGCGAAATCGAGTTACTTTTTGCAGAGTGGTTAAGAATTTCTTACCAAGCCAGATATGCAGGCGTCGACCGTTCAAGATCGACGAAAAGAGCCGGGCAATGCGTCGAACATTACCCGGCTCCATTCAGTCACATTCTGGCGATTGTTTACTTGCCGAAATCACAGAAGCGCGCAGTTCGGTCAGTACCGTCTGGTTCGATGACCCTATACATCGGGCCAGTCAGCTCGATATCATCGCAAAGATAGCCAATTTGGTACATGTCGAGCAGATACTCGTTCTCGGGCGTGAGCGCGCTGGCCAACATGATATCAGCCGCCTCTTGATGCTCGCCGAGGCGGAAGCGGGCTTTAAACTGCTCCATCGGAGACAGCCCGCCCGTTTCCAGACTGCCATTCAAGCTAGTGGCCTCACCGCGCGCATAATCGCGCAGCGCGATCGCGGCTTCAGTCTGCTCATTGTTCGGATAAGTCTCAATAAACTCATCAAGCGCTTGGATCGCGCCCCAGACCTGATTTCCATCGCCCATTTTTAGCTCAGCCATGCGGTACAACGCGGTCGCTTTTTCGTCGTCGGTAGCGGCCTGCATCCCGATCAGCTGTTCCAGGCGGAGAATCGCCGCTTGTTCGTTTCCGGCCTCGAGCAAATTGTCGACAGTGCCCATCGCCAGATCGAACGCTGTGGGTTCGACTTCCACAACTGGCGGCGTATCAACGGCAACCGGCGGCGCATCGACATCGGTAGAGGCGCAGGCCGCGGCCAGCATGAGTGTTGAGGCAGCTAAAAGTATACGCATGAAGTGATCCCTCTCATTCAGAAGCATAACTGGTCGACTATGGCAGTGGCGACACTAAGGCAAAAATCAGGAAACGCTTGGATCAGGACACCAAACCGCGTCAACTGCATAGGCGGGCTTGGGACCATAGCGATGCACGACCTCGCCTTCACCCGTGCACACAAAGCCGCCTTCTTTGAGAAGGTAGAGTTGAAAATCGGTAGGGGTGAGACCAGAGGATTTGTAACGCGCCGCGGCGACCGTGATTTCACCCATCAGCACTTTGTCGTTGAACCATGCTTCTAACGTCTGAAGCCAAGCCAAGCGGCGTTGTGCATTCTCAATTTCAGTCGCGGCAAAAACCTTACGCCGGTCGATCGCAGAAATGCGCGGGTCTTCAGGCGCTAGCGCGGCGAACGCGTCAAAATCAGAAATCGCGCCCGGCATATTATACTTAGCTTCAAATCTCTTGTCCGCGCGCACATAGAGCGCGTTCGCGCGCTGCTCTGTTGTGAGATCTGGTCGCTCGAGTAGCGTCGTCAAACTAGCATCCGCAGATACGGCGCTCGAATTCGCTTCCGCTTGTTCGAGCTGCGTTCCAAACAGAGTTGGATCAAGGGTTTCTGGAACCGTTTCGCAGGCTGCTAAAGCGAGCGCGGCAAAACAGATAAGGGATGGAAATTTCATAGGCGCTCCTCCTGCGATCCGCATGGTCTGGCAAGAGGCTCTTACAGGGGACTAAGGCGGAAAAACGGCCATAGCTGTGAGTAAATATTAAGCGTGAGCAATCCGCTTGATCTTGGTGACATCGCCGCGACCAAGCGCTTCGATCGCCCGCGCCGCAATATGATGGGCCGTTAAACCCGCCTCTTCATACATCAGCTCAGGCTTGTCTTGATCTTGGAAGATGTCTGGCAAATGCAGTGTGCGGATCTTTAGACCTGTATCCAACGCACCAACCTCGGCCAGATGCTGCAGGACAAACGCCCCAAAACCACCTCTGGCACCCTCTTCGAGTGTGATCAAAACTTCATGCTCGCGGGCTAAACGCTCAGTCAGATCGGCATCCAGCGGTTTGGCAAATCGAGCATCTGCAACAGTACAAGACAGCCCTTGGGCCGCAAGCATCTCTGCCGCGCTCAACGCCTCTTGAAGACGCGCGCCATAGGATAGGATGGCAATCGACGTGCCTTCGCGGACAATCCGGCCCTTACCGATTTCAAGCGCTGTCGGCATTTCCGGGATGGGCACCCCATAACCTTCTCCACGCGGATAACGGAAGGCTGAAGGACGATCATCTATCTCGTTCGCAGTGGCGACCATTCGCGCTAGTTCTGCTTCGTCCGACGCGGCCATGCAGACCATTCCCGGAAGTGAACCGAGGTAACCGATATCAAAGCTGCCTGCATGCGTCGGTCCGTCGGCGCCAACCAGGCCAGCGCGGTCAATCGCAAATCGAACGGGCAAGCTCTGGATCGCAACATCATGAACGACTTGATCATAACCGCGCTGCAAGAAGGTCGAGTAGATCGCCGCATAGGGTTTCATCCCATCCGCCGCCATACCGGCCGCCATAGTGACCGCATGCTGCTCAGCGATGCCAACATCAAATGCTCGTTCCGGGAAGGCCTTTTGGAACAGGTTTACGCCAGTACCCGATGGCATTGCCGCCGTGATCGCGCAAATTTTGTCGTCTTTTTCTGCCAGCTTGACCAATGTATTGCCGAAGACGTCCTGGAATTTGGGCGCGCCGGGTTTGGATTTCTGCTGCTCGCCTGTCACGACGTTGAATTTGGAGACGCCGTGATACTTGTCAGCGCTATTCTCAGCCGGCGCATAGCCGTGGCCTTTTTGGGTGACGACGTGAACAAGAACCGGACGCTGCATCTGTTTCACGTTCTCGAGGACAGGCACCAAAACGTCCAGATCATGTCCGTCTATAGGACCGACATAGTAGAAGCCCAATTCTTCGAACATGGTACCGCCCATGGCGAACCCGCGAAGATATTCTTCAGCCTTACGGGCTGGGTTTTCCAGACCAATCGGCTTGACCATGGATTTCGCAATTTTGCGTAATCCACGATATGATCGGCTCGACACGAGGCGGGAAAAATAGTGGCTCATAGCGCCGACCGGCGGCGCAATCGACATGTCATTATCGTTGAGAATGACGACCTGGCGCTTTTGATCGCCGCCGACATTATTCATCGCCTCGTAAGCCATACCCGCCGTCATTGAGCCGTCACCAATCACAGAAACGACGTGATTGCTTTTGCCTTGAAGATCACGAGAGGTCGCGAAACCATGCGCTGCGGAAATAGACGTAGAAGCGTGCGCGGCGCCGAAGGGATCGAATTCACTTTCAGCGCGCTTGGTAAAGCCAGAGAGCCCGCCGCCTTGGCGAAGCGTGCGAATGCGATCGCGTCGGCCGGTTAGGATCTTATGCGGATAGCATTGGTGTCCAACGTCCCAAATCAATTTGTCATCGGGCGTCTGGAACACAGCGTGCAGCGCGACCGTCAACTCAACGACGCCGAGGCCCGCCCCTAAATGTCCACCGGTTACAGAAACCGCGTCGATGACTTCCTGACGCACTTCATCTGCGATCTGTTTCAGTTCCTCGCGCGACTTATCGTTCAAGTCGTCGGGCGTTAGAACATCGTCGAGGAGACGGGTATTCTTCAGATCTGTCATCAGGCGGCCTCCAAACCGGTGCCTTAAATCGGAATGATTAGTGTTTTCTATCCAACACAAAATCAACTGATTGTAGCAGGATATTGGCCCGATTGCGGAAAATTGCGAGATGTTCTTTGGCTTGCGCGGCGAGGAGCCGCACTCTCTCCTGGGCTTGTTCAACCCCGAGTAGTGTCACAAAATTGGCTTTTCCAGCCGATTCATCCGTCCGCAAAGGCTTGCCAACTTCCGCCTCGGTGCCCGTCGCATCGAGCAAATCGTCGGAAATTTGGTAGGCGAGCCCTAAATCATGGGCAAAGCCATGAAGCGCCTGGCGTTCCGACTCATTGGCGCCGCCAATAATGCCACCCGCCTCGACCGAGTAAGAGATTAAGGCGCCGGTCTTCAGGCGCTGCATTCTGGTGATGGTATTAAGGTCGCGCGGACTTTCCGTTTCTAACATGTCAATCATCTGCCCGCCCACCATGCCGAGAGCACCTGACGCATCTGACAGTCTTTCCAGGAGCTTCAACCGAACATGTGGATCTTGATGGGTTTCCCGATTAGCGAGGATCTTGAACGCCAAAGTTAGCAAGGCGTCCCCCGCAAGAACAGCCGTAGCCTCATCAAAAGCTTTGTGTACGGTTGGTTGTCCGCGCCGAAAATCATCATCGTCCATGCAAGGCAAATCATCATGAATCAACGAATAGCAATGGACGCATTCCAAGGCTGCGGCCGTCCGCAAAAGACTTTTCTCAGGACCATCAAACATCGCCCCTGTCTCTATCACGTAGAAAGGTCGCATGCGTTTGCCATTCGCCAACGCAGAGTGGCGCATGGCCCGCATCAAATCAGCCTCGGGGCCTTGGGCCGGCGGAATAAGTTGATCGAGGGCGACGGTTACCCGATCAGCGATTTCGGTTAGCCTTCGGCCAAAGTCCGGATCGCTATCTGCCGCCATTAGTCGAAGCTCGCTGGCTCTGTCTTAGGGGCACCATCATTGCCTTGAACGATCTGCTCGACTTTAAGCTCGGCAGACTTCAGGCGGCCTTCGCAATGTTTCTTGAGTTCAGCGCCGCGCTCATAGATGGCAATGGATTGCTCAAGTTCGACATCGCCCTGCTCTAATTGCCGGACGATGGTTTCGAGTTCTGCGAGGGCTTCTTCGAAGCTCATCTCTTTGACGGGTTTCGCCTTGGCTGCCATTTCACGGTCCCAGATTAACGCTGTGTGCTGAGCACCCTAGAGCCGGTTGTGACTCGCCTCAATGGCGATTTCACTGTTTTCCACGATATTCGTAAACGCGGTAACTCCAATAATTGTCGCCGCCATCATGAACGCAAACCCAACCCAGGCGTTTGAGAGGACGTCGCAACATGCGATTGAACCAACCATGCGCCGCCAGATAAACTGACTTGCCCTCTGCAGCATCATGAAGAACCTGGGCCGCTGAGGCGGCGCGGTCTCGCGCTTGATGTACATCTTCGCCGTCTAATTTGTGGCCGCGCAACCAAAAAGCTCTCGCCAAAATATTCCAGGTCTTTGGCAAATAGGTCTTTGTCTTAAAGCGCGGGGGCGGCAATGGCGCTTCATTGAACACCGCATTCGGTTCTGGTGTGCGGCCATCAGTGGCCCATTCAGCCGTTTCAATCGCTCGCGGACGGGCGGAACTCAGCACGAGCTCCATCTCAGCGACAGCGGCCTTCAACTTGTCGGGCGGGCTTTGATCTTTGGCAAGGCTACCAATTTCGTAGCGCTCCCACCAATCAGCGTATTCCTGCCAGGTCAGCTTTGGGCCAGCAGATCTGTCCAAAGCTGGACGCCCGTGCCGCGATACGATGATCGGCCCACGGGTGCTTTTAGACTTCGAAGGAGCGCTTGTTTCGCTGATAATGGACTCCAAAGTTAACCAGGCTCGAAAGCCGATTAGACAGGATCAGGATTCGCATCAAGCCAGTAATGGTGTTTGGTTGGTTTAAATATCTCGGCTGTTAAGCGCGCGAAAGATGCCACTGGCGCGTCCAGAGAGCGTAACTTCGACAGATGCAATTTGGTCCATACGCCGCCGCGCACGGGCCATGAGCTCGCTGGCTTTGCCCGGCATGACTTGCTCACCGAAGCGCCAGGCCCGTCCTGCGACACGCGATGCGTGCATCTGTTGAGAGTCGCCATAGATCACACCCGAATCGATCGGTGTCTGCATATTGGCATAATGGCGCTTATAATGATCAAGCCCGGGGCCTGCATCATAAAGATCCAATTCTTCAGCGCACATAATCTCGAGCATTTCCTGAACCAGCATGTTTCCCGGCGAGTAGCTGCCTAAATCCTGCTCGAAGGCCGTTACCCAGCCATGCATGACTCGATCAGACTTGAGATTAAACTCAGCCGCTGCGAACTGATCATCGAAAAACAGCGTCACCAATTGCGCACTCAAACGAGCGCCCTCGAAGGTTCGAAGTCGATCGAACAGAGCTCGCGTCCATGGGGCTTGGAGAACATCATGGTAACCGGTGCGCTGAAACTGCTGCTGTTTTAGCTCAAGCAAACGTTCGTAACTGGCATCGGTCTTATCATCCCAGCAGAACTTGGATTCCGAGAAATCGCGGTCAACATTACGATATAGCCGCCGCATTTTCTTGAAATGCTTCGGCCAGCGCTTTTGTTGATCGGCGATGTACGCATCCCATCCCAAGGATAGGTCCGTCATATTCGCCCCAACGCGCTGCAATTGGTTTGGCGAATGGAATGTCGACGGCATAAATCCTTGAGTGGTTATGCCGGATATATCAAACCCTGACAGAATCTCCTGCGCGCTGAGCTCTGTATCCTCGGACAGGATTGGACCGTTCCAATCAGAAAATGGCGAACCGATGGGGCGCGCCCAATTGCCAGGACGAATATGCAGAGGCCAGATGGCAAACACGCCATCGCTATCGCTGGCAAAACCAATTCGTGTATCCTCACGAACTTCGCCCACTAAACGGGCAAAATCCGGGTCGAAAAACGGGTCGTCATATATTGATCGGGCGTCGCGCAGAGCAGCGTAATCCAGCCATTGCTGGGCGGATAGTTCTTCTGGGCGATAGAGTTTGAACTTCACGGCTGACTGACTCATATGACTAACGCGCCCGAGACGCTTGCAAATCACATACCGATATCATGTCGATTTAGAATGAAGACGATCTGACGAATTCACTATAGTCCGCGCCAAATTCGCTTTTTCATGCAAGGATCAGCTTGCGCCCGGCCGCAGCGATAGAACGAGAATAACACTGTATCCGCGCGCCCGACCAAATTCTGATAAGGCACAAACCCAACCGAAGCTTGTTCCGAACTGACACCGCTTCGCGGGCCACAATCGGCGCTATCGATGACACCATCCGCTGTCGCTGGACAATGCCCTGTTGGATTACGCCCATCCATGGAATTATCGCGATTGTCGCCCATGAATAGAAAATGGCCAGCGGGAACGTCATAAGTGACTGAGATGCTTGTACCGGTGACGCCATCAATATCATGGGTCAGCCAAGTCGTTCCATCAAAGGACTCTGTAAACTCCGCGGCGGTGGCATAGGCAGAGCTGTCGTGCTGACGATAGCGAACCCGGCGCACAAAGGTGCGTTCGATCGGCGTGCCATTGATCGCAATCGGCTGGCCATCTCTAACCGTCACCGTGTCTCCGGGCAGACCGATGATGCGCTTGATCATAACGCGGGCTGTATGCGTGTGCTCAAATACTGCAACGTCGCCGCGCTCCGGCATGCTGGCAAAAATGCGCCCGTCCGGCAAAGGCACGAAACGTCCAAGGCTGAATGGAAGAGAATTGCGAGAATAGCCGTAAGCGAACTTGTTCACAGTGACTCGGTCGCCAACCTGCAGATTTGGAACCATACTCTCAGACGGGATCACGCGTAACTCGTAAAACAGCCCCGAAAATATCAGGAAGATGGGAACGAAAATGGACAGAGTGATGCCCCATTCCTTGAGCTCTTTCTTGATTTTTTCCGGCAAGGTCAGCGCCTCTTCAGATTGCTCTTCTCGGCTCAAGGCTTGATCACTCATGAGAGGCGTACCGCCGTGCCATAAGCCAATAATTCCGCTGAACCGCCCATAATCATGCTGGTCGTGACCCGCATACTGATTACAGCGTGGGCGCCCTTCGCCTCGGCATCGGCGATCATCCGGTCAAGCGCTTGCTCACGCGCTTCTGCCATTAGTTTGGTGTATTCAGGAACTTCGCCGCCCACCAGATTGCGCAGCGCCGCCATGATATCGCGGCCGAAAAAGCGGGTCCGAACGGTATTCCCTTTGACGGTTCCGATGATCTCGCTCACCTGCCGGCCTGGCACGGTTTCGCCCATGGTCACAATCATGCTGCGTATTCCTTACTTATCGACCGTTTTCGAATAATGGTCGTCTTCGGCATTATTCAGTCGGTCCACAATCACTTTTGCCAGAAGCACAAGAAAACCAATTCCGACAAGACCCGGTATCAGTAGGATCGGCCAAAACGGCGCTCCCGCCTCTTGGCTTGCCTGATTTAGGGCGAACCCAACCCCAAAGACCATGAGGAGCCCGTAAATTACGGCTCCCAGTATGATAAAAGCCATGCCGACGGCGAACCAGCCTTTGGTCGTTCCGGATTCTTGCATTTGAAACTCCACGCGTCAGGTCGGCGAACTTCACCCTTTTGACTTATCGCAGATAACTTGTCGAGAACATGACGAGGTCAATTTACTCGGCAGCTTCATACCAGGCAACGCCGTCGGCATCGATGGATCGACTCGCGGCACCCGTTGCCAGGAGATAGTTCAAATGCGCAATCGCTTCGCCGGTCGCCATAGATAGAACATCGTCGCCAATCTTCCGACCGAATATAGCCGGAAAGATATCGACCACGCGCCGCGGTTCTTGTCCCAGCCTTTGTTGTAGGCGTCGCAGGGCAACGTGGTGTCCTTTGATCAGGTGATCCAGCCGAGCATGCGCGCCTCGGAAGGGCTCATTGTGCGCTGGCAATACGAGGACATCTTCTGGCAATTCCGCTTTTAGCTTCTCGCAACTGTTCAACCAGTCCCAAAGCGGATCTGCTGCAGGTTCGGTTGGAAACACAGAAACGTTCGATGAGATCTTTGGAAGCAATTGATCGCCAGAGATCAAAACGTTCAAATCCGGAGAATAGAGGCAACTATGTTCAGGTGAGTGCCCATTTCCGGTGATAACGCGCCAAGACGTCCCTGCCATCTCGAACGTGTCGCCATCCTCCAGACGCCGATACGCATCCGGCATCCGCGAGACACCGCGGCCAAATCCGCCAAATCGCGATTTGTAAGTGCCGATCTGGTCACTGGTCCAGCCAGCTTGACGATAGAACTCGGTTCCAGCTTCCGGCGCTTCCCTGCCCGTGTCAGCAATCAACATGCGACAGGAAATGTATTCCAAGCGGCTGATCCAAAACTCTGAGTCAGGAAACTTTCGGCTAAGCCATCCTGCATTACCGATATGATCGGGGTGCATGTGCGTGACAATCACCCGCCAAACAGGCCGACCATCGAGTTTGTCTTCAAATATTTTGCGCCAAGCCGATTTGGTATCGTCCAATGGCATGCCTGTATCGACGATGGTCCAGCCACGCTCGCCATCATCAATCAGCCAGAGATTGATCCATTGCAATGAAAACGGCAACGGCATGCGCACCCAGTGAATGCCCGGCGCAACCTCCATTGTATGTCCCACATCAGGCGTCTCTTCGCCGAACGGGTAGTCTAGGGCCGCGCGACCCGCGGTCTTACCTTCAAATCCATCCATGAGCGCAGTCTGGCACGCTGTGGCGGATGGACCAATCCGTCACCGTGCGGCAAGCGTCATCGCGTTCGAATACGTGTCACCTTGGTGCCTTCGATGCTGACCCCCGCCATCAATCCTTTTTGATCGAAAATGAAAGCATACGCATCGTCCTGCAGAGTCGACGAAGACAAGTTCTCGGCCACTCCCGCGTTGACGACAACAACAGTTGGGCCAACACCTATCTCCCATCCATCCGATTGGTTGAGATACTCAATCGCGTTTTGGTTCATCAGGAAAACGGCGTAACCATAAGACTGCGCTCCAGCCTGCAATCCCCATGACCCGGTAAAAGAGTTGTAATATCCCATCGTTGAGCCAGCCTGACGCAACTCTCCTTCGCCATAAGCCCCGCCCACCATGAGGCCAGCTTTAACAATCGACGGAAACACCAATACAGCTTGGGATTGCTGCGAAATTGCGGCCGCCGCAGGATTGTCTCTGATCAACTTGTTAAGCGCCTGCGAGCTGTCCATGCTGAGATCCGCTCGAGATGCTGAGGAGGTTGCTGTGGTGGAGCATCCAGCGACGATGCTCATCGATGTAAATGCCGCGGCAACAAAGACGTTTCTAAAGGTGCCCATCAGGACCTCCTACCAACTGTTTCAACGTTGGATGTACGGATATTGAGACGCCAAGACAATAAGGCGTCCAAAATATTAGGTCAGCACTCGACTACGTTCACCGCGAGCCCGCCTTCGCTGGTTTCTTTGTATTTGGACGACATATCGAGTCCGGTTTGGCGCATGGTTTCGATCACTTGATCAAGACTCACTTTGCCCGCGCCCGTCTGGTGCAAGGCCAATCTCGCCGCGTTCACGGCTTTCACTGTGCCAATGGCATTGCGTTCGATACACGGAATTTGGACCAAGCCCCCAACCGGGTCGCAAGTCAGACCAAGATTGTGCTCCATACCAATTTCAGCCGCGGCTAAGCATTGCGCCGGTGTTGCCCCCCAAACCGCCGCCAAGCCACCAGCCGCCATTGAACACGCAACACCCACCTCGCCCTGACAGCCCATCTCAGCGCCCGAAATAGAAGCCCTTTGTTTATACAGCAGCCCAATTCCACCTGATACAAACAAGAAGCGTCTCGCCTTGGTCCGCACCGGCTCACCCTCATCAGTACAGCAATAGTGGCGGAGCACGGCAGGGAGGATACCGGCAGCGCCATTGGTCGGCGCGGTAACGACACGCCCACCCGCAGCGTTTTCTTCGTTCACCGCCATCGCATAGACGTTGAGCCAGTCGAACAGAGCTTCGCGTTCATTGACGCCCGCCCCGGTTTTTAGCTTTCGATACAAATCAGGCGCTCGGCGTTTCACCTCTAGTCCGCCGGGCAGTATCCCATCCGTACACAAACCGCGCTCAATGCAAGACAACATCGTATCTGTGATCAGATCCAGTTGCGCCAAAGTCGCCGATCGAGGGCGGCGCTGATCTTCGTTCGCAAGGATCAACTCATCGATCGCAAACGGTGTTTCAATGCACAGCTTAAGCAGCTCTGCGGCTGACCCAAACGAAAAGGGAGAACTCGCTTTGTCTTCGATGGCGTCATTCTTAACCGGGCGAGAGAGACGCCGAGCGGAAGAGATGAACCCGCCCCCGGTGGAGTAATAGACCCGCGTAAAACTCGGCACTTCAGGTTGGTCTGCTGCAAACAAGCGCAAGACCATTCCATTCGGATGCAATTCGGGGACGATGTCGCCGCGATACAGAATGTCGCGAATGGGATTGAACTCAACTTTGATCTCTGCGCTGAGCGTCAACGCTCTGCCTTGCACGGCCGCTAGAAAGGCCGTTTCGGCTGCATCCGGCTCCGCCGTTTCAGGTTCAAAACCTAGCAAACCAAGGATCACCGCCTTGTCTGTGCCATGCCCGACGCCAGTCAAAGCCAAAGAGCCTTGAAGCTCTATCTCGACGCGAACGGCATCCGTAAGCTGCCCGGACTTTCGCGCCTCTCGCAGGAAACGTTTGGCAATTCGCATAGGGCCAACCGTATGCGATGAGGATGGCCCGAGGCCAACGCGAAACAAGTCCAAGACAGAGAGCATATTTTTGGAACCCTACACGACAAGATCGCTACCCCTAGGGCGGCCTTGCAATCCGGGCAAGGCCGAGTCAGGGTCCAAAAAAAAGATACTCGGAGGGCTCAATGAAACACCTGAATCGACGACATCTATTACAGACCAGCGCCGCCATCGCCGCTTTTGGGTCTCTTGCGGCCTGCGCGGACGATAGCGCGGATGATCTAGAGCCCGCTTCGCCAGAAGCAGAGGCACAACCGGAGGAAATCGATATGCCGACATACACTGCGACCGCTATTCCGGACGGGGTTGAGCAACTCAAAATGCTCGCTGAGGGCAGCGCGACTTCGCTTTCGCTCGCAGAAGCTGCGATCGAGCGTTCTAAAGCGGCCAATCCTATGATCAATGCCGTGGCCACCGAAACGTATGACAAAGCGCTCGAAGGCGCTGCAAATCCACCGACTGGCGCATTTGGCGGCGTTCCGACCTTCATCAAGGATCTGCTCGACTGGAAAGGCGATCAGACGATGTACGGATCACGTGCCTTTAAGGGCTATATCGCACCCGATGACGCAGAATTCGCCGCGGCATGGCGCAAAGCCGGGATGATCAGTCTCGGCAAGTCGACGACGCCTGAAATGGGCCTCATCTCATCGACAGAGCCCTTGGTCACGGGCGCTACACGCAACCCTCACGATCTTGGCCGAATTCCAGGCGGCTCTTCCGGCGGCGCAGCGGCATTGGTTGCAGCGCGGGTTGTTCCGTTTGCGCATGCCAGCGATGGCGGCGGATCTATCCGTATTCCAGCGGCATGTTGCGGACTGTTCGGTTTGAAGCCGAGCCGGGGCGCCTTGCCAATCAGTCGGGATTCAGGCCCCGTCTCGATCTCAGTTAATCATGCGGTCACCCTGACGGTTCGGGATAGCGCCGCCTTGTTTGCCGCCGCCGAAGTCGACCTCCAAACAGATTTGCCAAGAACCGGCAATGTTACCGAAGCCTCGTCTCGCCGTCTCAAAATAGCATTTGCGCCAAACCCCGTCACAGATTCAACGGTCGACTCAGAAACGCGAGCGGGCCTCGAACGCACCGCGCAGCTTTGCCGAGAGTTGGGGCACGAAGTCGTCGATTATTCTATCCCGATTGACGGCGAGAAGTTTTCGGACGCGTTCCTGCTCTATTGGGCCGCTGGCGCCGCGGAATTCGCTCAGCAGGCCAGCGCTTTCACTGGCAAACCGATCAGCCCAGAGATCGTTGAACCGTGGACACTCGGCCTCGCCGGTGAGTTTTTGGGACGCCAAGGCGAAATGGAAGACGCGATCGCTTACCTGAAAGCGTTCGAAGCACAATATCATGCCTGGTTCGATGATTTTGATGTCTTGCTGACGCCAACAGTTTCGAAGGTTCCGCCGAAGATTGGTGAGCAAGCTCCAGACGGCGATTATGCCTCCGTGCGAGCAAACGTTTTGAACTTTGCAGCGCAGACATCTCCGATGAATGTGTCTGGGGCGGCATCGATGAGTGTCCCCATCCAATGGAGCAGTGACGGTCTACCCATTGGCTCAATGTTCTCGGGCCGACGCGGAGATGATGGCTTGTTGCTGGCACTGGCATACGAGTTGGAAGCGGCCCAACCTTGGATCGACCGACTTCCCGCGTTCAAACCCGCCTAAAGGAGAACCGAGTGCCATTCGAATATATCAGCACCGAAGACGCGATCGCCGCTGACGGACTACGCATGGTCGTGGTCAGCAATGTCCCAAGCCCTTGGGGTGAAGCGGCAAAGGGGATCCTGCATATGAAGGGCATTTCCTGGAAAGCGGTGCGATTGGTCTATGACAGCGACGCGTTCAATGGCTGGGCCAAAGACCAAACAGGCCCGATTGCGATCTACAACCAAGAGGCCCCGCGATCGGGTTGGCGCGAAATATTGGACCTGGCGCAGAGATTGGCGCCCGATCCTAGCCTTATGGCAACAGACAAAGAATCCATGCTCCGGCTCTGTGACGATTTAATTGGCGAGAATGGCCTCGGTTGGGCGCGCCGCCTTCAATTGGTTGAGGCGGGCCTGAATGGTGAGGGCGGTTTCCCGCAGCGATCGGTCAAATATCTCGGCGACAAATATGGGTATACCGCTGAGAGCCGTTTAACATGCGATACACGCGTTCATGACATCTTGGCGGAGCTCTCGGATCGCCTGATCGCCCAGCGCGCCGCGGGTAGTCCGTATTTTTTCGGAGACATGCCGAGTGCGGCAGATATCTATTGTGCTGCGGTTATCGCGATGTTTGCACCGCTGTCCGAAGAAGACTGTGCGATGAAACCCGACATTCGCGCGGCGTTTAACACGATAGACGACGCCACAGCAGCCGCGCTTGATCCGCTCATCCTTGAGCACAGAGATCATATGTACGCAGCGCATCTAGAGCTCCCGCTTTCACTTTAAAGAAGGGCGTAAATGGAGGGGTGAGACCCTCGCAATCTCATGGCTTGGAAGGCGCTTGAGCTTTGCCACGCAAGTGACGGACTTGCTGTGAACCGACGGGTGCGATCTTGTCGCCTTCCCCAAGGTCTAGCTTGCCCCGGATGGCAAAGCCCATAAGTCTGGCACCTGAGAGAGGGCGGGCATGACAGATATAAGCGCAGACCCAGAAACCCCACTTCGGCCCCTAACGCCGTTCCAGCAAGGCATGATCGCGCTCGCCAGCGTCGCGATGGGCGCAGGCATGACGATCAATTTTGTGGTCGTCGCACCGCTCGCTCGAAAAGCTGGTTTGGCAGAGGTTCAAGTTGCCGGAATTCTAACGCTATCCGCCGCGATCTACGCTTTGATGATCCCGCAATGGGGGCGCTGGGCCGATCGGTTCGGGCGAAAGCGTGTTATGGTCTTTTCCTTAATGGCTATGGGCATCACGAACATGGCCTTCTTGTTCGCGCTCGAAGCAGCACTCGCGGGTATGATCACCGGAATGACCATGTTTTTTACATTGGTCTTTGTGCGTATCTGGTTCGGCTTATTGTCGCCAGGATTACAGCCTGCCAGCATGGCCGCGATGACCGATGCCACGACGCCAACCACCCGCGCGGCGGGACTTGGCATGCTCGGCGCGGCGATGAGCATTGGGTCAATCCTCGGTCCAGCAGGCGCAACCGTTCTCGCACCGTTTGGGGCGTTGGTTCCGTTATGGGGCTCAATCGTTCTCTGCATGTCATGCGGCGTCCTGATTGCGTTTGCCTTGCCGAAATCTCGCAGCACACGTGAGACTGCGGCACGCCCATCCCCTTTGGCCATGCGCGATCCGAGGGTGTTCCCGCACTTGCTCTTCTTGTTCACCTATTTTGTTGCCGTCGGCATGATCCAACAAACGCTCGGATGGTTCATTGAAGATCGCTACGATCTCGCTGAGGAGCAGACTGTTCTCTATACCGGGATCGCCTTTGCCTGCCTTGCAGTGATGATGGTGGTCATTCAGTTTGGCTATGTCCAACCCCGCAAACCCGACCCACGCGGCATGCTGCCAATGGGACTGTTCTTGGTCGCGGTCGGTTACGTCCTCGCTAATCTGTTAATGCCGTTTTGGGCGGTTTGTATTGCATTCTTGATCGTCGGCGCGGGGGCCGCCCTCGCCGTCCCTGCCGCAAATGCCTTGGGCAGCCTTTCAGTAGATCGACATGAGCAAGGGTCGGCTGCGGCTTTGCTCGCCGCAGCTCCGCCCTCGGGCTTCATATTTGGACCATTGCTGGGCGCCGTTCTCTATCAGATCGGCGCACCTTTACCGCTATACGCCTCTGCGGTGGTGATGGCGGCGCTGAGCGCATATGCGTTCTTCGTCGTGGCGCGCCGCCCGATGAGTTAGAGCTGTTTACTCAGCTGCGACCATACAAAAGGCATTCAACTTGTTGCCGTCCAAGTCGCGGAAATAGGCTGCGTAGAAGCCGCCGCCGCGATCACCTGGCTTACCTTCGCATGTCCCACCTTGTTCGAGCGCAATCGCGTGAAGGCGGTCAACTTGCTCTGGCCCGCTCGCTTGCAGCGCCACCATAGTGCCATTGCCGACACTCGGCGCGGCGCCATCGAAAGGCTTGGTAATCGCCACACCTGCGGCGCCCCCCATTTCGCCCCAGGCAATGAACGTCTCCTCGTCCATCATCCGGCCAACGCCCATTTCCTTGCCGATTGCGTCGTAGAACTTAGCGTTCCCCGCCAAGTCATTTGTTCCCAAAGTCACATAACCAATCATTCCAGCCTCCTAGTTGAAGCCCGGAACATTACATGAACATATTTGGATTGCAAGCGTTACATCGCGCTGATGCCGCCATCGACTTTCAGCTCCGCGCCGGTGACGAGCTTGCTTTCATCGCTGGCAAGATAGAGCACGGCATAGGCGATATCGTCCGGCTCGCCGACTTTGCCGAGCGGGATTTGACGGCCGAGTTTTGCAAGGCCTTCTTCTTCGCCGAACATCTCTTTCACACTGTCGAGGATCGGCGTGTTCACGAAAACCGGGTGGACGGAGTTACACCGAATCTGCCCGCCGGTTTTCGCGCAATGCAAGGCAATCGATTTCGACATGTGACGCACAGCCGCTTTTGCGGTGTTGTAAGACACGTAATTGCCGCTCGCGACAATCCCAGCAATGGAGCTGATATTCACGATCGAGCCGAGGCCGTGATCACGCATGAGCGGAATGGCATACTTACAGCCCAAGAAGATGGAATCGACATCGACCTTCATGACATGTTGGAACACGCCATAGTCCTCGTCTTCGACACTGCCGAGCGAGCCGATACCCGCATTATTGACCAAAATATTCAGGCCGCCCATCGCGTCATGGGCTTCCTGGACGACGGTCTTCCAACGATCGCCATCGGTGACATCATGGTGAAACGCATACGCGGTGCCGTCACCGAGCTCTGCATTGATCGCGGCGGCGACTTTGTCAGCGCCTTCGCCATTGATGTCGGAGACTGTAACTTTTGCGCCTTCGCGGGCCAGCATCCAGGCTGTGGCCTCGCCGAGCCCCTGAGCGCCGCCGGTGATAATTGCTTTTTTACCTGATACGCGGCCCATGCTCGCTCTCCTCAATCTATTGTCTGAGCGTGGTCTAGCGCTGCGGATGAAGTCGGCGCAAGCCCTGACGCGGCGGCGCGCGTTCACGCCAAGTTGAAAAAACGCGATTTGAGATCGCGCTGGGAATTAGCGAGGTAGAGCTCACTTTAGTTTGGAGTGTAGGATGCGTGTTTCACTTATCGCGCTGACCGTATTGGTCGGCATCATCATGATATTGTCCCTCGGCGGCGGCGCTCAGACGTTGCAGGACATTCCTCCGGCAACCAAAGCCACATCCGGACCGATCGTAGCAGAGCTCTTCACATCACAAAGTTGCTCGTCATGCCCCCCAGCAGAGAAACTGTTCGCCGAACTCGCGGAGCGCGATGACCTAATCGTCCTGGAATGGCATGTCGATTACTGGGACAAGCTCGTGCATGGCCGCGCGGGGGCTTGGAAAGACCCCTATTCCAGCGCCGATTACACAGCGCGGCAACGCCAATACAATCGCGCGCTTCGCGGAACAGGCGGCGCCTACACACCGCAAGCTGTGATCAATGGGAGCGCTGAAACCGTCGGCAATCGCCGGAGCGATGTAGAGCAGCTTTTGACCTCTGTCTCACATGCCACAACTGCCGTCCATGTAACGAAAACGAATGGAGGACTTGAGATCGATATTGGTGCGTATGTAAAGCAACTAGACCGCCCAGCTGGGGTGTATCGCCTGAAGCTCCTGCCTGAGCAGTCGACCGCTGTGCCGCGCGGCGAAAATCGCGGGGTGAGATTGTTCAGCCGAAACGTGGTTTTGGACGCGACGCAGATTGGCGACTATTCCGGCGATGCACTGAACCTCTCAACCGAGGCCCCAACGGCCAACGACGGGTGCGCGATCATCATCCAAGAAAAACGTGGCAACCGGCTCGGCCCTATTCTCGGCGCCAGTTATTGTAGCTAGCACGCCGCATGTGGAGGGCGCCTGTCTAGGCTGACAGTATCTCCGGTCCGCCGCGCATGAGATCCCAGCGATCTAATCGCAACGGGAACATCGGATATGGCTGCTAAAACTCTTCTTAGAACACCGGAAAAACACTTTGCTATTATGGCGGTCTTCGCCGCCACAGCTTTGATCGCGGCAACCGGAACCGCCCAGGCTGGGTCTTGCGCCAAAAACAAGAGCTATTCGGGCCCCGCTCAAAAGCTGCAACTAACGGTGAAGAACAAAACTGATGCGGCGTTTGACGTGGTGATGACCCGCGCAAAAAACACCAAAGACATCAAGTCGGAAAGCCATTCTTATAAGAAGCTACGCAGCGGCGCGGTCGAGCCCGGCGGAGCGATTGACTACACCCACGGAATGGGCGCGAACGCCAATAAAGTCTATTCTGTCTCAATGTTCGATACGCTGAGCATGTTCCGCATAAACAATTATGCCGGACTGACAGAAGGCGAAACGACGTACAAAGCCAGCGGGGATAATCTGGAATACACGGATTACAATCAAGACCCGGGATCGCTGTACAAAATCTCGTGCAGTCGCACCTTCAGCCCGACAAAAGACCGGTGGATTGTGACCTTCGATGTCGAGAGCAAATCCTAAGCGGCGCTTTAGCTCAAACGCTTTGCGAGCCCGTCCATAAAGTTCGCAAGCTCCACATCTAAGGCTGTTACGCCGTCAGCATCATGGGTCGTCAACGTCACCTCAACGCGGTTGTACACGTTGAACCATTCAGGATGGTGATCCATTTGCTCGGCCTTCAGAGCGCACGAGGTCATGAACCCGAATGCCGTTTTGAAGTCGGCGAACTTAAAGGTCCTGAAGATGGCGTCGCGCTCGCCCTCAACCGCGGTCCAATCTGACAGGCTTTTCAGCCCCGCTTCAGCGCCAATTTTCGTCGCCATTATTCGCTCGTTTCTGTTTCTTCTGCGGTTTCGTGAACGAAGTAGAGCCAACGGCCATCTTCGGCAATTGCGGTTCGAATGCCCGGATAAGACTCACCAGCGCGAATACGTTCCAACCCATTGTCTCCGACCAATTCGCGTAATCGCGCGCGGTCGGCGAAATCCAGCCGCTCTGGCAACAAGTCTTCTGGCTCGCGTGCGGCGAAGTCGGGCCAAATATACCACGTCTGATCGCCAACCTGCCGGGTGCCATATGGACCATCCAACAACGCACCAAGCCGCATCAAAGGGTCAAACCCCGTACGGCGCAGCAGATCCCAATGTACACGGTGTGACTCGCCAGCGAAATTAGAGACGAAATTCTCTTCAGCATTCGCCAGTCGCACCAGCCGCGCCATTGAATTGCGTTCTAGGATATCGCGGATCGCGCTGATTTTTCCCTCTACAGGTTCCGAGAGAGGCGTGACCACTTCCTCGATCTCCACTGGCGCCGTGATCGCGGGAGCTGCATCGACCGCAACCCGCACGCGCGGCGTTCCATCGCCATTGCCGCATGCGGCCAGCGCTAGAATTGATGAAAATCCAAGAAGTGTTGCTCTCATATCCCCGAAAAGCCTGTTGCCTCACGCAAGTCTTGCAAAAGCTGCGCCTCATTCAAGACTTTTATTGTATGCATGCCCATGGCGCGCGCCGGTTTTAGATTGATCCCTAGATCGTCCAGGTAGACACAATTGGCAGGTTCGACGTCCAAAGCCTCACACATGAGCGCATAAATTCTGGGGTCGGGTTTGCGAATCCCGAGCTTCGAGCTTTCAATGACATAGTCAAAAAGCCCCATAATTTCTGAGACTTGAGCCGCTTTCTTCTCGTCTGAGCTCATTCCTGCGCCTTTGCCAACAGGGGCGTTATTGGTGATACAACCAACCTTCACATGGCCCTTACAGATCTTGAGCGCATCGATCACCGCAGGGCGGATGCTGCCAGACAAAAGGCCGAGAATATCCTTACCGGGAACCTCATGCCCAAGCGCCTTGCTTTCATCCCGAAACAGGACGTCGAATTCATCCGCCGTCACTTCCGACCGCTCAAGCTTAGCCCAGGCATTCTCTTGGATGTTGACCGCATTGACCGAGCGAACGAAATCCTCAGGTAGGCCTTTCTCAATTTCATACTGAGTAAACGCCTCGAACGGTGATGAGGTGAAGACCCCGCCAAAATCCCAGATAACAGCTTGAAGCTTAGTACTCATGTCTTGGTTCCCTATCGCGCGTCGATCAGCGTCTTTTTGTGTTTACGTTCCATATCGTCATGACCGGCAGTTTCAAACCCGACCGCATCCAATAGTGACTGATCGCGATCTTCGCCCGGATTATCGGTGGTGAGCAAGCGGTCCCCAACAAAAATAGAATTCGCTCCAGCCAAAAGAAGCAACGCCTGCTCGCCTTCGCTCATGCCTTCACGACCTGCGGACAATCGAACCCAGCTTTCTGGGAACACGATTCGACAGGTGGCAATCGCGCGCGCCATCTCTGTCACGCTGACAGCAGGACTTTCGCCAAGCGGCGTGCCTTTAATCGGCACGAGCATATTGATCGGCACACTTTCAGGGTGCGGCGTGAGTTTCGACAATTCATGGATCAAACCAATCCGGTCGGTTCGCCCTTCGCCCATGCCCAGGATCCCGCCCGTACAGAGCTTCATGCCGGCTTCGCGGGCTTTGCCGAGCGTATCGAGTCGGTCTTCATAGGTCCGGGTGGTGACGACGGTTCCGTAATATTCCGGCGATGTATCGAGATTGTGATTGTAATAATCTAGTCCAGCTTCTTTCAGAGCCTCGGCCTGCCCGTCTTCCAACATTCCAAGCGTCACGCAGGTTTCGAGCCCTTCTGCTTTGACCGCCGTGATCATTGCGGCGACTTTCGGCACGTCTCTATCCTTAAGCGACCGCCACCCTGCCCCCATGCAAAAGCGGTCCGCGCCGTTTTGTTTCGCGCGCTTGGCAGCCTCGACGACCTCTCCGAGCGGCATGAGTTTTTCGGCTTCCAGGCCCGTATCGAAGTGTACCGACTGGCTGCAATACCCGCAGTCTTCGGCGCATCCGCCCGTTTTAATCGACAGCAATTGCGACTTTTGCAGCGTGCCATCCGGCCAGTTTGCACGCTTTACTTCAAGCGCCTGCCCAACGAGCTGGTCGAGCGGCAACTCGTAAAGAGCTTCAATTTCGTCTTTGGTCCAATTGTTACGGGGAGCATCAAACGGCATGGGAGGATCCTTTTACAAAACACGTTGCGCGATCTTCGCCGCACCAATGGCGGGTCTTGTCTCCCACCCCGGTGGAGCTGGCAAGTGACAATCGGGCCAGGCGCAGTCTCACCTCGACAGCTTATCGAGCCGCCCTATGTCCACGTTATGATTGTTAGAATTTTTCTGTTTCTCACCGCCGTCATGTTCATCGCTTTCGGTTTCTGGTCGATCACCGACCCGATCGGAATGACGGAGCAATTGGGCGTATCCATTGCCGGGCCGTCTGGCACCTTCGAAATGCGGGGCATCTATGGCGGCGTTAGCCTTGGCGCGGCGGCATTGTGCTTGCTAGGTGGCTTTCGCCAGAGGTTCGAGTTTGCTGCCTTGTGTTTCATCGCCGCTTACATGGGCGGCTATGTCCTCGGACGAGCGAGCTCCTTCTTCTATGGCGATACAGCTTTGGCTTCGAATTGGTATTTCTCTGGATTCGAGCTGATCATGTTCTTGATCGCCGCATCACTGGTGGCCCGCAAGGCATAGAAAAAGCCCCGCCAAATTGACGGGGCTTCTCCAATTAGATGATCTTCAGACTAGAAGGTTTTCCGGACCGTCACGCCATAGGTTTGTGGCTGGCTAGGATAACCGGTCCAGGTTCCAGCTTGCGCGACACCTGGGAACGCTGTGGTGATGTATTCGTGGTCGAAAATGTTCCGACCCCAGAAGGTCAACCCAAGTCCATTCGCCGTCGTAAAGCCAAGTGACGCGTTCACGCTATTGACTTCGCGATCATAGAGACCTTCGAGCGCTTGGTTGATGGCTGATGCATTGCCGCCGTCGCCAAAATCACTGTCGCTTTCATATTGCCAATCAGCACGGAAGAAACCGTCCAGGTCAGCAAACGTCTCAAACTCATACAGGACAGATGTCGACGTAATGACGTCTGATACGCCAGACACGGACGTGCCGGACAAATCATTGCCGTTAAAGTCGATAAAGTCGTCATAGACTGGATCAAGGAAAGTACCGGCAAAAGTCAGAGTAAGATTGTCGGTTGGGCTCCAGGACGCATCAAGCTCGAGGCCTGTTGCTGATTGCTCAGCGGCGTTGTCCAGGGTGAAACCAGTGCCGTTAAAGATGTTGGACTGAAAGTTCTCAATCGTTTGATCGAAGATCGCAACGTTAAGCGCAAATCCATCCCACGCACCTTTAACACCAATCTCGAAGACTTTCGCTTCTTCTGGCTCGGCAAAGCGTGTTCCGGTGATCAGGTTTGCCTGAGCCAGACCTGCATCGGCAAGTGGAGAAGACGGTCCAGTTCGAACCGCTTGACCCGTAATTGGGTCAACGACCGTACCAACCGCTTGGCTCGTCGCAGGATCAATTGATGGCGTGAAGTTCGCCGCAAATGGGCGGCTATCGCGCGAAAGGTTGAACGAGTTAGACTTGAAGCCTGTCGCATAAGAACCATAGACATTGACGTTGTCCGTCAGATCATAAGCAAGGCGAAGTGAGTAGGTTAGATCGTCTGCCGAAATCGATCCGTCTTCCACCGCGTTCGGGAAATTCACGAACGGCGGCTGGAACTGCAAAGGTTGCAGGCCGATCAGCGGGTTTTGCGAGGCCGCTGGCGTGGTTGAGTCGTAGTTACTTGCGATCGCCAAAGCCGTTTGTTGAATGCCTGCATAAGTCGCAGGGTTTCCGCCGACAAAGGCGCCAACAGCAGCAGGGTCGGTTGGGTCGATGCCGTTCAGCCCAAGAATGTTGGTCAATACAAGATTGTAGCCAATCTGGGTCAGGTCTAGCGATGACAAAACATCGAGGCTGTTAATGTTCAGGCTCGCGTCTTTTTCGTTCTCAGTATAGTTGAGCCCGAAGGTCGCTGTCAGGCGATCTGTTGCATACCAATCCACGGTTCCGAAAATCGAAATCGCTTGGTCATCTTGCGTGAAGCTTTCGATATTGCCTTGGCCTGCACCGGCGAGGGTTCCTGCAGGAACGCCGATGCCAGCTTCCAAACCAGCCAACGGGCTAGCAAGTGTGCCGGTCTGGAACGCACCAATGATCGCGGGAATTTGCGCAGGATCCGTAACGCCCGCAAAGGCAGCGCCGAGATCAATGAAGTTCCGGAAGTCTGATCCGTAGAGCAACTCGTTTTGAACCGCCGCGGACTCGTCATAATAGTAACCGCCGACCATCCAGTCAAAGTTGCCGTCGCCATTTGAAGCCAGGCGAACTTCCTGGGTGAAGGTTTCAAGCTGTTGTGCTTCAGCCAGCGTTGCGAGATTGGCGCTGGTGAAGTCGATATCGTAATTGTTGACGACGTCTGTCTCACGATATGCAGTGATCGTGGTCAACGTAAAGCCGTCAAATTCGATATCGCCTTGCAGAGAAATACCAGTATTCTCGAGCGTGTTGTTTGGGGTTCCGTTGACGAAAATACCGCGCTCATATGGCGTTGCATTGTCGACGTCACCGCCGATGATACGAATGATGCTTGCGGTCGGGCCTTCAACCAGGTTGGACGCGACACAGCAGACTTCGTCGATCTCGTCGGCATCCAAAATTAGACGCCACTCCTGATTGTCGGTCGGTTCGAGCAGCAACTCGCCGCGAATATTCCAGCGATCACGTGTGTTCAACTCAGCGCCGTCGACAAGGTTTTCAGCCAGACCGTCGCGTTGATTGATGCCGCCGCCAATCGAGAAGGCGAGATTGTCTGTGATTGGTCCAGTCAGATAGCCTTTTGCGCGGCGTAGATTGAAATTACCGACACTGGCTTCGACGCTTCCGCCCAGCTCTTGAGAAGGCTTACTCGTCACAACCGAGACAACACCGGCTGACGCGTTCTTACCGAACAAGGTAGATTGCGGTCCGCGCAGAACTTCGACGCGCTCGATGTTTGGCAGGTCGCCAATCGCAGCAGCTGCGCGAGAGCGATAAACGCCGTCAATGAAAATACCAACGGATGGCTCGATGCCGACATTGTTCGCGCCGTTACCGAACCCACGAATTGTGAAGTTGGCGTTGGCTGAATTTTGGAATGTACGGAACCCGAGTGATGGCACCAGAGATTGCAGATCGTTCAGATCTAGGATCTCAGCTTTTTCAATCACTGCATTATCAACAACAGATACAGCAATCGGCACATCTTGCAGCGTTTGCTCACGTTTCGTTGCGGTGATGGTGACGGTGTTCAGGCGCTTTGCCTCTTCTTCACCGTCGTCTTGTGCCATTGCGGTCAAGCCGCTTCCGGCGACCAGGGCGGTTAATCCAACGCTTACAGATAGCGTTGCTTTGAGTCCAAAGCTCTTTTTCGCGGATTTCATCAAAATCACGTCTCCCGATAAATTGTGTAAAATGTCTAGTTCTGGGGGGACCTCTCTTTGCGGAGGACTTGACGTAATGAATAGGTTGCTTGTGCGCGCTGGCAAGGCGAGATTTACGAAAATGTCAGGAACGTGATCGGTCGAGGCAATTGCGCAACAGGTACAGCAGAGCCCCGCCAAGCTGACGGGGCTTCACTGATTGAAAATTTGTCGTGTTACGGGCTTATTGAACGCCTTGTCCGACACCGCCGTCAAAGACCATAGACTGCGCAGTCGACGCGCGTGTGCGCTCTACCTGTCTTTGGACTGATTTCATAACAGTGCGTGTTTTCGGCACACAGACTTTGTTTTTGATTCGGGCTTCGACCAGTTTAATTCCAGGACCGTGACGGCGTAAAAGCGAACGCTCATTACAGTCGCGCTCCGGCGTTTGCGGCGCGCAAGCCAAGTTTCCACCGCGGTCGTGCACCAGGGCTTCACCCTTACGACACGCGAAGGTCTCACCATGCGCGAAGCTGGCACTGCCATGCTCTATGCTGCCGAGCGTGACTTGCATGCTGGTCCCGGCCATGCAGCGAAACAGTTCGCCTTTATAACCGGTAGGGACGCGATCACTTGCATCTACGCGAGACGCTGGATGCGGTGTGCCTTTATCGTCAAGACAAACAGCCTGAACCGGACGGACCGTCTTCTGTATAGAGACTTTGTCTTCGCAATATTCTTCTGTTGTTGGGACCTTTTCAGTCACAGTCTCGAGATATTTCTCTTCGCCGCCTGCGACGTTCAATTGATTGATTGAGGTTGGCGCAACGCCCTGGGCTGCGAAATATCCGCCGCCTCCACCAGCGATGATTACGCCGCCTTCACCACCGCTCACGACACTCGTGTTGAGGTAGCTTTGTGTATTGGTAACAATGTTGCCCTGATTCACGATCACGTTAGGACCTGTAACATTCACGCCTGGGACGTGCACACTAGGACCCTTAGGCCCTTTGCAACACGAACCTGCGTTTCCGCCGCCCATACCTGCGCCAGGAATAACGGTTGGTGTCTGACCACCACCCGGCATACATCCACCGGCGCCACAAGGCGACATGCCGCCAGATCCGCCGCCCGCATAGGCCGCTCCGCCCAAAATGGCGATTGATATAAAACCGGCTCCAGCCAGTAGGGTGTTTCGAGTTGATACGGTCATACGACATTTCCCAAACAGTTCGCCTGGTAGGAAGCAGGTTCCATGCCGAGTTTCGCCTACGGAGCGAACGGGGACCCAAAATGAACCGGGTTTCGCCCAGCACGCGAGCCGGAAACTGGAACAAACATTGCGGCAACAAGGTCAAACGCAATTTGGAGGCGGTCGAGCAAGAGGCCGTAAGGAAGACAAATATAATGATAACCGCTCACCACCCCAATACAGAGACGCTATTGTCCGCATGGGAACGCATGCACGAGACCCCCACAGATGCAAATGATGCAGAACGCGCAAGTGATCATCCCGAACTCTTAGAGTGCTTGTTCGTTATCGAGCGCTCTGATGAAGGACGTTGGTTGTTCCGCAATGCAGGCGATCAATTGGGGAAACTCTTAGGCCGCGACCTCGGCGAACAAGACTGCCTGGATTTTTGGACCGGGCATGACCGTGTCATGGTTCAATCCCTTATCGACTCCGTCCGCGAGAGCCGGAAACCTGGGATCCTACGTGCGACAGGCGAGACACTGACCGGCACGCAGATTGATATTGAATTGACCTTAGCCCCACTGCCGACGCCGCGGTCACCGGCGAGCCAAACGCGGTTGCTCGGACTTTATCAGATCTTACAGGCCTATCCTGTCCTACAAGGCCGTCCCGTTTGGCGTCACCGCGTAACCGCGATGTATCCACCGGCTATTGAACGCAAACCTTCGCACATTCGGCTGGTCGCGAGCAATGATGAGACCTGATTGGGTCTAAGCAGCTTCCTGTGCGCGTGCGACCAATTCGGCTTTCACGCGCTCTGCAAGCTGTTTGACGGTGAACGGCTTGGCCATAAAGGCAACTTCTCGATCGCCATCTAGCTTAGCGGCCACATCTCGTTCGGCATACCCGGACATAAACAGGACTTTCGCTGTCCCGAGCAATTCTTTGGCCTCTTTGATCAGCGTAGGCCCATCCATTCCAGGCATAACAACGTCGGAGACAATCAAGTCGAACGCCCCTGGATCATTCTCGAGGATCTCAAGCGCTTCTTCACCGTCACAAGCTTCTTCGACATCATACCCGCGGGATTTTAGCTGCGAGGCTGCGATCGAGCGGACTCCATCTTCATCCTCAACCAAGAGAATGCGCCCACGTCCTGATATGTCGACCGGTACAGAGACCGCATTGACGGGCTCTGGCTCAAGAAGATCGAAGGCTGGGATCTCGTGCGCTTTCAGCGCAGGCAAGTAAATTTGGAAAGTCGTCCCTTTGCCGACATCACTGATCGGGCAGATATAACCTTCAGACTGCTTGATAATTCCGTATACCGTAGACAGCCCAAGGCCAGTTCCAAGACCTTTAGGTTTGGTTGTGAAAAACGGATTGAAGATGTTCTTGAGGTTCTCAGGCGCGATACCGTGGCCAGTGTCCTCAACTTCAATCAGTAGATACTCACCTTCTTCAACATAACGGAAGCCATGTTCGTGGGCATCCTGCTCGGTTGCGCGAGAGGTCGTGATGGTCAGCTTTCCGCCTTTACCGCCTTCCATAAGCAGCGCATCCCGCGCATTGGTCGCGAGATTGATGATTGCCGTTTCCAACTGATTGCGGTCTGCCTTAATCATTGGCAAATCGCGCCCGTGCACGACATTGAAGTCGATCCGTTCATCGATCAGCTGTCCCAGTAGAATGGCAAACTCGGACAAGAAATCACCCGGCTCGAACACTTCGCGGCGGAAGGTCTGCTGACGGGCATACGCAAGCAACATCTGTACGAGGTCTTTGGCGCGGACAGAAAATTCATGGATCTTTTTCACATGATCAAATGACGGATCGCCGACCGGGTGCTTGGTCAGCAATTCATCATTATTGAGCATGATGCCGGTCAGGACATTATTGAAATCATGTGCGACGCCGCCGGCAAGTTTGCCGATAGCTTGCATCTTCTCGCCCTGTGCGAGACGCAGCTCGAGTTCTTTTTGCTCACTCATATCGATCACATAAGCCACAGCGGGTTGCCCCATACCATCGAGGGTCACAAACACATTCACATGCGTTTGGTCTTCGTCGGCGAGACGCAATCCAACCGGCTTGTCGATGGAATCAAGTAGATGTTCGCGAAGTTTGCCTTCGCCCTCTTCGGCAACGAAAAGATCGATAAAGCGTGTCCCTGGAGAAGCCCCGCCACCGGCGAGCCCCATGAGTGCACGGTTACTGTCGGTGATGATCGCCCCTTCGAGCGAATGCCCTTCAAGCCGGGCTGCACCAAAGGGTGCGTCATCAAACATAGGATCGCCTTCAGGACGTGGCGGTCGGCTGGCTGACGCCGCCAACATTCGGCTTTCGCCTTCCAGCAGATTTTGTGAGTTCGCCAAAACGATTGTCCGGCCGGTCGCATCGGCGCCTTTGCCGTTCCAAGTCGTGATTGTTTGTACCGGCATTTCAACGCCATCGCGCGAACGGATCATAATGTCTGCGCGCCCCGGCACACCAGATTTACGATCACGGCGAAGCATTTTCACAAATTCAGGCCGCATAATATCGTCGAGGCGAATATTCTTGGCTGTTTCAGAGAGGCCTAAGACTTCGCGCAACCAACCATTGGCATAAGAAATCGTGCCGTCTGGTCCTGACGAGAAGAAGCCCATCGGCGCGTCTTCCACATAAAGGGCCCGCATATCAGCCGCGCCAGTAACATTTTCGGAACCGGTAATTCGGCGCAGACGCCATAAGACCCGGTCGCCTTTGAGCGGCGAAACAGATGCTTCATACTGGACTGGAAGCGCTTCCGTACCGAGCGTCATAGCTGGCAGCGTTTCGCGCCGCGCTTCGCCCGCCTTGGCAGATTTGGATAATCTGAAGATCGGAGCGGCAAGCCCTGGGGCTGCACTGAAAATTCGATCAACCGAAACAGGACCGATTGTGTCAGCCTGTCCCAACAGCGCTAGTTTCGTGAGATCAGAGTACGCCTCATTGGCAGCAAGCGGGGCGCCGCCGCGATCACAGATCAGAACCGACTCGTCCATCGCGTCGATCCAAGAGAATTTGGGAGTCACAGGCTTCATCGCATCGGCCATGGCACCGCGCTCTGGGAACAGCCCCATGCGCCGACCAGCGCCGCGCAGAATCCAGAGTAGGAAGACCATTCCGCCAGCAGCCATTGCGATCAACAATATCAAGCCTGCAGGTCCGCCTGCATTTGGCCACGCGAGGCTCGCGCTAGATGCGCCAATCGCGAGCAAGATGCAGGACCAGAAACCCATTTGGAGCCAATCCATTTGCCGGATTGCGTCTAGGGGGCTTTGTTCTTGGTTTTCCGGCGCTTCAGCGGCCATATTACTTAACTCCAACTCGGACCCGGGACAGTCCGATGATTCGCACACACTTATAGCAGGACTTCATCACCACGCGCACCGTCCCGTTTAACTTTATCCTTTTGCACCCGAAATGGTTAATCAAACGAGAAGGCTGGTTAATCTTACATGACCGATTATACAGGTTTCATTACAGGTCTCGAAAGGATTATCATGCGTATCGCTACCTCTGTTTTCGCTCTTATTATGGCCGCTGGACTGGCGGCCTGTGGCGGCCAACCAACATCCAATGAATCCCCCGCCGTCAACGCTGAGACTGTGGCAGCAATTGATGCCCAAAAAGAGGCAGAGACCGAACGCTTAAATGCCTGGTTCGAAACAAAATTCGAGGAGGCCATTTCTCGCAGTCCGATGAGCGCCACGTTTTTGGGAAGCCGAGAGAATTACGACAAATGGAATGATGTCAGCGACGCAGCTCGGGATGCCGAAATGGAGATCCAGCGCGCGAATGTCGCGGAGATGCAGGCCGAGTTCGACCCAGAAACCCTAAACGCACAAGGGCAACTCTCTTTCCGCCTGGCCGAATATGAGTTGGAGCGAGACGAAATTGCCAACAATTGGCGAGGTTATAATTACGCGTTCAGCCAAATGCGCGGTGCGCATGCTCGGATCGCTTCCTTTCTGATTGGTCAGCATAAGGTCACCAGCAAATCAGATGCGGAAGCCTATGTCTCCCGATTGGAAGGCGTTCGACCCTACCTCGGACAACATTTGGCCAACGCCCAATCATCGGCGGAGCGCGGCATCCGTCCGCCCCTTTTTGTCTATGATTTCGTTATCGAAGGCGCAGCCAATGTGATAGATGGCTATCCGTTTGAAGGCGTTGGTCCCGAACGCCCTTCCCCGCTCTACGCTGATTTTACAGGTAAAACCGACGCGCTCGTTACAAACGGCACGATCACTCAGGACGAGGCGGATGAGCTAAATCTCAATGCCCGCAGCGCTTTGCTGGATCACGTCTATCCGACCTATTTCGAGCTGATCCAATGGGTCAGCGAAGACCAAGGCAATGCCAATGACGATGACGGCGCGTGGAAACATGAAAATGGTGCCGACTATTATCGCGACCGATTGGCCCTCATGACCACAACCGACATGACCGCGAGCGAGGTCCACGATCTAGGCTTGGCAGAAATGGAGCGCATTCACGGCGAGATGCGCGCGATCATGGAGCAAGTCGGGTTTGAAGGAACGCTACAAGACTTCTTCGATTACACGCGAACCGACGCGCAATTCTTCAAGCCAAATACGGATGAGGGTAAAGCGGAGTACTTGGCTGAAGCCACCGCGATGATTGATACAATGCGGGGCGAATTGCCAAGTGTTTTCAATACATTCCCAAAGGCGGCACTCGAAGTGAAAGCGGTTGAAGCCTTTCGCGAAAAGGCTGCCGGCAAAGCGTTCTATCAACGCCCAGCCCCGGATGGCTCACGACCTGGCGTCTATTACGCCAATCTCTATCGCATGCAGGATATGCCGCTCTATCAAATGGAGGCACTGGCTTATCATGAGGGTATCCCAGGTCACCACATGCAGTTGGCGATTTCGCAAGAACTAAGCGGCATTCCGAAATTCCGCAAATATGGCGGCTATACCGCCTACACTGAAGGATGGGGGCTCTACTCAGAATTCCTGCCCAAAGAAATGGGCTTCTACGAAGATCCATACTCCGACTTTGGCCGGCTCGCGATGGAGCTTTGGCGCGCCGCGCGCTTGGTCGTCGATACTGGCCTCCACGAGAAAAAATGGACCCGCCAAGAAGCGATCGACTACCTCCTCGAAAACACGCCCAATCCCGAAGGCGACTGCCGCAAAGCCATTGAGCGGTACATCGTCATGCCCGGCCAAGCGACCGCCTACAAAATCGGCATGTTAAAAATCGTCGACTTGCGCGAAAACGCAAAAGAGAGACTTGGCGACGCATTTGATATTCGCGACTTCCACGACGTGGTCTTGCGAGATGGTCCGGTACCGCTTCAAATCTTAGAGGAGAATGTCGAGGCTTGGATCGCGGGGCTGTTATAGGTCAGCAACAACCTTCCCTTAGAGGAAGGTTTTCGGAAAGCTAATTCCATTGTTTAGCTTTTTTTGTTGCGCCGCCGCAATTTTATGCCCTAACAGATCATTATGAAACTCTCAGTCCTAAAAGAGGTGGCCGCTGGCGATAGCCGCGTTGGAGCCACACCCGAAACCGTCAAGAAATATGTCGGTCTCGGTCATGAAGTGACCGTTCAGGCGGATGCTGGTCTCGAGGCCGGCTATACTGATGCGGCGTATACAGAAGCCGGGGCAAAGGTGGTGAAGACCCCTGCCAGTGTGTTGAAAGGCGCAGACGTTGTCTTATGCGTTCGCACGCCTGACGCGTCCAAACTGCCGGAAGGCATTACGGTGATTGGGCTTCTGGATCCGTTTAAGTTCGATGCAACAGCGTTCAATGCGAAGAAGGTCACCACGCTGGCGATGGAATTCACGCCGCGGATTACACGAGCGCAAAGCATGGATGCGTTGTCGAGCCAATCCAACCTTGCGGGCTACCGCGCTGTGATTGAAGGCGCGACCCTTTATGGCCGCGCCATGCCCATGATGATGACAGCGGCGGGCACAGTGGCCCCAGCCAAAGTCTTCGTGATGGGCGCAGGGGTTGCAGGTCTTCAGGCGATTGCGACGGCGCGGCGCCTTGGCGCGGTGGTTACCGCGACTGACGTCCGCCCCGCAGCAAAAGAGCAAGTGGCCTCGCTCGGCGCGAAATTCGTCGCCGTTGAAGATGAAGAGTTCAAGGCCGCAGAAACCGCTGGCGGATATGCCAAGCAAATGTCGGATGAGTATCAAAAGAAGCAAGCTGAACTCGTCGCCAACCACATCGCCAAGCAAGACATAGTGGTCACGACCGCATTGATCCCTGGGCGTCCTGCGCCGGTTCTTGTCAGCGCAGAGATGGTCAAAAGCATGCGCCCCGGTTCTGTCATCGTCGACATGGCTGTCAGCCAAGGTGGCAACTGCCCGCTCTCTGAGCCTGACATTGTGGTGAACTCCGATGGCGTAAAAGTCGCGGGCTTTACCAATCTGCCAGCGCATCTGCCGGCTGATGCCAGTGCGCTCTATGCGAAAAACCTGTTTGCCTTCTTGCCGTTGATAACAGCCGAAGATGGCAGCCTAAACCTGGAAACAGACGATGAAATCGTCACTGCGATGACCCTAACCCGCGGCGGCGAAACCGTGAATGAGAGGATTTCCTCATGAGAAAAGCCCTAAGTCTGGGTCTAATGGCAGGCGCATTTGCTCTGCCAGCCTATGCGGCTGAGGCAAGTGCCATCAGCCCAACCGTATTCCTCGCCGGTATATTCGCGATGGCTTGTTTCGTTGGTTACTACGTCGTCTGGTCGGTGACGCCGGCATTGCACACACCGCTAATGGCGGTGACCAATGCGATTTCGTCGGTCATCATTGTCGGCGCGATCGTCGCGGCGACAGCCTCTGGCGCAGTACAAGGCGGCTGGATCGCGAAAGCGCTCGGCGGCGTCGGCGTGGCGCTTGCCAGCGTCAACATATTCGGTGGCTTCCTTGTCACCCAGCGCATGCTGGCAATGTATAAGAAGAAGGGAGACTAGTCCGATGGAACAGTTCCAATCCACCTGGGCACCCCTGCTCTATCTGACCTCGGGTATCCTTTTCATCCTGGCCCTTCGCGGCCTCTCTAGCCCAGCCACCAGCCGTGCCGGCAACCGCAATGGCATGATCGGTATGGCCATCGCTGTGGCGACAACCCTCATCTTGTTCTGGTCGGCGCTCGACGCAACGACTTGGGCGATCCTCGCAGCGGGTGCGCTCGTCGGCGGCGGCATCGGGGCATACATTGCTCGCAAGATCCCAATGACCGACATGCCCCAGCTTGTGGCGGCGTTTCACTCTTTGGTTGGCTTGGCCGCTGTGCTTGTGGCTGCGGCCGCTTTGTATGCGCCTGTTAGCTTTGGTATCGGCGAGGTCGGCAGTCTCGCGACCGCATCTCTGATCGAGCTTTCACTCGGTTCAGCGATTGGGGCTCTGACATTTACGGGCTCAATCATCGCGTTTGCCAAGTTGAATGGAAACATGTCGGGCGCGCCGATCATGCTCCCAGCGCGGCACCTGCTCAATATCGCCATTGGGATCGGCATTGTCGTTCTTGTCGTCATGCTGGTTGCCAGCGGCGGCACTGCGACTTGGGCATTCTGGGGCCTAACCGTGCTTGCCCTCATCCTCGGCATAACGCTAATCATTCCGATTGGCGGCGCGGACATGCCCGTCGTTGTTTCGATGCTCAACTCTTATTCGGGTTGGGCGGCAGCAGCGCTCGGGTTCACGCTCGGAAACTTCGCGCTGATTATTACCGGCGCTCTTGTGGGCTCGTCAGGTGCGATCCTCTCTTACATCATGTGTAAAGGCATGAACCGAAGCTTTATCTCGGTTATCCTGGGCGGGTTTGGCGGCGACGATGCCGCAGCTGGCGCAGCCGGTGGCCAGGAAGAGCGTCCGTTCAAACGGGGCTCTGCAGAGGATGCTGCCTTCATTATGAAGAATGCTTCGAAAGTCATCATCGTGCCAGGCTATGGCATGGCAGTGGCACAAGCTCAGCACGCTCTGAAAGAGATGTGCGACAAGCTGAAAGAAGAAGGCGTCGAAGTGAAATATGCCATCCACCCAGTTGCTGGACGGATGCCAGGTCACATGAACGTCCTGCTCGCAGAAGCGCAGGTGCCATATGATGAAGTCTTCGAGCTTGAGGACATCAACTCCGATTTCCGCAACTCCGAAGTCGCGTTTGTTATAGGCGCCAACGATGTAACCAACCCGTCTGCCAAAACAGACAAGACCTCGCCAATCTATGGCATGCCGGTCCTGGACGTAGAGAATGCTGGCACGGTCCTCTTCATCAAACGCTCCATGGGATCCGGCTATGCTGGCATCCAAAATGAGCTGTTCTTCCGCGACAACACGATGATGTTGCTGTCGGATGCGAAGAAAATGGTCGAAGAAATCGTGAAATCACTTTGATTTGCCGCCCCGATATTGCATCGGGGCGCTTTCAAATCGACTGACTCAGTCTAAGCTCTCGCCCATCTAACAACCATCTTAAGGGGTTCTCGATGGGCGAGTTCATCGCAGAAGTGTTTTCCGTAAGCGGCCTGTTCACACTGTTCATGCTGCTTCTATTGCAAGCCGTGCTTGGCTTCGACAATCTACTTTACATCTCAATTGAGTCGAAACGCGTCGGCCCAGAGAAAGCGCCAATGGTGCGCCGCTGGGGCATCGGCATGGCCGTGGTGCTGCGGATCGTGCTCCTGGTCGTCGTCGTAAACCTGTTCACGCTGCTCGCCGAGCCGCTGTTTGACATCAGCCTGAAAGGCGTTTTCGAGGGCGAGTTTACGCTGCAAGCCTTGGTCACCCTGATTGGTGGTGGCTTCATCATTTACACAGCGATCAAAGAGATCCACCACTTGCTAGCGGTCGATCATATTGAACATACAGAAGGCTCAGCCGGGAAATCTGTCGCGCAAGCGATCGCAATGATCGTAGCAATGAACCTCGTATTCTCATTCGACTCGATCCTGTCCGCGATGGCCATCGCGAACGTCGAAGTGGCGAATGTTGTGAACAATGCTGGCGACGTCATCAACACGTTCACTGGCACCGTCGTGCAGTGTAAAGCCGACCTGATCGCTAACCCAATCGCTGGCGCGATCGGCTGTGAACCCGGTAAGGATTATCAGGTCTGGATCATGGCCATCGCCATTCTATCATCCGGCGTCGTGATGATCTTGCTCGCCGATTATGTTGCTGAGTTCCTGAAGAAGAACCGCATGTATGAAGTGCTAGGTCTCTTCATCCTCTTCCTGGTCGGCGTCCTCCTGGTCACCGAAGGTGCACACTTGGCGCACATGAAGTTCTTCACATTCCCAATCGATGCGATGAGCAAATCGAGCTTCTATCTGGTGGTCGGCGTTCTGGTGATCACGGACATCATCTCAACCAATTACCAGAAACGCCTTTGGGCGCAGCGCGAAGCTGAATTGCGGAGCTCTGGCAACAAAGCCGACGATGCGATCAAAGCGGTTGATGCGCATATCGCAAAACATGGAAATGTTGGTTAGGTCTTTTCGCTCATCTCGGCATCGCGCCGGGATGAGCATGACTTCAGATCAATCCGTCTGAAAGGATGACACGCGCTTGGTGATCTTGATCGCCATCTTGTTGCCTTTGCGGCCCATCCGGCCTTCATAGGCGGGTTTGCCGTCCCGGTCGCCGGAGAGCAGCTCAACAGGTTGATCGCCGGGCAGCCCCAAGAGAAGGGTTGAACCCGCTTTGAGTTCGGTAATCCGGCTCAGCGGAACAGACAAAGATGCCAGTCTAGCGGTTACAAGCGCAGTGATCGGAACCGGCGGGCTGGTTGGGGGGGCCGCGTGATCTTCGCTCAATTCGATTTCCGTCTCGATCACGGCAAGTTCTGAGTGAAGACCCGGCGCTTCGACAGCGAATTCGGAAACGGTCACCTGGCTCGCAGGCAACAAGCTACTGACATATGGGATATCGGTTTCGATCGACTGAAGGCGCATCTCTGCGCCAATAGCGTCGCCAAATGGCACAAGCAATTGTTCCAAAAGCGCACAGTCAATTGCGCTCAAAGTCCAACCGTCACCAATACGTCCAGTCGATCCACGCGCACCGCAAGCTTTCGCGATAATCGCATCGGCCAGCAATGGCGGCAAACAGATCAGCACGCGAACATCTGATTCATCGGGTCCGATACAGGCGATCGCGCTCGATTTTCCGTTGAGCAATCCCGGTAAGTCCGCCCGCGTAATCTCGGCAGACTGGGTCGCTGTAACGGCGGCCTTGAGGCCCGTTCCCACACCAAGCGCTCTAGACAAGCGCGCGCCTAGAACGCGATTCTTGTCGCTATTCGTAGTATCAGTAATCGCGGTTGGCGCTTCGAAAGTCGGCGTTTCACGAGGTTCAATCTGAGCTGGCGGTTCTTGCACAGGATTATCGAGTTTTGGCCGCAACAACGCTTCAATTTCAGCCGCGCTTAGAACGCCGCGCGCCGAAGGAAACACGTGCTCTTCCTTTGACTCCAAGACAGCCGCATCTGACCCGGCATCCATCTGCCAGCTCTCTGTCTGCGGAGTTTTGGGACGATCTCGCATTCTGCACCTGTCACCAATGAAAGCTTATCAGTGCGTTAACACGGTTAATGAATCGTTAGGATTTTGGAGTCCGTCTGAAGAGAATCGGCAGACTAATCGTCGCGAACGACGCGCTCGTTTCGCTCGTGGCGTTCTTGCGCTTCGAGGCTAAGTGTGGCGGTTGGTCGGGCTTCCAGACGGCGCAGGCCGATCGGCTCGCCCGTATCATCGCAATAGCCGTAAGTGCCCTCATCGATCCGGCGAATAGCGGCATCGATTTTGGAAATAAGCTTACGCTGGCGATCACGTGTTCTCAGCTCTAGCGCTTTGTCGCTTTCGGCAGAGGCACGATCAACGAGATCCGGGTGGTTGGACGATTCAGATTGGAGATTTCCGATTGTGACTTTCGCCCCATCGATAATATCAGTCTTCCAATCTTCGAGCTTCTGACGGAAATACGCTTTCTGCTTTCCGTTCATGAAGTCCTCGCCATCAGACGGCGCGTAGCCATTCAGTTCGTAGTCGCCCATGGAATCAAATCCTCTACCGAGTTTTGGCGCCCTATACTGCGGACATGCCAGATAGGCAATCGCAATAATCGGACCAGTTGCTCGCATTCGTACGCCGAATTGTGGCGCTGGCTAGGCTTCCGCGAGGCTTTTGCAGCTTATCCGGTAACGAAGACTTGATTTCAACTACACCTCTGTGCGCTAAAGGAGGTGGGGCCCTGAACGAGTCAGAAGCCAGAATCGGACCGACTTAATGACCTCCCGCTGGAGACAACGCGAAGTCCAACGACCGTCGACCTGGCGGCAATCTCTGCTGTTCAACAGTTTGATCCTGCTGCTGCCGATTTTTGCCGCACGAATGATCATCGCCGCCTATACATCTGATATCGCGACCGACCCGCTAAGTCTTGAAGCGCGCACGGAAACGCGCCAGGAAATTGATGCGGAGTTTCGGCAGCTCGCCATTCCAAATGGAAATGAGCGGTTCGCCTGGGCAGCACGTATCGAGCAAACCCTGGACGAGCGCGCCTTCTCGGCCGCGCGCGGTTATTTGCTGGCGGCGCCATTGATGCTCAATAAGCAAGACTCAGCGGCGGTTCTGGCTGCCGCCAATGCAGAGAGCTCTGGCAGTCGCGATCAACGCCTGGCCCGCGCCGCGCTTTTATTTCTACCTGAGGAATTGCGAGCGAGTTATCAACGCTCAACCGCGCCACCTCCAGCTTTAGAAGTCGAAGAAGACGAGGAGACAGCGGCCGAAATCGCAGAGCCCTCTGAAGAACTGGAAGGCGACGCGGAACCAGAAACCCCTCGCATAACTGGCGACGCCTTACAGCTTTCGCCCGTGGCAGAGCCGTTCGCAGCTTCGCGTTCCTTCTTCCTGCTCGGCGACCCGGCTGACCTCACACGCCGCAGTCAACGCTGGCTCGGCGGCGAACCGGTCGACAGTCTCCAGTTAAGGTTGCGTGCGCTCGGGTTGATCACGCAAAACGATCCCTCTCCGCAATCCCAAGCGGTTTTTGAATCCGCATCAATCTTGCGAGCCGCGCATCGCGCCGGGCGCCTCAATGATCGCTTTGTTGGCTATCTGAGCAGTCGCATCGAAGACGCAATTCCAGAGGAAATTTTACGGGCAGAACTCAGCATCGCTCTTGAACCGGTTATGACGATCGAAGACCGCAGCGAGTCGATCATCGAAGCCTACCGCACCGCCCTTCAACCAGAAGCGCAAGAACGCCTCGCGCGCGATATGATGATCATTGCCCGGATTGCCGAGCTGACCAGTTCAACCGGTGCGATTACGCTGGTTGAACAAGCCACCACTCCGGAAGATATGCGTCGCGCTCTACTCTTGTCGGAAGCTGGTGGCCACCGATCCGTCGCCCTCGCCCGCGAACTTGGGCCCGAAGCTCTCGGCCTGGCGCAGATTGGCGTGAAGTGGAGCCGCGGCCTGGTGTTCCAGGTTATGGGACTGATGGCGCTTGGTATGGCTCTGATATGGACCACGCTGTCTGCACTGACACAGGCCGAAACGATCCGCGCGCGCTAGAGACCAAATGCGCCTTTAATGCCATCGATCAAAAGCTGAACGGAAAGCGCCGCGAGAATCACGCCGAAAATTCGGGTGATCGCGCCGGCGATACTCTCTCCCATCGCCTTGACCAGCGGGCCAGCCGCGAGAAAAATCAGCAAACAGATCAGCATGTTCGCGCCAATCGCACCGAGCACAGCGCCCTTACCGACCCAACTGTCATGCTGGGTCATGTAAAGCATCGCGGTGGCAATTGAGCCTGGGCCAGCCAGCATAGGGATTCCAAGGGGGAAGACGGAAACATCGTCGAAGTGTTCTTTCGTGTCCTCAGTCTCGGCAAGCACGGACTCAGCGCGATTCTCACGGCGCTCCGTGCGTTTTTCAAACACCATATCCAGCGCGATAATGAAGAGCAGAATCCCGCCTGCCGCGCGGAAGGCATCAATCGTGATGTGCAACTTATCCAGCAGCCACGCCCCAAAGAATGCAAAGCCAAAAATGATCAGCGTCCCGACCAGAACAGAGCGCACCGCCATTGAGCGGCGATAGCTCGCAGGGCCCCGTGCGGTCAGCGATGCAAATACGGGGGCGACCCCCAAAGCATCGATCAAAACGAAGAAGGTCACGAAGGACGCGACAAAAGTGGAAATGAACTCGCCGGACATAAACGGCTCCCTCAATCAAAGTGAAGGATCGCCCTTATCCCTGATCTTTGAGCGCGTCGAGTATAGCAGACACGTCGGGATGCATTTCGGGTTTGCCAGAACGCATAGGTACAACAGTCGGCGCGATCTCACCTGATGACAAAGCGAGAATCATCCGGTGGCCACGCAACCGCTGCAACAGGCCTTGCAGCCCTTTAATCCCATCCGCCCGCACGAGCTTATTGTCTCCAATATCAACGCAAATATTCTCAGGTGCATCGCCAGCTTCGATCATGGCGATTGCATCAATTAGCGATACAATTGGAGGGGATTCCGGAAGCTCTCTCATGATTGATGTGTCAGCCATTTCCCGTCTCCGCCGCTTTCAATAGTTTGCGGCATAATGATAGCGCTTGATAAGTTTCGCCGGCGGCGCAGGCTGTCGAAATCTTGATCAAATGCTCGCGTCCGCCGTCATTCTTGGTTTGGTTCAGCGCCGCAGCGATCGCCGTGACGGTCTGGTCATAAAGTTGGCCTTCCGTCTCACCGGTCAGATACATTTGCATCACCGCGAAATAGAGATGTTCTTCTGGGCTGTGCGTTGCATCGGGCTCCAGAACATCCTTCTGGCGCAGCACGCGTGCTTGATTTTGCAAGAGGATGGTGCCTCGACGCTCGCCATTGCGAAGCACCGCGCCGTTCACGACAACGGCTTCTTTCGGTTTTAACGACAATTTGAGTGGCATATCCCACGCTCCTTATACAAATAAAATTTAAGTCGAAATGGTTAACGCAGGCTTTCAGGACTGTAACCTTGTACTGAAACCACTGTACAAACAGAGCCTTACGCAACGCCCGAAAGGCTTGATTTGGGCTCAAACACGAATCACACCCCTCCCGCCGCGTTAGTCCTTGCTTCTCAGTGCACGGGGCTTATCGTTACCGTAAACGTAAATGAGAAGGCCCTCCCATGCGCTTTGAAGGCACCGAAAACTATGTCGCAACCGATGACCTCCGGGTCGCCGTCAATGCCGCAATCCAACTTGAACGCCCGCTTTTGATCAAAGGCGAACCAGGAACTGGCAAAACTGTCCTGGCTGTTGAAGTCGCAAAAGCTCTTGGATGCGAATTGATCGAGTGGCACATCAAATCGACCACAAAAGCCGCGCAGGGCCTGTACGAATATGACGCTGTTTCGCGTCTGCGCGACGGTCAAATGGGCGAAGAGCGCGCCAAAGACGTCAAGAATTACATCAAGAAGGGCAAGCTGTGGGAAGCCTTCACCGCGAAGAAGCGCCCTATTCTCTTGATCGACGAAATTGATAAAGCCGACATCGAATTTCCAAACGACCTCTTGCAAGAGCTCGATCGTATGGAATTCTACGTGTATGAAACCGATGAGACGATCAAAGCAGATCAACGCCCGATCGTGATCATTACGTCGAATAATGAAAAAGAGCTTCCGGACGCGTTCCTGCGCCGTTGCTTCTTCCACTTTATCAAATTCCCGGATGAGCAGACAATGAAAGAGATTGTCGATGTTCACTATCCGGGCGTTAAAGACAAGCTCGTCTCAGACGCCCTGACGACCTTCTATTCGATGCGAGAAGTTCCGGGCATGAAGAAGAAACCCTCAACCTCAGAACTGCTCGATTGGTTGAAGCTTCTAATGAATGAAGACGTTGATCTGGAGACCTTACGTGAGCAAGATCCTGAAAAACTGACCCCGCCTCTGCATGGTGCACTGCTAAAGAATGAGCAAGACGTCGCTCTGTTTGAACGTCTGGCCTTCTTGAACCGACGCCAGTCAGGCCCAACTCCGCGTGGTCCTGCAGGTTAAGCTGGCAGCTGGTTAAACACGCCCTTTACGAATTGCCGCCTATCCGGTCGTCATGACGTCTTGGGGATGCTCAATAAAATCCAATATCAGGCCGACGCAATTATTAGCGGCGGTCGGCATGATGGTGATTTTACCGTTCGCCGCAGAAGCACAGCGTGCGCTGAGCAATACTGATTTCGAAGAGAATGACCCACGCGGACCTGGGAACACCTCGTATCAGATATATAGCGATGCCGTCGTGCCAGGTTGGGAAGATGAAACCAACCGAATTGAGCTTTGGGATACTGGTTACCAAGGGATTCCCTCCTATTCCGGGCTCGTGCACGCTGAAATGAATGCTAACGCGCCCGGCACGCTCTATCAGGACATTTGTATGGAGAATGGTGAGAGCTTCACCTGGACCTTTGCTCATGCTGCGAGAGCGGGCGGACCAGGTCACAATCCGCAAGTCGCCGTTTTCGAGATTGTCGATCCGGTGACGGGGACACTGGTCCAGGCCATGGCAACACAGAACAGTTTCATTGGCGGTGGGTGGTCCGTAAATACGGGCGGCGCGACGTATACCGGGCCCGCCGGAATGCAACGCTTTCAGTTTCGCAGCACCAATCCCGGCTCCTACGGCAATTTCCTCGACAATATCATCGTCTCGCTTGCCGCTTATGTTGAAATGGGAGCCGATGCCGGCGACACAGAATCAATTTCGACCGGCCCTGGTATGATCGTCAGCGGCACGGTTGGAAGCCTTACAACTGTAAGCTTTTCCGTCACCGGTGGATCAGCGACGCTCGGCGCCGACTATACTGTGGATGCCAGCACGATCAGTGTCCCGGCGGGGGTCTATACGGACGTCTTCATCCCGCTGCCGATCACAATCATAAACGATGCTGAATTCGAAACGGACGAAACCATCGAGATCGCCATCGGCACCCCAAGTAGTTCGGAATTGACCATCGCTTCGGGTCAATGCGGCCCAAGTCCCAATTTATCCGCGACTTACACCATCCTCGATGACGACCCAGATCTATCGATCCAAAAGAGTGTTGCGCCTTTTGATGTAAGCCTTGGCGGAAGTTCGAGCGTTTACAGCATTCCTGGAAATGACGTCGTATACACTTTCGATATTCAAAATAGTGGCAACGGTCCGATGGACGTCAATTCTCTGTTTCTGGTTGATGCGCTGCCTGACGAGATCACGTTCTACAATGACGACATAGATGGCCCCGCAGGGCCTGAAACCGGTGCCGTCGCATTCTCGCAAACAGGAACGGGGCTGGTCTTTGATCCTGCTTTACACGTTCGGTTTTCCGACGCGAGCGTCATGCCTAACAGTTTCGATGATTGCTCCTATCCCGCAGGCAGCGGCTACGACATGAATATCACGCATGTTTGCATTCAGCCCGATGGCGCACTCGACGCCGGTTCTCCGGGAAACACTGCAAGCTTCAAATTTCGGGCGACGATTAAATAGTCGGGACGCGCTTTGCGTATATCAAACGCTCCGAATTTCCGTCACCGCCCTTGATAGGGCTGTCCGTACGAGCCTCCGTACTCCACCCCTTTTCAGTGAGCCATTCGACGAAGCGATCTTCAGCGCTTGTTTTTGCGGCGGCATCGGTCACGATACCGCCCTTGCCAATATTTTCGCGGCCAACTTCAAACTGCGGCTTAAACAACGCGATCAGCATCCCGTCTTCGGCCGCGAGTGAGAGCGGCACGGATAGGAGTTTGTGCAAGGAAATGAAGCTCGCATCGCAAACGATCAGCTTGGGCGTACCGACCTGTTCCACTGAAAGGTGGCGGGCGTCTGTCGCTTCAAGCGATCGAACCTGATCCAACGCTTGAAGTCGCGGGTGAAACTGATCGCGCCCAACATCCACGGCAACAATCGAGGCTGCCCCGTTTGATGCCAAAACTTCTGTGAACCCACCAGTGGATGCGCCAATATCAAGACAATGCATACCTGCCGGATCAATCTTAAAAACTTCCAATGCATGCGCGAGTTTCAACCCCGCCCGAGAGACCCATGGATGCTCGGGTTCAGCCTGAATTTTTGCATTTAGAGAAATTTTCTCAGACGGTTTGATGATGGTGCGTCCGCTAACCGTGACCTTACCAGCCGCAATTGCCGCCTGCGCGGAGGCCCGGCTTTCAAAATGCCCTCGCGCCACCAAAACCTTGTCGGCGCGATCAAGTTTTTCTGACACGGCTGACTTCTCCGGCAAACGCTCTACACTAATATAGGACAAGCCAATGGAGCTCAGCACATGATCCGTAAAGCCCTCTTCGCCGCCCTTTTGCCGCTCGCTGCCTGCGGGCAAGCCCCTGCCCAAGATGAAACCCCTCCAAATAGAAGTGCAGGTGACTTACTGCCAACACCGGCTGAAATGCCCGGGCCAAGCGATGGGGTCTTCCCGTCTATGCTGCGCATGGGCGGTGAGATTGTTGGTGAAGACGGCTCAGTTATTGGTCGCCTCAATATTCTCGATGGTCCGAACGGCTTGCTCCTCGAAGCCGTGATCGAACCCGGCGGTCTCGCGCCAGGTTGGCACGGTTTACACCTGCACCAGGTAGGCGACTGCAGTGATACGGGCGTTTTCAAACTTTCTGGCGGACATGTTGGAAAAGTTGAAGATGGGCACGGTCTCCTCAATCCAGCAGGACCTGAAGGCGGCGACTTGCCGAATATTTGGGCTGCTGCAGACGGATCCGCTGGTTATGAAGCGTTCTCTACGCTCACGACGGGAGCCGATTTGGCCGATCAGGATGGAGCCGCTTTGATCATCCACGAAAACCGAGATGACCATATGACACAACCGATTGGCGGCGCTGGCGCCCGTGTGGCCTGCGCAATCATCAAGTAAGCTTCAATAAGGTCTGATTTTAGTCGCCACGTGGCGGCGCAGCGACGACTGGAGCGGCCAAAGGTGGTGGTGCACTGGCGGCCGCAACCGGACTGTCAAACACGCGCATAGATCGTGCGGTTACCGGTGCGCTGATCTCTGCCGAGTTGAAAGTGCCAGCAAGCCGATTGGCATCATCTACTGTGATGTATCCCTCTGCAACGCCGCGCAAAATTGCCGTTTGAGCGCGTTGCCGCTCAACCCGCATTTCATTGGCGTTCTTAAGCTGCGCGATATAAGCGTCCATGACCTGTTTGCAGCGATCAGAAAGCGCTGTTTCGCCCTCGCTTTTTACGTATCGCAAATGCTCAAAGCAAAGCTGCACGCCATAATCGTTTTGAACAATCGCCATGGTGATATCACGGACCGCTTCCGCAACGGCCATTGAAGGCGGATAAGCCGGGCTCGCAGGCCAAGACCCTGTCACACCGCCTGCGCTCGATTCAGACGCAGAAGGTGCAGTTTCGGCCAACCTGTTACTGGTTTGCTCTGTTGCGGCGGCCGCTGCTTGCGAGCTGGACAAAGCCCGTCTCCGCGCGCGCAAATCGCTGATTTCTTGCCCGCGCCGTTCGGCCTCTTCGCCAGAACAGCCTGGCGAGTCCGGGCTTCCAAAACACTGGTCGTTTACATTTTCCAGAACGGTAATGTCGTCTTCGACCGCGAGAATTTCGTTCGAGAGTCGAACCTGTTGAGCCGACGCAATCGCAGAGCGCTGAAGATACTGTTCGCGGAAATCCATGCCGCTGCCGGCAGATGCGCTAACCACGGCATCACCGCCTTTGACCGCGCCTGTAAGCTGCTCAATCGCCAAAAGCGCGATCATGTTTGTCTGGAACCGGCGCAGCATAATCGAATACTGCTCTTCCGAGAGACCATTCATATAAGCTTCGCAGACCCGATAGAATCCATCACGAAGAGTTTGAATCGTTTGCGTTCTAAGCCCAATGTTGGCGGCGGCCTCTGAGACGCCGCCTTGAGCGGACACCGCGCTAGAGATGTCAGAAACGCTGACCCCCGCTTGCGCTGCAATCGCCGACAAAGCATCTGGCGCAGGTTCGGCGCACACCACACGAATGTCCTTGTCAGATCGCTTGTTTGATAGAACAGCGCGTTGTTCAGCGTCGATAAACACGCCAGCGGGCGCAAACCCTTTACCGTTCAACCCAGACCCCAGCGTCTCCTTTTTGTTGACGGCTGTGAGGTTTCCCACAGACGCGCAAGCTGTAAGACTCAATGCGCAAAGCGCGAATAAACTGGTACGAAACATAAAAGCGTCCTCCACGTTTGAGAGGACGCGAGAATTAGAATTTAGTCAAGCGGAACAGCGCCTTGTTGGGGAATCCTAAGACAAGGCCTCAAACCAGAGTTGAAGCGCTACGGCGTCGCGTTGGCGCGCGGCGCGAACCAGTTTGGCTTCTTCATCTTCGCCCCATTGTTCGATTTGCCAATCTTCATCGACGCAAGATGCTGAGAGCGCTTCGAGCGCCGTCATCGCGCCGCGCTCTACCGCAAGCGCCAGAATAGCAGACCCCAAAAGGCTACACCCCCAAGTCAGTGCGGTCAGGCGATAATCATCCAATCCGCTTGCATAAACCCGAACGGCGTCCACGCTGGCCTGTGGCTGTGGGCTCGCGATCAGACCAATCACGGGCACCAACACCACGCCGAGCTCTTTTCCAGCCCAGGCGCGCCACGGTGCCCAAGCGATTTCCTGGCGGTCTCGCAAGGCGTCTGGCGTCTCGGCGAGGTAACACGTCACATCCGTGCCAGCATAGCGAGAGAGCTCTTCGGCAAGTTCATCGCGGGTTTCAGGTGTCCGGTCGAGCGCAACATTGGCGAGCCTGGTTAGCGTCATGCTTTGCAAATCGAGCGCTTCGCCTTGTGCATTCCATTCGTCAGCAACAATTTGCGCCAGCGATTCCGTGGGTAGAGAAAGCGTGGTCTTGGCGGGTGTTTTAATGGCCCGGCCATCAAGCTCGACCGCAAACCCAGCATCGCTCTTGGAGACGGACGCAGACTTGTAGAAACGTTTCGGAAGATTGACCTTCTCCATTACGTAATCCCCGCAGCGAACTGATCTAGGCTGGCTTCCAGGCCCGCGAATTCATGATGGACCTCATGTGCCCCAACGCTTTCCAATTCGTGTGCTTCACCAAATCCCCAACTGACCCCGAAGGTTCGAATGCCCGCGTTTAATCCCATGCGGATATCATGCACAGCATCTCCGATGATCAGACTTTGATGCGGCTCCGCGCCGAGCGCTTTCATCGCTTGTTCGCACATAAAGCCGTTTGGCTTGCCGGGCCCATCGTCGGCGCACCAAGTTGTGTCGAATAGCTTGTCCATGCCGTGTTGCTCAAAGAAGGAGTGTACGCCCCTGCGCGCTTTGCCGGTTGCAATTGCGAGCAACCATCCGCGTTCAGAGAGAGCTTCCACAATCTCACGCGCACCGTCATAGAGCGGCTCAAACCCCTGCCCTTCGGCCCGCAGCTCAACGAACGACCCGCGATAGGATTCGACAAGTTGATCGAGTTTCTCATCCGATAGATCAGGCGCGAGAATGCTGCAGGCTTCATTTAGCCCCAGTCCAACAATCTTACGCGTCTGCTCATACTCAGGCGGCGTAATATCATGTTGTTCGAAAGCTCGAACCATGGCGTTTTGAATGATCTGGCGGCTATCCACCAGAGTTCCATCAAGATCAAAGATCGCTAATTTTAAACTCATGGCCGCCCTTTAGGCGGGAGACGAAGACCTCGCAACCAGTCTTTGCCAGATCGAGGCGCCTCCCGTTAAGGGTAAAGCCGTGCAGATTTCCAGGTCTCGCCATCTAGGATGAGCTTCAGCCGGTCATGCATTCGGAACGCTTGATCCTGCCAAAACTCGATCTCTGTTGGTTTCAGGCAATAACCGCCCCAGTGCTCCGGGCGTGGGATGTCATCATCATCGCCATAGATCGCGCTGATCTCCGCAATTCGCTGATTGAATATATCACGGCTGTCGAGCGGCCGAGATTGATCTGATGCGATCGCCGCGATCCGGGATTGCGGTGCTCGCTTCTTGAAATAGGCGTCCGAATTCTCACCCGAGACTTTTTCGATCGTGCCTCGCACGCGTACCTGTCGACGCAGGCTCTTCCAATGAAAGCACAATGCGGCTTTCGGATGCGCGCCCAATTGCGTGCCCTTGGCGCTGTCATAATTGGTATAGAATTGCAGTCCGGTTTCTGCATCTAAACCGCGTAACAGAACAATTCGCACGTCCGGCATTCCATCCGCATCGACCGTCGCGAGCGACATCGCTGTGGAATCATTAGGTTCATGCGCATTCGCGTCCTTCAGCCAGGTTTCTAAAAGCGCGAACGGCGCGGTCGTATCCGGAATGAAGGGACGGTCCCCTTCGGCGGCATATTCGGCAGCACTAGGAGATCGGGGGATAGAAACAGGGACGTCGGTCATGATCAGGAAATCCAGGCACGGGTGTTAGGGGTTTGGCAGGCTTCTGTTTTGCATATAGGACACCGCCAGTATGAAACTACGGAACAGCCCTCATGTCACATAACACATTCGGACATCTCTTTCGTGTGACAACTTGGGGCGAAAGTCACGGGCTTGCTCTGGGCTGTGTTGTTGATGGTTGTCCTCCCGGACTAAAATTGGATGAGGCCTGGGTTCAGCGCTTTCTTGATCAGCGTCGTCCCGGAACCAGCCGGTTCGTTACGCAGCGCCGCGAGCCGGATCAGGTGAAGATCTTATCCGGTGTGTTCGAAGACGATCGAACCGACGGCCAGGTGACAACTGGTACTCCGATCAGCTTGATGATCGAGAACGTCGATCAGCGCTCAAAAGACTATTCCGAAATTCGCGACCGGTATCGACCGGGCCATGCTGACTATACGTATGACCAGAAATATGGCGTGCGAGATTATCGCGGCGGCGGGCGCAGCTCAGCGCGCGAAACCGCCTCTCGCGTCGCGGCCGGGGCTGTGGCGCGGCGGGTCCTGGGCGATGACATTGTGATTCGCGGCGCCGTGGTCCAAATCGGCGCGCACAAGATCGATCGGGACGCCTGGGATTGGGACATCACTGGCGATAATCCGTTCTGGTGCCCGGATGCCAAGATGGCGGCAGAGTGGGAGACGTATCTCGATGAAGTACGCAAATCCGGGTCCTCGGTTGGCGCAGTCGTTGAAGTTCAAGCATCAGGCGTTCCGGCCGGCTGGGGAGCGCCGATCTATGGCAAGCTCGACAGCGACCTGGCGATGGCGATGATGTCGATCAATGCGGCCAAGGGGGTTGAGATCGGTGCGGGCTTTGATGCTGCCGGCTTTACCGGTGAGCAAAACGCCGATGAAATGCGCATGGGCAATGATGGCGTCCGCTTCCTGTCTAACAATAATGGCGGCGTGGCGGGTGGCCTCTCTACGGGACAAGACCTCGTCGTGCGTCTCGCAATCAAGCCAACATCGTCGATTTTAACCGAGACCAAATCGGTTACACGCGATGGAAAAGACGTCGATGTGCGCACCAAGGGTCGCCATGATCCGTGTGTCGGAATACGCGCAGTACCCGTCGCAGAGGCAATGATGGCCTGCGTTTTGGCCGATGCAAAATTGCGACACCAGGGTCAGATTGGCAGCTAGAGCTGCATCAGTTCATTTATGATTCATCTTCTAGGGGCCATGTCGCGCGCATTAACGACAGGAGCTACCAGAATGACTTTCTCCCATAACTTGAAACTCGCCGCCTTTGCGGGCGCAATCGCACTTACCCTCCCTGCTCACGCGCAGGACGAGACCGAAAACGGCTGGAGCGGCGAAGGTTCGCTCAGCGCAGGCGTGACCACCGGTAACACTGAGACCACGGATCTTGGGCTTGGCGTCAACGCGACGCGCACCATGAACCTGTGGAAAGTGGGCCTGCAAGCCAGCGCCGACTATGGCGAAACCGAAGGTGCAGAAACCAAGAACCGTATCTTCCTTGGCACCAATTTGGATCGCCAAATCAATGACCGCCTATTTGGCTTCGGTCAGCTGTCTTACGAGAAAGACGAATTTTCAGGCTTTGACTCTCGCGCCTTTATCGGTGGTGGTCTTGGTTATGAAGTCTTGGCTGGCGAAGCGACCCAGTGGACCATTCGAGGCGGCCCAGGTTTGAAAATCGACGAAATCCAGGACGTCTTCGATGCGACGACCGTTCCACCAACGCTGATCACTGCAGCGACCACAGAAGAGTCGCTGGGTGCGATCGCTCAGTCGAACTTCGCGCATACGTTCAACGAGAATGTTGCATTCACCAATGATACGAACGTGCTGTACGCCGAGACCTCAACTCAGATCGGCAACATCGCAGCGATCACAGCATCCTTGACGAATACGCTTTCTGCTCGCGTGTCCTTCGAAGTGCGCCACGATACAGATCCTGTAGATGGGTTCGAAGCAACGGACACGATCAGCCGCGTATCGCTGGTCTATGGTTTCGGGCAATAAGCCCTCGCAAAACCGCTTAAAATAAAAGCCCTCATCCTCGGAGCTCGCTCGGGATGGGGGCTTTTTCTTGCCTAAAGGTCTAGCAACATCTGGCAGTTGCAACGGTCATAAGGGGTTGGCGTCACCTCATCTCCCGTGAGTTCGCGAAACCCAACTTTTCGATAGAGCGCTAAAGCCGCCGCAAGTTTGGTATTGGTTTCAAGCCAAATCTGAGCTGCGCCCATATCTCGCGATTTTTCGATTGCGGCTTCCATCAGGGCTCGGCCAATACCTTTCCCTTGGACATCGGTCCGCGCTGACATCTTGATCAGCTCCAGGACACCCTCGCCATGCCCCGGCACCAGGCCCGCAGTGCCAACAGCTTCGCCGTTATACTCTGCGATCAAGATAGCGCCGCCCGGATCGAGGATATGGGTTTGAGGGTCTTCTAGCTGAGCGCGATCTTCCGCCTCAACCGTGAAAAAGGCCTCAACCCAAGCCAGGTTGAGATCACGAAACGCTGCCGCGTCTTCCTCAGTATATTCACGAACGATGACGCCCGTCATTTGCTACCCCACAAAGGCTCGTTCGATGACGAAATCGGCTGGCTCTGCATTGGAGCCCTCTTTCATTCCATGCTCTTCCATCAAGCCTTTCAGCTCTTTGGTCATGTCGATCGAACCGCAAATCATCGCGCGGTCTGTTTTCGGATCGAGACGAGGAACTTCCAGGTCTTCGAAGAGTTTTCCAGACCGAATCAGATCTGTGACGCGACCTTTTCGATCATAGTCTTCGCGCGTGCAGGTTTGATAGAGACGCAGCTTGCCTCGACCAATCTCGCCAATGTCCGGATCGTTCAGGAAGGCGTCCGCCGTTTCGCGCGCATAGGAAAGCTCAGCAACATCGCGGCAGGTGTGCGTGATGATCACTTCTTCGAACTTCTCGTAAGTTTCTGGATCGCGAAGGATGCTCGCAAAAGGCGCAAACCCTGTACCGGTCGAGAAACAGTAGAGGCGCTTGCCCGGGACAAGCGCGTCATGCACCAGTGTTCCAACCGGCTTTTTGCCGAGCAGAACTTTGTCCCCGACCTGAATCTTCTGGAGCTTGGAGGTTAGCGGGCCGTCCGGCACTTTGATCGAATAGAATTCCAGTGTGTCGTCCCAGTTAGGACTGGCGACCGAATAGGCGCGCAGAAGCGGCTTCTTTTCGCCCATCAATCCAATCATGATGAACTCGCCAGAGCGGAACCGAAAGCTCGCCGGGCGCGTGATCGTAAACTTGAACAGGCGATCAGTATAATGATGCACGGACAGGACGGTTTCTTCCGTCGGTGCGTTCGGATTTATTTTTTTTGCGGGCGCGTCTGCAGTTGCGGTCAATGCGGCCTCCTTGGAACAAGTCTTCAGCGGCGCAAATGTAGTATCTTACCGGTGAGTACAAGAGGCCGAATGAACGCATTAGCAGAGCTAAAACCATCCGGGGAAGCCCTTAAAGCGGCATTTCCCCTGCCACCCAGGTCACATCTTCGTTGGTCGTCTCGGTCAAAATACCCAGTTCGTAGATGTTCTCATAGCCATAACCATAGAGATTGATGAAGGTCGGAATGTTCAACGCCAAAGAGACACGCTTGAGCGGAATGGGTTCCGCATCATCGCTGAAATTATTATTGCAATAGATCAGGATGCGGGTGTCTTTGGACGGGATCAGCTCGGCCAGCTTCTCGTCCGTGAAATCAGCGAATGGCAAATTCACAGCGCCTTCTATGTGTCCCATCTGAAACGCGTAACGACTACGAGCGTCCAGAATGATCGTGTCGGGAGCAACCGCCATCTGATTGAACTGCTCAAGCGACAGCAAGCGTTCTTCGCGCACTTCAAACACTTCACTCGACAATTCCATGAACCCGCCAAAATTGATCTCAGCAGGTGCAGGTGTTTCTTGCGCGCTTGCGGCGAGGCCAATGCCTATAAAAGTCGCAATCGCTATCAGTCCACAGATGACGCTGTTTCGAACACCATGCTTTCGGGCAAACATGTTTCGCTCCATTTCGATGCCAGATTTAGTGAGTAAAGACTCATTGTGGCAGGATTGGGCGCGGATTGGGGCCTTATCGCCCTAGGGCTTCTTCCCAGTGTTTGCGGCAGAGTGAGACATAAACTTCTTTGCCGACACTCACTTTCGCACCAGAGGTCAAGGCCGCTCCAGTATCGTCCATTCGGGCCGTCATCGTGGCTTTCTTTCCGCAATGGCAAATCGTTCGGGCTTCGCGCAAATCATCTGCGATCGCCAGCAATGCAGAAGACCCTTCAAACAAATCGCCCTGAAAATCGGTGCGTAATCCGTAGCAAAGAACGGGCAGCTTCAACTGATCGCAAATCCTCGCGAGTTGCCAAACTTGGGCCTGCGTCAAAAATTGCGCCTCATCAAAGAACACGACATTCAGCGGCGTCTCCTGATGCTTCGACTGGATCGCTTCGAACAGATCTGTTTCAGAGCGATAGAGCCGTGCCGGTGCATCCAGCCCGATCCGCGACTCGATCTCACCAATCTCCGCGTCGGCCTCAGCGCCATAATGGCCCGACGTCCAAAGCATGACCTCCATGCCGCGTTCACGATAGTTATAGGCGGCCTGCAGGAGAATGGCTGACTTCCCGGCATTCATGGCACTGTAAGTGAAATAGAGTTTCGACATGATCTCGATCTAAACGATTCTATTAGCCTTCGCCTAGATGGCATGAACCTTAAGGTACCGCGCGTTAGCGATTGAGGCTGGTCAGGCCGAGGCATTCCGGCAATAGTTTCGCAAAAAGAGATTACAGAATGGCAGACGCGGCCCCTTTAACCCCCCTTCCCTTTCAACCAGAGAACACCTCTTGGCCAACGGATGCTTGGCCGATCGCCGCGCTTCCGAGCTCTGCCAATGCAGATAAGCTCTCAACGCTCACGCAGCACGCATTCTCCAACCCCGAAGATTTGGGCAAGACTCACGCCTTCCTTGCCGTTCAAAACGGGGAAATCGTGTTGGAACAATACGGCGCCGACTATGGTCCAGACGATACCTACCCTTCTTGGTCAATGGCAAAATCGATGACCCATGCGCTCACCGGAATCGCGATCGAACAGGGTGCCGTGTCTCTCGATAACCCGCCTGCCATTCCTGAATGGCACGGCGAAAACGATCCTCGCAAAGCAATCACGCTAGACAATTTATTGCGAATGTCCTCCGGTCTACAGTTCACCGAAGATTACGAGAATTCAGGTATTTCTCATACGATCGAAATGCTCTTCGGGTCTGGCAAATCAGACGTTGCACACTTCGCTGCAAGCTTGCCGTTAGAACATGAGCCAGGGTCGCATTGGTCTTATTCCAGCGGAACGACCAACATTATCTGCCGCCTGCTCGCGGACGCGCTTAGCCTTGATGTGGCGGGTTTCGAGGCCTTTATGCGCGAGCGTTTGTTGAGCCCGATTGGAATGCGCTCGGCGATCCCCAAATTTGATGATGCGGGCACCTTTATTGGCTCTAGTTTCTGTTACTGCTCTGCCCGTGATTTCGCTCGGTTTGGTCTGCTTTATCTTCGCGGTGGCATTTGGGACGGGCAGCGTATCTTGTCTCAAGACTGGGTCGACCATGCGCGGACGCCGACCCCGAACGTGCCTGCAGAAGAACCCATGGGCTATGGCGGTCATTGGTGGCTTGATATGGCGGGACCGGGCAGCTTTTCCGCGAATGGTTATGATGGCCAATATATCGTGCTGGTTCCCGAGAAAGACTTGATCTTGGTTCGACACGGCGCGTCAGAAGCGCAAAAGGATAATGTTCGCGATTGGCTCGCCTCCGTAGCTTCGTGTTTTGCCTAATTGCGGCGCTGCGGGCGCCACAAATTGAAGTCGTTCAAGCGTTTGTGATGGCCTACTGATCAGCGTCTGCGCAACAGCTGCAAATAGATCCACTTCGCCCCATTGCGGTGCGGCTCGAATAAGGGGTAGACAAAGAAGCGTTCGGACCCAGTGTGCGTCCCCCCACCCAGCCTGCTGGAATTCCGACGCAGCCTGCTGGGCCTTGCGGTTCAGCAGGCTTTTTATTCTCAAACGAATTGATTGACGATTATTGCGCGTCGCGAATCAAACGCCTGCAACTTCGCTGGCGGCGGCTTCCGCTTTCACCCACTTTATGAATGAGCGCACATCCTCAGTCAGATGACGGCCTTTTGGCCATACGAGCCAATAGCCATAATCCACACTGATTGAGCCATCGGCGAACGGTGCGATCAAGCGGCCCGCTGCTATATCAGCAGATGCAATCGCGCGTTTTGCCAGTACGATACCGCGCCCGGTCGCCGCCGCTTCAATCGCCAACGCAGATTGATTAAACCGTGGGCCACGCGTGCCATCGACATCGGCGCCAGCGCCTCGTGCTTTCAACCAACTGGTCCAATCTGGGCAAGACGGATCAACCTCAGCGCTGACATCATGGATGAGCGTATGCTTGGCGAGATCGGCGGGCTTGCGAACGGCGTCGGGTCCTTCGAGCAGTTTCGGCGAACAGATCGGCAGAACCGTTTCGTCGAGAATTTTCTCTGACTTCAAGCCATCATAATCGCCTGCCCCATACCGGATCGCGAAGTCGGCATCTGCGGTGGTAAAATCCGTAATCCCGCTATCGGCGCTGACCCAAGCTTCGACGCCAGGGTGCGCACTATGGAAACGATCAAGGCGAGGCGCTAGCCATTTCGCCGCAAAGCTAGGCGCTGAGCTGACCATAACGCGGCCCTTGCGCGCAGGCGCTTGCATGATGCGGCCAGCTTCGGCGATCTGGTCGAACGCTTCGCGTACTAGCGGCAACGCGGCTTGCGCGGCATCGGTCAGCAAAACGCTCCGGCCCGTGCGTTTGAACAAAGGCGTGCCTGCATAGTCTTCCAGCTGACGGATATGCTGCGAAATCGCCCCAGGCGTGACGTTCAGCTCATCGGCCGCCTTTGTAAAAGACAAGCGGCGCGCCGCGGCTTCAAAAGCGCGAAGCGCGTTCAGGGGCGGAAGGCGATCATTCGTGTCAGACATGGTCACGTCTATAAACAGATTTTGATTGTAGTTTCTCTAAACAATAGGATAAGGCTCTTTCGGTTGCTGAAACGGCTCCGTCAACTCATTTCTCTCGCAACGATAGATCGAACGGAATTCAAACCACTATGCGACTCTTCCCTGCGTTTTTCTATACGGACGATGCCCACGTCACCGTTTTCGGCGGCGGCGAGGAGGCTCGGCGCAAGGTTCGCCTGCTCGCCAAGACGACCGCACACATCACTGTCATCATTGATACAGATATTGAACCAGGGTTCGCTGAGGAATTTGCGGGCCGCATCACGATCGCGCCGCGCGATATGGCGGGACAAGCTTTGGATCGCTCCAAATTCGCTATCATTGCCTGCCGCACCAAAGAGAATTGCGATCAGTCCATCGTATGGGCGCGCGAATATGGCATTCCGATCAACGTCGTCGATCAACCAGGCGCGTGTGATTTCACAGTCCCGAGCATTCTGGAGCGGGGCGAAATAGTCGCCGCGGTCGGGTCGGGCGGCGCGGCGCCTGTCCTCGCCAAGCGCGTGCGCACCAGTCTCGAAGCGTTGATGCCGCAGAATATGGGCCCTCTATCAGAACTCGCTCGAGACTTTCGCCCACGCGTTTATCAAATCCTCGATGACGGCACCAAGCGACGCCAATTCTGGGAAGCTGCGCTCAACGGCGCGCCTGCCCAACTCGCCCTGGATGGCAAATTCGATGACGCGCAAGCCGCCATGGAAGCGCTGCTGCAAGACGTTGCTTCTCCGACTAATCAATTAGGCACGGTCCACATTGTAGGCGCTGGACCGGGCGATCCAGAGCTCCTGACGCTGAAAGCTTTTCGTCTCATTCAAAATGCTGATGTGGTCTTCCATGACCGGCTTGTGAGCGATGAGATTATGGATCTGGTTCGCCGCGATGCGACCCGCGTCTCTGTCGGCAAGGCGAAAGCCAATCATAGCGTTCCACAGAATGAAATTCACGACCTGATGATCAATGCGGTCAATGACGGTCAACGTGTTGTACGCCTGAAAGGCGGCGACCCGTTTGTCTTTGGCCGCGGCGGCGAGGAAGTTGAAGCCTTGCGGGATGCAGGTATTGAAGCCAGCGTCGTGCCAGGCATTTCTTCTGCGCTCGGGTGCGCGGCCTCGGCAGGATTGCCGCTGACTCATCGCGATCACGCGCAGACCCTGACCTTCGTCACCGGGCATGCAAAGTCCGGCGAAGTGCCAGATCTTGATTGGAGCTCCCTAGCGAAACCGGCTCAGACCGTTGTCGTGTTCATGGGCGTTGGCACCGCGCCAACCATATCAGAAAAACTGATCCATGCCGGGCGCGCCAGCTCGACGCCGGTCGCAGTGATCGAAAACGGAACCCGGCCGAACGAAATCAAAGTCTTCGGCACTTTGGCGGAGCTCCCACAGCTCATCGCCCAGGCGGGCATCAAAGGCCCCGCCCTTCTCGTTATCGGTGAGGTCAGCGCGATCCCTGCCGAAGCCTTAGCCCAACTCTCATCGGAGGTTGCCGCATGACGTCAGTGCGCCCCAAACTAAAACCAGACACGCCAAAAACCGTCACTGCCTGGAACACCGCGACCGGCAATGTCGTTTGGATGCGGGCGGATCAATCCTGGACCGAAGAGGCAAATGAGCTCGGCGTCTTTGTCGGCGACGCCGCCGAGGCAGCCCTTGATCACGCGAAGACCCAAGAAGGCGAGATCACTGATCCTTACTTTATGGAAGTCACCGAGGACGGCAAAGTCGCCGGTCGCGAAACCCTACGCGAGAGCATCCGCGTCAATGGCCCAACCGTCCCATATGGGGTGATCATCTGATGAGCGACCGAGAGACCGACAAACTAACGCTCTATGGCGACAGCATTTCAGGCAATTGCCAGAAGCCGCGCTGGACCGCTGACTATCTCGACATTGATCATCAATGGGTCGAGGTCGATATCCTCGATGGCGGCACGCAGACTGAAGAGTTCTTGGCGCTCAACCCGGTTGGCCAAGTGCCGATCGCGCGCTGGCCGGATGGCCGCGTCTTGCCGCAATCTAACGCGATCATGCTATATCTGGCGGAAGGATCTGACCTGATCCCGGAAGACGGGTTTCAACGTGCGCAGATGAATTCCTGGCTGTTCTGGGAACAGTATTCTCACGAAACCTCGATCGCTGTTCGCCGCTTCAAAAAGCATTATTTGAAATTGCCAGATTCCGAAATTGATCCGCAACTGATGGCCAAGGGCCGCCGGGCGCTTGGCGTTATGGAAATGCAGCTGACCTGGACCGATTGGCTGGTTGGCGAGACCATGACGTGCGCCGACATTGCGCTCGTCGCTTATACGCGCGTCGCCCATGAAGGCGGCTTTGATCTGGCGCAATTCCCGAATGTTGAACGCTGGGTGAGCCGTGTCGAAGGCGCGCTCTCCATCGGCCACGCCATGCCCAAAGAAGGGGTGACACTGTAAATGTATCGCTATGATGAATTTGACGCGCAGATCGTAAAAGAGCGCGTAGATCAGTTCCGCAGCCAAGTGGAACGCCGCCTTTCAGGGGATATCCTGGAGGATGAGTTTAAGCCGCTGCGTTTGCAGAACGGCGTATATCTCCAATTGCACGCCTATATGCTGCGCGTTGCGATCCCGTATGGCCAGCTCAATGCAGCGCGGATGCGCAAACTGTCGAAGATCGCACGCGATTATGATCGCGGCTACGGCCACATGACCACGCGCCAGAACATTCAGTATAATTGGGTCCAGCTCAAAGACATTCCGGACGTGCTCGAAGAGCTCGCCGAAGTTGAGATGCATGCCATCCAAACCTCGGGCAATTGCATTCGCAATGTGACGTCTGACCATTTTGCAGGTGCCACCAAAGATGAGATCATGGACCCGCGCCCCTGGTGTGAGATCATCCGCCAGTGGAGCACCTTCCACCCAGAATTCGCTTTCTTGCCACGTAAATTCAAAATCGCTGTGACGGCGGCCGAGCACGATCGCGCGGCGATCCGTGTGCATGATATCGGCCTGCATATGCGCGAACGTGACGGCGTGGTTGGCTTTGAAGTTCATGTCGGGGGCGGCCAAGGCCGAACGCCTATCATTGCCGCGATGGTCAATGAGTTTGTACCGGAAAGCGAAATCCTGGATTATCTTGAGGCGATCATGCGGGTCTATAACCGCTTTGGTCGCCGCGATAACAAATACAAAGCGCGGATCAAAATCCTGGTCACGGAAACCGGCGCTGAAGAATTCACGCGCCTCGTCGCTGAAGAGTATGCAGCACAGCAGGTCAGCGAAAAAATCGCCCTTCCCCAGGAAGAAATCGATCGCATCAATGCCTATTTCGCCCCGCCGGCCTTTGAAGACAAATCAGAGACCAGCGAAGGGTTCGAGCGCGCCAAGACGGCTGACCCGGCCTTTGCGAACTGGGCGAACGTGAACCTGCATCCCCACAAAGTCGCGGGCTACACATCTGTCACAATCAGCTTGAAACCGATCGCCGGCCTCGCCGGGGATGCGACGGATAGCCAGATGGCCGTCATGGCGCATCTTGGTGAGACATACGGGTTTGACGATATCCGAGTCACCCACTCGCAAAATGTTGTGCTGCCGCACATCGCGCTGGATGATCTCTACAATGTCTATCGCGAACTCGAAGCGGCGGGCCTGGCCACGGCAAATGAGAGCCTGATTACAGACATGATTGTCTGCCCCGGCCTCGACTATTGTAACCTCGCCAATGCGCGCTCAATCCCAGTGGGTCAGGAGATCCAGAAGGTCTTCGCGGATCCGGCTTATGAGCAGGATATCGGCAAGCTGCACATCAACATCTCAGGCTGTATCAATGCCTGCGGCCACCACCATGTCGGCCATATCGGCATTCTCGGCGTCGACCGAAAAGGTGAGGAATACTATCAAATCTCCCTCGGCGGGCGTGCGGATGAGAAAGCTGTTGTCGGCCAGATCATTGGCAAGGCATTGCGCTATGAGGAAGTTCCGGGCGCGGTGAAGACGATTGTCGACACTTATCGCGACCTGCGCACCGGCTCAGACGAGACATTTATCAATGCGGTTGAACGCGTCGGCGTCGAACCCTTCCAGGAGGCTATTTATGCTTCCTAGTTGGTTGAGCGCAGCTCAATCGATTGCGCCAGTGGCTCAATCGAAAACGGAGAAGGCCGCGGCAGCGGCTCTAATTGGAGCCCAGACATGCCTTTAATTAAAGATGGCGCCGAAGCCGAAAACACCTGGACGTTCGTCGAAGACGGCGCAGACATCCCCGCGAGCGGCTGTGTGAGCGTGCCTTTAGCTAAGCTAATTGATGACGCTGACGCACTTTTGGCGCGAAATCAGCAAATTGGCGTCCGTCTGGAACCGGCAGACGATCCACACGATCTGACGCCGTTTCTCGACCGTATCGCCTTGATTGAAATAAGTTTTCCTAAATATACCGATGGCCGTGGATACAGCCAAGGACAGCTCCTGAGACGCCGTTTGGGCTATTCTGGAGAGCTTCGCGCCGTGGGCCACGTCTTGAGAGATCAGATTCTCTATATGAACCGTTCAGGGTTTGATGCTTATCAGACGACCAGGGCCGACCTACCTAATGTTGTGAAAGCGCTGGAAGAGTATTCCGCGTTCTATCAACCCGCCGCGGATGGCCAAGCAACGGTCTTTACGAGGCGCCACAGGAAGGCCTAAGGCGCATGCCCTATTCGGATATTAAGCTGCGGATCGATGAAGATATCGATCAGCGCCTGTCGCGCTTGAACGGCGAACTTCGTGATGCTTCCGCTCAGACGATCTTGCGCGCTTCTATTCTGCGCGAGTGGATGGGTGAAATGACCTACGTGTCGAGCTTCGGTGCTGAGAGCGCTGTTATGCTGGCTCTGATCGCTGATGTTGATCCGGATCTGCCCGTCGTGTTTCTCGAAACCGGCATGCACTTCCCGCAAACGCTCGACTATAAGGAAGAGCTGATCGAACGCCTCGGTCTCACGAACGTGCGGGATATCCCGCCGGCCGAAGACGAGCGCCTAGCGGAAGACCCAAAGAACACGCTTTGGAAAACCGATCCCGACGCGTGTTGTGCGCTTCGCAAAGTGCGTCCGCTGGAACCCGCCCTTGAAGGGTTCGACGCTTGGATCACGGGCCGCAAACGTTTCCATGGCGGCGCGCGCATGTCGCTGCCCGTGTTTGAGCACGCTGCTGGCCGCTTCAAAGTCAATCCGCTCGCCGGATGGACGCAAGAAGATGTGCAAGCCTATTTCAAACGTCGTGAGCTGCCGCGTCACCCACTTGTCGCCCAAGGCTATCCCTCGATTGGCTGCTGGCCTTGCACCAAGCCGGCTGAAGATCCGAATGATATTCGGTCTGGACGTTGGGCTGGCCGCGACAAGAGCGAGTGTGGTTTGCACATTGAGAAAACAGAGCGTCCGCGCGTTTTCTAAGCTTCTTGCTCAACAGACATAATTTAGCCGGAAAGCATGTCATTATCGATGACATGCTTTCTGCGTTTCGACATCTTTGTTTTATCGCGTCTCTTACCCTGATCGGAGGGATCGCGCAGGCGACCCCAGCATCCGACCTGATCGGCGAAACCCTGTTGGCTGAAGCCCTAGGCGCCAAAGCCTCAGCAGTGAGCGAAATCAAGAATGAGCGCTATCTAAGCGTCATCGACTATCGAGCGCCCTCGAACGTCCCGCGCTATTTTCTGATCGACACCGCAGATATGAGCGCGCAGGCTTTCCTTGTTGCGCATGGCCGAGGCTCCGACCCAGATTATGATGGCATGGCGGACCAGTTCTCCAACATTGAAGGTTCGAAGATGACTTCGCTTGGCGCGTTCGTCACCGGCAAAACCTATTACGGGGCGCATGGGCTTTCGCTTAAACTCAAAGGCCTGAGCCCCCAAAACGATCTGGCAGAACAACGTCTGATCGTCATCCACGGCGCTGACTATGTGAACGCCGGTCGAGGTGTTCTAGGGCGCAGTTGGGGATGCCCGGCCTTAGAGCGCGATGTCGCCGAACGCGTCATCCCCCTCATCAAAGGCGGTTCTTTCCTGTATGCCGTTGGGACGCAACAGGAAGACTAAGCCTATGACTGTCGACGAATTCCGCGCTCTCGCCCTTGATTTACCTCACGCCATCGAGAAACCGCATTTCGACCGCGCTAGCTTTCGGGTCGACGCGCCGCGGGGCAAAACGATCGCTACGATGCTGGAAGCAGCCGCCACAGCGAACGTGTTTCTGACTGTGGAAGAACAAGAAATGCTGGTCGCAGCCGAACCATCCATCTTCTCAAAAGTCCCGAACAAATGGGGCGACAAAGGCGCGACAACAATCCTGCTGGCCGCCGCGGATGAGACCACTGCTCTTTCAGCTCTGAAAATGTCGTGGCGGCATGCGGCGCCTCCAAAACTTCAAAATCTATTGACGTAACTCTGCCAAGGCTTTGGGGAGTGCGTCCCCAACCCCCCAAAGCCTCGGAGAGAAAAAGGTCCGCGCGAAGAGCGAGCGGTTGCGGACCTTGCCCCCACCCAGCCCCGGGAGGAGAAGTTGCTCCAACCTCGATTTTGAACTTCGAGCGAGATAAAGGAAGCAAGTTCCGTTGATTGCCGCATCCCCAATTTGGGGGATAGATTTGTTTTTTCTTACTTGTTCAACTCATTGACTTAGTGCCCGTTGATCGGCTTAGTTATGTTCACATTGGGTCTATACTTGGGGACGAAGTGAGACTGAATTCTGAACTCATTCAATTGCAGCATATTATGCTGGAAGCAGTGTTCGACGAGTCTGCTCTAGAACCTGCCTTGAAGAAATTTGCCGAAATTTGCGATGCCCCGATAAGTCAATTGATGGTGGCGCAGACAAACCGCACGCTCCTCAGATCAATTTTCTCCGTGGATCTGGACGTCGATCTCGGCCCCACAGAAGTCTTGTATCAGGACATAAACCCGCGTGTACTGGCCACACCGTCAATGCAAAAAGGGAAAGCCACGCGCGATAAGGATTTTATATCCTACGATCAAATCCAGGACGACCAAACCTATCAAGAACTCATTGTACCCGCAGGACTAGGCCATTTCTCGGGCGTACCGGTTATCCATGATGAGCACATGATCGCAGGCATTGCGCTTCATCGCCCAATCGGCGCCGATGCATTCAATGATACAGAAGCCGAAATCCATGAGATCGCGTCGGCGGTTTGTGCCCCCGTTCTGAAATTCGCTTCACTTGTTGAACGTAGGAATGCCCGGAGCGCGCTTGACCTGGTTGGAGATGGGCGCGCGGTCGCAATCCTCGACTATGCAGGACGCATACATACCCACAATGAAGCATTTGAAGCGATGCTCTCCCAACGCATCATTCGGATTGAGAAAGATCGGAAGCTGAGTTTGAATTCCCGATCGGCACGCTCAGCGCTAACACGAGCGCTCGGTCGACATAATCAAATTGTGGGCGGTTCATTCCCAATCAAATCCAGGAACCATCGCGAGCAATGGCTATGCCGGGTCGTTCCAAAGCCAGCTTTTACGATTGCCGGGCCAGAAGCCGGGCATGCGCTCTTGATTTGCGATCAAATTGATAAACCACTGCAATTGGATTTGAGTTTAGTTCGCGACTTCTTCGGCTTGACCAAAACAGAGGGCGAGATTGCCAATATGGTCTATCAGGGACATTCCCCCAAAGATATCGCCAGCACGCGGCGCGTATCCGTCGAAACGGTAAGATCCCACCTCAAGAGCCTGTTGCACAAAACGGAGTCGAATCGACAAGTTGAGCTGGTCACAAAACTCACCCGCTTCACAAAGCATCCTATCGCTTGATCAATCGTTGCGGCTCGCGCTATTCACGTGCTCATGACAGATCAAATGCCAGACCGCCTCTCCGTGAACCCAAAAAGCCCGTTCTATAATGAGCAATTGCTGCTCAACGGCGTCGGTATTCGCTTCAATGGTGAGGTGAAAACCAATGTCGAAGAATATTGCATCTCCGAAGGCTGGGTAAAAGTTTCTGCCGGCAAAGCCGTGGATCGCAAAGGCAATCCGCTCACCTTGAAACTAAAAGGCACCGTCGAGGCCTGGCCTGAAACTCCAGACCAAAACCAAGACGGCGCAGAATAAGATCTGCTATTCGGCGCTAAGCGCCTCGTATATTGCAGCGCTAGAGATCTGTCGAAATTCGAGCGGTCCGCTCGGATTGTTATTGTCGAAAATCTGCACCATGCCGATGAAGTAAAGCTCGTTCACCGGATCGACCCAGAACCATGTGCTCGCTGCGCCGCTCCAAAAGTAGGAACCGGCCGGGATCTGAGTTGGAACCGCCGCAGGGTCCTCGACTGTCCCAAAGGTCAGCCCCATTCCGAGGCCTGGATAGGTTTCACCCAAGTTTAAACCGCCCAGAGAAAGCATTGCGCCTTCTGGCAGGACATTGGTTGTGATCACGTCGAGCGTTTCAGGCTGCAGGATCCGCACACCGTTGAGCTCACCGCGATTGACCAGCATTTGGGCGAACTGTGCATAATCGTCCATGGTCGACACAAGGCCGCCACCGCCCGATTCAAAGTTCACAGTTTCCTTGCGAAACATCACGCCCGGAAATGGGATCGGGACCAAAGCGCCTGTTTCAGGATCAAAGCCATAGACTTCGCTTAGGCGATCATAGTCTTCATCAGGAACATAAAAGCCGGTATCGGTCATACCCAGAGGATCGAACAGACGCGTCTCGAGGAACTCACCAAACGTCTGACCGGACATTTTTTCGATAATGTAGCCCTGAATATCCATACCGACACTGTAGAACCAGTGCTCGCCCGGTTGGACCAGAAGCGGAATGCTGGCGGTTTCGTCGATGAAGGTTTGCAGATCAGGCGACTCAAGCACCTTATTGTCTCGGAACGCCGAGTTCACAGGATCGGTCCCGCCCAATCCGTAGGCAAAACCGGACGTGTGCGACATCAGTTCACGCATTGTTGGTTGCCGCTTAAGGTCGACCAGAATGGCCGAGCCATCTTCATTGACACCGCCCAGGACTTTCAGATTCTCAAACTCGGGAACGTGCAGGCTGACCGGATCGTCCAACTTAAACTTGCCTTCTTCCCAGAGCATCATCATGGCCACGCCGGTGATCGGCTTGGTCATCGAATAGATGCGATACATCGTGTCATCTTCGATCGGCGTTTGGCTCTCTAGCCCGCGCACACCGGTATAATAATCGCTGACCGTTTCGCCCTTGTGGGCGAGGCGCGTATGAATGCCGTAGACGCGGCCTTCAGCAACATATTCGCCCATGAGGTTCTCTAGCTCAGCGATGCCTTCGGCGGAGAATGCGGGGGCTGCCTCAATCATCGCCGCCTCAACCTTCTCGACGACGGGCGGGGCTTCGACCACGACTGGCTCTGTTTCTGGCGTAACGGTCGCACAAGCGGTCAGCGCCGCGGCCAATAGAGCTACGCCAAGCCCTTTTTGGGACAGCGCTCGCATACTTCTAAGATGGGTCATGGCATCCTCCGATCATTTGGATCACCCTTGCGGCAGTCCACGATGGGCGACAAGGGTTGCCGTCGCGATGGCGCGAAATTGTGATCAAAGGCGCGTGACGTCCATATTGTCGATCAGCCGTGTTTTCCCCATCCAAGCTGCACCAAGAATACGCGCCACCTGCCCTGATTGCAGGGCTTCGCTAGGTAGGTCTTCCAAACTCATTGGATCTACGAGGCTGACATAATCGAGGCTCTCGAAGCCAGCGGCCATGATCCGCGCGCGTGCCTCGGCCAACGCCTCATTGACGGCCGTGCCACCAGAAATGCGACACCGGGCCCGATGCAACGCAGAACTCATCGTATTGGCTTGGCGCCGCTCAGACCGGGTCAGATATGTGTTTCGTGATGATTGCGCGAGACCATCGGAATCTCGATATGTTTCGCCGCCAATGACCTCAATCGGAAAACCGAGATCGCGGACCATCCGGCGAATGATTTGAAGTTGTTGATAATCTTTCTCCCCAAACACCGCCAAGTCCGGCTGAACGTGAATGAAAAGGCGCGCCACCACGGTCGCTACCCCATAGAAAAAGTGTGGTCGATAGACGCCGTCCAAGAGATCGGACATGGCCTCAACCCCAACATTCGTCTTTGACCCTTCGGGATACATCTCTGCAACGTTCGGCAGGTAAACCACGTCAGTGCCGACCTCTGTCAGGCGTGCAATATCGTCTTCTTCAGTGCGGGGGTACGTGTCCAAGTCCTCACCCGGTGCGAATTGGGTTGGGTTCACGAAGATACTGACCACCGTGATGTCGGACTTTTCACGGGCAATCCGCACCAATGAGACATGCCCATCGTGCAAAGCTCCCATGGTTGGGACAAACCCAATCGTCCGACCCGCGCGGCGATGCGCGCTCAAAACGTCGCGCAATTCACTCAATGTATGAACGCGAATAGGAGATTTAATCATTACATTCGCTCCTTAGGGGAATTCGTAAACGCCCTGTTAACCTTATGCGGCGATTTTTTAAGACATGAGAAAGCGCATCCTTCCCCGCCTACGAGCGCTGCTAAGTGCAGCTTGTGCCACCCTCTACACAAGGCAGACGCGGCCCGCCACGCCGAAGTTCAGCCTTGAACCCTTACCTGACAATATCAATCAGGCAGATGATGCCTGGCTCTTCGCGACAACCGAAGAGCTAGAAGCAGAGCGCCGCGAGCTCTCTATCAACATGGATGCAATCGCAGATAGTTTTTCAGATCTGCGAGAGACTCTGGCGTTGATCCACGGCGAAACGCCGTTCCCGGTTGAAGCCACCACGCTGGCCCCGTGCGCCATCACCCATCACGACGAATTCCTGTTTGATGGTGAGATCGACGCTCCGGTCATCCCCGCCCAAGAAGAAATTAGCGGCGGCGAAGGTGTTTTCCTTTTCGACGACGCCCCGAGTTTCGAAGACGAAACCACGGCGCAACAACACGCCGCATGACGATTTAACGGAGAGACCCAACGGCCATGGCCGACGGATACGGACATATTCGCGATACCGCGGACACACTTACGCTTTCCACCCCGGCACAGAAACAGTGCCGGGTTGTCGTTGTTGGCAATGAAAAAGGCGGCGCGGGCAAATCGACCGTGTCGATTCACCTTGCGATTGCGCTCATGCGAATGGGCTGCAAAGTTGGGGTTATCGATCTCGATGTTCGCCAGCGCACCCTGACACGTTATCTCGAAAACCGTCTGCGGTGGATGCAATCGACCAGTGCAAAACTACCAATGCCTGAAATCATTCGCGTTGATGCCAGCGCCGAACGTGATCTGGACGTCGCCGAGAAAGAAGAAACGGAGCGCTTCCACACTTCGCTCGAACGGCTGAAGGCTGTTTGTGAGATCGTGATCGTCGACGCACCAGGCGGTGATACTTATCTGTCGCGCATCGCTCATATGAGCGCCGACACGCTGATCACGCCGCTGAATGACTCATTTGTAGACTTTGATTTGCTGGGCGATGTGAACCCACAAACCTTGGAAGTCCTGCGCCCAAGCTTTTATTCCGAAATGGTCTGGCAGTGCCGCAAGAACAAAGCGCGCAGCTCTCGCCAACCGATCGATTGGATTGTGATGCGAAACCGTGTTTCGCCACTCGAAGCGCGCAACAAGCAGAAAGTCGGCGAGGCTCTGTCGAACCTCTCCAAACGGATCGGTTTCCGTCTCGCGCCGGGTCTGTCAGAACGCGTGATCTATCGCGAGCTGTTTCCTGCTGGCCTCACGCTTCTCGACCTGACCGAGAGCGGCTCAAACGTCTCCTTCACAATGAGCCACGTGGCAGCGCGTCAAGAGCTCCGAGATCTGGTCATCTTGCTCCAAATCCCGGAACTTGCTGGCACGGAAATCGCTTTCTAGCTAAGCGTCTCCAGCTACCACCCCACTCTCAAGCCCGCACGCGCGCCGATATCGCCGCGGCTCGGATTTGTCCCGACTGCGAGATTGGCAGACCACTTCTCATGCAAGCGCGCAGCGCCTGAAAAGGCGAGCGAGCTTGAGCCATCAAAATAGCCGGCATTCACTGAGAAGGCGACGGACTCATTCGATTGCAACCAGGTTGACCCGGCAAGGGCGTTCGCGATCGCAATGCCGCTCGAATTATCCTCAATTTGCTCTTGAGTCTGGCCCAATTGATGCGCCAATTCCCCGAGACTGAGATCCAATCGCTCAAAGTCAGATTGCAACAAGGCGATCGAGCCCGCATTGGACGTGATCCGCTCCTCGGTGCGCGCGATGCGGTCTTGATTGGCGCTGGCAACGCCTGAGACAGTCGTAAGGGTGGTCGCATTCACGGCAATCTGATCTGTATTGTCCGCGATCGCTCGTGAATTTTCTGAGAGCGTGACGTCCGCGTCTTGCATCCAATCATCATGATCCGCCATCGTGCTCTCCATAACTGCAAACTGTTCAGTGGTTTCATCAACACCCGCACGCATAAGCTGGATCTCGTTCGCGTTATTACCCGTTTGTTGGCGCACGTCGCTGATCGCCGCATCATGAGCGAGCAGTGTGTTTTGCGCCTCGCCGATAGCAGATTGATTGGCCTCGATCTCAGTTTGTTGGGTCTGCGCGGTCTGAGCATTCTGTGCGATACTAGAACGGTTCTGATCTATGCCCGCCGTGTTGGCGCGTGCGATCTGGGAGACTGATGAAATTGCATTCTGGTTTTCTCGAATGCTATTTGCGTTGGCTCCGATCGCGCTTGCGTTCGTTTCAATGGACTGTGCGTTTTCGGCGATATCAGCCTGCGTTTCCTGGATCGCGGTTGTATTATTATCGATCGCCAACCCATTGCTGTCGATCCGCTGTGCGTTTGAATTCATACCGGTAGTATTGGCAGCGATCGCTGATGCATTGCTCTCAATCCGACCGGAATTTGTTTGAACACCCGTCGCATTGGCTGAAACTGCTGCCGTATTGGTTTGCGTTTGCCGGGCGCCGGATTCGATATCCAGAGTGTTGTCGGTAATCTGGCTCGTATGACTGTATGTTAGCGTTTGCAGCGCAGTGATATCGCGGTCATTTGCAATGAGGTCAGATCGCAATCCGGCAACGGTCTGCCCCCCATCAGCCGCCAGATTGCCGGCGCTGTCTACGGTCACCAATTGCAGATCCCCGGATTGGAAGTTTTGGTGCACGCCGACACAGTCGCGCTCACGTCAAACTCGCCGGACGTCTCAAATAGAAATTTTGGAGACACCCCATAAGCCCTGCGAACCGCCCGGTTGAAAATGGCATAGGATGAGAAACACCATTCTTCGGCGACACGCGACATTTGTCCACGCACGACCGGCGCGCTAGAAAGCGCTCGCACTGCATTGTAGAGGCGCCTGTCATTGATGTATTTTCGAACGCCGCCGTCGAGCTCGAAGATTCGATACAGCGAGGCGCGGGAAACTCCGAACTCGCACAAGAGCGAGCTCGCGGTGAGGTTTGGCGATTTTAGGTTCACCTCAATATGGCGCTTGATCAAAATGCTGAGCGCATCTCGGGCGTTAGATCGAATATCTTGGTCCATACCCTCGCCAGAAAAGGCTGACCGAATGACTGAATGCAGCTTATCAAGCCTCAGACGCGAAACGGATGGAGTGCCCGTCAAAAACTGATCAAAGAAATAGTCCATCTCAGAATGCAGAATGCGGCCCATCTTCGTTTGATTATCATATTGAGCGCGCCGAGCGCATGCGCCCTGAACCACCCCAATCGTTTGGCGCGACACAAAAATACTCTGGCAAATCCCGGCGCTCTGGATGCCCTCGAACGGGCGCGCCCAGTCCGAAATAGAAACAATACCGACCGGCGATGAAACGGGTTGTTCGTCTATGCTTCCCATCGCTCCACCAGAGACGTAACGAACGACCTGCAAGAGATTTCCTGAGATTGAAGAGTGTCTCTCATAATGCCGAACAATGATCGCATCCATGGCGCTTTGCTCGAACAAATACGATCCAGCGCCCCATTTTTGACTCACAAAGCGGCCCGAATTGCCCACCGCGTTGATCGGCGTAATGTCGAGATAGTCTCGGTAATATGCTGGCGCCCGTTCGGATGAACCAGAAAAAACTTCGCGATGAGCACTGACCCTTGCCTGCCACGTACTCGAAGTCTGCGTTTCCAGTTCCATGTCGCCCCCGCTCAGAGGACATCTCTCAGCGGATCTTACGCCCGCTCATGCGCCCTCAAGTTGATTTAGGTTACAGTTAATCAACGTTGGGTCTAGCCGTCATTCTCTCTACGTCTCAAAGTTGAATCAAAAACACCTCGCCCAGCGAACCGAGACTCGCGAGCCTAACCTCTATCAGTATCCAGCTGCATCCAGTCCTTAGGGTCTAATCCATAGATCATATCCATGACTTCGAACTGCACCCCGACGGGGGTGCGGGCGTTCGAGTTCCATAACGCGACAACCCCAGAGTTACGCTCAGGATCAAATAGAATTAGGGATCTATAACCGGCGACTGCGCCCCGATGACCGACAACGCGATACCCCGGGGCTCCGTATTTGTAGACCCGCCAACCAAGGGCATAGCGAGCATCTCGCAAGTGCCCGCCATAACGACGGCTCATGCTCGACTGCTCACGTCGCGTGTAGATCCGCGGCGTATGCAAATCTGTCAGCGTATCAGCGCCGAGCACCGTAGGCTCTAGCCCCATTTGAGCCTGCGCGAACCTGGCAAGATCAAGGATTGATCCGTTGACGCCTCCAGCCGCGGGGACGCGGTAATAGGATTGGCTGAGTTTGCGCCGCACAGGCTTAGCATCGGTACGTCGCTTGCGGTATGGCTCAGCCCAGGAAAAGGAGCTGGTCAACGCCTCCAGCCCGAAGCTCGCGTCACGCATGTTCAAAGGCTCAAACAGTTCGAGTTCTACGACTTCCTCAAACGAAATACCTCGAACCGCCGCAACAACCTCAGAGACTGTATCGTAGGCAACATTCTGATAAGTGTGGCAATCTCCGACAGGGCACATACGCTTTAGCTTGCCGAGGCTGCGACGGATCTCCGCTGGATCGCCGCCATCCTCGAGCCTGGTATCGTAAGCATTGGGGACGACGCCAATTTTGTGGGAGAGCAAGTCCTCGAGCGTTCCAACTTTCTCGCCGCCGAGCGGTAATCTCAAAGACGTATTGAACTTAGAGATCGTATCCGTGAGCGCCAATTGCCCCTCAGCCGCCATTTTGCCGATTGTGGTCGATGCGACACCCTTTGATAAAGAAGCCCACCGAAATACGGTGTCCTTTGAAACGGGATCGCCGCCAAGGCTAGTCAGGCCATAGCCTTCCGCGAATGTGATCTCACCGTCTTCGATGACCGCAACCGCAAGGCCGACGATCATCTCATCGGTTGCCAGCCGCTTCAAACGCTCATCCAAAATTTGGTGATCGACTGGGGCTGCTGATGCGCTCAAGCTCCCCATGAAAACTACAAATGTAACAATTCCAAAGAGCCGAAAAATCGACATATATACGTCCCAGGTTTAAGCGCTCAGTCTGATTTGGAGCCTTCGTCGCCTTCGGCAACGATTGTATTTGCGCCGAAGACCTTACCATTTAGCACCGGCATCGCCGCGCCATTAGGGTCCACTGGCGGTTGAATTTCACTGAAAGACAAACGCAATTGCTGCTCGGGCGCAACCTCTGTTGGCTCGAAACTTTTGTACGCTGCCTCAATCAGGTCCGAAACGTGTTGATCGCGGGAGCGTGCCGTAGAGCCGCCAAACATAATCGCGACGACCCGGCGGCCACGACGCTTAGCACTCGACATTAGATTGAATCCGGATGCCCGCGTATACCCCGTCTTTATGCCATCGACGCCCTGCACAGATCCGATCAACCGGTTATGGTTTTTGTACGTCGCGCGGCCCCAACTAAATTTCTTATTTGAGAAATAGCCATAATAGTCTGCGTGATCTTCGAGCAAATGTTCAGCAAGAACCGCCATATCGCGTGCAGTAGAAAGCTGTTGGGAGTTTGGCAGTCCCGACGCATTTTTGAAGGTGGTGCTCTCCATTCCCATCGCGCGGGCCTTAGCCGTCATTAGCGTTGCAAATCGTTCTTCGGTTCCGCCCAAGCGTTCAGCGACGACGACCGCGACATCGTTTGCAGATTTCGTCACCAAAGCGTTGATCGCGTCCTTGGTCGAAATGGTTGTGCCAACTCTCAACCGTAGAGAGGATGGCGGCTGCTTTGCGGCCGCAGCGGAGACCGGTAGATCTTCATACAGACGCACTTCGCCGGCCTTCATGGCGTCGAACAGCATATAGAGAGTCATCGCTTTGGTCAGAGATGCAGGATAACGGGGGGCATCAGCGTGGCGCGCGTGCAGAACTTCATCGCGCTCCAAGTCGATCACAATGGAGGCATACTTTTCAGCTGAAGCGGTTGGAGCAAACCCGATTGCGATCAGGGCAGCTGCTGCGAGCGTTGACTTGATCACAAACGCAAGAGGTTTTTCGGCCATACGGGGGTCTCCAATAAAGGCTGCCCCGGAGTCCCGGGGAAACCCTAAAATCGATTCATAAGGTTAGCCATAGGTAAATGCACATAGCTTATTTGTTAGGAAATTGCGGTTGATGGCTCCTAAACCCTAACATTGTGCACCGCACAAAAATTTGTTGCAAGCGCGAAGGCAAAAAGGTATATTCCCGCAAGCCAAATTAACGGGATTTATCATGACATCAGCTTCCTCCAGCCCTTTTGCGTTTCCATTCGCCAGCTTCAATAAAGATGCGTTTTCAGGGTTCTTCCCCGAAAGCGACTCAATGAGCTCGTTGGCACGCGGCGCTATGGAAGCCTCCACTGCAAGCACTCGTGCTTCCGTGAAAGGTATGCAGGACGCAGGCCAAGCCATGATGGCTCACCTAAAAAGCCAAATGAACCTGTCCGTTGAGACAGGCAAGAAACTGTCAGAAGCAGGAAACCTCGAAGATGCTTTCGGGATCCAGGCGCGCTTCATGAAATCGGCATTCGAAAACAATCTCAAAGGGTTCAACGACATGTCCGAACTCTATACCGAAACAATGCGCGAAGCTTTCGCACCGATTTCTAAGCAAGCCAAGAAAGCTGCGAAGAGCACAAAAGCGACTTGATCAAACCCGTCACAGCCTTTTTGCGCCGCGTTCGATGAAAGCCACAGAAAACCAGGTCAATCGATCTGGTTTTTTTATTTCTGTCGCTGACAAACCCGGAAAGTCCGGGCACAGTCTTCGGTATGACGGATTTTATCATTTTCAAATCGCTTAAGCGCCCACCAAAACCGAATACGTGTTTGGTTGCTCCCGAAAATCACTGCCTTGCGGCAGAGCCTGACTTCACCTCACCTGAACTATCGATGACGCCGCGTGGTCTGTTCTCAAAACTCAGCGAGATGATCGCCGCCGAACGCAGCTTTGGCAAAGTTGAGACCGACGCTGAACATCTGCGTCTCAAATTCGTCGCCACGACGGGTCTGATGCGGTTTAAGGATGACGTAGATATCGAAGTCATCGCGCTGGATGAAGGTCGATCGACGTTTGCAATCTATTCGCGGTCTCGCGTCGGGTATTCCGATATGGGCGCTAATCGCAAGCGCGTCACAAAACTAATTGACGCTTTGAACACAAATTGATCATTTTGAGACTTGATCCTGTAGCGACGCAGCGTCAGTCTACACTTTCTAAAAGGAACACTTATCTTCTAGCCCATGTCTATCAGAATTGACCGCATAACGCTCGCAGATCCGGAGGATCCGCAAGGCCCTTCAGGCCCAGGGAACGACGAAGATGGCGGCCTTGGAATTGCCACCAAGACCCGCGTTCGCACGAAGAAGCCAAGCATGTATCGCGTGTTGATCTTAAATGATGACTATACGCCGATGGAATTCGTGGTCCTGATTTTGGAGCGGTTCTTCCATAAGAACCGCGAACAAGCGACGCGAATTATGTTGCATGTGCATCAAAAGGGTGTCGGAGTGTGCGGTGTATACACATATGAAGTGGCCGAGACGAAAGTGGCGCAAGTCATGGATATGGCCCGCCGAAACGAACACCCACTGCAATGCACGATGGAAAAAGAGGACTAGGAGAGACAAAAAATGCCAAGCTTAACCCCTAGCCTAGAAAACGCACTCGAACGCGCGCTCACCGCGGCCGGCGAGCGCCAACACGAATATGCCACGCTGGAACATCTCTTGCTCGCATTGACCGAAGATGATGACGCCATCGAAGTGATGACCGCCTGTAAGGTGGATATCCCATCGCTGAAGCAAGCGCTCGAGCAATATATCGATGAAGACCTATCCAGCCTGATCACGGATACGCCGTCTGGCCGCGTCCAACCAACGGCGGCTTTCCAGCGCGTGGTTCAACGCGCTGTGCTGCACGTGGAAAGTTCCGGTCGCGATGAAGTGTCAGGCGCGAACATCCTGATCTCGATTTTCTCTGAGCGTGAAAGCCACGCGACTTATTTCCTGCAAGAGCAAGACATGACTCGCTATGACGCGGTCAATTATGTCAGCCACGGCGTCTCAAAAGTTCCCGGTCAAGCGCGGCCAAGTACACCGCGCGGCGCCGAAGCCGAAGAGACCCCGCCAAACGCCCCGCAAAGCGAGGCGCTGGACGCGTATTGCGTGAACCTCAACGAGAAAGCCAAGCAAGGCAAAATCGATCCGCTCATCGGTCGCCAGTTGGAAATCGAACGCTGCATCGAAGTGCTTTGTCGCCGGTCCAAGAATAACCCGATCCTCGTCGGTGACCCTGGCGTTGGCAAAACGGCCATCGCTGAAGGCTTGGCGCGCATGATCGTCAATGGCGAGGTTCCTGAGATCCTCGACGAAGCCGTGATCTGGGCCTTAGATATGGGCGCCCTGCTCGCAGGCACGCGTTATCGCGGTGATTTCGAAGAACGCCTGAAGGCGGTCATGAAAGAAATTGGTGAGCTGGATAAGGGCATCCTGTTCATCGACGAAATCCATACAATCATCGGCGCCGGAGCCACCTCTGGCGGCGCGATGGATGCGTCCAACCTGCTCAAGCCAGCGCTACAAAATGGTGAAGTGCGCTGCATGGGCTCGACCACCTTCAAAGAGTACAAACAGCACTTCGAAAAAGATCGCGCGCTATCCCGTCGATTCCGCAAAATCGATGTTGTTGAACCAAACGTCGAAGACGCCGTGAAGATCCTCACCGGTCTGAAGTCGACTTTCGAAGACTTCCACGGTCTGCGTTATACGAACGACGCGATCCGTGCGGCGGTTGAGCTGTCCTCACGCTATATGACCGACCGCAAGCTTCCTGATAGCGCAATTGATGTGATCGACGAAGCGGGCGCCACCCAATGGTTGGTGCCTGAAAGCAAGCGCCGCAAAACGATCGGTGTGAAAGAGGTCGAGGCGATTGTCGCCAAGATCGCGCGCATCCCCCCGAAACAGGTTTCAAAAGACGACGCGCAAGCGATCAAGTCGCTCGAAACCGATCTCAAACGTGTCGTGTACGGCCAAGAGGACGCAATCGACGCGCTCTCCAGCGCGATCAAGCTCTCGCGAGCAGGTCTGCGCGAGCCGAACAAGCCAATTGGCTCTTACCTGTTCACCGGCCCAACGGGTGTGGGTAAGACCGAAGTGACCCGCCAGCTCGCTTCCATTCTGGGCGTCGAACTGCACCGCTTTGACATGTCAGAATATATGGAGCGTCACTCGATCTCGCGCTTGATCGGTGCACCTCCAGGATATGTTGGCTATGATGAAGGTGGCTTGCTCACCGATGCCGTGATGCAGCACCCACACTCTGTAGTTCTACTCGACGAGATCGAAAAAGCGCACCCGGATCTGTTCAACGTCCTCCTGCAAGTCATGGACAATGGCACGTTGACGGATGCGAACGGACGCAAAGTCGACTTCCGGAACGTGATCCTTGTAATGACGACGAATGCTGGTGCGTCTGACGCGGCGAAAAACTCGATCGGGTTCGGTCGCGGCCGGAAGGATGACGAGCAGGAAGAGGCGCTCAAGCGTCTGTTTACGCCAGAATTCCGCAACCGATTGGACAGCGTCATTACCTTTGGTGGGCTTACGCCTGAGATCATCGAGCGGGTCGTTGAGAAGTTCATTCTGCAGCTCGAAATCCAGCTCGCAGATCGCAACGTTACAATCGAACTTGCGGCAGGCGCACGTGATTGGCTCGCCAAACGCGGCTTTGATGCCGAGTTTGGGGCACGACCTCTGGCGCGGGTTATCTCCGAGCATGTGAAGAAACCGATGGCGGAAGAGCTTCTGTTCGGGAAGCTTTCCAAAGGCGGCACCGTGAAGATCGGCCACGACAAGAAGAAGGACGAACTGACCTTCAAATATGTCGAGGAAAAGCCGACCAAGCGAAAGCCAAAGACCCCCGGCAAAGGCAAGCCTGAGAAGGTTTAAACGCATCATTTATCAAGCACGCCCTCGTCCTTCGACAAGCTCAGGATGAGGGCTGCGGGTTATGGGTGAGCTGCTTGAGGGGGCGTTCGTTTACATGCTGAAATGCTCAGATGGGGCTTACTACATTGGTTCATATCGCGGTGATGATTTGAACGCCCGGATTGCCGAGCATAATCAAGGGTATCGCAAATCGGCGTGGACTTATCACCGACGCCCCGTTGAACTGGTTTGGTCAGAACATTTCCAACGTTACGCCGACGCTGTCGCGACAGAACGCCAGATCAAAGGCTGGTCACGCGCCAAGAAGACGGCGCTCATCGATCGAGACTACGCAACCATTTCGAAACTCGCAAAATCAAAACCAAAATCACGACGTCCCTCATCCTGAGCTTGTCGAAGGACGAGGGACACCGATCTCACCAACAGCGCCTAAATCACCAAGACAGATTCCCGCGCCACAATCATGTGCGGGACACCATCGCTGGTTTTCGCCCAGGAAATTCCCTCAGGCGACACGATCGCGCTTACGCGTTGTCGATAGGCAGAAAAACTGTCCCATTCGACAACATCGATCGGCGCATCAAAGTGTACCGTCACCTCATAGCCGGATCCGGCCTGAAGTTCACGGACACCATGAATGCGGCCCGTGAATTTGTGCTTGAGGTACTGACCGCTGACGCGTTCCCCAACCTGCCAGTTGGATTCCGGTGCGTTGGACAGGCGCGCAGACGCGGTGTTCCAATCCCGAAACCCCATCTCGCGGGCAACTATTTCCAAGGCCGCGGCCAACGAAATCGGCGCCGGGCTCTCAGCTTTCAATGTACGTGCTCGGGCCTTGGCCTGCACGCGTGTATAGATATGCGAGGTCATCGCAGTCTCCTTTCACAAGTCCTTTCGGTCTAGCAAAGGCGGGGCTCGCATTGCCGCCAGACCGTATGTGAAATGGTCTGCGAATTGGCCGGTCTTCACCGGGAGATCTTCACCATGGACGAAAGTCCAGCGAGCGGCAGGCGCCTCAACCGAACCGCGCGATACAACGAAAGCTGATCGAGCGTCAATGGAAAAGACAAATTCCGGCATTTAGGCCTTTTCCGGCTCGCTTTCCATAATCTCGACCATGCGCTCGTGAAGCTCTGCCTCCCAAGCCTCTGCACGCTCACGCACGCGCGCCACATACGCATCGTTCTCATGTCCAGGAATGTTGACATCGAACACGTCCGCAACTTCGATCATGGATTGCTGATCCATATCATGGAACGCGTCTTTCATTTGCTCGGCTTTGTCGCGCGGTGTCCCCAATGCCTCGAATGCTGAACGGCCAATCCGCAATGAGCTGTCATAGGTTTCGCGAATGATGTCGCGGCAGCCATGCGCCCAAAGCTCGTATGTGTGATGACGATCCACCGCGCGAGCAATGATGTGCAGATCAGGGAAATTGCGCGCTGCGTAGGAGACCAGCTCCGTGATTTGTTCCTTTTCATCGATCGTGACGATCAAGAGTTTTGCCTTATCAATCCCCGCCGCATGCAGAAGGTCTGGCCGCGTCGCATCGCCAAAATAGGCATGGCTGAAGCCGAACGTGCGCATGATATCCAGTTGCTTCGCGCTATAATCGATCACAGTCGACGAGTAGCCCGCTGTGCTGAGCATCCGATCGACAATCCCGCCGATTCGGCCGCGACCGGCGATGATGATGCCATTCTCTTCCTCAATCGCATCAGCCTCTTGCTCCTGGCCTCTGGCATAGATGTTGGCAACAATCTGATCGTACATAATGAACAGGAGCGGGGTTACCAACATCGATAAGGCAACGACGAGCAAAAGCAGGCTCGCGACAGCATCCGGCACAATGCCGTTGGTCGTTGTAAAGGCGAGCAGCACGAACCCAAATTCGCCCGCCTGCGCCAGGCCCAGCGTAAACAGCCATCGCTGCGCGCCTCTGATTTTGAACGCCGTCCCGAGCAAGAAGAGGACGGTGGCTTTCACAAGGATCAAGCCCATCGTCATGCTGACGACCAGACCAAAATTATCGGACAGCAAATTGAAATCGATACCCGCGCCCACCGTAATGAAGAACAAGCCAAGCAGGAGCCCGCGGAAGGGATCAATGTCCGATTCAAGCTCGTGCTTATATTCAGAGTTCGCAAGCACGACCCCCGCGAGGAAGGTTCCAAGCGCTGGCGACAAGCCAACGAGCGTCATCAAAAGAGCGATCCCAATGACCATCATCAAAGCGGTCGCAGTGAACAGCTCGCGCAAGTTCGCGCCGGCGACAAATCGGAAGATTGGCCGGGTGAGATAGCTTCCGCCAAGGATCACAACCCCGATCGCACCGAGCGTGACCAACATGGTTTGCCACCCATTTAAGCCCTCAACCAGGCTCAGACTGCTGCTGTGATCGTCGCTACCACCTGCGGTCAACTGGGCGACCTCCGGAAAGGCCAGGAGCGGAATAACCGCAAGCATCGGAATGAAGGCAATGTCTTGGAAGAGCAGCACAGAGAAGCTCGCCTGCCCGCCATCGCTCTTCATCAACCCCTTCTCGTTCAAGGTTTGAAGCACGATCGCCGTCGAAGACAGAGACAAAATCATCCCGATAATCAGAGCGGTATTCCAAGATTGCCCAAATGCCATGGCAACCGACATGACCAGCGTCATCGTCAGCAAAACCTGTCCGCCACCCAGCCCCATCAAGCGATTTCGCATTTGCCAGAGCAGCTTGGGCTCAAGCTCCATGCCGACCAGAAACAGCATCATCACAACGCCGAACTCAGCGAAATGCTGCAGGGAGACGACATCAACCCCCAGCAGAGATAACAATGGGCTAATCGCGATCCCGGCAATCAGGTACCCTAACACCGATCCCAGCTTGAGCCGGGTCGCAATAGGGACGGCGATGATGCCGGCGGCAAGCAGGATAAAGGCGAGTAGTAGAAAATCGGACATGAGGACGCTCTTCGAGGCTTTGGGCTTGTCGCGATATAGGCGCTTTTTCGCAGAATACGAAAGCCTAGCCGTAACAAGACCGGCGACAGCCTTCTTAACCTTGTTATGCCCCGCCTTTATGGGCTAAATCATTCTTCCTGAGCATTTGGAGGTGACGCATGCTTAGATGGATCCTTGGAATACTGGTTGTCGTGGCTGCGGGCGCTGTTGCGGCTTGGTGGTGGCTCAATCGACCCCTCATCGTACGCCATCCAAACTTTGGAACCGACTGTTCGACCCTCGTTTCAGACGCTGATCTCGGCAGCAAAGTTGATTGCATCCAGGTCTGGTATGGAACCGATCGCAAACTCACCACAGATGATACACAACTCGCCAGTGACACGGTCGATGTGAACGAAGCGCTCGGCGAAAGCGGCGAACAATTACGCCTTGGCCGGGCGGATGTCTGGCTGCCAAAACTCGTGGAAGAAGGCGGCAATCGCAACCTTGGTGAAACCCCTCATGTGCAAGGCGCCGCGCCGCGAGATCAAAACAAACTGGCTGAATATGTGTTTCTAACTCGGATCACGATGACGGGCCGAGAGACCTTCACCTCCACGCTTCAGGATGCAATCTACGATGACCGCGCCTCCTCCGTGCTGCTCTTCGTTCATGGCTTCAATGTACAATTCGATGAAGCCCTGGTGCGAACCGCACAGCTCTCCAACGATCTGTCGCGTGAAGAGCGTTACCAGGTTGGCGTTCCGGTCTTGTATAGCTGGCCATCCGCAGGCGCATTATCGCTTGAGGATTATCGAGGAGACCGTGAGCGCTCACTTGGCGCCGCACCGTATCTGGAAGAGTTCCTGGACCTTCTAACCGAAGACCTCGACGTCGACCGGGTCAATATCATCGCCCATTCGATGGGAAACCGCGTCCTGACCCAAGCCCTGGAAGATTATGCCAAAGACTATCTGGATCGGCACAATCGCAACGATCTCGAGTTTCGGATCATGCTTGTAGCGGCCGATGTCGAGCGCGATATCTTCGATGCAGCGAACACGGCATTTGATAGTCTCGACGCAAATGTCACGATTTACACGTCCGACACTGACCGCGCTCTGCACATATCGAGCTTCGTCAACGAAGAAGGCCGCAAACGCCTGGGTGATACGGACAAAAACCGACCCTATATCCGGAGCTCGCAAAATTATCAGACGATTGACGCCACCTCTGTTGCGACTGAACTGTTCGGGATTGGCCATAATTACTACTCAGACAATCCGACCATTCTCTGGGATATGATGTGCACGATTGGGGAAACAGCACCGCAAGAACGCGCGCTAGAGGTCGCCCGGTTTGGCGACCTGCCAGACGGTGAGCAATACTACCGCATCAACTCTGATCTCAAGCCTGGCGACGAGGCCTGTAAGCTGCGCCGTGAAGCGTACCCTGTCGGTCAGGCGCCGATCACGTCTGCCGAAGAAACACCCAGCCCTCAGTCCGCCCCACCTAAAGCAGAGAGCGTTAGCCCAGCCAACGAGGCATCCCCGGCCCCAACCACGCGCAGTCTACCGGCGCCGCCTCCTCCACCTCCACCTCCACCAGAGGCGATGGTCAACACGCAAATCGCCCCCGCACTGAACCGGATCTATGTCGAGGATTATGACAGTCTCGATCTCAGCCCATATCTCAGCTCCCTTGAGCAAGCCCTGGAAGGGGTTTCCGAGATTGAGACCATTCGCATCCGCGCGTATTCCGACACGGTCGGAAGCGATGCTGTGAATTTGGAACGCACCGAACGCTTCGCCCAAGCAATTAAAGACTGGTTTGTCAGCCGCGGCGTAAATGCTGACCTGATCACAGCGGAAGGTTTTGGCGAAACACGCCTTTCCATCGATACCGAAGATGAGGTTTCTCAGCTGCTAAATCGTGTCGTAGAGATTGAAATCTTAGAGGCGGGCTAAGGCTGTTCAGCCACAACGCGGAACCCGAGAGAACGATCTCGTATCGTGCGATCATAGCGGGCGCGATTAGCCGCCCGATGCTCAGCTGCGCCGAGTCTGTAAGACCCGCCACGAACGGTCCGTCGATCGCAGTTTCCGGTTAAACGTGCTGTGCCATTTGCAGGTAGATCAGCATATGAGCTAGCATAGCAATCCGCTGTCCATTCCCGCACATTGCCGAGTGTCGCAGAAAGTCCAAATGCGTTTTCCGGGAGGTCAGCACCGGATTTTACAGCGCCAGAAACGACACCCGGACCTGGATAGGTCTCACCCCACCAATACGCGGAACCAGCCCCCGCACGTGCCGCATATTCCCACTCTGCTTCGCTGGGCAGCCGATAAGCGAAACCGCTTTTGGTGCTGAGCCAGGCGGTGTAAGCAGACGCATCGTTCCAGCTCACGCCGGTGACAGGGTAACCGCCCTCACCATTGCCCTGTGCCGGCCTGCACCCACCATCAGCGACACACGCTTCCCACTCACTCCAGGTGATTTCGGTTTTGCCAATCCAGTATGGACCAAGCGTGATTTCGGTTTGGGGTTGTTCATTGCCTGAGTGGTGGGTCTCAGAGTCTGGCGAACCAATCACAAACGTCCCGGACTCAATCAACGTCATGGACGGACAGACATCGCATTCAGGAGAGGTTGGAATAATAGCTGTCTTGGTGCCGGAACCGTCGGACTCGTCGGCCCCGCCCAGGGCCTGTAGTCCGAAATAGGCCCCGCCCCCAAGCACGATAACCGCGCCCAGGATCATTGGCAGCGGGGAGGATGATTTCTTTTTGGACGCCCTTTCATTCGATGAGAGCGCCTGAACCGGCTCCGGTTGAATGGTGGGCGGAGGTGGCGGCGGCGCTTTTACTTTTTTGGTGATTGGCGGCGTACTCGCGACAACGGGTTCAGCTGTGTCTGCCTTCTCCAGCGATCGCTTGATATCTTCCACAAACTCACGCCAACGCGTTTCTGAGCGGTCGCCGTCCCATCCAATGAGATCCGCAGTTTGGACCAGTTCAAACATGATCGGACGTTCCGCCTCTTCGATCATGGCGGGCACGAGTTCGCAGTTTCGTTGACCGAGCGTGGCCTCAGCGCGCACCCATTTCGATTTGACTGAGGTTTGCGACCAGAGAACAATCACCACCTTCGCCTCGCGAAGCATGGTCTCGGTGACCTCGTCATAGGTTTGACCGGCCCGGAGGATTTTATCCCACCAGACTGAAAACCCATCGGCCTCCAGAGCTTTTGCCATGATTTCCGCACGCGGGCGATCTGCCCGGCTATAGGATAAAAATACGTCCGTCATCGTCCCCGGAGCCTCCACCTTCTAAGGGTTACTGCGCCCACAATGACAGCAGTGACACATATTTGGCGTCAGCTCAAACGAACCCTGAGGTAAGGCACTTTAACCGTCGGCGCAGGTTTCTCGCACGCGGTCATCATCGCTTAAGGCAGCTGCAACCTGGTAGGGTTCATCAGTTGCCAAAAGCGTTAGCCCGCCATCGACCAAATCCTGAAACTCACTTGGATCGCCATCTGCAAGATAGAGGTCATCCAGCCGCTCGCCGGGACGTCCAAGCGTCCCGAAGGCCGTCTCGATCCCGCGATTACCGATCGCTTCAAAGGCTCGCGTATTTGGATTGCTGATCCCCATCCAGGCAACAACGTGGTCGAAGTTCACGCCCGCGTTTTCCAGTTCTTCTTGATGTGAGCGGCTATCGAGGCCGGCCGTCATCATGAGATCAGGCGCCAAGCGGGCAACCTCGATCGCCTGCTGATCGGTATAGGTGATCAGCAACACATTGTTTTCAGCGCCGGCGGCACGGACATGACTGATAATGTTGCGAAAGCTGGTCGTGGGCTTCTTATCCAACTCAACCAAAGAGCCAGTCGCCTTGGCCCAAAGCAAAACATCTGAGAGCGCGGGCGGCGTGAAATCGGTGATCGCACCGCTATTGTCTTTCAAATTCAGCGTTTGGATGGTTGCCCAATCGGTGTCGGCAACGGGCCCATCGCCCGTAGTAGTTCTACCGAGGGAGCGGTCATGCATTAAGAACAACACGCCATCCCGGCTTTCGGCGACATCGATCTCATGAATGATCAAGCCTTGATCCATCCCATATTGCAGAGTCTCGAGCGCATTTTCAGGGTATCCTGGGGCCGGCCCACCGCGATGAGATGCGATCAAAACGCCGCCAGATTCTCTAACGCAATCGAAGAAAGCTGGGAGCGCCCCGAAAGACGGAGCCTGTATATCCGATGTAACCGGTGCTGATGCGGTCTCAACCAGGCTCGCCGGATCGCTCGCGGCTGGCGGATCAAACGCTGTTGTTTCGGGCTGACATGCCGCCAACACCAAGGTTGAGGCTGCAAAAATGGCCGGGAGGACAGTTTTCATGGTTTTACGCTTTCGATTCTTGCCGATCTGAGCCCGGCAACCTACAATACTCTGCAGGTCCTGTAAGGGGCGAAAAGACAACAGTTTTATGGAGGAAACCCGATGCAAGGCATCATGCAGGACTGGCAGCTCACGAGTAACAAAATTCTCGAGCATGCAAAACGCGTCAATCCAACCCGCGAAATCGTCACCCGCCGTGTCAGCGGAAACATCGTTCGCACCTCTTATTCAGAGCTGCACGATCTCTCAAAGCAGGTTTCTGGCGCGCTTATCGAAAGCGGCATTTCAATCGGCGACCGCGTCGCCACCCTCGGCTGGAACTCCGCCCGCCACATGGCCGCTTGGTACGGCGCCATGGGTATTGGAGCGGTCTTGCACACGATCAATCCACGCCTGCATCCAGACCAAATTGCCTGGATTGCAAACCACGCAGAAGACAAAGTCCTGATCCTCGATACGACCTTTTTACCGATCATCGAAGCGATCAAAGACAAACTTGAAACCATCAAGACATTCGTCATTTTCGCCGACGCAGACGATATGCCGGAAAACAGTTTGGGCGCGATTGCCTTTGATGATTGGGTTTCAGGCAAGTCGCTGACAGCGCGCTGGGGCGACTTCCCAGAAGAAACAGCGTGTGGCCTTTGCTATACGTCCGGGACGACCGGCAATCCCAAGGGCGTGCTTTATTCGCACCGCTCTAACGTCCTGCACACGATGATCACCATGTCTAAAGACGCCATGGGCATGGGCGCTAGCGATGTCGTCCTCCCCGTCGTCCCAATGTTCCACGCCAATGCTTGGGGCTTGGCCTTTGGCTGCCCCGCAACCGGCGCGAATATGGTCATGCCCGGCGCGCAAATGGATGGCGCCAGCATCTATGAGTTGCTCGACACTGAGAAAGTAACGATTACCGCGGCTGTCCCAACTGTTTGGCTCGGCCTGCTCGGATATCTTCGTGAGAACAATCTCAAACTCCCGCACCTGCGCAAGGTTGTGATCGGCGGTTCAGCGGTTCCAGAAGCCATCCTGCGTGCGTTTGAGGCAGAGTTCGAAGTCGATGTGATCCATGCTTGGGGTATGACCGAAACCAGCCCGCTCGGGACGCTCGGTACCCTGCCGCCACACCTCATGGATGCCGATATCGATACGCGGATGACGCAAAAGCTGAAGCAAGGGCGTCCGCCTTTCGGCGTTGAGCTGAAGATCGTCGATGATGAGAACAAAGATCTCCCATGGGATGGCCAAACATCTGGTCGTCTTGTCGTCCGCGGCCCCGCGATTGCTGGTGGCTACTTCAAAGGCGACGGCGGCAATGTCCTTGATGAGCAAGGCTTCTTCGACACCGGCGACGTCGCGAACATGGACGAGTTTGGCACGATGCAAATCACCGACCGCGCCAAAGACGTTATCAAGTCCGGCGGTGAGTGGATCAGCTCAATCGACATCGAGAATATCGCTGTTGGCCACCCGAAAGTTGCGAACGCTGCTGCGATCGGCATCTATCACCCGAAATGGGACGAGCGCCCACTCTTGATCGTGCAAAGCGCCCCAGGCGAAACGCCGAGCAAGGAAGAAGTTCTGGCGCAGCTCGAAGGCAAGATCGCCAAATGGTGGACGCCAGATGATGTCGCTTTCATCGAAGAGATCCCACTCGGTGCGACCGGCAAGATCAACAAGCTGAAATTGCGTGAAATCTTCAAAGATTACAAACTGCCAACCGCTTAGGCGATTTCAGACCCAAAACCCAAGAGCCCGAGCCGACTGCAAATTGGCTCGGGCTTTTTGCATTCACGCGGCCTGCGTTCACACCGCATAAACCTAAATCTCGCAAGGTTACAAAGTTAATCTTGTCTGCCTTAAACCAGACGTAATTTTACGTGAGACAGCTTGCGAATGAGCCTGTTCCTAAGCCTTGCATTTCCTCTCATCACCGGCGCTGGCCCGATGGATGAGGCCCTGCGCGCAACCGAGGCGCCCGATGCACTGCGTGCCGCTTTTTCGGTTGAGATGACAAGCGCCAAGGCCAGCCGCACTTACACATTCGATCCACGCGTCCCTAAAGGGCAGCGTTGGCAGCTCGTTCTCGCTAAAGGTGAAGACAGCGATCTTGACCAGGCCGCCGCCGCCTGGGGCGCCGAAATCGCTCCTGATGGGCGCCTCTTCCCTGACGACTTGCGCGCCAGCCTTGGCAAACAAGTCTATGTTGATGATCTCGGGGCAGCCTGGCGGTTGAAATTCCAACACGCCCCGTCTTCCAATGATAATGCGCTCGACGTATGGGCAACGCAGCGTCTGCAAGCTGAAGCATGGCTGGAACCCCTGAACGGCAACTTTCTACGGATCGACTACACACTGCCCAGCCCCGTTCGCGGACCAAATGGCGGGCGGCTGACCAAGTTTGAGCAATCCTATTTGCTTGATACCGAGCCAGAATGGGGCCTCACCTATATTTCGCAATTCGCCTTGAAGTTTGAGGCCAAAGCCCCCTTCCGCACCATTCGGCAAAACTATAAAGCGGTGATCACGGATGCCACCTTTTTCTTCGCTAGTCCTGACCTTGAACAGCAATTCGTCTCCGCAGTATTAGAGGATGTCTCCCCCCGTTGAATTGGGGCGCAGAAGAGTGGTTGCGAACCGCTGATACGCGGTGTATGCAGCGCGCTGCTAATGGTTCGGTAGCTCAGCTGGTTAGAGCGCACGACTCATAATCGTGAGGTCGGGAGTTCAAGTCTCCCCCGAACCACCATTTACCCCCTTGTTTTTCAACAGCTTTCAACTCTTCGAGCATGAGCTCGGAGATCGAGGTGTAACGCAATTGCAACGCAACCTCCGTGAGGAACGTATCGATCGCCGCCGTCGACTTGAATAAGTATGACGGATCGAACGGTGCGTAGATTTCGGTGGTACTCACGTCAGGTGATTTATGGCCTAACTGAGCTGCGACCTCCCATGCAGGTACACTGCTCTTTCTGAGCCAGCGCGCCATTGTATGGCGAAGCCCATACGGCTGGACAGCATCATCCATTTCTGTCGATTTTCGGAGCGTGCGCCAGGCAGTTCGAATACTCTTCACGGGCGTGCCTTTGAACTCGATCACACGACCGGTCTGGCTAAGGGCTTGTTGTTGAAGCAACCATGGCTTGACCGTTTGTGGAATTTTTACCTGAGGCCGAAACTTCAACGTTTGCTCTCGTCCCTTTGGATTCAGATCGATCAGCTCGTTTCGAAAATCAATCTGCTTGAATTCAAGATCCAAGATCGCTCGGTTTCGAGCCGTCGCAGACAACATTAAAACGATGAAAGATTTTAAGTGATATTCAGCACCATCAATTAGCGCCGCGACCTCCTCAACCTCCAGGGGCCGCCCCTTTGGCGGTGGTGTCGGGACTCTCACCAACTCGATATATGGGACGGCAGAAATCTCGCCTCGTCTCCAAGCCCAGTTAAGCGCCGCCTTTCCTATGGTTAGAATTTGGCGAATGCTGTTCTTTCCGAGCCCGAGGTTCTGACGTAAGTGCTCCCTGTACGCTTGTTGGCGCGCAGGCGTGCAAGCTTCCTTGACGGTCGCGGTCTTGTTGGTCTGCTCCCCGAAAAGTGGTCCACTATTTGAGTTAGTACCGGCTTCAGATATGGAGCCGAATTATGGGCAAGAGACTGAAGCCTGAAGAGATTATCGCAAAGCTGCGGGAGGTTGAGATTCGCCTCGCTCGCGGTGAGACGGCGGCGCAAGCTGCACGTTCTATCGGCGTGACCGAGCAGACTTACTATCGTTGGCGCAAAGAGTATGGCGGGCTGCAGGTCGGCCAGGCCAAACGGATGAAAGAGATCGAGAAGGAGAACGCGCGGTTGCGGCGGGCTGTCTCCGATCTAACTCTGGACAATCAAATCCTGCAGGAAGTTGTGCGGGGAAAGTACTAAGCCCTTCACGCAAACGCCTTGCGATCGATCATGTGGTGGAAGAGCTGGGCGCGTCAGAGCGCCGGGCTTGCCGCGTGATCGGTCAGCATCGCTCTACGCAGCGCAAGGCCAGAACACCTCGTGGTGACGAGCCTGCGCTGACAGAAGCGATCATCAGGCTCGCCACTCAGTTCGGCCGATACGGCTATCGCCGGATCACGGAACTTCTGAGGCGAGACGGCTGGCATGTGAATGAGAAGCGCGTCTATCGCATATGGCGCCGTGAAGGGCTGAAAGTCCCGCAGAAGCAACCCAAACGCGGGCGGCTGTGGCTGAATGATGGATCGTGCGTGCGGCTTAGGCCTGCACACAAAGGCCACGTCTGGTCGTACGACTTCGTCCAGGACCGCACCCATGATGGAAAGGTCTTCCGCATGCTGTGTGTCATCGACGAGTACACACGCGAGTGTCTCGCCATCCGCGTCGAACGGCGCCTGAACTCTCGGGATGTTCTGGATGTGCTTGGCGAGCTGTTCGTGCGGCACGGCGCACCAGAGCATATACGCTCTGACAATGGACCAGAGTTTATCGCCATCGCGCTAAGGGAGTGGCTGCAGCGCATCGGTGTCGAAACGCTCTACATCACGCCGGCAAGTCCCTGGGAGAATGGCTATTGCGAAAGCTTCAACTCCAAACTCAGAGACGAGCTGCTGGCGCGTGAAATCTTCTATGATCTCCGCGAGGCCAAAGCCCTCATCGAAGGCTGGCGACACCATTACAACACCGCCAGACCGCACTCATCTCTGGGCTATAAATCACCCGCTCCAGAAGCCATCTTGCCCGCAGCGATCATCCTGCCTTACCATGTGGAGGTAGCAGCATGATCGCTGCTACGTGGAAACCGCCGGACTAACAAAGACAGTGGACCACCTCGGTGGGGCAGACCA
>JBDVMC010000017.1:0-313534 GCA_039970335.1 Henriciella sp. | reverse complement strand
CAGCGTGTGGTTTCGGCCATCGAGCTTCAGGTCAGCGCCTTCATCGACGCCCATCTGGATATAGCTTTCAACCTTGGCTTTGTGGGCCGCTGAGACGACCGGGCCATAATGCGCATCCGCATCCGTAGAGATGCCGACTTTCAGCGCTTGCGACGCATCGAGCATCCGCTCAACAAACTCATCGCCGGTTTTCTGGCCGACCGTGACCGCCACCGGGAGCGCCATGCAGCGTTCGCCTGCCGACCCATAAGCTGCGCCGACAATGTCTTTGACAGCCTGTTCCATATTACAATCCGGCATGATGATGCCGTGGTTCTTCGCCCCGCCCATAGCCTGCACGCGTTTGCCGTGGGCCGTACCCGTGGCGTAGACATATTGAGCGATATCCGAGGATCCGACAAAGCTCAGGGCTTTGACATCTGGGTGGGTTAGAAGCGCATCAACAGCGCCCTTATCGCCATTGACCATATTCAGAACACCCTCTGGCGCGCCAGCTTCACAGAACAACTCAACCAGCCGCAGCGGCACGGATGGGTCTTTCTCAGACGGCTTCAGGATAAACGTGTTGCCGCACGCAATCGCGACCGCAAACATCCAGCATGGGATCATCGCCGGGAAATTAAACGGTGTAATACCCGCGACAACGCCGAGTGGCTGACGCATCGAGTAGACATCGATACCTGGACCAGCCCCTTCAGTGTACTCACCCTTTTGCAGGTGCGGGATGCCGCAAGCGAACTCGACGACATCAATGCCTCGTTGAACATCCCCTTTGGAGTCCGCAACCACCTTGCCATGCTCCGAGGAAAGCAATTCAGCAAGCTCATCCATATTGTCTTGGAGTAAGCGTTTGAACTCAAACATGATCCGGGCGCGGCGCTGGGGGTTGGTCGCCGCCCAAGCTGGGAAAGCTGCCTTGGCATTCTCGATCGCAGCAGCAACTTCGGCTTCGGTTGCGAGCTGAACACGGGCCTGAACCTCGCCAGTGTTTGGATTGTAAACGTGCCGAAACTTGCCTGAGCTTCCGACAAATTGCTGACCGCCAATGAAATGGCTCACTTCGCGCATCGCGCTTACCCCGCCTTTTGACTTGCAAGCACTAGCGCCTGTGTTTGCGCCGATAAATAGAGAGTATTGCAGATGAATCCTGCATTTTCGCAGGTTATAATAAATTATGACAGGGATAATCTCAAACTATTCTTGACTGTGGCGCGCCAAACCAACCTCGAGAAATCTGCCAGCCAACTTCAAATGGACGCAACAACCCTCAGTCGTCGCATAAAACGTCTCGAGACCGTTCTCAAAACGACACTATTTGAACGCACCCGGAAAGGCCACGTGTTGACTCCTTCGGGAGAAAACTATGCCGCGCACGTTGAGAGTATAGAATCCCATGTTTTCGAAATTGTTTCTGAGACCGCATCAGAACAATCAGCCAGTGGCTGTGTCCGCCTCGGCGTTCCGGAGGGAATCGGTGCGACGATAATTGCACCAGCATTGGCAGCTTTCAAAGAAAGCAATCCAGACATAATTGTAGATCTAATCGCGATGTCTGGCTTTGCAAGTGTTCCCAAACGGGAAGCGGACATGTCAGTACTGCTCACCCGGCCGACCGCCGGCAGGTTAAAAATCCGACGACTTACCACATACTCGCTAGGACTTTACGGATCCATCGACTATTTGAGTAAGCGAAAGCCAATCTTGGATACAAGGGACCTAAACAGCCACATGCTTGTTGGGTACGTCGACGATTTAATATATTCGAGAGAACTTCGGTATTTTGACGACCTACTTCCAGTTTCCCGTCAGGGCCTTTGAGACAGTTTAGGTTGTTTTGCTAAGGGAGTGTTTCTGGCTCATCGTAGTCCTTGAAGGGATTGATGATGTGAACGAGAACGGGGCCGAACGGATCGATTGACAAACATGTAAATGAGATCAAGCACAGGACTCGCCGGAAGTTTTCGGCCGAGGAGAATATTCGCATTAGTCTGACAACACCTGCCCCTGCCTTTAACGCTGACCGAAAAACCTTTTCGGCTGTTACGAAATGTCATCTGAAATCATCCACTTGACGTCCAGATTTCTCAATGGGTAATTCATCGATCGGTGTCACGTTCCATTCTCAAATATGACACTTGCCGCTTGCCGGAAATCGTCCACTGCTCAGACCGATAGACAGTGCCGTCATCTTCGAAGCTGTAACCAAAACCTGAATTATGGTTTTGTTCCTTTGACTCTAGATTTGCGATTGTTCGCGGGATGAAATTGTATGTTCCGCCTGAGCTTTTCGGACCCAAGATCATTGTCGGGTGGACACCTACGCCGCAATAATGCGTTGCAACGAGGACGCCATTATCCATATGAAAAACCGTGAGCTCTCTCTTGCCGTCAGGACCATATTGACCAGCCGGCATAATCCAAGTTTCTGTAAGAGCTGTCCCTCGCGATATGAGGCGGTATTCGATTATAGCGGGCTCTCCTTCACCTTCGACTTCTAAATAGGTCCAGAGAGCGCCTTGAACTTTTCAAAAAGGGCGGTGTCGTCCTGCTTCATCAGTCTATCCTTGTCTTGCGATGAGGCGCAGGCTGCTAATAGGAAGACCGCCCCAATAACGCCAAACGACAGTCTCACCATGGCAAAACCCCTAGGTTCGTGTAGAAACTATGATTATAGAAATCTACTATAGTGGATAATTGTCAATGGAAGAAATTTCTCCAGACCACAAGAGTCAAGACGATGTCGGTGGACGTCTCAAGCACTTGCGAAAGTCCCGTGGACTCACACTGGTTCAGCTGAGCAAAGTCTCCGGGGTTTCGCGCTCGGCCTTATCTAAGATCGAGCGCAGCGAAATTTCACCAACGTACTCGACGATACGCAAAATTGCGCTGGGCCTCGACTTAACAATTGCAGCGCTCTTAGCAGAGCAACCTTCGGTGCCTAAAATCGATATTGAAATCGTTAGAGCGGATGAGAATGATCTGTTTAGGGCTGACGATACGAAGTACCAGCTCTTAGCGGGTGCATCACCAAGCCGCGCGGTTCGGTGTTTTGTAGCTGAGGTTACAAGCTGCGATACGCCTACCACGAAAGGTCTTCACACGCACAATACCCAGGACATCGTTTTCATTTTGAGCGGAAGCATGATTTGTCATTTCGAAGACCACCCGCCCATGCAGTTAAACAAAGGCGATAGTTTGTATTATGGCGGGCATATCCCACATGCGTTCACGCGTCTCAGTGATGACGCATGTCATGTTTCTACAAAAGCGCTTTGGGTATCGATGCCTAGTGAGGCAATCGTATAGTACTAATGTCTGCTTAGGCTCGCGCAGCAGACTCTTAGAGTGTCTTAGACGGGGCGAGGTTACGACGCTGCGGAATTGTACATGTTTGGGGGTACAGAGCGGATAACGCATTAATCACTTTAGCCCCAGCTGAGCGCCCAAATGGAGACGCTAAATGACAAACTGATACAAACCGATACGATCTGGAGCTTGAGATACGTCGCCTCGCAATTAGCGTCTGGTATTTCAGGAGGGCGTCATGCTCAGAAATATATCTTCAGTCGTCCTTTTAACACTTGTAACTGCATGTGGCGGCGGAGGCGATAGCGCAGGCAATACTGTCACGCCGGCGACAAACGGTGCGCCGAGCGTCAATGCAGGCGGGGATCAGGCGGTCGATAGCGGCGCAGCTGTGACGCTTGATGCGACAGTGTCAGATGCAGAAGGTGATGCGCTAACGCTGACTTGGTCGCAGACCTCGGGAACAGCAGTCACTCTTTCAAGTACAAGCGCCGAAGACCCAACGTTCACAGCGCCTAGCGTTGGCGCAGCTGAAACACTCGTCTTCAATCTCGACGTCAGCGATGGAACATCAACAGTTAGCGATGCCGTGAGCATTGCCGTTGCCGCCGAAGCTGTGGCCGTGGCGGATAATTGGATTATCAATCCGGGCGGAGAGACCTCTAACTATGTCACGGATGGTGGCAACTTTGTTGAAGTCGATGTCCTTTCAGTGACACAGACGGCTTCGGTCATCCGGGTGGAGACCAACTCTGTCCCCAGTTACAATGTTGAAGTGACGCAGAGAATTCTGGATTGGTACAATGATTACAATGACGACGCCTATGTGACGAGAGGCTCTCTTGCCCTTGGTGACGCAATCTCATTTGGCGAAGACATAGGTCTTGCCGCTGATTGCGCAAATGGTGGCGATGGCTGGTGGCCGAGTGCAGGTGGCGGCTGTGTGAATTCCAGTGAGACGCTCATCGTCGATATTCCAGTCATTCCAGAGGAGGCAGTGACCGAATGTAAAACGGGCGCTGGACCAGTAGGAATCTGGTTGAACGGTGTGTTTATTTATAACTGGACCGACACATTCTCATACAATCAGCAAGGCGTTTGGAATCACTATGCGGTCGCCTTCCGGTCGAAAGGCATGGACGTGTGTCTCGGTCACGCCGGACGGGGTCCTTATCATCACCACACGTATAGTGATTGTATGCGCCAGGAGATGGGCGACGAAGGAGATGACCACTCGCCGCTTTATGGGTATTCGGGCGATGGCTACCCGATTCACGGCCCATATCACGCCACCGGTGTGCTAGCGAAAAGTTGTTGGAAACTGCGTGACTACTCGGCGTCCAGCCCAACCGGTTGCGGCAGCGATGGCGACCGCACCTGTCAATTTTTAGATCAGACCGATATCTCGCTTGGCTTACAAACCGTAACATCCGGGCCGACCACCAGCGAATTGGTCAATGCCGATGCGGTCGATGTTCCGGCAGTTTCAGGCTTTTATCTTGAAGACTATTACTATGATGCGACGTGTGCAGCGCAGGGCGACGAATATCTGGATGTGCACAATGGGCACGATCATGATGATCTGGGCTACCATTATCACACGAGCGTCGATGACGACATGTTCGCGACGTTTCCGCTCGCTCCGGCGGTTTCGTTTAAGGGGCAAGCTAGCGGTTATTTCTCATGCAGCGGCTAAAAGTGCGGCGTCACCTAAGCGGGGTGTACGTGTGGCTGATGACGTTAGGCATCGCTGGCGCGGCATACGCCCATGATGTTCAGAACAGTGAAATTCGCTTAGTCTTCGGCGAAGATGATCTCCACGGCAGTATTGAGATTTGGCAGACCATCCCGCTCGAAACCGCTTACGACGTAGTGCGCTCTAGCTCTGAGCCGCAAGCGGTTGATGCTGAATTCTTCGACGGAGACGTTTTGAAGATCATTGGCCAGCAATCGCTCATTCAATCAGCGACGGGCCCATGCGATCTGACGAAACAGGCCCATCGCAGAGTCGACCAACATGGCGAGCGCTTGCAAATGCGATTTCTATTTACATGTCCCGATGGGGAGCGGCCGACGCAAATGACATTCGCTTGGATGTCGCAAACGCCTAACAGCCATTTCGTTGTGCTGGAACAAAATACTGGCCGAGGTAGCCCGTTTAAAGTGATTGAAAGGGGCAACCCTGTTATTAAATTTGATCGCTCTGAGCGTCCGTTTTAGGGTGTGGTCTCAATGGGTCGTAGCAACACTTTGGTTTTGAGCAACTGGAGTGAAGCAGATGAGACCTCGGATATATTATTCAGCTGAGCAGCGCGCCGAAATTTGGGATCGATGGAAACGTGGGGAGTCGATGCACGAGATTGGTCGTGCATTCGATCGCGGTCATTCTTCCATTCAGAAGATATTGATGGCGACAGGCGGCATTCGACCTGTGGTTCGCAAGCGATCTCGGTTAGCCCATTCTTTAGCCGAGCGTGAAGAAATATCGCGTGGGCTGGTTGCGGGCTTCTCATTGCGCATCATCGCTGATCGCCTGAAGCGAGCACCGTCAACGATCAACCGTGAGATAACTCGCAATGGCGGCAGACGACGCTATCGAGCGGTCCAAGCTGACAAGCGTGCCAGGGAACCGGGATTGTGACCAAAGGTCTGCAAGCTGGTGCTCAATGACCGTTTGCGGCAAGCGGTGATCCGCAAGCTAAAGCGCTACTGGTCACCGCAGCAGATCTCTGGTTGGCTAAAGCGAGAATATGCGAACAGCAAGGCGATGAACGTGTCTCACGAAACCATCTATCGAAGCCTATATGTGCAGGCACGCGGCGCCCTGAAGAAAGAGTTGATCGCGTATCTACGGCGGAAACGGATGATCCGCAGGTCTCGTTACGCACGACAGCCAACAGACAAACGTGGTCAAATCAAGCATGCTGTCTCGATCAGTGAACGTCTTGCGTGCATGGAAGATCGCGCCGTGCCGGGACATTGGGAAGGCGACCTTCTTTGCGGATCAAACAATAGCTTCATCGCGACACTGGTGGAGCGCCACTCACGCTTTGTCATGCTCGCTAAATTACCGAGCCGGCACACAGAAGCCGTCGTGGATGCTCTCATCAAACAGCCCAAGCGGCTGCCAACTGAACTCTACAAAACGCTCACTTGGGATCGTGGTCATGAAATGGCGGATCATAAGCGGTTCAGTATGGAGACCGACATCCAGGTCTACTTCTGCGATCCTAAGAGCCCCTGGCAGCGCGGAACGAACGAAAACACCAACAGGCTCCTGCGTCAGTTCCTTCCGAGACGAACTGACCTGTCAAAATATACCCAGGCCGAACTCAACAAGATCGCCAGGCTGCTAAATGAACGCCCCAGAAAAATACTGGACTATCACAGCCCAGCTGAGCAATTAAAAGAATGTGTTGCGTCGATCGGTTGAATCGGCAGGCGTTTTAAGACGCACGTGATGCGGGCAACGTCGTTCAACTTCGAAGCGCTACTTTAGACTATAACCGACTACGTTAGACTACGTTGGGCAACGTTGTGTTCCGTTAAATTCAATGACTTACTGGATTTCGGAGCGTTGCCAAGGTTGGGGTCATGAGTTCGAATCTCATCGCCGAACTATTGCCGATAGCAAGCGCATTCGGAATACTGACCGCCTGAATTCGGAAAAGCCAGAATGCCTCAGGAAGCTCATCGTTCATTTCGGCCTTATAGTTCGCGTGACACATTCAACGTCACTCGAACCGCGATGAATATTGACAATCAGACAACTCACCGAGTTCGTTTGCGTTACTCAGTTTACGGCGCCACCACGATTCAAATGTCGCTTTTTGCCATTTAGTCGTGGGGTTGGGCAAAGGTTCAAGGTGTAACGCAAGTGTAACGCAAAGCACGATTTTAAGCGCTTTTGGATGACACTATGTGATCGCCAACAAGAACGAAACATCTGTTTTTATTGTTTATTTCTCTTGGCTTTGTTTCCGGTATTTGACTCATAATCGTGAGGTCGGGAGTTCAAGTCTCCCCCGAACCACCATTTACCACCTTGTTCCGCAAAAACAGTTAGTTTTGATGCGAAGAACACAGACGATGAGGTGTCACGCAACGAGCCTATCGAGCGTAATCTCATTCGAAGCTTTTGCGCCACATTCCCTGACTTCGCCTCCAGCCTGTGCGTTTACCTTCAACCAAAATTATCCCAAAAAAAGGGGCAACCAAAAGGCTGCCCCGATATTTAGATATGAAGCTCGCGCTTAGAACGTCTTGCGAAGTGTGACGCCGTAAGTCTGAGGGTCTTGTGAGAACTGACCTCGAGCGCGGTTACCGTTTCCACCACGGAGCGGAATGCTGAAGGTTACGTTCTTGGTCCGCTCATCCGTGACATTGTTGCCCCAGAGCTCAACAGCCCAGCCATTGTCCAAATTCGCCAGGCCGACACGCAGATTTATTTTTGTGTTGGCTTGTTGAATATCACCAGGCAGCAAGACATCGGATCCGATTTCGGTTGGCTGTGTACTGGTCCGGCGATCATCTTCATGACGAACATTCATGTTCGCGAAGAATTGATTGCCGAGCCACTCATTTTCGTAGCCAAGCGTTCCGACGAGCACATAGTCGGGCGCGTTGGTCAGTTTAGCGCCGCATAGGTTCGCCGCGTTCGCATTGAATGCAGGATCCGTGGCATCTTGAGTATCACAGTCGCGCGGATATCTGGTGTCTGTGTATGTGAGCGACAGGCCACCATAGAACTGGTCGTTCAGCTGAGCTTCGGTTTCGATTTCGATACCGCTTGCTTCTGCTTTACCAACATTGAACGTCTGGAAACGAATACCGGTAAACTCAAGAACCTGGAAATCTTCCATTTCTTGCAGGAAGACTGCGACGTTCGCACGAGCGCGTCCGTCCCAGAACTCACCCTTCATGCCGAGTTCCCAAGCATCAACTTTCTCTGAGTCAAAGTTTGGAGAAGCACCGCCAGCGGCCGCAGAAGCGTCAATGTTTATACCACCCGACTTAAAGCCATGGGTGAAGCCACCATAGATGCTGACATCTTCTGTTAGATCGTAGCCTGCCTTGAGGGTGTAAACCAGCTCGTCGTCTTCAAAGGTCGTGACGAAATCACGTGGTAGCAGATTGCCGAGACCGGACAGAGGGTTTGTCGGATCTAGCAACGCACCCGCCAGAGGTCCAAAATTCGCTTCATTCAGCGCAGGCGCTGCAAAGACAAAACAATTCAGAGCCACCGAAGCACCAGACAGTGCACTCAAATCACCAGCGACGGTCGTGGCATGATTACCCGCCACAATTTCCCCGAATGTCGCGAGACACGCGTCAAACTCACCATCTTTTTGCGTTAAGAACCCATCCTTGCTCTCGTCGACATAACGCGCACCAGCGGTGATGCTGAGCTTATCGGTCACAGAGAAAATATTGTGCGTGAAGATAGAGAAGGATGTTCCATCTTGACCAAAATCGGCGACTGCGAAGTCACCTGACGCATCAACACCGCCAGACAATATGTTTAGCAGGTTTGCAGGGCTTCCGAGAAGACCGGTGCTCACCGCCTGTTGGTAATCATCAAGCAGGGTCAATGAGCCCACACCTGAAATTTGCTCATCAGAATAATACGCACCAACGAGCCAATCGAGCCGGTCATCAAACGCTGTATTCTGCAAACGAAGCTCATGCGTTGTCGTCTCGATGCTCGTCACACCTGCCGCAAAATTATCGCCATCTGCGACAGCCCGCGCTTGGGGTGAAGCTCCGACGGTGAAGATATCCGTCGTTGTGTAGTCGGTTGAGCGCTCAGATGAAGATTCGAAATCGCGATAAGAACCAATATAGGTCAAATCGCCGAGCGGCGTTTCGACGTCATACTGAAGCGAGATGCCGGTGTTTTCAAACGGATTGGAGAAGTCTTGGTCGTTCGAGCGAAGATCCTCCAAGCCATCCGTGACCGGCGCGCCGCCATTTGAAGCTGCGAACGGAGTCGCCGCAAAAGCCGCAGCGAACGCAGTATCATTATGCCATACCGCGTGGCAGCAATTCTCTTCGGCTTCAGAGTGATCCAGGATCATGCGGAATGTGCCCGCTTCTTTGAGGTCAAGCAAAGCTTGAGCGCGGAGAACCGTACGATCGCGGTTATGGCTTTCGTCGCCATTGATGCCCTCTACAAAGCCTGATTGCTCTCTAACCGCACCAGAAACTCGAACCGCGAGCGTGTCTGCAATCACTGGGATGTTCACACCAGCTTGGACATTTACCAGGTCATAATTACCGACGGTAAGATTACCGAAGCCTTCAAACTCATCGAGCACAGGCGCTTTGGTTCTAATGTTGAGCGCACCGGCAGATGTATTACGTCCAAACAGCGTGCCTTGAGGGCCGCGGAGAACTTCGATCTGCTCGAGATCCATAAGATCGCCGAGGGCAACACCAGGGCGGGACAGATAGACACCGTCCATAAACACGCCGACAGAGCTTTCCAAACCGATATTGTTACCGGTTGTTCCGACGCCGCGAATACGCAGCGAGGTGCCGCCCGTCGTGGTGTCAGAGCTGTTCATGTTAAAGCTTGGCGCCACGGCCTGCAGATTTGAAACGTCAGTTACGCCTGCGCGGTCCAGGATTTCCGGATCAAGGGCTGTAATCGCAATCGGAACATCCTGGATGCTTTCGGCACGCTGGGTCGCAGTCACCGTAACCGTCGATAGGCGACGATCTGAATCGCTGGCTTCTGAGTCTGCATCTTGCGCAGCCGCTGGCACGGCCGACAGACCTAGAGCGAGCAAGGACGCACCCGCAAACCATCCGGTTTTTTGATTCATGAATTTCATTATATTCCTCCCAAGGAATTAGTTTGGTTTTCTTTTTTTTGGGAGGAAATGGCTACGCATTTTTTTTGATCTAACCAGCTCACATATTTCGATGCAAGTATGTATTGCTGCAACACTGCCAATAACAAAAAGTCATATCAAATTGAGTGCGTCTTAAGCGTTCATTCCAGCGGCTGCACCCCCCGTATTCGCTACACATAGGCAGGTGCGAGAGCCCTAAAAGTGATAGCGCTTTGCCGCACGTGCACCAAAGCGTCCAAGGAATAGAACCGAATCAGATTTGAACAATTTCTATGAATACAACCGGTTGTGCACTAGAGCGCGCCGAGCGCGATATGAACCTGAGAGGTTTGGGCAGCCAGCTCGGCGACCGGCGTAGGGACGGAACTGGCCAATGGTCCGACATCAGGCCAAAGCGCCCGTAGCGCCTCCAATTCCGCGACCAGACGCGCAGTACCGTTGCCCTCCATCCGGTTAGCGATATCGAGGGCGACGACCGTAAAACCGTAGGCATCTTGATACTCACCCGGATCAGAAATCACGCCATCTTTGACGCCGATCCGATATTCTTCAAACACCGTGTCCATGAGATAGGCGATGACATCCACGGGGTCCCCGCCAGCATTTGTTTGCATCAAGATCATATTGGCTTCTGCGGCGACCAGTTGTGGCTCGATCTCGATCGCGGGGCGCCCTTCATCGAGCGCGGTCGACACAGCGATGAAAATCGCTTGATCGAACCCAAGCGCATCAATGCCCGCCCGCTCTGCATCATGCGTTTCGGAAACAGGATGCAAGAGATGTTGCGCGGCTTGATCCGGAGCGCCTGCGCGGAACAATGCAAGGCCAGCTTGAACATGCCCAGACATGAAGGCGACACGTTTTTCGACGGGCAAGATATCCATACCGTGACCAGCCTCGCCCCCCTCGCCTTCTCCCTCGCCGCCTTCACTCGCTTCACTCGCGACAGCGACCGCCGGAGACTTAGAAATCGTCTCGATCGGCTCATCGCTTGGCGCTGGCCCGCACGCTGCGATCGCGCCAGAGGCAAGCGCTGTTCCAAGTCCAAGTTTGGTCCAAGCCTTCATCCGAATTTTCATCAGCGAAAGTCCTTCAACTGGGTGATTGAATAGATTAGAGGTATGGATCAATTGCAAATCATTCGCAAGAAGAGAAGCATGCTAATTACGATCTCAAACGTATTGGACGATGGACATCGCGCTTTATTGGACGGCCTGATCTCAGAGCTGACCTGGGCGGATGGCGCGCAGACTGCAGGATCAATTGCGAAACAAGTCAAACGCAATAAGCAAGCAGATCTAACCTCCAAAACTGGCATTAAGGTCGACGCCGTGCTGCGCAGGGCTGTGCAGACAAATCCAGTCTTGCGGGCTGCTGCACAGCCCAGAACACTCTCGCAGCTTCTGATCAGCAAAACCGAAGCCGGCGGGTTTTATGGACGACATGTCGACAATGCCTTTATGAAAAAGGATCACGACACATTCCGAAGCGATCTTTCATTCACGCTATTTCTGAGCGATCCGACATCCTATCAAGGCGGCGAGCTGGTGATCGAGCATGCGGGGATGACACAAAGCGTCAAAGGCGCCGCGGGGGATCTCGTCCTTTATCCATCTGGCAGTCTACACCAGGTCTCACCCGTGACCTCCGGTGAACGCGTTGTTTGCGTCGGCTGGATTGAAAGCCAGATCAAAGATGCCAGTGATCGTGAGACACTCTTTGATTTGATCAATACCAAATCCAGCCTCGCAGACGTGCTCGACGCTCAATCGCTTGAGATGCTGACCCTTTCAAAGGTCATCGCAAATCTCTTGCGCCGTTTCAGCTGAACGGCACGCTTGGCGAGAAAGAAACTGCAGTGCCGGTTTCTGGGAGGGAACGCGAGGATCCGGCACTGCAGCAGTTACAACAAGTCGGCGGAGACTTATGCCGCTTGCTGATTGGGGAGTGCTTCTAGCCTGCCGACTTCTTGCGTGATCCAAGCGTAATGGCGCTCAAGGCGGGTAACGGTCTTAATGTCTATATCGGGCCGTGACGCGAGCTCTTCACGCCAAGCCTCGATCACGCGCACTTGCGTCCTCAGCCAGCAGATCATGGCAGTATCATCGAGCGGCAAACACATGGGTCTTTCTCCTATTTTCTAAACTATGGGGAAGTGGTGATCCTAAAACTCTGACTGGCTTGAGCGGCCGCGCCAGACTTGAGACCAAGGTCGACGCAGAAAGGAAAAGCACCCAAATCGGAAATTGGAATGAGTGAGATATCATTGTGAACCTGGCCTCAGCTTGTTGAGAATGATTCTCAACTTTAGATCCTGGATAGCCGCTCCCCGCATAATTGCAAGTGAAAATCATTTGCAATTATGCGGGTTGAGTTTTACGACGTCATTGCTCGGCTTTAAAAGTCAATTTGGGTTTGCCATTTGCGCAATTGATCAAGACAACCGAATGTAAACCTGACATCCCACCTCAAGCTGCGGAGCCCCTCAATGCCTCAAAAGACCGAAGCCCCAGACTGGTCGAAAGACCGCGGCGATTCCTGGCGCGATCATCTCACCCCGCTTGAGGCCATGCTGGCGCCTGTTACGGCACCGCTCATCAAAGCGCTGGACCTACGCACCCCGTTAAGGATTGCGGACATTGGCTGCGGCGGCGGCGAGACCAGTCTCGAAATTGCCAAAGCCTCGGCAGCAGGCAGCACGGTAGATGGGTTCGATATTTCGCCTGCTCTGGTCAAAGCCGCTAGCGCCAAAGAGGCCTACGGAGACGTGCGGCCACAATTCCACATTGCCGACGCGCAGCAACCGCCTGCGACAAAGGCTTCGTTTGACCGCCTGACCTCGAGGTTCGGGATTATGTTCTTCCCGGACCATGAGATCGCGTTCCAAAATCTCGCAACCTGGCTGGCACCAGAGGGACAATTTGCGTTCGCGGTCTGGGGGCCACCAGAAGACAATCCTTGGATGACGAGTATTCGGAAAACAGTCAGCGATCACATCGTCCTGCCAACACCGGCGCCAGATGGCCCTGGCCCATTTCGGTACCGGGATGCTGATCAATTTATGATCCTGCTTCGCCAATCTGGATTTAGCCAAGTCGAAAGCAAGAGTTGGCGCGACCAGCTCGCGATTGGCGGCGGTATGGACCCAAGCGCAGCGGCGGAGTTTGCCTTATCGGCATTTTCAGCGGGCCAATTGCTCAACAGCAGTGATCAACTCACGGCAAAAGCAGCACGCAGAGATCTAGAAGCCCTGTTCTCAGACTCGGTATCCGATGGCCAGGTCCGGATGGATGCGCATGTTCATATTGTTACCGGTCAGAAAGCTTGACCTAACGCCCAGGACGCGGCGGGATCGCTTCACGCAACTCTTGTTCGGAAACCCCCAAACGCTCGGCGACTTGCGCAAAATCTGGTGGGCGTCCGGATTGGCGCAGCGCATCGCTTAACGTCTGAACGGGAACCCCAAGCTTGGCGGCGGCTTCATCAAGGTTTAGCGGCTGACGTCCACCTGGGTTCGGACCGCCGCCACCCGGCGGGTTTCCGCGTGTAATCTCAATACCTTCAGTCGGATTGGCACCAATACCGACTTGCGCGGTCGTGTTGAAATTATTCACCGCTTGCACACCAACCAGACATTTTGGCAGGTTCGGAAACGCGTCACTCGTATGATAGTGATAGCCGGTCTCTCCGTTCGACATTTCGCCGATATGGCCGTTGCATTCATCCAAATCTGATGGGATCTCGCCGGAAGCTTCGAGGCTGCCATAGATTGGAAAACCGTCAAAGGCATAGCCAAACTGCTGCGCCGCGTTTTGGTTTATAGCACAATATGCCTCAACGCCTGTCGCCTCATAAACTGTTTCAATGTCGCTGGAGTTTGCGTGCCAGTGATACCAACCACCGGGATCGACATGTCCACCGCATGTATCCAGAGCCGGCATGTGGCCGGTATGCTGAACGCTAGGCGCATCTGAGAAAATCGGCGTCCCGTTCAAGGCCATGCCGATCTTATTGACGACACCCAGCTGAGCGGGCGCGTCAGCCATAACCGGATGAAGCGGAATAAGCGCCGTGATCTCGACGCCGTCATCTTCGCTCACCTGAATGCACGTATGGTCCTCAACCGGTTGAGCTTTCGAAATATCGGAGATGTAGACGTTGCCGTCCTCATCGAACATTCTGTATCCCTGCTCAGACAGCATTTCGAGAAACGCTTGATCGACACGATAGAGACCCGGCGATGCTCCGGTCCAGTCCCATACCCCACCAGCGCTTTGCAAGGTTGCAGGACAAAACGGTCCGACCGTCAGGTCATCAGGTTTGTGTTTAACCGCGATCTCTAGGCATTCCGCTGTGTCGCCATTTTCCAATAAACAGCTGACCGTTTCTGCGGGCTTCAACAGCGCTGCCTGCGAAAAAGACGCGCCGGTTTGAACGACATGCTCATGCCCGTGATTGTGCGATTGTTCTGTTTGCGAACAACCCGCGACAATCATCAATGCTATTCCATATAGGATTTGGGTTTTCATGAGCCTCGCCCTCTTCGTGGAGGTTTAGGAAGCACGGCTTTCAACTCATCCTCGGTCACGCCGAGTGTTGCGGCGGCTTTGGCAAGATCAGGGGGCGGCCCGCCAGATGCTCTAAGCGCAGCATGCAAATCCTCTTCAGAGATACCAAGTGTCTCGGCCGCCTGGCTGAAATCTGGCATAGGCGGGCGTTCTCCGCGCTCACCAGACCGCTCTATTTGGTCGGAATCGTCATCTGACTGGGCGGTCGCAACGATCGGCGTTGCAGCAGATAGCGCAGCAGCAAAAGTCAAAGCGGTAAAAAATCTCATCATAATTGAATCGTCCTTTGGAATCGGGGGGGAGCGTACCGACTGTTAGCGCGGCGGTGGACGTCGCCCCTCTTGAGAACCTCGTCCTTGCTGCCCGCCTTGCTCATTGCGCGAGGGCCGCGTTACACGGAACAGAAGCTCCGATCGGTCAAGAAATCCGTCTTGGTTTTTGTCCGAGTCTCGGAACTCAGCGCGTAGCCGATCACCAAACTCTAGCTCAGACATCCGTCCGTCCAGATCGCGATCAAAGGAAATGAAGGATGGCAGCGCTTCTGCACACCCTAATGCGTCGAGCGACCATTCCCCATATTCCAGCGCGCCAACGGCGCGTTTTGTTAGGAGGCGGTTCCACTCTCGTTCAATCCCAGCCACGAGCTCGTCACCACTGACGACAAGGTCTTGGTTCGCATCCATACCCGCAAATAAGAGCGCGATAGGTTTGGCTGCAAAACCCTCAAACCCAGATTGGGCGCCGCCGCGATCACCGCCCCGCTGAGGACGACGTTCTGGCCCACTCGCGCAGGCACTTAGAAGAATAGAGCTGAGCACAAGTGCACTCAAGAGTTTAGACGTGTTCATCAAATTGACCGACCATTTGTTGCTATCTTGGTTCGATCAAATTCTACAAAACCAGGCGCGCGAGAACACACTTGCTTTGTCGCAATCTGTCGCGAAAGAAATTGAACCGAAGACCTCCCAAAAAAAGGAGAGCGACACGAGTCGCCCTCCTTGGGATCCAATCCATCGAGGGGAATGGGGGTAGGATCTAATTTTGAACTCGGGACTTGCAAATGCAATCAGGGAGGAACCACTGCAGTCCTGTGTTCGAGTTCAAATTACCCAGCGGTTGAGAGACTTGATAGCCTCGCTCTGTCGCGGTTCGTGTCGGCATGTCTCGCGCCATTCTAGGATTGCGGGAGACACATCGACACTTGCAGACCGCGGTCAGGATGGTTGGAAAGCGTCAGCGATCCACCGTGCGCCGACACGATTGATTGCGCGATCGAAAGCCCTAACCCCGTCCCGCCTGTGCCGCGATTGCGTGAGGTTTCGAGACGGTAGAAAGGGGTCAAAACATCTTCAAGGCTATCCGCCGGAATGCCCGGCCCATCATCAACAATTTGGATACAGAAATGGTCTTGCTCCTCAGCAAGCGTTATCTCTGCATTGCCGGCATATTTAAGCGCATTGTCGATAACGTTTCGGATCGCCCGTCGCAGTCCGGATCGTCGACACTTCAAGATGAAAGACTTGGTCGGTGTCAGGAAGGTCACCTCTTTGGATTGGTCTGAATAGTCCTGTGCGAGACTATCCAGCAAAGCTGGCAGGTCGACCGGGACAACCTCTTCCATTGCTGATGCGTCTTTTGACCAACTCAAGATTTCTTCTGTCATGGTCGCCAATTGGTCGAGGCCTGCGATCATTTTTTCTCGGCCATGCTCTTCCGGGATGCCTTCGGCTCGAAGGCGGAGCGACGTGAGTGGCGTACGAAGGTCGTGTCCCACGGCCCGCAAAGTCGAACGCTGCTCTTCGATCAATCGAGTTAGACGCTCTTGCATTGTATTGAAGGCCCGGGTCGTGACCTCAATATCTTTCGGCCCGCGAACAGGCAATGCTTCAACCGTTTCACCGCGGCCGAGAGAGGCCGCCGCTCGCCCAAGTTCGCGAATAGGTTTGCCGATTTGCCGAGCAAGAAAAATTGCAGCCAGAATCGCGCCGATCAGAGTTAAGCCGGTGGTGAGGAAGGCGCGAGCAGTCATCGCTTCTGTCGCGTAATAAGGTGCAAGTGCGTTGATCCAAACCCCTGGCTCTAACTCGGCTGAAAGAACCAATTCCTCGAAGCCGGGCCCAGGTCGGCCTCCATTTTCAGGGGGCGTACGTGGATGATACATCCGCGCCCCGCCACGTGGCGGTGGCCCCTTTCCTGGAGGCCCACCTCTCGGTCCACCCCGCCCGCGTGGCGGCGGCGGTGGTTGTCGGCCGGAAAACCCCATAGTGCGCGCGTCCGTCGAAAGTGGCTTGATGCCAGCGGCCTCCAAACGGGTCGCAAGTATAGTCGCATACTGTTCCTGAGCCTGACCTCGATCATCCAACGCCGCACGATTAATTTGCGAAATGAAGATAGCGCCGCGCGGCGCATCGCCCGCGACCAACATCAAAGGCAAATCACTTTCTTCAAACTCGGGGAGCTCTTTTGCCTCTTCAACGACGCGATTGATGACGGTTTCATAGTGTGCGGTTCGGGCAATAAATTGTCGCTCCCCCATCAAGAGGATAACGTTGAGAACTTGGGAAACCACAAGCGCAACAACCAGCAACAAGATGAACTGCCCAGATAAGGATTTGGGGAGCAACCGGTTCATCATTCACTCGCTGAGACTAAGCGATATCCACCGCCGCGCACCGTTTTGATAATGCGGGGGTTGGAAACGTCTGCCTCGATCTTCTTGCGCAATCTGGAAATGACATTGTCGATGGTGCGTTCGAAGGCGAGCGTCTCGCGCCCCCGTGAAAATTGCATCAAGTCATCTCTGGATAAGACCTCGCCAGCATGTTCCAAAAAGACTTTGAGGATCGACAATTCGCCTGCACTCAACGTTACGACCAGACCTTCAGTGTTGGTGATTTCCGATTGTTCTTCATCCAAAATCCACCCCGAAAACGACGCTGGGCCGGATCCGCTTGGCTCGTCTTCTTTGCCGACGGAGCGCCTCAGCACGGCGCGAATACGAGCCACAAGTTCGCGCGGATTGAAGGGTTTCGTAATGTAATCATCAGCGCCGATTTCGAGCCCGACAATTTTGTCGGTATCATCGGTCAGCGCGGTCAACAGAATGACAGGCGTCTTATCAACTTCACGGAGATGGCGGCACAAACTCAAGCCATCTTCGCCTGGCATCATGATATCGAGCATAACCAAAGCTGCGTCATTCGTATTTAGCCAGCCTCGCGCATCAGCTGCAGATGCCGCTCCAGCCGCGGAGAAGCCCGAACGCTCGAGATGCGCGCAGAGCGATTCACGGATATCGTCTTCATCATCAACGACGAGAATCGTGGGCATTTCAGTCACGTTGCAGCTGCTCCTTCTTCGCTTGGCTTTGCCACATGACATATTTGTCATGCGACCTTCAAATTGTCGCGGTTTGTCGCAAGTTAGTAAGGCTCATACATAAAGAAGGGCAAATTGCCGTATAGTTTTTGGATATTCGTTGCGAATTAGGGTGCCTCCCAGGTGAGGGCGTGGACCGGTCAACGCGATCCAGTTTCAAGCTTGCTTGCTTCGCATTGCCTAAATTGCGAGTAGACACGCACAGGCTCCACTTGGAGCGCTTGCCGAGGACCTCAATTGACCGCTTCTATTCGTTTGGACTTTGCCGCACCGCTCGCTGAGATCGTCCTCAACAAGCCTGAAAAACGCAACGCTTTGTCGATCGATATGTGGGCAGCCATTCCAGGACTCGTCAAGCAAGCGGTCGTGGATCCCGAGACAAAGGTCTTGATTGTACATGGCGGAGATTCTGGTGCCTTCGCAGCGGGGGCTGACATATCAGAATTCGAAGAAACCTACGCGACCAAAGATAGCGCGAAAGCGGCAGGTGACACCATTGGCGCCGCTCTGAACGCGCTGGAAAACTGCCCGAAGCCGACCATTGCTGCGATTGACGGCGCTTGTGTTGGCGGCGGGGTCAGCCTGGCAATGGCTTGCGACCTGAGAGTGGCGAGCCATCGATCGAAGTTTGGCGTGACACCCGGCAAGCTCGGCCTGGTCTATCCGGCAGGCGATACACGGCGGCTGCTTCAAGCCATCGGTCCGGGTGCAGCAAAAGATATCCTATTCACAGGGCGCATATTTACAGCGGCAGAAGCCAAAGAAATGAAGCTGATTGATCGCCTGCCTCAGGAAGCATCAGGCTTAAATGCTGCACGCGATTTTGCTGAAGAAATTGCCGCTATCTCGCAATGGTCAACGCGGGCGATCAAATCAATGATCAAAGGCCTACAGTCGGGGTGGGACGATGCTGATCCCAAAGCGACAAGTCTCTTTGTTCAAGGTTTCTCTAACGAAGATTTTCAGGACGGCTACAAAGCGTTCTTAGAAAAGCGACCCGCGAATTTCACCTTCAAGTAGTGGTTGCCGTTTTAGCTGCGGGATACGGCACACTCTCAAAACCAATCAGCTCGACATCTGGTGAAATATAGCCCGGCTTGACTGGCTCGTGCCGCGCAAGATCAGTCGACAGATACTTCTTATTGTCGTCGCAGAAGATTGTCGCGATCGCTGATTTTGGCCCAATCTGCTCTTGCACGGTCAAAGCACCAATCAGATTGGCACCCGAAGATATTCCAACCCCCAAACCCAGTTCGGACGCAAGTTTCTGTGCCATCAGGATGGCATCGCCGTCGCATACGGACACAACGTCATCAAGCTCATCCAATTTCACGATCGAGGGAATGAAATCATCTGACACGCCTTGGATACGGTGCGAGCCTGTTTTGTATCCTGTTGAAAGCGTTGGCGACTCAGTCGGCTCGAGCGGATGAATATGCACGTTCGGGTTCACGCTGCGTAATGCGCGGCCGACGCCCATAACCGTGCCACCAGTTCCAACGCCGGCAATGAATGCGTCTGGTACCAAACCGACTGAGCTGAGTTGACTGAAAATTTCGGGGCCCGTTGTCGTTTCATGCGCGTTGCAGTTTTCCCGATTGGCAAACTGGCAGGGCAAGAACACGTCACTGCGCGCTTCTGCGAGTTTTTCGGTGGCCGCAATCGCACCAAGGAAGCCACCCTCCTCGCGGCTTATCAAATGCAAGTCTGCACCGAGCGACCGCAGCAGAGACTTACGTTCATCGCTCATCCATTCAGGCATATAGATCCGGACTGGATGTCCGAGCGCGCGTGCGAGCGCCGCAATCGCGATCCCCGCATTTCCGCTTGTGGCCTCGGCGACTGTATCACCCGGCCTTAGCGCGCCCGTCGCGTAGGCGCAGCGCAAGATGTTCAGCGCCATGCGGTCTTTAATACTACCTGTCAGATTATAGTGTTCGGCTTTGGCGAAGATGACTCGTCGCACGCCTTTCCAGCGCAAGTGCACCGCCAAAAGCGGCGTCCCACCAATCATTCCAGCAAGAGATGCCAGCCGCTTTTGTTCGCAAAACTCAACCTGAGCGAGACCCGAAAATGCCATTCTAAACTCCGTTTGACGAAGCATCCCTCAAGCAAAATCAAAATTCATTACGTATTTTTGCCAAAACGTGATTTAACTGATTAAATTTTTCGATTACGAGCACAATTATGAGAAATATTGATGATACAGACCGCCAGATCTTGAAAGTCCTTCAATCGGACGCGACCGCCTCCCTCGAAACCATCGCAGAACGGTTAAGCGTTTCGGTGAATACCTGCTGGCGACGCGTGAAGCGCCTCGAAGAGGATGGCATTATACTTTCGCGCGTCGCAATTTGCGATCCGGAACAGCTCGGACTGGGCCAAACTGTATTCGTCGCCGTCAAAACCAGCGATCACTCGTCCGCTTGGCTCAAGACATTTGCCAAAACAGTCAAAGCGATTCCGGAGGTCGTTGAGTTTTATCGGATGGCGGGGGATGTCGACTATTTGCTGAAGGTCGCGGTTGGATCGGTCAGCGACTATGACGGGGTCTATAAATCACTGATCTCGAAGATCGAAGTTGAAGATGTTAGCGCTACTTTCGCAATGGAGTGTCTAAAGAACACGACCGAATTGCCGATATAGAGATATCTCTCTGAGACCAGGTTCGATAAACTCGACTCTCGAACTGGCGCTCAATCAGCGAAAGGACGCGCAATGAAACACCATATCATGATCGCGCTCGGTATTTTGATGGCAGCGATCTTTTCCTTTCGACTTGCGAATGCGCTTGTCGTTCCGGGCTTTGGCGGCTTGGAAGTCTACCTCTTTGGCGGCATCATTTTGGCCGGTTGGTTGATCTTTGCTGGACTGAAAGAACGCCGCGCCGCCCGTGCCGCATCGGACGATCAAAAGCCCTAAACCTCGCTCGGCCTCACCATCAGTGTTGACGGACCCGCCCGGAATCTGCCGTAGTGGTAAAAAATGCTGAGGGAGGGCACAAACCATGTCCGAGAAAACAAAGATTGATGCGAAAGGCTATTGGTCCGCGACCATCCGTTTAACGCTGAGCCTATTGGCAGTTTGGTTTATTGTGTCGTTCGGCGCAGGCATCTTATTCAGAGACTTCCTGGATCAATTCAGCATTGGCGGCGCGCCGCTTGGGTTCTGGTTTGCACAGCAAGGTGCGATCTATGTCTTTGTCGCTCTGATCTTCTATTATTGCTGGGCGATGGCGCGCCTTGAACGCAAATTCGGCGTGGAGGATTAGGGCCGTGGATCAGTCTTTTTGGACCTATTTTTTCGTCGTCGGGACATTTGGTTTGTATATTGGCATCGCCATCTGGGCCCGTGCCGGATCGACCGCGGACTTCTACGTCGCCGGGCATGATGTCCACCCCGTTGTAAATGGTATGGCGACCGCAGCGGACTGGATGTCGGCCGCGTCATTCTTGTCCATGGCTGGGCTCATCGCCTTTCTCGGCTATGGCGGATCTGTCTACTTGATGGGATGGACCGGTGGTTATGTGCTTCTCGCGGTCTTGCTCGCCCCGTTCTTGCGGGAATTTGGCAAGTTCACCGTCCCGGATTTTGTTGGCGATCGCTATTATTCAGACGCCGCACGTTTGATCGCTGTGGTCTGCGCCCTGTTTGTTTCATTCACCTATATTGCAGGACAGATGAAAGGCGTTGGCGTCGCCTTCTCCAACTTCCTCGAAGTGGAGTATACCTGGGGCATTATCATCGGCATGGTGATCGTGTTTTTCTACGCCGTGCTCGGCGGGATGAAGGGCGTGACCTATACGCAAGTGGCGCAATATTGCGTGCTTATTTTTGCTTATACCGTTCCCGCGATCTTCATCTCGATGATCATTACCGGGAACCCGATCCCGCAGCTTGGCTTCATCTCCAACGCTGCCGGCACTGAAACCCCGATGCTGGAAAAGCTCAATCAAACGGTCACCGACCTGGGCTTCATCGAGTATACGTCGACGAGCAAATCCATGTTCGACGTGTTTGCAATCACTGGCGCTTTGATGTTCGGAACAGCAGGGTTGCCGCACGTGATCATACGGTTCTTCACCGTTTCCAGCGCCAAGAATGCCCGTATCTCTGCAGGTTGGGCCTTGGTCTTTATCGCCGCGCTTTACACTACCGCGCCAGCGGTTGGCGCATTCGCGCGGATCAACTTCATCGATACCGTCAATGAAGCCACCTACATCGCCGACGATGCAGACTATGCGACCGAGGCTGCTGCGATCGAAGCAGACGGCGGCAAGCCCGTGCCCGAATGGTATAAGACCTGGGAGAAGACCGGCTTGCTCAGCTTTGACGACAAGAATGGCGACGGCATCATGCAGTATCGCGGGCCGAACACGCCTGACGGTATTGAGAACGAGCTTAATCCCAACCGCGATATCTTTGTGCTCGCCAATCCGCAGATCGCGCAATTGCCCGGATGGGTGATTGGGTTGGTCGTCGCGGGAGGCCTAGCGGCAGCATTATCGACGGCCGCCGGATTGCTCATGGTTATCTCTTCTGCGGTCAGTCATGACCTTTGCCGAAGGACGTTCTTCAAAGATATGGATGACAAAACCGAACTCTTGGTCGCGCGAGGCGCCGCCGCTGGCGCTGTCTTCTGCGCGGGCTTGCTCGGGATATTCGCCGGGCAATTAGGCTTCGTTGCACAAGTTGTGGCGTTCGCATTCGGCCTCGCAGCGGCATCTTTGTTCCCGATCATCTTCCTCGGCATTTTCTGGAAGCGGATGAACAAGGAAGGCGCGATCGTTTCAATGGTCTTCGGTTTGGTATCGACATTTAGCTATATCTACTATTTCAAATTCGTAGAGACCGATCCAAGCCATTGGTTCCTTGGCGTTTCACCAGAAGGCATCGGTTTCGTCTTCATGTGGATCTCAGGCGCGCTGGGCATCGCAACCGCCCTCGCCACTAAAGCGCCGCCAAAGGAAATCCAAGATTTGGTCGAAGATATCCGCGTCCCCGGCACCCGCCAAAGACATGGTATCGCAGACGCAGATATGGCCCCCGCTGAGTAGGCTGGTCTTTACCTCACCCATCAAATCCGCTTTGTAACTGCCAAACCTCTGCATGCTCAATGGAGCCAATTCGTATGACCGAGACTTCCGTCTATCCCGTCCCCACAGACTTCGCCTCGAAAGCAAATCTATCGCCGGAAAAATACAAAGAAATGTATGCCGCTTCGATCGCTGATCCGGAGGCATTTTGGGGAGCGCATGGCAAGCGGCTCGATTGGTCCAAGCCCTACACCCAAGTCAAAGACGTCAGCTGGGACAAGTCTGACCTGCACGTGCGTTGGTACAGCGATGGCGAGCTGAATGTTGCTTACAATTGTATCGATCGCCATCTGGCGACTCGCGGCGACAAGACGGCGCTGATCTGGGAAGGCGACAGCCCGGACGACGACGCCAAGGTGACCTACAAGCAGCTGCATGCGGCGGTCTGTCGGTTCGCGAATGTCCTGAAAGATATGGGCGTCAAGAAAGGCGACCGCGTCACCATCTATATGCCGATGATCCTTGAAGCCGCTTATGCCATGCTGGCCTGCGCGCGGATCGGAGCCGTCCATTCAATCGTCTTTGGCGGCTTCTCACCAGAAGCCCTTTCGGGCCGGATCACCGATTGCGATAGCCAGTTTCTGATCACGGCAGATGAAGGCGTGCGCGGCGGGCGGATCATTCCGCTCAAAGAAAATGTCGACAAAGCGTGCGACATCGCGGGCGGCCTGGTCGAAAAAGTGCTGGTGGTCCGCCGCACCGGCAATCCCGTGAATATGCAAGATGGCCGCGATATCTGGCTGCATGAAGCGGGCGCGACTGCGAGCACCGACTGCCCACCAGAGCCGATGAATGCCGAAGACCCTCTTTTCATCCTCTACACGTCTGGCTCGACCGGCCAACCGAAAGGCGTTTTGCATACAACCGGCGGGTATCTCGTCTGGGCCTCGATGACGCACGAATATGTTTTCGATCTAAAAGAAGACGATGTGTACTGGTGCAGCGCCGATGTCGGTTGGGTGACCGGGCACAGCTATATCGTCTATGGCCCGCTCGCGAACGGCGCGACGAGCATGATGTTTGAGGGCGTGCCGACTTATCCGGATGCTTCGCGCTTCTGGCAGGCCTGCGACAAGCACAGCGTGACGATTTTCTATACGGCGCCAACCGCGATCCGCGCGCTCATGCGTGAAGGCGAAGGGCCAGTGAATGCGACCAGCCGCAAAAGCATTCGCCTGCTCGGCTCTGTCGGTGAACCGATTAATCCAGAAGCCTGGGAATGGTATTATCACACGGTTGGCGAGGCGCGTTGCCCGATCGTCGACACCTATTGGCAGACAGAAACCGGCGCCTGTATGATGGTGCCCCTGCCCGGCGCGACAGATCAAAAGCCCGGCGCCGCGTCGCATCCTTTCTTTGGCGTCCAACCGAAACTGGTTGATGCTGAAGGCGTTGAGCTGCATGGGGCCACAGAAGGTAATCTGATCATCACCGATAGCTGGCCCGGCCAGATGCGGACCGTCTACGGCGATCATCAGCGCTTTATCGACACCTATTTCAGCACCTATCCGGGAACCTATTTCACCGGCGATGGCTGCAAGCGCGATGAAGATGGCTTTTACTGGATAACCGGCCGCGTCGACGATGTGATCAATGTGTCTGGCCACCGCATGGGTACCGCCGAAGTCGAGAGTGCGCTGGTCGCCCATGATGCCGTCGCCGAGGCGGCCGTTGTCGGCTATCCGCACGAGATTAAGGGTCAGGGCATCTACGCCTATGTCACGCCGGTCGCAGGCGCCGAGGCAGATGACGACCTGAAGAAGAGCCTCGTGCAACACGTCCGCACAGAAATCGGCCCGATCGCGTCACCAGATCTCATTCAGTTTGCGACCGGACTTCCAAAGACACGATCAGGCAAAATCATGCGCCGCATCCTACGCAAGATTGCCGAGAACAGCTTTGACAATCTCGGCGATACGTCCACGCTCGCCGAGCCAGAAGTGGTCCAGGATTTGATCGACAACCGTCAGAATCGCTAAGATTTGAGACATAGGGAGCACGTTGCAGGGGCGTTGGCTTCACGTCCCCCAAACAGGCTTCGAATTAAGTAGAAACACGCCATTTCGCAGTATTAACACTTACTTAATGGCGTGTTTTGAATTGATTATTTTAAATAAAATTTCACTTAAATATTCCCGTTAAGGATGAAAAATATAATTTATAGATACATAGAGACTATACTTCTCATACGCTGAGATAATGACCGCCAATTCATCGGCAGCCTAGGCTTATCCCCATCTACCGAGGGTAATGCTGTGGGTGAAACGTCTCAAACCAAAATGAGCGCTCGCCCCATTGAGGGAAGAGCGACATGAAACTGAAACTCCTAAGCGCCGCCGCGACGAGCACAATCGCCGCGATTATGCTCGCCCCCTTGCAATCCGCGTCCGCCAATGAATGCATCGTTCGCGATGGCAATGCTGCTGCGATCGGATTGCTCCAAACCGATTTTGAGCAACTCGGTCTAAACCTCGATAATGTCAGCCAGCAGCTCGCGCTTACGCAAGACCGGGTTGACGCAAACACCGCTGGGATCGCGATCGCGAATGCCTTGTCCGGGTCGTCTTGGTTGCAATCAAATGAGAGCACCGCTTTCACCGCTAATATTGGCTATTATGAAGGCAGCACCGCCCTTGCCTTCTCTGGCGCGCAGCGTCTGAACAAGAATTTCTCAGCCAATGTCGCGGTGGGCGTCGTGCCAGATCGCGGCGATGTCGGAGCCCGCGCCGGTGTCCGGTTGGGCTGGTAATACAAACCCGGCGCGGTCAATCAGAAGGCTCAGAGCCAGCCTTTTTGACCGCGTCCGCGAGGCTGAACTTACCGCTTCCCGGACGCAAAGGTTTGGGTTGCCCTGCAGCCGGCGCCCAACCCGAGAGCCAGACGATCTCAAAACTTGCGCGAACTTTTCCGTCTGGGTCGCTGTACCGCTCGCTATAGATCTCGGACATTCGCGCGAGGATCCGGCGCGATAACGGCCTGCGTTCTTGCCCGGCACGTGGCGCAAACGCAGCCTGCTCTCCCATACCCTTCAGGTCTTGGAGCAACTTCATCGGATGCGCGTAGCGAACGGTGACGCGCTCAATGTCGGCAACTGGCAAAGCAAACCCCGCGCGTTGCAACAGACCCGCCATATCCTGCAACCCTGGCAATGGTGAAAGACGGGGGCTGACGCCGCCGGTAATTTCGCTTTCTGCTTCGATCAGAGAATGGCGCAACTCGCTCAACGTCCCGCCGCCGAAGAGGCAAGCGAGAAACAAGCCATCAGGTTTCAACACGGTGCGGATCTGGCTCAACAGACCCGGCAGGTCATTCGCCCAATGCAGCGCTAAGATGCTGACGGCCAAGTCAAACGAAGCGGGCTCAAAGTTGAGCGCCTCGTCTTCTGCCGCGGCAACGTCAAACCCGTCGCCGGCCAGCACAGCACGCATCTGAGCCGAGGGCTCCAGAGCGGTAATTTTATCGACGCACCCACTCTCTCTCAAAGCATGACTCGCCTGCCCTGTATGAGCCCATAGATCCAATGCGTGGGGAAACTCACGCGGGCTATCACGGAGTCTGTCCAATAATTGAGTCGACTCTCTCCGCTTAAGGAAGTCATAGTCCTGATAACAATCAGAGGCGCGATCTCGGTTACGAGCAATAAGCGCCCGATCGAACAGCAATGGGGATGGAGACGGCGTCATGAGTTCCGATATGCACTGGACAACGCGTTCCGCAAGAGCGGGCCTGAGGTCGATCGCTAATTTCGTGTGGCCACATCGCTCAATCGTGACCGGCGAACGCCATGGCGGCGACGGACCGCTAACCCCAGAAGACTTCGCGAAAATCAATTTTCTGAACGGATCCGGATGCCGCACCTGCGGTATGCCTTTGGAAATTGATCTGGGCGAAGACAGCCAATGTGGCGCCTGCGCGGCGAAAGCCCCGAAATGGGATCAAGCGCGCGCGGCAATCGCTTATGATGACGTCTCGCGCCAAGCCATACTTGAGCTCAAACATGCCGGGCGACGAGATGGCTTAAAAGCGATGACCAATTGGATGGCGCTGGCTGGACGTGATTTGATACCAGAGACGGACTGGCTTGTGCCAGTTCCCCTGCACTATCAACGTTTGGCGACCCGCGGATTCAATCAAGCCGCATGGCTCGCGCAGGGCGTCGCGCGCAACACAGGAACCCTAGCTTTGGTCGATGGTCTTTCGCGCAAGCGCAACACGCCAAGCCAAGGCGGCCTTACCGCTCGGCAGAGACGGCGCAATGTCGCCGGAGCATTTGAAGTGCGCGCGTCTCGTCAGGGACGCATCAAAGGCAGCACAGTGACGCTTGTGGACGATGTGCTGACCACCGGTTCGACATTGGCAGCGTGCACCAAAGCCCTGAAGAAAGCGGGTGCGGCCCGCGTCAATGTGCTGGTGCTCGCCCGCGTTGTAAGAGAGGCCGATCTTACCATATAAGGGGCGAACTGGACAAAAGGATCGCCTCACCCATGGCCCAAGTGACCATTTATACTCGTGCATTCTGCCCCTATTGCTCTCGCGCGCTTAGCTTGTTGAAGCAAAAAGATGTGGAGATGACGCATATCGATGCCGGCATGGATTCAAAGAAGAAAGCCGAGATGATCCAGAAATCTGGCGGCGCTCGCACGTTCCCGCAAATTTTTGTCGGTGATCTGCACATTGGCGGCTGCGATGAAATGATGGCGCTTGAACGGGCTGGTAAGCTGGATGCGCTACTCGCCGCGTAAATGATTAAATACGCGCTCATCTGTTCTGACTGCGAGGCCGAGTTCGAGGCCTGGTTCGGATCGTCAGACGCTTATGACAAACAGGCTGAGCGCGGCCTTGTCGAGTGCCTGCAATGCGGCGGATCAAATGTCGGCAAAGCGATCATGGCGCCTGCGGTCTCCGGCACGAAAAAGTCAACCACGCCTGATCCCCAAAAAGTCTTTGGCAAACTCGCCGCCAAAGCGCGCCAACATGTATCCGAGAATTTCGACTATGTCGGCGACGGGTTCGCCTCGGAGGCGCGCGCCATGCATTATGGCGAGACCGAGCAAAAACCGATATGGGGCGAAACCACCGCTGATGAGCGTAAATCGCTGAAAGAAGAAGGCGTGCAAGCTGAGCCTTTACCGCCCGCTTTCACGCCTCCGAAGCCTCGCGATGAGGACAAGTTGAACTAGGCGAACACGCTCTAATTCTCTTCGATGAAGGCCACTAAACGCGCAACGAGCTCTTCCGGTTTGTCTTCCTGGATGAAATGTCCGCCATTCTCGATAATCGTATGCGGTTGGCCACTCGCACCAGGCACGGTGTCGATCCAGACCTGCTCACCTCCAGCAGTCACCGGGTCGCTGTCTCCGAACGCCGTGAGAAACGGCTTGTCCCAATTGGCGTAAACCTCATCCATGACTTTCTGGTTTTGGCGCAGTTGCGACGGGACCATAGACGGGAAAACGCGCGTTGCCGCCCGGTATGTCCCGTCAGGAAAGGGCGCTGAATAGGCGGCGAGCTCGTCGTCCGAGAGGGTTCTTGTGGTCGCGCCTTGCATCAAGGGCGATAGATCAAAATCGGAGCTCAGCGCATATGCGATCCATCGCGTAAACCGGAACTCGCCGTCACCCGTCGGTGATTCAGGCTTGCCTTCACGCCAGACCTGAAACCGGATTATCGGATACCCGATCCACCCGCGCAGGCCACCAGCAGCGGGTAATCCGGTATTAGAAAGCATGATCCGCGCATAGCGATCCGGATCTTCCGAGACCATACGCAAACCTATTAGCCCCCCCCAATCTTGGGCGAACATCGTGACGGCTTGCAGATCAACCTCGCGCGCAAACTGCGTCATCAAATCAACGTGCATTTGGTAATTATGATCCGATTGCTTGAGCGGCTTGTCAGACTTTCCGAAGCCAACAAGGTCAGGGGCTATGACGCGATACCCTCGCTCGGTCAGCAACGGGATCATATGCCTGTAGAGGTAGCTCCACGAAGGTTGGCCATGCAGAAGCAGGATGGTCTCGCCATCCCGTGGACCTTCATCGATATAATGAATGCGGTAGCCTTCAATCTCAGCATAGTTTGGCTGAAACGGATAATCGACCAGGTTCGCGAACCGTTCCTCCGGAGTTCTAAGCGACTCCGCCGTCTTCCAACTGGTCGGCGCTTGCAGCGCAACAACCAGAATAACCCCTAGCGCTAACACGCCAAACACTATGCCCAAAATCCATCTCACCATTTTCGACCTCCATCATCGGTGCGGTATAACAGTTTTATGGGTTCACGCAGAGCCAAAACTCAGGATGGCGAAATCAATTTCCAGACACATAGACCAGCCGAAGCCTCAAAACCCGATTGCCCACCTGGCCTAAGTGCCTGGGTCAAACACCCCACAAAGCGAACGCTCGCATGACGCGATCACGAATTATTCATCACGCCGATACGTAGAATTTCATTGCTATTTCAGGGCTTAGCCGATTGGGTGACGCATGATGAATAAGGCTCTCGAGATTGTCTGCACCGACGCTTTTATGCTGGTGAGATCGGTCTCGAGCGATTGATATGTTTGATCGCAAATTTCAACTGATCCGCGTCAGCGAGAACGCTTATACGTTCGAAGTGATGGTCTATGGTGGATCGTTGCGAGACATGCAAACGCTGCTGATCTTTCATTCGATTGAATTTCCACTGCCGCCCTCTTCTGTGTTTTGCGACGAGATGTGGCAGGCTGGTTTGCAAGTAGTGTTCGTCCGCCGCGCAGGGTTTGGCAGCACAACAGCACTCCCCCCCGTACTGATTGAAAAAACCCCGATCACAAATGGTGCAACGGCGATGGCTGAAGCGGCAATGCTCCGCAAATTGATCACCACGCTCAGCCTGTCGGACATCGTCGTGCTCGCCATGGGAAGCTCAAACCCGGTCGTCTATCGGTTGGTCCACTTAGCTCCTGAAATATCGTATACGATCTTCGCCAACTCGATGTTTAATCAAGACATCTGGCAGGTTTTCACCCCAACCTGGTTCCAAGCCATGCTCAAGCAAATCGTAACGAGTGAAAGTGGTTTGAAGGTCGCAATCCAAGGCATGAAACTCTTGATCCGGAAAGACCCGGTTTCGTTTTACACGCATATTTATCAAAAAAATGAGTACGATCTCGCTTACGTCCAAGCGAACGCCGCGGACTACCTCAAAGCTGGTGCGTTGGCTTTGGAAATAGATCCAGCGCAACTCTACTATGACGCTATGATGTGCCTTAGCCATGACCCGATGCTGAAAGATGATTTCTTTCGCAACATTCAAGGCACAGTTTTGATTGGCGAGCGCTCATCCATGCATTGGCAAACCCAAATGGCCGCCGAAGCGACGCGGGTTGGACTACCGGTTGCCCTCGCTCCAAAAGGGGATTTGTTCTGCGCTTACACGTCTCCAGGTACACTTTTAGGCATTTTGGAAAAGAGCGAAGAACCCGAGCTGCTCAAGGCTGTTTAGGGAACAAAATTGACAACAATTCGCCCACAAATTGTTGCAACCCGCAAAATTTTTTCGCGAATTTGGACACCTCAAGGTTGCATTCGGTTTCAAATTGAGTGACGAATGGTTAATGTAAGATCGTCGCCCAACGCATAGGTATCAAGAATGGCGGAACCGCAGCTATCAATCGAAGATATTGAGTATGTCGCTGACATGTTGCGGGCGATTGCGTGGGTAAAAAGCGATCTTGGTCCAGTTTCGCCTGAAGCTCTTAAAGATCTGGACGAAAGTCTCGGAGCTGCGGAATCCGCGCTCCGTCGCGTCGCTGCAGAGATGGAACTCTCGGTAACGGCGAAGTCAAATTCAAACTAGTTATCTTGCAACACGGATTGAGTTGAGCGTGTCTTGGCCAGGCAGGCCATCGAAGAACCATTTCAAGGGTTGCCCAAGCTCCTTCGATAGACGCGCCATATAGACAGCCTGAATACGCATAGCGCCCGTTTCAATCGCTTTATAGTCTTCCAAGGTCACACCGATGGCTGAAGCCACCTCTGCACGATCTAGCTGCAATGCAAGGCGAGCCTCGACAATGCGGCGACCAAGGTGCTTGTCTATCTCCATCGAACCACTCACCCCTTTTGTCGTTCTTGCATGCGACACGCGAACTATATCGGATGCTTGTTCGCGCAATCAAGAATCTTACAATCCTGAGCTGTAAATTGGGCTAATATTCCTTTTTTCATGCATGCTGACGACACGTCGGGCATAAATTTCCGAACGACAAGGCTACGCCAAGAAATTCTTGCGCGCAAAATCAGCGCTAACTCTGCTCTTGCTGCTCAGATCGTTCGATTCAGCCTACATGGTTGCGATTGCCAGTCATGGCTCGGCGGTCTAAATCGTAATATATTCTATTATTCTGGGAGATTGAGGCATGGCGGAGGCCGCAGAACAAGCGCAAACGAAAGGCCTTCTTGGCTGGGTGGAACGAACAGGCAATAAACTGCCGGACCCGGTCTTCCTTTTCGCTTACTTCATTATCGCTCTAATCGTTATCTCGGTCATTTGCGCTCTTCTGGGCGTCAACGCCACGTTGAGCGACCAGGTCCTGGGCGGAATGCCAGATAGCCAAAAAGCGAGATTCGGGATCGGCGACGAAGGCATTATCAACGCTGTCAGCTTGCTCGCAGCGGAAAATATTCAACGGCTGTGGGTCGAGATGCCGAAGACCTTCACACATTTCCATCCGCTCGGATACGTCTTGGTTGTAATGTTGGGTGCTGGCGTCGCAGAGCGTTCTGGACTCTTCGCGAGCGCGATGCGGTCTGCGGTTCGCGGGGCTCCGATCTTTTTACTAACGCCAGTTGTCGCCCTGGTGGCTATGGTTGGCAACCATGCGGCGGATGCGGCCTATGTCGTATTGATCCCACTGGCAGGCGTCTTATTCGCTTCTGCTGGGCGCCATCCGCTGGCAGGGATTGCAGCCGCTTTTGCAGGCGTGTCTGGCGGCTTTTCTGCCAATCTGTTCCCCGGGCAACTCGATGCGCTGCTTTATGGGATCACCGAAGAAGCAGGTGAAATTCTGAATGCGGGTTATGACGCCAATCTTGCCGGCAACTGGTACTTCATCGCAGTTTTGCTTTTCATCTATCTCCCGATCATCTGGGTCGTCACAGACAAGATCATTGAACCCCGTCTCGGCACATGGAGTCCCGAGGAGGGCGCTGACGCGGACAGCTATAGCGATAGCAATGACGCGCTTACGCCCGAACAACAAAAAGGGTTGCGGAATGCAGGCTTGGCCGTGCTTGGAGTCATTGCGCTCTGGGCGTTTATGACCGCGGGCCCAGGCACGCCATTATGGCTAGATGGCGAGGGCACTGAAGGCATGGCCTGGTATCAGCGCGCTGCCCCACTCTTCCAATCACTCGTCGGCGGCTTTCTCGTCCTCTTCCTCGCGGCGGGTTGGGCGTACGGCGCTGCAGCAGGCACGATCAAGAACCACCGCGACCTGGTCAATATGATGTCGGAAGCGATGAAGGACATGGGCTATTACCTCGTCCTGTCATTTGCCGCCGCGCACTTTGTTGCGATGTTTGGCTGGTCCAATCTCGGGCTGATCAGCGCGGTTCACGGCGCCTCAGCAATTGAAAGTTCGGGCCTGCCACTGCCAATTCTGCTTGGCCTGATCGTGATCTTCTCGGCGATCATCAACCTGTTCGTCGGCTCGGCCTCCGCCAAATGGGCGCTTCTCGCGCCGGTTATGGTGCCGATGCTGATGCTGCTCGGCGTATCGCCAGATGGAGCAACAGCGGTCTATCGCGTCGGCGATAGCGCTACCAACATCATCACGCCGCTGATGGTCTACTTCCCACTTATCCTGATTTTTGCGCGCCGCTGGGTGCCGAGCTTTGGACTTGGAAGCTTGACCGCAACCATGCTGCCTTACTCGGTTTGGATGTTGATTAGCGGGATCTTGCTGGTCGTCGCCTGGACCTATCTCGGCTTCGACTTGGGGCCAGGCGCCCCGATGACGATTTCCCTCGGCGAAGGCGGCTAAAGCCCGAGCGCTTGACGCTTTGCAACAAAGTCTTCTGGAACTGGCGCCTCGAGCGCCAGTTCTGTTTTATCGGGTAGCGTTATCTGCAGCCCCGCCGCATGCAGCATCAAGCGATCGGCTGCTGGGGCGTCCATCCCGTAAATCGAATCCCCCAAGATCGGACACCCCATTGATGCCAAATGCGCCCTGATCTGGTGCAAACGCCCCGTGCGCGGCCGCGCCTCGATCAGCCCCCCCTGTTTGGATCGTGATAGGATCGACCAATCTGTTCGTGCCGCATCCGCGCCCTGATCAAGCTCGCCCGGGATTACAGACCGCCCTTGTTTCAATAATGGCGTATCGCAGGTTCCTGTATCAAGCTTGGGCAATATCCCTGAGACGAGCGCGACATAGCTTTTGCGGACCCGCCGCGCCGCGAACTCTGCGGATAGAAACGCTGTGGCGGGCTTCGTCTTCGCGGCCAAAATCAAACCCGAAGTTCCAGCATCTATGCGATGAATCAGATCCGGCCGCTTGCCGTTCGATCGCGCGAAAGTCCAGAGTAAGTGATCAAGCGAGGTCCCACGATTGCCGCGCGTTTGAACGGCCAATCCGGATGGCTTATTGAATGCGATCACATACTCATCTTCATGGATCACCAGATCACGAACCAGCTCTTTTAGGTCGTCTGCTATGCTCGGAATTGGGCGGTTTTTCATTGCAGTGCCTTCAATTCAACACGGCGACAAACATCAAGATTGGACGGATAGACCGCTGACGACGACGGTCGCCAGCATGATGACAGTGATCACAATCAGCCAAAACACGAGCATCAGAAACAACCTGAGCCCCGACATCATTATGCCCGTCGAGCCGACCACCGCCAAGCTCCTCCAGATATAGATGAAGAAGCCGACCAAATATGCCCATAGCAGGAAGCTCGGCAGGTATGGTCCCGCCGTCATTATGAAAGCGCCGGTTAGATAGATCCACGAGTGTAAATGTAGCGCATGTACGGCGTGGTCATAGACGTAAAGCTTACGGCGCCAGATGTGCAGGATACAAAAAGCAACGATGGTCATCGGCACGATAAGGATGCTCAGCCTGGGCAACCAGTTTTCAAGTTGCGCCGCGAATTGCTGTTGATTGTCCAGAACTGCAACGACGCGGTTTTCAATGTCACTGCGAATGGCATCGGGCGCACCGACACTGATATTCGCGCGCTCCAAACGTTCACGCGCCGACTCTTCAATCTCGTCCAGTTCCTCTATGGTGTCGGGTTCTCGTAACTCTTCGGCGATTTCTGCGCGCGTTTCGTCATCGACGTTGATATACTGTCCTGGTGGGACGAGTGCGAAGAGCGCCAAATAGAAAACCAGGCTGGCAATCAGGAACAATCGAAAGGGCGGCACATATCGCGCACGCTTGCCAGATGTATACTGCTTGGTCAGTCGCCCGGGACGAAACAACAGAACCGGCAGCGTTCTCGCCAACCGGCCGTCCAGGGTGAAAGTGTCAGAGATTGTCTCGCCAATCAGTGACAGGATGGGGCGGTGAAAACTCGCCGCCAACTGTCCGCAATTGCCGCAAAACCGCCCTTCGACCGTTTCACCGCAATTCCGGCAAGGCTGGCCTGACAAGTCCGCCGATTGGCGTGTGGTTAGCCCGCCTATCGAGGCGGCTCCAGCGGTTTCAAGCTCTACTGACATACGCCTCCCCCGGCCTTGTCTTTATTCCGTTTCAGCGGTCTCCGTACCGAGATCGGACGGACATAGCCAGCGTGACCGGTGATTATCTTCCGCGTTTTCAGCCCAACCGTCCAGGTTCGGGTCGACCAGGTTCTTCGTCACTTGGAACCACATTGGCGTAACTGGGTGGTCCTCGAGCATGATTTTCTCGGCTTGCGCGAACAGTTCGGCGCGCTTGACCAGATCACGTTCCTGGCTCGCCGCATCAAGAATGGCGTCATATTCAGGGTTTGAATAATTGCCGTAATTCTGCTGTCCGGTGTCGCTATCCAGAAGGTACAGATAGTTCAGGGGATCATTATAGTCCGCGAGCCATCCACCATCAGCCACTTCGAAATTGCTCTGACGCAGATCGGCGTAAAGCACTTTCGTATCCTGGCGCAGGATTTGAGCATCGACCCAAGGCGCAATTTCGTTCCAGTTTGCTTGCGCCACGGGCGCCGCCTTGGGATTATCGTCGGTAGACCGGTGCTTGTATTCAAAGCGCAATGGATTGTCTGGGCCGTAGCCAGCATCTTCCAGCATAGCGCGCGCTTGCTCTAAACGTTCTGGGCGGGTCAGAGATTTCCACGACACTTCCGGGCGGTCCGTTTCATAGTTTTCGATCCCAGGCGGGACAAAGCTATAGGCGGGAACAAATCCAGGCGTCAGGACGTTCTCAACCAGGTATTCGCGATCGAGCGCCATCGCGAGGGCTTTGCGAACGCGAATATCGTCAAACGGCGCTTCGCTTGAATTGAAGCTCCAATACGTGGTCAGCAAGCCAGGAGTGGTCCGGGCCCAACCTGGGAGACGGCGATCGAGCTCAGCCTTACGGCCGCCATCGAAGGCGTTGTAAATATCCATCTCGCCCGCTTCGACGCGTCGTTCGACAGCAGCAAGATCTTCAAGTTCAAAATAGCTGACGCGTTCAAAACACAGCGTATCCGCTTCATAGAAAAGCGGGTTCTTCTCTGTCACGAGCTGATCGCCAGTGACCCAGTAAACCAGCTTATAGGGCCCGTTGACCTCGATGTTCTCTGGCTGGATCCAAGCCTCACCATACTGCTCAATAATGTGCTGTGGCACTGGGAAGGTCGTATAGTGCGTGAGCAGGCCCAGGAAGTAAGGCGCCGGCTCTTCCAAAACGATCTCCAGCGTCTTCTCGTCAATCGCGCGTACGCCAAGGTCCTCAGGCGCGACACGCGCTTCGTTTAGAGGTTGAGCGTTCTTGATGACATAGAGCAAAGAGGAATATTGCGATGCGATCGCGGGGTCCTGGATCCGGCGCAAGGCATAGACAAAGTCTTGCGCGGTAACAGCGACGCCGTCAGACCAAGTCGCGTCTCGCAGTGTGAAAGTCCAGGTCAGGCCGTCTTCGCTTGTGGTCCAGCTGTCAGCCATCGCCGGGATCACCTGGCCATCAGCTGTATGCTGCATCAGGCCATGGAACATGTCGCCAATGACAATGTTCTCCCAAGCCGCCGAAGAGCGGTGCGGGTCGAGTGTATCGACTTTGGCAGAGATCCCTCGGCGCAAAGTCAGCGTATCGTCGTCGACATTGCCTCCCCCGCAAGATGTGAGCGCGAGCGCGAGAGCGACCGCCGTTCCAGCGAAAAGTTTGTTCAGGCGCATCGATAGGTCCTTTGCGAAAGAGATATCGTAATGAGGATCGTTTGTTTCAGACAATTTAGGATTTGCCTAGCCAAGCCCTGTTACAGGGCGGGGCCTAAACGGCAGAAGCCTCTATCGACGGCGGAAAAAGCTGACAAAGCCAAACAATCCAGCGAGCATCGACCCGATACCGCCAGCAACGACCGTGATCGGGCTTATCGATTGGGCCAGCGCGATGGCTTGGCCAACGCGTGAGACTTTGACGTCGACCGAGTCTCTAAACGTGCGGAGCGGTAGCGCTTCGCCGTCCATGAGGGCAAACATCTCGATCACCAATTCTTGATTGCCGATGGCTGTGGGCGTGACCTTCCAACGCCAGACATTTTCTGTCAGCGGCGAAACCCGCTGTGTCGCAGGTGTAATCGCCTCAACGCTAAATGCTTCGCCAGAGACAAGCGCTTGCACTGTATTGGAAATCTGTGCTTCGCCTTCAACGATATTGCCTGTTCCAGGCAGCGAATCTGTGGCGCTATCGTCGCCGGTCGCGTCGAGGGAAAGCGTCACCGAGAAGGGGCGACCGAACTGCGCACCACGAGGCGTTTCATGCGCAATTGGGACAGTGCGTAACGTGCTCATGAAGTCGTCTGTGGAGGAAGACGCCACCCCGAACATTTCGTCCATATCTGACGTCATCGCGCGGGCGATTGCTGGAGGTGAGCTGGCGACCGGATCTGAATTGCCGACGTCAAAGCCAACACTGCCTTGCGGCGCAGGCGCCGACATGGCCGAAGATTCGGGTTCCGGCTGCATGTACTGATAGCCGCCATAGGCTAAAACAACAGCACCTGCCAGAAACAATAGGAAAGACAACAAACGCAGCATCAGGGACCTCCACTCTCAATGCGTTGTAAACTCGCCCTCGCATTAGGGGAAGGGTTAACTGAACCCGCCTTGAACGGACTAACCGTCGCCTTCATCGCCGATGCTGCTTGCAAGACTACGATCTCCGCCATCCTGCTTCGGTTTTATAAGGCTTTTGGTTGTTTCGGGCGGCGGTAATATTTCGGGCGCATCTTGTTGTTGTAAATACAGCGTCCGGCTTGGAAAGGCGAAACCAGTTCCGGCGCGTTCAATGATTTCATAGCACGCCATCGCAAACTCTTCTTTGATCGCGAGCCACTCGCCCCAATTGGTTGAATGGGTGAAGCAATAGATCAAGAAGTCGATTGAGCTGTCATTAAAACGATCAACGCGCACAAACAGAGCCGCTTCGGGAGGTTTGGCGAAACGATCATCGTTCAACAGCAAAGTCTCGATCTCATCGCGAATGTATTTCAGCTGCTCGACCGTGGTCCGATACTCAACACCAAGCACCCATTTGATCCGGCGATGGGTCATGCGCGAATAGTTCGTCACGGGGTTGTCTGAGAGCTTTGAATTCGGAACGAAGACCGGGCTCTTGTCGAACTGGCGCACCAGCGTTGAGCGAAAATTGATCTTCTCGACCGTGCCCTCAACGACGCCATCGACCTTGATCCATTCGCCAGGGTGAAAGCGTTTCTCGGACATAATCAATATGCCTGCGATCAGGTTTTTGAACAGGTCCTGGGCGCCAAGGCCAACAGCTATGCCAAACACGCCAAGACCTGCAATCAGCGGCGCAATCGCGATCCCCCAAAGCTGCGCCACGGCGCCAAAGCCCAAGACGATTAATATGACTTGCAGCAGCTTGACGATCCAATCGATGATCGCCGGTGACAGCGTGTCGCGCAGGTCTGTGAAGATGAATTCTAGTGCGTTGACGGTTCTCGAAAGGGTCCAGAACACAGCCAATGTAATCACAGACCGCAAAACGCGGTCGACGACTTCCGCGGCTCCGCCAGAAATCTCTGCATATTGAAGCGCAAAATAGATCCCCAGGATCACCGGAATAACGCGAAGCGGTGTTGAGACCGCTTGCACCAAGGCGTCATCAAATTTCGTTTCCGTTCCGCTCGCCGCGCGCGCAATACCCCGCACGACAACTCGAGAAAACAGACCTCGAATACTCAAAGAAAACAATATGATCGCGAAGATAGTTACAATCTGGCCGAAGGTGAAACCATAGGCACCTTGGGTCCAGAGGTCGCTGATATATAGGATCCCATCTTGCGCCCATCCGGGCAAGATCGAGGTCAGCATTGGGGGCAAATCTGATGTGGATTGCACGTCGTCACCTCTTGTCTATGTCCGCCGTACTCAGCGTTTTAGTTAGACCGCTCTTTGGTTGCGGTAAATCGAATGTCGGGATGCTTTTCCTGAGCGTAACCAACATCCCAAGCATTTTTGGCCAAATAGACCGGCGCGTCGTCCAGGTCTGTGCCTGAAGCGGACTTGTTCTTGTCGACAAAGGCTTCAAGCACAGCCTCATCCTCGCAATGCATCCAGCGCGCAACATTGTAAGGCGCCATTTCGAACACCACGTCCAAGCCATATTCATTGACCATGCGTTCGGCCATAACTTCGATCTGGAGCGCGCCGACTGCGCCGACAATCATGTCAGACCCAATATTCGGCTTAAACAATTGCGTGACGCCTTCCTCAGCGAGGCTTTCGAGCGCTTTACGCAAATGCTTCGCTTTCATCGGATCGGTGGTTCGAGCGCGGCGCAGAATTTCTGGCGCAAAGTTCGGAATACCAGCGAATTTGATATCGCCGCCTTCCGACAGACTGTCTCCAACCCGAAGCTGACCATGGTTCGGAACACCAATCACGTCCCCCGCATAAGCGGTTTCAGCGATCTCTCGGTCTTGTGCGAGAAACATAAGCGGGTTGTGGACGTTGAGCTGTTTGCCGGTCGACGTCTTTAGACGCATGCCCCGCTTAAACTCACCAGAGCAAATTCGGAAGAATGCGACACGGTCGCGATGGTTTGGATCCATATTCGCTTGGATTTTGAACACAAAGCCGGTCACGCCTTTGTCGCCGCGATGGATCGTGTGATCCTGCTCTTTCTTCTGGCAGGATTGCGGCCGCGGCGCCGGCGCAAATTCTTCCAAAACAGAAAGCAACTCGCCGACCCCAAAATGGCGCAACGCTGTGCCGAACACGACCGGGGTCATATGCCCTTCCAGGAAGGCTTGCTTATCGATGTCGGGCAGCATCTCGCGCGCCATCTCGCTGCCTTCGTCCAGCTCTTCGAGCGCGCTTGGATCAACCTCGTCTTTCACATCATCGAGCGCGACACGTGCAGACTCGCCTGGCGTGAGACCTTCGTCAGCCGTCTTCTTGGAGTAATGTAGAAAGTCGCCGGTCCGCAGGTCCGTCATACCACCAAATCGTTGCCCCGACGCAGCGGGCCAATAGAGCGGCGCGCAATCGAGCTGAAGCTGGTCCTGAATTTGGTCCAGCAATTCGAGCGGGTCCAGCGCCTCCCGGTCCATCTTGTTGATGAAAGTGACGATCGGAATATCGCGCAAACGACAAACCTCGAACAATTTTAGAGTCTGCGGCTCAATCCCTTTCGCCGCATCGAGCACCATGATCGCACAATCAGCCGCCGTGAGCGTCCGATAAGTATCTTCGGAGAAATCCTCGTGCCCCGGCGTATCAAGGAGGTTGTAGACATTGCCGCGAAACTCAAACGTCATCACCGAGGCGCTAACCGAGATGCCGCGATCGCGTTCAATCTTCATCCAGTCAGAGGTCGTTCGACGTCGTTCGCCGCGCGCCGCAACCTCACCCGCCGCTCGAATAGCGCCGCCTGCGAGGAGGAGGTTTTCCGTCAGGGTCGTTTTACCAGCATCGGGGTGGGAAATAATCGCAAAGGTCCGGCGACGGTCGGCCTGATCAGATAAGGACATGGACATCGAGTATCGCCTTTAAGAAATTCCAAAGCGCGACTTAGGTGGTTTCGCTCAAAGCTTCAACGCGTTCGACTGCTTAGGTGTCGAATTGGCGATAGTAGCGATGGTTTTTCTGTCCGGTTATGCCGTCACGCGCTTACCGCGATCATTCGCGGCGCCGCGTTGGTAGGTCTCCAAAACGAGAGGCGGCACGTCGCGAAGGCGTGGATCGTAACTACCAGCAGCGGTTGGCTTCAGGATCAGGCAATTTGCGCCGGTCTTGGCGATAATCAAACCCGCGATGTCCTGCAGAGCCACCGGGTCTACTTCGTTGATCGGGCCCGGTAGACCGCGATAGGTTTGCATGGCGGCTTCAACCGCATCCTGCGCACGCAAAGTTCTAGGGTCGCCGCAGCCGATCGTACGCCAGCGCTGCATCAAATGTGCCTCTGGTGCGTCGATCTCAATGACCTTGTCATTCAACAAAAATAACATGGGAAACCCCTAAACTTGGGGCACATGTCGACCATTGGCGGTTAATGAAGCGTTACAGCTCTGTTTAATGACACTTATTCGACGGGCTCGGTCAGAAAGTGACGGGCGTCCCGGTCTTCAATTTCCACGATCCATAAGTCGGAATCACGGTCACCCGCGCGGCGCAAATAAGCGTCCACGCTCGCTTCATCTGGGCCGATCTCCTGGCTTGCCAGATCGACGAAAACCCTCTCGCCTTCCATAGATGTCCGGGGAACGTAAGCGCGGGCCTCGCCTCGCAAATTAGCCACTTTGATCAGCACATCGCCGCGTGAGGCATCACCGCGTTGAATGATAAACGCCGACGCACCCTCAATCTGAGCGCGTCGCATCAGGGCATCGACCCAAGTCTTAGTTGGCAATCGCTCTTCAAACATAGGGCCTCACATATTCCGGCATCGCATTTGCATCACAGGAGCTCATTAACCCTGCCTTTACCATAGCGAACCCGTATCGAAATGCATTCTCTGACGTCATTGTTGTTTTTATCTTTCGTCGAATTGCAAGCCGGCACCGCGCCCGACGGCCTTGGCCTGATAAGTCTCTTGCCTAGGGGTTTGATATCGCTGTTCACATTGCCCGTCTTAGGGGCGCTGATGTTGGCTTTCGTTTCTGCTTCAGTCGCAGTCTTGATCGAGATGAAAGCCGAAAAACGGCCTTAACCGACTTACTCGGCCGCTCGTTTTTCGTCGCGTGCTGCACCAGGCAGTTTCACAGTGACCGTGGTCCCCTGCCCCGGCGCGGTTTCAATTTTGACCCGACCGCCCTGCAACTCTGCAAGCTTTTGCACCATGGCGAGCCCCAAGCCAGTACCAGACCGCCCCTTCGCGTTTTCACCTTGAGCAAATGGTTTTGCAATCCTGGCAAGATCACCCGCGCTCATTCCAGCGCCGGTATCTCGTACACTTATATAAGACGCTTCACCGCGCTCAAAAGCGGACAATGTGATGGAGTCGCCTTTGGACGAATATTTGATCGCATTGGAAACAAGGTTATCCCAAATTCTCCGGACAGCCCCTGCATCTGCAAGCGCCAGGACTTCGCCGCTCGTCTTCATTTGGAGCGTGACACCCGACAATTCGGCAAGCGCTTTTGATTGACGCAAGACGCTTTCTCCACTGGCTGCGATGTCGAGTTCTGCTGGGTCCAACTCATAAGTGCCAGCTTCAGCCTTCGCATAGCCCAACAAGTCTTCAACCAGACGCAGCAGCGTCTCTCCGCTTTCACGAATAAGTGTGGGGTAATCTTGATAGGCGTCCGGAAGAGGGCCGCGCAATTCTGCGTCCATAATATCAGCGAAGCCAATAATGCCATTCAATGGGCTTTTTAAGTCGTGCCCCAGGCCGGCGAAAAAATTGGTTCGCTCCCGGACCGCGTCTTGGACATCCCCCCCGTCAGCAGAAGCAGGCAACAGTACAACCAACTCTCCGTCAACAGATTGAAGACGGCGAACAAACAGACCCGCCTCAAGATCCGTTCGTTGCATACGCAGCAAATCGTCTAGAATCACCCCCGGGCGCAAACCTGGAAGATATGCCCTTTGCCCCGAAAAGGCGCGGACACGACCATGCTGAGAAACACTCACAACCAAGATTGGTTCATTGTCGAACACATTGGGTGTTGCCGGCGCAATAGATTGAGCCTCAACCGCGACCGGCGCATCTTTTCGCAGTGGAATGCGTGGGAACCAGAAAAATATTTGTAAAAAAGCAAGTAAGGTTAAGACCGCTGCGCCGGTCCATATTCCCAGTGTCTCACCCGTTAACACTACAGCGACAGCCGCGACCCCCGCAGCAATTGACCCCACAATCAAGGCGTATGCGTTAATCCGAGTTAATGGATCTCGTTGCGACGCGTTAACGGTATGGTCAGCTCTGTTAGGCATTTTTCATATCACGGATTCATTAAATTATCGGTCAGAATCCAATTTTCAGCAGATGCTAGCCTTTGCGAGACGCAAAAGATGGGCCAGTGTCCAGGTCGTAGAGTGAGGGAGCTATTCATGACCATAAAAACCGTAATCTCTGCTTTTGTGGCTGTCGCCGGTTTGACGCTTCAAGCCAGTGCGCAGTTAGTAACACCTGCACCTCAACCCGTCTCTGTAACTGTACAGAAAAATGACCCCCTCGCAAACGCAGCAGCGCTGTATGCGACGTATCAGGGTGAAGTGACAGATGTGAAGAGCAATGGCTTCGCCTCTGCGGGGGACATCGAAAACTCCCTGAACAATCTTGGCGGCCACAATCCTGAGCAGCTGACCCAAGGCTGGATGGCTTACTCCGCTTTAGTCGCAGCCCAAAACCCGGAATTCCGCGCCGCCGTGCGTGACATTGAAGGCTATTACGGCCGTGAAATGCTGATGACCGGGATGCAGAACGATGTCCGTTATGCGCGCACCCTTGGCGGCGGAAACGCTGCCGTGAACCAGGCCCTGAGTGCGGTGAATGCCGACAGTCGCCGCCTGGCAGGAGCCGCCGCATACGTCAAAGAACAAGCCTATAGCCTGCAAGGCGCTGGCTGGGCTAAAGGCCGCGTCGGCAACTCGCAAACCACCGCGACCAACCTCTTCGCATCCACACAATCCGGCATCCCCGCCCGCGGCGCGATGCTGACCGCGATGCAATCGCCGAACATCAACACCGTGCTTCAGCAAGCTGGACGCTCTGGCGCCCCATCGGTTTGGGAAAGCGTCTCCGGTGCAGCAAACTCAATCCGCGTGCCATCGGTTGTCTCAAGCTTCAGCCAATCACAGCGTATTGCACGCGGCAAAGAACCAATCGCCGATCGCATAACAACGCTTGCCGCCTATCGCATTCTCAACGCTGACCCGAGCGTTGCGAGCTCCATGCGCCAAGCAATGAGCGAACGTGAAACGCAAGGCTGCCTGAACATGGCAAACCTCAACTTGCAGCAATGTGTTGCCGCCGCCCACAAGCATTACGAAGTTCCGTTCTGCATTGGTGAGCACGCGCTTTCCGACATCGGTAAATGCATCGGCAAAGTCTCTAACTAGAGATATATCTCTATGCAGTTTTAAGCCCCCGGCCTCAGTGTCGGGGGTTTTCTTTTGGGCGCTTAAGCCCCAAATGCCTGTCATGACCATCACTGAACGCGCCGCCGAAATTGAAGACGAGTTTAGCTTCCTGGATGATTGGGAAGATCGCTATGCCCACATCATTGATTTGGGCAAAGCCAACCCACCTCTTTTACCAGAGGAGCGCAACGAAGTAACCAAAGTAAGAGGCTGCGCCTCTCAGGTTTGGATCGTCTTGACGCCGGACGCGAACGATAAGCTGACCGTCAGAGCTGAAAGCGATGCGATGATTGTATCAGGCCTAATCGCGCTACTGATAAGGCTCTATTCCGGGGCCCCACGCAAAGAGATTCGTGATTTTGATGCGGATGCTTTTTTGACCAAAATTGGGGTCAAAGGCGCGTTAAGCGCTCAACGGTCAAACGGCTTGGCCTCCATGCTCGTGCGCATTCAGGACACAGCATCAAAAGCCTAGTTCGCCATATTGAAGTTCGCTCGATACAACTCAACCAGCACTCTCAACAGTGATAATCCATGCCTTTCCGCCAGCGCTGGACGCATCTCAAATTTTCGCGCCAAAACAGATCGCGTGGCGTCAAAGAGAACGAGCTGGCGAAGGAAGTTTGCATCGCAGGGCGAAAGCGCATCGGCAAGCTTAGATAAACGCGTCCTGGCTTTCACGGTTTCCTGAGACACCTGAAGAGGGTCGTAGAGGGGTTGAGATCGGACCCGATCACCCGCATCGAAGGCACTCCAGTTCATGGTGACTCTTTCACTGCTTGCATCGGCCCGTTCAATGTCTGCAGTATAATTTTGACAAGCGGTGCGTATTTCCTTTCGGAACGCGGGGTCGTGACATTTCAACATAAGGCTTTCGAGCAATGTCCGTCCGGTCACCGCGTCACCGTGTTTAAGGTCAGGAAAGGCGGCTTCGCACGCCGGTGTAAGGTCTACTGCCCCTGACCAAATTAGCGCTCTAGGAGCATTCCCGCCGGTGGGACTCAGCTGCTCTCTTAGCCGCAAAATATCTATATCAGCGCCGCTCAACGTGCCGACCATGCGCCCTCGCCGGTCTTTGGTCCTCCAAACCCCCCAAGTGTCTGGTCGGATGAGGGCAGCGACACCGCCGCGCTGTAAGGCGCGGATCAGGCGGGGTTTCAAGCCGCCTTGGCCAGCAATGGCGCGACTGTGTTCAACCCCTCCTCCAGCGCTTCCAGCCAGGCATCGAAATCGATATCGTCGCGCATTTCTTCTATTCGGTGACAGGCATGGGCAACCGTGGATCGGTCTCGCTCGAAAGCAATCGCTACCCTCGAGAGGCTTTTCCCCAATCCAACATGTGTAAGATACATGGCGACCTGCCGCGCCCTGACGAGTTCTCGCGGTCCGCGCTCTGGCAAGAGTATTTCTTCTGCCTTCATTTCAAGGGCATACGCGACCAGACTCACCGCCAAGCAGGCGCTATTCTTGTCGATTCTCTGTTGGCTACCCACGCTCATTCTCCTTCGACTTAGCGAACAAAGAACTTACCATGGTGAATACAGTGTAGGACTATTTTCCTAAACCTGAATACAGTATTCAAATGAATTCAGGCAGCTATATTATTTACGAATACTTTCTTTTTGTAGGAACCAGTGCTGCATTGATTTCGGAACCGCGCGTTCGGGATCAAGCTATCGTGGCACAAGACCATCGCACCAGTCGGTCCATTTTGTAGCGGAAGACGCAACCAAGCGTGCACATCCGCGTCGCGTTCAATCAGTCCACCAATGGGACGTCGTTGATCCAAAACACGCGACAGGCCCAGCGACCACATCTCGAATATTTCTTGGTCCAGGTCAGACAAAAATCGCCCGCGCATTTCGCGCCCAAAAATGGCGCGCAGCGCTGACCCCGCCAACCGGAATCGGGCGCGGCCATACTGGCCAATTTCAACGATAGAAATGGACGATAAATGCGCGCGGATGGCGCCAGGATCAAGCTGCTCACGCGCCGGCGGAAGCATCCCAATACCACGACCTTTCCAGTGCGCGATCAAATCTGACTGCGCCTCAGTAAGGCCTTTAAACCCTGTTGACTCATAAGCCATTGCCACCCCCGTGGTGATTCGATGAACCGTTCTTGAATCAGTTCGAATCACCACGCAAGAGGAATAGCAGTAAAATTTTAACCATTATTACCAAATACTTTCATTCCGATATCGAAATGAAAGTATTTGTTTCGAAGTCGATTTATTTCTCGAGCTTTCCTAGGCCCATCTCTTTCGCCAATGCTGAACGCTTGCGAGCATAGCTTGGCGCAACCATTGGATAATCATAAGGCAAGCCCCACTTTTCACGATACTCTTCCGGGCTCATGCCATACTTGGATCGCAGGTGGCGCTTCAATGATTTGAACTTCTTGCCGTCTTCCAAGCAAATCAGAAAATCATCCGTGATTGACTTTTTGATCGCGATCGCCGGCTCAGGCGCAGCAGCTTCGCCTGCTGAATTCTTCAAGTCTTGTAGTGTCGAGTGTACTTCCCGAATAAGGTCGGGCAATTCAGCACTTTGGATTGGGTTATTGCTGACATATGCTGAAACAATATCGGATGCATATTCGATAGTTGTTACCGGCGCCGCATCTAGGCGGTCGATTTCTTCACTCATTAACGTTCCCCTTTGAGTTGGGAAATATATATGGTTTCAACTTGCGGGTAGTAAATCAAAAATTACATATCTATTCTGAAGTATTGCACAAATTTGTACAAACTCAGCTGCGTTTAAGCCTGTAATGACTTTCGATGCATATTGTGTTGCTCGAAATGAACGCCCGAACACCTTATCGCGCGAGCAGCACGACCAGCATAACAATACCGAGAAGCACGGCCGACCACATGGCCATACTGACCGTCAATGGCCCACGCGCCAACGCGCCGCGTGGGCTAAAGGTGGTTTCAATCTTCTCGAACGTTCGAGCCCCGATCCCCGCAAAAACGCTTGTGATGGCAGGACCGGCTTTACCCCAGACGCGGCCTGCCCACATGAAAGCGCCATAGCCGGGTTTGCGGTATAGCCAATCGGTATCCAGGATCGTTCCAGGTCTTTCGGGTGGGTACAACCCGAACCGCTTGAGCAGAATAAAGGCGAGAACGGCAAACATCAGCAATTGCAGCTGGGTCAGCACGTGATCGACGGTATATGGCTTGTACGGTTTGATCTCCTCGCCTGACATCAAACAGACATCGGCCGGAGCGGTGACCGTACAGGGCAGCATATTATACAGCCAACCATATCCAAACCCACCAATTGTCGGCAGACCAATCGCGATACAGATAAACGCCGCCATACCCATTGCGAGCAGCATATTAAACGGCGCCTCTTTAACCCGTATTCCGCTATCGTGCCCGAAGAAGGTAAAGTATGGAATCTTGATCCCGGAATGCTCGAGCACACCTGCCGAGGCGAAGAGCAGCATCAACCAGACGATAATATAACCTTCGCCCGCGACAGCGCTCATCGTCATAGCCTTGGCGACAAAACCCGAGAAGAGCGGGAATGCGGAGATCGAAACTGCACCAATGATGCAGAAAATCGTCGTCCAAGGCATCGACTTATAAAGGCCGCCAAGCTCGCTGGCTTTGGCCGTACCGACCCGGTATAGGACCGCGCCCATACTCATGAAGAGCAGGCCCTTATAGATGATGTGTGCAAATGCGTGCGCCGCTGCGCCATTGAGCGCCAGCGGCGTGCCGATCCCAATAGCGCAAATCATAAAGCCGAGCTGGTTGTTGAGCGAATAAGACAAGACCTTGCGCAGATCGTTTTCGATCACAGCAAAGAAAACCGGGAACACCGTCATGAATGCCCCGATCCAGATCAGGATCTCGAAGCCTGGGAACATTCGGGCAAAGGCATAGACCGCCAGCTTTGTGGTGAAAGCTGAGAGCACAACTGCACCGACAACGGTCGCCTTTGGATAGGCATCTTGCAGCCAATTGTGGAGGAATGGAAACGCCGCCTTAATCGCAAAGGCCGCGAAGATAAACTTAGCCCCAGGCTGATCAAAAGACGTGAAGGCGTCGAGCGACAAAGAGCCTGTCGACTTGTATACGTAAGCTAGGCCATCTAGCAGCAGGACACCCGAAAAGATCTGGACTGCAAGATATCGCATCGCAGCTTGGTAGGCCGCTTTGGTTCCGGCTCTCAGGATCAAGAAAACCGAGCTAACAGCCGTAATCTCCCAAAACACGAACAATGTCATGAGATCGCCAGCAAACGTCGCAGCGACCGCTGCACCAGCATAGGCCAAGGCCATGCCGTCCTGCAGCCGATCATCAGTGTGGAGCGCGTAAACGGCATTGAGGAAAGACGCGATCAGAAACGCCAATCCAAAAATGAATGAGAGACTGTCGACCTTGTACAAGATCATATCCAAGCCAAGGGCCGACACGGCCGACAGATTTGTTCCTCGCTCAGCCAAAGCCAGAAGAATGATCGCAACCACCGGTGTTGCCACCATTAAGGCTTGGCGGACACGCTGGACCGAGATGAAGCAGCCAACAAACCCGACAAAGATCAGCAATAGGCCTGGATTAATTTGTCCTAGCAAACCGCTCATGGCTCCCGCTCCACGTCGTGAGGCGTTGTATCGGCTTCGCCATAATAGTCTTCATCACGTCGTAGCAGTTTGCCCAATGGCCAGCCCGACAAGACGGCCAGCCCAAACGCTGCGAAGCCCCATAGGGCATAAAACCCATTCGCGTTGGCCATATCGACGTACTCATGCCGGTCGACTGCGAAATCGAACAGAACAAGCCCGACTGAAATCACAATCACCGCGATCAAAATAATCAATGGTGTCAGGGGTGAACTCACCCACCCAAACAAGAGGCGCGACATTGGGTGCATATTGTCGTCATTTGGCGCAATGGCGTCTTCTTCGGGCTTGATAAAGCGCCCGCTTGAATCGCGTTCGGGAGGAAGGTTCATGGTTGACCCCCAGTGGTCATATAGACTGACGGTATGCGTTCTCCTGTCGCCGGCTCAAGGAAGTCGGACACGGGCCCAACTGTGAAGAACATCAGGAAACAAAGGAATGCTGTGAAACATGGCGCCGCTACGGTCAGCATCGGCGCGCCGCCGGGGCGCTTATATGGCGCCGGCTCACCGCTGCCTGGTGGTGGCATCAAGGCCAAGATCGGAATCGGCAGCAAATATGCAATATTCAAGAGCGACGAAATGATCAGCACATAAGGTACATAGTCCATGCCGCCGTCTGCAGCGCCCTGCATCAACTCATACTTTGGCCAATCTCCGGCAAGTGGGGGGATCCCGATAATAGAGAGCGAAGCGACAAAGAACGCTATGAACACCAAGGGCATTCGTTTTCCGAGACCGCGCATGTCCGAAATGTTCGTCATACCCGTCGCGACATAGATCGCTCCAGCACACATGAACAAGGTAATTTTCCCAACCGCATGCGCTGCGATTTGCAGCGATCCGCCCATGAACCCCGCAGGGTCTGCGAGCATAGCGCCGCACGTCACATAGGCAAGCTGCGCGACCGTTGAATAGGCCAATCGCGCTTTCAGATTGTCTTTGGTCATGGCCACCAATGAGGCCACCACAATGGTGAAGCAGGCGACGCCTAAGATGAATTCTCGAGAGGCTGTAGCGTTGAGGATCTCTTCGCCGAAAATATAGATCGCCACTTTCAAGATCGTGAAAACGCCGGCCTTCACCACGGCCACAGCATGAAGCAATGCAGAAACCGGCGTCGGAGCGACCATCGCATTGGGCAGCCAGAAGTGGAACGGCATCAAAGCGGCCTTACCCACCCCAAATGCGAACAAGAGCAGCAGAACGCTTGAGACAAGCGGCGTCAGACCTTCGGCTTGCTGCAGCAAGCCACCCGGGACAAAATCCAGGCTACCCGCCAGTGCGCCAGTCCATATCACGGCGACCAAAAGGAACCCGATTGAGGTGCCCAGAAGCGTCATCAGATAAATTCGCGCGCCGCGCTGTGCGTTCGCGTCGCCCTTGTGCGCCACCAAAGGATAGGTCGATAGCGTCAGGATCTCGTAGAACACAAACAAGGTGAACAGGTTCGCTGAGAGGGCGACCCCCATAGCTCCGAACAAAGCGAGCGCGAAACACATATAGAAGCGCGTCTGATTGCGCTCTCGGTTGCCGCGCATATAGCCAATCGAATAGAAGCTGTTGACGATCCACAGGCCGCTTGCGACCAGCGCGAACAGCGCGCCCAAGGGCTCAGCGCGGAACGCGAACTCAAGTCCTGGTACGGCCTCGCCCAAACTGAGCTCAACGGCCTCGCCCGCGCCGACTTTTCGGGCAATGATGATTGCAACGAAGAATAAGGCGCCCGACCCAACCAGGGTCACACCTTCACGCAGGTCTGGGATACGGCCGACAAGCCAAATACCAGCGCAGATCAGCAGCGGTAGGATCAGGGCTAAAGCAATTGCCAATTCGCCGCTCATGATGCGCCTCCGATGAACAGAGATGCTGCCGCATCATCCGCAAGTCCCGCAACGAAGCCGCCCTGAACCCCAACCCAGATATTCGCCAGCGCCAGCACCCATAGCGGGATTAATATGATCAAAGGCGCCTCTTTTCGGCGTTTGTTTGGGTTGCTCGCTGTCTGGAAAAACACAGCCTCAAGGATCCGCCCCATGTAAACAACGGCCAGAAGGCTCGAGAACATCACGACCGCGACAGCCCACCACCAACCGTGCTCAAACAGAGCTGTGACAAGCGCGTATTTTGACTGGAAGCCAGCCGTTAGAGGCACTCCGATTAAAGACAAAGCTCCGATTGCAAATGCGGTCATGGTCCAGGGTGAGCTCCGCCCTAACCCCTTGAAATCGTTGAGTGTCGTGCCTTGGTAGCTCAGCACCACGCCTGCCAAGGCCATGAACAATGCGCCTTTGATCAGCGCGTGGTTGACCAGATGGAACATGCCAGCAGAGACCCCTGCAGCCGTGCCGATCGAGATGCCAAGCAACATGTATCCAACCTGTGCGACCGACGAGTAGGCCAGAGTTCGGCGAACATCTGTCTGGAACACGGCCTGGAATGAACACGCGACCATGGCGGCGATCCCCATTGGCATCAGGATCCAGATCAGTGTCGATCCTTCGAAAGCGAATTCAAGCCCAAACACCGTGAACAAGAAGCGGACCAGCGCGTAAATCGCGACCTTGGTTGCCGTTGCGGCCAAAAACATCGTGACGAAGCTAGGACTGTAAGCATACGCATTCGGAAGCCATTGGTGCAGCGGAAACATTGCCGCCTTGATTCCCAAGCCCACGACGATGAACGCGTAGCCCGCAAAAACGGCCTTATTGTCCGGAACATCCTGAAGTCGGATGGCGAGTTCTGCCATGTTGAGCGTGCCGGTTGCAGCATAGAGAAACCCAACTCCGACAACGAAGAAGGACGCCCCAATGGTGCCCATCAACAGGTAGTTTCCGGCCGCTGGAAGGGCGCGGCGATCCCGAGTGGCACCAAGAGCGACCAAGACATAGGTCGCGATGGAGCTGATCTCCAAAAAGACGAACAGGTTGAACGCATCGCCTGTTGAGGCGACCCCCGTCAGGCCGGTAAAACAGACGAGATAAGCCGCATAAAACATCGCCCGCTTGGCTTCACGGATCTCGGCAGCGACACTCGGCCAGCTGAAAATCGCGGCCAGAAAGCCAATCGTTGAAACCAATAAGAGCACCATTGAATTCAGCGCATCAATGCGGAACTCAATCCCGGCATCTGGCATCCAACCGCCCATGGCGTAAGAAATAACGGCATTGCCTTCGACAGACCGAACTTGCGACAGCAAGACTATGGCCATTAACAGGGCAAATCCGGTCGCGACGATGCTTGTCAGCCAAGCAAGACGGCCATTCGGCATGAAGGCCGCGATCGGCGCCATCAGCATAGACCCAACCACCAACAATGCAGGCGCATGCGCAGCAAGGTTAGACGGCACGAGAGACGCAATAAAGTCGATCATGCCGCCCCTGCCTTACTTTCTACAGCCTCAGACGCGGCCTCAGCGATCGCAACGTCGAGATCCATAGCCCGGATCTCATCCGCCTCGACCGTTCCATAGGCTTCTCTGATCCGCACAATAATTGCGAGACCGACCGCTAGGGTTGCCACGCCAACAACAATCGCTGTGAGCATCAAAACGTGTGGCAACGGATTGGAATAGACATTCTCCATTCCGGCTTCGCCATAGCTTTTGGCGGCGCCATAGGCAGCATCCGCCGCCTGGCCGCCATGCTCAGTCGCGTCAGCAGCATGCTCGCCATGATCGTCATGGCCTTTGTCTTTTTTATAATCCTTGCCAAACAAGATCGGCGCGGTTCCACCGTCGATGCGCGCCAAAGATGTGTAGAACAGGATGATTGAGGTTTGGAAAAGCCCCAATCCAATCAACCGCTTAATAAGGTTCGTGGCAGCGAAAGCGATATAAAGCCCGATCATCATCAAACCGATGATCGCCCAATAGTTTCCGCGCTCGAGGACAAATTCTAGCATTCCTACCAGTCCTCATCTCGGATTTCGCTGACCCGGCCCGCGAAAGCGTAATAGATTGTAACCATTGAGCCCGCGACCGCGAACAGAACCCCAATCTCAATGATGATAATACCCGTGTGTTGGCCCAGATGCCCGCCTGGAGGCTCTCGGAAAAGTGCGTCATAGTCGAGAAAATTGCCGCCCATAGCGAGCGCCCAAATACCGACCCCGACATAGATGATGAAACCCAGCCCTGCGATAAATCTCGCAAAACCTGGTGTTACGGCGCGCATGGCTGGGGCGATTCCGAAAATCAGTGAGTAGAGGATGACGCAAACCGCTAGAATGACGCCAGCCTGGAAACCGCCACCCGGACTGTATTCACCGTGAAAATGCACATAAAATCCGTAAAGAGCGATCACAGGAATCAACGCTTTCGCGACGACCCGAAGGATCACGTGATGGTCGCCCTTCATGATTCTTCCTCGTCTTTTTTCCGCGCCGCAGAACGATCTTCCTGACGCACGCTTGCGCCGAGCGATCGTTCACCGAATCCAAGCAATAGAGAGACGGCTAACCCCGCAGTAAACACCACGCCAACCTCGCCCAACGTATCAAACCCGCGATAGCTGGCGAGTACGGCTGTAACGATGTTCGGGATCGCAATCTCAGGATATGTGCGCTCAATAAACTCGACACCAACACCGGTATTTGCGGCCGAGGCCGCATCGCCGAACCCTGGCAAATCGATGGTCGCATAAATCAGGACTGCGCCCGTCGCGATGACCACCAATAGCGGAACGATCTGGGTCGCGCCCTTCTCCGCTTTGGCGGTCCTGGAGGTGAGCACCATGGCGCCTAAAAACAGCGCGGTAGAGATCCCTGCCCCGACCGCCGCTTCTGTAAACGCGACATCGACAGCATCCAATGCGACGAACCAAGTGGCTGAAATCAAGGAATAAATCCCCGAAAGCATCACGATCGCGAACAGGCTACGCAGGCGTGCAATCGCAATTGCGACAACGAACAGGATTGTCAGCAAGGTGATATTCAAAAGGTCGATGGCCAGGGTCGCCCCCTCAAAACCGGTCATTCTTTATCCCCATTATCGCCGCCCTGACGCCCGATAAGGGGCTGCAATCCGGCAGTATGCGCGGCGTTGGCCAGCGCGTGTGAAGAGGTTGGTCCCGTCAGGAACAAGAACAGCCACACGACGACCAGCTTGAACACAACGGCAAAGCTTGGCGCGAGCAGCGCCATGCCGACAATCGCCAGCGTTGCGGCGGCTGTATCGGTAACGCTAGCGGCATGCAGGCGGGTGTAGAAATCTGGAAAGCGCAGCACACCAATGGTGCCAATCACTGCCAGGATTGCGCCGATCAGTAAAAGTGCTGACCCAAGCGCTGGGCGAAAAGCTTCCCAAAAACTAATCAAGGCGTCCATTATGACCCACCTTTTCCGCGCCGGGTCAAAGAGACCTGGAACGATCGGTACCGGAAGAATTTCAGGATCGCGATCGTCGCAACAAAATTGATCAACGCATAAAGTATTGAAATATCTAGAAAATCTGGACGCCCCGTCAGGAACCCAATCACGCCAAGCAAGAGAATGATCTTGGTTCCGATCGAATTCACCGCGAGAACGCGATCATAGAGCGTCGGTCCGCTAAGCGCGCGGATGAGCATCAGCGCAATAGCGACGACAAGGGCAATGGCTGCAGCACCAATCATGCTCTTCCCTTTCCGTCACAAGCTTCTCGAGAACGGCGATCCATATCATCGAATGCGCCGGGCCCAGCGGAGTCTTCATAAAGCGCGTGGACAAGAATCTTATCGCCCTCAACCTCAACGCTAACGGTTCCAGGGGTCAGCGTGATCGAGTTGGCAAACACAGTGCGCGCAAGATCACTCTCGCACCCTGTCTTAACCTTCACCAAGGCCGGATCTATATCGAGCGTAGAGCGCAAACAGGCTTTAATGACGACCCAATTTGCTTTGAAGATTTCAACCATCAGCCAGCCCCAATAGACCACCAATTGCGGCAGTCTCGCATAAGGCGAACCTTCGCGGTCGAGAATATCAAATCGATAAGCAAGTATCGCAGACAAAAGGACAGAAATCGCGCCAAGCGTCGCAATAAGCGGCTTGGTCAGCGTGTATTCTCCTGACAAGCCAGTCCACAAACCAACCAGAACAACAATCAATCCAAGAAAGTAGCCCACGCGCCCAGTCGCTCCAGTTTCTCTACCAAGGTATCAGGCGCAATTAGAGCTGGAATTTGAGTTTGGCCAGTCAAAACCGACCGGGAATGTGATAAAAGGTGTCTACTTGCCGAAAACTAGGCTGGCTGTGCGACGCGCCGTTGAAAATGCAGACTCATCATTAGCGCCTTTGTCATCAATGCCTGACTGATGTGCACTGCCCGGCGAAAAGGAGGAGGAAAGAGACCAATTCCAATAACGCAGCGTCGTCTGCGCCTTCGCCACTGTGAGAAGGTCATACGTTTCGACCAGATACTCGTACATCTTGTCGGGCGTTCCATCTTCATTTTCGAGCGGCCGTCTGAGCCCCAGCCAGAAATTCGTCAGCGAAGGTTTCTTCAACCCCGTCGCTTTGCACAAAACAGCAATCCCTTCGCCGCCTGTATCGCTCAGGATTTTCGCACTCGTCACGGGTTTGATTCCAGCAAGGTAACCGATTTCTTGGACCAGCTCCGGCGACATGCCGTCTCGCGCCGCGATTTCAATAGCGTGTTCAAGGTCATCATATGGGCTGCGATCAATCGCAGCACGATTTCGCTGGCGTCGTTCGATCAATTGCAAAGTCTTGCGCGCAACCGGGTCAGACCAACCTTCTTGCGCCGCGATCGCGAACACATCCGCGCACATTCCAACCATTTCAGCCCGGCTCGCCGCATGTCGCGCCAGAATTGCGCGGCGCGTATCCCGGTCTGACCACCAAAACATCGCCATCGCTTGCGCTGGCTTCAGCTCGAGGCGCGTGATCAGCAGCTGGTACAGCCCTTCTTCCTTGCGAGATCGGCTAACAAGGACGTCTATCGCTGTCTCAGAAAAAGACGCGCCCTTATTCGCCAGCAAGCAGCGCACAACCGAGATTTCGCCGCGGCGCGAAAGATGATCGGAAACGGTAACCGGCACCCGCTTTCGTTTCGCAATGAGCAGGCGATGCTCAATCGAGACATGATCTAAGATTTCAAGCAGGTCGGAACTATCAAAGGCTTCGCTGTTCTCGAGCAGCGGGCGCGCAATATCGAGATCACATTGCGCCAGATATCGCAAAACCCTGCGGGGCGCTTCACTCAAACTCGATAAACGGGTTGCGCACAGCAGACGATCATCGTCGGCTGCATGGAACAGCATATCAAGCAGAATATCTCCGCCCATAGAGCGGTCTTGCGGCGCCACTTGAGAACCTGGCAAAGCGATGTAATCGATCAGACGGCGCAGCAATATCTTGCGCGCCTGGCCGCCCTCAGAGGCAGCATTCTCGAATGGGATCGGGTCGCTCATCGGCAAACTCCACCTGAACTTTAGGCTAAACTTCTGGTGGAACCTGCCTTGAACTCGTTAACAATCCGATGAGATTAAGCTTTGTTTCGGCCCGGATGTACAACAATGAGGAGCATACTGGCCGCTAGCATCGCAATCGCCAGAGCAAACAATTGTCCACCATCGGTTGCAGAACCGGCCTCAAGAGACAGTGGAACTTCCCGCCCGAGCACCGATGGCATCAAGTGAAACGCCACCGCCGATGCGAGAATCAAGAAGGATAAGACTGCACCCGAGCGCCGCGTGAATGGCAACAAGAGTAACAGCGCCGCAAGCAGCTCACCGAGTGCAACAACCACACGGCCCGTCGGTTCGAACAGCGCGATTTGTGTTTTCGCCGCCAGCGTGGCGAAAACAATATTCTGTCCCGGCCCATCCAACAGTTTCACCGCGCCCTCTGGTGGGTTCGGCAATGGATGGATCGTGGCCTGCAAAAACATAAAGATCAAAAATAGAGCCAGCCCCCAACTCCCAACATGACGCATGGCTCGCATAATTGTCCCTCCTATTAAGACTCTGGAAAGCCTAGCACGCGCGTAACACGCCTCCAAGACATCGCTTGCCTCGCGCGGACATTTACTGTTGCGTGATCGCAAAACCCAAGACAGTTTGAAGATCTGGGAATAAGGGCAGGCATCGAATGAGTGACGAGCCGCAATCAGCGGAAAATGCCGAAGATCCAGATATTCTGGAGGAATCACGATCGCCCCTGAGCGGAATGGGGTCGGCTATGAGTGCCGGCGCTTCTTTGCTCGAGACAGCGCAATCGATGATGGCGCGTAAAACACGGCGCGGGGTCAATATTGAGCTGCCCGCTTATCTTTCCGTTCAGGCCACTTGGTTTGTAGCCTTCGGTCTACAAATGGTACTCTTCCCCTATTTGATCACGAATAAACTCGGGCTTGGCGGAACCGAGCTTGGATTGGCGAACTTGGCTCTATCCGGGCCGTCTGTGATCTTTCTGTTGCTCGGCGGTGTCGTCGCTGAACGCGCTTCGGGCAAACCACTCTTGATGATCTTGCACCTGTTCGCATCACTTCCAGCGTTCGGACTGGCTTTCGCGCTCGCGACCGACAATTTGTCGTATCCGCTCATGATTGCTTATGGCCTCGCCCTCGGCACGGTCGGCGCATTTATGATGCCAGCGCGCGACTCAATATTAAACGAAGTTGTAGAACGCCGCGGCCGCGTCGGCTCGGGCGTGACCCTGCAACAGGGCGTGGCGTTCGCGACTCTGGCTCAATTTGCAGCGCAAATCACCGGCTTGGTGCTGGGCGGCTATGCAGACAAGATGACCACTATGCCGGACTTTTTAGGCGGCTTCGGTGTCGGACCAATTGATAGCTGGTTCCTTTTATCATTACAGGGCGCCATCGTGGCCATGGGCGCCGTGCTCGCGTTCATGCTGGCAAAAGGCCGCAAAGTAAAAACCGGACGATCCGGTTTTGGCGCCGCATTTGGCGACATTGGAGAAGGCTTCAAAGTTGTTGCCGGAGATCCAAAACTTTGGGCCATGACGGTTTTGATGTTCGGCGTCGGAATTTTTATTATTGGCGCGTTCCTAGTCGTCCTGCCAATCATCAACCGCGACGTTTACGGGCTCTCTGGCGATGGCATTCGAGACATGTTCGTGACCTTCTGGCTCGGCGCGTTCGTCTCGTCAGTTGCATTGTCCATGTTCAAAAATATCAAGCGCCAGGGACGTCTTCTTTTGATGGCCCAATTGCTGGGATCGCTCGCCATCTTGCCGATGATGACCAAGATTCCGCACGAAGCCTTCCTGGCTATCGTCTTCGCCTGGGGCCTCTCGGCCGGCGTTTCAATCGCAATGAGCCGCTCAATCGTTCAAGACGCTGCACCGAAAAAGCAATTGGCCCGGGTTTTATCGATCTATCAACTCGGCTTCATGGCGGGCGCGCCATTTGGGGCGGCGATTATGGGGTGGTTGGTTGATGCGTTCGGGCCTTATAAAATCGCGATTGTTCCGGCCGCGGGAATGACAATCCTGATTCTTTGGATGGCCCTGCGGACGCCGATCTGGAATCTCAAGAACGACGCTTACACAGCCAAAAGCTAATAGGCTTGGCTTAGACAATCTGGAGGAATTGCCGCATGAAACGTTTCGGAATGGGGCTTGGAGCAATCGTTTTGATCGCCGCGATCGGCTGGTGGATGGTTGGCTCGGACTGGCGACGACTGATTACGACCATGCCGACAGACGCAAACGTCCTGTTCTGGTCACAAAGCCAGCGTGATGCAGGATTTAGAATGCTCGACCGCGTGCCAGCGCTGGTAAAATCTCGCGACATTCCTGGGGCGGATACATTGCGTGAACTTCCTGACGGCGCTGAATTGGATCTGCCGATCGACGTGGACGCTTACATGGAAGAGCAGCGTCACGTTGCTGTGGTGGTTCTGCACAATGGAAAGGTTCGCCTGGAGCGCTATGGGCTGGAGTTTGAAGACGATGGCCGATGGACCAGCTTCTCTGTCGCCAAGTCTTTGACGTCGACCTTGGTGGGCATCGCGGTACAAGAAGGCGACATTGAAAGCCTGCAAGACCCGGTATCGAAATATATTCAAGGGCTGGAAAACTCAGCCTATGATGATGTCACGATTGAACAATTGTTGACGATGTCATCCGGCGTTGCGTGGGATGAGACCTATACGGATCCAAACTCTGACGTCGCCAAATTCAACAATCATGTAGCCGAAGATGGCGGGTCTAATCTGGTCAGCTATATGGCGAAGCTGCCTCGCGCACATCCGGCCGGAGAGGTCTGGAACTACTCGACCGGCGAGACCAATTTGATCGGAGTTCTGGTGGTCGAGGCGACCGGAAGAACTCTGTCAGAATACCTCTCTGACAAGATCTGGGGGCCATATGGCATGCAGCAGGATGCGACATGGCTTCTGAACGATGATGGCACCGAGATTAGCGGCTGCTGCATACAAGCGGCGACGCGTGACTTCGCGCGGTTTGGGCAATTCATTCTGGAAGGGGCTGAGGTGGATGGACAGCGATTGGTGCCTGAGGATTGGGTCGCCCGCGCGACCACGAAACGCATAGGATACGATGATCCTGGTCACGGCTATGGCTATCAATGGTGGACATATGATGATGGCGCTTTCTCCGCCGATGGCATCTTCGGACAAGGCATCTTTATCGATCCGAACAGAAATCTGGTGATCGCAACCAATAGCAGCTGGTCAACCGCGCTGGGCGACGTCGACCAAGAACACGCGAACCGAGAAGCATTCTACAAAACGGTCATCGCCGCGATCGACGCAGAAGCGGCTCAATAATGCCAGCGCGGGCCATACCGGGCCAATTGAGAAGCTAAAGCCCCACGCGGCCTGCTGCGATCATCAAAAAATCTCTTATCAAAGTGTTGACGTCGGCCCGGCGGAGACCTAACTGCACCCGATCGTTAGCAGACGAGGGGTGTGAGTGCTAAAGCTCACATTGAGCTAACGAAACTAACAATTTGAACTGACGAACAAAGGGTAACACTCATGAAGTTCCGTCCACTTGGCGACCGCGTTTTGGTCCGCCGCGTTGAAGAAGCTACCAAAACTGCTGGTGGCATTATCATTCCAGACTCCGCAACTGAAAAGCCACAAGAAGGCGAAGTCCTTGCTGTTGGCAATGGCGCCATTGGCGACGACAATGAGCGCGTCGCTCTGGACGTCAAAAAAGGCGACAAAATCCTGTTCGGCAAATGGGGTGGCACCGAAGTTAAAATCGACGGTGAAGACCTGCTGATCATGAAAGAGAGCGACATTATGGGTGTGATCGAAGGCTAAGCCTCGACCTCTCATCGCTTAACAATTTCAATTCTAGAATGAAGGCCTCTCACTATGGCTGCCAAAATTGTAAAATTCGGGTCTGACGCCCGCCAGAAAATGCTTCAGGGCGTTGATACGCTCGCAGACGCTGTAAAAGTCACGCTCGGCCCTAAAGGCCGTAACGTTGTGATCGAAAAGTCGTTCGGCGCGCCGCGCACCACGAAAGACGGCGTAACTGTTGCGAAAGAGATCGAGCTTGAAGACAAGTTCGAGAATATGGGCGCTCAAATGCTCCGCGAAGTTGCTTCTAAAGCCAACGACGTTGCGGGTGACGGCACCACGACAGCGACGGTTCTTGCTCAAGCGATCGTTCGCGAAGGCATGAAGCGCGTTGCTGCGGGCATGAACCCAATGGACCTGAAGCGCGGTATCGATAAAGCCGCTCTCGAGGTTGTTTCTGATCTTGCTCACCACTCACGCAAAGTGAAAGACAATAGCGAGATTGCTAAAGTCGGTGCGATCTCTGCGAACGGCGACGCCGAAATTGGCGACATGATTGCTCAGGCAATGGAAAAAGTCGGCAATGAAGGTGTTATCACTGTCGAAGAAGCCAAGTCACTCGAAACAGAGCTCGACGTTGTTGAAGGCATGCAGTTCGACCGCGGTTACCTGTCTCCTTACTTCGTTACCAATGCTGACAAGATGACAGCTGAGCTGGAAGACCCATATATCCTGCTTCACGAAAGCAAGCTGTCTTCTCTGCAAGCCATGCTGCCAATCCTCGAAGCTGTCGTTCAGTCTCAGCGTCCACTGCTGATCATTGCTGAAGACGTTGACGGCGAAGCGCTGGCAACTCTGGTTGTCAACAAATTGCGCGGCGGTCTGAAAATCGCTGCTGTTAAAGCCCCTGGCTTTGGTGATCGCCGTAAAGCGATGCTGCAGGACATTGCTGTTCTGACCGGTGGTGACGTGATCTCTGAAGATCTCGGCATCAAGCTTGAGAACGTTTCCCTCGACATGCTCGGCACAGCCAAGCGCGTGAACATCTCTAAAGATGACACAACTGTTGTTGACGGCGCTGGCACGAAGAAAGCCATCGAAGCGCGTGTGGGCCAGATCCGCAAGCAAATCGAAGACACATCTTCTGATTATGACCGTGAGAAGCTGCAAGAGCGCCTGGCGAAACTCGCTGGCGGTGTTGCTGTGATCAAGGTTGGCGGTGCTACTGAGATCGAAGTGAAAGAGCGTAAAGACCGCGTCGACGACGCGCTGAACGCAACCCGCGCTGCGGTTGAAGAAGGCATTGTTGCAGGCGGCGGAACTGCGCTTCTGTCAGCAGCTGGAAACATTGACGTCGAAGGCGCCAATGATGACGAGCAAGCTGGCGTGGACATCGTCCGCAAGGCACTCGAAGCTCCAGTTCGCCAGATTGCTGAAAATGCAGGCGTCGAAGGCTCAGTCGTTGTCGACACGATCCGTCGCGGCAAAGGCAAGGGCTACGGCTTCAACGCTCAAACCGAAGAGTATGGCAACCTGATCGAAATGGGCGTTATCGACCCTGCGAAAGTGGTTCGTTCTGCTCTGCAAAACGCAGCCTCTGTTGCGGGTCTTCTGATCACAACCGAAGCTGGTATCGCTGACGCGCCTAAAGCAGACGCACCAGCAATGCCAGGTGGCGGCGGAATGCCAGACATGGGCGGCATGGGCTTCTAGCCTCCCCCAAATCGAAACACGAAAGGGCGGCTCCTCGGGGCCGCCCTTTTTCGTTGAAACGCGAACATTCTCCGTCAAAGTTCAGCACAAACAAACAAGGGCGATCCCTGCGAGGACCGCCCTTCAAGAGGAAAGAATGGGTATTAACGGAGAGTATCGGAAGGAAAACCCACTCTTCGGTCAAACATTCGCGCTTGGATAGCATCTGTCTGTGACGCGCGTCACATATTCCATCAAATTCGGCGTCGCTTTGATGAATTTCGCCAAGGGTTTCTCGATGGGCGTTCCGATTGCCGAAGCCAGCATCGGCGCGACGCTGTAATCTACTGCGGTCGGGCGGTCTCCGAGCATAAATGGTTTATCAGCCAACAGATCCCGCAAAGCGATAATATCACGGCGGACGCGATCGAACCGTTCTTCTGGTGTGTGTCGGCCGATGCCTTGGCCCTCAAGCTGTTTCACAACCTGCTTGCGGATCGCCCCTGTTATGAAGCCCCGAAACAATGCCGGAATGTCCTTGAAAAACTCCGCTTTGATAAACACCCAATTATCATCTTCAGTCCATCTGTCAGCAACGATGGCGAAGTAGATATGCTCTTCAACCATGCGGATAATCGCACGAGAGAGCGCTCTCTCTTGATCGGATAAACCCTCGTCGAAATCCATATCTGCGGTCGCTTCGATAAACGCCCGAATATCTTCGCTGTCAGCGATCACCTGACCTTCGACCTCAATCATCGGGAGTTTCGACTTTGGCGCTTTTCGGGGATCGGCGGTTTCTTCGATTTCATAAGGCAAGCCCGCCGCGTGCAGCATGCAGATCGACTTCATACAAAACGCGCTGGCCGTAGGCTCACCAAACGCTGCGGGGTAGACGGTAATCTTGATCATCGTGGAAGGTCCTCATTGCTGACATCTCGCTAGCACGCTATTCCTGTCACTTTTTGTCAGCAGGGTAAGGTAGATTAGCACATGGCCAAAAGTGACCGCCTTTTGCAAATGATGCAGTGCCTGCGCACCTTCCCCGCCCCGGTGAAAGCGCAAGCCTTGAGCCGAGAACTGGGCGTGTCATTGCGAACAATCTACAGAGACGTCGACTCGCTAAGACGGTCTGGCGCGCTGATAGATGGTGAAGCCGGGTATGGCTATACCCTGCAAGAAGACCCGGCCCTGCCCCCGATGATGTTTAGTCGGGACGAGATGGAAGCCTTGGTGCTCGGTTTGCGCGAAGTGGTGCAGGTTGCGGACCCGGTTCTGGCCAATGCCGCAGAAAACGCGCTCTCAAAGCTTAAAGCGTCGCTGCCGCAACGCATGCGCGCCGAGTTTGAACATGCCGTCTTATACGCAAAGCGCTTTTACACGCGCCCCGAGATGACAATTGATATCGCGACGCTTCGATCTGCAACGCGCAATGAGCAAGTGATTGAAATCTTCTATGCGGATGTCGATGGCAATCGAACCCAGCGAACGATCCAGCCTTTGGCAATTGTATTTTTTGACCGCTCGCTGGTGGTCCTTGCTTGGTGCGAAATGCGCGAAGCTTACCGCTCTTTCCGCATCGATCGCATTCAATCGATGACGATTACCGAACGCTCGTTTCGCCCGCGCCGTGTGCCAATGCTTCGGGAGTATCTCGATCGGTTGGAGCAAGCGCATCCGGGTGATTAAAATTCGCTCTATGGCCAAAGAAACAGTTCATCGAAATTGGGGTTGAGTGTCTCTTGCAATTGCCGCTTACCGTGCGTAACCAGTGGCCATGAGCAAGGTTTATAAAAGCGCCTCCGCAGCGCTCGAAGGCGTTCTGTTCGATGGCATGACGATTGCCGCGGGCGGGTTCGGTCTGTGCGGCATCCCAGAACTATCGATCGCGGCCATCCGCGCGGCCGGAACGAGAGATTTGACGGTATTTTCCAACAATGCCGGCATTGATGATTTTGGCCTCGGCCTATTGCTGCAGACCCAACAGGTCAAAAAGATGTGCTCGTCCTATGTCGGTGAGAACGATCTTTTCATGCAGCAATATCTGTCCGGTGAACTGACGCTTGAGTTCAACCCTCAAGGCACTTTGGCCGAGCGGATGCGCGCTGGCGGTGCCGGCATACCGGGCTTCTACACAAAGACCGGCGTTGGCACGGTCATCGCCGACGGGAAAGAACATAAAGACTTTAACGGCGAGACTTACATTCTCGAAGAAGGCATTTTTGCAGACTTAGCGATCGTCAAAGCCTGGAAGGCTGACACGACTGGCAATGCGATTTTCCGCAAAACCGCGCGCAACTTCAATCAGCCTGCGGCGACCTGCGGTAAGATCTGCGTGATGGAAGTTGAGGAAATCGTCGAACCGGGTGAACTCGATCCAGATTCGATTCACCTTCCGGGTATATACGTTCATCGCTTAGTACAGGGGACTTTCGAAAAACGGATCGAGCAGCGTACGATCCGAACGAAGGAGACCGCCTAATGTCCTCACCCAAATATCAAGAAGGGCGTGACCGCTTAAGCTCGATTTTTGGCGCTCATGGCGAAAATGCCATGGCGCAATTGGAGCCTGTTGCGCCTGAACTGGCCCGGCAGATCAAAGAACATGCCTATGGCGACACCTATGCGCGAGACACGCTGACTCTAAGAGATCGCTCTCTCGTGACCATCGCCGGCTTAACCGCGCTCGGTTATCCCCAGCAGCAACTCGCCTCGCATATTCGCGGCGGCCTGAACGTTGGCCTCGAGCGAGACGAAATTGTTGAGACGATTACACATATGGCGATCTATGCGGGCTTTCCCGCCGCCGTGAACGCTGCGCTGACCGCGAAAGAGGTCTTCTCAGATCTCGACGCGCATCCCCAGGAGACACTTTAAATTATGCCTTGGACACGTGATGACATGGCGGCCCGCGCCGCGCAGGAACTTCAAGACGGCATGTACGTCAATCTTGGCATTGGCATCCCGACCTTGGTCGCAAACCATATTCCGGATGGGGTAAGCGTCACGCTGCAAAGCGAGAATGGCATGCTTGGTATGGGGCCTTTTCCCTACGAAGGCGAAGAAGATCCGGACCTTATCAATGCGGGCAAGCAGACGATTACCGAGCTGCCTCACACGGCCTATTTCGACAGCGCCACCAGCTTTGGCATGATCCGCGGCGGTAAGATCGCCATGGCGATCCTCGGAGCGATGGAAGTTGCCGAGAATGGCGATCTGGCGAATTGGATGATCCCGGGCAAACTCGTCAAAGGCATGGGCGGAGCTATGGACTTGGTCGCTGGCGTCGGGCGGGTCGTGGTGATCACCGATCACAATAATAAAAAGGGCGCCCCAAAACTGCTCAAAGAATGTACGCTTCCGCTGACCGGCAAAGGCGTTGTTGATCGGATTATCACGGATCTCGGCGTTTTTGATGTGGTTGAGGGTGGTCTGAAAGTGGTTGAGCTTGCGCCTGATATCACCCTCGAAATGGTCCGTGAGCGCACTGCTGCGGCGATCGTCTAAATGGCAGAGCTACCGGAGTGTCCGGCATGCAACTCGCCCTACACCTATGAAGACGGTGCGCTGCTGATCTGCCCGGAATGTGGTCATGAATGGTCCGCCGATCCGGCTTTAGATCCCTCCGCAAAGACATACAAAGACGCGAATGGAAATGTGCTCCAAGACGGTGATACCGTCACCGTCATCAAAGACCTGAAAGTCAAAGGCTCTTCTCTGGTCGTAAAAGTCGGGACCAAGGTCTCAAATATTCGCTTGATCGACGGCGATCACGACATTGATTGCAAAATCCCTGGCATCGGACCGATGCAACTCAAGACGCAGTTTGTGAAAAAGCACAACTGAGCTGTCGCAACGGCACCATTTGCAGGTCGTGAGTGTTCGCCTAATCCAGAGGGATTATTCGGAGGAGAGCCGCGATGCCTAAAGGTGCAATGCCAGTTTTGGTTGGAGTAGGACAAGTCACAGAACATTGGGATGGCACGGCCGGTCCAGAAGGCGCCCCGTCTCCGAACAGCCTATGTGTCGACGCCAGCAAACACGCGCTGAGCGATGCAGGGATTGCCGCATCGGAGATTGATATGCTCGCCGTCGTCCGCATCTTTGAGGACAGCGTTCCGGGTGATCGCCACCCGCATGGGCATAATACGAACCTGCCTGGCACAATTGCCCGCGATATCGGTGCGGCGCCAGAGCGCGCCATTTACGCGGCGGTTGGCGGACAGAGCCCTCAACAATTAGCGAACGAGATGGCCGCCCGCATCCATGCCGGCGAAATCGAATGCGCGCTGGTCACTGGCTCGGAAGCGAACAAAGCCTCAAAGGCGGCCCGCAAGCACGGCGTCGAGATCGACTGGGCAGATGGCGCCGACCTCGAATTCGAAGATCGCGGCATGGGCGAAATGCTCTTGTCGCGCCCTGAGATTAAACACGGCATCATCGCCCCGGCTTATTTCTACGCCCTGTTTGAAAATGCGATGGCTGCGCGAGATGGGCAAACCAGAACCGAGCGCCGCGCAGAGATGTCTAGCTTGTTCGCCAAATTCGCTGCCGTCGCCGCCAAAAACCCGGACTCGCAATTCGACACCAAAGCCTTTGACGCAGAGTTTCTCGCGACCCCAAGCAAAGCCAATTATCCCTTCGCCGACCCATTTCTGAAATGGCACATCGCACAAGACGCCGTGAACCAAGGCGGCGCCTTCATTATCATGTCGGAAGACAAAGCCGACACACTCGGGATCGCCGCAGAAAAACGGATCTATCTGCACGGCGCGGGCGAAGCAGGCGACGACTATATCTCGGAGCGCCCGACCTTGGATGGCTCGTGGGCGATGGAAACAGCGATCAACCGGGCGCTCTCGCAAGCCGGAACTTCTGCGAGTGCGATTGGCGCCTTTGACCTCTATTCCTGCTTTCCGTGCGCCGTCTTCAGCTCGATGGCGGTGCTTGGAATTGACCACCACACAGAGACGCGTCCGCTGACCCTAACAGGTGGCCTGCCCTTCTTTGGCGGCCCCGGAAACAACTATTCAATGCACGGCATTGTCAGCATGACCGAATGGCTTCGGGCCAATCCAGGTGAACAAGGTTTGGTGCTGGCGAATGGCGGCTGGATGACAAAGGAAGCTGTGGGGGTTTGGTCGACCAAAAAGCCATCTGCTTTTGAGCCTGTCGAAAAAATGGCGAAACCACCCGAGAAAATCGCTCTGAACAGCGAACCGAGCGAAGGCGTGATTGAGACTTACACCGTGACCTACGGCAAGACCGGTCCAACCGGCGGCATTATTTTCGCGCGCACTGAAAACGGTGATCGCTTTCTCGCTGTGGCATCGCCAGAAGCTATGCCTCGCCTGCTTGAAGAAGAAAGTCCGGTCGGCCTCAGTGTTCGAGTTTCAACCGAAAACGAACGCAACACATTCGTCTTTGCTTGATCAATACGGGCCGTATTCCTGCCCAAGTCTAACCCTAAGCCATGTTCAGCCACAGGGGACAGATCAATGGCAAAAGTGTTGAACCGCGCGCGCTATTTTCTGGCGTTTTTGCTGATCACCTTTTCGACCGCACTTGGCGCGGCGAGCGAAGAGCGCCGCGTCGCTTTGGTGATTGGAAACTCCGCCTATCAAAACGTCCCGGGGCTCGCCAATCCACGCAATGACGCCACAGATCTCAGCGAGTCTTTGACCCTTTCAGGATTTGAAGTGGTTGAAGGCCTGGACCTGACCCGCGATGAAATGGCGGCGACCATTCGGGAATTTGTGGACCTCCTAGACGGCGCGTCGACGGGTTTGTTCTTTTATGCCGGCCACGGTCTACAGATCGACGGTCGCAACTATATGATCCCGGTTGATATGGTTCTGCGCAGCGAAGCAGATCTCGAACTCCAAGCCATTGATATGAATTTCGTACTCGCGCAGATGGAGCGCGATCCACGGGTGAACATTGTCATGTTGGATGCCTGCCGGGACAATCCGTTTGCACAAAGCATGACACGGTCATTAGCGCGTGGGCTTGCTCCGATGGAAACACGAACGGTCGGGTCCCTGATCGTCTATTCGACACAACCCGGCGCAGTTGCGGACGATGGCACAGGTCGCAATAGCCCGTTTACGACCGCCTTTCTAAATCACTCCCGCAAACCGGGTCTGGAAATCCAACAAATTCTGAGAAAAGTCCGAGCCGAAGTCATTCGCGAAACCGATAGCCGCCAAGTCCCTTGGGATCATTCGTCTTTGACGGGAGATGTTTTCCTGGTTCCGCCCGCCGGTGGCACGGATTCTGATGCCGAGGCGGTTAAAGGCTTAGAACTCAGCGATTCCCAAATTCAGTTGCAACTTTGGAATGACACCAAGTTTTCGGGTTCGGTCGCGGTTTTGCAGTCTTTTCTCGATCAGTTCCCGGACAGTCCATTCGCACCTTCTGCAACGGCTCGCATTCGCGGGTTGGAGCGCGAAGCGGAACAGTCTGGTGACGCCGTGGCAGACGCGATCAACCGGCAAGTCTCTTATGGCGTTGTGACGGACGCGCCCGAAGAACCTTACGAGTATTTCGCCAATGCGCGGGTCTATGAGCTCCGTGGCGACGCCGCGAACGCCGTCAGAATGTATGAGAAATATCTGACCTTCGCACCGGAATACGTAGATCCGCACTATCAGTATCAACGCTATTTGCGGGCCACCGAGGGGCGCACCGCGGCACGTGAAATCTACAATGAGATGAAGTTTGATCGCCCTGACGATGTGACGCTTCAGTTTGCGGCGGCCCTGCTGCAATCTCCCACACAGCGGAAAGCGCAATTGGAGACGTTCGTAGAAGAGCACCCCGATTTTGCGCCCGCCCTTTACGCGCTCAGCCTCGATTTTTCACAGCGACGCCTAGGCTCTCAAACCACCGCCGATAAGCGGCGCGAACTGGATCTTCTCGAGCGTTTCATGGCGCAGCACGAAGCGGGCCTTTACGTTAAATACTTCATCGACAAACCCGCGGCCGACGCAGAAATCGAAGACGCCGAAGAACGCTTGGCGGCGCTTTCCGTGATGGCCAACAACGTGCTGGAAAACCCGGTTTCACTGACCAGCTCAATAGGCAATGGCGGCTTCATGTTGACGCTGATCATCTCTGATACGTCTCATGGAGAGATTTCGGTTCGAACTGCGACTGATCAAGAATTTGAACCGCTCGGGTTGATGAACTTTCGCAACCCGATGACCGGCGAAATGATGCCGAAAACCTATTTTGAACTGCCTATGGATGCAGAGGCGGCGACGTTCGAGGTGAAGTATCTCGACGCAAAAGGTGTCGAACAAGGGCCCTACGACCTCAGTTTCGATCCTGCGACAGCCCTCTACGATTCCATCAAAAACACCTACATGGCCGCCAATGAACGCCAATGGGTGCACTTCCAGTATTGGGAAGCCGATGAAGATGACCCCGCCTATGTGAACGTCATCTTCCCAGTGCTCGATTATCCTTGCGTCGTTGAGAAAGCTTTCTTTGCGATCGATAGCGATGTTCCAGATCAACCGCTCGAATTTGCGGCTTGCGATCCAATGAAACCGCTGCATTCGACCAGGACGGTCGAGTCCACTCAGCGCGTCTCTCCAGATACCGGTTATGTGTCGCTGCAGGTGCACTACAAAGATGGCGAGGTCACGGACGTGAAACGCTATCCGGTGCGCTTCTAGTAAACGGCTGAACACGTCAGACACAGCGTTCAACTTCCCACGAGGCGAGGGCTCTGCCAAACTCTTGGATAAAGGGAGCCCATCAAATGAAAATCAAAGCCAGCTTACTTACGATTGCGCTGCTTGGCGCATGCGCAACGACACCGGAGCCATGCACACCGGAATGGGTGGAATGGAAAAGTGAGAAGGTCCTGAAGCGTTTCGCTATTGCCAATCGCAGCGAAGTGAACCGGCTGCGGAATTTCTCTGAAACGCTGCAAGCCGATGATATAGGTCCACTCACGGCGCTCCAGATACCTGGAATGATAAATGATTTCAAAGAGTTGGCTGGAGAGTTTGAAGACAACGTTTTGCCTGAGCTCAATGCTGCCGTGGACCAATGCGGCGGCGTTCAACAGCTAGCTCCAGCGCTCACAACCTTCCTGAAAGACGAAGGCGTCGGCGAGGATGTGCTCGAATGGGTCGAGCTGTTGACGGTCATCGCAATCGATTCCCAGTCATAGGGTTGGAAAGCCACCGACATTCAGGTTAGACGGTCGTCATGACAGCGCTAGACACCAACGCCCCGACCGTCGACCAAGCTAAGACCGCTTTGCGGGACCATGCAGATCGCATTTCGGTCGACCCTCGCACCAATTCGGTTTTCGCCTATGCCCAAGACCTTTTCCGGGCCTTAGAGGCAGGAGAGCTTACGCTCGAGGACCTGAGCTCGACTAGCCAAGCGGTCTATGGAGATCTGATCCTGGAACGGGCCAACCGCTTCCGAGACCAGCATGAGCAAGGATTCGATCTGGCAAGCCGGCTTCAAGCGCTTGCCGAGCAAGGATGGGATACGTTCAAAGCCGCGATTGAAACCCCGCTAGGCGGCATCGTATTCACCGCGCACCCGACATTTGCCCTCTCTCCGAAAATTCGGTCGGCATTTGCTGCACATGTGTCGACCAATTCTGCGACGAGCGCGAGCGCCCTTCGCGAGAGCGTGCGCGAAGATGGCCGGACTTGGTCGAAGACCATCTCCCTGCTCGGCGAGCATGAAGAGGCGCAAGCCACCATCGCAAACGCCCAGAACGCGCTCATGGCCTATGCCAGCAACGTCCTGGATGTCGCGCGTCGCGCGTTTCCAGAGCAGTGGCGCACCCTTCGACCCAGCGTCCCGACGCTCGCGAGCTGGGTTGGCTATGACCTGGATGGCCGGACAGATATTCACTGGTCTCAGTCTTTCGCGCTGAGACTGCAGGAGAAAGCCGTTCAACTGAGCCGCTATGTAAGTGAGCTGCAAGGCCTGTCTGAACAGGCAAGCGGCGATACCAAAGCTGCGCTCGACAGCCTTTGTGAAACCTTGGAAGCCGCCTCAACGCTCACGGAAGCTGAAGCTGATATTTTCGGCGAAGACCTCACTCAGCCCGATAATCTGGTGCACGCCGCGAATCAATTGACGACACCGCAGCCCGATCGTCTCGTCGCAACTGGCCCGATCCTCGATCAGCTTTACAAGATCGCGTCCGGTGAAGAGAGCGATGATCTTGCGCGGAATTTGCTCGCCTTTGCAGCGAAGGTTGATGCGCTCAAGCTCGGCACTGCACGCATCCACTTGCGGCTCAATGCCGAGCAAATCCGAACCGTGATCAGCCGAGATTTAAGCCTGGAAACCGAAAACCGGGACCTTGGCCGCAGCGCATTGAAAAAACTCTCTGAGCTGGCAACCGTGAATGAAGCTCTACAGGTCAACTTCGCTGATCTGTTCCTGGAGCAGTCGACAGCGCGGCGCCAATTCATGATGTGCGCACAGCTGCTCAAGCATATCGATGCTGATTCCACGATCCGCTTCCTGATTGCCGAGAGTGAGAACCCCGCTACCGTTATGGGCGCCCTCTACTTGGCGCGTCAGTACGGCGTCGATCACCAATTAGACATTTCCCCCCTATTCGAAACGCCAGAAGCGCTCGAGACGGCGGGTCGCTTTATTGAGCAATTGCTCGATGAGCCGGAATACATGAAATACCTGCACGAACGCGGGTATCTCAGCGTACAGCTCGGCTTTTCCGATGCGGGCCGATTCATTGGCCAAGTCTCCGCCGATATGGCGATCGAGCGGATCCACAACCTGATCAGCCGCGCCGTTGCGAAAGCTAATGCTGGCTTGTCCTTGCTCATCTTCAACACCCACGGCGAGTCCATGGGACGAGGCGCTTGGCCCGGCTCGTTCGGACAACGCTTTGATCATTTGCTCAGTCATTGGACCCGGCAACAATCAAATGCGCGGGGGGTGCCGCTGCGCCACGAAGTTAGCTTCCAGGGCGGTGACGGATATCTACATTTCGCGAACGCCGGTCTGGCCTCAGCGACCTATAATGCATTTGCCGATCATCTGCTCTCTGAGCCCGATGACACAACAGACGATCCATTCTACCAGCGTACAGACCTGGTCTGGGACTTTTACCGCGCCCTTCGCCGCTGGCATGAGCGTCTCTTCGCCAATCCAGATTATGGCCACTTGCTGAATGATTTTGCGACCAATTTCCTGATCAAAGCCGGATCGCGACAACGGCGACGCACAACCGGACCGGCGGGCCCGCGTTCGCTGCGAGCGATCTCTCATAACGCGACGCTGCAGCAGCTTGGTGTGCCAGTGAATACAGCGGCCGGCATCGGTTCGGCTCTGCGCCGTGAACAAGATCAGGTCAACGATCTGATCAAAGAGTCACCGCGCATGCGTGGACTTATGAAGCTCGCTTCAATGGCCCGTTCAGCGACCAGCGTGCCGGTTCTGCGCGCCTATGCGAGTGTTTATGATCCAACCTACTGGGTTGCGCTCTCCAAGTTCGCAGGAACGCCAGATCAAGCGCTGGCGTATCGGCGGATTTATTACCTGCTTCAGACCAGCCAAACGAACAACTCAATTGAGCGGATCGCGAACTCGTTCAGCATCGACTTCAGCAAGTTCGATCCAATGCTCAAAAACATGGATCAAGCACCGAGCGATGAGCAACGACGTGAAGCCCGCCTTGACGTCCATGTTCTTCACGCGGTTCGCCAAGCCTTGATGATGAAGGCTTTGGCACTCGCTGGGCAGCTTCCGACCGTTTCGCGGCGTCATGAATCGACCGTCGAGGACATCATGAACCTGATCCGCACAATGCAGATTGGCGACGCGGTCAGCCTGCTCTGCGAAATCTTCCCCGCCTCGCGCGAAGAAGAGGTCCACTTGGCCACATTGAACGAGCAAGGCCACATGACGGGCAACCCGGCGAACGGCTATGATCAACTGCATGAAGACATTATCAAACCGCTGGATGAGATCGATCGTTTGATGCATCAAGCGACCCTCGCGATTTGTCAGGCTTACGGCGCTTACGGATAGGCATTTTTGACTTGCTTGTCGCAGCGACACTCCTCTGACATCCTGTGAGATGAATTGGAGGAATGTATGAGCGAATCTACGAACCGCACAGGCCCGCTGGCCGGGGTCAAAATCATAGATATGTCATCGGTCGTGCTCGGCCCATTCGCGACGCTCATCTTCGGCGACCTCGGTGCTGATGTGATCAAGATCGAAGCCGGACAAAAAGGTAAGTCTGGGGATATGATGCGCTATGCTGGCGCGTCTCCCACGGGCGACCTTGGTCCAATCTATACCAGCCTAAATCGCAACAAGAAGTCCGTCCAGCTCGACGCAAAAACCGAAGACGGAAAAGCCGCGATTATGGCGCTGCTTAAAGACGCTGATGTTTTCTTTCACAATGTTCGCCTCGCTGGCATGGGCCGCCTTGGCCTCGACTATGACAGAGTCAAGGCGATCAATCCGGGCATCGTCTATGTGCATTGCGCTGGGTTCGGGTCGGGTGGACCGTATGAAAAACGACAAGCTTATGACGACTTAATCCAGGGCGCGTCTGGCTTTGCAGCGTTGAACGCGATGCGCTCAGGTAAAGATCCGGAATATGCGCCAAGCCTGGTCGCCGACAAAACGGTCGGCCTGTTCGCAACTTATGCAACTCTGGCGGCGCTTTATCATAAGGAAAAGACGGGCGAAGGTCAGTTCGTCTCTATCCCGATGCTGGAAAGCTTCACCTTCTTCAACCTGGTGGAAAATCTCTACGGCGAGACTTTCCTGCCCGGCAATGGCAAGCTCGCCTACACGCGCTCGATCAATGCCAACCGCAAGCCTTACAAAACCAAAGACGGCTATATCGGCTTGGTCCCCTATTCCGACAAACAATGGGAAACCTTCTTCGATCTGGGTGGGAAGGAAGGCGTGTTTGAGGACCCGCGTTTCTCAACCTATTCAGCGCGCACCGAAAACGTGACCGACCTTTATGCGATTATTGGAGAAGTCGCGTTGCTAAAGACAACCGCCGAGTGGCTCACGCTCCTCGACGAAGCCAACATTCCGGCGATGCGATACAATGAAATGGGCGATGTGATCACAGATCCGCACCTTGAGGCTGTCGGCTTTTTCCAGACCCGTGAGCATCCTGATGCCGGCGCCTATCGTAGCATGAAACACCCGGTTCATTTCAGCGCGACACCAGCAGATGTCGCCCTTGATCCACCAACCCTCGGCGCAGACACAGAAATGGTATTGGCGAGCCTTGGTCTTTAGAACCAAGGCTCGCCAACACTTCTAGTCATTGCTGAGCTTTTGCGCTTTCAGCTCCTTTTTAGAGAGCTGGTGCTTGGCAATAACGCGCCAGCCTGCTGGATCGGTGACTTGCCGACCTGACACGGCCTGAAGCAGGTATGACCCGGTCAAAGGTTCGCCATATCCACCAATTGGCGGGTGATTGGTATCGACCCGAAACCAGCAGCCTTTGAGCTTCACCAAGAACCGTGTGTCGGTAAGTGTGCGTAAATCGTGCACGCGTTCACCCTTTGCCCGCCGCTTTCGATCGGCGCGGATTTTTATCCGGCGGTTTTCGATCCCTAGCTTACGGCACAGCTTTTCGGTTCGCTTGATCAACCCATCGACTGGATCAACGTAGAGCTCGGCCCACCAATGATCTGGTGAGGTTGGCCCCCACCATTGGTGCGCCGCAGACATGAAGCTGCCATCACTTGCAACGGTCACTTGCACGAGAATGAAATCCCGCAAGTGATCGCGCACATGCTGTTTCACGGTGCTGCCTGTGTCCAGATGCGCGCTGATCTCGCTATAGACTTTGTCCCAAGGACGCCCGACCTGTTTGTGAAGATAACGCTTCAGAGGCGCCAAATTCTCGTTCAAATCTTTAGTATAGCCGCGATGTTCCAGCACCATACGCCGGCCCGTCGCGTGCTTGCGATCTGGGAACTTGTCATAACGCAGCTTGGATTTGGCCGCATACTTGCGGCCCCAGCGCGGGCGCTCAACTATAACTTTAAACATGTCATCACGCATGACGACCTCCTGCCAGCCCTTCCGGCTGGAATTGAAATTTTGGGGTTCCGTACGCCGACAGGACGCACGTGTTCGAAGAGCCGCTTACGCAGCTCGATTTAGAATTGCCCATGTGAAAGGGTCCTGATCCTTAAGCGTTAGAAACGGGGTTACGGTTCGCGATAGATATCTGCATGCACCCCTCCTCTTGTTGATCAGGTTGGCAGAGCGGACGGCTATAGGCGGTGATTTTGGCGAAGACAAGGCGCAAACCTTCGGCCCCGGTTCAGGCACATACGTGTGACCCCTGACTTTCCTGAGACGCTCCGTTCTGGCATAAGCCCGCCCATGCCTGATATTCGCGTCACCGCCTTGTACAAATTCGTTGCCTTCGAAGACCCCGAAGCGTTGCGCGGGCCCTTGCTCGAAGCTCTGTCAGAGCTCGGCATCAAGGGCACGATCCTCTTGGCGACCGAGGGCTTGAATGGCACGATCGCCGGTGAACCCGAAGCGATGGATAAGGCCCTGAACGTGCTCTGCGCCCTGCCGGGGTGCGAGGCGTTAGAATGGAAAGATAGCCACGCTGAAGCGATGCCATTCTTGCGCTTAAAAGTGCGCCTGAAGAACGAAATCGTGACCATGGGCGTTCCTGGCACTGACCCAACCTGTCTGGTGGGATCTTATGTGACGCCAGAAAACTGGAACGATCTGATCACGGATCCAGACACCGTCGTGATCGATACGCGGAATGATTATGAAGTCGCGCTCGGCACATTCCAGGGCGCGGTCGATCCCGAGACTGAGAGCTTTCGACAATTTCCAGAATGGTTCGAAACCTTCCGCGCGAAATTGGCAGAACAAGGTCGTACGCCGAAAATCGCGATGTTCTGCACCGGTGGAATCCGCTGCGAGAAATCGACCTCTTATGTGAAATCCCTTGGGGTTGAAGATGTCTTTCATCTGCAAGGCGGCATACTGAAATATCTCGAAACCGTGCCGCGCGAAGAGAGCCTCTGGGAAGGCGAATGTTTCGTCTTTGATGAACGCGTCAGTGTCAGTCACGGCTTGGAAGTCGGCGATTATCAACTTTGCCATGCCTGTCGTCACCCGATCAGCGTCGAAGACCGCGCTAATAAAAAGTACGAAGACGGCGTCTCCTGTCCGCGCTGCTATGGCACGTTCACCGATCAGAAAATGGCGGCCCTGCGCGAACGCCAGAAACAAGTTCGCCTCGCCAAAACCCGCGGCGAGACCCATATTGGCGATGACGTTGTCATGACCCCAAGAAAGAAACTGCCTGCGTGAGCCAGCCCCGCCCGATCCTCTATTCTTTCCGGCGCTGCCCCTATGCGATGCGCGCGCGTATGGCGATTGCTGCATCGGGGGTCGAATGCCGCCTCCGCGAAGTCGTGCTGCGCGATAAGCCAGAGGAAATGTTGGACGCATCGCCAAAAGGCACGGTGCCAGTCATCGTCCAAGACGATGGGGCGGTGCTAGAAGAAAGCCTCGATGTGATGGCGTGGGCGCTCGATAAGAATGATGCCGAGAATTGGCTCTCACCGGAGACCGGAACGCGCGCCGATATGGACGCGCTGGTTGCAGAGAGCGATGGTCCGTTTAAAAGCGCGCTCGATCGATACAAATATCCCAATCGCTATGAGAGCGAAGGCATCGTCCGCGAAGAGCAGCGCGAGATTGGCCTACAATTTCTCTCGAAGTTGAATGCGCGGCTTGATGGACAGTCGCAACTGTTCGGGAACCGCGTTGCTTACGCTGATATCGCGATTTTTCCGTTCATTCGACAATTTGCCAACACCGATCGGGTTTGGTTCGATGCGCTAGATCTACCGCATCTCCAAACGTGGCTCGCGCATCATTTGGAAAGCGATCGGTTCAGGCAGATCATGCCGAAATTCGCGCAGTGGAAAACTGGCGATAAAGAGCCGATTTTTCCACCTAGCCCAGCCTGAGGGCTAACCTGCCAGCGCAGCACGAACGGCGTCCAGGGCGGCGTCCGCTTTAGACCCATCAGGACCACCCGCTTGCGCCATATCTGGTCGACCGCCGCCGCCTTTGCCGCCAACTTCAGCGGCCGCAACGCGGACAAGTTCGACCGCCGAATGCGTGCCCATCAAGTCTTCGGTCACGCCTACAGCTACGGCTGCTTTGCCCTCATTCACACCGATGAACACCGCAATACCGGACTTCATCTGGGCTTTGGCTTCATCGATCAGGGCGCGCAGATCCTTACCGCCAACGCAGTCGGCGACCCGAGCGATTAAGTTCACGCCATTGATCACTTCGGGACCAGACGGCGCACCGCTTTCGCCGGCCATGGCCAGCGCGCGCTTGGTTTCCGCCAATTGGCGTTCAAGTGTTTTGCGATCTTCGCTGAGGCCAGAGACTTTCTTGGCGACGTCTTTCAGCGGCACTTTGAGCTGATCGGAAAGATCAACGGCCACTTGCGCGCGGCCTCTCAAGAACGCGATTGCCTCTGCGCCGGTCGCAACTTCGATGCGCCGTACGCCTGCCGACACGCCGCTTTCGGACAGGATGACAAATGTGCCGATATCGCCGGTCCGGTCGACATGCGTGCCGCCGCAAAGCTCGACGGAATAAGACTTATCAGCCTCTTTCAAATCAGCGCCCATGCTAAGTACGCGGACTTCGTCGCCATATTTCTCACCGAAGAGCGCGAGCGCGCCGGCTTCGATTGCTTTATCAGGTGTCGTCACCGCGACACCCACAGGATTGTTCTGGCGGATGACCGTGTTCACCTGGTCTTCGACGGCCTCGATTTCAGCGGGCGTTACCGGAGCGCCATGCGAGAAGTCAAAGCGCATGCGGTCTTCTTCAACCAAAGACCCCTTCTGCGTGACATGCTCGCCGAGGATGTCACGGAGCGCTGCGTGCATAAGGTGGGTTGCGGAATGGTTGGCCATAATGCGCGTCCGGCGACCGCCATTGACGGAGGTCGTTACAGCGTCGCCCAAGCTCATCTTACCCTCAACCAGCTCGCCAATATGAGCGTGCAAATCGCCAGCGCGTTTCTGGACATCGTGCACAATGAACCGCGCAGACTTGGTTTCAATGACGCCCTGATCGCCTGCTTGTCCGCCGCTTTCCGCATAGAAAGGTGTGCAATTGAGGACGAGTTCAGCTTTGTCGCCTGCCTTCAATTTGTCAGTTGGAGCACCGTCAGCGACCATCGCTTTGATAGCCGCTTTACCGGTCAGATCGGAATAGCCGAGAAATTCTGTCGCCCCGGCATCATCACGAACGCGGAACCAAACCTCGCCGGATGCGGCATCTCCGGACGTAAATCCGGCTGCTTTCGAGCCTTCTTTCTGGCGCGCCATAGCCGTGTCGAAACCAGCTTCTTCAACGCTCATGCCCCGGCCGCGTAGGATGTCTTGGGTAAGGTCTAGCGGGAAGCCGTAGGTATCATAGAGCTTGAAGGCTGTTTCGCCGGACAATGCATCGCCTTCCGACAAGCCAGCGCTGGCTTCGTCGAGCAGCGCTAAGCCGCGCCCAAGCGTCCGCTGGAACCGGCTTTCTTCTTGCTCCAAGGCGCTTTCAATCGCCGCTTGCGCACGGCCGAGCTCTGGATAGGCGGCGCCCATCTCAGTAATCAAAGACGGCACCAATTTGTGCATGCCGGGCTCACGCGCGCCGAGCAGGTGCGCGTGGCGCATGGCGCGGCGCATGATCCGGCGCAAGACATAGCCGCGACCTTCATTGGACGGCGTTACACCATCCGCAACCAGGAAGGCGGACGTCCGCAAATGGTCGGCAATCACGCGGAAAGATCCGAGCTCGTCGCCGGCCGCTTTTTGTTTGTAAACGTCTTCTTCTGCTGAGATCAGGTTTTGGAAGAGGTCGATTTCGTAATTGTTGTGAACACCCTGCAAAACGGCGGCAATGCGCTCGAGGCCCATGCCCGTATCGATCGATGGTTTGGGGAGGTTCTCACGCTCGCCGGCAGCCTTCTGGTTGAACTGCATGAAAACCAGGTTCCAGATCTCGATGAAGCGGTCGCCGTCCTCTTCCGGGGTTCCGGGTGGGCCGCCCCATATGTCTGCGCCGTGATCGAAAAAGATCTCGGAGCATGGACCGCAAGGGCCCGTATCGCCCATTGACCAGAAATTATCTGAGGTCGGAATTCGAATGATACGATCATCGGACAGGCCAGCGACTTTTTTCCAGATCGCGGCAGCTTCATCATCCTCGGAATAAACCGTCACCAGGAGCTTATCAGCCGGCAGGCCGAGCTCTTTGGTGACGAGTTCCCAACCAAAGGCGATGGCATCGTCTTTGAAATAGTCACCGAATGAGAAATTGCCGAGCATTTCAAAGAAGGTGTGATGGCGCGCCGTATAGCCGACATTATCGAGATCATTGTGTTTGCCGCCAGCGCGAACGCATTTTTGCGACGTCGTTGCGCGCGGAGCTGGTGGGGTCTCGGCGCCGGTAAAGATGTTTTTGAAGGGCACCATACCCGCATTGACGAAGAGCAATGTCGGATCACTCTCAGGCACCAAAGGCGCGGAGGCTTTACGGACATGTCCCTTACTCTCGAAGTAGGACAGAAATGCTTCGCGCAGATCGTTGACACTCGTCATTGAAATACCTCTTGCCGACTCACCCATCATGAGCCTCTCGCCGGTGGATATATGTCCATAAAAGCAACGCGCCAAGCGTTTCCGCTGGCGCGTTACAGATGGTTACAGTGAAAAGCGGGTTTAGCCGGCTTCAGCTTCCTCACTTGGGCCGCCGCCTTCGGTCAGCAAGACGTCCGATAAGAGGCCAGAACGCTTACGAATTTCCAGCTCAATTTCGTCGCGCATATCGGGATTGTCTTTCAGGAATTGCCGCGTCTTCTCGCGCCCCTGTCCGATACGTTCAGGCCCATAAGAGTACCAGGACCCTGACTTCTCAATCACTTCGCATTTGACGCCAAGGTCGATAATCTCACCCGTTTTGGAGATCCCCTCGCCATAGATGATGTCAAACTCAACCTGCCTGAAGGGCGGGGCGACTTTGTTCTTCACCACTTTCACACGCGTCTGGTTGCCGATCACCTCATCCTTGTCCTTCAAGGCGCCGATGCGGCGAATGTCCAAGCGAACAGAGGAGTAGAATTTCAGCGCATTGCCGCCCGTGGTGGTTTCAGGGCTACCAAACATGACGCCGATCTTCATCCGGATCTGGTTGATAAAGACAACCATACAGTTCGATTTAGAGATCGAGCCGGTCAGTTTACGCAGAGCCTGGCTCATCAAACGCGCCTGAAGTCCGGGTAAGCTATCGCCCATTTCGCCTTCAATTTCAGCGCGTGGGGTCAAAGCCGCCACGGAGTCGATGACCAGAACATCAATCGCGCCAGACCGCACCAGCGTGTCGGCAATCTCTAGTGCCTGTTCGCCGGTATCAGGCTGCGACACGAGAAGATCATCCAGATCTACGCCGAGCTTGCCCGCATAGACCGGATCAAGCGCGTGTTCCGCATCAATAAAGGCGCAAACGCCTCCATTTTTCTGTGCCTCTGCAATCACATGCAGGGACAAAGTCGTTTTACCGGAACTTTCCGGTCCATAAATTTCAATCACACGGCCTTTTGGCAGACCGCCAATGCCAAGAGCGATGTCGAGGCCCAATGAGCCAGTCGGTATCGACTCAATATCCATCGACTTTCGTTCGCCGAGGCGCATCACTGAGCCTTTGCCGAATGAGCGATCAATATTGGCCAGTGCCGTTTCGAGAGCTTTCTGCTTATCCACGCCGGAATCCTTATCCACGAGTTGCAAGCTGGGTTTGGACATGAGTCGTTCCTTTTCGTCTATATAATACTCGGCGAAGAAAAGGCCCCGAGCCAGCCCGCTGACTCATGTGTACCACATTTGTTCACGAGAACAAAGCAAAAACTTCTGACGGATTTGTAGCCTTCCATTTCCCGCGAACCTCAGGCATTATGGGGACATGTTGAAAAAGACCGACCGACAACCCGGCGAAGCCAAGATTCGATATCTCGATGCAGATCTCGAACTGCTAAGTCCTGGGGATTACGTGATTTGCGCCGTGACAGGGCGCAAAATTCCACTCGCCGCCTTGCGCTATTGGAGCGTGGATCACCAAGAAGCTTATGTGGATGCCGCCGCCGCGGCGACCCGCATGGTCGAGCAGGCTTAAGTGTTTTTGCGTGACTGGCTGCTCATCGGGCTGATTTGGATTGGCCTCCCCATCCCTGTTCATGCTGATGAAGCTGCGATCGCCTGTCATGGTCAAGCGGTCCAGGGCGGCTTACTATTTTGCTCTGCGCCCGCGAACAGCACGCTGATCGTATCTGGGGCGAATGGAGAAGCGCGCCGCGAAGTGCCCGTAGGAGATGATGGCATCGCAACAATCGGCCTGCTGCGCACTGAAGCGCTCGACCTCTATGTGTCCTCGAAAGAACATAAGGCGCCCCGCGCGACGATGGCGTTGACCGCGCGCGATGATCCGTTTCGGACGATTGAGGGCTTAGACTGTGATAAGGTCGACGCCCGCACCGAAGCGCAAAAGGCGCATGCGGGCCGCAGTTGGGTGACCAAGCAAACCGCGTTCAAGACGTTTGCCGGCGGCGACGGCGCACGAAATGGCTTCATCCGCCCGTCGACAGGGCCAATGTCCTCCCCGTTCGGCCCGGCGCGCAAATATATTGGCGTCGGAAAAGACGGCAAACCCTGCGATAAGACCTCGGTCCATTACGGCTATGATATTGCCATTCCTGTGGGCACAGAGATCGCGGCGCCTGCCGCGGGCACGGTGACGCTCGGCGATAGCGACCTTTATTATGAGGGCGGTACGGTATTTTTGGATCATGGCGACGGACTGGTCTCGGTCTTCATGCATATGTCTGAGGTCGATGTTGTCGCGGGGGACAAAGTAGCCACCGGTGACCGGCTCGGCGCCAGCGGCAATACCGGCCGCACAACCGGTCCGCATCTGCATTGGGCGGTTAAATGGCGTAACCCGAATGAGAGCGATCGCGGCAAAGACTTCTATATCGATCCTGCCTTACTTTTGGATCTCGCGCCTGCGCAATAGTCCGGACTGCGATAGGCACTGCAGGAGATAAGCCTTTGCTAATCATCGAATTATGCCGCATCGATCGGACCGTAGATAGGTTTGGGGGAAAGCAATGCTGCCGCTACGCATTACATCATTTATCGTCGCTTGGATCGCCTCCTTCAACCAGATACCAGGGGGTTTCCCCATAAGGTTCGGGCGGAATACCAAACATCCATGTCAGCGCATCGCGTGCCGCGTGATGATAGATTGATGCATGCGTATCGCTTGTCGCGCGATCGACGAATTTGACCTCTAGACTCGCATCGAAATTTCCAAGCGCCTGCAAAAGCTCATCGAGGCCAAGTCGCATTGTACCGCCTTCATCAGCCATTGAGAGATAGATGCGCCGGTCAGAAGCCGCATGCTGTTCCAATAGATCAGGTGCTTGTTTCGACAATCGACGATCATCCCACCATAGACTCGGGCTGATCGAAATGTAGTCGTCAAAGGCTTCCGGCGTTTCCAGAAACATCTCCACGATGAATAACCCGGCAAGAGACTCGCCAATTACGACTTCCCGACCGACATCGAAACGGGCCTCGACAAAGGGTTTGACCTCTTCAAGCAGATGCCGCCGAAAAATGTGTGACCCGCCCCATCCCTCAAACTCACCGCCCTTGAAACGAGGGTTCGTCGCTTGCGGGCTGATCTCTTGCCGCCGATTATAAGTGCGCACGCCAACGACGATCATTGGCTGACGCTCGGCGTTAATCAAAGTGAGATTTGACAGGGCCGCGATATGAAAAAAGTCCTGCTCCAGCCCGCCATCAATGACATAGAGAACCGAGAGCGGCGTCTCAAAATAGCCCTGCCCCCATTCCGGGATTTGCGGTACATATACGTTGATCTCTCGGTCCGTATCATAGATGTCCGACGGCAGGTGGAACGTTGATCCAAGAATAGCAGGGGCTTCAAGAAGCCCAGGGTAAGATCGCGCACCATCATCCTGAACGACAATTTGTTGGCAACTCATCAGGAGCAAAACGCTCAAACTCGCCAAACCGAGGGTCACTTTTAAAACCGCCAACCGCATCAGAACTCCACCTCAAAGAGAATACCCTTCCCATCTTTCAAGCAAGTATATTGAGCCCTGCGGATGAGCAACCTGACGCTCAGAAAACGTCCTGGAAAGGCGCTTCGGCGCCTCAGTTGACGCTATAGCGTTTTTCCGCTCCACTATTTTTGAATTCCATTGGGTGCGTGAAGGAGTCGTGATGCGGTTTTGGGTATTAGGACTCTTGGGGATGGTCTTGGCGCTTGCAGCGCAGGCCGAAACCCGCCTCGCGCTTGTTATCCATCAGCAGAACTACAGTGGGGGCCTCTCGAATGTGGGGTTGGCCCAAGCGGAAGCTGACGAGATTGCCACGGCTTTGGAGATCATAGGCTTCGAGGTCACCCGCGCCGCAGACCTCGACAAGGCGAGCTTGGACGATGCGCTGGATGATTTTCGGGTTCGCCTGGAATTGGCCGGATCAGAGGCGGTTGGCTTCATCTATTATACAGGGCACGGCGCACAGTCCCCGCGCAACCAGAACAGCTATCTATTGGGCGTGAACACAAAACTGCGCGCCTCGTCGGACTTTGCCCGTTACGGGGTTAATCTGGCGACCCAGCGCGATGCATTTGGGGCAACCGGCGCGAAGGCGGTGTTCCTGGTCTTTGATGCCTGTCGCAATACGCCCGCCATACCGGGGTTTAAGGCCGATATGAAAGGGTTGAAACCGGTGGAAGCTAGCGTCGACATGCTGATTTCCTATTCCACAAGTCTAGACGACCTCGCCGAAGAGGGCATCTATGCACCGATCCTGGCTCAGGAGATTCTGCGTCAGGGCCAAAGCGCTGAGCTAGCCTTTTTGAACGCCCAAAAACGGGTCGCTCAATTGTCCGGTGGGCGCCAAAGACCGTGGTCAAACTTTCAATTCTACAAGGATGTCTATTTCTCGGGCAAACCAAGCGCCCCAGTGCAAATCGATCAGGATCTTGCCGACTGGACGCGGTTCGAACCACTCGGCCTCGCGGGCGCTGAAACCTATCTTCGCCTGAATGAGAACGGCCGGTTCGTGGCCGAAGCCAACGCCATACTGGCGGCTGGCAAACCCGAACAAGCGGCGTCGGACGAGGCGATCGAAACGCCGGACCTTGGCGGGGAGCGCGTGCGAAAGACTGGTACGATCTCGGTTGTGCGCGAGGGTATGAGCGACAGAGTGCGATCCTACGCTGAGGCTTGTGAACGGGGCAATCTCAACGACTGTAGCAATCTCGGCATTCTCTATGCCAACGGGCAAGAGATCGCGCGGGATTATTCTCGCTCGGTTTGGCTGCAGGACTATGCCTGTCAGGGTGGCCTGGCGCGCGGATGCAGCAGTCTTGGCCGCCTGTATTATCGCGGCAATGGCGTTGAGCAGGATTATGATGTGGCGCTCCGCTATTACAGGATGGCGTGTGCAGAAAATCTGGACGAGGGCTGCACCAATCTGGGCGATATGTATTATCGCGGCCTAGGTGTGCCAATGGACCAGGTTGAAGGCTTGAATCTGATGCGGCGCGGATGTGAAAACCAGCATCATTGGAGCTGCAAGATGCTGATCGAACGGGACACGCCAGCAGGCCTTGAACTTGTTTCTGAGTTTTGCAGTGAAACGGGCCGTGGCTGGCCTTGTGATCTGGTTCAGCAATACCAAAACTGAGATCCAGCCAGAGCCCGAACGTAGCCGCTCGTCAGCAAAGATGAGAGCCGACTTCTTAGTCCGGCCGCATGATACCGCTCAGGACGACCACCAGGTCGTTAGCCACGCCTGGAGTCCCGTGGTTGCACCATCTCTTTCGTCATGAGCCGCGACGGAAGCCCTAGTTTCGGCGAATATTCTGCTTCACTAATCGGCTTTAGCTTATCTGATAAGGAGCACAGGCATGGGTCGTCTCGATGGAAAAGTCGCAATCGTAACAGGGGCTGGCAGCGGCATTGGCCGGGCGACCGCGAAACTTTTTGCCAGCCAAGGCGCTAAAGTTGTCGCCTCAGATGTGAACGCTGATGGTCTGAAACTCACCGCTGACGAGGCCGGTGCAGGCGATGCGATGATTACGCAAACAGCTGACGCCGGGACAGACGCAGATGTGTCCGCGCTGGTGGATCTTGCGCTCTCCAGTTTTGGCGGCCTGGATGTGACTTATGCCAATGCCGGTGTTTCTGGCGGCGCGGCCGGGCTCGCGGACACGACCCCTGAAGCCTTCATGGAAATCTTGCGCATCAATACGCTTGGCCCATTCTTGATGGCTCAGAAAGCCTCGCCGCATATGGTCAAGGCCGGGAAAGGGTCGATGATCATGACCGCCTCCGTCGCGGGCCTTGCCTCGAATGCAGGTGGGCCTGCCTATGCAGCTTCAAAAGCGGGCGTAATCAGCCTTGCCCAGACGCTCTGCTTCCAGCTCTACAATACGGGTGTAAGGGTCAACGCGATCTGCCCGGGCTTGATCGAGACCGGCATGACCAAACCCATTTTCGACATCGCCCGTGACCGCGGATCTGAACATAAACTCGGTCAGCTCAATCCACTTCGGCGGTATGGCGTTCCGGAAGAGATTGCAGGCGCCGCTCTGTTCCTCGCCAGCGATGACAGCTCCTACGTGAACGGACAGGCGCTGCCGGTTTGCGGCGGCCTGTCAGCCGGACACCCTTTCGCGACGCCCGGCAAGGCTTAGAGTTACCACCGGGAAGAGACGCCGCAGACATATGAAAAATCTACTGAATAGGGATCAATAATCATGGACCACACGAACGCAGAATTGTTCGAACTTAGCATGTCTGAAAAAGCTAAGCCTCTCTTGGAACGGGTGATCAAACACCTGGAAGAAAATGTTGCGCCTTGGCGAGAAGAGTATGAGGCGCTCAACGAGGAGAAAGAAGACCGTTGGTCCTATCATCCTCGCCAACTTGAATTGCTCGAAGGCGCTAAGGCAAAAGCGCGCGAAGCGGGGCTTTGGAACTTCTTTTTGCCTGACGCAGAAACCGGCGAGGGTCTGAGCAATTTGGACTATGCCTATATTGCCAGTGAACTCGGAAAACATCCGATGGGTTCTGAGACGATGAACTGTAATGCGCCCGATACGGGCAATATGGAAGTTCTCGAACGGGTCGGCACCCCTGAACAACAAGAGCAGTGGTTGAAGCCGCTGCTAGAGGGGAAAATTCGCTCAGCCTATGCGATGACAGAACCAAATGTGGCCTCCTCTGACGCCAAGAATATCAGCACAACCGCGGTTCAGGATGGCGATGATTGGGTCATCAATGGAGAGAAATTCTACATCTCCGGCGCCGGTAATCCGCGTTGCAAGATCATGATCGTCATGGTCAAGACCAGCCCCGATGCTGCGCCGCATAAGCAGCAATCCCAGATCCTTGTCCCGATGGACACACCCGGCGTCGAAATTCTGGGCGCGATGGAAGTCATGGGCGAAGACCACGCGCCGTTTGGGCACATGCACTTACGCTTCAACAATGTTAGTGTTCCCAAAGAAAACATCCTGCTCGGCGAAGGTCGTGGGTTTGAGATTTCGCAAGTCCGCCTTGGACCTGGCCGTATACACCATTGCATGCGTTCAATCGGCAAAGCGGAAATCGCTCTGGAAATGATGGTCAAACGAGCTGGATCGCGTACGGCATTCGGTCAAAAAATCATCAAACTCGGTAAAAATCTAGAAGTTGTTTCCCGCGCGCGGATTGAAATCAACGCAATGCGTCTGGCGGTCCTGCAGGCTGCCAAAGCAATGGATGTTCTCGGCAATAAAGAAGCGCGGGTTTATGTCAGCGCGGTAAAAGCCATGGTGCCAGAAAAGGTCTGTTTGATTATCGATCAGGCGATGCAGATGCACGGCGCCGCCGGCATGTCGCAATGGTTCCCCTTGGCCAGCATGTACGCAGATATGCGCCATCTGCGTTATGCTGATGGTCCGGACGAAGTTCACCACATGGTTGTCGGCCGCGCTGAAGCCCAAAAGCACAGCGTCTGGTAGCTAAAAGGCCGCTCGTGAGTGCGCCTGGATCGCGGTGTGCTGAGCGGCTTTAAGCGCATTCCAAACGAGCGTGACGGGCCAAATCTGACGGCGCCCGTTAAGGTAAAAGCAAAGTTGCGCCGACGGTTTTGCCACCTTCGAGGGCCTCATGCGCTTTGGCGACTTCGCTGATCGGGAAGGTTTGGCCGACATGGGCCTTTATCGTGCCAGCCCGTAACGCTCCAAAAAGCGCTGCAGCGCCGCGGCGCATACTTTCCGCATCTGAGATAAAGTGGAACAGGCCGGGGCGCGTCAGAACGAGCGATCCCTTAGCGCCGAGCACCCCTGGCGCGACGGGATCGGCGGCGCCAGACGCGTTGCCATAGCTAACCCACCATCCGCGCGGCTTGAGACTGTCGAGTGAAGCTTGCGCAGATGATTTGCCGACACTGTCATAGGACACATCCACGCCGGCCCCGCCGGTCAATGCACGCACCTCTGATGCAACATCCCCGGACGATAGAACGATCTCCTGTGCGCCAAGATCGCGTGCACGTGCGGCCTTCCCCTCGCTAGAGGTCACCCCAATCACCTTCACGCCAAGAGACGTCGCCCACGGCACCAGCAAGGATCCAACACCGCCGACGGGGGCCCAGACCAAGGCCGTTTCACCCGGCGACGCGCGCCGGACTTCAAATAACAGCATCCAGGCGGTGAGCCCTTTCAGCAGAACCGCAGCAGCCTCTTCCTCACTGACGCCATCAGGCAGCTTCACCATTGTCGCGGCTGGTCCCGTGTAATGCGTTGAATAAGTGCCGGCGCCCAAATAAGCGACGCGATCTCCAGCCGATAGGTGCGTGACGCCTTCGCCAACGGCTTCCACGACGCCTGCGCCCTCAGACCCTGGAACATAAGGCAGTTTGACGGGGTAAAGCCCGGTTCGATGATAGGTGTCGATGAAGTTTAACCCAGATGCGGTTTGACGAACGAGCGCCTGCCCAGGTCCCGGCGCTTGCGGGGCTCGGGCAACTTTCTTCAGAACCTCGACGCCGCCCGTTTCGCTCATTTCAATCACGTACGGTTCAGTCATAGCCCATCCTCTCAGAATCATAGTTGTCTCACCCAATGACCTTTATAGACCTGATCTGCGGCGTAGACGAGGCTGGACGTGGCCCATGGGCTGGCCCGGTGACGGCGGCGGCAGTGATTCTCGATCCTGCGCTGCCTATTCTCGGGCTCACAGACTCGAAAAAAATCAGCGAAAAGAAGCGGTTCGCGCTGGAACCCGAGATCAAAGCGAAGGTAGCTTATTGGTGCGTCGCGCATGCCGAGCCCTCAGAGATCGACGAAATAAATATCCGCGAAGCGACATTTCTGGCGATGCAACGCGCGATTGCCGGGCTTGGGGTTACGCCTCACCGCATCTTGATCGATGGCAACGCCTTGCCAAGCGCACTGCCCGCACCGGCTGAAGCGATCATAAAGGGCGACTTAAAAGAGCCAGCAATCTCCGCTGCTTCCATACTCGCGAAAACGGCGCGGGACCGCCTCTTAGTCGCGTTCGATGCCGAATATCCCGAATATGGATTCGCCGGCCATAAGGGCTATGGCACTGCGGCACACGCTGATGCACTTGCGCGCCTTGGTCCTTGCCCCATTCACCGAACTAGTTTTGCGCCCGTGCGAAAAGCCATGCTTAGCGAAACCTTAACCAATTAGGCGCTTTTATTAACTTTTATTGGTTGGAGATCCTCGATGATTCCATACGGATGGCATGTTTGGCGCGGTGAAACGAACCGCCGGTATCGGTTTAAAATCACCAAGTCGCTGGAAGCTTTGCCGGATGCTGGCGGTATTTATGTCATGGTCCGCCGGACCGCGTTCTTCTTTTTGAAGCCCATCTATATCGGCAAAGCATCGAACCTTCAGAACCGACATAGCGACCATGAGCGTTGGCCCGAGGCCCGGAAAAAAGGCGCGTCGGAGCGCCACTATTTGTGCATTCGTTCTGAAAGCAAGCGCCGCAAAGTCGAAGAAGATCTGATCCGGTACTACAAGCCCAAGCTCAACAATATGCTGAAACCTAGCTCTGCTGAGGATGCTCCCAATCATGAGGATCTCAAGCAAGGATGGATGAGCGCAAAAGAATATTGGGGACTGGCTGATAAGAGAAACCCGGTCGAACCAGCGAAATCTGAGGGGGCTAAAAAGGCGAAAGCGCCTTCCGTCAGTGCCCGCGAATATTATGGCAATCGCAGTAAAGCCGCGTAAGCGAAGCGCGGAACCCAGATCACACCCTAGCTAAGGCAGAGCGAGCATGGCATAGGCGCTGGCATGGCTGATACCGCGTCTTTTTCCACCGTCCCGCCGATTTTTACTAACGTTCCCAAGAGCGTGAGTTTTAAGAAGCTTCGCAAGCGTCTTGCGCGCAATGCATTGCAAGTCATCGATAAGTACGGACTGGTCGACCGAGGTGCGCAAAAGCGCCCGAAATGGCTGGTCTGCTTGTCTGGCGGAAAAGACAGCTACGGCTTGCTGTCTGTATTGCTCGATCTCCAGTGGCAAGGGGCGCTTCCGGTAGATTTGTTGGCCTGCAATTTGGATCAGGGGCAACCTGGTTTCCCCAAACACGTCCTGCCGGAATGGCTCGAAACGACTGGGGTCCCTTATCGGATCGAAACCGAAGACACCTACTCGATCGTCACCGAGAAAGTCCCAGAATCGCAAACATATTGCGCGCTTTGCTCCAGACTGAGACGCGGAATTCTCTATCGGATCGCCCGTGAGGAAGGATGCGATGCGATCGTGCTCGGACACCATAGAGATGATGCACTTGAGACCTTTATGATGAACTTGGTCCATGGCGGACGTCTCGCCGCGATGCCGCCCAAACTATTGAACGATGAGGGCGACGTCATGGTGCTGCGCCCTTTGATTACCAGCGCGGAAGTGGACTTGGAGAAGTTCGCTGAGGCGATGGAGTTCCCGATCATTCCCTGCACGCTTTGTGGCTCGCAAGATGGCCTGCAACGCGGTGCGATGAAGCAAATGCTGAATGACTGGGAAACCCGCAAACCAGGCGTACGCCAAGTTATGGCTCATGCTTTAGCGACGGTAAGGCCGAGCCATTTGCATGATCCGCGCGTGTTTGGCTTTGCCGACCTGGCACCTGGAGATGCTGGCGAAACCGATGACGGCGTCCCGTTCTAGCGTTCAGACAAGAAAAAAGGGCCCGGCGCTTTAAGCAGCCAGGCCCTGAAAGTTTGGTTCCGTCTGGGGGAGGAAACGCCCAATCGGAGGAATGATTGGATCAGTGTCCGGAACCTCAACACGAACGTCATATGGTCATGTTAGTTGTGATTGCAACATGCATCTCCGCAATAATTTCATGCATTTTTGCATGCATTACACGAATTTCATGTTCATTGCCGCAGAGGTGACGCTCTAAAGGCATCGACTTCGCCCGTCAGGAAGTCGCGAAACGCCCCGATCCGCTTGGATCTTTTGAGGTCACTCGGATAGATGAAATAGAGGTCAAAGCTTGGCCCGGTAAAATCTTCGAGAATACGAACAAGTTTGGGACCTGCACTGACCATGTAGTCTGGTAGATCGGCAATCCCGAGACCCGACTCCACAGCGCGAAGCATGGCTGAAACGTTGTTCACGGTCAGCGCCGCCTTACGCGGGCCTGCATCGTCGCGTCCGACCCGTTCTGCAAAACTCATCGCCGTGATCGGGCTGTCTGTAGCGCCGTAGGCAATGATGCGGTGATTATCGAGATCTTGTGGGGTCCGCGGCGTGCCATACGCTTTGATATAGTCTGGCGAAGCATAGAGATTTGTTGCAACAGTCGCGAGCTTTCGCTGGATGAGATCAGCTTTGTCAGCTGCCCAAAGCCGGATGGCACATTCGGCTTCTAGCTTCAAAAGATCATAGCTCTCGCCATCATCAAGTCGCAAATCGATCCGCATTTCAGGGTTCGCCGCGACAAATGTTTTCAAACGTGGAACCAACCAGGTCGACCCAAATGCCACCGGTGCGGTGACGGTCAACTCGCCCTGAGCAACATCTTGTTGGTCCCTGAGCGCCGCGCTTGCGCCTTGCGCAGCGGTGGCCATCTCAACGGTGGAGCGGTGCAGTGTGTGCCCGGCATCCGTGAGCACCAGACCGCGGGCATGACGTTGGAACAGCGAAACCCCTAATTGTTCTTCCAGAGCCGCGATTTGCCGCGAAACCGCAGATTGAGAAATGCTCAGCCGTTCACCGGCCGCCGTCAGGCTTCCAGCTTCCGCTGCAGCGTGGAAAGATTTCAACTTGTCCCAATCCATAATCGAACTCCTCCCACATGAGGCGCACCGGGCGCAAGCCTAATCCCCATAGCGGGCTGATTTTCGAGACTATGTGCGCAAAATCTTACTGGCTCACCCACAAAATGCGGGCAATCCATGCCAATTCACCTGCGCGTAAGGTTCTAGATGCACCATCTACCGCGAGGGATTGCAATTCAACTCGCCCCTCTGACCTGCACGCCAAAACAGCGGCGAAGAGCTTTCCCTTTTGAAGCTTCACCGCCACCCGATCACCAGTTCTCGCTTCTGCTGACGCAGAAACGATGATCCGATCACCTGCCCGGTAAATCGGCGCCATATCGGGGCCGGTCACTTCGATGGCGTAAAGGTCTTTATGAATATCAGCGCCCGGGAAGAGCACGTCCTCCCAATCTGGCCCTGCGGGGTGACCAGCCTGATCAAACGCGCCGTAGGCACACGCATCATCGTAAGCGAGCAGCGGTATCGTCTGCCCTCGACCACCTGTCACGATCGCAGCGAAATCTCCAAACTCAGCATTAACAGCAACCAGAGCACGCGAAATACTCTCGGTCGAAGGCCAGCGAGGGCGACCATCTTTCGCCGTACGCTTGGATTTATTGAAAGCTGTCGCGTCTAGGCCAGCACGTCTTGCGAGCCCGGAGACAGAGAGTCCGTTTTGTTCGGCGAGAAGATCAAGACCGCGCCAAATGTCATTGTGTAGCATGACAAATCGTCCTCAGCGCTGGAGGCGAAACCGCTCATTTTTCTAGCATAGGAATAATGTCCCATCAACTGAGCCCAACAACCGAGGATGTAAACCTTGCATTCTCGCCCAAAAAGAGGTGAAGACGCGGTCATGGTTATGTTGCATCGCACCCGCGTCTATAAAATTCTCAGCGAGAGTGACTGGCAGGTTGCCACGGAACTCGGATACACGAAAACTGCTTTGGACGAGGGCGATGGTTACGTTCATCTGTCGACCCGCGAGCAAGTCGCGGAGACCCTGACGCTCCACTACCCGGGGCAAGACCGCGTGCGACTGTTTGAGTATATTGTGGAAGAGATGGGCGGCCCCGTGCGCTGGGAAGAAAGTCGCGGAGGACAAAGCTTCCCGCATCTTTATGCTCGTCTGCGCCTGGATGCTGCCGCGAGAGATTGGGTTTTGGACCTCGGGGATGATGGGGTGCCCGCTCTTCCCAACGATATTGATAGATGAGCCTTCCCGATCTTGCCCTGCCAATTGTCAAAAAACTGCCGCCTGAAGCAGCGCATACCGCGACAATCAAAGGCCTGAAGCTCGGCATTGGGTTGCCAAATATCCAGCCATCGACCTGGAATACCCTGATAAAGCTGCCCCGCTCGAAGCTACAGCTCATGAACCCCGTGGGCCTCGCGGCGGGGTTTGACAAAAATGCAGATGTTCACGCGGCCATGGCGCGATTTGGGTTTGGCTTCCTCGAATGCGGCACCGTTACACCGCGGCCACAGCCAGGAAATCCGAAACCCCGCCTGTTCAGACTTCCCGAAGACGAAGGGGTGATCAATCGACTGGGCTTCAACAATCATGGGTTAGACTATTTTGTGCGCCGCCTTCGCCGATCCCCGCCATCGGCGATTTGCCCGGTCGGCGCCAATGTCGGCGCGAACAAGACGAGCGACGATTTCATCGCTGACTATGAAACCGGGATCGCCGCTGTTTATCCGGTCTGCACCTATATCACGATCAACATTTCGAGCCCGAATACGCCGGGTCTCAGAGGCTTGCAGAACAAAGACGCATTGCAAGAGCTTTTAGAGCGCTGCGAGACGGCCCGATCTACGGCTCAAGCTGCGTCCAAAGAACACTCCGGCAATGATGATGGCTGGAAACCCGTTTTTCTGAAATTGGCACCGGATCTTACGCAAACAGAACTCACCAGCATCATTGAGACTGTACGCGGGTCAGGCGCGTGGCTTTCCGGCTTGATTATCTCGAATACGACCCTCGATCGACCCTCTAGTTTGACGAGCGCTCATCAAGCAGAAGCGGGCGGATTGTCCGGCGCGCCGCTGATGGAAAAGTCGACACGGGTTCTCAGAGACATTGCCTCCGAATTGCGCGGGGCGTTCGATTTGATTGGGTGCGGCGGCATTCGTTCGGGCGCGGATGCGTATGCCAAGATCCAAGCGGGCGCGCATGCGGTGCAGCTTTATTCAGCGCTAAGCTATCATGGCCCAGGCCTGGTGGCGCAGATCAATGCAGATCTTGAAACACGCCTCAAAGCCGACGGTTTTACGTCTGTTGAAGCGGCGGTTGGGTCTGCTCTTTAGTCTCGCGCAATAGGCCTGGAAGGAACCAGCCATGTGCGAAGACCCGAATGATGAACATTCCCAAAAACGCCAGCCAGACACCAGTGTTTCCGAACGCATCGCGCAAGATAAGATCGAGCGGAATATAGATCAGCACAACGATACAGGCCGCAATACGCAATGCGCGCCCCCGCGTCGCGCCGAGCAAAATACCGTCTAGCTGATACGCCAACACGCCAATCAATGGCACCAGCGCGCAATATGGAAGATAGGCGAGCGCGACAGACCTTGCCTCTAAATCACTGATAAAGCTGGAGATAATCCACCCGCCGCCAAACCAGTACGCCGCCGTGATCAAAATCGCGAACGCGAATGCCAGCTCTGTCGTTATGCGGATAGCCTGCTCCAATCTCGCTCGATTGCGCGCGCCATAGGCTTCACCGATTTCTTTTTCCGCGACGAAGGCAAACCCGTCCAAAACGAACGCGGCAACCGTGATGAACTGTAAGAGCACTTCGTTTCCGGCGACATATTCAGTGCCGAGTTGCGCTCCAGATCGGACGAACCAGGCAAAGCATAGAAGCATCGCCAAGGTTCTGATCAGAATATCCCGATTGGCATTGAACAGGGCGATCAACGCGCCGCGATCGAACAGGCCCTCCTCCGGCTTCAGGGATCGTACGATCAGAACCAGACCAAAAATCAGGGCAACCCATTCCGCAATCGCCGTACCCGCGCCAATCCCGGCGGGGCCCCAGCCTAGTCCAGCGACGAACCAGACATCCAAAATGATGTTCACGCCATTCATGACCACTTGCATCGCCAGCAAGGCGCCGGTTCTGCCGGTGCCGAGAAGCCAACCGGTAATCGCGTACTGCGTTAAGAGCGCAGGAGCGCCCCAAACCCGCGCGGAAAAATAGGCGTCAGAGAGGGCCGTCACCTCAGGTTCAGCCCCAAACGGCGCAAATACGACACGGGACAAAAGTGGCGAAAGCACAAAGATCGCGCTGCCCAATCCAGCTCCGATCAGGAGCCCACGCTGCAGAGTAGCGCGCGCCTCGCTTTGATCACCGCGGCCAATCGCTTGTGCCACTAATCCGGTCGTGGACATCCGCAGGAAGCCAAACCCCCAATAGATAAAGCTGAACGCGACACTCGCGACAGCAACCGCTGCGAGGTCGACCTTATCGCCATACAGTCCCATGACCGCAGTATCGACCACACCTGTCGCAGCAATTGCTGCTTGAGCCAGCATAACCGGCACCGCAAGCCGCAGGACGCGAGATCGTGAGAGGGACGCTTCAGACATTCGCGCCGCTTAAACTGTTCCCCGAGCTGTGTCAGCCAGCCTCGGAAATATTGACTGGTCACTTTTTGAGCAGTACCGCACAAGCATTGGACAAACTTGTTCGACTGCAGGTCTTCCCCATCTGCAAACCTTGTTCTTCTCCGGGGAATATAAGTTACCTGCGCCATCGCTTCGGGAGGGCGACACAATGAAGATAATAAAAAAACGGGCGGGCCTCGCGGCGCGCGCGATCACTCTATTTGCAATTCTATCAACTATGTCTGCGCCTGCATTCGCTGATACTGGCGACACAGCGTGGATGCTCACATCAACAGCTTTGGTCCTGTTTATGACCCTGCCGGGCCTCGCCTTATTTTATGGCGGCTTGGTGCAGGGCAAGAACGTTCTGTCTGTGCTGATGCAATGCCTGGTTTTGGCGTGCTTGATGTCACTCGTCTGGGTGGCTGTCGGATATTCCATCGCTTTCGGTGATGGCAATGGCGCCGCCGAAGGCACGGGTCAGCTTTGGGGCGGCCTATCCGGCGCGTTCCTTGGCGGTCTAACGACGGAATCCATGGAAGGCACGATCCCGGAATCTGTGTTTGTCATGTTCCAGATGACCTTTGCGATTATCACACCAGCCCTGATCGTTGGGGCTTATGTTGAGCGCGTAAACTTCGCAGCAGTCTTGCTCTTCTCAATTCTATGGCTGGTTCTGGTCTATGCGCCTGTTTGTCATTGGGTTTGGGGCGGTGGATGGCTCGCGGACCGTGGTGTCGCAGACTTCGCTGGCGGCTTGGTCGTCCACGCGACAGCCGGCATCAGTTCGCTGGTCTTCGTCATCATGATGGGCAAGCGCACGGGCTTTCCTGAAGAGATGAAACCGCCGCACAACCCAGCTTTCGTCATGCTCGGCGCATGCATGCTCTGGGTCGGTTGGTTCGGCTTCAATGCAGGGTCTGCCCTTGGTGCAAACGCTGGCGCGGGCCAGGCTATGTTGGTCACCCACATCTCAGCCGCAACCGCGTCTCTGGTTTGGATGGCGATCGAGTGGCTGAAATACGGAAAGCCAACGCTCGTCGGTACCGCCACAGGTACGATTGCAGGCCTGGCGACGATTACGCCAGCAGCTGGATCGGTTGGGCCATTGGCCGCCATTATTATCGGTACCTTGGCGGCTCTGTTCTGCTATTTCGCCGTCACGCTCATTCGTAACAAGCTGAAGATTGATGACAGTTTGGACGTCTTTGCGGTCCACGGCGTTGGCGGGATTTTGGGTACATTGCTCATTCCATTCCTTGCCGGCGTGGGCCCCATGGCACCAGGCCTTGGCGACGCAACCATAGCCGGACAGTTCACGGTTCAGCTGACAGGGGTTGTCGCAGTTTGCGCTTGGTCGGCCATCGCGTCGATTGTCATCCTGTTTGCGGTGAAAATCATTACACCGCTGCGTGTCTCAACAGAAGAAGAAGAGACAGGCCTAGACACCGCCACGCATGGCGAGTCTGCTTACGGTCATTGAACTTAAGATAGGGGCCGGGCAACCGGCCTCTTTTCCTTACGCGGCTTGTTTGACGATCCGCGCAATATCATCGCCGTACCGACCGGCTTTCTTCTCACCCACACCAGAGATTTGAAGCAATTCGACCATGTCGGCCGGACGCTCTGTCGCAATCGTTGCCAAGGTTTTGTCATGGAAGATGACATAAGGCGGAACACCTTTTGTCTTAGCCATTTCAACCCGCCAGTTGCGAAGCAGATCGAACAGCTCGCGATCGCGCGATGACAGATCAGCGAAGGCGGCGCTAGAGGATTTGCTACCCTTGGATTTGGTCCGCCGAACGGTTGGGTCGGCTTTTAGCAAGATATCGCGATCGCCTTTGAAGACCGCTTTCGCAACTTCATGATCTGGCACGAAAATAAACGGACGGGTCACCTCGCCGCCCTCAGCTAAAAGCCCAGTGAAGAGCAATTCGTCAAACACCGCATTCCAGCCTGACTTAGGCAGATCTCCGCCGACTCCATAGGTGGATTGGCGCGACAAATCTTCGTCAAACCCGTCCTTGGCTTGACCGAGCAAATGAATGATCAAACGCCCACGGCCGATCTTCTGCCCGCATCTCAGCACCGCTGAAAGCGCCATTTGCGCCCATCGGGTCGCGTTGAAATGATCCGTAGCTTCGCCTTGGCAATTATCACAGACACCGCATGCTTCGGCTTCACTCTCGCCGAAATACTGGCGCACCGATTGGCGGCGACATGCCTCGCCATTGAACAAAGCAAAGAGTTGTCGCGTTTTATTAATTTGGACGCGTTTGATCGCTTCTTCAGCGTCGCTTTCCTGGCTCCACATGAGGCTACGGCGTAAATCGGCGGGTCCAAACAACGCAAAGCCCTCAGCAGGTTCGCCGTCGCGTCCAGCCCGGCCGACCTCCTGCCAATATGCTTCGATCGTCTTTGGTGGATCGGCATGAATCACAAAGCGAACGTCCGGTTTGTCGACGCCCATCCCGAACGCCACAGTCGCACACATAACCAGGCCATCCTCAAGCAGGAACCGTCTTTGCCGTTCAGCCCGCGTTTGAGCTTCCAAACCGGCATGATAGGCCAGCGCAGCAATGCCATTTCGCTCTAGCGCTTCGGCAATTTGCTCTGTGCCTTTGCGGGTCGCCGCGTAGACGATCCCGCTTTCACCCTTATGGGCCCGGATCAGGCTGACCAGGCGATCATTCTTATTTCCGGCTTTGGGCTCCGCGCTGAGCGTCAGGTTCGGGCGATCAAAACTTGCAACATGTAGCGCGGGTTCGGTGAGATCCAATTGTTCGAGAATATCATCACGCGTTCGAGCATCGGCGGTCGCGGTGACGGCTAAGCGCGGCACATTCGGAAACGCCGTTTTCAGCCGTCCCAAGGCGCGATAATCTGGGCGAAAATCATGACCCCATTGGCTGACACAGTGGGCTTCATCGACGGCAATGAGCGAGACTTGCAGCTCCGTCAACGCGCTGAGCAAACCCCCGGATAGTCCCTCAGGTGAGACGTAGAGCATGTCCATCTCGCCCGCCCGCGCGGCACGCAAAGCCGCCAGCCGGTCTTCATAGGCAAGAGAAGAATCCAGGCGCTCAGCCCGCACGCCGAGCGCTTTCAGAGCGTCGACCTGATCGGCCATCAAAGCGATAAGCGGCGAGATGATCAGGCCAACGCCGCTCCGCAGCATTGACGGGATCTGATAGCAAAGGGACTTACCGCCGCCCGTGGGCAAAACTGCGAGACCATCTCGCCCCTCTAGAACGTCTTCAATCACGTTCGCTTGCAGGCCTCGAAACTCCTCATAGCCATAGACGCGCTTTAATAGGGCGCGCGCCGCATCGAGCGTAAGATCATCAGCCTGAGTCATGCCTAAGAGTGTCAGAGGAATCGGAACGCAAAACAAGCGACCAGAACGCTAACTCATGCGAATTTTTCCATGGCTTTGACGAGAAAAGTATGGCGGTGCGCGACGGCGCGGACGTCCTTGCTATATCCACCACCTAAAACACCGACGAGCGGAATAGACTGGCGCGCGCAAGCATGGGCTACCAAACAATCCCTATCCATCAATCCTTCATCGCTCAAATGCAGCAAACCGAGGCGGTCATCCATGTGCGGGTCAACGCCGGCATTGTAGAAAACGAGGTCGGGGGTCGCCCGGGATATGGTCTCAGAAATGAGTTTACTAGCGACTTCGAGATAGTCCGCATCTCCCGTCCCTTTGGCCAGTCCGATATCTAGGTCTGAAGGCGGCTTCGTTCGCGGCCAGTTCTCGGCGCAATGCAATGATGCCGTAAACACGCGCGGATCATCGGCGAAGATCAGCGCTGTGCCGTCGCCATGATGAACATCGAGATCGATCACAGCGATGCGTTTAGCCAGGCCCTCTTCCAGAAGCGTGAGCGCCGCAACCGCGACATCATTGAAGACGCAAAACCCGGCGCCGCCGAGATAATCAGCATGATGGCTTCCACCAGCGAGATTCACAGCGCGACCGGTTTCTAAGGCGCGTCTCGCTGCCAACTCGGTGCCTCCAACGGAGGCGCGGGTTCTTGCGGCAATCGCGGGGGTCATCTCAAAACCAACGCGGCGCGCGGCCTTCTCATCAAAGGCACTCGTCAGCACGGCATGGACATAGTCAGGATCGTGGGCCCGCTCGAGCGCGGTTTGGGCGGCGTGTACAGGCTGCTCGAACGCATAGCCCTGCGCGCTTAAAAGCTCTGCCACGAGCGAGTATTTGCGCATCGGAAAGCGATGGTCATCACCAACGCTCGCGGCATCATAATCTGGATGGTGGATAATGGGCAGCATGCCGTTGGATATGGCGCTAGGCGGGTTTCTCGCCAGTGCTTCCCAGCAAAAAGTGTCCCAACAATGCTGCCACAGGCTTATCCCGCTCACTCTGCCAGGCTTCGGCGCGAACGCTCGCCATGCGACGACCAAGCTTCACAATGGTTGCGCGCGCATAAAGATCTTGAGCGCGGCCCTGGCGGAGATAATCGATGGTCATGTTGATCGTTCGCGGTGGGCGCTCGACATCGGCGACGAGAAAGAGCTGCGCCATGGCTGTCATTTCCAGAAAGGTTCCGATCGCCCCGCCGTGAAGAGCTTTGATCGTGAAGTTTCCGATCAACTTTTTTTGGAAGGGCAGCACACCGACCATATCATCGCCTTTAATATCGCAATGCATGCCAATGGTTTTGACGATTGGGACTTGTGCCAAAAAGCCTTCGAGAATTTCACCGCGACTTGGACCTTCACTCATAGCTGCTCTCCCTTGTTAAAGGTCGGGCGGGCTTGATTGATCGCGAAGGCGCCTTGAGCGGTGGCGATGACTTTGTCGCGGCTGTCATGATAGGCCCAGGCACGACAGAACGCGACCGACTTGGTGACGTGGTAACACTCCGCCTCGGCGAGGATATCCTCGCCGCTTTCAGCCGGACGCATATAATCGATGCGAAGATCCAACGTGGCAACAAAGCGAAACTCTTTCAGGGCTGTGCTGCATGACATGCCGCACAGATTGTCCAAAAGCGTCGTGATCACGCCGCCATGAATGACATTCGTATCCGGATCGCCAACCAAGTGTTCGCGAAAAGGCTGCACGCCCCAGACATGACCTTTTTCAATGCGCGTGACCTCGAACCCCATTTCATTTGCCCAAGGCGTGACCTTCATCATATCGGTCATATTCTTGCGCATAAACTCGATGCGAGCATCCAAATCGGTCATCGGATTGGTCATGAAAGCCTCATAGATTGACGCGCCGTCGCAAATTGACGTTCACGTCAACGGCTATACCATCTCTTCAGACCATTAAAACCGATAACCCCACGAGAGGAACAGATATGGCGTTCGATGGCGGATCAGTTGGCAAAGCTTGTATTATCGGCGCAGGCTGTAGCGGCTTCACCATGGCCAAACGACTGAAAGACCATGGCATCTCCTATGATTGCTTTGAGAAGTCAGATAATATTGGCGGCAATTGGTATTATAAGAACCCGAACGGGATGTCGTCCTGCTATCAGAGTCTGCACATCGATACTTCGAAATGGCGTCTGGCGTTTGAAGATTACCCGGTCCCCGACGATTGGCCGGACTTTCCACATCACAGCCAGTTGCTGCAATATTTCCACGATTATGTGGACCATTTCGGCCTGCGCGAGACGATTACTTTCAATACCAGCGTCGACAAAGCTGTGCGACGCGAAGATGGCGATTGGGATGTCACGCTCTCAACCGGTGAGACACAGACCTATCAATGGTTGTTCGTCGGCAATGGCCATCACTGGGATCCGCGCACGCCGGATGAGTATCCGGGCCAGGACACTTTCGCGGGCTATCAGATCCATAGCCACCATTATGAAGACCCGTTCGAGCCTTACGGCTTTCGCGGCAAGCGCGTGCTCGTTGTTGGCGCGGGGAATTCGGCGATGGATATTTCCTCCGAATTGTCGCAACGCCCGATCGCGGAAAAGCTGATCATCTCGATGCGTCGCGGCGTTTGGGTTTTGCCGAAATATCTCGGCGGGCAGCCCGCAGATAAAGCCGTTCTGCCCGGCTGGATGCCCGCCAGTATCGGCCGAGCCCTCGCGCGCTCCAAGATCAAAAAGGAAATCGGCAATCCGCAAGATTACGGCCTTCCAAAACCTGACCATGAACCATTGGACGCGCACCCATCGGTTTCAGGCGAGTTCCTAACACGGGTCGGTTGCGGCGACATCACTGCGCGAGGCGCAATCGACAGGTTCGAGCCGAATGCTGTGATCTTCAAAGACGGTCATCGCGAAGAGATAGACGCGATCGTTTGGGCAACCGGCTACCACGTCTCATTCCCATTCTTTGAAGACCCGGAACTCTCTCCAAAGGAAAACCGGTTTCCGCTTTTTAAACGGATGGTGAAGCCAGGTTACGAGAACTTATTCTTCTTGGCGCTAGCGCAACCTCTGCCAACTCTGGTAAACTTTGCCGAGCAACAATCCAAATTGGCGGTCGCGGTCATGACCGGGGAGTATGCCCTGCCCAGCAGCGCCGAGATGGACAAAATCACGGACGCCGATGAGCACGCGCATATGGGCCACTTCTATCAAGCTGCGCGACACACAATGCAGGTCGATTTCAACACTTATGTAAGAGACATGCACCAAGAGATCGAAAAGGGACGGAAACGCGCCCGGGTGACCACTTAGTCGATCTGGAGATACTCATGCGAAGACTGATAGCCGGGCTGGGCGCAGCGGGTCTATTTGCGTGTTCTTCGCCGCCACCGGATGTTTCCTATCCGCAAGGTCCTGTGGGCGGATCGAATCAGACATCGCGCCCGGTGCAAGGCGCGTTTCAACCAGACTATGACCTATACGCGTGTACGCCGTCCTTTACCAACCGGCCGGATACTGACCGCTCCGGACGTATACTGGATTACAATGCCCTTGTGGTCGTCAATGGCGTCATTCTCGCCACTGCACCGGTCAACTCGGCCTGTATGACCTCCGGATTTGGACCACGCTTTGGACGCCCGCATAAGGGCATCGACTTACAATCCAAACCAGCGGGGCCAGTTTTTTCAGCAGCCCCTGGACGGGTGCTTGAGGTTAGCGATCAAACCGGCTTTGGCTATCAAGTTCTGATCGACCATGGCAGCGGCGTCTACACACGCTACGGACACCTCGCCTATTTCGCGGAAGGTTTGGCACCGGGACAGATGATCGGCTTTGGCCAACCCCTCGGTCTAATGGGCAATACCGGAAATGCGACGGCGATACATGTTCACTACGAAGTTCTAACCGGCAATTATAGAACGCCCCAAAAGTCTTGGGGCCTGGAAGCTCACAATCCGCTAGATTTTCCGCGCTGGAGCGGCTTGGACTCAGTGAGTTAGCAGTCCGAGCGTCTCTATTTTTCAGCGGTAAGCATAGGTTAGAGCGCAATTGAACAGGATGTCCCAAAGCTCTATCGCCTTCTCGCCATTAAAAAGGCGCGCTATGCTCTCTTTTGAAGGGATACTTGCGTGCTGAATTTTCTCAATCCGAACACATTGGCGCAAACCTATCGCGACCCGATGGCGTGGGTCATTCTCGCTGTCGATCTGTTCCCGATTATCGCGGTTTTGACGTTCGGCTGGGGCGCTGTTCCGCTGGTTTTTCTGTATTGGCTTGAGAATCTGATCGTCGGTGCGGTGGCGCTCGCGAGGATGATCGGCGCCAGCGTCAGCAGCGGGATCGGAGGCCTCGTCAGTATGGCCTTCATCGGGCCATTTTTCATTGTCCATTATGGCATGTTCTGCTTTGTCCACGGCGTCTTCGTGAGTGTTTTTGCAGACATGGAATCTGCCGTGAACTCGGGTTTCCCATCACCTGTTGGACTGATCGAACAAGCGCTGACCTCTGGCGCCAATATGCCAACCTTCGTGCTCGCCATTGTGGCCGTTCAAGGCGTATTGTTCGTCCAAGACTTCATTCTGCGCGGAGAATATCGCAAGACAACAATTCAGGCCGAAATGACAGCGCCATATGCCCGCATCGTCGTTTTACATATTGGGATCTTTGCCGGCGCCTTCGCAATGGCAGCTCTGGGTGAGCCGATGCTGGGCATTCTCGCTTTGATCCTGCTGCGGGCCTTATGGGGCGTTGTCCTCACCGTCCGCCGACGCTTGCGTTTGGACAATGCGCTGCAACTGAAAAGTTGACGTTCCGTCACCAATCTGAGCAGACTGGCCGGGTTGAGGGATTAGAGAATCTATGACGGTCACGATCGATCTAGAAGTACGCGTGGGCAAACGCGCACGCGCGAAAGAGGCGAACCGCAAGGCCATCCTCGATGCGGCTCGCGTGGTCTTCGCCCGGATCGGCTACGAAGCGACCAACATTCGCGACATTATTCGCGAGACCGATCTGGCGAGCGGTACATTCTACAATTACTTCAAATCGAAAGAGGAAGTGTTCGAAGCGCTCGCCGATGATAGCGTTCAGCGGTTTCGTCCCCTGCTTCAGCGCGTCCGGGAACAAGCCAAAGACCTCGAATCCTATCTGATCGCGGCTTATGGTGCCTATTTCACCTTCCTTGCGGAAGACAATAATCAGGCGATTAAGGAAGGCGCGCCGCATATGAGCTTGATCGGCGTCCGCGTCGATACGCCCGAGATGCAAGCCGTTTCTGAAGAGATCTGCGCTGACCTTGAAATCGTTATGGACAAGATTGGTCTTGGCCATCTCGACATCGACTATATCACCGCTGGTGCCATCGGCATGGCGCGTGAATTGGGCGATCATATGCTCAAGCGCCGCCCAGTTGACGCTGAGGGAGCTACTAAGTTTGCCTCGAAATTGATGCTCGCAGGGATCGAAGCGCTTGCTAAATCTGACAGCTAAGTCAGACTAGCCTCCAGATAAGAAACGAATTCTGGGAGGGCTGCAGGGATGAGCTTGCAGGGCACAATCGCGAAACTCTTGCTGAAACTACCAGCGAGCTGGAAAGTCAAAATGGCTGGCGGAGAGCCGCTAAAGATTGGTGAGCGCACGCTTGATCCCAATCTTCAATTCATCGCGCATGGCGCGGCAAACCAACCGCCAATGTCATCGCTAGAGCCAGAAATTGCGCAAGCTGCGGCGATTGAAGGGCTTGCGATGTTGGCGGCCAAGCCTGAGCCAGGCGTAAGCTGGGAAGACATGACCATTCCAGGTCAAAATGGACACCAAGTTCCGGTTCGCGTCTATCGCCCTGAAATTCAAAACCCGGATGCCCCCATGCTGGCCTATTGGCATATGGGCGGCGGCGTCATCCTGAACTTAGAAGCTTGCCATGCGTTTTGTACAATGGTTTCGAAAATCGCTCAGAGCCCAGTCGTCTCGGTTGATTACCGCTTGGCCCCTCAGCATAAATTCCCGGCCGGGTTAGAAGATTGCATGTCGGCCTATGAATGGGCGCTACAGAATGCGGAATCCTACGGCGCTCCGGCGGGGCGCGCCGCAATTGGCGGAGATAGTATGGGCGGTAATTTCAGCGCCATCATTGCCCAAGAATCGACACGGCGCGGCATGCCGAAACCTGAGCTACAATTACTGCTCTATCCAGCAACCGACCTCGTGACCGACTTCCCGTCTGCGACCACCTATGGTGAGACCTACCCGCTCTCTACCAACACGATGCAATGGTTCATGGAACAATATCTACCGGACGGTTTTGACCGGGCGAACGTCCTTCTCTCACCCGCTCAGGAAACCCGGCTTGAAGGCCTGCCGCCAACGATCATCGCGACCGCAGGCTTCGACCCCCTGGTTGATGACGGTGCGGCCTACGCTAAAAAGCTTGAAGCCGCTGGCGTAAGCGTTCGGTTCAAATGCTATGATAGCCTCGCGCACGGCTTTACGGCATTTACAGCGGTCGTGCCCGCGGCTCGTGAGGCCTGTCTTGAGGTCGCTGGCATGGTCCGCGACGCTTACGCTACCCTTTGATGCGCGCGCTCGTCTGTCACGCCCTCTCGGACGATTTCTCCGGAGTTGAGGTCCGCGACGTCCCACGACCAAGCCCTGGACCAGGTGAGGTATTGATCAAGGTTCATGCTGCCAGCATCAACTTTCCTGATCTGCTTCTGTGTCAGGGCAAATACCAGCTAAAACTAGAGCCACCCTTCTCTCCCGGCATGGACATGTCCGGCACGATTGAAGCGTTAGGATCAGGCGTAGAGAGCTTCGAGATTGGAGACGCGGTTTGCGGCGGCGCGAGGTTTGGCGGGTTCGCAGAATATGCCATTGTTAAAGCTGAGGGCCTTCAACCCAAGCCAGATAATTTCAGCTTTGATCAAGCAGCGTCCTATTCAGCCGCCTATCTGACAGCTTATGTCTCACTCGTTCGCAGGGGGCGTTTGGCAGCCGGAGAAACCTTATTGGTCCACGGCGCCAGTGGCGGCGTCGGAATGGCTGCGGTCGATGTTGGAAAGCTGCTTGGCGCCACCGTGATTGCAACCGGCGGCAATGATGAAAAGCTCGCAAAGGTCAAAGCCTACGGCGCTGATCATGTGATCAATACGGCCGATGGCTTTCGGGAACAGGTCAAAGCACTAACCGACGGCCGCGGCGCCGACGTCATCTATGACCCGGTTGGCGGTGATATATTCGACGAAAGCGTGCGCTGTATTGCCTTCGATGGGCGTTTGCTTGTGATCGGCTTTACATCGGGGCGGATCGCGACCGTGCCAACCAATATGCCATTGATTAAGGGGTTCTCCGTCGTCGGCGTTCGCGCGGGTGAGTATGGCCGTCAATTTCCGGACCGTGGCAAAGAGAATGTTGAGCAGATTTGGTCTTGGGCGAGAGCCGGAAAAACTCGGCCATATGTGCACGAGACTTTACCGCTAGAGGACGCTTTGGACGGATTTAGAGCGCTCCAAGATCGAAAAGTTGTTGGTAAGCTGATCATCAACCCGTAGCCTACTTTGGCGCGAGTTCTGAAAAATACCCGCGAATCCAAGGAATTGCGAAATTTTAATCCGGCCGCCGGATCGAGATTTTTTCATACTTAACAAGGCTTTGATTCAACGACCAAATAATTTGTTCTGAGTCTTACAAAGACTTAGCTGTTTGGCGTGCAAAAACCCAATCATACGAACTGCGACGTGAGTATGAGGGACGATACAATGACAGCAATACGGTACCGCCGTGTGTCGGCAATTCTCGCTGCGAGTCTTTTCGCATCAGCTTGTGGTGGAGGCGGCGGCGGCGATTCGTCAATTCCGCCGAGTACAGTCACGGGAGGCAGCAGCGCGGGGGGCGGCACGACCAGCACCCCCGTCATTCCAACCTCCAAAATCGATACTGACCTTGAAGCGTCTCGTTTTCTGGCGCGGGCTTCATTTGGTGGCTCTAAATCAGAGATTAGCTCACTCACGGGCGGCGACGCAGCCGATTGGATAACCAGCGAATTCTCCAAGAGCGCCAGCATCACCACCCCTGCCCTCTTGGCATTGCCTCGCGACAGTAATGGAAACGTGCCAAGCTGGCGGATCAACACGCTCTACTGGGATCACATCATCGGCGCCGATGACCAGTTGCGCCAACGCATGGCTTTCGCCCTGTCGCAGATCATCGTGTATTCTGACGCCGCCGATTCTGATCAACCCATGCGGGCTTATTATCAGGACATATTGATCCGCAACGCCTTCGGAAACTTTCGTGAGCTTCTAGGGGAAGTGACATACTCATCGGCTATGGGCGAATGGCTGACCTATCGCGGAAATCGCAAAGGTGACCCAAGCAGGGGCCGCATGCCAGATGAAAACTATGCGCGAGAGATCCTGCAATTATTTACGATCGGACTGGTCGAACTGAACCTTGACGGCTCGGCGAAGCTAGATGCCCAAGGCCAACAGATTGAAACCTACACCAATGATGACATTGAAGGTCTAGCCCGTGTCTTTACAGGCCTTTCTTGGGCTGGCGGGGAGTTCTTTAAAGAACCGCAAGACGGCAATATTCAGCCCATGCAAATGTATCCGGAGCAGCATTCCGAGCTCGCGAAAAACTTCCTCGGGACGACCATTCCAGCCGGAACGCCCGGGGATGAAACGATAGAAACGGCCTTGGATACGATTTTCAATCACCCCAATGTCGCGCCATTTCTATCGCGTCAGCTGATCCAACGATTCACCCAATCAGATCCTTCGCCGGCCTATATTCGGCGCGTTGCTCAAGCGTTTGAGGCTGGGTCATACACAGCCGAAGGCGGACAGCGTTTTGGCAATGGTCTACGCGGCGACCTGCAGGCAACGCTTGCGGCGGTTCTGTTGGAAGCCTCAACCTTCGAAGAACCGGGTAGCGGTGCGACCATAATCAGCGGGAAGGTTCGCGAACCTGTTTTACGCTTCGCGCATTGGGCAAGAGCGTTCGATGTATCTGGTCTGGATGCCTATAATGAGCGCCGATTGATCGACACACGCGGCACTGAAGATTCACTCGGTCAACAAGCCTTTCGTTCGCCATCTGTGTTTAACTTCTACCGACCTGGCTATATTGCCCCCGGAACCAATGCGGGCGGGCAGAACATTACCGTGCCGGAGTTTCAAATCGTCAATGAAAGTAGTTCGGTTGGATATCTGAATTTCATGACGGATTTCGCTTTCGATCGCGGCAGCCAACGTGACCGCGATATCGACACTTACACACCAGACTATAGCGATGAGCTTGCGCTGGTGGATGACCCGCAAGGGCTTGTCGATCACCTTGATAACTTGCTGACCGGCGGGCGTATGCCAGATGCAGAGAAAGCCGACATTGTCGATATTATCAGCACGGTCGAAATTCGCACAAATACAGACGAAAACACCGCAGCCGACCAGGAAGATATGGTCCAAACAGCTGTAACTCTGGTTCTCAACTCACCGTCTTACGCGGTTACTTGGTAGGTCTGAAGGAGACACAAAAATGGCCAATATTTCTCGTCGCCACGTTCTCGCAGGCCTCGGCACAGCTGGGTTCGCGAGCAGTCTTAGCAGTATGACCGGATTGGGCATGAACAATGCCTGGGCGGCCGATACCAGCGGATACAAAGCCATGGTCTGCATTTTCCTGAAAGGGGGAATGGACGGCGCGGATACGATCCTGCCTTACGATCAAGCATCGTATAATCAGCTCGGCAATGTCCGCGAAGGCTTGTTCAATTCGTATAACGCGACCTCTGGCACATCGACCCGCAACCGGGCGAACTTGCTCAAAATGAACCTAGAAAATGCGGGACAGTTTGGGACACGCGAGTTCGCGATGCCGCAACAATTGTCTCCGCTTCACGATATGTTCGAAGCGGGTGACCTCGCCGTTATTGGCAATGTTGGTCCGCTCATCGAGCCGACGACACGGTCAGCGATGGATAATAATTCAGCGATCCTGCCAAAGCGTCTCTTCTCTCACAATGACCAACAATCGACCTGGATGTCGTTCGGCGTGGAAGGCGTGAGCCGCGGTTGGGGTGGACGCTTCATGGACCAGGTGGTTGCCTCCAATCCAAGCCAAAGCCGAATTTTCTCATCTATTTCGACCAGCTCAAACGACGTCTTTTTGGCAGGCGAGAATGTTTCCCAATTTAAAGTTGGAACGAGCGGCATCAGAGAACCCAACCTCTATGACAATCGCGGCATACTCGGCACAACTGACGGAGATGACGCTGCCCGTGACAAAATTCGTGCTTTTCTTGCAAAGCGTGACTTTCAAAGCCGCAATATCCTTGAACAGGATATCGCAATTTCAACCGCGAAAGCGGTCGAAAACTCTGAAACGTTCACCTTGGCACAACAGAATGCGACCGCCCTTTCGAGCACCTTTGCCGACGACCGTGTTTCGCAGCAAATGCGGTCCGTGGCGGAAACCATTCAGATTCAGCAATTCCTCAATGTGTCGCGTCAAATGTTCTACGTTTCGACGGGTGGATATGACACGCACAGCAATCAGGCGAATACAATTGGCGGGCTGCACGCCCAGCTTGCAGCAGCCATTTCTTCGTTCAAAGCGGCGATGATCGAGCTCGGCCAATGGGACAATGTGGTCGTGTTTACCGCCTCCGACTTTGGCCGGACGGTCATCGATAATGGCAACGGAACCGACCATGGATGGGGTGGTCACCACTTCGTCGCGGGCGGCGGCGTGCAAGGCAAGCGCCTTTATGGCGAAGTGCCCTTCGCTGATGTCGACAGTGACTCTTACACCAAATCGCGCGGGCGGTTGCTGCCGACAACTTCGGTTGAGCAATACGCCGCCACTATGGGCTCCTGGTTCGGCCTCGACACGGGAGAGCTGCGCGGCGCCATGCCAAACCTACAGAATTTCAACACAAGTGACCTCGGCTTTATGGGCGGCGCCACAAGCTAGGGCTCCTCGCCCAGGATCGCCTGTAAGCCTTCGCGATAAGTTGGAAAAGAAGGTCGCCACCCCGTGGCGGCCTTTATGCGTGCATTGGAGACGCGCTTGCACTCGCCATAAAAGCTGCGCGCCATAGCCGAGAGCTCAGCGTCTTCGAACAATATTTCCGGCGGCGGCTCTACACCCAATAACTCTGCGCCATAGGCAATGACGTCCTGAGGCGGCGCTGCTTCCTCATCACAAATATGAAACACGCCGAGGGCTTGCGACTGGATAAGCGCCAGGAGCCCGGTCGCAATGTCGTCGACATGAATTCGGGAAAAGACCTGACCAGGTTTCACAATACGGCGCGCTTTACCCTGGCGGATTCGGTCTAGAGCGGATCTCCCAGGCCCATAAATACCCGGAAGTCGAACAGTACGAAATTCGGGGATCGCCGCTTTCCACAAATCTTCCGCGCGGACGCGCCGGATCCCGCGTTCAGATCCTGGATTGGGCAAAGACCACTCCATCGCCCATCCACCCTGAAGATCGCCGTAAACGCCAGTCGTAGAGAGATATGTCACGCTGGCGGCCAGCCCCGCCAAATCACCCAAGGCTGCCAGGACGGGACATCCCTCATCATTAGGCGGCGCGCTGATCACAAGATGAGCGCCCTCTATTGCAGACTTGAGCGCGTCCTGATCGACAAGATCGACCGGCTGAATAGACGTTTCTGCAAGGGCGGCCAGACTGCTTTCAGACCGAACAGAGCCGAATACCGGGCCAGCCCATAACTTTGCTAGGGCTTTCGCGGAAAAGCCTGGCCCCAAAAGAAAAAGCGGTTCTGAATGATCTGTCATTTGCGTTCGCCTTTCATGATCGCTACCGCAAGAAGGTCGGCTTTAGTAGGGAGCTTAGCCATGTTTTCCACCCTCCTTCTTTCGGGATTGCTGCCTTTCGCACAATCCGCATCAGCGGAAATCGCTCAGGCAGAGCAAACGCGGTTGGAAGCCTGTCTGGTTAAGTCAGATGTGGCGCCCGAGGAAGCTTATGAAGATTCCCTGGCTTGGCTCAGCAATGGCAATCGTCCGCGCGCCCGATACTGCAACGCTGTAGCACTTCTAGCGCTCAACCGGCTTGAGGAAGGCGCCGCACGCCTCGAAGCACTCGCCACTGCGCCGGACCCAATCGCGGTTGACGATCGCACCCTTTACCTTGTGCAAGCCGGTAATGCTTGGCTGAGCGCGAATTATCCAGAAGCAGCTTTGGTCGCGCTCACGGATGCGCTGAAGCTGGAAAGCAATGATCCGACGATCTTCAAAGACCGGGCAGCTGCCTATCTCGCGCTTGAGCGATGGATCGAAGGCGTAGATGATTTGAACGCTGCGCTGGCGCTCTCGCCAAGCGATGCCGAGGCGCTCTCTCTCAGAGCCAGGGCTCATCTCGCAACCGAGAATCTGCGTTCGGCGAAAGCCGATATGGAAGAAGCGTTGATCTATGAGCCAGAAAATCTCGACATTCTGGTTCTCCGCGGCGAAATTCGCGAAGCAATAAGGCTTTCCGAACTCAACTAGTCGAACACGCAGGCATCCAAGCCGTCGCGCTTCACAACATTCATGCGCGCCTGAATGGTTGCCGTCCGCTGGCGCACATAAGGGCCCGCAGGATTAGCGCGCCACTTGTTCGGGCTCGGCAACACAGCCGCGAGCCGAGCTGCCTCAAAAGCCGTGAGATCGCTGGCGGGTTTTCCAAACCGCCCGAACGCCGCAGCTTCTGCGCCGTACAGGCCATCTCCCCATTCAGCGACATTGAGATACATCTCGACCACACGCCTCTTCCCCCAAAAGCCATCGATAAAGACGGCCAACCAGGCCTCGCCGCCCTTTCGGGCCATGCCGCCGCCATTCCAAAGGAAGACATTCTTCGCCGTCTGCTGCGTCAGGGTTGAGGCGCCGCGGAGTCGACCGCTCTTTTCGCGCTCATCAAGCGCGGTTTTGATGGCGTCGACATCGACCCCGGAATGTTCGCAAAAGCGCGTATCTTCGGCCGCAATCACGGCGCGCACCAAATGCGGAGAGATCTCCTCTATCGGCGTCCAAGAATGGTAAATTTCGGTTCCTTGCAGAACACGACCCGCCATATTCAGCGTGCCCGGTACCGGCGCAAAGAACAGGATCAAAGCATAGATATGTACCGTGACGAAGAGCCCAGAAAAGAACTTAAACAGCCAGAGAATCCAGCGCCCGATCTTTAAGTTTCCGGTTGATGCAGTTGCTGCCATTCTGCCCTAACGCTTTCATCGGCTTCTTGCTCAAAACGCGCTGCCTTCTCGGCCTCAAAACGGGCCAAATCAAGGCGGCTGAGCGCCCAAATCGCAGTTCCACGAACAGCTGAATCGGGATCATCTAGATGCCGCAAGACACTCTCAGCAACATATCCCGGATCCGCAGAGTTTCCGATTGCAATAAGCACGTTGCGGATAAACCGATTTCGCCCGATCCGTTTGATCGGAGACCCCGAGAAGACCTGCCGAAACGCCTCATCCGTCAAAGCAGAGAGCTCATCCAATCCGGGCCCTTTGAGCTCTGCCCGCGCCCAGAAGGCACTCTCGCTGGCGGTTTCAGCGAACTTGTTCCAAGGGCAGATGGCGAGACAGTCATCGCAGCCATAGATCCGGTTTCCCATCGGGACACGAAACTCTTCTGGGATCAGCCCTTTATGCTCAATCGTGAGGTAGGAAATACACCGCCGCGCATCGAGCTTATACGGCGCCGGAAACGCTGCTGTCGGGCAAATATCCAGGCATAAACGGCACGATCCGCAATGGTCGACCTCCGCATCATCTGGTTGCAGTACGGCATCGGTCAGGATCACACCTAAGAACAACCACGACCCATGCGCTCTCGACACCAAATTGGTGTGCTTACCTTGCCATCCAAGCCCGGCCTTTTGTGCCAGCGGTTTTTCCATCAACGGCGCTGTATCAACGAACACTTTGACATCGGCGCCAGCTTCCGCCGCAAAATTTCGCGCCATCTGTTTGAGCCGCTTTTTGATGACGTCGTGATAGTCTTTGCCACGCGCGTAGACGGATATATTGCCCTCGTTTTTGCGCTCCAAATTGACCATCGGATTGTAATCAGGTCCGTAGTTCAATCCGAGCACAATCGCGGATTTTGCCTCAGGCCACATGCCAGTCGGGATTTTGCGGCGCTCGAGCGTGGTTTCCATCCAATCCATCGCGCCGTGATATCCCGCCTCGACGAAGGACTCTAATCGCGAACTTGCGGCCCAGGCCTCATCCGCGCGGCAAATCTGACAAGCGTCAAAGCCGAGCGTTTTGGCGTGCTGTTTGAGGAAGGTTTCGAGCGACATGCCCCTTCATCCCCAAGCCAGCTTAAAAATCAAGATCGGTATAGTGTTTGACGGGTTTTGCGTTCCCGACCCGGTCCTCGAGCAGCGGGCGGAAGCTCGGACGGGATTTCATCCGGGCGTACCAAGCTTTCAAGTCTGGCGTCAGGTCCCATGGGACATCGCCGAAATAATCATAGGCGGAAAGGTGCGCCGCGACGCTGAGATCGGCGATGCTTAGGTTTCGTCCAGCAATATAGGAGCGCTCCCCTGCCAGGGCATCGAGAAACGTCATGCGGTTTTTCAAGGCATGGGCGCCCTGCCGCAAAGCGAGACTGTCCGGTGAACGATCGCGTTTCACCCATTGCGTCACCCGCTCCGAGAGAAGCGTATTATTGATCCCGGCAAAACTCTCTTCCGACCATTGCCAAAGCCGCCTCGCCTCAGCCTTCTCCATCGGTGTGAACGGCAACAATCGCGGGCTATGCTGCGCCTCTTCAATATATTCGCAAATCGCTAAAGACCCGACAGCGGACGTTTTCACTTCCGCGTCAGTGTCCAAGAGCGCAGGCGCGCTCGCACCGGGCGCAAGGGCCGCGAGTTCCAAGTCCGACACCCAGGGACGGATTTCGATTGATTCTACCGACCACCCCTTCTCGCCAAGAATCAGACGAACGGTTCGCGCCAAGGGGTCGATGGGCCAGTGCCAAAGCCGTTTCATGCGCCCTGCCCTAGAGCTATTCGCGGCAAGCGCAAAATATCGCTTGGGATGCGCAAATCGGCACAGGCCGTTAAATGCTCTAAGCGAGGGGTCATGAGCAGCATTTGAGCCGATAAATCTGACGAATTCCTTTCGCTGCACCGAACCCGCTGAATTTTTGCAGTTATTTGAACGGACAAAGCAGCGTTTACGCCTGACATCGCAGTCAACACATACTGCGAAAAAATCGAGCATCTTCGATTGAGACCCCACACGATTTCCCTTAAGGAACGTCTTCTGAATCAGGACGTTTAGGCATGGATGATATCTCTCAAAAGAAATCCAAATCTCGCAACAGTGACCCACTGAAATTATGCATTACGCAAATGCTTGCCGAGGTTCCGGCCGATTCCAGGCACATCATCCCAAAGGGTCATATTGAGGCGCTGGCAACATCCCTATGGACATGGAGCCAGACGGTTGACGGCGCCGCGGTTCGAGTGCGGGCCGCAGAAGGGGCAGACGCAGATTTGCTCGGGCACTTTGTGCTGGAGGCGGTTGGCCCAGACAGGCCATTTTTGGTTGATTCACTCTTAGGCGCCTGCGGTGATTTCGGCCTTGAGGTTCTCACCCTCTTCCACCCGATCGTGGATTTGGATGCAGGCCCGTTATCGCTGATCCAAATTCATCTTCCAGACCTTAGTCAAACGGACCAAGATCAGCTCCTGGCTGAGGCTAGAGAGACGTTAAACGACGTCATCGCAGCGACGAGCGACTATCGGGACATGCGGGCGCGTATGGAACTCGAAATTGAGCGCCTCGCAGACCGCAAAGATATCGACCCGCGCTATCATGAAGAAGCACTCGAATTTCTGAAATGGCTTGGGGATGAACGGTTCGTCTTCCTGGGTATGCGCAGCTATACATTTCAGACGGACGCAGACGGCGCGGTCCTGCCAGAAGAACCCAACATGGTAGAGGGCTCAAATCTCGGCCTGCTCAGAGATGACCACCGCAACGTCCTAAATCGCGGAGATGAACCTCTCTTACTGACCGAGAAAATTGGCGCGTTCTTGTCCGAACCGGAGCCGCTAATCTTGGCAAAAGCGACACTGGTCAGCCGCGTTCATCGACGCGTCGCCTGCGATTATGTCGGCATCAAACACTATGGCACGCGCGGCGAAGTCGTCGGGGAGACACGGTTTCTCGGCCTCTATACGGCCGAAGCCTACAATGAATCTATCCGCAACATTCCCCTGTTGCGTCGCCGAATGGAACGAGTTTTGTCACTGCTCGGCGCCCTGCCTGGCAGCCACAATGAGAAAGCCATTTCGAACATTATCGAAGGCTGGCCGCGAGATGAGCTGTTTCAAACGAAATCGGAATTGCTCGCCCCCATAATGCAAGGTGTCCTGGACTTGGTCGCGCGTCCGCGCGTTCGCGTGTTTAACCGTCCAGACCGTTTTAACCGCTTTGTCAGCACCGTCGTCTTCATTCCGCGAGAAGCCTATGACACGGGTTTGCGTCGGCAAGTCTCGGAAACCATTGAGGCGGCCTGGAACGGCCGAATGCTCAGCTTCCAACCGAGCTTTGATGGCGCGGCCATGGTTCGTGTTCTCTTCCAAACAGCGCTGACCTCGGCGAGCCAACAGCCTGACCCGGCCGATCTCGAAGCGCAAATCAGCCAGCTCTCGAGGCGCTGGATTGATCGTTTCAACGACGCGATCGAAACCAGCGGGATTGATCCAGACGCGCGAGCCCGTGCGGCGCTCTTTTCTGGATCTTTCAACGCCGCTTATCGCGAATCGTTCACGCCCGACGAGGCCATGCAGGACGTCGAAATGCTGGCGGGATTGAACCTCTCGAACCCGGTTTGCCTTCGCGCACGTCGCCTTGATGGAGATGCCGGCGATCGCGTCCGTGCGAAAATATATTCACGCAATGGCGCAATCGCGCTTTCCGATTGTGTGCCAGTGTTCGAACGCATGGGCCTGTTTGTCGCGTTTGAAACCGGGTACCCTGTCAGGCCAAGCGAGAAACCCGTGGCAGATGCGCCTGACGAATATTGGGTTCATTCCCTATCGATGCGTCAGATCGATGGTCGGGATCTGGATCTAGGTGCGATTGGACAAGCATTTGAAGATGCATTCGTGGCCGTCTGGGGCGGTTCAGCCGAAAATGATGGGTTCAATGCCCTGGTGTTCAATGCGGAGTTAACCTGGCGCCAGGCGGCACTCTGCAGAGCGCTTTGCGCCTACCGCCACCAAAGCGGACTCGATCCAGCTCGGTCAACACAGATCGAAGCGCTTAATGCCAACCCTAAGCTCACGCAGTCTTTGATGGCCCTGTTTGAATCACGGTTTGATCCGGACTCAAGTGGCGATCGGAACGCAGCGTGCCAGACACTACAAGACCATTTGCTGAAAGGGTTAAAGACCGTTGTTTCGCTTGATCATGACCGAATTATTCGGCGTCTCGGTCAGCTCATCATGTCGATCCAGCGCACCAATTTCTATCACCGCACTTCTGATGAAACGGCGTTGCCTTATATCAGCTTCAAAATCGCCAGCCGCGAGCTCGCAGACCTTCCGGACCCAAAACCTTATCGGGAAATTTTTATCGATTCCCCACAGGTTGAAGGCGTTCATTGCCGGTTTGGCCCTGTCGCACGTGGCGGCTTACGCTGGTCAGATCGGCGCGATGATTTTCGCACCGAGGTGCTGGGCCTGGTTAAGGCGCAGCAGGTCAAGAACGCGGTCATTGTGCCGGTCGGCTCCAAGGGTGGGTTTTTGCCAAAGCAACTGCCAACTGGCGGCGGCCGCGAGGCCATCAGGGATGCTGGCGTGGCGGCTTACAAGACCTTCATTACCAGTCTCCTCGGCCTGACGGATAATTTGATCGACGGTGCCGTGCATCACCCTGATCGCACCGTGATCCATGATGGAGATGATCCTTACTTGGTTGTTGCTGCCGACAAAGGCACCGCGACCTTCTCAGATATTGCAAACGAAATCAGCGTCTCACAAGGTTTCTGGCTTGGGGATGCTTTCGCATCCGGGGGCTCAGCCGGCTACGATCACAAGAAAATGGGGATCACGGCTCGCGGCGCCTGGGAAGCGGTGAAGCGCCATTTCAGAGAGCTCGGAAAGGACATCCAAACCGAACCTTTCACGGTGATCGGATGCGGCGACATGAGCGGCGATGTGTTTGGCAATGGCATGCTGCTGTCGCAGCAAATCCGACTGCAAGCGGCCTTCAACCATATGCATATTTTCATCGACCCAGATCCACAAGCGCCTGAAACGTTGTGGGCGGAACGCCAGCGAATGTTTGATCTGCCGCGCTCAAGTTGGATGGATTACGATCAAAGCCTGATCAGCCAAGGCGGCGGGATATTTGACCGCAGCGCAAAGGCGATCGACCTCACCCCAGAGATCAAAACCTTATCCGGTCTCTCAGCCGATACCGTGACGCCGGACGAGCTGATCCATGCGCTCCTGAAAACAGATTGCGAGCTGCTGTGGTTCGGTGGCATTGGCACCTATGTGAAAGCCTCGAGTGAAAGCGATACGGACGCCGGCGACCGCGCCAATGATTCAGTTCGGATCGATGCGGCCGATTTGAAAGCAAAGGTCGTCGGAGAAGGCGCGAACCTCGGTCTCACACAAGCAGGCCGGATCGAAGCAGCCTTGCGGAAAACCCGCCTGAACAGCGACGCAATCGACAATTCTGCCGGCGTCGACAGCTCCGATCATGAGGTCAATATCAAGATCCTCTGCACCGAGGCTATACGTCGGAAGGCCCTACCAAGCGGCGAGCGGAACGTCCTATTGGCCTCAATGACGGATGAAGTGGCCGAGCATGTCTTGCGGCACAATTATACACAAACCGGTGGTTTGAGCTTAGCGGAAGATTCCGCCAGCCAGGATCATGATGCGCTTGAACGTTTAATGGTGCGTCTTGAAACCCGAGGCGTGCTTAACCGGACGGTTGAAGGTTTACCGAGCACCGCTGAAATGGCCCAGTTCAAACGGGATGGCCGTGCCCTGACTCGCCCAGAGATTGCCGTTCTCATGGCATGGACAAAGATCGTTCTGTTCGACGATTTGGTTGCGTCTGACCTGCCGGATGATCCCTACTTTGAACGCACGTTGACGGGCTATTTTCCAGAGGCGATGACCAAATATGCGGACGTTATGCAGGCTCATCGCCTGAAGCGCGAGATTATCTGCACGGTTCTAGCAAACCGCATCATCGATATCGCCGGCCCAATCTTTCTCTTACGCCTTCGCGAACAAACGAGCGCGACGAATGCTGAGATCGTCGGCGCGTTTGAAATTGCGCACGCGCTTCTCGGCGCGGACGACTTGCAGTCTGACAACAGCGACCTGGACAATCGAATTCCAGCACAGCGTCAGATGGAGTTGCAAGCGATGCTCGCAGGTGCGCTCTCTCGGTACACTCAAGGTGTTTTGGGAAGCGTCGGATCAGGCACAATCGAAGCCCAAATCACCGCACTAGCGCCCGCGAACAAGGTTCTTCTAGAGACCTTGCCTGATGCGCTTTCGGCCTATGATCGAGCGCTTCATCAGCGGCGCACGAAATTGCTTATACGCGATGGCGTTCCAGACAAGCTTGCCGAACGGTTCTCAGCAACTCGGTTGATCGCATACACACCGCTGGTTGCCGAGCTGGGACTTGAGTTAGAGGCCGAACCAGACGCTGCCGCAGCGGCTTATCTCGCTGTCGGGGACCTGCTGTCACTCGACCGCCTGCGAAACGTCGCGGTTCAAGCGATTTCAGAGATGCCATATTGGGATCGGCTTGCGACCCGAGGCTTGGTGCGTGAATTAGAGCTTCTGCAAGCAGACGGTGCGAAACTCGCTTTGCGCCGTGGCTCAGCTAAGGCGTGGATGAAAGATCTCGCCAGCGAGCGGTCAACTCTATTGGCAGACATCAAGACCTTTACGGGAACAAAGCCGAGCTTCGCACAGTTTGCGTTGGCGACAGATGCCGTCCGCAAATTCATGCTTCAAGCGGCCAAATAGCGAAAAGAAAATCACACGCCAAATACGATTGGACCCACCGAACGGGGACTTGTCCAGTGGGCCCTACTGACCTCATCCGCAGGCTGGGTGGGGGGACGCACGCGGAGGTCAGATTCGTATTTGTGACTGTATGTCCCAATCGGATATACATGTATTGAAGTTAGATCGAAGCCAAGAAGAAACTGCACTCTTTTGTGAACAAATTACCGAACTCTTGGAAGATACATCGCTCTATTAACTCTATTCTGTAACGCGTTCACGCGACACCGGGTCTCCATTCGCGGAAAGCAGGATGGCGATCCACCGTGTTGCGTCTGACTGCGCAAACAAGATCATCATCAGCACGGTCAACGGAGCTGACAAGAACATGCCGGGAATCCCCCATATCGCGCCCCAAATCGCGAGCGCGAGCAACACAACAAGCGCGGACAAATTGAGCGTATCGCCCATGATCCGCGGCTGAACAAAATTCCCGATTGAAAACTGCCAGAAACTGACCCCCAGAAATACGAGTGCCGCAAAGATATAGCTATCATTCGGCGCCGCACCCGGGATCCAGGCCGCGATCTCAGGTTGAACTAGAGCAAAGAGCGGCGGCACCAATGCAGCAACAATCGACCCGATCGTCGGAATGTAATTCAGCACGAAGATCAAAGTCGAAAGAAAGAGTGCATTATCAACGCCTAAAGCCAGCAAGGTGATGTAGGTCAAGGTTGTGATGAGCGCGCTGATAACGGTTTGCGTCCAGAGATAAGTCTCGATGCCATGCCGGGCGTCATCACCAATGTCTTTAACTTTCTGGCGTTGCTCTGGATCACTGAACAATCGGTCAAGTTTGCCGGTCCACGCCGATTGGGCGAGGAATAAGAAAGCGACATAAATCAGGATCAAAACCAGGTCGCCGGTCAAGCCACTCGTCGCGGATGCGATCGTGCCCAAAAAGGCCTGGCCAGATTCGTTGAATACAAGCTCCGTTAGCGTTGGAGCATCGCCGAGCTGCAGCATTCCATAAGCAGATTCAATCAACCCATTGATGCTCACGAGATAGGCATCGCCCTGGCTACCAAACTCAGAGACACCGCGGGCCATCATCGCCAGGAACCCGACAAACCCTCCGATGACCACCAGAATAGCGAGCGCGCGGCCGCCGCCCCGGCTCAGCAAGGCCGAGCGTTCATCGATCACCCGCGCAAAGGCCTCGATGATCAAGAATAAAAATACCGCGAGAGCGAATGGGGCAAGAATGTCTCGCCCAAGATAGAGCAATGCTATGATGACGCCGGTGGCGATCACCCAAATGCCTGAAATGCCAGATCTATCCGTCATTAGCCCTCTCCCTACCGATTGACTATCTATAGGCAGATTTGCGGGGTGGCCGGAAGGTCATCTCCGCAATTGAATGTTGGAGGCTGGCATAAACGCTGCGACAATCCGGCGTGTTCGAAGTCCTAAAACTTTCGTACAGAATGTTTAGAGTAACCCAGACGCCTGCAGGAGCAACGCAATGGATCAGTCCGAAAACACGACCTCAAACCCGCGCATCAAATTGGGAGCGCGAACGATTGGTGAAATCGTCGAAGCCCGGCTGAGCCGGCGCGGTTTCCTGGGAAGCTTGGCGGCGACGAGCGGACTACTGGCGACCGGGTGCGTCTCGAGCGAGACAGTCGCCCCGGCGCCTCCATTGGAACCGCTGGATTTTACGTTTGAAGAGATCACACGCGGGCTGGACGAAATGCACCACGTTCCGAGTGGCTATGATACCGACCTGCTTATTCGCTGGGGCGACCCGTTATTTGAAGATAGTCCTGCTTTCGACCCGATGAACCAAAGCGAAAGCGCGCAGTTGCGTCAGTTTGGTTATAATAATGACTATATCGGATTTGTGCCTTTGCCGACCGAAGAGGACACGCCACAGCGCGGCCTGCTTTGCGTCAATCACGAATACGTTTCCAGCCTGCTGATGCAGCCTGGAATCGCTCAGGGTTATCCTGCCACGATGACGAAGGAACGCTGCCTGACCGAGATGGCGGCGCATGGCGGCAGCGTTGTCGAGATCATCAAAACCGACAATGGGTGGAAGCCGGTCATTGGCGGCAAGTATAATCGACGCATCACAGCTCACAGAACGCCGATGCAGCTGACGGGACCTGCCGCGGGCTCGCCTCGCTTGCAAACCAAAGAAGACCCATCGGGCCTTACCGTGGCCGGCACGATGAACAATTGCGCGGGTGGAACGACGCCATGGGGAACTTGGCTGATGGCCGAAGAAAACTTCAACGGCAACTTTAGCGGTGAACTCGCAGAAGATCATCCAGAAGCCACCAATCACGAGCGCTACGGCGTTCCCAGCGGATGGTATCGTTGGGGAGATCATTTTGACCGCTATAATGTCGCCGAAGAACCGAATGAACCAAATCGATTTGGTTGGGTGGTTGAAGTCGATCCGATGGATCCGACTTCAACGCCTAAGAAGCGGACTGCTCTTGGCCGGTTTAAGCATGAAGGCGCAGAAAGTATCGTGGCGCCGGATGGCCGAGTTGTGCTCTATATGGGCGATGATCAGCGCTTCGATTATGTCTATAAGTTTGTAACCGCTGGAAAATATGACCCTGAAACGCGCGAGGCCAATCGCGACCTGCTCGATGATGGCACGCTTTACGTCGCTCGCTTTGACGAAGATGGCTGGGTTGAATGGATGCCGCTAACCTTCGGCGAAGGCCTGCTGACGCCCGAGAATGGCTTTAACTCGCAGGCAGATGTGTTGATCGGCGCCCGGCTCGCGTCCGACCTGCTTGGCGCGACGCCTATGGACCGACCAGAGGATGTTGAGCCCGATGCGCGCACCGGCAAAGTCTGGGTCATGCTGACCAATAATAATCGGCGGACAGATGATGAAATCAACGCCGCAAACCCTCGCGCCGATAATAAATTTGGCCATATCATCGAAATATCCGAACCCGACGGAGACTTTACCGCAACCCAGTCTCGATGGGAGATATTGGTCCGCTGCGGAGACCCAAGCGTCGCTGAAATCGGCGCGACTTGGAATCCCCTGACCAGCGATCAAGGCTGGTATGGCAGCCCGGACAATTGCGCCATTGATCCAACGGGTCGTCTCTGGGTCGCAACAGATGGCAATAGCTACACAGGCGCCGGAGACGGCATTTGGGCGATGCAGACGGAAGGTGAGGGTCGCGGCACAAGCAAAGCCTTTTTCAGAGCGCCAACCGGCGCCGAGGTTTGCGGTCCACGCTTCACCGAAGACGGCGCAACCTTGTTTGTTTCTGTTCAGCATCCAGGCGACGGCGACGGGGCGACATTCGAGGCCCCAAAAACACGTTGGCCAGATTTCGCAGATGGTATTCCGCCACGACCGAGTGTTCTCGCGATCCGCAAATCGGATGGTGGCCCAATCGGAGCTTAAGGTTCGGCGCAGCTTACGGTTCAGAAATTGAGCGTGGGCTTTTTAGTCCGCGCTCAAGACCAAGACACAGCGCTCGTCCAGGCTTGGACGGGCCAGAACGACCTGTTTCAAGCCTGGCAGGCTCGGCTTCAGATCATTCGCAGCCCAAACCGCAATCCGCTCAAGCGTTGGAACATCCAAGCCTTCAATCTCATTCAAAAGACGATGATCGAGCTTTTCGGCAGTGGCTTGAAGAACAGATGCCAATTCTGAAAAATCTTGCACCCACTCTTCGCCAGGACGGACGGTTCCGGCGACCGTCGCTTCCAAACGGAATGAGTGACCATGCACGTTGCGATACGGGTGCCCTTCAGGCTTACCGCCCATATAATGCGCAGCTTCAAACGAGACCGCCTTGGTGATCTCGAAAATCTGGCCCTCAACCGTTACGGCAGGCCGATCAGTTTGTGTGTCTGTAAGCTTAGTCGCCATCTTGGGTGCTTCATACAATAGGCAGCCGCGGCTGCAATGTTCTCGGCGTGCGCCGTATCATCTTTAGGTTGGAGAAAAAAGTGCTGAAACTGCAAGCTTTCGAATCGAGACGGCTGGGCTTCAGGTGCGTCTTGCGGAAAAACCAGCTTCAGTTCATTGCCAGTGGTTTGTTCTAAGGCAGCATTCGCTTTCGGGCTGACACAAATCCAATCGAGATTTGCCGGTGCCTTTAGGGTTCCATTCGTCTCAACGCCAATCTCAAATCCGGCGGCCTTTAATGCGTCGATGGCGAGGCTATTTAGCTGCAGCAATGGCTCACCACCTGTACAGATCACATAAGGATTGCCGCCTTCTGGCGCGCCTTCATCCCAGACCGCTTTGACGTGTGCCGCGAGCGCTTCAGCACCAGAGAACTTTCCGCCATTTTCCCCATCTGTGCCAACAAAGTCAGTGTCGCAAAAATTGCAGATCGCTTTGGCCCGATCGCGCTCTAAGCCTGACCATAGGTTACAGCCCGCAAAGCGCAGAAAAACAGCCGCACGCCCGGTCTGTGCGCCCTCGCCTTGCAGCGTCACATAAGCCTCTTTGACTGTATAAACCTTCATGCGGGAACTTTAGCACTCCATTTCTCGAAGCCTCGTGCCCGCAATTCACAGGCAGGGCAAGTTCCGCACCCATAGCCCCAGGCGTGGCGATGTGTTCGGTCGCCAAGATAACATGTGTGCGTCTGCTCGATGATGATATCAATCAAGGCCTGCCCGCCAAGCTCCTCAGCGAGTTCCCAGGTCTCAGCTTTGTCCAACCACATGAGCGGCGTAACAATCTGATAGGGTCGGTCCATCCCTCTGGACAGGGTCAACTCTTGGGCATCGAGCGTGCTGCGCCGACAATCGGGATAACCAGAGTAATCTGTCTCACACATGCCCCCGATCAAGGTGGAGATATTGCGGCGCCAAGCGATCGCACCGGCGAGCGTTGCAAACATCAGGTTGCGACCAGGAACAAACGTGTTCGGCAATCCATTTTCAGCGATCTCGATCTCAGTCTCGCTGGTCATTGCGGTATCGCTTATGTCGCTGAGAACAGACACATCGCAGACATGGTCATCGCCAATTTTGCTGGCCCAGCTGGGAAATTTTGATTTGAACTCAGAGATTATTTTGGGTCGACACTCCATTTCCACAGAGTGGCGCTGGCCGTACTCGAATCCTACCGTTTCAACTCGGTCAAAGCGCGATAACGCATAAGCTAGGCATATCGTGGAATCTTGTCCTCCCGAAAAAAGCACAAGCGCAGATCGATCCGTCATTTCCTCTGATCCCTAACTTTTATCGGCGCTGCAAGGCCGTCAGCGCTCTTATTATATAGTGTACGAAAAGCCACAGGGCACATCGCGAAACTGCTTCGACCCTACGTTACTTATTGACAAAGTGCCGCACGTCGCTCTGCATGCATGGTGACGCATCTCCAGACAACATGGGGAGCTCATGAGGAAACGCAATAAAAACTCGTGCCGCAAAAGCAGGCACTGAGGGAGGAGTAAGCATATGAAAGTCTCACGACGCTCGAATTACGTCATGTTCGCAGGTGCTTCGGCACTCGCACTTTCGGTCGGGGCACCGGCCGCATTTGCGCAAGACGCGGATGCCAACGCAGACGCCGACTCGCGCACACTAAGTACAGTTGTTGTTACAACCCAGAAGCGCGACCAATCTATCCAGGATGTTCCGATCGCGGTTTCCGCGTTTGATCCGGACGCCCTTGAGCGTCTGAACATCGAAACCGGTTCTGATCTTCAGTTCAACATTCCAAACTTCGGATCCACGCAAGGCAATTTCTCTGCCGGCGGCATTTCGATTCGCGGGATCATCAACGCTGCGGTCGGTGCTTCATCGGATGCTGCGGTTGGTACGCACATTAACGGTGTCTCATCTTCGGGTTCGACTTTGCTCGAAACCGAATTCTACGACGTAGAGCGGATTGAGATCCTTCGTGGCCCTCAGGGAACCCTGTATGGTCGCAACGCGACAGGCGGCGTGGTCAACGCGATTACATCGAAGCCAGTGCTCGAAGAATTCAATGCCAGCCTCGAAGGCACATATGGCGAGTTCAATAATCAGAAACTCACAGGCCACGTAAACGTTCCGCTTGGCGAGCGTTTTGCAGCTCGCGTCGCTGGCTTCTATTTGAAGCGCGACGGCTATTCTGACGCCATTCTGCCAGATGGCAGCACCGAAGACGTTGATGGACGTGATCTCTGGTCAGTTCGCGGTACACTTGCCGGTGACATCACTGACAAGCTTTCCTTCTACCTGATGGGTGAGCACTACGAGGAAGACTCCACACGCACACGTTCAACCAAGCAGCTTTGTACAAAGGATACCCGTCCATTCCCATTCAACCAAGGCTGTGTGCCATATCAGGTTGAAGGTTTAGGCTACGCTCGCGACGCAAGCGGCAACCCGATCCAAGTTGCTCCAGGCTTCGGTACAGTGAATACCGCTGGTACGCTCGGGGGTGTCCTTGCTGCGAACCTCGGGCTGTATGATGCCTTTGGTACGGATAGCAATGCAGGTGCCACAACGTCGACAAATTTGCGCGAGTTTGAAACCAACCTCATCCCAACATTCGAAGGTGAGTCGAACACGGTTCAAGCCGAGCTCCAATATGAGTTTGATAATGATCTGACGTTTACGTTCCTGGCCAGTCACAATGAAAACTATCGGGCCTTTACGGACGATTACAATAAGGGCATCGGAACGGTCCCATTCAATGTCACGGGCCTCACGCCTGATCTTGATGGCGATGGCGACGGTGACTTCCCTGGGTTGGAAGCGTTTGGACAGGCGCCAACGCCAGTGGCGACCCGCCTTCGGACACCAGCTGATACGCTGCTCGCCACCGATAATTCGAGTTCAGACTTCGAAACGACGTCACTTGAAGCCCGCTTGCAGTCGGATTTTGACGGCCCGTTCAACTTCACAATTGGTGGTCTGAAGCTCGATTCAATCGGCGAAACCAACTATTTCGTGTTCTTCAACACTGCCGAAGCGCTCGCTGCTGGCACAAATTTGGGTGCAGGCTTTGCGGCGCTTCCATCGGACCGAACATACTTTCTGAGCCGAAGCCCATATAAGCTGAAAGCGGTTGGTGCCTTTGGTGAAGCGTACTTTGACGCAACAGAAAACCTGTCTTGGACCCTCGGTCTTCGTTATACGAATGACCAAAAGCGACAAGAGAATACGCCAAGCCTTCTGCTAGCGGATGCTTCCGTGTTCCCAGGCGAACAGAACGGTTTTGCACAAGGTGGACCGGCTCAAGAAGCAGAGTTTGAAGAAGTAACAGGCCGTTTCGGCTTCGATTATCAGGCAGGTGCTTTCGGGTTCACCGATGACACCCTGCTCTATGGTAACGTTGCCCGCGGCTATAAAGGTGGCGGCATCAATCCACCACAATCTGCTGGTCTCGCATCCGTGAGCAACACATTCGATCCGGAATTCATTAACGCGATCGAAGTTGGCTCTAAGAGCACACTCTTCGGTGGTGCCGGTATCTTGAACCTGGCTGCGTTCTACTATGACTATGAAGGGTATCAGATTTCATCAATCGTGAACCGGACATCAGTCAACGAGAACGTCGACGCGACGGTTCAAGGCTTCGAAGCGGAATTCTATTATCAGGTCACTGATAATTTCCGCATCGACTCGACTCTGGGTCTGTTGAACACAGAGCTTGCCGATCAGGACCCACTTTTGGACACGTATGACCAAACAGGTGGCGACCCTAACTTTGTTGTCGTGAAGGACGCCGGAACAACACAAAACTGTATCCAACCAATTGCTGACGTGAACACACTGTTGACGGCTGCTGGTGGAGCCTTTGCAGGAACAGCGGCATTCTTGTGCACACCAAATGCCGCTCAAGACAATCTTGGGGGCGCATCGCTCAATCAATTCCTAGCTGGTAACGGCGTGCCACTGGTATTCGACGAATTGGTCGGCAACCCAGTGGACGTCTCTGGCAACAGCTTGCCGCTGGCACCAGACATCACTGTCTCGGTCGGTGCTGAGTATGTGTTCGATGTCAATGACGCTTGGGATATGTCTATTCGCGGTGACTTCTACCATCGCGGTGAAGTGTTCACGCGGATCTTCAACCTGGAAGCCGATCGTCTAGACAGCTTCCAGAACGCCAACGCTGCGATCCAGTTCACAAATGATGACCTGGACATGGAAGTTGAACTGTTCGTGAAGAACCTGCTCGAAGATGATCAGCAAACGTCTCAGTACCTGACGGATGCGTCTTCTGGCCTGTTCACAAACACCTTCCTGCTGGAGCCACGTCAGTTTGGCGTTCGTGTCGCGAAACGCTGGTAGTTAGCACAAAGGGGCCCTTGCGATGCGCAGGGGAGAGAGGGGAAGGGCGATCCGTACGGGTCGCCCTTCTTTCTTTTGCCAAAGAGTCCGCTATGTATCGCCTCAGAAAACTGATTTGAGAATTTTGTTGCAGGAGAAAATCCATATGCTGCGTTCGAGTATTTCTATCCTCGCCATGGCCGCGTTAACGGCGTGTGCAGGTCAAGCTGCGCCCCCAGAAGCCGAAGCTGACGGATCCATCATTTCCGACTCTGGCCTGAAGCTGGTCCCGATTGCTGAAACCCTGGAATTCCCATGGGGCATGGCGGCGCTGCCAAACGGCGATCTGCTGGTCACTGAGCGCGAAGGCCGCCTCCGCCGGATCAGTGGCGACGCTCTCGTCGAAACGCCGCTGACGGGCCTGCCAGGCGACATTCTGGTCGAAGGCCAAGGCGGTCTGCTCGGGATCACGCTTGATCCTGCGTTTGCGAGCAATCGAAAGCTCTATCTCAGCTATTCAAAAGACATGGGTGACACCAACACGACCGCCGTCGTCTCGGCCACTCTGGCGGATGATCTGAGCGGCCTCGGCGATGTCACCGAAATTTTCGTCGGCTCACCGCGCGAAACAACCTTCCACTATGGCTCGCGGATGGCCTTCTTGCCGGACGGCTCAATGGCGATCTCTCTCGGCGATGGCTATCGCTATATGGAAGATGCGCAGGACCCCACCAATCTGCATGGTAAGATCGCACGCGTTATGCCTGACGGCACGATTCCGACGGATAACCCATTTGCTGATGGTTCCGGCAATCCAGCGGTCTGGTCATACGGCCACCGCAACGTCCAGGGCATGGTCTATCATTCCGAGGCCAACCTGCTCATCGCGCATGAGCATGGCCCAAAAGGCGGCGATGAGCTGAACATCGTCGAGCCCGGCAATAATTACGGTTGGCCGACCATCACCTATGGCATCAACTATGATGGCACGATCATCACGGACGACACTGAAGCCCCCGGCCTGGAACAGCCGCAAGTCAAATGGGTCCCCTCAATCGCCCCAAGCGGAATGGCGATCGTAGAAACCACTGGCTTTGAAGACTGGGCAGGCGATCTCCTGATCGGCGCCATGGACGGCCCAGCGGGACAGAAACTCGTGCGGGTAGATATCGGCGCGGATGGTTCCATCGGTGAGACAGAGGACCTGTTGGAAGATTTCCAAACCGGTTTCCGAGACGTGATCTCAACACCAGATGCGATCTATGTCGCGACCAATATGCTGGATGGTGTGATTTACCGGGTCGAGAAGGCGAACTAAACGCCGCGACGTGATCTTAGGGCGGTGGCCAATGTGCCATCGTCCAGATGATCCAATTCTCCGCCGACTGGCACGCCATGCGCCAGACGCGTCACCTCGACGCTCATACCTTCTAAGCGTTCGGCAACATAATGTGCTGTGGTTTGGCCATCGACCGTTGCGTTGAGCGCGAGGATAACCTCTCGCACCCCGCCCTGCTTCACCCGATCGAGCAGAAGACCGATTGTGAGGTCTTCTGGCCCCACACCATCGAGCGCGCTCATAACGCCGCCCAGGACATGGTAGCGCCCGCGGAAAGCGGCTGCGCGCTCCAGGGCCCAAAGGTCCGGCACATCCTCAACCACGCAAATCAGGCCATCGTCGCGTCCCGGCGCCTGACAGACAGCGCATGGCTGCAACGTGTCATAATTCCCGCAGGTCTGGCATTGCTCAATCTTATCCGCCGCATCCGCCATCGCTTCTGCCATTGGACGCAGCAACGAGTCTTGGCGTTTCAGCAAAAATAGAGCCGCGCGCCGCGCCGAACGCGGCCCAAGCCCGGGCAGGCGCGCGATCAAATCGATCATGCGTTGAATCTCAGGGCCGGCGGATGACTTACTCATGCGGTGTAATGTGTGAGACTCGCCGCCGGGCGCAAGAGGCAGGGCTGAGTCTTCGGTTACAACTTGGCACGCCTCAGTTTTAGGGTTATCACCCTAATATATAAAAAGACCTGGAGGAATACATGGCCGACACCGCTCACACATGGGAAGAATCCGGAATTCCGGACCCGCACAGTCTACCGCTCGAGGAATTAGACGTCTCACTTGCTGAGCTGTTCGAGGCCAATGTCCATGGCCCGTATTTCCGTCGGCTGCGCCAGGAAGACCCGGTCCATTTCTGCAAAGACAGCCAATTCGGTCCTTACTGGTCTATCACCAGATACAAAGACATTCTCGCCGTGGATTCGAACCATAAAGTGTTTTCGTCTGATCGAGATATCGTGATCGGTGACGCACCGGCAGACTTCAACACGCCCATGTTCATCGCGATGGACGGCGAGAAGCATGTCGAACAACGAAAAGCTGCATCCCCTGCGGTCGCGCCGACACAATTGGCCGATATCGAAGCGCTAATCCGGCAACGGGTGTGCAAAATTCTCGACGACCTCCCGGTTGGCGAAGAGATCAACTGGGTCGAACATGTCTCAAAAGAATTGACGACACAAATGCTCGCAACCCTGTTCGATTTCCCATTCGAGGATCGCCACCTCCTGCCCTATTGGTCAGATGTGACAACAACGTCTGAGACCGTTGGCATCGAAGTGGACATGAAAGAGCGCGAGCGGATCTTGCACGAATGCTTAGCGTATTTCGCGAAGCTCTGGCAGGAACGCGCGGCGCAGCCGCCAAAGTTCGATTTCATCTCTTTGATGGCGCACAATCCGAAGACCAAGGATATGATCAACAATCCGCTAGAGTTGCTCGGAAATCTCATGCTGTTGATCGTCGGCGGCAACGACACGACCCGAAACTCGATCAGCGCCGGTGTGGTTGAACTCAATCGCAACCCAGACGAGTTTGCCAAACTGAAGTCCAATCCAGATCTGATCCCGAACATGGTGTCAGAGATCATTCGCTACCAAACCCCGCTCGGCCATATGCGCCGCAATGCGCTGGAAGACTTTGAGCTTGGCGGAAAACAAATTCGCAAAGGCGACAAGGTGATCATGTGGTATGTCTCGGGCAATCGCGATGAAACCGAAATCGAGGATCCAGACCGGTTCTGGATTGATCGGCCAAATGCTCGCCGACATCTCTCTTTCGGCTTTGGCGTTCATCGTTGCATGGGCAACCGGGTGGGCGAAATGCAATTGCGCATCCTGTGGGAAGAGATCCTGAAGCGATTTGACCGGATCGAAATGGTGCGGGAGCCAGAGCGCATCCTGTCCAACTTCGTGATGGGCTATACCGACGTGCCGGTGATCGTGCACGCGAAGGCCTAATGAAAACCCGGGGACGAATACTGGAAACGGCGCGCACGCTGTTTAATGCGCGCCGTTTTGGCAATGTCACTACGGCGGAACTCGCTGCGGAGTGCGGCATCGCAGAGGGCAACCTCTGGTATCACTTCAGGAATAAGCGCGCGCTTTTGGAGGCCCTTTCAGAGGCCTTCATAGCAGATGCAGAGGTGCGGCTGGTAATGTTGCCCAGCGATCCTGAAACGATCCTCCAAGACTATGCTGACATGCTGATAGCGCTGATGTCTGAAATCAGGCGCTATCGTTTCTTGTACCGGGATCATGCAGATTATGGTGAGCATACCGACAATTTGCTAAAGCGATTGCCCGGCATTTATCGCGACACCCAAAGCCAGTTTCAGACCTTCATTCACGGCATGGTCAAAGCCAGGCATTTGGTTCTTCGCCCCGATCAAATCGCGTCACTATCGGCAAATAGCGTGATTATTCTGCGCTACCATTTGGAGTTCCTCCGTGAGAGTGGGCAAGATAGCGATATCGGATCTGGCGCCGTGCGCAGCGCGATCGCGCAACATCTAACGCTGTTTGAATCGAACTTGAGCGCTGCGGCGATCGCGACATTGCGAGCGACCTTGGATGCGGCGATGGAAACGGCATAAAAGCGCGCTTTATCGAGGAAGGGCGAGCCGCCTCTTTCGCTTGGCGGCGAAACAGCTAACACTGTCCCACACGCTGTAAAATCGAAGGATGCCCCCATGCTGCATGAAGGCCAAGAAGTTCTTATCCAGGACGCTTTGGTCTTTTTTGTTGCGGCAGGTCTGGTTGTTCCGATTTTGCGCGCGATGAAGCTTCCAGCCGTGGTCGGGTTTATCTTGGCTGGGATCGCGCTTGGCCCGAGCGGATTGAGCACGTTTAGCGAGCAGATTCCGATCCTCGAATACTTTACCATTACCGATCCCGCCGCTGCTGCGCCATTGGCCGAACTGGGCGTCTTATTCTTGCTCTTCTTGCTCGGCCTGGAACTGTCATTCCAAAAGCTGTGGGCCTTGAAACGAACTGTGTTCGGCGCCGGTACGATGCAAGCGATCTTAAGCGCAGTTTTCATTGGTTACGGTCTGCACCTCTTGGGATTGCCCGCCATGGAAGCTGCAATTATCGGCTTAGCCCTGGCCCTGTCGTCTACCGCGATCGTCATGCAAATCCTGGTTGAGAAAAAGCGTGCAGGCAGCGCCGTCGGGCGCAGCGCGCTTGGCGTCTTATTATTCCAAGACATCCTGGTTGCGCCGATCCTGATCTTCGTGAGCTTCACGGCGAGTCGGGGAGAGGCGGATCTTGCCACTGTCCTACTTCAAGCATTGTTCAATGGCGCACTCGCGCTTGCCGTCATTTTGGTGATTGGTCGCTTCTTTCTACGCCACCTCTTCCGCCTGGCGATCAATGCCGGGGGCCGCGATTTCTTGATGGCGATCACGCTGCTGACAGTGGTCGGTGCCTCCGTGATCACGGCACAGGCAGGCCTCTCTCTTGCGCTCGGCGCCTTCCTCGCAGGATTGTTGCTCGGTGAGACGGAGTTCAAGCACCAGACTGAAATCGATCTGGAGCCCTTTAAAGGCCTCCTGCTCGGCCTATTCTTCCTGACCGTGGGTCTGGCAATCGATATCTCCGTTGTTGCGGAAAACTGGCAGATCGTGTTTGGCGGTCTGGTCGCGCTGCTAACACTGAAAGCAGTTATTGCCTTCATCGCCATTCGGATCTTCTCCGGAAACCGGCGCGTGTCTATTGAAACAGCATCTCTCCTCGCGCCGGCGGGCGAATTCGCGTTCGTCATCTTGGGAGCGGGCCTCGCTGCAGGCACGGTCGCTTTGGGCACCTCGACCATCGTCTCAGCGATTGTGGCGCTCTCGATGCTGATTATTGCGGTCAGTTGGCGCTTCGGGATCTGGCTCGCCAAGGTCACAAGCAAAGCAGATCACTCACAAGACATCCCGACGGATTTCACCGCCGATGAAGGGCATGTGATCGTCGCTGGATTGGGCCGTGTTGGCCGCGCCGTTACGCACATTTTGGAGCGCGAACAAGCCGAAGTCGTAGGCCTCGATACCGACGCGAAAACGGTATCCTTGCAACGCCAGAGCGGACGCAAAGTCTATTTTGGGGATGGTGGCCGCGAGGAAGTCCTGCAAAAAGCCGGGCTCGCGCATGCTGGCATGGTCGTCGTCACGTTGGACAATCAGGTCAGCGCAGAAAGCATGGTCAGAGCGGCGCGGCATGCGCGGCCAGATATGCCGATCCTCGCCCGTGCCCGCGATGCTGATCACGCCCAGCTGCTCTATAAGGCAGGTGCGACCTACGTGATCCCCGACGCGATCGAAGCTGGGTTGCAAATGTCAGCCCGCGCGCTCGAAGAGATGGGGTATGAGAGTGAAGCGGTCAGAACGCTCATCTCGCTCGAACGCGATACAGAATACAGAATGGCCGACGAGAAGAAGGAAGACGAAACCGGTTAGAACGGCATCTTGAAGCCGGGCATCATCCCGCCAAAACCCGCTGTGGCATCTTTCATCGCTTTTTCCATCGCTTGATCCAGATTTCGGCGCGCCTCTCGGTGAGCGGCTTTGACCAGGTCCTCAACGATTTCAGCCTCATCACTCATCAGCGATGGGTCAATCTTGATCGCGATGAGTTCGCCTTTGCCCTTTAGCGTAACCGAGACCAGACCGGCGCCAGCGATCCCTTCGGCTTCGGTATCCTCTATCTGCGCCTGAGCTTCCTGCATTTTCGCCTGCATTTGCTGGGCTTGTTGCATGATCTTGGAAAGGTCGGTCATCGGGCATACTCCAGACAGTTAAAGCGGCTTTGAACGCAGTGATGAGTGTCATGTAGAGGCAGCAATGACCAGTTGCAATTTCAGGTTGCTGCTGGCGAACTCGGGCGCGCAAAGCGCACCATTCCAAAGTGCACAATCAATCCCGCAATGACGAGCTCAAGCCAACTCAAGGGCAAGGCAACCGCCAGGATCTCCAGGGTCGCTAGATTCATATTGAACATTCCGATCCACAGAATGCCAAAGATGCCGAGCCAGACCAGGGTTCCAGCAATAACCGTGTTCTGAAGACTACGACCAAACCGCTCTAAAAAAATCCAAACAAAGCCGGTAACAGCAACCACCAGGATCGTGTCCCATAGTCCCCAGAGCGCGAAGACCGCGAAATCCATCGGCGCGATATTCTCAATTTCTGGAAAGCTGCGACGGAGCATTGGCATCACAAAAGCAAAATAGCGAAACACCTCGGAAACGTTGATCCAAAGCGCGTTGATCAAGAGAATGATCCAAAAGGAACGTGAATTCAGCGGGTTAAGAGCCAGGTTTGGTTCAGTCATGGGAGATCCTTTCTGAGATCATAGTCAAAAAGTCCCCGATAGTTCTTCAAAACCTCCACGTATCACGCTTGATGCTGGCGCGCGGTCTAAGCTTTTGAGCCACGCTTCAACGGCACGACATTGTCTGTGAGTGTCGCTGGATCGATGGGCGTGCTATTTTGGACATCCACAATTTCTGCACCGGGCAATGCCGCGAGCGCGGCAGCGATGTCGGGGTGGCGGGCCGCGTCAGCGAGCTTCTCTTGGCGCTCACGTGTCTCTTGTTCTTTTTGGGTCTCGACGCCTGAATCAGACAGCAAGACATCCCAATCCATGTCCGTTTCATATTCTAGGAAGTCTGTCAGTCGACGCAGCAAATCGCGCGGAGCCCCCGGATCGACGGCGCAAACCAACCGTCCCGGCTTGAAGTTTTCCGCTCGGATATATTTACGCGCCTCGCCCCAAAGGCGCGCCTCTTTTCGCGTATCCAAATGCTCGAGCACATCGCGAAAGCTATCCAGTTTGCTCTCACTCGGCTGAACCAGTTGCACGACAGATTGCGCGCCGCCCGGCGAAGTCCCACTCGCCGTCTCAGGCTTTCCCGCGGCGCCCGAGGCCCCTCCCGCCATTAAGAGCCGCGCGGCTTCTTCCGGGCTTGGCAGCCGTGCCGCCGAGACCAATCGCAAGACCACCATTCGAAGCGCCGTATCAGCCTCAGGCGCGGTTTGGGTGTCTCGATACCCGGACAATAGAATTTGCCAGTTCCGTTGCGCCTGCGCCGGTGTTAGTTTTTCAGCGATCTCGTGCGTGCGCTTGGTCCAGTCAGATGGGCCCGGCAGTTGATAATTATTGCCCGCGGCTTGCACGGTTGCGATGTCCGCTGAAATCTCGAGCATATCTTTGAGGATGATCAGAGGATCGGCGCCGGCGCGGACTTGTTCGGCAACTTCATCGACAGCTTTTTGCGCTTCGCCCTGGATCGCAAACTCGAACGCATCGAGCAGGCGCAGCCGATCGCCAAGGCCGAGCATATCGCGAACCCGCTCCCCGGTGACTTGGTCGCCATCCAGCGCTTGGACAATCGCCTGATCCAGGATGGACAGGCCATCGCGGACGGACCCCTCCGCGGCGCGGGCAATCAGAGATAGCCCCTCTTCCGAGACGCTGGCGCCTTCGCGGTCTGCAATTTTCGCTAAATGCTTTGCAAGCACGCCGCTTTCCAACCGCTTTAGATCGAACCGCTGACAGCGCGACAGGACCGTGATCGGAACTTTGCGTATTTCTGTCGTGGCGAAGATAAACTTCACATGTGGCGGTGGCTCTTCCAGTGTTTTGAGCAAAGCATTGAAGGACGCCGTTGAAAGCATGTGCACTTCGTCAATGATGTAGACTTTGTTCCGCGATGAAACCGGCGCATAGCGCACGCCATCCAGTAGATCGCGCATGTCTGCAACGCCGGTTCGCGATGCCGCATCAAGCTCGAGCACATCCGGGTGATTTCCGGCCATGATCGCACTGCAAAAGTCGCCCGGTGGGTCGAGCGTCATGCTCGGCGCGTCTTGGCCCTCGCGAGAATAGTTTAGCGCACGGGCGAGGAGCCGTGCCGTCGTGGTTTTCCCGACCCCGCGCACACCGGTCAGCATAAAAGCGTGGGCGACGCGACCGGTTTCGAACGCATTGGTCAGCGTCCGCACCATCGCTTCTTGCCCAATTAGGTCTGAAAATAGGCGGGGCCGGTATTTTCGAGCGAGGACCTGATAGCCTTCGTCTTTCGGCGCACCCATTTCAGCGTCCCCAAACATCGAAAAGGTCGCCTCATCGCGCTCAGTTTCTTCAGGGGTTTCGGGCGTATCACTCATGGTAAACGCTTATGGCAGGGACTCGGGGGTGCTCGCAAGCGAAGAGCGCGGCACGCTTGTGGAAACCCTGTTTTGCAACGCAAAATTCTGCAATGATACGATAGGGCCAGCGCGGAGCAACTGCGGTGATAGAATGTCGTGAAGGGTGGAGACTGGACAGTGACCCAAACAAAAATCTCGTTAGGGCTGCTTCGTTCCCGATCTGACCCGGTTGGCGAGGAGTTCGTCCACCGCCAGCCTCCACCGGCTATATCGCGACTACGGTCTTGTTTGACAAGATGCTTGTGCACAATAGGTTGCGCTGAGGATAAAAACTGGGGTCGAGTCCGCTCTTTGCTGCTGTATTGGCTGGGATGGTCTACCTTTTGCGCTCATACACAGAGGGGCCCCGTCCGTTTTTATCAATTTGAGACTTTGCCTACAGGATTTGAGTATTGACGACATCCAACGATATCCCGCTCGCCAGCAACCCGATTGACCGAGCTGCACATCACAGAACGGACCCGGCCTGGCTGGACGCGGCGATCCAGAGCGAAAACGTGCTCGTGTTTCTGATGCAGAATGGCATCCCGCTGCTTGAGAGCAGTGGGCAAAATCTCGTTTGGCTTGGGCCCGAAATTGCACAGCTGCCGCATTTACGCGAGCGCGTCTTTCTCGGCCTGGATCTCGCCAATGCGCCAATTTTCGCCGTCAATATTGGCTCCGACTTTGATCTCGAAGGTTCTCTGTTGCAAGGCGCTGGAGATTTTACAGATATGCGCGCTGCGGCCAGCAGCCTTAATCCGATGGAGGCCAATCTGGCGTCCACAGCTCGCAGCCTGCTGGAATGGCATCGCAGTCATCCCTTCTGCTCCAAATGCGGGTCCCAAACAGACGTCACAGAAGCCGGCTGGAAACGCGTCTGCCCAGCCTGCGGCGCCGAACATTTCCCGCGCACCGATCCGGTCGCGATCATGCTCGCAGTCAAAGACGGCAAATGTCTCTTAGGACGCCAAGCCAGCTGGCCTGCGGGTTTCTGGTCGGCCTTGGCCGGATTTGTCGAACCCGGTGAAACGCTGGAGCAAGCCGCGACCCGTGAGCTTGAAGAAGAAGCCGGTATCAAGGCTGATCCAGCGAAAGCGGAATACTTGTTCTGCCAACCCTGGCCATTTCCATCCTCAATGATGGTGGGCATTATTGTCGAAGCTGAGACCACCGAAGTCTCCGTCGAGCAAGATGAGCTGGAAGCAGCCCGGTGGATTACCAAAGAAGAAGCGCGTCAGGTGATTGCTGGTACGCATCCCGATATCTTCTGCCCGCCGCCAATGGCGGTCGCGCACCATATTCTAAAGACATGGGCTGAGCGCGATTAGGCGCTATCGAACCGAGCCGAACTTATAAACGCCAGCAATCGCGAAGACGTTGACGCCGCCATCAAGCGCGTCATCGTCAACCTCGATGCGCGTATAATCTCCGCGCAGGCCAATTTGATCAGTGAACATATATTCGCCGCCGAGCCCAAAGGCGAAGCCGTCCACCTCAATGTCGCCTGATACGCCTGAATTCGATGCCTGAAACTCACCCGTCGTGTAGCCAACACGGCCGATGGCGTCGAAGTTTGGCAAAAGCGGATACTTACCGACGAGATATCCGCCGAATTGGTTCTCTAACTCGATTTCGGCGCCTGGTATGTCGTCCAGCTCTTCCGCTCCCAATCCAAACGAAGCCTCGAGTTCTGCGCTTAAAAGTTCATGGAAAGATAGGCCGCCACGAACGGTCAGCGCCTTCAAGGTCGCGCCGTCGCCATCATAAGCGGCCACACCGCCATTTAGGTATAAATCGGACTGCGCGAAAGCCGCTGGGGCCAAGCTGGCGCTGAGCAATAGCGCGGCGATTACTGATTTTGTCATCTGCGTCTCCCGAGACAAAGTCTCACTTTGATGTGGGGCGCATACAAACAGGCTTCGCGTTGCTTTGGTGTGAAGTCTTCGTCATCAATTTGGACGTCAGTTTAACCAAGATACCAAACTGAACTCAGGCAAAAACAACCCCGCGTGGGAGGGGATCCACGCGGGGTTGATTGGCGACGCGTACTCAAAGGGGCGTCAAGGAGGGAGAGAGAGCCCTTAGTCTTGCAGCACCGTCGGCCAATTCTGATTGCCTGTTGAAATGAATTCCGCGCGTTTTTTGTCCCATTTGCGCTGAATGCCCTTATTGTAGTTCAGGTAGAGCTTGCCATCGACGACAGCCCATCGGCGAGCATCGCCTTTTGCCGTCTTACCTTGAGCGACCGCCCAAGCGCAGTAGCCGCCATATTGCGGCGCGTATTTCGCCGGATCGCCGAGGAAGAGGTTCAAGTTCTCTTCGCTAACAAAACGGAACTCTGCACCTTCATAAGTAGTCGAATAGTCGGCAGTACCTTTGGTTGGCGCGCCGACCGTGAAATAGGCAACTGTGTCATAGCCTTGCAGTGCGAGGTTCGAACGTTTCGCAGTATAGATCGGGTCTTTATCGGCGAACGCGGCAGGCGCGGAAACGGCGATCGGGCCAGCGGCAATCATGGCGGCAGCAAGTAGCGTGCGGAGTTTCATTTCAGTCGTCCTTTTCGAACGGTCGTGTTGTTAGGAAATTAGGTTTCGGATTATGAACGCGCCGGGAACAGCGTGGCCTTCAGTCCATTAAAAATCGCTAAGAGTTCTTTGCGACGAACAATGGCCAATCCAAGCGAAGTCATCCAGACCACAACGGCCATGAAGAACAGTCCGCCGCCATCATTATTTGGATCAATCCCAAGCGGCGTCCAAAGATGGAAATTCACCGCGCCGGTCATAACCGCGAACGCGACCAAGGCTCCGAGCGCTTGTAGGCGGCGCAACGCTGGGTGAATTCCAACCAGCAAGAGCACAACAGCGACGAGTTCGGCTGTGCCGATAACATATTGGCTGAACAGTCCGGTTTGCGCGAACAGGCCGTCGGCGCCAAAGCTTGCGGCCCAGTCATTGAGCTTGCCAAAAATGGTTTGGGTTTCAGGCGCGTTGGTGAATTTGAAGCGTAGGCTATCAAGGAAAACCATCGACGCGATGCCCGCAACAGCGTGCGGCGCGTAGGTTTTGATTTTAGAAAGAAGACCGTTTTTGTCGGTCTCTGGTGTGAGTGTTTCTGTAAGCGTTGTCATCTCGCCCTCCTTTGCGTGTGACCTCTACTTACGCCGCTCTTCATTCACATACGAACCACGAGTGTGTGAGCCTTAGTCACGTCGGTGTGAGCGGTTTGTGATGCAGCATTCGCAGGCACAAAAAAGACCCACAACCTGAATAAAAACAACAGGATGCGGGTCTGTTTATGTGATCTTTTCGCACAGAAAGTGCGACTAAAATACTGGACGTTCGAACCGCCTAGGCGGCGGTAGATTCAGCCTTCGCTTTCGGCGTCCAGCTATGCTTCTGAAAGGCCTCATTCACCGGCGTTTCGGCAACATGATTGGTGTAGTTTGAAATCACTTTCAAAGCGACGCCGAGGATAACGGCCAAAACAGCAGAACGGTCATAGCCTGCAGCCAGGAACGTATCGACATCCGTATCTGAGACGAAGCCGCGATCAATTACGGTTTTCTTGGTGAACAGTCTCAGCGCTTCCAGTTTCGGGTCATCGATTGCGCGGTCTTCGCGGACGGCATCGATGACACTCAGATCAAGACCCGCGCCTTCTGAGATTGTTGTGTGCGCCGCCACACAAAAGTGGCATTCGTTTTCGACGCTCGCGGTGATTGTGACGACTTGCTGTTCAAGCGGTGAAAGACCTGTCTTGCCGAGCTGGTCCGCGAGTTGGGTGTAAGCGTGGAGAACGGCGGGGTTCTCGGCGAACACAGCGTAGAGGGATGGCACAAAGCCCATTTTCTTTTCGACGCCGGCGATGAAATCGCGAGCGCCTTCCGGCGCTGTGCTAGGTGTATGCAAAGTGAAGTTTGCCATGAGTGGCTCCTATGATTTCCAAATTACGGCGGACAGTTTCTGCCGTCGATGATCGGTAAATGGCGTACGCCCCCCTTTTGCAGAACCGGGAGACGTTCCATATAGCCCATGCGTTTTTCGCATAGGAGCTGAAACCATGGACCGAATTGATGCGATGAGACTGTTCTTAAGAGTCGCCGACGCGGGGAGCTTTTCGCGAGCCGCAGCCGACCTTTCGATTGGGCAACCGACAGTATCGCGGCGTATACAAGATCTGGAACATCAGCTTGGTGCCGAATTGTTCCACCGCACCACACGCGCCCTGTCGCTGACCGAGGCCGGGCAGAAATTTTACGGGCGGTCGCAAGATATTCTCGCTGAATTTGATGATGCCGAAGCCGAAGCACGCGGCTTGGATCAGGAGCCGGTGGGCATGCTCCGCGTGAGCGCCCCGCACTCTTTCGCGCAATTGGTCATCACTCCGACGATTGCCCCCTTCCTCGACAAGTATCCGCATATCCGCATGGATCTGATGACTGACGATACATATACCGATCTGGTCACCGAAGGCGTCGACGTTGCTTTCCGCCTTGGCGAGCTGACAGATAGTGCGCTCATGGCCAAACGTATGCTGGTGGCATATCGCGGCATCTGGGCAGCGCCGTCTTATATCGAAAAATTCGGGTCTCCGACCTGCCCGGAAAGCCTGAAAGATCACCAGGGCTTGGTTTTCCGCCAATCCCTTCAAGGCCAGCAATGGACTTTGAAACATGTCGAAAGCGGGGAAGAACACCGGATAATGATGGATGGTCGTTTCCGCGGCTCGTCTGGCGATACGCTTTTGCAAGCGGCTGTTGACGGCCTTGGCGTCTTTATCGGTCCGGACTGGTTGGTTTGTCCGCACGTAAAATCCGGCGCACTCGTGCGGATCATGCCGGATTGGCGGGGCGCGGATTTACCGCTCTCGGTCGTGTGGACGGGCGGCAAGCTGCGCGGCAAAGCTCGCTTGTTCGTGGACCACGTTCAAGAAGCGGTTGGAAAATTGGAGAATGTGGGAAGTTAAACTTCCCACATTCCATTAAAACTAGCCCGCTTTCACAGTGGCGATCCATTCGTCCACACGACGTTCCAGGATCGCGAGCGGCATTGCGCCGCCGCCCAAAACAGTGTCGTGGAACGCGCGGATATCAAACGCATCGCCGAGCTCAGCTTCTGCGTCGCGGCGCAGTTCCTGGATTTTCAGCATGCCAATCTTATAGCTGGTCGCTTGGCCCGGAAGAACGATATAGCGACGAACTTCTGAGCGAGCTTGCCCCTCAGGCGCCGCCGTGTTGGCGAGGAAATAGTCGATCGCTTCCTGCTCAGTCCAGCCCTTTGCGTGTAGTCCCGTATCGACGACCAAACGCACGGCGCGCCAGATCTCTGAGCCGAGGCGTCCAAACTCAGACAACGGATCCTGGAAGGTTCCAGGCATCTCTTTTGACAACCACTCAGAGTACAGTCCCCAGCCTTCACTATAGGCGGTAAAGCCAGCTTGGGTGCGGAAGGTCGGAACGCCTTCTAGCTCTTGCTGGATCGCGATCTGCATATGGTGACCTGGAAGCCCCTCATGATAGGCGATGACTTCAAGCTCACGCTTTGGCATCTGCTTCATATCAAGAAGGTGGGCATAATAGACGCCAGGGCGCGAGCCATCTGGGGTAGACGGGAAATAGTGCTGCGCAGCACCGGCTTGCTCACGGAACGGCTCAACGCGTTTCACGACCATGTCGGCTTTTGGCAAGATACCGAAATAGTCTGGCAGAACCGCCTTGATGCCGTCGATCGCGGCGGTCGCATCATCGATATAGCCCTGACGGCCTTCATCCGTGTTTGGATAGTAAAGCCGCTCATCGTCTTTGTTATCGCGCAGGAATGAGAAGAATTCCGGAAGTGTGCCTTCAAAGCCAAACTCGTCCTTGATCAGTTCCATCTCGCCGCGCAGGCGCGTAACTTCGGACAGGCCGATCTCATGGATCTCGTCCGCAGTCAGCGAGGTCGTCGTCTGATTTGCCAGGCGCTCATTATAGTAAGCGAGGCCGTCTGGCAGGGCACTTACGCCTTGGGCTTCCGGCGTTGCGTTAACACGGTCTGTCTCTTGCCAAGCGATGAGTCGCTCATAGGCCGGCTTCCATTCTTCGATCAAAGCGGTGCGAATATCCGCTGTAAGCTGATCCGCTTTGGCCTGATCAATCTCGCCTTGGTCGAGCAGGTTTGCGATCTTGGCCTGCGCATCGGCCCAGATGTCACTATCCTTGTCGCTATCGTCGAACGGTGCGCCCGTAATGATCTTGTTCGCTTCCTCAATGACGGAATCAAACGCAAAGTATGGCGGCCTGACACCGCGCTCGGCAATGTTCTGAGAACCTTCAATCAATTGATCGACCGCAACTGCGCTGCCAGAGACACGCAGCAGGTAATTGTCCATATCTTCGCCGTCGATGACCTTGTGAAACGCGATTAGGAGCTGCGGAAAGAACGAGTGAATGGATTGCATTTGCTCAAACACGTATGTGTTGTAGCGAAACTCATCCGCCGCTTCAGCGCGCTCAGCCTGATAGACCCAGATATCATATGAAATCTTGGCGTCGGGGCTCAGCTTATCATAATCAAAATTGGCTTGCATCTCTGCAGCATTGGCACGCGTTCGGCCAAGCTGAGCTTCCAGAGCGGCCTCGGTAAAATCATCAATCTCGCCCTGGCGCTCATCGCGGCCAAGGAAGGTCAGCTGAATCGGGCTCTCGAGCGTTTCAGCTTCGTATTTCTCTTCGAACCACGTGTTCAGTCGTTCCGTTTCCGCTGCAATCTCCTCAGCGGTCGGCGCGGCCGGTGTTTCTATCGGGGCCGTCTCTGTTGTTGAACTGCCAGGCGTACGAACCTGATCACACGCGGCAAGCGCGAAAATTGTAGCCAAGGCTGTAAGGGTGGTGCGCATGATTGTAACTCCCAAGTCGCAATATTTATCGTTAATCGGCAAAAAGCAGGTTTCGAGATTAGGGGCAATAGCTAAACCGATCAATCTCAACCGGTCGCACGCCCTATTAACCAGCTGATCTTTATGCTGACCTGGCGAACCGTTCGGGACTTTAAAGGGATACTTTATGTTACGCTCACTGTTGATACCCCCGCTTCTCGCGCTCAGCCTGTCTGGCTGTCTTGTGACTTCGACGGCCGGGCTCCTGATCAGCGGTGCCAAACTCGCTGGCAACACGGTCTATTATGCAGGCAAAGGTGTTTATCAGGTCGGAAAGCTGACAGTTCGCGCCGCCGATGGCGTTTTGGACGGAACAGAGCGCTTACTTCGTTTAACCATCCTAACAGCCGATGCGACGGGCGCGATCGCCCGAACCACCCGCATAATCAACGCGACAGCGCTTGAGGCCGAGTTGGCGACGCTTGAAAGAACAGAGGGCGTTATCGAAGTGATTGTCGAACCGGTGGATTAATCTCTTTCAACTTTGCCGAAGCAGGATTATATTGAAATCGTTCTTCGGAACTATGGTGATAAATGCGCGTGTAATAAGCGGTTCGGACCCGGGGGCGGTACCCGGCGCCTCCACCAAAGATCTCCTCCTTCAGCGGGGATCGTTTGGGGGCGAAATAGGATCGACGGACGTGTAAAGGCGAGGCTTTCACCCGCTTGAGCTGCGTTAGAAGCTCAATCAACAATAGTTGCTAATGACAACTTTGCTGAAGGTGAACTGCTCGCAGCGTAACGCTGTGCGCGGGATACCGCTTTTAACTCCTAGGGCTTCAGCGCCTTAGGCGGGGCCCGGAGGCGCCTGGCAACAGAAGCCTCCACTTATTTTCGTAGAGTGCTCAAACTGCAATTTGCATTACTGTTTGGGATAGAATTAGGCTCAAAGCTTCCTTTTTGGGGAAGTTGGCAAAATAAGCTCGCCTTTTGCATGAACGGCGTTGCAGGCTTGAACGGGTAGAGCTAATCAGCTCTTTGGACCGGGGAGAGGATGATGACCGACTATATTGGTTATGAAGCGCTGACACAGGCCGCCATGCGCGGTGTTGTTCGCGAAGCCTTGCGTCAAGCGGCGAAAGGATCGGCCCCTCCAGGGGATCACCACTTCTATGTGACGTTCCGCACCAAAGCGCCGGGCGTGAAAATCCCCGATCATTTGATTGAACAGTTTCCAGACGAGATGACGATTGTCGTTCAGCACCAATATTGGGATCTGGAAGTGCATGATGGCCATTTCGAAATCGTGCTGAAATTCAATCGTGTGCCGCAGCATCTTTCGATCCCGTTCGTGGCGATGACTCGTTTCGTTGATCCATCCGTCAATTTTGGCGTGAGCTTCGAAAAAGCTCCTGTTGGCGAAGATGCGACTGTGGTCGACCCAGCGATAGGCGGCCAAGAGAATGATGCAGACGTGGCTGATACGGCGCCCTCAGAAGGTCCCGACACAGTCGTGAGCCTGGACGCGTTCCGCCGAAAATAAGCATGCCGGATCAATCAATCGACGAGAAACCGCGCATCTCTGACGCTGAGATGTTAGCCCGTTTTCAAAACAGCAAGAAACGCCCGCCCTGCTCCGATACGCTGGGCATGCGCCTGGTGGACGTCGAGCAAGACGCCAAACGAATCCGGATGGACTTTGATGTCCCTGGCATGTTTGCGAACCCCACAGGGGCGATACAAGGCGGCTTCATTGCTGCGATGATGGATGAAGCGATGAGCACCTGTGTGATCATCGCCTCTAATGTCACCATGACGGCGCCAACCCTGGAAATGAAGACCTCGTACTTGCGACGGTTAATGCCTGGACCAGCACATGTGGAAGCCCGCATTTTGAAACTCGGGCGCGCCGCCGCATTCATGGAAGCGGAGTGCTTTGACGATGCCGGTAAACTTGTGGCGAAAGCCACTGCGACGGCCATCCCAATGCCGTTCAAACGGTTGAGCTAAGCGTTTCAACCAAGTGCGGTCACGGCCGGATACGCAATCAACAAGATCCCGATCACGCTGATCCCCCATGCGAGCGAACGCAGATAAGGGACACCTAACAGATAAAGCGGCGCGAACACCAAGCGGCCGATAACGTATAGCCCAGCCCCCCAAATTGTGAGTTGCGATGACAGATCGGTCAGAACGACAACGATCGCCAGCGGGACAAACAAGCACATGCCCTCAATATGATTTGCAACCGTTCGCGCAGCCCGCGCCTGAAAACTGGACTTGTCGCGCGGTTCATCGCGGCTCCCCAATCCCCAACCAAGCCCCTGGTTGAGCGGCACAAGCGCGCCCTGCGCGAGCAGTAGTACAAATAAAATCAATGAAGTGGCGACCACCATCTGTAACTCAAAAACCATTTTGTCCTCCTTTTCATAGTTACTACATTTTTCGTAGTTACTAGATTTCGTCAAGCAAAAAGGATAGACGGTCGAAATGGCGTCCAAGAATCTCCCGCTCTGCCCAGTCTCGCGCGCAGCCTTTATTATCGGCTCACGCTGGACCAGCGAGATCATCCGCGAGCTCGTGGATCATGGCGCACGTCGATTCTCAGACTTTGAAACAGCGCTCTCTGGCATCGCGCCAAATACGCTGTCCAATCGCTTGAAAATGCTGGAGGACCACGGTGTCGTAACGCGCGAGATCTATGACACGCATCCGCCGCGTTCAGAGTATCATCTAACCGATAAAGGCCTGAGCATGCGTCCGATCATTGACGCCATGCGCGCCTGGGGTCGCCAAAGCGACTAGTCGATTGCGATCACCCGCATATAAATGCCCTCGCGCTCTCCGACGCGTCGCTCGACTAATAGACGCGCCACTTGATGATCATCCTCAAACGCATTCCCGGTCAAACTATCGAGCAGGGCTTTGGCGAGATTATCCAGATCCATCCAGGGCGCATCGCCGGTATATTCCATCACGATGTGGACATCATAATCGCCGTATCCAGGCCGAAGCCTGGCGAAGTCCTTGCGAAAAAACTCACGGAATAATTGTTTATAATAGCGGGTCTGGGTGGTCAGGCCAAAACAGCGAACCTCCAAGGCACCGTCCTCTGCGATACGCCCGCGGACTTTGCCATTCTTGACCCAGCCTTCCACGCCTAAGCGATCCAGCCCGCGGTCTCGCGGCGGACGACATCCTCGATGACATCAATTGCGGCGGCGCTATCGTTGAGACACGGGACGACGGAATAATTCTCACCCCCCGCTTCCAGGAACTCATCGCGTCCTTCCATTGCCAGTTCTTCCAGTGTTTCCAGGCAATCGGAAATGAACGCAGGAGAAACGACCACAACGTTCTTTTGTCCCTCTTCAGCGAGCGCTTCCAGAGTTTTATCAGTGTAGGGTTTTAGCCATTCGGTTGGCCCGAACCGGCTTTGGAACGTGGTCATGGCGAAGCCTTCATCCCATCCAAGCTGCTCGGCAACCAAACGGGTCGTTTTGTGGCAATGGCAATGGTACGGATCGCCCTTATCGAAATAGGCTTTCGGGATTCCGTGATATGACATCAGAACGCGGTCCGGTGTGTAATCGAGCTGCGCGACGTGTTCGGAAATCTTCTGTGCCAATGCCTCGATATAGATCGGTTGATCGTGAAAACTCGCGGCAGTTCGTACCGCAGGTTGCCAACGCATTTTCGCGAGCGCCTTGAACGTCCGGTCGCAGACGCTGGCGGTCGTCGCGGCTGAGTATTGCGGATACAAAGGCACGACACAGATGCGGTCGCATCCTTTCTCTTTCAAATGATCGACCTTGGACGCGATGCTCGGATTTCCGTAATTCATCGCGAAATCGACAATCAACTGATCGCTGCCAATTCTCGCATTCAGGCCTTCTGCTTGACGCTTGGTATATAGAAGGAGCGGCGACCCTTCTTCGGTCCAGATCTTTTTATAAGCCCGGCCTGACTTGCTCGGCCGAAAGGTCAGGATTGGTCCCTGTAGGATCAATTGCCAGATCGGCATAGGCACTTCAATGACCCGCGGATCGGACAGAAACTCTGACAGATAGCGCCGCATAGACCAATAATCAGTGCCATCTGGCGTCCCGAGATTGACCAGCAGAACCCCGATCTTCCCTTGCACCACTTGCGGGTGGTCGGCGGGCAATGGGCCCAGGGTGCCAGCTTTTGGGAGTGTTGAGGTCATCGTGTCGGCCATTAGATTATCCTTTGCTCGCTTATCTAAGCCAACACGAAGATTATCAAGGGCGGCAGAACCGTCGCAACGCTCTATTCAACCCGGGCAGCGTGATCTCGCATCGCTTGCTCGGTTGGAATAGGAACATCCATTCCAGGTTTCCAGATATGCGGCGTGATAAACATCATGACTTCTGTGTCCTGCTGGCGGTTGGCCTGATGTGACACCAAAGAGCCGAGCAGCGGAATTTTCGCAGCATAGGGAACACCAGCATCCGTGCGTGCGCGGGTTTTAAGACTTAAGCCGCCGACCACGATGGTTCTGCCGTCCTTAACGATCGCGCTTGATGTTACAGAATTTTTGGAGCGCCGGAGATCCAATTCCTCCTCTGTCGCCGCAAATCGCGATTCGGATATTTCATAGTCCAGAGAGATGACGCCGCTGCGCAAGACGGTAGGCGTGACATTGATGACCACCCCGCTCGACACCTCGTTTAGCTCCGCTTCGTCTAACAAAATTGTTTCGACAAAGCGGTCTTCAGCTATTTCTAAACTCGCCGTTTCGCCGCTGACCGTGGATAAGAAAGGCCGTGACAGAACGTGCGCAGCGCTGCTTTCAACCAAAAACTCGAGCGCCAGCCCAAACGATGTGCCCGTCACCTCGGCGGCGCTGTCAAAATTAAACGCGAGCGTCCCACCAGAATCGGCAATCAGATCATAGAAAATATTGCTGAACTCACCGGCCTGACCGTCAGCGAGTTCAGATCCGATGTCTTTGATCCGCTCAAGGTTGAACTCGACAATTAAGGCTTCAACCAGAATATGATCCGATTTGTGATCCAGCGATTTTACCGCCGCGCCTATACGTGCGACCGCCTCTGCAGAGCCTGACAAGATGAGCCCGTTATTTGCAGTGTTCGGCGCCAACACAACATTGTAGGCATCCGCCATTTCGCGGATCGAGAAAGCGACCTTTTCGGCCCTCAAATTGGTCAAGGAAATCTCGGTCGATACCAAACCTTGCTCGTCGGAAACGAGGTCTGCAAACAATGCGGACGGGTCAAACACGATCATCGCGGTTTGATCGGTAAAGTCGATCCGATACCCGGCATCTTCTAACACAAAGGCCAGCGCTTTATGGGCAGCGACCCGGCTGAACTCACCGGAGCTCAGTCCTGTCAGAGGCGCCCCGGAAACAGTATAGCTGATCCCGCCAATCGCACTCAGTTGCTTGGTCAACCGGGCAAGTGGGTAGTCTTCAAACGCGGCAGTAACGATGGGCCCTGCGGACGTCTCTTCGATTACAAACTCCAAGTCGACGTGCGAATCGACCAATTGTTCTTGCGCCAAATTTTGCGCGCGATGCTCGTCTATCAAGGCCACTACATCGGCAGGGTGAAATTGCGATGTTCCGCAAGCCCCGAGCCAACCGATCAACACGATCTTCGCTAGAATGAAGTTTTGCAATTGTCCGGTCCGAGATTTTGCGCGGATCCGCCATCCGCACTTTTCGGTAGTTTGACGTCTCTTCGTGAAGCGTCAAAAACTTTCGCTGAATTTCGAAAAATCGATACGCCCAGAATACTCCACTGAATTCGTTGGACTATTATGGTGACTTTGTTTGCATCGTTATTAGCTGTCGCGCTAAAAGTGATTGGTACCGGAGGTCGGATTCGAACCGACACGTTGTTGCCAACGGGGGATTTTGAATCCCCTGCGTCTACCATTTCGCCACTCCGGCAACGCAGCAGCTCGCATCGCACAAGCAGAACAGCAGATCAAGCGTGTTGAGCGGTAAAAATCACTAGCTAAAGCGCCACAAACGCTGTCCGCGTGAAATCCCTATAGAGCGCCCAATGAGCTCTTCCCGGCTGGCACAAAACTCGCTAGTCAAACGCCCATGACCGAACCGACACAGCCTCAACGTACTTTTCTGCAATCGCTGGAAGCGATGGCCGACGAAGCCCCAGAACAGGGTTTGAGCCTGCATCAAATTTTGGATCGCCTGGAAGAGCGGGCCTTCGGAGCGATGCTGTTCATCCTGGCCCTGCCCTGCGCCATTCCCTTCTTGTACGGTGTCCCGCAGGTCGTTTCCTTGCCAATGATGGCGCTGACCCTGCAAATGCTCGCTGGCCGTGAAGAACCCTGGCTGCCCGAGAAATTCGGTCAGCGAATGATCAATAAAGCGGGCTTGGAACGAACCTCTGGATTCGGGCGAAAATGGTTTGGCTGGCTGGAGGTTATATCGCATCCGCGCCTGACCTTTCTGACGGGGAAGACAATGGAGCGCATCGTCGCGCTCTTCCTGACCGCGTTCGCGGCATCAATTCTGGTTCCCTTACCGCTCACCAATTCAACCCCGGCAATTGCCGTTGCCATTGTCGCATTCGGACTGATGGCGCGCGATGGAATTCTGGTCATTCTGGGCGCTATTCTAGGGTCGGTCTGGATTGGGATTTTGCTGACCGGTTCGACCTGGATCATCAGCTCATTGAAATCATTCATCACAGGCTAGCCTCCGATATAACGGAAACGCCCCCCCCGTGCGTGGTTGCCGCATGGACTCTGGTGGCTCAAAGCGCGATTTTAGAGAAGATGATTGAGCGGATCGACCCCTTCCTGACGACGTGGCGCTGGCCTGCTCTAGCGCTCGCGGCCTCACTCTTGATGCTGGCCGCCGCCCATGCGTTTGAAGCCTTCGCCTTGCTCCTGCCCTGTCCGCTATGTCTGCGCCAACGCGAGGTCTATTGGGCCGTGGTCGCGATGACAGGAACCGCCTTGGTCTTGTGGCAGATCCGGCAGAACCCGCGATTTATCCTGGCCTTTAACATCATGCTTGGCCTGGTCTTCCTGACCGGCGCCGTGGTGGCGGCGTATCATGCAGGTGTCGAGTATAAGTTTTGGCCGGCCCCGAGTGGATGTATGGCGAATATCATTGATATGGACGCGGTGGATCTCTCAAATCTGAATTCCCGCCAAGGCGCCCCCTCTTGCATGGATGACCCATGGAAGGGGCGCTACGGCCTGTCTATGGCAGGTTGGAATGCCGTCGCATCGCTGGTTTTGTCGGCGATTAGCTTCCGCGCCGCCGGCATCAGCCTGCCAAAGCCGCGAACGTTAAGCGCGGCCGAGTAGAAAATACGCAAGCGCGAGAGAGAAAACTGCGCCGAGCGTCGGCCAGAGCCGCAATCGACGGTACCAGATCGGCAGTTCGGGCGAGATGCTGTCATAGACATAATGCAGGATAATCGCGGCAGCCATGCCAGCGAAGATCCAATTCTGCATGCCATATCGAAAGCCGGCCATAACAAAGCCCCAGCCAGCCAATGCGCCAATCACTGAGGGGCCGAGCTCGGCAAATCTCGGGCGCTCTCGTTTGGCAATTTCAGCGCCCCAACGGACGCCCCCGATGAAGCTCAAGATGACTGCGGCATAAACCAGCAACCAAAGCGCGGCGGTGTTTAAGAGCGCCAGATCATCGCGAAAAACGAACATCGCGCCGGACGCAGAGGCGAACGGAATAATACCAGCGAACATCAGTGCCATAGGCACCTGTGGTGGACTTTGTCGGAACATAGCTCAAATCCCTTCGTCCGTATTCATGCCATATCAATTTTACCGGCCTATTAAGAAAACATGCCACGTCGACTAATTGCTCTTATGATCGCGTTATACGCAATCGCCTTTGCGTTTGGCGCGATGGCCGCGATCCGCTGGCCCAGCCTTATGTTGATGGCGAGCTTCATGCTCGAAGACGATACAATGTCCGGGCTTTCCGGGGTGGATTGGCGCGAACTGGGCATTGCCTATGGCGCCCCATACTTCCTCGCTGCGCTTTGTCTCTATGCCTCAGCCTTAAGCCTCGGGAACAAACAACGATCTGCTGGCCTGTGGTACTTCATGGGCGTGACTGCCGGCTTTCCATGTGTGTTCCTGGTCGATTTTGAGCCCGGCTGGTGGCAAGATCCAAGCGCTGGCGAAGGCATTGTTGCTGGCGCCGCCGCTGGAGCGGCCCTGCTGGCGATCGCGGTATTGGAGCTGTGCCGAAAACCGAAGCAAGTCCCGGTTCAACCGGTTGCAGAGCCAGGGTCGCCGCAAATTGTCTATGTCCAAGTTCCTGCTGACGAACCGACGCAAAAGAAACCAAGGCAGGTGCGCCATGCACCGATGCCCGCAGCGATTATGCGGCAACGCGCGCACTTTGCGGCAGAGGGTAGAAAGATGCGCGCGCGGCAGCGTCGCCCATAAACGGCCACAAAGCTGCCCCTAAAACGTCTCCTCCGGTTTTTGCTTTGTTTGCAAATCACTGACAAATCCGACACAACAGGCTCGTAGAGGGAACAACCTTAATGCTCAGACGGATTTCAGGATTGGTCATGCTTGGCCTCGGCCTATGGCTCTGTTGGGGCGCGATGGAAGCGATTCTCGCGTTCACGTCTCGAGGCGGCAGTCTCTCAAGCGCCCTTTTCGAACCACCCACAGGAATTATTCGCGTCGTCAGCACAGTGCTGATGAGCGCTGGTGGTCTGTTGGTTTTGCTAAAAACCCGCTCAGGCGGAGCGATCGCCGCGATCGGCTCTGTCTTCTTCGCCATACTCGGCGGGCTTATGGCAGCATCAGGGGCGGATTCGGGTCTCTGGATGGACGAGGTTATCTTCGGCCTGGCCGCAATCGCTCTTTCTGTTCTTATTCTGACATTACGCCGCGCTTAAGGCGTTTCTGCGATTGCATTTGCCGACGACGACACTAGGTTGCCGCCACATCTTATGGCGAGCTGAAACAGGCAAAACATCCCATGGCAGAAACCTATGACGTCGTAATCATCGGCGGTGGCCCAGGCGGCTACAATTGTGCAATCCGAGCAGGACAATTGGGGCTGAAGACCGCCTGTATTGAAATGCATACCAAACTGGGTGGCACTTGCCTGAATGTCGGTTGTATTCCGTCTAAAGCGCTCCTGCACGCGTCTGAAGCTTATGCCGCCGCGAAGAATGATTTCGCGGGCATGGGAATCAAGACCGGCAAACTGGAAATCGATCTCACACAGATGATGGCGCAAAAAGCTGATGCGGTTGATGGCCTCACCAAAGGCGTCGCGTTCTTGCTCAAGAAAAACAAAGTCGACCACATCCACGGCAAAGGCCGTATCACTGGCCCGGGCCAAGTAGAAGTCACTGGGAGTGACGGCAAGACACAGACGATTTCGGCCAAGAATATCGTCATCGCCACCGGGTCTGAGCCGTCTACGCTCCCTGGCATTGAGATTGATGAAGAGCGGATCGTTTCAAATACCGGTGCGCTGAGCTTGAAAGCCATTCCCAAGAAACTGGTCTTGATTGGCGCGGGCGTTATTGGCTTGGAGATGGGCTGTGTTTGGGCGCGGCTTGGGTCTGATGTCACCGTCGTGGAATATCTCGACCGCATCTTGCCTGGCACCGACAATGAAGTCGCCAAAGAGGCGCAGCGCACGTTCAAAAAGCAAGGCCTCGATTTCAAGCTCGGCACCAAAGTGACCAGCGTGGAAAAATTGAAGACCAAGCTCAAGCTGACCATGGAGCCTGCTGCAGGCGGAGACGCTGAAACGCTCGATGCGGACATTGTCATTGTCGCTGTTGGCCGTCGTCCCTACACAGAAGGCCTCGGCCTCGAAAGCGTGGGTGGTAAAACGGATCGCCGCGGCGTGATCGAGACGACCGAGCATTTCAAAGTCGCGCCGGGCGTTTGGGCGATTGGTGACTGTATTGCCGGGCCGATGCTCGCGCACAAAGCCGAAGATGATGGCGCAGCTGTTGCGGAAATCATCGCCGGCAAAGCCGGACACGTGGATTACAATCTGGTTCCTGGGGTGGTCTATACCAACCCGGAAATCGCTTCGATCGGGAAAACCGAGGAGCAACTTAAAGAGGCTGGCATCAAATATAAGAAGGGCAAATTCCCCTTCATGGCCAACTCACGCGCCCGCACCAATCACGAGACCAATGGCTTTGTGAAGATCCTCGCTGAAGAAGGTACAGACCGCATCCTCGGTGCGCATATGATTGGCGTCGGCGTTGGCGAGATGATCCACGAGATCGCGATCGCGATGGAGTTTGGTGCGTCTTCCGAAGATGTTGCTCGCACCTGTCACGCGCACCCAACCTTGTCAGAGGCTGTGCGCCAAGCGGCCATGGGTGTCGAAGGTTGGACGATGCAAATGTAGGCTTCGCCGATTTGCGAAGTCCGCATTGGATCATCCAGTCATATCCGCATAAGGGTTCGCGGTCGGAAGAGCGATCTCGTTCGCCAGACCGCGTACGATGACCGCGTCTTGTTTGATCTCGATATCTGTCTCGGTGATTTGTTCTTCACCGAACCGGTAGATCGGCGCGTACTCGCCGCGATCAGCGCGCTCCAGATAGGCTTCAGACGCGGCGATGCTGGTCTTTCGTTTCTCGCGGTAGGCTGCCATCTCGGCGTCGCCATAGCGCCCCGTCAGCATCGCTTCAGTTTGCTGCGGCGAGAGCACGACGGCAGACGCATTGTTTCCGCCAAACCCTTTAGAGTTCAGGATCGCGACCTTAAGCTCCTCGGGTTTGCGGGTTTGATGGTCCGGTCCAAGCTTGAGGCGATCCTGGTAGACATCCTCAGCCGGCGCATCAATCGTTTGAATGCCCGGCAAGACCCCGTGCTCAAAACAACCAAGGGCCGCTGCAAGCTGATCGCCGCTGGCCGGCGCGATGGTGTGGCCGAGATATGATTTCACCGCCACGACAGGCCAATCCTTGATCTCAAAAGCGGTCGCAACCTGATCAAAAATTTGCGACTCGGTTACGCGGTTTTGCGGCGTGCTGGAGCCGTGGGCGAGCACGAAGCTGCGCTCGCGAACCGCGTCTTTGCCGACAATCGCGGTTGCGGCTGCAACGGCTTTTGCCATGCTAATGTGATTGCCGGGGCCCGGCGCCGTAATCGACTTCTTGGTGCCATCCGCATCAACGAACACATCAGGGATCGCACCAAGGCACGGCGCGCCGAGCTCCATGGCGAGCGCATCATCCATCAAGATGAAATACTGGGTCGACTCGCCCATCGTGAACCCGCAATTCTTGCCAAACGGGCGGCTGGCGCGTCGATAGTCGATCGTGTCAGAACTATAGGTCTTGATCATATTGTCGTCGCTGGCCAGCGCGCCCATGGTTCCGAACCCATCCATCAGCTCAGGCACAATTGGCGCTTCGCTATTGCCGACCATCGCGACCCGAACTTTGCCAGCCTGAAGGTCTGAGACCGCATGCCGCAAATTGGACAGGAAGGTTGCGCAAGCGGCGACGGAACTACTGGCAATTCCGACATTGGCGAGCACATAGGCATTGATGAAATCGGTCGGCATAGAATTGATGCCCATCGCCAAGGCCTTGGTCGTCACGCGACCGCCCTTCAGACGGGCCTGATGCATGCCGCCATAGCCCTCTTTATCCATCTGCCCGAAGCCGCTGCTGGAATAGACGCCGACCTGATCTGGATTGATGTGCTCAAGGACCGTGTCCCATTCGATCCCCAGGGCACGCAGGGCATCCGTCGCGCCGAACAAAGCCATTTGCAGGCCGCGCGGCTGGAACCGGGAATTGTACAGGCCGGCCATTTCAAATCCGCTCGGCAATTGCCCCGCAGCTTTGACGGGGAATTCCCGCGTATTGTCGAGTTTAACTTCGACACCGCCGGCCGCGGTTACGCGCACATGCTCGTCATCCTGCGGTTCGACGGTCCACGTTTCCGGAAGCGGGTTTGGCAAGCGGTCGCGTGCGATAACAAACTCGAGCGTATCGCCATCGCTTTGAGGCGCAGATTGCAGATCCGCTGTCGATTGCCAGAATAAAGCGTCGACATCGAAGTAAGACGGCTCGATGCGGCGCACCAGCGTGCCGTTCATAACGGCGGGTTCAAATTGTTCGAAGACGTCTCTGGCGGTTAGGTCTGATCGCTCTTCTGTCGAAAAACGGGAGCCATCGTCGGTGCTAACGAGCCCCATCATCACTGCGAGACCGACCACGGTCTTCTGGCGCTCGGCTTGTGGAAGCGTGTCGATGATCATCCGCCGATAGCTCTGGAATCCAGAGGTGCGACCAGCGGCGTTTACCCCGCCCATACTTACAATCACCGGTAGGCGCATCGTGTAACCTCCCACAAATGGATGCCAGAGACGCACTTATCTATGAATCGTAGGCCAAGACCACCGTCTCTACACACGATTGCAGAAACGCAATCGTGTTTTCTTAGACCAAAGACGTCGAATCACACACCGCGTGGGTGATCGTTTTAGGGAGCGATGAAAACATTGGCTTGGATTTCACTATCCTGGATATCGGTATTGTCTACGATGATATCCTCAAGCGAGGTTGCTTCGACAATTAGGATTTCATCGCTGGACAGGTCATTTTCATACCAAAAGCGATCACCGTCACGAATATCGGAAAATTGGCGCACCAGGATCGCTTGGAACAATTCGCCGAGTTGGGAGCCAGCCACATTGTCTTCTGCCAGTCCACCCACCCAAAGATCGATATCGTCAATGTCACCATACGTATCGAACAGGGCATCAGCGACAACAGGATCGGAGGTTATTTGGCTGAAGCCCGTATAGCGCGCCAGTCCCATAGCTGCGCGCATATCATTGTAAGATGGAACCCCGTGGTCTCTTCCGCGCTGAATGTTCAAAGAAGCGAGATCCAATCCACCTGAGCCAGGTTGCCCAAACAGAAAATTGCGAATGTCGGAGACAACTTGTTCATCGATTTCTTGATGCTCCTGCGTCGCGAACCCGCGCAAGAACGGATCAATATCATTCTCCGTCAAGAGCAAGAGATGTCCCGCAAAGAACCCATCCATTAGATTCAAGTTCCCGTCTGCGATCTCGATGCCGCTTCCGTCTAGACGCAATAACTGCTCGTTGAGCATTGAGTGGCCAAGGCGAAATGCACCGACGGAAAACTCATTGAAGATCGTCGGATTGATCGTTGCGTCATATCCCGAATAGGCTGGAATAGCGGTGCTTCCGATCAGAGCCGGAAGCCATTCATTGTAGGTAATGTACTGAATTTTTCCGATCAAAAGGCGGCGCGCGACCTCGAAAACCTCTTGGTCTGTCAGGCTTGGATTATTGGTATTTATCGTCTCAGCGATACGATTGTGCTCACGCACAAACAGAGTGTGCATGACCGTCAAACCGATTTGTTCATTCGCGCGCACATCCCCAGCCAAGAAAAGCGCGGCGCCCGCACCTACGGCATCCGCGTTGGTCAGCAAGCCAGTATTGAACGGCAATAGGTTCCCATCGCTCGTGGCCAAAAGATACGGCGTCGTTTCGTCTTTTAGTGCTGCAGCGCGGTCATCGTCAGACCCGTAGACCATAGATCCATCAATCCAACTGGTAATCTCGTTTTCCTGTTCGCGCGGATTGGTCGTGTCGGTGCCAGTGCTGGGATCAAACAAAGCCCGGTTAAACGGAATCACGACAGAGCCTGAACTGGTTGGATCGAAGAAGATGTCACCTGCTGGAACCTCAATATCAACGGATTCTTCAGCGCCGTCGGTCAGGTCAAGGTCATGATCGATAAACTGACCCCATTGCCACACGAAGTCAGAATTTCCGAACGTGTTGGGTTCGCTGATGCCAACGTCTTGGTTGACGACCCGATTGGAAATAGCGCGCGCGCTGGGCCGCGCGTCCCCCGCCAAAGAAGAAATGCCGTCCGCATAGTCGGCTGCACCTAAGCGTTGCAGGTGTGCGAAGGTCGCACCCCAGAGCGGATTAGCGGCATTGTTCAATGAACCATCATAAGTCCGCACTTCACCCACAGATCCTATTATAAGCGGGCCGCCTCGGCGATTATTGTTTGCATCATTTCGACGATCGTCTCCATTCTCATCAATGCCTTGCGGAGATCGACCTCTACGTTCTGTATCGGTGATGGTGATTGTTACGGTGTCGCTCGCCGCTGGATTGACGCCATCATCAGCCGTTAAGCGAAAGACCATTTCTGCGTCATCGTTTACGCTTGGGGCCATAAACGTTGGATTCAGAATGCTGGTTGAACTCAACGCGACCGCTTCGCCGCTCTCCTGAGTCCAGGTCAGTGCTGCATCGCCGTCCAAGTCAACGACCGTTCCAGCTAATTGTGCATGCGTCCGTTCAACGACAATGCTTGCGGCGCCCGCTTCGACGGACGGCGCTGAATTGGTTGTGCTACTATCATCGCAACCTGCGGCGAGTGCGATCATCGCAATTCCAGCGTATTTGATTTTGGCCATAAGGGCTGTTTCCTCCGTCCATTCAGCAATTTTGCCTACAGGCTCTAGCACTCTCCAGCCGCTTCAAATGTTATCAATTTGTATCATTTTGTATCACTGCGATAACCGTCAGATCTGACGGGTGAGATACGTGTTCGCTGCGACCTGAGGGGGCTTTGCCCCCCAGACCAACACGCGCCTAATCCAATCGGCAAAAAGGGCGACATCACAGAATCAGATCGCCGGCAGGGTCGCTCTTCGGCGATAGTTAAACCGCCCAGCCATTTATCGGGATGATGAGGTTGAGCGTTCTAGCTCAAACCCTCTTTGAAATTCGCAATCGGCTGCGAACGAACCCTTACCCCTGTCGCAGCAAATACCGCATTGGCCAAGGCTGGCGCGATGGGCGGTGTTCCGGGTTCGCCGCCGCCGCCGATTTTGGCGCCGCTATTGATAATCTCGACGGAAATCTCGGGCGCTTCATCGATGCGCAGCATAGGATAGTCGTGGAAGTTTGACTGAACCACAGCGCCTTCTTCGATCGTGATATCGCCGTACAAGGCTGCCGTGAGACCGTAGATGATCCCGCTTTCAATTTGAGCGATAAAGCCATCGGGGTTCATAGCATAACCCGGATCTGCAGCGCACCAAACGTGCAACACGCGAGGCTCGGGTCCGGTGACATCCACCTCAACCACTTGCGCCACAACAGTGCCAAAAGAGTCGACCAGCGCAATGCCTAGGCCGCGGCCTTCAGGAACGTCTCTGCCCCAATCCGCCGCCTTAGCCGCCGCATCGAGAACCGCGATGTAACGCGGTGAATGCTCAAGCAGTTTGCGACGATATGTGTAGCCATCCATACCCGCTTGATCGGCAAGCTCGTCGATAAAGCTCTCAATGAAGAAGCCGTGCTGCGTGTGGTCGACCGAACGCCAGGGTCCAAACCGAATATGGTGATCGGCAACCGCATAATGGATCAGCTGATTATCGATCTTATAAGGGATGTGCGACGCCTCTGGTGGGTCATGTTTCTGCGTAAACAGATTGTCCCAAGACAGCGGCATGCCATCTTCATCCAGCGCGGCTTTGAAACGGCTCACCGAAGCTGGACGATACCAGTCTTGCTGCGTGTCCTGTTCGCGCGACCAGATCATTTTGACCGGATGATCAAACTCGCTGGCAATCGCCACCGCCATCAAAGGATAATCGGGACTGGAACGCCGACCAAAGCCGCCGCCGAGCATCACATTGTGGACCGTGACGTCTTTTTTCTTGGCGTCGAACGCACCTGCAATCTCGTCGCGCACGGCAAGCGGGTTTTGGAGGCCCGACCACAAATCAATCTGCCCATCCCGCACCCACGCGGTTGCGTTGAGTGGCTCCATCGCTGCGTGCGCCAAGAACGGCACCGAGTATTCCGCCTCATAGACGCGCGCTGCGCCTTCGGTGGCCTTGCGAACATTACCGACAGCGACGTCTTCTTTTCCCTTGCCACCGACCTCATCCATCGCCGCGCTCATGCTCGCGAAGATGTCAGTTTGGTTCAGGTTTTCGGCGCCGGTTTCAGTCCAAGTAACTTCGAGTTGCCGGACAGCGTTTTCGGCTTGCCAATAGCCATCCGCAACCACAGCGACGAACGTGCCTTTGTCGAGGATTTTGACCACGCCCGGCATATCCAGCGCATATGTATCATCGATGCTCACCGTCTCCGCACCGAGCACCGGCGGCCCCATAATGGCGGCGTATTTCATATCAGGCAGATCTACGTCGATGCCAAATTCTGCAGTGCCATCAGTCTTCGATGGAATATCGAAACGCGGCACAGATGTGCCCATCAGCTTATACTGATCAGGTGTTTTCAGCGTCGGCTGCGTTGGCGGGGCGTAGCTCCCAGCCTTTTCCGCAAAGGCCGCATAAGGCTCCGACTTCCCGCTTGCATCGTGGAAGACATAACTCTTCTCAGTGCGCAGGTCGCGCGCCGAAACGCCCCATTCCTTAGCTGCTGCCTTGACGATCATCTCGCGCGCAGCGGCACCTGCGATCCGCATGCCGCCCATGCCGGTAAAGCGCACAGCTGTACTGCCGCCAGTAATTTGCAAGCCCATAGACTGGGCGATACGCAAGAAGCCGCCATTCAATGAGTCTTGCACAAATCCAGGAACGCTCGCGTCGCCCATTAAGAACTCACGCCCAAGCGGGTAGTTCGCATAGGCTTCGTGGGCGGGCGCCTGTTCGAACGTCACCGTGTCCCAATCTGCATCCATTTCGTCAGCCAGCATTTGGGTCATCGAGGTAAATACGCCCTGCCCCATTTCACTGTGCGGAACGATCGCGGTGATGGTGTTGTCCGCAGACAGTTTCACCCAAACGTTGACGAGGGTTTCACCCTCATCGGTCATCATTTCGGCAAGCTTTGGCGCGCGATGGCCTTCGCGGATGCCAACGCCAACCATTAAAGCTCCGCCGCTCACAACACCGGCCGCGATAAATCCTCTACGGGTCCACTTTCCCATGATCTGATCTCCTTACGCGCTGGCTGCGGTTTTGATGGCGTCGCGAATGCGGCCATAGGCGCCGCAACGACAGATGTTGCCGCGCATAGCGGCGTCGATGTCTTCATCGGTTGGATTTGGATTGTCGCGCAAGAGGGCAACCGCCGACATGATCTGACCGGATTGGCAGTACCCACACTGCGGCACTTGGTGCTCGACCCAGGCCGCCTGCACGCGGTGCTGCGTGCCGTCTTCGGCGGCAACGCCTTCAATCGTGGTGATCTCTGCGCCTTCAGCGGCTGCGAGAGGCGTCGAACATGATCGGACAGGCGCCCCGTCCACATGCACCGTGCAAGCGCCGCATTGCGCGATCCCGCATCCAAATTTGGTGCCTGTGAGTTTCAGCTGTTCGCGCAGCACCCAGAGCAGAGGCGTACTTGGATCGGTCTCAACGACGCGGTCCTCTCCGTTGACCGTGAACCTTGTTTGCGTCATGCCCGCCTCCTTACCGCTGAATGATTTGTATATTGTTCACTACACGTGATGAGGCATGCCGCAAAGCGAATTTTCTCACCTGAGAGACGAATACTGCCAAAAAGGGCTTTAACGCGCCCGTTGCGCGGGCATTGCCAGCGCGCACCACCGCTATAAGAGGTCCTGATGACGCAAACTGCCCTATTCCCAACCACACTTGACCGCTCGCGCTTGCCAGAGGGCGATTTGCTCGCTGACCTGACAGACGCTGTCTGGATGATTGAAGATGGCGACCAGGCCGGCCATGACTGGTGTGAACGCGAAGGCTACCCGGGTTATACGTCTTACGCGTCGTTGGATGATTTACCGAAACGTGCGCCTGCATTTTCGGACCTGGTCACACACCTCGATGCCAAGACGGCAGCGTTTGCAGAAGCGCTATATTGGGATCTCGGATCAGCTTCTCTGCAATGTGACAGTCTTTGGATCAATATTCTTGGCGAAGGCGGGCACCATTCCGGACATATCCACCCGAATAGCGTGATCTCCGGCACCTGCTACATCGCCATGCCAGAAGGGTCGGGCCGGATTAAATTTGAAGACCCAAGATTGCCAATGTTGATGGCGGCCCCGCCGCTCAAAACCGACGCCCCCGATGGCGGGAGCCGCTTTCATTATGTTTCCCCGAGCGTTGGGGAGGTCCTTATGTGGGAAAGTTGGCTCCGCCACGAAGTGATGCCGAGCCGGTCAGAAGAAGCTCGCATCTCGATCAGTTTCAACTATTCACTGACTGAATAGCCGTCGTCTCCGCGCACAGGTTTCAATGCTCTCAGGGGTAAGACTTTATGCCCGGTTGACGTGTTGGCCGCTATCCTGCACGGGCACGCCAAACAACGCGCTGAAAGAGGCTTCCTCCTATGGACATCAGTAAAATCTCGTCTGGCCACAATCCACCTGACGATCTCAACGTTATTGTCGAAGTGCCCCTCGGCGGGGACCCGATTAAATATGAAATCGACAAAGACTCCGGTGCTATGTTCGTGGATCGCTATCTTTACACAGAGATGCGTTATCCGTGTAATTACGGCTTCGTTCCGCACACGCTGAGCCTTGATGGCGACCCGATTGACGTCATGGTTGTCGGCAACCGCCCACTGGTACCAGGCAGCGTTGTCCGGGCGCGTCCAGTTGGCGTCTTGATGATGACCGATGATAAAGGCCCAGACGAGAAAATTCTGGCCGTCCCGCACCCGAAATTGACATCGTACTACGACAAAATCGCGACCTATCACGACCTCCCGGATATTTTGGTGTCGAAGATAACGCACTTCTTCACGCACTATAAGGACCTTGAGCAAGGCAAGTGGAGCCAAGTTGAAAGCTGGTCTGGTGTCGAAAAAGCGCGTGAGCTTATCCAACAGGCAGTCGATCGCGATAAGACAGGATCCTAGGAACCTAAAACCGTCCAGGTCGCAGCACTTCGACCTCTGATACGCTCACAATCCCAATATGCGCCCCCAAGAGATCGCCGATCTCGGACATTGCGGGGCGCACTTTTGCTTCGTCTCCAATCGAAATGATGACGACCATATCGCCGCTGGCAGAGAGGTCTGTGTCGCGATTCCAGCGCTTAGATTTTCCATAACCCGCCATCGCCGGCAGAACGGTATATCCAGTCATTCCTGCTGCTTCTAAGACCCGGCAGGCGCGTTTGTGCGCCATCCGTTCAATGATCAACTCGATACGAAGATGTTTGGTCATAGCTTATCCCTGTCCGTTAATAAGCAAGGCGAGATAGATATATATCGGAATGCCGAGTGTGACATTGAACGGGAATGTGACGCCAAGCGACATGGTTAGATAAATCGAAGGTTTGGCCTCGGGCAAGGCGAGGCGCATGGCCGCTGGCACGGCGATGTACGACGCAGATGCGGTGAGCGTGATTAAAAGCGCCGCATCGCCAGCAGACATCCCGATAAGATAGGCGAGACCCGCTGCAATTACCGCCGAGAAGAGCGGCATATAAACCCCGAAAATGACGGTCGGAACGCTGAGCTGTCGCCAGCCTTGACGCAGGCCTCGTCCTGCAGACAAACCCATATCCAAAAGAAAAAGGCAAAGCACGCCCTGGAACAAGTCGACGAAGAATGGCTGAACCTTGGCGGTGCCCTCCTCGCCTGCGATCCAACCGATGATCAGGGCCCCAACCAAAACCACGATTGAGGCATTCAAGAAGACTTCGCGCACCAGTTCTCCGCGCTCTGATCCGGCGACGGGTTTTTCGGTCTGCGATGCGCCGCGCGAAGCCAGGAACAAAGCGGTGATGATCGCGGGTGTCTCCATCAAAGCCGCGACGGCGACCAAATGCCCCCCGCTTTCGAGACCAGAGAGGCGCACTGCTTCGGTGGCGGCCACGAACGTAACGATAGAGATCGAGCCGTAATGCGCCGCTGTAGCGGCGGCATCGATACGGTCCAGCTTGGTACTTAACCGCAGAAAAACGAATGAAATCAACGGGATCAAAAATGAGAGGAAGATGCCCGCCAGCAAAACGAGGATCACGTCCAGGGTGAGCGGATTTTTCGACATCTCCACGCCGCCCTTGAGCCCGATCGCCATCATCAAATAAATCGCCATACCTTTGGCGACGGCTTCGGGAACGCTCATCTGAGAGCGTAAAAGGGCTGCCCCCATGCCTAAAGCAAAGAACAGGATGATTGGCGAAAGAAGGGTCGAAATAGCGACGTCCAAAACGGTCTCTTATCACTCAACTTTGAGAGACTGCCTCTATAACTCGCTTGGGATAAGCGGCTACATGGGTGTAAACGTTCCGGTCTTTTTGTCGCGCCAGTGCAGCTCTCCGAGTCCGATCGCAAACCACGCGCCGTGCAATTCAAGCTGACCAGAATCGATCGCCTCTCGCACAAATGGAAACGTCATTAAATGCTCCAACGAGCATTCCACACCGGCATGCTCTAGCGCGGTTTGGGGGTCATCTGTCCCACTTGCGATCACCTTGTCCCGGGTCGCATCGAGCAGCCGCACCCATGGCGCAATGAATCGGCCAACAGGCTTGTCTTCCGCCGCAGATAGACTCGCTTTCACGCCTCCGCATCCGCCATGCCCCATGATCACAATATGCTTTACTTTCAGAGCTGTGACCGCAAATTCCAATGCCGCACTTACGCCATGCAAGCCGTCTGTTTCCTCATAAGGGGGCACAAGATTGGCAACGTTCCGAACAATGAAGAGCTGCCCCGGCGCCGCATTGAAAATCTCTGCAGGTTCGGCGCGGCTATCCGCGCAGCCGATGATCATAATGTCGGGGTCTTGGCCCTTGCCTAGCTCATGATACAGTTCCGATTTTTCCGCATATGCGCCATTCCGGAATGCCTTATAGCCGTCAAGCAGCTCTGGAATCGTTCTCATCTCGCAAATTCCTCCCGGCGGCGTCTTGATACAGCGGCACAAAGGATGCAAGAGACAATAATCAAACGGATCGTTCCGCGTTAACGGAAACTCTAACAAATTCAGGCACACAGAGACAATGTCGGAAACAAAATCAAAACCCAAGAAAAGCCAACGCAGCAGCGAGCAATCCCGCGCTGCGATTCTGAAGGCAACGCGCGAAGAAATGGCCGAGCATGGCTGGCGAAAATTCAGCGTCGATAAAGTCTCGCGCAAAGCAAAAGCCTCGAAACAAACGATCTATCGCTGGTGGCCGGCGATTGGGAACATGTGCATGGAAGCGGCGATGGAACTGGTGCCTGCGGCCTCAAAGATGGGCCGCGACCCAGTGGAACGTATTTCTGCATTGATTGCACCTTTGGAAGAAGCGACGCGAATTGGGTCTGGGCATGCCGTGCTGCGCGCGGCCATGATTGCAGCCAGCGATGATAAAGAAGCCGGTGAAACCTGGCGGGCCTGGATGAAAGACAATATCCGCGCGCCCCTGCGATTGATCCTCGCCGAGATCGCTGCGAAAAAAGTTGTCCGGCGGGATTTCGATCTCGATCAGGCCGTCGACTTCTTGACCGGTCAAATTTGGGCGCGTGTGATGATCATGCGATCCCCCCTTCCAGAACAATTCTCGCAAATCCAGGCTGCCGCTTTGCTGAAATCGCTCGCGCCTTAAAGCCGAGCGCTGAGGCAACAATCCTCTGTTCCTCTGTCCGATAAGCTTGTCGGCATAGCGACAAAAGGGTATCGCTGACGCCTATATTGGGAGCCAATTGAGTATGTCGCAAATTCGCATTGCTGTGATTGGTGCCGACCATCTCGATCCCGATCACCACATCGCTCTGAATACGCTGTCAGAAAGCGGACAAGTTGCAGCTTTTGCTCTGGATGCAGAGCCTACTGAAGCGGGTTTTGATACGCTTAAAAGCGCGATGCAGACTGATGCTTTAGACGCTGTCATCATGTCCGGGCCGCGCGGGCACCTCGCCGATTGGTTGAAATTCTCGGTGGAGCAAGGCTGGCCAGTTTACAGCACCCTCCCTGTTCCAAACGGTATCGAGGAAATGGTCGAAATTCGCCGCGCTGAGCAAATCGCGAGAGGATCTCACCTGCAATTCGGATTTACGGCGCGCCACCATCAATCAGTTTCCACCGCATTGGGGAAAGCCGAGTCTGGTGAATATGGTCAATTGGTAACCATGCGCGCAGTCTGCGGGGTTGCTGAAACAGCACCAGATCGCCCGATCATGTTTGAATATGGCGCACAAATTCTCGATGTCATGCAAGCTTTCGCTGGCCCTTTTCAAGACATTACGGGGTTCGCGGATCTGGACCGATCAGATGTGTCAGGCTCTGAAACCAATATTCTGGCAACGCTGCGAACACACGCTGGCATCCTCGCGAGTTTGCATGTTTCAGCAACGCAGTGGCGGCCAACTTTCCGCGTCGAACTCGGATTTGAGCGCGGGTATCTCTGGCTTGAGGGCTTGAACGCCGACCTCGATTATTTCGGACAAGAGGCGCTGATCTATGCCCGCACTGATGGCACTGGCGCACAACACGAGACGGTTGACCGGTTTGAGCACTCAAACGGCGCGCTGGTCTCTCTAACCGCATTTCTGGAGCGCTTGAACGATCCATCCCGCCCAAAACTTGGGACGAGTCAGCAAGCTTTCGACACACTCAACACGATTCAGCGCATTCTCGCCGCTGATCCAATTTATGCCCCTATTCAAGAAAGACAGGTCTCATGAGCTTAACCGGCGAAACTCTTGCGCGCATCGCCCTCGATGCGGGCGAACTTATCATGAAAGTCTATGCGACGGACTTTCAGGTCGATCGCAAAGATGACAGCTCACCTGTAACCGAAGCCGACGAGAAGGCTGAGGCCCTGATCTTAGCCGCTCTGGCGGAGGCTGACCCAAGCTTACCCGTCATTGCCGAAGAATCTGTCGCGGCCGGAAATATTCCCGAACATGGCGATCGTTTTGCCTTGGTCGACCCACTCGATGGCACCAAGGAATTCATCAACAAGCGCGGTGAATTCACTGTAAACATTGGTATTATCGAAAACGGTGTGCCGGTGATGGGCGTCGTCTATGCCCCAGCGCTGAACCGGCTCTTCGTCGCGGACAGCCGCTTTTCAGCGTGGGAAGCGACCGCTGAACCGGGGGCCGATGTCCCGCCAGCAGATCAGCGAACACCGCTACGTATCCGCAAAGCGCCGGAGGCAGGATTGACCGCAATCGCCTCTAAATCGCACCGCAGCGATGAAACCAATGCGTTTCTCGATACGCTCTCAATCGCCGAGATTATTTCGGCTGGGTCGTCCTTGAAATTCTGTCTGATCGCTGCCGGTGAGGCTGACCTTTATCCCCGTCATGGCCGCACGATGGAGTGGGATACAGCCGCGGGTCAAGCGGTGGCTGAAGCCGCTGGCGCGCAGGTGACAGAGGCAGACGGCTCACCGCTCCTGTATGGCAAACGCGAACGTGGATACGACAATCCATATTTCATTGTCTGGGGTGACGTGACCGTTCCGACCGCGTGAACGCCACAACCTGACAGTAAGTTCACACTGAAAAGTCTCGACAAAATCAATGATTTAGGCTGACTATCCCGTTGCGAGCTGCGGGGGCGAGCAGCCGAGATCTATTTTGATGCCTTACTTGAAATCATTGTTTGCCCTAGCCGGGCTCTGCCTATCCACCGCATGCGCGTCTGCACCTTTGACTTTGAACGACAATCAGATTGTGCCCGGCGCGCGCGTCGGCGACGTCGAGATTGGCATGCCTCTGGATCAACTCCTGGCTCTAAAGGGCGTTCCAAAGCGGACCATTCCGATACAAGGCACGTCCGCCACCACCTATGTTTTCGATGGGATGACGGTCGCTGCGCATGATGAAGTTTACTGGATCGTGGTTCAGCATCCCAGGTTTCGCACCGCCGAAGGCATTGCCAAGGGCGCCGAACAAATCAGCGCTCGCGGGACATTCGGTGTCCCCAACTGCGTTGTCTCAAAACGCGAGCGCACGGTGTATGACTATGGCAATATCTATTTCGACGTCGAAAACGCGTCCGGCCTGGTCGACACAATCGGCGTGATGGCGACAACGCAGAATTGCGATAGCTGAATCATCATTGGGCAAGACGAGACCGGCATCGGTTCGGTCTGCTTTAGGTGTTAGAACGGTCATTGGCGACAGGCTTGAAACGCCCTTAACTGGCGGCACGGCTATGCGGGCAATCGGATCAGAAGGCTTTGCATTTCTAACAGTTTATCCCATGCTCTGAACGGCACTGGGAATAAGGGGGCTGAAATGCTGCTGCGCCGCGTCACGAAACACGTCAAAGACCAGAACTGGTTCGCGGTTGGGTTGGATTTTTTGATTGTCGTCGTCGGTGTTTTTATCGGTTTGCAAGTCGCAAATTGGAACGAGACGCGCCAAGACCAGATCAAGGAAGCTCACTATCTTGAACGCCTCGATGCGGAAATGAATGTCATTCGCACACGCTTGACCACAGGTGTGGAGGCGTTTGAAGACTCAGTGCGAAACATCGAGTTATTGTTAGATGTGCGCCGCGAATACGACGCTGAACCAGGCGCTGAAATACCAGCCGAGACGGTTCTTTCAGCGGCGGCCTACGGCGCATCGATTGGAGCGGTTCCTGCGGGATCACCTACCGCCTTTAAGGAAATGGTGGCCAGCGGCTCGCTGGGAATATTGACTAATCAGGAGCTGCGCCAAGCTCTGTTTGCCTATGATGAATATGCGGCGATTAACAGAAGGGCCTGGCAAATCCTTCGTTCAGGTCAATCCGACGCCCAAAATAGGATAACGGCGCTCGTCGATGCCGTCGTGCCGGAGAACTTATCCAACCTTCCACTTGCGCAGGAAGCCACGAATCCAACGGGCGCGTTCGAGACGCAAGAATTTCTTGAGGCCCCGAACATTCCGAAAGACCTCCGGGTTTTGATCGTATCTCAAGCGAACCAATTGACTCTATTCCAGCGGCAATTGGCGCTCGCGGAATCTATCGAAGCGATCATTGCGGAGAATCGGGAATAACTGGGCGAGGCGCGCCTGTCCAAGGACATACCCGAAGGAAAGCTCGAATCGGTTTTCGACCCATCCAGCGCGGCGTAATCGTAATGTCCCGTCGCTATAGCGGCCCTGCGTTCGGCCAAAGTAAAGTCCAGACGGCCTGTAAGCCGGGTTCTGTTCCCCCTTGCGGGTTCAGCAGTCATTCCTCTGCGACGCGTGTTACCACGTGCCTGATGCGACGCACCCGGGGCGCGGGCTAAAGACGGCCCATATACGCCCCCTATTCGGTCTTGCTCCAGGCGGGGTTTACCATGCGGGCCGCGTCGCCGAAGCCCCGGTGGGCTCTTACCCCACCCTTTCACCCTTACCCCCGAACAGGTCGGAGGCGGTATACTTTCTGTGGCACTTTCCCTCGGCTTGCGCCGGGTGGACGTTATCCACCGCCTTGTCTCCGTGGAGCCCGGACTTTCCTCCATCCCAAAACAAGTTTGAGACAGCGACTGCCCAGCCGTCTGGAAAAGCGCATATAGTCGAACCCTATGGAAACCGCTACCCCCTCCCCCGACGACCATGTTGTTGGGCGCGTGCATCTATGCTCGGTTAGGATCAAAGATCTGAAACCGGGAGAAATCGATGGACCTCAATCTAAGCGGTAAGAAATGCGTCATTCTGGGCGGCACACGTGGCATTGGGCGCTCGATCGCTGATACGCTCGCGGATGAAGGCGCCGACGTGGCGATCTGCGCCCGAAAAGCAGACCAGGTTGCTGCCGCTGTTGAAGAGCTGAAAGCCAAAGGCGTGAATGCGACCGGCGGCTCCGTCGATGTCACCGATGGTGCAGCTCTAAAAAGCTGGATCAAAGCCGCCGGCGAAGAACTTGGCGGGATCGATATTCTGGTCTCAAACGCGGGCGCCATGGCGCAAGGCAATGATGAAGAGTCCTGGAAGCAGAACTTCAATCTCGACGTGCTCGGCGCGGTCAACGCATTTGAGGCGGCAGAGCCATTCTTAGGCAAAGCCGCAGACGAAAACGGCGATGCAGCGTTTGTGATCATTGCTTCGATCTCCGCCGCCGTGGCCGATAATGCAGGCTCCTATGGCCCGATCAAAGCCGCGCTCATCCACATGGCGAAAGGTCTCGCGCGTCAGCATGCCAAACGCGGGATCCGCACCAATGTCGTGTCGCCTGGCATGGTTTATTTCGAAGGCGGGGTCTGGCACCAAGTCGAACAAAACATGCCGGACTTCTTTAAACAGGCCATCGCCCGCAACCCGACGGGGCGCTGCGCGACGCCGCAAGAGATTGCCAATGCAGCGGTTTTCCTCGCCAGTCCGCTTTCATCCTACACGACCGGTTCGAACCTGATCGTCGATGGAACCGTTTCCAACCGGGTCAATTTCTAAAAAGACAAAAAGAGAAGGAGGCTCAAATATGAAACTCTACAATTCCGTCGGACCAAACCCGCAAGTGGTCAGAACCTTTATGGCAGAGCGCGGGATCTCCGTGCCGCTTGAAGACGTCGACATCATGGCGGGCTCCAACCGCCAGTCAGACTATTTAGAGGTCAACCCAGCCGGCCAATTGCCAGCCTTGCTTCTGGATGATGGATCACTCCTCACAGAGATCACCGTGATCTGCGAATATCTCGACGAAGCCCATCCCGGCGACCCACTAATGGGCAGCACGCCGGAAGACCGCGCTCAAGTGCGCCGTTGGACGCGTTGGGCAGACCTCAACGTTTGTGAACCGCTGGCCAATGGTTTCCGGTTCTCTGAAGGTTTGCCAATCTTCCAGGATCGTATGCGCTGCGTTCCCGAGGCGGCTGATGGCTTGAAAGCCTGCGCGCAAGACAAGCTCGCCTGGCTTGATGGACAATTGGAAGGCCGAGATTTTCTGACCGGCGATCGCTATACGCTTGCCGACATTTTGCTTTCGACATTTCTGGCTTTTGGCGAGATGGTGGGTCAGCCGCTTAACCGAGATCTAAAAACGCTCGCCGCCTGGTATGATCGCTGCCAAGCACGAGACAGCGCGAAAGCCTAATCCGCATAGAGCGGGTGCACGAGGCCGATCATTTGTAGCGTGCGGAGATCGGCCTGCCCCGTAACTTGGTCCTGCAGCCAGCGCCGTTGGAACGCGCGGATGACGGCTTCTGTGACGTCATCATAGATGCCGTTCTCGTCGATCGTGTAGCCAATCTCTGCCAGCATGCCCTGCATCCGGCTGACAGCCTGCTTGTCATCACCGGGCCCCAGTCCGCGTCCGATCAGGTGCGGCCCGTCTTTCAAAGCCCCGTCTGCCGTTGCTGGGTCATCTGACACTGATAGCGGCCGGACGCCTATCCCAGCTCGCGCCAATTGATCCCAAGGAAAGTGTTCGCCCGGATCTTCTTTGCGCGCAGGCGCGATATCTGAGTGCCCTACAATGCGGGCACCTGGAATGTCCCAGCGCCCAAGAATTCCCGTGCAAAGCTCGATCAAGGCTTCGATCTGCACGCTAGGAAACGGGGGCAGTACATTCTCAGGCAATGGCCAATCGTGCCCGCCATTGACGATCTCAATTCCGATCGAACGAGAGTTTAGATCCTGCTCGCCGTTCCAGCTGGAGACCCCGGCGTGCCAAGCTCGTTTATCCTCGCCGACCAGCTGCACGACGCGGCCATCTTCCCAAATCATATAATGCGCGGAAACCTCCGCGCTTGCATCACACATCCGGTCAAGAGCGGCTTGCCCGGTTTCCATGCCCGTATAGTGCAAGACGAGCATGTCCACTGGATGCTTGCGGTCATTGAAATTCGGGCTGGGGTGAGCTTCGACCTTCATTTCTGTTTGCCTCTCACCTTATCGCCTAGAGCCGCTTCGGGCATAGCTCGATTTGGTCGGATGAGGATCACAAAAACACCACCGAGCGAGATCGCGGCTCCGACCACGAGCTGCAAAGTCATCACTTCGCCAAGCAAGACAATGCTCAGCACGACGCCCCAAACCGGTGTCATCAATGTGAGCGGCGAAAGCAGTGAAATATCATACTTCTTGATCAGCGTATAAAACGCCCCGTGACCAAACACACTCACGCCAAGCACCGCAAACGCGGTTGCTGCCCAGACTAACCACCCTCCGTTTATAAACGCGCCCCAGCCATTCTGATCGCCCTCGAACAGGCCTGAAACGGCGAAGAGTGGTGCGAAACTGAACAGGCCGATCCAGGCTTGCATTTGCATTGCGCTGATGGCGGGCATGCGTTTCATCAAGATTCCCGCGCCCGAGCCGATAAAGGCCCCGCACACGACATAGAGGAGGCCATAACTCAGCTGGAAGGTTTGCGGATCGACCGCGATCAAAATTGCTCCAGCGAAGGCCAACATGATGCCGAGCCCGCGTCGCCATCCCACCACTTCGCCCAAAAACGCCATGCTCATAAGGGTCGAGAAGGGCACGCCCAATTGGCCGACAACCGAAACAGAACTCGCCTCTGCATTGGCAAGCCCCATGAACAAGAGCGCAAAGTGGACTGCCCCCATGCCCATGGCGATCAAAAACAATGTACCCAGGTTCTTCGGCAAAGGTCTCAAGAACCAAACCAAGACCAGAGCGATCCCGGCAAAGCGCATCCCTGCGAAAAACAAAGGTGGCACACCTGCATCCGCGATCACCCAGCGCGTCACGACCAGGTTTAATCCCCAGACGAAACAGACCGCTGACAGCAATAGAAAATCGCGAAAATTCATGACTCCCGCCTAACAGGCTTCGATGACAAGTCCATCACGCATTCTCGGGTAGCAGGGCTTCCAAATTCTCAAGTCGGTCAGCATCGGCGGACGGTTTATCCCAGCGAATGCGGTTGATCCGTGGGAACCGCATCGCAATGCCCGATTTATGACGCGGGCTTCGCTGAAGCCCTTCGAACGCCACTTCAAAGACCAGTCCTTTTTCCTTCGTCGCGGTCACGGAACGCACCGGTCCGAACCGCTCCAACGTGTTATCGCGGACAAATTTATCGAGCAATTTGAGCTCGTCATCGGTGAACCCAAAATAGGCTTTTCCAACGGGGGTGAGCTGATCCTCGCCATCGATCTCTCGCCAAACCCCGAACGTGAAATCTGAATAGAAGCTGGACCGTTTGCCGTGTCCACGCTGCGCATAGAGCATCACGGCATCGATAAGGAACGGATCGCGTTTCCATTTGAACCAAGGCCCTTTGGGACGCCCGGCCTGATAGAGGCTGTCCCATCGCTTCAACATCAAGCCTTCAATCTCGGGCGCGGGTGGATCATTGCGCGCCGCCTCCAGCGCTGCGATGTTCGTGACCTCGACCAAGGGCGAGAGGTCGATGCGATCCGTCTCAAGTTCGCCAATGAAGGCCTCGAGCTTTGTCCTGCGGCTTCTAAAGTCCAATCCGCGCAAGTCTTCTTCGCCGTCGACCAGCAAGTCATATGCACGAATGAAAGCGGGTCTGGCGTCCATTTGTTTCTTGGAAACGGTCTTTCGATTAAGGCGCTGCTGTAGCTCATTGAAGGGCGCGGTGCCCCCGTCCGGCGCGCGCACAAGCAATTCGCCGTCGATCGCCGCCTCAAAGTCCATCGCAGCCAGAACGTCCGGAAACGTGTGGCTGATATCGTCGCCAGTGCGCGTATAGATCCGCCTTACGCCCGCCTCTGACACGGCCTGGACGCGGATGCCGTCATACTTCCACTCCGCCGCAAATGCGTCGCCGGTGATGAGATCCGGATCGACAGCATCGGGGTTGTCTCTGTCTTTTTTAGCGACCAGAGGATGCGCCAGCATAACCGGGCGAAACGGCGCGGTGATATCAGGTTTCGGTTTTTCAGCCTTGCCCTCGAGCCACGCAAAAAGACTGAGATAAGGCGGCTCTAACCCATGCCAAATCTCTTCAACTTCGCTTGGTTCTATATCGCCGAATTTTGCGGCCGCGACTTTTGCAAGCCGCGCTGAAACGCCGATCCGCAATCCGCCCGTCACCAGTTTCAAAAGCGCCCAACGCCCACGTGCATCAAGCGCATTGAGCCATCCCTCGATCAGCGTTTCACCCTGCGCTTTGGTCGCCTCAGACAGCGCTTCGACAATTTCGCTCAAGGCCGGGACATAGTTTGCACCATGCTCCGCCGGCCAAATCAAACTGACCGTATCTGCGAGGTCACCGACATAATCGTAGGACAGCCGAAACAGCTCATGATCCACTTTGCTTTCAACAAGACGACGGACCAGCCCCGCTTTGACACCGGGCAACTCGATCTCATTCGTCAGCGCCGCAAGCGCCCAGCCGCGCTCAGGATCTGGCACAGTTGCAAAATAGTTGGCGATCAAGGCCAACTTCGCATTGCGCGAGGGGGTCAACAGCAGGCGTTCGAGGAGGTTAGCAAAGGCTTCCATAGCAAGTGATATGGCGCGCGGCTTGGGTCAGGTCCAGTGATCCGACCGTCCCGGGAAAGCAGAGCGCGACCTGAGATCTCGTGCGGCAGGTCCAGACATTGCTGATCGAGATCACGGCTCAAGGCCGGGACAGGCGGGGTTCAGGTGGCTGAATTGGCCTTCGTTCCTAATACCCGTCAGCACTTCCGTCCTTGCGCATTTCAGTTGCTGCGATCCAAGCCCCACTCTCAAAGTCACGCATGATTGCCTGGTACCCGCCGCCATTCGCACGGCAGCATTCAACTTCATGCCCGCGACGTTCAAGCTCTGCGCGTGTCTCAACCGGGATACCGCTTTCCAAATGGATTGTACCCATGTCAGCTTCACACGCATCACCATTAAGGTCGTCGGTCGGCTCACAGCCGCCGCGATGTTCCCAGCGGGCTGCGTCGCCGGCTTCTTGCAGGCCCATATCGTAATCGATCAGGTTGAGGATGACCTGAACGTGCCCTTGTGGCTGCATACCGCCGCCCATCAGGCCGAAACTAAGCCATGGCTCATAAGGACACGCTGCTTCCGGCGCGACCGCCGCAGTCTGACAGCCTGGCATGTCTTTCTTGAAAGCAAAGGCCGGGATGATTGTGTGGAAAGGTCGCTTGCCGGGCTCAAACACATTTGGGTGCTCGGGGTCTAGGCTGAACAATTGCCCGCGATCCTGGAACATGAAGCCCAGGCCGTCGGCCACCAGGCCGGAGCCCATGCCCCGATAGTTCGACTGGATCAGCGAAACCATCATCCCGTCTTTGTCTGTGACGGTGAGATAAGTTGTATCGCCGTCCTCGAGCTTGGCGTCCGCATCTGCGTAGCCCGGCGCGGGCGGCGCCATCGCTTGATTGATATCAATCGCCTCGCCACGTGCCGCATTATATCCGGGACGGATAAACACTTCTGGATCAATCCCGCTAAAGGCCTCATCGGCATAACCCGCCGCGCGGTCAGCAAAAGCCAGCCGCTTTGCTTCGACTTGCGCCATCAAGCTGTCAGCGGACCCAAAGCCCATGTCACGTAGGTCGAAACGCTCCAGCATTTCAAGCATCTGCAGAGCGGCAACCCCTTGTGTGTTTGGTCCCAATTCACAGAGTTTTACCTCGCCGCGATATTCAACACAGAGCGGTTCAGTCCATTCCCCTTGGTGCGAAGCAAAGTCTTCATAGCGAAGATAGCCATCAATCCGCTCGAAATAGGCGTCCATGGTTCGCGCAATGGAGCCTTTGTAAAACGCATCGCGGCCGTTCAACGCGATTTTGGTCAATGTATCAGCCAAATCAGGGTTTCGGAACAAAGACCCCTCGACGGGTGGCGGGGAGAAATAGGTCTCTTTGGCATTGTCATACTCTTCGAGCATTCCGCTTTCAAAAGCTGGTTCAAACCGGCGCGGACCGAACTGCCAATAGAAAGAGATGACTTCAGGAATAGGCGCACCGTTCCGCGCATACTCAATTGCAGGCGTAAGATTGTCCGCCATTTCGAGTTTGCCGAAACGTTCATGCAGCGCGAACCACCCATCAACCGTGCCAGGAACGGTCACAGGGGCGGCGCCGAAGGGCGGGATTTCTTCACCGTCCATAAACGCGTCGGCTTTGGCCTGCATATCTTCTAAGCTCGCGCCCATCGGCGACCGGCCTGAGCCATTATAGCCATAAAGCTCTCTGGTTTTTGGATCCCAGACAATCGCGTAGAGGTCGCCGCCAATACCATTTCCGGTTGGCTCTACCAGGCCCAGCATCGCGTTTGCAGCGATCGCAGCGTCCATCGCCGATCCGCCTTGCTTCATCACATCCAGTGCGGTTTGGGTCGCCAGTGGATGGGCGGTCGCCGCTGCAGCATTCGGCGCAACCACTGAAGACCGCGTTCCGAGATCGCGTCCTGATGGCATGCGATCTCCTGGGCCGATAATTGGTGCGGGCACATCTAGGTCAGGCTTTATCGACGGCGCATCGGCCGATTGCAGTTCAACACTCGCGCAGGCGCTGAGCCCTAAAGCCAACACGCTTGCGGTCACCCATTTGTTTAGCATTGCTCGTCTCACCCTGATTGCTTTCAGGAGAGCTTAGCGCGGTTTGCGCCCTTGGCGAGTCACGAAGCGGGATCATCCCTTCGCAACGCGGATACCAAGCGCGGTTAACGCTCGATAAGTATGATTGGATCAATCCCTCAAGCATAAGATACGACCTCGTATTCAATCCCATCATGATCATGAAAATAGAAGCGACTGCCTGGCTCGTATGTCTGATGGCTATGCGTTTTTATGCCAAACTCCAGGATGCGTTTTTCCGCAGCACCCAGATCATCGACCAGAATTCCGAGATGATTGACCGCACCCGCGAGCCGGTAGTTTTCATTTTCGTTGAGCGTTCTCGGCGCGCCGACGCTATATAGCGCGACATAATCATCTTCGTTTCCGACATGCACCGAGCGTCCATTATGGATGGAATCTCCGGACCAGCGAATTTTCCAACCGAACAGATCGCGAAGCATCTCCGCAGTTTTGTCGGGGTCGGTCACGGTCAGGTTTATGTGTTCCAGAATGGCTTTAGACATCAGAAGTCTCCTTCAGTTGATTGTTAGGAGCCATTCGTGTAATTCCTAAACCTAAGTTTAGGTCAAGGTATTATTTCAAGGAATTTGCAATGGTCATGAAGCGAGGATTATCGATCGGCGATCTGGCCATGCGAACCGGCCTCTCAGTCTCTGCGATCCGGTTCTATGAAAAGAAGAGCCTCATCACGCCGGACAGAAATGAAGGTAATCAGCGGCGGTATGAAGGATCTGACATTCGCCGCCTCTCCTTCATTCTGATCGCGCAGCAAATGGGGCTCAGCATCGAGCAAATCAAAGAGGCGATGGCGAGTCTTCCAGATGGGCGCACGCCGACCAAAGCTGATTGGGGAAAGATCTCTCGAAAATTCCGAACCACTTTGGACGACCGCATCGCAATGATGGAGCGTATGCGCGACCGCCTGGATGGCTGCATCGGTTGCGGCTGCCTGTCTCTAAAGGCGTGCAACCTGTACAACCCGGACGACAAGGCTTACCGCCTCGGCGTTGGTCCGCGCTATGTTGTGAGCGATGAGCGCTAGCTGTAGCGCGCTCTCACAGTTTCCCACATGGCCCGCAGACCACAGGCTGCGCCGCCGGACGGGCGGCCATATTTGCCCTCTCGCCAAGCCCAAACATCCAGGTGCACCCAAGACTTCGCATCAACGAATTGCTGCAGGAAGATCGCAGCAGTGATGGATCCCGCTTTACCGCCTGATGCACTATTTACCAGATCTGCAATCGGGCTTTTCAACATAGACTTATAAGGCGCCCAGAGCGGCAAGCGCCAGGCGGGATCGCCGCTGGCACGCGCGCCAGCTTCGATCTCAGCTGCAAGGTCCTCATCATCGGTAAAGAAGGGTGCCAGGTCTGGCCCAACCGCGACACGGGCCGCGCCGGTGAGCGTGGCAAAGTCTATGAGGAGATCAGGATCTTCCTCACTCGCACGGGTCAGCGCATCGCCGAGAATGAGTCGGCCTTCGGCGTCCGTATTGTCGATTTCGACGGTCAGGCCCTTTCGGCTCGACAACACATCCCCGGGTCGGAAGGCATCCCCCGCAATCGAGTTTTCGACCGCCGGAACATAAAGCTTCAGGTAGACCGGAAGGTTCGCTCCCATAACCAGTTCAGCAAGTGCAATGGCGTGAGCTGAACCGCCCATATCCTTCTTCATCAGGCGCATCGAATTACCGCCTTTTAGATTCAGGCCGCCAGTATCAAAGGCGACGCCTTTGCCGACGACCGCCAATTGCGGGTGGCTCTCGTCGCCCCAGCTCAACTCCATGATGCGCGGCGCTTCCGGACCGGCCCGCCCGACGGCGTGGACCATTGGGTAATTCTGAGCCAGAAGCGCGTCGCCAATCACGGTCTCGAGGGTTGCGCCGTAGCGCTCTGCAAGATCGCTAATCGTGCCCTGAATTTCTGGGGGACCCATATCTTCTGCGGGTGTGTTGACCAGATCGCGCAGCCGATCGACGGCAATTGCTTCGCGAATCATGGCCTCGCCATCTGCATCGGCGCCAACGACGAGGCGCGGAGGTGTTGCAGGTTTGCTTAAGTAACGGTCGAAACGATACGCCCCATCCGCCCAAGCCGCTGCAATATGAGACATAGGATAGTCTGCATGTGCTGCGATCTCATAGTCGCCGGTCGGTAGCTTGCCAGCCAAAGAGGCGACTGCGAGGGCGTCTGTGCCAGGACCTACGCCAAACAGCACGCCCGAAATTTTGCCATCGCCATCAGCGCTGATGACCATTTTGCCCGCTGAGCCTTTGAATTTTTGCGCTTTTGCTTGGGCGAGAAGCGCGCTCGGCAAATCGTCGGCATCGCCCCAGCTGTCGCGCGTGTGCAGATAGATCGGTGCGGCGGCTTTGGCGGAAGGAATAAGAGCGGCGTGTTCAGGCATAAGAGATCTCTGCAAGTTAATTAAAATGCCAGTTTTGTTAACCTTGTCTTGACCAGGTTACTGGCATGGTCCGGGCGGTACATCTTCGGAGCTTGCTAAATGTCCAGAGCCAAATCTGTCAAATTATCACTGCCATTGATTGCGCTGGTCTCAAGCGTGGCGTGCGCCACCACGGATGCGGCGCCGCAGCTAACGGCCGAGGAGCAGACCTATCAGGATGCGATCGAGCAGGCGCTGAAACCCGCCACGCCGGAAGACATAGCCCGCGCCGAACGATCTGACCCGATCACGCGCGCGAACTTTTGGTCGAACGAATACCAGAAGGATGCCAGCGACATCGATGTGACGGTGAATTTCATGCGGGCGCTCCGGCTAATCGGCAGCCATGACAAAGTGGTAGAACTCGCCTCAAGCGCGTTCCCAATTCACCCCGATAGCTATGAACTTTATCTCGAACTTGGCCGCTCCTATCTTGCGCAAGATAAATTGACGGAAGCGGCGCAGGCTTTTGTTCGAAGCGCCGACTATTCGCCACCAAACGAAGCGGCGCCGCTCGCTGCGCTGGGCTTGGCCTTCGATAAGCTTGAGAACCATAAACAAGCGCAAGAAGCGTATTCCTTGGCGCTCCAACGCGATCCGGAGCGCAGCTCTACACTCTCCAATTATGGGCTATCCTTGGCCCTGACGGGACAGCTCGTGGAAGCCGAAACTGTGCTGCGCAGAGCCGTCGCGATCCCAGGCGTTGACGGCCGTATTCGTCAAAACCTTGCGCTCATTCTAGGACTCCAAGGTCGCTTTGACGAAATGATCGAAGTCGATCCAACCGCGCCAATGCAGAGCGTTGAAGCCAACCAGCGCGTGCTCCGCGAAATGATGGCTCCGACGGGTGATTTCACTCAAATGCAGAAGCTCGATCAGGTCATTGATGAGGTCAATCGCACGCCGGCTGCGCCTCAATCTATGCCAGAGATTCGAGAAGCTCAGGTCAACTCAGAAACGATGGCAGATCCGGGTGTAACATTGTCAGAGCCTAATCTGGCCGGTGATACGGGATCAACTCAGCCGACCGGCCTGCGTCCAAAATTACGCGGCTCGCAGGGGCGCTAGGCCCCAAAGCAAAACTGTCAGCTTAAATCTAGAACCTGGAGCGCTGCAGGTTTAGCCGTTCTCGCCTTGCATCCGCATGACTTTAAGCACAGCTGGTCCAAGCACCACCAGGAACAATACTGGCAGGAAGAACAAGATCATTGGCACGGTAAGCTGCGCTGGTAGGGCAGCGGCTTTTTTCTCTGCTGCCTGCATCCGCATTTCGCGGTTCTCTTTGGACATCACGCGCAAAGCATCGCCCAGAGGCGTACCGTAGCGTTCAGCCTGCGTCAGCGCCATCGTAACCGCTTTGACGCCTTCATGCCCGGTCCGGCGCGCAAGGTTCTCATAAGCCATACGGCGCTCTTGCAGATAGGAAAGCTCGGCCGTGGTCAGCTGTAATTCTTCGGCGAGTTCCGCCGATGCAGTGCCCACCTCAGCGCCAACTTTGCCAAAGGCCATTTCGATCGACATGCCCGATTCAACGCAGATCAGCATCATATCGAGCGCATCCGGGAATGCCATCATGATCGATTGCTGACGCTTTGAAGCGATATTACCAACATACAGGTTCGGCGCATAGAAACCGATCGCCGCGCCGAAGATGATTGAGCCATACTTCATCGCAGGTGAGAGGCCGAAATCATTCACGAAGAAGATGTACAGAAACACCGCCATTGCGCCGATAAAGGGCAGAAAGAACCGGCAAAAGTAGAATGCGGTTAGAGGCCGTGGCCCGCGCAGGCCAGCCTGTTCAAGCTTCACCGAAATATTCGGATCCTCCAGCATTTTCTGCAGGTCGAGCTTTTTCGTAATATCGTTGATTGTGCCTTTGGATTCGCGCTTAATGCCGCGTTGCTCAAGCTGAGATCGGCTGGCGCGGCGCAGTTTTTCGCGCTGCGAGGTCACCTGTTTCAGGCGTGTTTCGAGTTTGTCGCCTTTGAGGGCGGGCAGCATCACACCGACCACGGTCATGAACATCGCGACCGCAACCATAAGAGACAGCATCGAAGCTGGGTCGCTTAAAGATTTTGCAAACTCTCCCACGATGCCCTCCTAAAAGTTGAAATTGATCATTTTACGCATGACGGTGATGCCAATGACGTAAAGACAGAAGCCAACGAACAATACGGTGTGCCCGCCTGAGCTGGTAAACAGCTCCATGATGTAAGAAGGCGTGGTCAGATAGACCATAAAGCCCACCGCGAATGGCAAACAGCCGATAATACCAGCCGACGCTTTCGCTTCCGCTGATAGCGCTTTAATCTTCTCACGCATCATCTTACGCGAACGAATAACGATAGAGAGATTGCCCAAGGCTTCGGACAAGTTACCACCGGCCTTCGCCTGAATGGTCAGCACGATCACAAAGAAGTTCACTTCGGAAAGCGGCACGCGCTTGTAGAATTGCTGCAGAGCCCGCTCAGTTGTCATGCCCATTTGCAAATTGTCGGTAAGCAGTTGGAATTCAGGACCAAGTGGTGCAGGGCTCTCGCGCGCAATAATCCGCAAACACTCGGTCAAAGGCAGACCAGATTTAACACCGCGAACAATAATATCTACACCGTCAGCGAACTGGTTCATCAGTTTCTTGTTTCGACCTTTGGTCAGGAAACCAAGGACCCAACGCGGAAACCCAATACCGATGGCAAATACGGCCGTCGCAATCGTTACAGGACGAGACTTAAACTCGAAACCTAGGATCATAGGCGGACCGTCTGCACCAGAATACCAAGTACCGAACCCAGCCATTGCGGCCAAAATAATCGAAATAATCCAGAACGTCTGCGCGTTCATCTCAAGTCCAGCTTGATTGATCTTCGACTGAATATCGTTTGCGACCAGAGACTTACGACGGGTTTCGTCTTGTTCTCTGAGCTTTTTCAGCATTTGCTGCGTTTGTTTTTTACGCGCCGCATTAGGGTCATTGCGCCCCCCGCGTCGTCCACCCGGAGAATCTGAACCGAGTTGCCGCGCACGTTTAGACGCCTTCTCAGCGCCCGCATCGCCCGTAAAGGCAAGACCAACTCCAGCGATACACAAAAACGCCAGACCTCCAATGAGGTAAAAAATCATGTCGCTGCTGAGGTCCATAACTAGTCCAACTCATCCAGCGCTGTCGCGAGATCTCGCTCCAGGTTGTAATATTGCGCACGTTCCCAGAATTTCGGTCGACCGATCCCTGTGCCGCGGTGACGCCCAACGATTTTTCCGTCGTCGTCCTCGCCTTCGATTTCGTATTTGAGAATATCCTGAAGAACGATCGTATCGCCTTCCAGACCCATAACTTCGGTCACACACATGATTCGGCGCGAACCATCACGCAGACGCGAAGCCTGAACAACGACATCCACTGATCCGACAATCATCTCGCGGATGGTTTTAGCCGGCAGGCTAAAGCCGCCCATCGTAATCATCGATTCGACACGAGACAGAGCTTCGCGCGGGCTGTTGGCGTGAAGCGTGCCCATTGAGCCATCGTGGCCTGTGTTCATGGCTTGCAAGAGGTCAAACGCCTCTGGGCCACGAACCTCGCCCACGATAATCCGCTCAGGGCGCATACGCAGACAGTTTTTGACCAGATCGCGCATGTTGATCTCGCCCGAGCCTTCAATGTTCGGCGGCCGGGTTTCGAGACGCACAACGTGCGGTTGCTGAAGCTGAAGTTCGGCAGAGTCTTCGCAGGTGATGACGCGCTCGCCGGGCTCGATAAAGCCGGTCAAACAGTTGAGCAGCGTTGTCTTACCCGAACCTGTACCGCCTGAAATCAGAACGTTACACCGGGCGTGCCCGATAATGCGCAAAATCTCAGCGCCAGACTCAGAGATAGACTTGAAGTTCACAAGGTCGGACAGCTTGAGCTTGTCCTTCTTAAACTTACGAATGGTCAATGCAGGGCCATCAATCGAAAGCGGCGGTGCGATCACGTTCACACGAGATCCGTCCAGCAAACGCGCGTCACAAATCGGGCTCGCATCATCAACGCGTCGACCAACCTGGCTCACGATCCGCTGACAGATGTTCATCAGCTGAGCATTGTCGCGAAAACGGATATTGGTTCGCTCGATCTTACCGTCGACCTCGATATAACAAGTATCGGCGCCGTTCACCATGATGTCAGCAATGTCATCACGCGCGAGCAGCGGCTCTAGCGGGCCATAGCCGAGAACATCATTACAAATATCATCGAGCAGGTGCTCCTGCTCGGAAATAGACATCACAACGTTTTTGATGGCGATGATTTCGACAACAATATCGCGGATTTCTTCGCGAGCGCTCTCTTGATCGAGCTGAGCCAATTGCCCCAGGTCAATTGTGTCGATCAGCGCATTAAAGATCGTCGTCTTGGTCGCGTAATACTCTTCGGAGCGATCAGTAACTTTGGTGATCTGCTCTTGGTGCTCAGCAGCCGGCGGCGGCTTCAAAGCGACAGGTTTGGCTTTTTCTTTAGGCTCGGGAGGCGCTTTCGCAGCGGCTTTTGCCACAGGTGGTTTGGGCGCAGCAGGCACCACCGGCTTCGCCGCTGGTTTTACGGGTTCAGCTCCTCCGGAACGTTTTCCAAATGCCATTGTTTAGCCCTCTTCCGCGCCGCTTATTTCCGGAGCAGTTTCTTCAGCAGTGATTTTTCTTGCGCAACGATTTCGCGTCCTGTCAGCAAAGCTGCGAGCTGATCGATTGCAACAGATGATTCCGCCGCTGCATCCGTTTCGGAAATCATTTGTCCATTGTTCGACGCCGTGCCGAAAAGCTGCGGATCAAATGGCAGAACAATCGATGGCTCAACATCAATCGCAGCCGCAAAATCCTTCGGCGGAATTTCCGGGCGTTTCGGCACGCCCATCATGTTCACAACGAGCTTTGGCGGCGCATCATTTGGACGTTGGGCCTTCAACTCATCGATAATGTTTTTACCATTGCGCAGGGATGCAAGATCCGGCTGGCAAACCAGGATAACTTCATCAGAGGCAAGCAAGGTCTGATAGGTCCATTGGTTCCAGGCATGCGGCATATCCAGGACCACATAAGGCATCACGCGGCGCACTGTATCAATGATGGCTGAGTAAGACTCGGCTGGAATATCCATAATCTGTGCGACGGTTGCTGGTGCCGTAAACAGCGACAAACGATCCGTCACTTTGGCCAACAATTTCGAGACAACCGCATCGTCAACGCGCTCAGGTGCGAGCAAAGCATCGGCGACGGTCTGTTGGTTCTCATGATTGAAATCGAGCGCTGTAGTCCCGAACGAAAGATCGAGATCGATCAGTGCTGTGTTTACAGCTGAACTTTCAGCGAGCGACCAGGCCAGGTTGTGCGCGATTGTTGACGCGCCAACACCGCCTTTGGCTCCGATAACAGAGACAGATTTCCCGACAAACGGAGCTTCTGGATCGGCAAATAGCTGGCTGATCGAACGAACGATTTGGACGGGCGCAACAGGTGGCACAAGATATTCGCTAACGCCGCGCGTCATAAGCTGGCGATACAGGCCAATATCATTGGTGTTACCAATCACCATGACTTGCACGCCTTCATCACAATGCGAGGCGAGCTCATCAATCTGCGCAACCATTGTCGCGTTTGCTGCTGAAGATTCCAAGATGAGCAGGTTTGGTGTCTGGTTTTCCTGAAGATAAGCAATCGCAGCCTCTAGACCGCCGCCTTGTGTCTCCAGGGTTGCTTGAGCCATCCGACGATCACTTGCCACGGCTTCCATTAGCGCGGCGGTGCGACCGGATTCACAAAACGCCATCGCAGCGATCGCAGGAATGGCGCGATATCCGCCATCATCCAAATCGCTGACCATGACCGGTTGATCATCGTCCGGGTTCGCAGACGGATCAAAATCTCCAATGTCTTTCATCGGAGCGTCTAGATTTACCGAGCCTAGATCGGCTGGCTCATCAAGAACCGTCGTCAGAGCAGAATCGAAATCGTCCTCGAATTCCATATCGAAGTCGTCTTCGAAAAGTGCATTATCGTTCGACATTCTACCTCACTCCCCGTGTACTGAGAGACTTACTGAACTACTGAAGAAACAATGGCTGACTCACCATCGTCTCGCGTTGCTGCTGTTGCTTGACCCTGCTGCCAGAGCGTCAACTGATTGCCGCGGCGAACCCGGTCGCCTTCGGTCATATCGCGGTTGCCGAGCAAGTCGGCTGGTTCGGCTATCATCGCCGCCATGTTGGTCCGCACAGAGCATCCCAAGGTCGGCAAATCATTGTTTGAAACGCCATTGGAAATATCGATTTCCGCGAGCGATTTACACTCTGGCGCGACGGCTTTGTATGTTTTGAACGCCATAACAATCGGGGTCTGGGCCCGGCTGGACGCGTCATATGCAGCGCCGAGCATGTCTTCGTAGCTGACACCCGCCTCCCAGGCGATTTGGCGGATCTCAGAGACGGCGCCTACAGCGAGTTGCGGATTTTCGGCATGCTGTGGCATAGACACCACCAGAGGACCGTTACCGACATCTGCATACTTGTTCAGGAACGCGCGAACTTTAGAAAGCTCCCCAAGACGTAGTTGGGTATCACGCGGATCAAGTTTAACTTCCAAATACTCTGTGTGCTGAGTGACGCCGATTGCATGACGATCCAAGGCCGTGCCGGAGAAATACTCAGTCGGCACATGACCCGGCGCACCATTAGACTGGCAACCAGAAACGAACATAATCGCACCGAGTGCAGCGCTGGCTAGAAGCGTTTTTTGCTTGGTCATTCGCGCACCTATTCCTCTATGAACCCGACCGGAGCCGAGTAGTTTTCTTTAGACAGGCCCTTACCAGGCTCCGCATACTGAGCATTCAGTTTTCCAAAGAAGATTGTTTTCGGATCAGACGCACTGACATAACCATCGGCAGGCGTTCTGAGCTCGTCTTTCTTAGCGGGATCCACGAGATAGGGCGTAATGATAACCACCATCTCCGTTTCCTGATTTTCGAAGTCACGTGACTGGAACAAGGCGCCAAGAACCGGAATTTTCTTGATGCCCGGAAGCTGGTCAAGGGTTTGGCGAGTTCTGGACTGAATCAGACCTGCAAGCATGGTTGATCCGCCTGATGGCAATTCGACGACACTTTCAGCACGGCGAACGACAAGCGACGGGATTGTAAGGCCCTGCACCGAAACGACCTGACCATTAGAGTTCACACCCGCCGCAGACGCGCTCTGGAAGGCGCCTTGGTTAGATAGTTCGGAAATCTCGGTCGATACTTTCAGAGAGATCCGGCCTTCTGAAAGGACCACTGGCGTGAACGCCAATCCGACGCCGAATGGTTTAAACTCGATTGTGATCGTATCATCGTCTTGACCGACCGGAACGGGAAATTCACCACCAGCCAGGAACTTCGCGCTTTCGCCCGACACGGCCATAATGTTTGGTTCGGCGAGCGTCCGCACGATTCCGACACGCTCCAGCGCGTCTATTGCTGCGCCGGCGGAGGACTGAAAGTCGGAACCGACATAATTGGTATAGCCAATATTGCTGTTGAGACCGCCCAGAGCCGAGCCCTGAACCGCAAAACTGTTAGATGAGGTCAAGCCAAAGAGATTGGAGAAAGGCAAACCAGGCGCGAGCGCGGTGGTTTCGGCGTCAACCAAATTGCCGAAGCCATCATCCAAGAAGAGTTGCCTTTCGACCTGATTGGCGAAGTCACCAAAACTAGTTGTTCCGCTCAAATTGATCCCGAGCTGCTTGATCAACGTGCGTTGCATCTCAACGATACGCACTTCCAGCATAACCTGGTCCTTGGCCCGGATGCTCATCATATTGACCACTTGGGCTTCGTCGGTCCCAGGAAGATAAGCCGAAACGAGGCGCGTGATCTGATCAGATTGAACCAGATTATCAACAACACCTGAAACAATCAGATTGCTATTGGCGCTTTCAACTGTGACGCGGGCGGATGGAACGTAGCGCTTGATCATGTCATTGATCACAGACGTATCTGTGTCGACGATGATCTCTAAGTTTACTAGCGGGCGCCCATTAATGTCGAACACAAACGCATTGGTTTCGCCGACGGTAACACCGCGAAAAATAATCCGACGCGCCGTTTGAACCGTCGCGTCCGCAATCTCTGGATTGGTAATAATGACGTCAGACGCTGAGCGGTCTAGATCGATGATGATCGACTTGTTGACCCCAAGCTTCACAACGCGTGTGACCGCAGTTTGTCCTGGCTCCATCGAGCTCACGCCCAACGGATTGGTCGGGTTTTCAGCCTGCCCCATCGCCCCTAAGGGCGCTAATCCAATCGCTAGCGCCGAGGCGCAACCGCGAACTATACAATTAAGTGGCGTCATTTAGCTGCCCCCCGCCTCAACCTTGTTGCTGCGATAAATCATGACTTTGCGTCCCCCAGAGTCGACATCGTCTAGAGCGGTCAAACTGGCCAAGGCTTGGCCTTCGTTAAAGCCGACATCGGCTGCACTTCTGAGCGTGAGCGAAATGGTGCCAACGCGCGCCGCGCGGGCGAGCATCTCTGCTTGGGCTGGAATGAGCTCCATAGTCGCGGTCGAACCAGTCAATGTTGGAATGCCATCGACATCACCAAAGGTTTGGTCGATCGCCAGGATGCGGGCATTCTCTAGGATCGTATTTGTAACCATGACCGGCGGCAGATCTTCATCGCCTGAAAACTCAATCAATTGGGTCAAAATGATATCGACGCGGTCGTCGGGAAGAATGAAACCCGCCGAGGCTGATTCAGGTGAGATCTCCACCGTCATCGCGCGCTTGCCTGGACTTAGAAGCGCGGCCATGAAGCCAGTCTCGCCTTTTTGAACGATCTTTTGCGGCATGATCGGCTCATCTGCATACATTGCAGAGCGCACAACGCTGCCGGTCAAAATTTCCATCGCGTCCGGCGCAATCTCTTGCGTGTAGTAAGCCGGATTGAGGGTTGATTCAGGCCAGTTTGCCCATCTGAACTCATCCGGCGTCAACAGTGTGCCGATGCGCAGGTCGGTCTTGGCAACCAATACCTTACGCTGAGAGACTTCAACCTCAACCACGCGCTCAACCGTTTGGGTTGGACCGTTTACAGTGGTGGGTTGCTGGTTTGCCAGGTTTCGAACGAGGAAAGCTGCGATGACGGCTGCTACGAGCGCGACAGCTAAAATGATAAGCCGCATTGGTGACATTGGAAGGCTTTCCTCTCTATCCCCACCCCCAGAGATTGGGAGCAATCAGGGACCTGTATCCCATGATGAAGCTAAAGCATGGTTAATTGATTTGTTGGATTTGGCTTAAGAAATCAGTAAGTAATGGCGACGCTGGCGCGGCGTACAAAGCCCCGACCGCGATCGCGACACCATAAGGAATTCCGCGTTGCTCCGTGAACGTCGCAACACCAAAGCCAGGTGTGAAATAGTATGGCACGACATACTTAGAGATGAGGACGAGGATCGTGAGCACACCGCCTGCGAGGGCGGTGGCGGCCAAGAATGGCAACGCGCCCGCTGGACCCACCCAAAGCACAACAGCAGGAATGAATTTCGCATCGCCGCCGCCAAAAGCCCCTAAGAAGAAAAGCCCGACAGTTACAATAAAGGTGATTGCGGCCACTAAGAGGTGTAAGCCGGACACTTCCCAACCCGGTGCCGCCAAAATCATTGCAGGCAGCGCAAGAAAGGCCAGCCAGCCATTTAGCCAATTCGGTATGGTGAGTGTTTCCAGATCTATGAGCGCCGCCAGAATACACAGCGCAAAAAAACTAATCGCAAAAAGAGATAAGATCATCGGAAGAGGGCTCCATTGTGTGGCAGTCCCTTGTTTCTAAAGTATAGACTTTAAAGAGAGCTTGACGGAACCGACCTTTAGAAAAGAAAGAAGCCGCCAGGCGAACCCAGCGGCTTCTGTGCTTTTCAGCAAACTACACGAAGTGCAGATTACTCAGTAGCTGGTCCAGCCATGGCGCCAGAAACTTCACCGAAGGTTGAAGCTGTTTCTGTACCCAGTGTGCTTACAGCACCGATAATCGCAACAGCGATAAGAGCGGCGATCAGGCCGTACTCAATTGCAGTTGCACCAGACTCATTGTTAAAAAACTTACGCATTGGAAACTCCCACTATGCAGGTTATGTGAGTCCCGAGATGTTTTAGGTTTATCCCCGGAACACGATTAGCTCTAACCTACTGCTCTGAAAATCCCGTGAATCAAAACAAGTAATTCCTGAAGATACGGGAAGGGTCCGTTAACCCAATTTCGGGAACGGACGAGTACGCTTTATGGTCCCTATATATAAAGACGCGCAGAAACGTCTCTCGGTCAATCATTCCATAAGGCGGCTTTGAGTGACGGTGGCAGATCGCACCGTCGCTGATCGGAACCAGCGACGGCTTGATCCAGTCATAAGGGTCTTATGCCCTTAGAATATTATTCGGCTGCTGGTGCTGCATCGCCAGCAGTATCAATTTCTGCTGCAATCTCGGTAAACTTGGTGCTCAAATCGCCACCTAAAGTACCAGCGGCCCCGATAATGGCCACAGCGATAAGTGCGGCGATCAAAGCATATTCGATCGCTGTTGCACCAGATTCATTTTTAAAAAAAGCTTGCATAGGAGACTCCCGCCAAGTCGGTTTGTCATCCCCTAGTTTTATCGAACTCATTTCGATGAAGCCGGTCGTAAAGACGGGCTCTAAACATAGCGTAAACCGGATCAGAAAAAATTCTTCGATCCCGTATTTTTATAACAGAACACGTGCCAAGCGCGCCCGTTTTAGGATTCGGATAACCTCTTTCAGGCATTAAGAGTGCAACAGTTTGGAGCGTTCGAATGAAATCCATTACCAAAACCGCGATTTCCGCTTGCGTGGCCGCTCTTCTGAGCTGCGCTGCTCAAGCCGGCCACATCACAGTTGAGGCTGGCAAAGCCAAAGCGATTAAGCTCAACACAAATGCGGAAAGCGTTATTGTCGGCAACCCGAACATTGCGGACGTTGCTGTGCATGATGACAAGCTCCTTTTCGTGACCGGAAAGTCTTTTGGCACAACCAACCTTATGATTTTCGATTCTAACGGAAACACGATCCACTCTTCGGACGTCGTTGTAACGGCGAACACCGCGACCTGGGTCAGCGTTAAGCGCGCAGGATCCAATTTCACCTATGATTGTTCGCCGGCCTGTCGGCCGACTTTGTCAGCGGGCGACGATACTGGGCATTATGAAAGTGTCGGCGAGCAATTGCTGCTACAAAAAGAACTGAACAGCGACGACTAATTCGCCTCTGTTCCGATTAAAAAAGCCGGCCATTTGGGCCGGTTTTTTTATTTGTTTCAATTTTTAGCGGGGTTGTTTCGACCGACCAGCGGCTTCCGCCATTGCGGCAGAGCGCTCAGCTTGCGCGATCGTCATCGCATTATCAACGCTGACAGAGTAGAGGGCCTGTTCCGGCTCACCGATCCGTCCAGCGGAGCTTTCGCCGAGGCGCCATTCAAATGCAGCTGCATCACGCACAGTAATCGTCCACCCAGCGCCAGTGCGCGGGAAATACGTTTCATCCGGTTGCATGTCACGGTTGCGGAAAACTGTTCCGTCTGACCCGCGGACTTCGATCCAAGCGGGCTTAATCGCTCGAATATAGAACTCTTCACCCGTCTCAGCGCCGAACGCGACAGCTTCGGCTTGACGGTCAAAAGCAGGCGCCAGTCGCGCTGAAATCGCTAATTGGTCATCTGACTGAGGTGCAGGCGCGCCCCAGATCATAGCAATACCGCCCGCGATGACGATGACCGCCGCGATCGCTCCACCGCCAATCATAAGCGCCTTGGACGGAAACGCCGCCTTGGCGACCTTTACCGGCATTGCTTTTGTATTGATCGATCCGCGTGCCTCAGCATAGGCGGAGGCGATTTCTTCTTCTGGCAGACCGAGGAAACGGGCATAGCTACGCGCTTGCAGGCGCAGAATGCTGTCCGGAATGTGGTCGGTCTCTTCGGATTCCAACGCAGCAAGTGTATCTTGTGATTGCCGCGTCTGTTTGGCGACATCACGAAGCTCGAGCTCTTGGGCTTCGCGTGCTTCACGTAGCCGCGCGCCGACGCTCAGGTCGAGTGTTTCTGGTGCTTCTTCGGTCGCCATAATATCTGTCACAGGACTAGGCCTAACGTCTAAATCTTTACACATCGTTCAGCACTATACCCTGTAAACCCGCAAGCTCTAATACTCCGTTACGCAGAGCAGGGTCGCGCTTTTGCAGAAGCTCTGCAAAAGCGGGGCCGAATTTGGAAAGATCGAGCGAGCGAAGCATCCGTTTAACCGGTCCTATGCCGCCGCCCGGCATGGAAAGACTACGATACCCCAACCCGATAAGGCAAAGCGCCTCCAGCGGCCGCCCTGCCCCTTCCCCGCAGATCGAGACAGGAATGTCTAATCGATCGCAGGTTTCAAACACTTGAGACAGAAAACGCATCACCGGCCGGCTCACAAAGGGGTATCGTTCTGAAACAAGCGGCGTCATGCGGTCCGCCGCATGGAAGAATTGCAGCATATCGTTCGTGCCAATCGACACAAAATCAACTTCGCCCTCGATATCCTCCAAGGCGTAAGCAAAAGCAGGCGTTTCCAACATCGCGCCGACTTTCAACTCGCTCGGCCCCTCGAAACCTCGGCGCTGTCCCCACCGAACCTCTTCTTGCAACATAGATTTTGCGTTTCGAAACTCATGCGCGCTCGTCACCATTGGGAACATGACAGAAAGCGGCACGCCTTCCGAGGCCCGCAACAGCGCGCGCATCTGACGACGGAACAAGCCAGGCCGGTCCAGCGCAAAACGGATAGAACGCCAGCCAAGCGCAGGGTTTTCTTCGCGCGCATCATTCAGATTAGGCAATAATTTGTCGCCGCCGAGATCCAGCGTACGGAAATAGACTGGCCGTCCATTCGCAGCGTTCAAAACATGATTGTAAAGCTCGATCTGGTCGGTCACGCTGGGCAGCTTTTCAGACATCAGGAACTGAAACTCCGTGCGAAACAGGCCGATGCCGTCCGCCCCGGTGCTGTCCATATGCTCAGTGTCCAAACCGAGGCCTGCATTGATCAGCAAACGCACCGGTACGCCATCTTTAGACTCTGTCGGCTCGTCCCTCAGCGCAGCAAAGACCGCCTGGCGCTGACTCAGAACCGATTGGCGGTTTGCATAAGCTCGCAGTAACTCCTCATCTGGACGCAGATGAACCCGCCCGTCTTCGCCATCAACGATCACTTGGTCGCCGCGCGAGACATGCGTCAATAACCCATCAATGCCGCCAACCGTTGGGATGCCTAGTCCACGCGCAACAATGGCGGCGTGGCTAGATGTGGCGACTTCTTCGAGGATGATCGCCGCAAATCCAGCTTTCCCATAGTCGAGCAGCTCAGCCGGCCCGAGCCGCCGGGCGATCAAGATCTCCGGTTCATCGCTATTTGGACCATCATCACCGGGCCCAGTGTCCGTGCCTGCCAGCATGCGGAGCAACCGGTTGTCGAGATCTTCCAGGTCGTGCAGGCGCTCGCGAAGATATGGGTCTTTGACCTTTTCAAACCGCGCTCTGTGCTCACGGCGGAGACGATCGATGGACGCCTCAGCAGAAAGTCCGCCTCGCACCCCTTCTCGCAGCTTCTCCGCCCAGGTCGGATCAGACGCCAACAGTTTGTAGGCTTCGATCACTTCGCGTGGCTCGCCCCATAGGCCGCCAATTTCGGCCGCCAACAGGCGATCAATCGAGAGGTGAAGTTCTTCGAGAGCGCTCTCGAGCCTGTGCTCTTCAACCTCTGAGTTCTCTGCAAAGAAACGTGCGGCTGGAATAACCGGGTCGTGCAGTCTCACGCGGCCCATGCCGAGACCGCCGCAAAGGCTGCGCCCTTGAAGGTTTACGGATCGCCCTTCACGCGCGGCATCCGTCTGCTCAGGCCCTGTGGTTGAATCTGGAACAATCTCAGCCAAGACCATCGCAATGGTTTGCAGACTATCGATCTCGTCGTCTTGATAGATCCGGGCGGTCCGGTTCTGAACTGTCAAAACGCCGCGAATGCGCCCGCCCTTAAGAATCGGAACCCCAAGAAACGCGTGATACGGATCTTCGCCGGTTTCAGGGCGGTAAGAAAAGTGTGGGTGTCGCGGCGCGTCCTGGATCGAGAGCGGCTGCGCGGTTTGCGCAATTTGGCCGACCAAACCCTCATCAATCGCGAGAAACGTCCGATGGATGGCGTCTTCGCGCAGGCCTTCGGTGGCGATCAGCTCCATTCGGCCATCATCTGTGCGTCGATAAATCGAGCAAACATCGGCCACCATTGTCCCAGCAATCAGGCGCACGACCTTCATCAGGCGCGCCTCAGTGTCATCTTCGGCGGCCATGACCGACCGAAGTCGATTCATCAAAAGCCGGGGGATGGAAAAGCTATCAGGCATGCCTGGGCTCAAATGGGGGTTTCAACTAGTCGGCGTCAAGGTCAAACGCGGTATGAAGCGCTCGAACTGCGAGTTCGGTATAGTCCGTATCAATCAGTACGGAGATTTTGATCTCTGAGGTCGAGATCACATCAATGTTGATGCTCTTAGACGCCAACGCGTCAAACATAGTCTCCGCAACCCCTGCATGGGACTTCATGCCGACCCCTACGACCGAGACTTTCGCCACATCGCGGCTGACATCGATGTCGTCGAATTTCACGGTTTCGCGGTTCGCGTCGAGCACACGCTGGGCTTTCTCGCTATCGCCGCTGGTGCAGGTAAAGACCATGTTCGCGCGGCCCTCGCCGCGGGCATTGGCTTGCACGATCATATCAACGTTCACGCCCTCTCGCGCCAACAGGGCGAAGAGCTGCGCCGACGTACCGGGCTTATCTTCCATGCCGAAAAGCGTGATTTTGGCTTCGTCTCGTGAATAGGTGACGCCGTTTACAATCTGTTTTTCCACGATCTCATCCTCATTACAGATCCAAGTCCCGGGATTATCCGCCTCAGGCTCAGCAAAACTTGATAGAACCCGAAGGGGCACTTGGTGGTTCATAGCGAGCTCCACAGAGCGCGTTTGCAACACTTTCGCTCCAAGGGACGCCATTTCGAGCATTTCTTCATAAGAGACGCGCGGCAAACGTTGCGCCTGGGGCACAATCCGAGGGTCGGTCGTGTAGACCCCGTCCACATCGGTATAAATATCGCACGGCACAGAGCCCAACGCGGCAGCTACGGCGACAGCGGTTGTGTCTGATCCACCGCGCCCGAGTGTCGAAACCCGGCCTTCGTCCGTTACGCCCTGAAAACCAGCAATCACCGCCACTTCGCCCGCATCAATCGCAGCGCCAAGACCGCTATCTTCATCGAAACCGTCAATTCGCGCGGATCCATGGCCTTCGCGCGTCTTCATGCGCATTTGCCAACCGAGCCAGCTGCGCGCCTTGAGGCCGCGTTTGCGCAGAGAAAGCGCCAAGAGACCGCTGGTCACTTGTTCTCCAGAGGCCACGACGACATCATACTCGTCGTCAAAATCATCGCCAATGACCCCGTCGCCTGCTGCGCCTTTTGCCAAACCAACGAGCTTATTCGTCTCGCCCGACATTGCGGATACGATGACGGCGATCTTCTCGCCTTTTGAAGCCCGATAGGCAATGATATCGGCCACATGCGAGATGCGTTCGAGATCTGCGACGGAGGTTCCGCCAAATTTCAATACAGTGCGCGCCATTGCCGCCTCGTCAAAACATACCATCTGCGATGAAGTAAGCAGGCGCTTCCTTATAGGGCTCGGCGCGAATTCGCAATTAGGATTGCTAAACTCATGACAGCTGCCGAAACAACAGTTCAATCACCATCCGCTCGCCCGAGCATCGACCCGAGTGAAGTCGCCAAATTTACTGCCATGGCGGCAGAATGGTGGGACCCGAAGGGCAAATTCAAACCCCTGCACAAGTTTAACCCCGTCCGCCTTGGTTTCATTCGCGATACGGTCGAAGCGCATTTCGGGTTAGATCCCGATGCAAAACGGCCGTTTGAAGGGTTACGTATTCTGGATATTGGCTGCGGCGGCGGCTTGGTCAGCGAGCCAATGACGCGCCTCGGGGCCTCGGTAACGGCGGTAGATGCCAGCGAAGCCAATATCAAAACCGCCATGACCCACGCCGAACAAGGCGGTTTGTCGATCGATTTTCGGGCTGGAACGGTGGAAGAGCTGATCGAAGGCGGTGAAGCGCCGTTCGATGTTGTCCTGAATTTGGAAGTCGTTGAACACGTCGCCGATCCGGCGCAATTCCTGAAAGACTGCGCAGGCTTGGTCAAACCTGGCGGTCTGATGATGGTTGCAACCCTGAACCGTACCGCAAAAGCTTTCGCGCTTGCGATCTTTGGGGCAGAGTATGTGTTGGGCTGGCTGCCGCGCGGCACGCACGAGTTTGAGAAATTCCTTCGCCCAAGCGAGATTGAAACCCCGCTAAAACAGGCCGGTTTGCAGGTTGAGGCGCCGCAGGGCGTCAGTTTCAATCCGATTGCAGACCAATGGCGACTTTCTGGTGATACCAAAGTCAATTATATGATGGTGTCGACGCGGCCCGGAGGATAACCGAGTGACTGAGCTTCCAACACCAGGCGCGGTGCTCGACTATTGGATTGGACCTGCGACAAACGACAATATGGCTGTCAGTCGATTGAATAAGCGCTGGTTCATCAAATCTGCTGAGACGGATAAGTTCATCGAGACCCAGTTTGGAGCCACCCTAGAGGCTGTTAATGATGGCTTGGCTGAGGAATGGGCAATGCGCGGCGCACGTGGCCGCCTGGCCGCAATCATTGTCTTAGATCAATTCAGTCGAAACATTCACCGAGGAACACCGAAAGCTTTCGCGTACGATACGTTTGCGTTGGCGCTTTCGCTGGACAGTCTGCAGTCCGGAGACGCGGATCAGCTCACTGAGGTAGAACGCTCTTTCTCGCTGATGCCATTAGAGCATTCCGAGGAATTGTCGCACCAAGACACTTGCGTCGAGCGGTTTGAAACCCTCGCTTCGACCTGTCGTCCAATATTCAAATCACTTTGTGGCAATTCGCTAAATTATGCGCACCAACATCGGGACGTCATCCGAGAATTCGGGCGTTTTCCGCATCGCAATCAGATACTTGGGCGCAAGAACACACCGGAAGAGGAGATGTATCTCGCTCAACCGGGTGCAGGGTTCTAGCGCTTATTCGCTGCCTACAATTTCGAGCATGACGATCTGAAACATCAGATCCGAGTTCGGCGGTACATCATCGCCAGCACCGTTTGCCCCGTAGCCGAGCGCGGCTGGGATATGCGCCAATACACGGTCGCCCGGGCGCATAAAGGTCAATGCTTCGGTAAATCCGGGGATTAAGCCTCCAACCGGAAACGTGGCTGGCGCGCCCGTCGACCAGGAACTATCGAAAAACTCGCTGGTTTCGACCAGTCGGCCTTCATAGTGAATACGAACCATATCCTCGCGCGTTGCGGTCGGTCCGGTATTTGAACCTCGTTCCAGCGTAACCAGAGATAGACCACTTGGTAGCGTTGTGACGCTTGGTTTGCTGGCGTCCCACGGGAAATGTGCTTGCCAAGCCGCCATGTCTGGCCCCGACCTCTCTATCGAAGCTGCTGGCGTCGCCGCAGCAGGTGCGTCAGAGCCCGCCTGATTCACCTGCGACTGCGACAGGAACCCGTCCAACTTAACGCGGTAGACCAGATCCGAATTCGCTGGGATCAAATCGCCCAACGGCTCGGTGCCAAAGGCCTCCGCGGACGGCACAAAGACAAGCCATTCATCGCCCGGGTTCATCAATTGTACCGCTTCGGCCCAGCCATCGATCAGCTCGGTCATCTCATACACGCTAGACTCACCCCGTGCATACGAACTGTCGATCAACGTGCCTGATCCCGCCAGGAAGGCCTCATAGTTCACGACAATGGTCGAATCCAATTTTGGCGAGCCGGAATTGATGTCGCCATTGGTGATCGGAATATAGCGCACACCAGACGCCGTTTTGTTCATCGTGCGGCACTCCGCAGGGAATGGAGGCGCGTAGGGCCCTGGACCTGCCCCAAGGTCCGGACAGGCCGGCAAATCCGCGCCCGAGAAGATCGATGTCGGAACACTTGGAAGAGGAACACTCGGCAAGGACGAACAGCCCGCTAGAGCAAACAGTCCGGTGACTGCGCCAAAAACTCGGTTCGTTCGGATCATTGTCGTTTCCCCTCAAGATCGTCTTGTTTTTACTGATTTATTACTGAACTTATTACCGTACAGGCACCACGTCCATCAATTCGACCTCAAAGTTCAAGGCGGCATTTGGAGGGATAGGTCCATTGCCGCTTGGCCCATAAGCCAGATTGCCCGGCACATGAACAAGCCAGCGATCGCCTGGCTTCATCATTTGGAGCGCCTCTATCCAGCCTGGAATGACCCGGTTGGCTGGGAAAATCGCCGCTTCACCGCGCGCAAAGGCGCTGTCAAAGACGTCGCCGCCCTCATCGAACCGGCCTTCATAATAGACCACAACACGGTCGCCGCCTTCTGGGCTTGTGCCAGTTTCGTCGCCGGAGGCCAGAACAACGTATTCAAGGCCAGATCCAGTCTTCTGGATCTCTGGTTGGTCAGAATTCCACGGGGTGAACTTCGCCCAGGCATCTGTATCAATCGCGCGAGGCTCTGGTGCTTTCACAACTTGCTCAAGCTCAACTCGGAAGATCAGGTCGTCGCCTGGTTTGATTTTTCCGCCTGGGCGCGGGGTCTGTCCGTAACCAAGCTCAGTTGGGATGTAGAAAATGAACTCGTCGCCAACAGACATCAGTTGAAGACCCTCTGTCCAACCGGAAATCACTTGGTTCACGCCGAATGTTGCCGTCGACCCACGCTCGTACGAGCTGTCAAACACAGTACCGTCGACAAGGCGCCCATCATACATAACGCTGACACGGTCACGCGGACCTGGCTTGTCGCCGCCCTCTTCGCCTTCGCGGACGATGACATATTGCAATCCGCTTTCGGTGGTTTGCACTTCGCTACGATCGGCGTCCCAAGGAATATAGGTCGCGAGAGGGTTGTTCGGGTCCATGGTTTCTCCACCACATGCTGCGAGAATTAAGCCGCTAAGGGCAAGGATAAGTTTGCGCAAAGTCATTACTCCAGAGGCCAGTTTGCAAGCTCTGTATGATGGTTTCCGGGCGCTGTCACCTAATCAAAGCTGACAGTTTGCGGTCCGGGATCAGCGCTGAAGACCAGCGTTTTAACCTGTTCGTTTCGTTTGATATTGACCCGATTGGTCTGGCGCGGAATGGCGTCCATCAAAACACCTTGAACGATCGACAAAGATTGCAATGGGGCATCAAGCTCAATCTCTTGATACACCCAATAGTGCGCGCGCTCGACCTCGCCGCCAAGCAGGGTCAGATTCAGCGCTGCTGCATCCTGTGTTTCGCTCAAAGCGAACCGTTCGGCGACATAGGCCTCAAATCGCACCTGTGCGTCTGCGTCGCCAACCAGATCCGGCCGCGCGCCAAGAACGCTCATCAGCGTGCTTTCAGCGTCATGTATGCTCACGCGATGGGCAATTTGAAGCCGGCAATCCGATTGCGAACAGTCCGAGCCCTCATCCTGGACCCAGGTGATCTCGGAATACCCGATGGCTTGCTCATGCGCCGCAGCGACGCAAAACGGCAGCGTCATAGACGCTGCCGCAAGGCTTAGAAAAGCTATGATGGGTTTCAAAGCTTAGTCCTCATTCTTGTCCTCAGCGCCGTCATCAGAACCAGTGTCTTCATCGGTTTCAAGCTCAGTTTTGATATCTTGCATGATATCGCGGCGATCATAAGACGGCGGGCGTTTGAACTTGAACGCTTCAACGCGAGACGGCGTAATCCGGCGTGGATAGTAATTGTTCTCTAAATCCGCGTCAGCTGTTTCCCAATCGGGATCAACGATGATCTGACTGAGTTCCTGACCCTTCTCAAATACGAAGAGCTTGCTGACGCGGTGTGGGTTTTTGCGCCAGATCTCAGCGGGAATGTAGACTTTTTCGCGAGTACCATCGGTAAAGTCGAGCCCTAGAATGATCGGCATAACCAGGCCACCAACATTGGAAAACTCAAGCGCGTAATACTCTGCGTCTTCAGCGACAGCACGGTCAAAGACCTGCTTTTCAATCTCATCAAGTTCATCCCGGAAGACTTTATAGGCGTTCCGTTCTTTGTTCGTGACCGTGTAAATGTCATTGTCATCATAGAAATCACGAATGTCGGGGAACCGCTGGACCCAGGTCTCACGACCTTCAGCTTCGTTCGCAGTGACGCCAACTTTGGCTGGTTCTTTGGCTTTGTCAGCGCGCGTCCGGGCGAGATCGATGTCAGGGTTTTCCGTGTCCATTTCCATTTGGAAAACCCGGTCGAGTGAGATGTCGACATGATCCGTGGTGTAGAACCAACCGCGCCAGAACCAATCGAGATCAACCCCGGAGGCTTCTTCCATCGTGCGGAAAAAGTCACTCGGCGTTGGGCGTTTAAACTTCCAACGGCGCGAATATTCCCGGAAGGCGAAGTCGAACTTCTCGCGGCCAAGAATGGTTTCGCGCAGGATATGAAGCGCCGCCGATGGTTTCCCATATGCGTTTGGCCCAAGCTGAAGCACACTATCTGACTGGGTCATAATCGGCACTTGCTCGTCCGATACCATGTAAAAGACCAAATCGCGGGGCAATGAACGGGTCCATGGAATATTCGGGTCCCACTCATAACCAGCAACACTGTCGAGGAAGCTGTTCAGCCCCTCATCCATCCAAGTCCATTGGCGCTCGTCTGAATTGACCACCATTGGGAAATAGATGTGCCCAATCTCATGTATGACAACGCCGATCAGAAAGCGTTTCTCGGCCATCGTATAGGTTCGGCTGCCATCATCTTGCAGGGTCGTGCGCGGCCCGTTGAACGTGATCATGGGATATTCCATACCGCCGACCGGGCCGTTCACCGATTGCGAGGTTGGATACGGATAGTCAAACGCGAAACGGTTATAGACATCCATCGTATGAACGACCGACGTCGTGGAATATTTCTGCCAAAGTTCACCGCCTTCTTTCGGATAGAAGGACATGGCCATAACCGTCTCGAATTCGGCGCCTGGCTGTTTGAAGCCCTGCGCATCCCAAGCGAACTTGCGCGAAGTGGCCCAGGCAAAGTCTCGAACATTCTCAGCCTGGAATTTCCAGGTCTTGGTGCCGGTTGGGTTAGAGCTTTCGTTTGCCTCAGCTTCGTCCGGGGTCACGACAAAAAGCGGGCGCTCAGCATTTGCAGCATCGGCGAGACGCGCGCGCTGCGTGCTGGTCAGAACTTCACGGTCATTCTCTAAGACGCCCGTTGAGGAAACGATATGATCGTTCGGCACGGTGATTTCGACATCATAGTCGCCAAACTCAAGCGTAAACTCGCCGCTGCCCAGGAATTCCTTATTGTGCCAGCCTTCATAATCTGAATAAGCGACCAGGCGCGGGAACCATTGCGCCACCAGGAAAATGTCATTGCCGCCTTCACGCTCATCATCTGGGAAATGCTCGTAGCCAGCGCGACCGCCAATGGCTTTCTGCTCGACGAGATTATACTCCCAATCGATCTGAAAACTGGTTGAACGACCTGGCGCGAGCGGACGAGGCAAATCGATCCGCATGAGTGTGCCAACTATCGTGTTTGGCAGGGCCGCGCCGCGCGCATCCGCGACGCGTGTGATGTCATATCCGTACTGATTGTCGTCTTGCGACTGCATCCGGCGCAGCGAGCGCAGCGGAATTTGAGGCTTGATCGCTTCGCGCAGGTTCAGAGAGCCTTGCGGCTGCTTTGCTGTGAACGTCCGCGTCATCTCCGCGATCGAGTCTTCGCGGAACCGGTTTTGATCCAATTGCAGCCAGAGATAGCGCAGCGTATCAGGCGAGTTATTCTTGTAGGTGATGGTCTGTGACGCGCTCAGGCGGCGAGCCGGCTCATCCAAGCTCACCGAAATATCGTAGTCGGCTTCTTGCTGCCAATATTCGTGACCAGGTTCGCCAGCTGCGTTGCGATAGACATTTGGGCTCGGCAAGACTTCGTCCAATTGTCGGAACTTGTCTTTGAAGTCGCCTTTAGTTTGTTCAATGCCTTGTGCGAAAGCTCCCGAAAGAGTGAGTGAGATCCCAATCGCCGCTAACAAATATCGCATATTCAACCCTGAAATAAAGTTCACCTTCAGAACGTATTCAGAGCAGATATTCTCTAACCAAGATTTAACATCTTAACCGGAGCCGCAGAAATATTTACTATATTTGCAATTCAAGGTCAGTTGGTGCGCGGCGGGTATCCAGCTTGGCCCAAAGCATCGATGACGTCTTGCGTATGCTGGGCATCCCGCGTCTCCATCAGAATATCAAATTCGGCGCCCTTAGCAGGAACATCCAAAGCAATCCGATTGTGCGTGACTTCAACAATATTCGCACCGGCGTCCCCGATAACTTGAGACACTAAAGCGAGCAGACCAGGGCGGTCATCGCCAATGATGCGGATATTGACCAAGCGATTTTCGCGAACCAGAGCCCGTGTCAGAACTGAGGCGAGCAATCTTGAATCGATATTACCTCCGCACAGGACGAGCCCGACACGCCGCCCGGCAAACTTGGTTGGATGCGCCAGCATCGCGGCGAGGCCGGCAGCCCCAGCGCCCTCAGCGACCGTCTTTTCGATATCCGCAAACAAAGTGATCGCACGCTCGATATGCTCTTCTTCGACAACCACAACGTCATCGACCAACGCTCGAACAACTTTTTCTGTGAGCAGGCCGACGTCCTTAACCGCGATACCTTCGGCGATCGATGCCCCGCCGGTCTTTGGCTCACGCCCCTCTAAGCGGGCGCGCATGCCCGCATACATCGACGCTTCCACGCCAACAACGCGCATAAAGCGATTATGGTCTTTCGCAGCGGTCGCCATTCCGGAGATGAGGCCGCCGCCGCCGATTGGAATGATGAGCGTATCGAGATCAGGCTGATCCTCGAGCATTTCCAGCGCAATCGTGCCCTGCCCGGCCATGATCTGTGGATCATCGAATGGGTGAATCCAGGTCAGTCCTTCGCGCTGTTGTAGGTTCTGCGCGTAAGTCTTGGCCTCGTCGAAATTGTGTCCCTCTAGAACAACCCGCGCGCCGAACGCCCGTGTGTGTTCGACTTTGTTAAACGGCGTCGTCACTGGCATAACAATGGTTACTGGGATGCCCAAGCGGCGGCCATGATAAGCGACGCCTTGCGCATGATTTCCTGCAGACGCGGCAACCACTCCGGCTTTCTTCTGCTCATCGGTTAAGCGCGCCAGCTTATTCAGCGCGCCGCGTTCTTTAAACGCCGCCGTGAACTGCAGGTTTTCAAACTTCACCCAGACTTCGGCGCCAGTAATCTCAGACAATGTTCTCGAATGGCGCATAGGTGTACGCTCAATCTGGCCGTCCAATATTTTGGCGGCGTCACGGACATCTTCTATCGAGATTGGCAATTGGTCAGTCATGGTCATCATCTTCAATTCGTCAGCGCGCACTCCTAGTGCGAGCGCCGTGAAAATGGAAGCTTTCAATCTGCAAAGGCTAGGTTTACGAGAGCGGCGATGAGCAAACAAAATTCCAATCTGGTCGTAATTGGCGCCATTCTTGGTGCCCATGGTGTACGCGGCGATGTCCGTGTCAAAAGCTTCACCGCTGAGCCCGACGCGCTGTTCGAGTACGCTCCGTTTCTCGATGACGCTGGCAAGGTGCTGATTGCCCCGGTCAGGGCCCGGCCCGCTAAGGACCATTTCATCGTGACGCCTAAGACCATGCTTCAAAAAGAAGAATGGGACGGCCTGAAAGGCACCAAGCTCTACGTTCCGCGCGACGCTTTACCTGCCCCTGATGATGACGAGTTTTATATTGAAGATTTGGTCGGACTGGATGTGTTCACCGGGGGTGACACGCCGCTTGGACGTGTGAAAGCCGTGCTAAATCACGGTGCCGGGGACTTGATTGAAGTTGACCCTAAAAACGGCGCAAAATCTGTCCTCGTGCCATTCACGTTGGAAGATGTGCCGGTGATAGATCTTGGCCTGAAACGAATCGTCGTCGCGAACTTCGAAGTCTGGGCGGATGAAACCCGCTCAGAAGATGATTAAGCGAACGCCTCGCTCGCCCCAGCCGTTTCAAGAAAACCAGCAAGACCCTCGGCGTCTTTAGATCCGCCAACGGCTTTCAGCACGGCTTGAAACGCCCGCGCCGCATAATGCTGCGTCACTTGCTCATAAGCATTGCCGTCAATCTTGATCGTAACGCGCTCAGCTTTCGCTTCCGCCGCTTCGACATTGGCTTTCGCCCAAGGCAAGTAGGTTGCAGCAACCTCATCCCGAAACAATGGCAAGAGCGTTTCTTCCAGCTCGCTCAATGATTTGAATGGACCGCCCGCTTTTGGCGCTTCCATAAACTCGCTCCACGCGGTGACGAACGGCGCTTTCGCCCGCAACCAGTCACCTGGCGTTGGATCCATCAGGAGCTGCGCCACCTGACCGGCAATCGCAAAATCGGCCGATGATGGGCGCCCGCCAAACAGGAACAGGCTTTTTTCCAGATGCGCGTTCAACAAAGTGAAAAACCGCTCGAAGCTTGGCTTCAGCGTTTTCTCATTCTTCTTTTCGATACCGACCAAGGGTAGGCGATCGCGCATACGTTTAATGATTTGATCGCGGGTTTTCTTCTTGGCGCGAGGCAGTTCGCCATTGAGCAAGAGCTCCATGGTGCGCTCGCCCGCAATTTCGCGATCTGGCTTTTGGCCCCAGCGATTGAAGAACATCAATTTGTTCAGCCACTCGTCAGCATAGTCTTCCAGAATCAGCGCCAAGGCAGCGCAGGCTGCATCCTCAGGCACCGCAGATGGTTCTGAATGATCAGCCTCGACAGTCGCAAGAATGCTGGTCGAATCTTGGTTGGCCGGACGATTGGGCGACAATAAGAGCGGCACCGTTGGGACGCGTGCGAGCGCCGCAAACTCTTCATCGGTCTCTTTATTGCGGAGGATCCAATCGAAATCCACGCCCTTGTAGCGCAGGAAAGACCTCACTTTTAGTGAGTATGGTGAAGTTTCGGCCCCGAAAAGGCGGTAATTCGTCATGTCTATCTCTTTGCGACTAAGGCGCGTGATTTAGGACAAGCATGAGCGACTGCCAAGTCGAATAAAGCGGTGGCGCGATCATACTGACCGCGCCACACATTTTTCATGCCTGATTATGCAGGTTTTACGAACTTCAAAGTCATCCGATTGGACTCGCCAATCGCTTCGTTTGCAGCCCGCTCTGGTGTGCCTTCTTCAGTTCCGTTCAGAGACGGAGGCAGGCGCCATACGAAGTCTTCTTCGCTTGGGACGTCGGCCGCATTCTCGTTGACATCCGAAGACGCAGCGAGCTTGAATCCAGCTGCTTCAAAGGCGGCGATGACGGCTGACTTCTTCAGGTAGCCATTGCTACCATCAGCCCAGTCATCGCTATTTGCATCAGGTGCTGAGTGCTGAACGACGCCAACAATCCCGCCCGGCTTCAAAACACGAAATGTTTCTGAGAGCGTGTCGCCCATGTAATTGTACTCTTCACCGGTAAAGCGATTGAGGTTGTGCAAGGCGCGAATGAACAGAACAGCATCAACTTGCCCCGTTGCCGCTTCCGGCATGGAGGTCAGATTCGTAGATGCAATGCTCGCAGCGCCTGGGACCTCCCATTCTGCCGCTTGAGTCGGCCAATTCGCTGTGCCTTCGACGCGGGTCGCGACCCACTCATCTCCGAAACCGAATTGCGGCCAAAGATCATCGGGATAATGCGCCCCGATAAGCGTGCCCTCTTCGCCGAGATAGGCGAGAAGGATCTTCGAGTACCAGCCACCGCCCGGAAGGGCCTCAGCGACGGTCATGCCCGGCTCAATGCCGAAAAACGCCATCGTTTCGGCTGGGTTTCGTGCGCCATATCGGGCTTGAGCTTCTTCAGGTTGAGCTGCCAGCACACCTGCGAGCTTCGCTTCAGAGGTCATCGCCGTGGCCTCTTCGACCACTTCTTCAGCCATTTCTTGGACGTCTTCGACTTTGTCCTCAACAACCTCTTCAACAACCTCAACCGCTTCCTCTGTGGTTGCGGCATCTGCTGTTTCGGCCTCATCGAGCGCCACACAGCCGCCCAGAACCAAGGCCAAAGCTACGCTTGCGCCCGTCAGTGAATATTTCTTTTTTTGCATAGGTTTCATAACCCGCATCTCCCGTCTTGCGTTAGGTTGCCATGTCTTAACGCAGAAAAATTCGCCTGTCGCGCGTTATCGACAAACAATACAATGAATCTGTTCACAGAAATGTGAGCACCAACCAGCCCTGTCCTTGCGTCCCGGGTTCTCAGCCTTTCTTACGAGCGCTAATAAGACGAGGATGGAGGTATATCATGGACCCACTTGTACAAATCGCTGAAGCCCAGCCCTATTCCAAGCTCCTCGGCATCAAAATTCTCGAAGCCAGCAAAGCGCGCGTCGTTGGCGAACTGCTCATTCGCGACGAGTTGTGCACGTCGGGCGGCACAATGCATGGCGGATGCATGATGAGCTTTTGCGATGTGCTGGGCGCGACCGGCGCCTGGCTCGCCATTCCAGAAGGCGCGAATGGAACAACCACGATCGACAGCAACACCTCGTTTCTCAGCGGCCCTCCAGCTGGCACTTTAGTCACAGGCGTTTCGACCCCGGTCAGGATTGGCCGCCGTCTTTCGGTTTGGCAGACCGAAGTCACCGATCCGAACGGCAAAAAGGTCTGCTTGGTGACGCAAACGCAATTGGTCTTGTAACCCCTAAAAGCGACGGACCGCACCTCTCCGTTTGACGCAACCGAAAGTGCCAATTACCCCCGTTGATCGTAAGGTTCAGGAGCACCGCAATGGCCAAGACTGTATTTGTAACAGGCGGCGCAGGGTATGTTGGCAGCCATTGCGCAAAGGCCTTCGCTGAAGCTGGCTGGACTGTGGTCACTTACGATAATCTGTCACGCGGTCACCGCGACCTGGTCAAGTGGGGAGAGTTGATCGAAGGCGACATTCTCGACGGCGAAACCCTCACCGATGCGCTGCACCGCGTAAAACCGGATGCGGTCGCGCATTTCGCGGCGTTTGCGTATGTCGCTGAATCAATGGCGGCCCCGGAAATCTATTACCGCAACAATGTCCGTGGCACGATGAGTTTGTTGGACGCCATGGTTGAGACCGGTGTGCAGCAAATGGTGTTCTCGTCGTCTTGCGCAACATATGGGCTGAGCGATGCGCTAATTACGGAAGAAACCCCGCAGAACCCAATCAATCCCTATGGCGAAACCAAACTGATCTGCGAGAAAATGATCCGCGACTATGGCGAAGCCCATGGCATCCGTTCTGCGCTGTTACGCTACTTCAATGCTGCGGGCTGCGACCCGGATGGCGAGACCGGCGAACGACATGACCCAGAGCCGCATGTTATCCCTCTCGCCATTCGCGGCGCGATGGATGGAACCTTCACGTTCAACATTCTGGGCGGAGACTATGACACGCCAGATGGCACCTGCGTTCGAGATTATGTGCATGTTAGCGACCTCGCAGATGCGCACTTGCGGGCACTTTCCTACCTGGGGGAAGGGGGTGCGAGTGACGTTTTCAATCTTGGAACAGGACACGGCTCCAGCGTTTTGGAATTGGCCAATGCTGTATCCAAAGTTGCAGGAAAAGAGGTGCCTCGGGTCATCGCAGACCGCCGCCCGGGCGATCCACCAAGCTTGGTTGCGAGTGCGGATAAAGCGGCCCGAGTTTTAGGGTGGCACCCCGAGCGGTCGGATCTTGAGACAATTTTGCAAACGGCGTGGGCCTGGTTCCAGAGCGAGCAATCGCGTGGCTGAGCCTGCCACCATCCTGGCCTATTGCGATAAGATGTTCACGCCATCTGAAAGCTTCATCCCGCGCGGGTACTCGGCATTTGAGCGGCTGCGCCCGATCTATATTGGTCACACACTAAACGGCCCAACCCCAGAAGGGGCCGAAGCGATTGATCTGTCTGATCTACACGGCGCGGGTGGCACGAACGGGTTTAAGCAATTCGGTTGGGTTTCCTCGCAACTGGAACTGCGATTGAGAGATCTGAACCCAATTGCGATCCATGCGAGCTTTGGGAAGTCAGGCACCTACGCCCTGCCCCTTGCCAAACAGCTGGGACTCCCGCTTGCCGTGACCTATTATGGCGGCGACGCGACCAAGACCTCGAACACAAAAAATTCCTTCCTGCGCGTCTATAATCGGCGGCGACAAGAGCTTTGGGATAAGGCCGACCTGATCCTTCCTTGTTCCGATTTTATTCGCCGCGAACTGCTCGCCAAGGGCGCGCCTGATGCGAAAATGGTGGTCCATCACAATACCGCGGACCCGGCTAAATTTCAGCCTGGTCCCAAAGAAAACCTGCTCGTCTTTGCTGGGCGATGGTCCCCCAAAAAGGGCATCGACACATTAATCGACGCCCTCACACAATTGGGACCGGATCTGGACGGCTGGACCGTGCGCCTGTGCGGTAACAAACCAGAAGGCCAACAAGACGCGTTCGAACAAGGTCTGCACGACAAGCTCAAATCATCTGGTGTGAAGGTCGACCTTGCCGGCTGGGTCCCTGCGGACGAAATGCCGAAACATTGGGCGGCGGCGAAGATTGCCTGTGTGCCGTCCAAGCGCGCACCATCTGGCGATGCGGAAGGCCTGCCGCTGGTCTGTATCGAAGCGATGCTTTCCGGTTGCGCTCTGGCGGCGACCAAGCATTCCGGCATCGTAGAATGCGTTAAGCATGGCGAAACCGGCTATCTCTGCGCGGAGGGCGATGCGAACGCGCTCGCGGAGAATTTGCGGGCGATGCTAAAAGACCCGGCAAAGACGGCTGAAATGGGAGAGGCAGGTCAGGCATTTGCCATGGAGAGCTTCAATTTACAGAAACAAAGCCGGCGTCTGGAAGATCACTTACTGGCACTCGCGCGCACCTAAAAGCGGTTCAAGCAGGCTTTATCCCCAAAGCTCGCGGCTTGGCGGCGAGACTTGCCCATCGGCATAACGTAGCTTGTGTGGCACGTCCTGGGCGAGCCAGAGCGGGCCATCCAAATCAATCAGATCGGCGACTTGTCCAAGGATGAGCGCTGGTGCCATCGAAAGCGACCCGGCCACCATACAGCCAACCATCGTGCCCATTCCTGCGCGCTTGGCTTCGCTCATCATCGCCAAGGCATGCGTGAGCCCGCCTGCTTTATCGAGCTTGATGTTCACCGCGTCATATTTCTTCGCCAGGATTTGAATATCGTTGCTCGTATGCACACTTTCATCGGCGCAAACCGCGACATGCCCAGGGCGGCTCAGCAAGGCTTCATCCTGTCCGACCGGAAATGGCTGCTCGATCAGGATCACGCCCAGCTCAGCCGCGCGTTCCATAAGGCTGGGAAACTGATTGGGATCGAGACCTTCATTGCCATCAAGAACGAGTTTGGCGTCCGGACGCGCGCGGCGAACTGCTTCGACCCGGTCCATATCCTGCGCACCGCCAAGCTTGAGCTTGAGGATCTTGGCCCCGGTGGCCCGGGCCGCAATGGCCATCTGATCCGCGTCATCCAAACTGATCGTCATCGTGGTCGGCAAGGCAACCGGTTCAGGTAAGCCTGCAAGCTCCCAGACCGGGGTGCCGGTTTGTTTTGCTTCCAGATCCCACATCGCGCAATCGACGGCGCATCGTGCGGCGCCGGCCGGCAACCGGCGCTGTAAATCCTCGCGCGTTAATCCTTCTTGGATGGCTTTCTCAATGCCGGAAAGTTGCGCAACAACACTGACCCGGCTTTCCTTGTAGCGCGCATACGGCACGCACTCTCCACGCCCGGAATGCTCGCCATCACTGATCTCCACGACCACCGTCTCCGCGGTGGTCTTGGACCCGCGAGAGATTGCAAAAGCCGCCTTTAGCGGCGAAGACACGGGGGTAATGGTCATCTGGCGCATGGAAGAAGTCTTTGCCGGAAGGGTGAAATTTGAGTGATGCTCTGGGGGCCGTCTTAAAGGGTGTTGGGTTAAGGTAAATAGTGTTGAAATCTGGTGAGCAATTTTCTGCCCCCTCTTTCGAGGTCTTTGAGGGCGAAAACGCGCGGCTCGTTCTGCGCGGCGACTGGGTCATCGCATCACTGGCCGGACTGGATGACGAGCTGCGGCAATTTGTTGATGCGTATGGCGCACAGCGGCTCTCTCAACTCGATCTCACACATCTTGATCGATTAGACACAGCCGGCGCCTATTTGATCGACCGCACGCTGCGCAGTTTCGCTGACGGCGCCCCTCAGCCGATTGGCGCGGCGCCGGAAGCCCTCGCATTGCTCGATCAGGCGCGTCAGCTTGCCACCCAAGAAGAGCACGCTCCACCCGTTCATCAGGAAGGTCACGGCTTCGTTGATATGCTCGAGCGCACGGGGCGGAACGCCCATCATATTTGGGACGAAGCGCTTGAAACCCTGTCTTTTCTCGGCGCGACCCTGGTCGCGATTTCGACCGTTGTGTGGAAGCCCGCCAAAATGCGCTGGACGGCGCTTGTTTCGGTTATGGAAGATGCCGGTCTCGATGCGGTCCCGATTGTTGCGTTTCTGAGCTTCTTTGTCGGCATGGTGGTCGCCTTTATTGGCGCCACGACACTTGCCCAGTTTGGCGCCACGATATTCGTTGTCGAGCTGGTGGGCTTCGGCGTCCTGCGGGAGCTAGGCGGTGTCTTGGTCGCGATCATCATTGCTGGCCGCACCAATTCAGCCTTCACCGCCCAGATAGGTGCGATGAAAATGCGCCAGGAAGTCGATGCAATGCAAACGCTGGGGCTTGATCCGATGCACGTGATCGTCGCCCCACGGGTGCTCTCAATGATGATTATGGTTCCGGTTTTGACCTTTATCGGCATGCTGACCGCGATCGCTGGGGGCATGGCGGTGGGTTGGTTGGTGCTTGAAATCAATCCGACCGTCTTCTTCAATCGCTTGCAGGAAAATGTTCCGATTGATCAATTCTGGATCGGGATGTCGAAAGCCCCGATCTTTGGCCTCGCCATCGCTTTGATCGGGTGCCGACAAGGCCTTGAAGTCGGCGGCAGCGTTCAATCGCTCGGTCACCATACGACCAAATCCGTAGTTCAAGCCTTGTTTGCGATCATTGTGATCGATGCCCTGTTCGCCATCTTCTACATGGAGATGGGGATATGACCGATATTGCGATCAAGGTACGCGGCCTGAAAACCGCCTATGACACCCATGTTGTGCATGAGAACCTGGATCTCGATATGCGCAAAGGCGAGGTGCTCGGCGTGATCGGCCCGTCCGGCACAGGTAAGTCGGTTTTGCTGCGTGCCATAACCGGATTGAAAGAGCCTGCCGAAGGCGAAATTCATGTCTTCGGTGAGGACGTCATTCACCTGCAAAATGAAGATCATGCAGCGCTGCAAAGCCTTTGGGGCATTATGTTCCAAGACGGTGCATTGTTTTCGAACCTGACCGTTCGCGAGAATGTCATGGTGCCGATGAAAGAGCACACAGATCTGAAACTGCCTTTGATGAAAGAGCTCGCGGATCAAAAGATCCGAATGTCTGGCTTGGAAACCTGGGCCGGTCGCAAATATCCGTCAGACCTATCGGGCGGTATGCGCAAACGCGCCGCTTTGGCGCGTGCCCTCGCCCTGGACCCGCCGCTCCTTTTCCTGGATGAGCCGACCGCCGGCCTCGACCCAATCACCGCCGCCGGATTTGACCAATTGGTTCGAGATTTACAAAAATCTCTAGGTTTGACAGTGTTCTTGGTGACCCACGATGTGGATACTCTGGCCGTAACCTGCGACCGGATCGCTGTGCTAGGTGAGAAGCGAATTCTCGCAATTGGCACGATGGATGAATTAAGAAGAGAACCCCATCCCTGGATTCAGGACTATTTTGGGGGGCCAAGAGGCCGCGGCGCAATAATGGGAGCCGGATGATGGAAACACGTGCGAACTACGCGCTGATTGGCGCTTTCGTTCTAATGGCTGCTACGGCCGTTCTGGGCTTTACGCTCTGGCTCGGCTCATCTCAGTTCAATCGCGACTATGCGCTCTATGACGTGATTTTCCCGGGGCCGGTCTCATTGGAAGAAGGATCGTCAGTCCGATACATCGGAATAAAAGTCGGCGAGGTGGAAACCGTCCGCATCGATCGCCGTGATGCCTCGATGGTACGCGCGCGTTTGCGCGTCGACAAAACAACGCCGGTCAAAGCGGACTCAACCGCGATTATCGACTTTGCTGGGATTACCGGGGTCACCTTCGTTCAGATCAATGCGGGCAGCGATTCGGCCGGTCCGCTCCTGCCACAACCTTATATCGACGTTCCGATCATCGAAGCAGGCGAAACGCCGCTCGCGGCTTTGTTTGACGGCGGCGCACAAATCGTTGGCCAAGCCGGCATGACGATCGACCAGTTGAGCAAACTGCTGACCGATGAGAACATCACCGCGCTATCGGAAACCCTGATAAATGTGCGCGATATTACCAGCGCGATCTCAGCTGAAGATGCGGCCTTGTTGAGCCAGAGTATTGCCACCCTGGCCTCGCTCGAACGGGCGGGCATCAACCTTAGCGAAGCGTCTGATGATATCACCGGCGTCGCCGCTTCACTCGATCAGGAATTGGCCAGCCTGAATGTAGAACTCAAATCTCTGGTCAATGAGCTGAACGGCGCAACCGGCAATGCCAGCGTGATGCTGACAGAGAGCACAAATGCCATCCAAGCCGCCACGGCATTGGTCGAAGGCGGCGCATCGGACACGGTCCAGCAAACCAGTCTCGCAGCGCAGGAACTTCGTATCCTGATCTCGCGGCTTGATCGGCTCACCCGAGAAATCGAACAGAACCCGCAAGGCCTGGTTGTCGGAAAATCACTGCCCTATGAGGATCGCCGCTAATGAATATGAAGCTTGCCCTTATCGGCCTCGGCGCCGCGTCTTTAAGCGCGTGTGTATCGGTTCTCCCGGAACCGGTTGCACCGGACGCTCTGTACAAGATCGAAGCACAGACCAAGCTTACCGGTCTTACGCATGATATCATCGTTCGCGAACCAGAAGCCCCGCGCCTGATTGCTGGCCAAGGCATTGTCAGCGAAGGCGCTGATGGCGGTCTACGCATGATCCCGAGCGCCGAATGGTCGGGCCCTGCGACTCGGCAAATTCAGCTCGCTATGATTGATAGTTTTGCAACTGGAACAGAAGGCAACGCGGTTTTGCCGGAACTTGGCATTTTCGCGGGCTATGAGCTTGCAAGCAAACTCTCCGTCTTCCGTCTGCAAGGTGAAACTGCGATGTGTGAGATGGTGGTTAGCTTGATCGCGACCGAGGATCGATCACTGGTTGCGAGAACCAACATTACCTCCGAAACGCGTGCTGACAGCGGTAAAGCCAAAGACCGAGCCCTCGCCTTGAAAGAGGCGGCTTCCGATTGCGCGACGCAAGCCAGTCAATTTGCGATTGATAAGTTGCCTGACGGCTCTTGAGGCATAAGGCCTTAGGCGACGGAGCCTTGCGATAGAGACTGACGTTCCGGCACAGGCAGGAAGAAACTAACTTGTGTTCCGCGTCCCGCTTCACTGGCAATAATCAGGCGTCCGCCATGCATTTCAGCGAACGATTTGGTCAAAGCCAAGCCTAGCCCAGTGCCATCGAAATTGCGGTCGCGCGTATCGCTCACCTGCTCAAAAGGTTGACCAAGCCGCGGCAGAGCGTCAGCGGGGATGCCAATGCCATTGTCGCGCACGGCGACACGGAGCTCGTCCTGCTTTTGATCCACGGTCACGCGCACTTCGCCGCCGGCATCGGTGAACTTGATCGCGTTTGAAACCAGGTTGAGGATCATCTGACGGATCGCGCGATGGTCTGCCTCAACCAGAGGAAGCCCAGGGTTCACGACCAGTGTCAGATCAATGCTCTTTTCTTCTGCACGACGGCGGATCATGCGCACGGCGGCATCAACCGGATCACCAATGTCGATTGGGTGCAGATCGACGGTCATCTTACCCGCTTCGATTTTCGCCATGTCGAGAATGTCTGTGATCATATCTAGCAAATGCTTGCCAGACGCCAGGATGTCCTGCGCGTATTCCTTGTAACGCTCATTGCCCAGCGGCCCATACATTTCATCGACCAGGATCTCGGAAAAGCCATTGATCGCGTTGAGCGGCGTTCTCAGTTCGTGGCTCATATTCGCCAGGAAAGCGCTCTTCGAATTGGCAGACCGTTCGGCGTTTTGCTTCTCTTTCTTGAGATTGCGCGTCAGCTCCGCGGTCTTCGTTTCAGCGCGTTCAAGCTCGGCGACCAATTTGCGCAAGCGGGCTTGCTGGCGGGTCAGCTCAACCTCGTTGCGAACATCCGTCGACACATCCATGCCCATTGAAATCATGCCGCCAGTCTGTGTCGCGCGTTCGATGATCTTGAACCAAAGGCCGTCTTTGGTTTTTACGATCTCCGCCTCGTCATCCACTTGGTTCGAGCGGCGTTCCAGAACATTGGCGGCTTGAGAGAGCATAACCGTGTCATAGCTCATGCCTGCGCGCACGGTTGGTTCCAAACCGAACACGCGAATGAAGGCTCTATTCCAATAGATCAGCCGTTTGCGACGATCCCAGAGTGCAAAGGGTCCCGAGAATCCTTCCAGGGCGCCGCGCAGGAGATTTTCGGCTTGGCGTGTACGCGCCAATGCAACTTTCGTTTCGGTAATATCACGCAGCACACCATTCAACGCACCGCCAGCTTCGTCTGGTTCCGCACGCATATCCAGCCAACCAGATTTATCCTTATTGGCGAATTCTTGGCGCAAAAAGCCGCGCTCTTGAAGCGTTTCTAGCGATTGCTCCATGGCCGCGACATGGTCCTCATGAACGAAAGCCAGAAACTCTTGTTTCGACAGCTCGGTTTCCGCCTCAACACCAAGCAGCTGAGCGGCTTCCGAGCTTAGATTGAACATGCCTGTCTTAAAGTCCCACGACCAGAACCCCGCTCGCGACTGATTCAGGACAGTTTTTAAAATGCGGCCGGCGCGCGTGGCTTCACCTTCAAACGCTTCCGATTCCGCGCGGCGCTGTTCGAACAAACGAAAGAGGCCCAAAATCGCCAATGCCGGTCCAAGCAGGAGAAGCGCATAGGCCAGCAAATCAATCACGGCCGTCCGCGACATCATAGAAAATTGCGATTGAATACAAACCGAGAAAGTCCCTTGAGCAACGGGTGAGCATGCCGAAACTTCTCGCGCTGAGAGGATTTGTCCACCGTCCAATCTGTCAGGTCGAAGACCAATAGACCGGCCACCGCGCGCCTCAGGCAACCAGGTTTGGCTTGCGACGATGGCCAGGCGCGAACTCCCAGATTCCGGATCAAAAACAACAATCAAGTCTTCTGATGCGGTCATCCCAACCTTGTGACCTGTTGCCAACAATTCAGATGCTCGCTCACCGGCGGTCCGCAGACGCGACCTCGGCGCCGCTGTTAAAGCGTCCGCGAGTGTCGCCGCTATTTCAAGATCAGCAAGAGACCGTTGGGTTTGCTCAACAGACCACCCCGCCTGGTATCCAAGGCGAAGCGTCTGTTCGACGGTTGAGACTTTGCCTGCAATCCGTTCGGAAACCGCCAGGGCTTCGCGATGCGTTTCAACCTGTTTGGCATCGAGCATACGCTGTCGGTCATCATAGGCTTTCATGCCAAGTGCGACGCCTTCGATCAAGATGATCAAACCAAGCACTTTGGTCAGGCTCAGGCTTGGACGCGCTTGTCCAAGTTTCGCCCATCTGGACTTTCCGGCTTTGGCTTTTTTTCGCGCCACAGCTCGCACCTCTCTGATTGCGCCTCTTTGGACGCGGCTCTTATGTCATGACCCTAGGGTTGTGAAAGTTCAGGATCGGTTAACCAATTACACGATTCTGAAGAGCCGAGATGGGTTAGCTGAGGGTGCGACCAATAATGTCGGAGGCATTCTTAGACAAATCACCGTCCTGCAGCGCTTTCAACGTCGCCTGCGCCGCCTTTTGCGCTTCAGGCTCAACAGACCGCCATTGTTCGAACGCCATGAGTAGTCGCGCCGCCAGAGCTGGATTTTTTTCGTCAGCGGCCTGAATAATCTCAGCCGTCAGTTTGTACCCTGCCCCATCCGGTGCGTGAAACGCCGCAAGATTTTGCATAGCGAAGACCGCGATCACCGAGCGAACCCGATTGGGATTGCTGAGATCGAACTTTGAATGTTTCAGAAGTTCGGCAACATCTTCGACTGAGCTCGTGGCGGCCTGAACGGCGAACCATTTGTCCATGACCAGTTCATTGCTTGCCCATTGGGCTTCGAACGCGCTGAGAGCTGACGTTTTGCTCTCCCCGCGCGCGACGCAAAGCGCACGTAAGCTGGACAGGCTTTCAGTCATGTTGCTGGCATTATCGAACAGCGTTTTTAGCTGCGCATCAGACGCTTCTCCGGCGGCGCCAATGAGCATGATAAACGCGCTTCTGAGCGCGCGCGCACCAGATTGCTCAGCATCAGGCCGAAACGCTTTTGCAGGCGGCTTCGCCAAATACGCAGCCGCATCGGAGGCGAGTTCAAGAGCCAGGCTCTGCTGAACCGATTTGCGCGCGTTTGCCAAGGCCATTGGATTGGCCGGGGTGTGCTCGAGAAAGAGCTCCCCAACATCTGGGATCCGCGTGAGGAGGGCCGCAAAAGCTGGGTCACTCAGATTGGAGCGAACGGCTGCGGCAAGCGCGGTGATCATCTCTTGGTCTGGGGCGGCTTTCCCAGCATAGGCGAGCGCCAGAATATCCTGCTTCACCAAGGCTTGCAGGGCATCCCATTGGTTAAACGGATCATCATCAACACGCGCCAAAGCGAGCCTGTGAGCATCATCAATCTGATGATCAAGCCGAACGGGAGCCGAGAAACCGCGATTCAGCGAGACGAAGGGCCGGCCGCTTTCGCTCTTGATAGACCAGATCGTTTCATCGCTCTCAATCAACAGCGTTAGATCTTCCAATGTCTCGCCAGATGCATTGAACGCGGCGACGCGAAGCGGCATACGCAATGGCTTTGGCGACGCGTTACCAGGCGTTTCTGGATTGGATTGGTTAAACATCACGGTCAGCACGCCCGAGTCTTCGTCCCAAATTTCGCTAGCGGTTAGGGTCGGTGTGCCAGGCTGGCTGTACCAGCGACGGAAATCGGAAAGGTCCTCACCGCTCGCATCTTCGAAGCATTTGTAAAAATGTTCGATCGTTGTCGCCTCGCCATCATGTCGATCGAAATAGACCTGCATACCGTTGGCAAATGCTTCGTCGCCAATCATTGTTTTGAGCATGCGGATCAACTCCGCGCCTTTCTCATACACGGTGGCGGTGTAGAGATTGTCGATATTGCCATAACTGTCGGGACGAACTTGGTGGGCAAGCGGTCCCGCATCCTCAGCGAACTGGCGCGCACGTAGGCGAATAACATCCTTGATGCGTTGGACCGGGCGCGACCGCATGTCAGCGCTAAATTCCTGATCGCGGAAGACCGTCAGGCCCTCTTTCAAACAGAGTTGAAACCAGTCGCGGCAGGTGATGCGATTGCCGGTCCAATTGTGAAAATACTCGTGGCCGACAATACTTTCAATCGCTTCGAAATCAGCATCCGTCGCGGTCGTCTCATCGGCCAGGACATAGGCAGAGTTGAAAATGTTGAGGCCTTTATTTTCCATCGCGCCAAAATTGAAATCGCGCACCGCGACGATGTTGAATACGCCAAGATCATACTCACGCGCGAAGACGTCTTCGTCCCATTTCATGGAAGCTTTCAGGCTTTCCATCGCCCAGGCGGCTCGCTCGCCATCGCCTTTGTCGACATGTACTGCGAGATCAACATGCGCGCCGCTCATCGTTTCAAACGTGTCCTTAAACACATCATAGTCACCCGCGCAGAGGGCAAAAAGATAGGAAGGTTTCAAATGCGGGTCGTCCCATTCGGCGTAATGACGGCCTTGATCAAGCGCGCCAGCCGCGCCAGCTGTGCCGTTCGACAGCAAGATCGGGAACGCTTCTTTGTTTGCTTCAATGCGCACTTTGAAGCGGCTCATAACGTCCGGGCGGTCTGGCCAATAGGTGATGCGGCGAAAGCCTATACTTTCGCATTGAGAGCAAAACCGGCCGCCTGATATGTAGAGGCCCGATAGGGCTGTATTTGCAGAAGGGTCAATCTTCACAACCGTTTCCAACAAGAAGACGTCTGGCACATCTGTAAGCGTCAGCGTCTCATCATGCGCCTGATAGGCGTCAGAAGAAAGAGCGGCGCCATCGATAGAGATAGACTTCAATGTCAGCTCGACACCATCCAGAACCAGGTCACCCGCGCTGAGGCGGCGCACCTGCATTTTGGACCGAACCGTCGTCGCGTTCGGCTCGAGGTCAAACATCATCTCCACTTGGTCGATCGCGAACGGGTAAGGCGTATAGTCTGCTAGCTTGATTTGAACCGGCGTTTCCGTGCGCATGAGGAGACCTTTCTGGTTGTGCTCAACCCCATTTAGCCAACTTGTCGTGGCTTGCAATCCAATCACGGCGATCGCTTTGATTTACGCAAGATAAGCCTACCGTTGGGTCACGGGTTTCCGTGCACGTCAACCGCGCTATTGTGAGAGGCATAGAAATAGACAGGGAGGCCGGTAGGGCCATGAATTTTGACTTCTCAGATGATCAAAAGTTCCTCGGCAATGAAGCGCGGAAGTTCCTCGATGGGGAGTGCACGACGCAGCATGTACGCGAGGTTTTGGACGATGACGACAAGACCCACCATGAAGGGGTCTGGCAAAAGGTGAAAGAGATGGGGTGGCTGGGCACAGCGATCCCCGAAGAGCATGGCGGCCTTGGGCTTGGCGCTCTGGAGCTTTGTATTCTGGCCGAAGAGATGGGCCGTGCATTGGCGCCCGTACCGTTTGCAAGTACCGTTTATTTCTTCGCTGAAGGCCTACTCATTGCTGGCAGCGACACACAAAAAGGCGCTGTCCTTCCCGGCGTCGCAAGCGGCGACGTCATTGGTTGCTATGCAGCCAGCGAAGGCCCAGGCAACCCTGATCCAGCAAAACTATCGGTCTCATTCGATGGCAGCAAACTCAGCGGCACCAAACTGCCTGTCACAGATGGCGATATCGCAACCCACGCGATTGTCCTCGCCAAAGAAGGCAAGGGCGCAAGCCTGGTGCTGGTCGACCTGAACGGCGCAGGCGTCTCACGCGAAACCGTGAAGACCCTCGAGCCAACAAGAAGCCACGCGAAAATCACATTTGATGGCGCGGTGGGCGAACGCCTCGGCGAGGCTGGCACGGGCGCTGAGATGCATGAGGCGATCATGAATCGCGCAGCCGTCTTGCTCGCCTTCGAACAGTTGGGCGGCGCGACGCGTTGTCTTGAGATGGCCACCGATTATGCCAAAGAGCGCTATGCCTTTGGACGTCCAATTGGCGGCAATCAAGCGATCAAGCACAAGCTGGCCGAGATGTATGTCAAAAACGAAGTGGCGCGCTCGAACTGCTATTACGGGGCGTGGGCCCTTTCGACAGATGCTGCGGAACTGCCCGAAGGCGCTGCGGCCGCTCGTTTAGCGGCAAGTGAAGCGTTCTGGTACGCGTCAAAGGAGAATATCCAAACCCATGGTGGTATGGGCTTTACTTGGGAAGTCGATTGCCACTTGTTCTATCGCAGAGCCAAATTGCTCGCCGTACAAGCTGGCGCGCCAAAGGTTTGGAAAGAGAAATTGGTCCGCGCGCTCGAAATGAAGAACGCGGCTTAAGGAACGGAGAAAGACAATGGATTTCAACGATACAGCTGAAGAAGCCGAATTCCGCACCGAAGCGCGGGCGTTCCTGGGCAAACACCTAGACCCAAAAGGCGCCAAGCCATTGCGTCAGCGCGTTTCAGGCGAAGAGTTCATGAAACAAGCCAAAACCTGGCAGGCGACAAAAGCCAAAGAAGGTTACGCCAAAATCACCTGGCCTAAAGAGATGGGCGGCCGCGGCGGCACGCCGATGCAGCAGGTCATCTGGGGTCAGGAAGAGGCCAAGTTTGATGCGCCAACAGGCCCGTTCACGATCGGCCTTGGCATGTGCATCCCAACCGTCATCGCGTTTGGCTCGGACGAGCACAAGAAACGCTATGTCCAAAAATCGCTCCTCGGTGAGGAAATCTGGTGTCAGCTCTTCTCCGAGCCGTCTGCCGGCTCTGATGTTGCGGGTCTAAAAACGCGCGCGGTCAAAGATGGCGACGAATGGGTGATCAATGGCCAAAAGGTCTGGACCTCAGGCGCGCACTATTCTGATTATGGAATCCTGCTCGTCCGCACCGACCCGAAAGCGGCCAAGCATAAAGGCCTGACCATGTTCATCGTGGACATGAAGCAGCAAGGGGTTGAAGCCCGACCCATTCACCAGGCTTCAGGCGGACGTGAGTTCAACGAAGTGTACTTCACTGACGTCCGTATCCCAGACAGCGACCGCCTCGGCGAAGTTGGCGAAGGGTGGAAAGTCGCGATTGTGACGCTGATGAATGAGCGTCTCGCCGTCGGCGGTTCACCTGGTCCTGATTGGTCTGAGATCATGGATTATGCCAAACAAGCTGGGACAATGAGTGATGCGGCGTTCCGCGATAATCTCGCAGATTGGTATGTCGCGGCGCAGGGCTACAAGCTCACCAAGCTGCGTACCCAAACGGCGCTTTCAAAAGGGCAAACGCCTGGACCTGAAAACTCGATCGGTAAGATCATCACGGCCAATCAGTTGCAAGATATCTGTAACTCAGCCATCGAGATGCAGGATCATTATGGTCTGATGACCGGCGACGATATGCCAGCGGATGGTCTCTTCCAGCAAAGCTTCATGTGGGCCCCAGGCCTACGCATTGCTGGCGGAACAGACGAAATTCTGAAGAACATCATCGCCGAACGCGTACTCGGATTGCCGCAAGATGTCCGCGTCGACAAGAATATCCCATTCGATGAAATGAAGTCAGGTTAACCCGTAAGACAGGTGGCGCGCAGTCCGCGTCACCTGTCGAATCCGGTAATTCAACCTTAACGAGATTTGACGTATACTGCAGCAATCTATGGGATTTGCGCAATGTTCTCGTCAAAATCGAAGAGCAAAATGAAGATTGATTTGGAGCGGGCTGAACGGACTTCAGCACCGCTCCCGATTGAGATATTGCGTCCAGCAACCGACAAACGACGGGGCCCTCGAAAGGGCATTTGGTGCGTTTGCTCTGTATTTACCGAAGCTGGCGCGGTCCGCGAAGGCATTATCCTGGACGTTTCTAAAACTGGCGCGCGCATCCGCTTTCGCAATCGCGGCACGCTCCCCAATGTCATCAAAATCAAAGCGTCTCGGATCGGTTTGAACCGGTTCGCCAAGGTGGTTTGGCAATCCACTTATGATGCGGGCATTGAGTTTGTTACTGACAAAGGCTCCGCTAAAGTCGCTTAAATCAGGCTAGGGTTTAGAAAACGCCCATCTCAAGCCCCGCAGCCATCGCCGTGCCAAGCTCCCGACATTCCGCGAGATCCGCTTCGGTAATGGTTTTCGGTGCCAGGATTTCGGCTTCTGTTTGAGCGTGCGTACAGATGATGATCGGAGGTTGGACGGCCTTTAGCCGCCATCCCGTCGCAATTCGTGAAATCTGACGCGCCGCGTTTTCACCATCGGATCCAGCACAGATTAATTGCGTATAAGGCCGTCCCTCAATCTTACCGAGCAGCGGATAATAAGTCCGATCGAAAAACTCCTTCATCTGCCCAGATAGTGCCGCAAGGTTTTCAGGCGCTGCGAAGATGTAACCATCAGCGTCAACCAACTCTTGAGCACGCACCTCTTCGGCGCGCCTCAAGAGAACACCGGTTTCTCCAGTGGCCCCTTCTCGAGCTGCCTCGGCCATTTGGGTCGTCCCACCGGTGCGGGAATGATAGATGATCAATAAGCGAGCCATCCCAAGATGATAGCGACCCCGGCACCTGCCGCAAAGAGGCAAACAAAAGAGCTCGCACCTTTTGGCACGAGCTCTTCAATTTAGGTCTTGAGGGTGTTTTGCCCTAGGCCGCGTCAGCCTTACCTTCGATCAAGGTCGGTTTCCCGCCTTTTGTCGGGGCACCGATTTCGATCTTCCTAGGCTTTTTGGCCTCGGGCAGCTCGCGCAGCAATTCGATCCGCAACAGGCCATTCTTGAGGCCCGCGCCGGTCACGACCACGTGGTCGGCAAGCTGGAACCGGCGAAGAAAGCCGCGCTCCGCGATGCCGCGATGCAGGAATTGGCGTTCCGACGTGTCTTCAGCTGGGGCTTTTCGTCCTGCGACGGTCAGCAAACCATCCTTGGTTTCGATGTCCAAATCTTCTTCACCAAAGCCGGCGACGGCGATTTCGATCGCGAACTCATCGTCTTCGACGCGTTCGATATTGTACGGGGGATAGCCTTGCGCGCCATCAAGACGGGCGGCGCTATCAATCATATTTGCCATTCGGTCGAAACCAACCATGGTGCGGTATAGGGGGGTGAGATCAATCGTGCTCATTGTGACAGTCCTTTCACTAGCAACTGTGGCCTCCGGCGATCAACATAGCCGCGAGGATTGAGTGTCGGAACTTCTGTTCGTCCAGCCCGACCATCGGCACTGGCAAAAATTCCGGTCTCGGCCTGCTTGGCAGCACCGCGACACGGTGTATGTGGAATTGCAGATATCTCGATTCAACCCCCCTAGCGGAGCAATGTGATGAAGAAAACTTGGATTTTGGGTGCAAGCGCAGCCCTTTTAGCCGCCTGTTCAGGCGGCACAGAGGCGCCTGCTGAGACGCTCGAAGCGGAAACACCACCCCCAGTAGAAGTGGTTGAAGCAGGTCCGCTTTCCCTCGCAGATGCTGTCGCCGGAGACTGGCGCAGTGATGATGAAAAGGCGCGTGATGCCTGGCGAAATCCGGCTGAAACGCTCGAATTCTTTGAGATCTCGCCAGATGATAGCGTCATCGAGATTTGGCCTGGCGGCGGCTGGTACACCAATGTACTGGCGCCTTACTTGGCCTCTGGCGACGGACAAATGATCGCCGCCGTTTGGGATTTGAATATCTATGAAGGCGAGCGGTTGGCACGGATGGAACAACGCATCGCGGACTTCAAAGCCGTCTATGCAGCCGATGAAGATCTGTTTGGTACGCTGGCCTATACTGCTTTTTCTGCTGAATCCGGGCCGATGGCAGAGGCCGGCTCAGTTGATGCTGTGCTGACCTTCCGCAATGTGCACAATTGGATGGGTAATGATTACTCCGCCAAATTCTTCACAGATGCCTTTGCAGTCTTGAAACCGGGCGGCGTACTAGGTGTCGTCGAACACCGCCTACCCTCCAGTGCCGAGCAAGATCCACGCGGTAGCTCGGGTTATGTCCACGAGGACTTCGTCAAAGCGATGGCCGCCGCGGCTGGCTTTGAGTTCGTCGCGGGCAGTGAGATCAATGCCAATCCTGCCGATACAGCTGATCATCCGTTTGGTGTCTGGACCTTACCGCCTGTAAGCCGAGCAACCGATCGAGAGGGCAACACCGCAGACGGATTTGATGCTGCTGCCTACCTCGCGATTGGCGAGTCAGATCGAATGACGCTGAAATTTGAGAAACCGCTAGAACCGGTCGAGTAAGCGTTCCAAATATTCCCGCTCGTCTTCATCGACGGCTTCATCATAGCGGCGGCGTAGCTCATCGAGAATATCTTTGGCGCGCTGCCGTTCAGCTTCATCCGGAATATCGACACTATTGCTGTCGTCGATGCCGCCCATTTGCGAGCGCCCGAATGGATCAGATGCGCCCTGACCTTGTCCTTGCTGCTCGCCATTGCGTTCAGCTTGGGCCTGGTCCAGCGCTTCAGCGAGACCTTCAGCGAGCTCCCTTAATTGCCGAGTTGCTTGCTCTTGATTGCGAATGGCGCGGCCCTCATTGCCATCTTCCAGGGCATTCCCTGCTCGGCGCTGAGAGCGTTCGATCGCCTCTACAGTATCGTCATCGAGCAAGCCGCCAGCGCCTTCGCCCTCGCCTTCCTCGCCGCCGCCTATCTCACCCTCAGCGAGTTGCTCAAGCCGATCCGCCAGTTCGCGCTGACGTTCAGCCAAAGACCGTCCATCCTCACCTTGCATCCAGTCGGGTAGATCGCCCTCACCTTCTCCCGATTGTCCTTCGCCCGGCTGGCTTTCGCCAAACTGTTGGTCGCCCGCTTCACCAGACTCGCCTGATTGACCGCGTTCACCGCGTTGCTCTGCCAAGGTCTCGTCATTCAGCTCACGCTGTTCGCGCAAAAGATCGGACAGCTCTTGCATCGTCTCGCTCATTTCGCGTTCTTCTTCGGGGACGTCGCTATCATCGCCTTCGCCGCCCTCACCCGGCATGCCTGGAAAACCTTCGCCAGAGCCGGACCCCTGCTGAAACTCCAGGTTCTCCAGCATATTGGTGATGTCGGCGAGCAATTGCCGGGCCTGATCCGTTGCGCCAGTCTCGGTCAAATCTTCAAGCGCGTCCAACATGTCCGAAAAGCCTTGTCCGCCCATCCCTGAGCCAGAAGGTCCTTCGGCGCCATCTTCATTGTCAGGCGCTGCCTCTAAGCCATTGGCGAGCGCTTCGGCCATCTTGGCCGCTATGTATCGCTGCGCTGCGTCCTTGAACGCTTCCATCAGGCGTTTGATTTCTTCCTCGCTGGCGCCATCGCGCAGAGCATCCTCTAGCGCTTTCTTAGCCGCCATCAGCGCTGCATATGCGTCGGCCGCAGAGCCATATTCCGCCCGTAGCGCGAGCGACCAGAGCAGCGGCTCGGTGGATTTGGCTTCGTCGGTCGAGACGGACGCATCCAAAGCGTAGCGGGCCGTCTCTAGGCCGGAATAGACCAGAATATCCTTGTAATAACGCGGGGCCTCATAAGTGATCGCCTCCAGCATCAATGCCCCTCGCTGCACCCCTTGCGGTGCTTGCGTCAAGCGCTGGGTCGCGGAGACATAATACGCCCCGGCGCGCGTTGAATCAGTGGCAGCGTCGGCTTCCGCATAAGCATCGTCCTCACGCAGCACAGTCACACGCACATCCTGGATGGCTTTTGCAATCGGCTGCAGGAGCAGCTTTGACGGAAGTTTGAACGTGTAGGGTTCACTCGTTCCCGTTTGACCGGCTCCGTCCGTCGCCACCAACCAAACCTCGACCTGCGCGCCGGCCCAGCGATTACGGGTCAAATCGAGCTTGGATTCATCTTCAACCTCGCGCGGGCTGATACCCCCAAGTTCAATCGCGACCATATCCGGCTCGCGGTCTTCCCCTTCGGGTTTGATCGCCATTTCGAGTTTCGAGACACCGTAATCATCGCTGACGGTCCAACTGAACTCAGTTCGGTCTCCCGCTCCAAGAACGGGCAGATCAACGAACTCAACTTCCGGAAGCGCGTCAGGCGAAGCGAGAACCGACCAGGCTTCCCGTTCGCCCCACCACCGCACGGATACCGTGCTGTCTGCAGTGATCGTCGTGGTCGTTTCATAAGCGCCGTCCGGCGTTGCCAGGAAGGCCGTTGTCTTGCGACCGTCTTCGCTGGACACGCGCAGTTTTGGCGCCGATGGCGCCTGCGCCCGCAGGGTCATGACGGAGCCTTTGGGCACACGCACCTCGGTTTGCCCGTCTTTCAGAAAGATCGGCGCCCGCCCGGTATGTTCTGGCGGGGCAATCCAAGCTTCAATACGGACGTTCTCAGCGCCGAACAGGCTGCCATAGTCAGGATCGAGCGCGCCCATAAGGCGCGATTGTGCGTCATTCCAAGATAGGGCCAGGGCCAAAGCCAGAAAGGCTGGCAACACAAAGCGTAGCCGCGTCGGGTCAAGCTTTCGCCAAACCGCGCCAAAGCCCGGCACTTTTAGTCGGCGTATGGCATCGGTCAGACGTTCTTCATGCGCGCGCCAGAGTCTGACTCCATCCACCTCAGGCCGCGCCGGGCGGTCGGCGAGCGAGGCGAGTGGCCGTAAGTCAGATTGCTGGTCGAGCGCCTCAATCGCCTGAGCACGGCTGGGCCGCTGATAGCGGCGAAACCCGCGCCACAGCGCAATCAGGGCGCCAACAAAGAAGATCAGAGTCGCAAACGCGGCGACATTGGCAGGCGCGCGTTCGAATAGCCCTAAAATGGCTGATCCCGCAAACACGACCACAAGCACGAGCAGCGGCGTCCATGCCCGCCACAATTCGATACGCCTTAACCGACCATAGGTCAGATCAATCAGGCGCTTCGTGCCGGGGATGCGGTTTAGGTCAGCCAATCTGGCATCTGCTCCAATTCAATCATTTGCTCGAAGCTTGGGCGACGGCGTACGATAGCGAATTGATCGCCGTCCACCAGGACTTCCGCCACGAGCGGTCTTGCATTGTACTGACTTGAGAGCACGGCGCCATAGGCACCAGATGACATAAACGCAATCCGTTCACCTGGCGCGACGCTGGGCATCGATCGCTTCGCGGCGAATTTGTCCGTCGACTCGCAGATCGGGCCAACAATGTCATACTCGACTTGCTCGGCGCCAGCCGCCGGCTCATTCACCGGGATAATGTCGTGATGCGCCTGATAAAGGGCAGGACGCATGAGGTCGTTCATACCGGCATCAATGATCAGAAATGTCCGGTCGGGGGCTGGCTTATGATACAGCGCCTCCGTCATCATGATGCCCGCATTCCCAGCAATCACACGGCCCGGCTCAAGCACAACTTGCAAGCCGAGATCTTTGGTTACGTCACGGATCATTGCGGCATAATCAGCTGGCGACGCAGGACTATCTGACGCTTGATAAGGAATACCGAGCCCGCCGCCCAAATCGATCCGGGTCAGATTGTGCCCGGCAGCCCGCAAATCTTTGACCAGGCCAATAGTCTTCTCAAACGCCGCGCGCATCGGCGCGAGTTCGCCAATCTGCGATCCGATATGGACGTCGACACCGACGGCTTCGACCCCGGGCAAGGATTTGATTTGCTCATAGAGGCCAAGCGCATCGCCCCACGGCACACCGAACTTGTCGCCCGCTTTTCCGGTTGAGATGTTTGCGTGACCGCCTGCTGCGACATCAGGATTCACGCGCAAAGCGATAGGCGCAACTTTGCCGAGGCTCTCTGCAACTTCCGACAGCGCAACCAGTTCGGCGCCGCTTTCAACGTTGAACTGATGAATTCCAGTTTCCAGGCCAAGCGCCATTTCTTCGCGCGTTTTACCGACGCCAGAGAAGACGATCCGCTGGGCTGGAATGCCCGCAGTTAAAGCGCGGCGCAGTTCGCCGCCACTTACGACATCCGCCCCGCAACCTTCACTTGCCAGCGTTTTGAGAACGGCAAGATTACCATTCGCCTTCACCGAATAGGCGATCAGGCAATCCATACCCTCAAACGCGGCCGCAATGACGCGGGCGTGCCGGCGCAGCGTCGCGGTGGAATAGACATAGACTGGCGTGCCGACCTGATCAGCAACCTCATTCAGGTCGACCCCTTCGCAATGAAGGCGACCATTCTCATAATTAAAGTGGTGCAAACGCGTTCGTCAGCCGGGGCTGACCTCCCCCATATTGTCCTCTTCCACATCCGTATCGGGTGCAGGTTTTGGGATCTCTCCCCCAAGGGAATTGTAATAGACACGGTTCTCATCGATTTCCGCGACCGCAAATAAAGCGACAGAATCAACAGGTTGCTGCGCTTCCTCGGTTGGCGGTTCAGAAAAGATTGGCGGCGGGCGCTCTAGATCGCCGCGCAGACCGCAGCCTGCAAGACCGGCCAATACTGAGATCGCCAAGGCGCTCTTGATCAGATGTTTCATTTGGGTCGCTCCTATCCGCGTCTAACCGAGACGCTGCGTCCATTGTTCCACTTGTTCAGCCACACGGACTGGCGAAGTACCACCATAGCTTTGCCTGCTCATCGCGGAGGCTTCAACAGTCAGGACTGAAAATACGTCATTTGTAAGCCGCGGTTCAACAGATTGCATGTCTTCGAGGCTAAGCTCAGGCAGATCGCATCCCTTTTTCTCGGCCATCGCCACCAGAGACCCGGTCACGTGGTGGGCATCGCGGAACGGCATTTTCAGCTCTCGCACCAACCAATCGGCAAGATCGGTCGCGGTTGAAAAGCCTTTTGCAGCGGCGGCGCGCATGTTCTCAGCATTGAAACTGATCGTCTCCATCATGCCAGCCATGGCAGCGGCACACAGGCTGAACGTGTCAAAGGCCGCAAATGTTAGCTGCTTATCGTCTTGCAGATCCTTGGCGTAGGCGAGCGGAAGGGCCTTCACCGCGCCTTGTAACGCTGCGTACTGCCCGGTGATCAGGCTCGCTTTGGCGCGAATCAATTCTGCCGCATCCGGGTTGCGCTTTTGCGGCATGATCGAGGAGCCGGTCGACCAAGCGTCTGACAATTTCGCGAACGCAAACTGAGCGCTGGTCCAGAGCACAATCTCTTCTGCCAGGCGCGAGAGGTGGGTCGCAGCGATAGACAAGGCCGCGAGGGCTTCAAGCGCAAAATCGCGCGCGGATACCGCATCGAGCGAGTTTGCCATCGGGCGATAAAAGCCAAGCGCTTCAGCAGTGGCGTCACGGTCTATGGTGAAGCCGGTTCCGGCAAGCGCCGCAGAGCCGAGCGGGCTTTCATTCAGGCGCCGCGCGCAATCATCCATGCGAGACCGGTCGCGCTCCATCATTTCGACATAGGCCAGCAAATGATGGCCAAGCGTCACGGGCTGTGCGGTTTGTAAGTGGGTAAAACCTGGCATCACGGTTTCTGCGTTCTCGCCCGCCCGTTTCACCATAGCGCGTTGAAGTGTTTTCAAGCTCCGCCGCGCTTCGGTTAGAGCGCCGCGGGTCCAGAGTCGGAAATCGGTCACAACCTGATCATTGCGCGAGCGTGCCGTGTGCAGACGGCCCGCAGGTTCACCGATCAGTTCTTTCAAGCGGGCTTCGACATTCATGTGAATGTCTTCTAGCTCGGCCCGGTATGGAAATGTCTCGGCCTCAACTTCATCGACGATTTGATCGAGACCGCCCTGGATGGCTTCATTATCCTCAGCCGAGATGATCTCTTGCTCGGCCAGCATGTCCGCATGAGCGCGGGATCCCGCAATGTCTTCGCGAACCATACGCTTGTCGACATCGATTGAGGCATTGATTGATTGCATGATGTCGCTGGGCTGTGCGGCGAAGCGTCCACCCCACATCTTCTGGCCTTTTGAACTCTCACTCGCCATATCGATATCTCGTCTTTTGCTGCTTAGAGGCTCGTCGCCCCATGGATCGTTTTTTGCGCTTTGCCATCCCAGCCATGTTTGCCGGGATTGTTCTGGCCTTGCTTTATGCTGTCTTTAGCGCCTCTTCAAACGGAAGTAACCGCGACCCAGTGGCAAAGCTTGCGATCGGGACGCTCGTCAAGATGGATCTGGCCGATCGCGGCACGCCAGCCACCACAGCAGCCTTTGTCGATGCGGCTGGCGCGCCGGTCACTTTGCAAGACTTTGCGGGGCGAGTCGTGCTGGTGAATTTCTGGGCGACTTGGTGCGGGCCTTGTGAGCGCGAGATGCCATCATTGGCAGCGCTCGAAACCGCGCGCGGGGACGAGGCCTTCAAAGTCATCGCCATCAGCGTCGATGCGCCGACGGATCGAGACTATGCCGTACGGCGTTTAGACGAGCTCACCGGAGGCGTACTGGAGTTTTACACGTTGGCGGATGAGCCCGATGGCTGGAACGTTGTCTATGATATGGGCGCTGGTGGCGGCTTCCCCACGACCATTCTGTACGACAAGGAGAGTCTGAAGATCGCAAAGATTGAAGGCGAAGCCGATTGGGCGAGTTATGAAGCGGTGGCTTTGGTCGACACGATTAAAGCGGATTAGTCCGCGAGATCGAACGCCAATAAGAGCGTGCGTTGATCCGGACTGAAATTATCGTCTGACAGAACCCAAACACGTGTTCCACCGGCTGCATTCTCACCGATCGCGACGGCTTCGAAATTATCGACCGGAAGCGGCTTTTTTAGCTTCGCCTCTGCCGATAGGGTCTCCCCGTTATGGACACGTAGGATCGCTCGTGACCCGCGAAGTGGGTCGTAAGCTCTGAAAATTTTTGCGGACGTCTCGCCGTCTCTATCCATGCCAGTGAGCATATAGAGTAAGGGCTGTTCGGTCCGACGAAAGCCTTCGAGCGTTCCGTCAACGCGAACCTCGCCCATCGGCGAGCCTCCGGAGCCATAGACTTCAAAGCCAACGGTCAATGTCTGCTCATTCAATGCCAGGGCCTCAGGCCCGCGATTGTCGCTCAAAACGTTTCCGTCGACGACTTTATCCAGTTTGACCACGCGAGCTGCGCGCGCCGCGGCGCCGCAACTTTCTAAGTCATAAGCCTCGATCCGATGATCTTGCTCAAAGCTCACCAATGCAAGTCCATCGCGAAACGCTAGATCTTCTGAATCGGCAGATCTCTTGGTTGGGAAGATATCGCCGTCAGCGTTGCGCATGTAGGCAATCGCGCCGAGACCGTCTGGCGCGCCCGTTTCCGGATCGATGCCGATCCATACGAATTTGCCATCATCGGTAATCGAGAGAAGAGACCCTGATCGCAGCACGTCCAGGCCGGACAAACCGCCAAACTCAGAATTTTCAGATTTCAAATGCCAAGCGCCGGCAAGCGTCAGGCCTTCAAGATTGATCTCTCGAGCCGATTTTGGTCCGCGCTCGGCTTCGATGATCTGCAAGGAGAGCTCTTCAGCTTTCTGATAAGACACCCCCTCCGGGCAGGACCGTTGTCGAAAATCTGCGACATGGTCGTCGAACGCCCAGAGGGCTGCGCTCGAGACAACCTCCAATGGTTCGGATGGCTGAACATCAGACGCCGTGCAGGCGGCCAATCCAGCCATTGCAAAGAAAGAAAAGAAACGCATGAAAACTCGCCTTCGTCACGCTCGTTCAATCGCATGAATAGGGCAGGAAGATGAAGGAATTTACATCCTTGTGCGGCGAACATCCCGGCCTGACCCAACTTTGGGCCCGCCATAGCGCGGCGCGCCCGCGCCTGCACCACTCGTTGCGCCGCCAGGTCGTACGGTTTCGCGTGTGAGCGGCGGTATAGACATCGCTTCGGGTTTCGGCCCCTCGCCATTCTCGTCAAATAGACTGGCAAGCTGCTCGGTCATCGCACCGCCCAATTGCTCAGCATCCACAATGGTTACAGCGCGCTTATAGTAGCGGGTGACATCATGGCCGATGCCGATCGCAATCAGTTCGATCGGGCTGCGATTTTCCAGCTCTTCGATCACCTGACGCAGGTGGCGCTCAAGATAGTTGCCAACATTCACAGACAGCGTTGAATCATCAACCGGCGCGCCGTCAGAGATCACCATCATGATCTTGCGCTGCTCAGGCCGGCCCATCAGACGATCATGCGCCCAAAGTAGCGCTTCGCCATCAATGTTCTCTTTCAGCAAGCCTTCGCGCATCATCAGACCGAGATTGCGCCGCGCACGACGCCACGGGGCGTCCGCTGATTTATAGACGATATGGCGAAGATCGTTCAGGCGGCCAGGACCAGCAGGTTTGCCCGCTTTGACCCAATCTTCGCGGCTGAGCCCGCCCTTCCAGGCTTTGGTCGTAAAGCCGAGGATCTCAACCTTCACGCCGCATCGTTCCAGTGTGCGGGCCAAGATATCAGCGCACAGCGCTGCAACCATGATCGGCCGCCCGCGCATCGAGCCGGAATTATCCAAGAGCAAGGTCACGACTGTATCGCGGAAATTGCTATCATCTTCTTGTTTAAAGCTGAGCGGCGCTGTCGGGTCTGTGATCACACGGGTCAGGCGAGCTGTGTCGAGGACCCCCTCTTCCAGATCAAATGACCAAGACCGGTTCTGCTGCGCCATCAGACGACGCTGGAGCTTGTTCGCAAGCTTCGACACGGCGCCTTGCAAGCTTTCGAGCTGGTGATCCAGATAGGCGCGAAGGCGGGTCAGCTCTTCAGGGTCACATAAGTCCATGGCCTGAGCGACTTCATCATTGGCCGTCGTGAACGCATTGTACTGGAAGCGCTGCGCATCATCGCCGTCACGGAAGTTCGGACGCAAGGGTTTCGTGCCGTCGTCAGTGTCATCTGGATTGTCTTCGGCGTCCATGTCAGCGTCTGCATCGACCGAGACATTGGTTTCTTCGCCGTCCATATCTTCGGTTTCGCCGGCCTCGACCTCTTCCATCGTGGCGCCTTGCGTCTCTTCGCCAGACTCGCCATCCTCAGAAGAGTTTTCTTGATTATTGTCTTCGGCGTCTTCCTCGGACTCTTCGTCCTGCTCGCCTTGGTCATCGCTGACCTCATCACCCATCGTGTATTCGCGAACGATTTGCTGAACCGTTTCAGCGAAGGCCACCTGATCATCGATTTGATTGATCAAGGTATCTTGTAGCTGCTCGATCACGCCGTCCAGCGGACGTTTGCCATCGCTGCCAATCTCGTCTCGCCACAGGCTAGCCAGACCTTCGGCCTCTGGTGGCAGGGCACGACCCGTAAGCCGCTCTCTCAGCAGGAACTCAATCGCGGGCGCGAGCGGCGCCTGCGTTCGGTCTTCCATCCGGGTGTAACCGGCTTTTTCACAACGCGCCGCCAAGGCCGCGTCGAGATTGTCTGCTGTGCCTTCCATGGCGCGGGCACCGAGGCTCTCTATGCGCGCGCGCTCCGCGGCTTCGTAAACCTGACGGCCAACATCATTGCTCGGCCGCGCTTTTGCGTGCGCATCGGCATCATGGTGCGCCATACGAAGCGCGGTGGCATCCGCATCACCGCGCGCTTGCGCCGCTAATTCGGGGGCAAGATCGCGTGGCGGCGGCGGAAGAATCAAACGCTCCGCCTCTGCTCTCGGGCCATCGCCAGAGAATGTCACTTCAACATCGCGCGTTTGGCTCATCGCTTTCGCGGTTGCCGCAAGCGCCTGTTTGAACAGTTCGTAAGGGGCGTCGTCGGTTTTGGACATTACGTCCCTTCTACGCCACTTTTACCATCAACGCACTTTCAGGGAGCTCTTCAGCGAAACAGCGCTGATACATTTCGGCGACCAGAGGACGCTCCAATTCATCGCACTTGTTCAAGAAGGTCATCCGGAAAGCATGGCCAAGATCGCCAAAAATGGCGAAGTTCTCAGCCCAGGTAATCACGGTCCGCGGGCTCATAACAGTTGATAGATCGCCGTTCATGAAAGCGTTTCGCGTCAGATCCGCCAAGGTCACCATTCGGCCCAGGGTTTCTTTGTCGACGTTCCCCGCTTTCGTCGCCACGATTTCGACCTCGGCATCATGCTCGAGATAGTTCAACGTGGTCACAATGCTCCACCGGTCCATTTGGCCTTGGTTGAGTTGCTGTGTGCCGTGATAAAGTCCGGTCGTGTCACCCAAGCCAACTGTGTTGGTCGTGGAGAACAGACGGAAATACGGATTTGGTTCAATCACGCGGTTTTGATCAAGCAAGGTCAGTTTCCCACTGGCTTCCAGCACGCGTTGGATCACGAACATAACGTCCGGGCGACCGGCATCATACTCATCGAACGTGATGGCGACGGGACGCTGAAGCGCCCATGGCAGAATGCCTTCCCGGAATTCAGTGATCTGCGCGCCGTCTTTCAGGACGATCGCATCTTTGCCGACCATGTCGATCCGCGAGACGTGGCTATCCAGGTTGACCCGGATCATCGGCCAGTTCAGGCGCGCCGCGATTTGTTCAATATGGGTTGATTTCCCTGTCCCGTGATAGCCCTGAACCATCACTCGGCGATTGTGTTCGAAGCCGGCCAGAAGCGCGATCGTGGTCTGCGGATCGAAGCGATACGACTCATCAATCGCAGGCACATATTCTGTGCGCTCTTTAAAGCCATGCACAACCAGATCGGTGTCTAGGCCAAACACCTTGCGAACATTGATCTTTTCCGTTGGCTTCATGCCCTGCAGGGCGTCGCTATCGCTCATCACGGTCATACGGGTGGTCTTTCATCAAGTCTTACAGAAGGTCACCTAACACAACCGCGCCGCTCGCCAAGTGTGACATTGGGTAAGACGGGGTTGGAAGCTGAGATTTGATCAATTTCTAGAAGTTTCCATCGCAAGGTGGTGCAAAACTCTCAGGATCAGCTAGCGCAGGCATTCCAATCGCGAATCCGGGGTCTGACCGCACCGAAATACTGGCATTGGTCTCCGACCTCATATTGCCCACAACCACAGTAAGTACGGGCCACTGAAAACTTGCATGCGGTTCGAAGAAGCGGCTTGCGGTTGCCCCATCACAGAGATCGGCATCCACGCAGGCATGCACCAAATCGAAGAATTCCAGGACGCGGACGAAATCCGCGTCTGATAAGTCGCGGTCAATCATGCGCGCATCGCATTCGCGGCGGGCATAAACATAGGACATGACCCGTGTTCGCGCTGTCGCCAGGTCTTCGCTATTAAAGGCGTGGATCATCTCGAAGGATTTTTCGACACTCTGGTCAACCTTCTTCGAAACATCCAAGCTGTAGGTCGACAAGCCAACATAGCCGCCGGTTATCGCGCTAATCATCGCCACCCACGTCGCGGCGCGATTAAAGCCCATGCCGGACAAAGCGCCCTCGCCACTATAGCGGTTGATCATCAAAACCGAGGCCAGCCTTTGGAAAATATTCCCATTGCCGCCTGTTTCGTCCTCGCTCATCGCTGTGCCCCTTTATTCGCAAGTTCTGCAGACCCGACTAGGCAGATCCGCTAATAATGTCAGCCCCAGAGTAAGCGATCTCAATTGCTTGAATTGCCGGAACGGTTCGGTCGACCTAAATGGAAATCGAAATGAAAAGGATTACCGCGCATGCCGCACGTCACCGCCAATGGAATCAAGATCGCTTATGAGGACTTTGGGGACACATCAGCGCCCGCCGTCTTGATGATTATGGGCCTCGGCGGTCAACTCACCATGTGGTCGGATGAGATGGTCGAAGACTTGGTCGCGGGTGGATACCGCGTGATCTTGTTCGACAATCGCGATATTGGTCTGTCGCATCAGCACACGGGCGACAAATCGCCAAATATCATTCGCCAGATCCTGCTGCGTCGGATCGGAATCAAGCTCAAAACGCCTTACGCTCTGATCGATATGGCAAAAGATACGATCGGGCTGATGGATGCGCTTAAACTTGAAACAGCGCATTTGGTCGGGATCTCAATGGGCGGAATGATCGCTCAACACGTCGCGTCGCTGGTGCCGGATCGCGTGACCAGTCTGACCGCCATTATGACCACCACCGGCAATCCAAAGCTTCCACGTCCGTCCAGCGATGTTATGAAAGCGATGGTCCGACGCGGCCCACAACCAACAACACGTGATGAAATCATCGATCTCTCCGTCGCAACGTTCGGCGTGATCGGAACGCCCGGCGAAGACCAGAACTCCAATGGCATGCGAGATCGGATCACCCGGTCCTATGACCGTAACTACAATCCCGCCGGCGTTCCTCGGCAAATGTCGGCCATCGTATCAGCGGGCGATTTTCGCAAACATACGCGTAGCATCAAAGCCCCGACCCTGGTCTTGCACGGGTCGAAAGACCCTTTGGTGCCAATCGAGGGCGGCCATGACATCGCCAAGCTTGTCAGAGGCGCACGAATGGAAGTTTTAGACGGAATGGGCCATGACGTCCCGCCGCGCTTTCTGCCTGAAATAACGAAACACATGCTCGCGCATTTTGGAGCGACGAAAGTAAACGCCTAGATCGAGACTTTCCTCGCGGTATCCCGTTACGCGCGTCAGTTCTTCTGCTTGTATGGTTGAAAAGCGGCAAATGAACCGCAGGAGGAAACCCGATGGCGAAGTATCAAGATATCCTGACAGACCTGGAAGATGGCATCCTGACCATCACTCTGAACCGGCCTGATAGACTGAATGCGTGGACCGGAACCATGCAGGATGAAGTCCAGCAGGTCATCGAGAATGCTGGCACCGACGATGCGGTTCGATGCATTGTCGTAACCGGCGCCGGGCGCGGATTTTGTGCCGGCGCTGACATGCAAGGCCTCCAACAAATAGGCGACGATGAAGACGCGGCCTCGAATGAGGCGAGCGTCGCAAAACCAACTCAGGATACAAGCTCGGAAGACCTAAAGGATCTCTATCCGGGGCGCTTTGGCTATATGTATCGCTGCCCAAAGCCAATCATCGCTGCAATCAATGGCCCATGCGCGGGGATTGGTCTGATCTTTACGCTGTACGCCGATATGCGCTTTGCAAATCAGGACGCCAAGTTCACCACGGCGTTCGCGCAGCGCGGCCTGATTGCTGAGCATGGTATCGCCTGGCTCTTGCCGCGTCTCATCGGAGAAGCGCATGCATTGGACCTGCTGTTCACTGCCCGCGTGTTCAAAGGCGCCGAGGCCGAACGTGTTGGCTTGGTCAATCGCGCATTGCCTGCGAATGAACTCATGCCGCACGCCCTGGAAACAGCGAAACACCTCGCCGCACAAGTCTCGCCGCGCTCACTAGCAATCATGAAGCGGCAAATCCGCGAGAGCTATTTCCAAAGCTTTGGCCGGTCCCTCGAAATCGCCGATCACGAGATGGAACAAAGCTTTGTAAGTTTCGACTTCAAAGAAGGCGTGGACAGCTTCGTTGAGAAGCGTCCACCCTCCTTCAAAGGTCAATAAAGCCTACTCTTTGTCGAACACGATCTCGCCGTGAACCACGGTCATAAGGGTTTCCGCCTGGAGGATTTCGGCTTCTGGAATGGTCATCAGATCGCGATCAAATACCGTAAAGTCGGCCAGTTTACCCACTTCGATTGAGCCCAGATCATCTTCCATGAACGCCGCATAAGCCGGCGCCGACGTGAACAGCGTGAGCGCTTGTTCGCGGGACAAGGCTTCCTCGGCGTACCAGTCTTCATTGCTAAAGCCCTCGAGGTCTTTACGCGCCACAGCCGCATAGAACTCTATTTGCGGCGTCCCGATCTCAACCGGCGCATCCGATCCGCCAACGACAATCGCGCCCGTGTCCAAAAGGCTCTGCCAGGCATAAGCGCCGTAGAGACGATTTGGTCCCAAACGGTCCGGCGCGAATTTTAAATCGCCGATGGCATGGCTCGGCTGCATCGAGGCGATCAGGCCAAGGCTACCGACGCGGGCAATGTCATCCGGATGTAGGATTTGAGTATGCTCGATGCGCCAGCGGGCATCAGCGCTATAAGCTCCGGCTTCGAACTCTTCGAGGATGCGGCGATTGGCAAGGTCACCAATTGCGTGGATGGCAAGTTGTACATCACCTGCATCCGCGCGCTGCATTGCGTCACCCAAAAGTTCGGGCTCCATCAGAGAAAGGCCGCTCGTCCCAGGACGATCGGAATACGGCTCAATCAACAACGCACCACGCGATCCAAGCGCTCCGTCCATATAGAGTTTGACCGCGCGGTTTGTGATCGTGTCCGTTTCGTGCGCTCGGGTCGAAGCGATCTCGAAACCTTCCTGATCGAAAGCATTGTGGATCCGCAATGGCATACGCCCCTCAAGATCCAAGCGCTCCAATATGGCGGCATCGCCAGCCGCCACACTCATGCTGTGCACGCCGCTCCAGCCGCGGGCGGAATAGGCCTTGGATCCGACCACATAGGCGCGCGTGATGTCTTCTGGGGTTGGCGCGGAGACGAGCTGATAGACTTGGCCCATCGCATTATCGATCAGAATACCGGTGGCCTTGCCGTCCGCATCACGTTCGATCTTTCCGCCGTCCACGTCGGCCGTGTCGTCAGTGACGCCGGCGGCGCTGAGCGCCGCGCTATTGGCAACCAAAGCATGTCCATCGGATCGGCCGAGGATAACCGGATTGTCTGGGCTCACAGCATCCAGGTCACTGGCCATCGGCATACGGCCCTCTGGCCAACCCGTTTCAATCCATCCGCGGCCAAATAAAACCTGTCCGGCGGGAACCCCTTGCAGCTCCGACTCGATGCGCGTGACCAGCTCTCCAATGGATGCGGTCCCTTCAAGGTTCAGAGTCAATTCGCGATCGCCAATGCCGCGCAAATGGGCATGCGCATCGACAAAGCCCGGGTACATGTACGCGCCTTCGAGATCGACCAGCGTGACCTCACCCTCATCCCAGTCTTGCGAAGCAGGTGGGCTGACGGCGACGATGCGCCCGCTATCATCAATCGTGACGGCTTCCACCGTCGTAGCCCCGTTGCCGGTGTAAATCGTACCGCCTGTGAAGACCGTCAGCGCGGGTGCCGTCGCTTCTGGTTCACTTGCGCCTTGCTCGGCCGGTTGGCACGCTGCCACTCCCAAGCCTGCTATCACTGCTAGCATCAACCGCATTTGTCTCTCCCATAACAAATCTATGGAGGAACCTAGTCTGCTTTCTCCGGGACGCAAAACAGAAACGAAAAAACGCGCCCTGGAATTCAGGACGCGTTCAAATCTTTCGCAAAGAGCGCTTTTATGCGGCTTCTTCTGCTTTCTTAGCGATGTTCTTTTTGATCTTCAGCGCCTTGGTGGAAAGCACATCGTCTTTTGCTTTCGCAAGATACGCATCCAATCCGCCCAGCTTGTCGACCGTACGCAGCGCTTTTGCCGCGACCCGCATAGAGAAACGCTGATCCAGCGATTCAGAATGCAAGGTGACATTCACCAGGTTTGGCATAAACCGGCGCTTGGTTTTGATATTCGAGTGGCTGACATTGTGTCCGACCATAGGGCCTGTGCCAGTTAGTTCACATACGCGGGACATGGGTCGCTCGCTCATTCTCTAGGTTGAAACCGAAGCGGGGCTATTACGCGTCGACGCACAGCCCGTCAAGCACTGAGATGCGTCCGAATTGAACCTGCCTTGAATTCGCACATTAACGCGGATTAATCGAGGCGAAACAGTGGCGGCCCTGTTCAGCCTAGCTTTTGCCACACACATATATATTTAGTGGAAATCATCTACCGTAGAGGCCCCCCGCCATGATGAAAAAACTAATCGCATCCGCTGCCCTTGCATCGCTGACCATGGCGAGCGTTTCAGGCGCTGACACAGCATTGATTGAGCCGCACATCCTGGCGCAAATCGAGGCCGGCCAGCCCATGGAGATGGAGTATAATATAAAGGCGAGCGCGTGGGTGTTGATCTTGCCGATTACGGGCAAGGCGAATTTTCGCGTTACCATGAACAAAGATACTTACGCGATCAAAAGCAAGGTGAAGACGACGGGCCTCGCTGATATTCTGGTCAATTACGATCTCGAGATCGCGGCGTCCGGTTATACCAGCCCGGAAGGCTTGGACACCTACGCGTTCATTTCACAGAACAAAGACGGCAAGAAAAACCGCCGCGTCGATTTGAAATATCTGAAAGACGATTTCGAGATGACTGCGACCCCGCGGTTTGGCAATCTTGGCGACCCAGCCGCAACCGTGGAACAAGCCCTTGATGCGAAGGACCCGGTAACTGCGCTGATCTCATTTGCGCTCGAGCCGCGCGCCGAAGGCGCTGACCCTTGCGGTGGGCCTTTGAAGATCTTCGATGGACGCCAGCTCACCCATTTGCACCTGACCAATCAAGGCCTCACACCGGTTAAGTCCGAAGCGTGGTCTGGTGACGCCTATGAATGCCATATCCGCATGGACAAAGTTGCGGGGTATAAAGAGGGCGAGGCGAATAAGGATAATCTGTCCGGAATCGATGGACCTCTACGCATGTGGTTGGCGCCCTTACCCAACGGCGCGTATGTCCCGGTTCGCATCGAAGCTAAAACTGAGGATATCGGCACGGTCACTTTGCAAGCAGCAAAGCTGAAGTTCACACCGCTTGAAGAATAAAGAAAAAACTTGCTGAGTTGTTGTGTTTGCCTATGGTTCAACTTGGGCGGGCATTCTTCCCCTTTGAATAGCCACCCAATCTACGCACACAGACCTACACGTGTGAGCGCCCGGGTGTCCCCAAACATTCGGGCGCGTTGACGAGTCAGCGGGCGCTCCCTAAGCGGAAGCAATGACAAAAAAGCCTCTGAAAATTGTAAGCTGGAATATCAACTCAGTACGGTTGCGACTGCCCAATATCGAAACTTTCGTGGCAGCAGAACAACCCGACATCGTCTGTTTCCAGGAGATCAAATGCCAGAATGGCGAGTTTCCGGAAAAAGCCTTCAAGCAAATGGGCCTGCCGCACCTTTGCATTAACGGCCAACGCGGCGGTCACCACGGTGTCGCCATTGCCAGTCGCGATCCGATCGAAATTCTGGAGACCCCGCCGCTTTGCCGAGAAGGTCACGCTCGTGTAAATGCGATTCGCGTCGGCGATACCGAGTTCCACAATATCTACTTGCCCGCAGGCGGCGACACGCCCGACCCTGATACGAATGACAAATTCGCCCACAAACTCGATTTTGTGAAACGCCTCGGACGTCATTATGGCAAGCTCGCAAATGATGGTACGCCGCGTGTTCTTGTTGGTGATCTAAATATCGCCCCACATCCAAATGACGTCTGGTCTCATAAGCAGCTCTTGAAGATTGTGTCTCACACGCCGGTTGAGACTGAGGGGTTGGAGAAAGCGCGCAAAAAGGGCGGGTTCACCGACATCGCCCGCCACGTGCATGACGAAGATCAACGTCTGTATTCCTGGTGGAGCTACCGCGCACGCGATTGGGCGGCCTCTAATAAAGGACGGCGGCTAGATCATATATGGACGACGGATGCTGCTACGGCGCGAACGGACATGAACAGTTACAAAGTCCATTTGGCGTGGCGGGGGGGCTGGAAACCTTCAGATCATGCGCCGATCAGTATCGAATTAGCCCGCGCCTAAGAGGCTATGGATAAATCCGCCTGGGAGGCATATGGCTGCATGCGAGTGACCATATCTCCGACCGTAATGACTTCAGCACCGCTAGCATCAATGGCCGCCAAAAGTTCGCGATAGTCTTCGGGCGTAACGCCCCATGGAGACGGCTTATCTTGAACATCGTGGGTAAACAATATTAGCCAGCCGTCGCTGTTTTTCAGCGTCTCAATTTCCTTGAGTGCTTTCTGCGTGCCGCCCTTATTGTCTTGCAGACCGCACGCCCGCAGCATGTCCAGGTCTGCTCGCCCTCGATTAAGACCGGTTTTAACCCCGCGAAGCGCAAACTCAGAATTCGACAGGATTCTCTTGGAGGTAAGGTTCGCGGCGCCGAATGGAAATGCGAAGGACTTCACATCCGTGATGCCGCGCCGCGCAAGGAATTCCAAATTTCGCTTGCACTGCTCTTCTATCTCTTCACTGGTCGCGGTGCGACAATCAATGTGATCGAATGTGTGACAGCCGAAATCATGTCCATTTTGGTGCAAGCGGTGCAAGTCTTGGTCGTCGAACATTGTCCCATATTGAGGCCGTGTCGTACCAAGAAACCCGCCTGCAACATAATATGTTGCACGCCAACCAAGCTCCTCAACCATTGGAGCGGCCACGGTTGCCGCCGTCTTTGGAAAATCGTCAAAACATAGGCTGACATAGCGTCCAGCAGGGATTTCGCGCTCGCGTTTTTCAAACGTTTCGCAGAGGGCGCGATCAATCGCACCGCCAATTTTTTGAGGAAGAGACACAAAATCGGTCATAGAGAATTTCCTGAACGACAAAGACGATATAGTCAAACCTGCAATAAACATTCCAGTGGCGCCCATTTTTGGGTCGTGTCGGTCGGAGGCTGTAATGGTAGCTTCGAAAAAGCCTAATTATTGTGCACCGCAGCACGGTTTTTAGATTCTCGTTTTCTGAGCCGTTCCAAACGCCCAATAAACGCTGGGACAAGGCATTTCCGCATACCAGCCTTTCCAGAACTCGCTTGTTTTCACCACCGCTTACGTGAATTGTTGCAGTGCAGCACAACCAAAAATGGCTAAGCCCGAGATTCTGGCCGGGCAGTTAAGAAGGCCAAAAGACTAAAATTGGCTGCGGGAGGAGTTTCTAGTCGATCATGAGATCGGCGCTAACTCTTTAAGGAAGACGCACATGCGCAAAACACTTGTAACCTTGTTCGCCGCTGCCGCTATCGCAGCTCCTTTTGCCCAAGCTGAGGGCACTCCAATCACTGTAGAATTGACGTATGACAGTACGCTGCTTGCGACGGATGCGGGCGCTAAGTCCGTGCTCAAGTCGATCAAAGCCCAGGCTCAAGAGGCTTGCACATACGTTCGCCCCGTCACAGGTGCGATCACTTATGATCGTGATTGTGCTGCGGATCTTGTCAGAACTGCCATTGGCGAAATTCGCCTTGCCGCAGTCGAGAATGGTCAAGCGACGACATATGTTTTCGCGTCGCTCGAAACCGATGCTAAGACTTTGAATCAATAAGCTTTCATAAGCTGAGATAAAAAGACGGGCGGTGACAAAGTCATCGCCCGTTACTTTTTAGGGTGGTCTAGATCTGGGTTAAGCGACGCGCTCAACCATCATATGTTTGATCTTGGCAATCGCTTTGGCAGGGTTCAGACCTTTTGGACAAACCTGCGTACAGTTCATGATCGTGTGGCAACGATAGAGCTTGAACGGATCTTCTAGATCATCAAGACGCTCGCCTGTGCCCTCATCGCGGCTATCGATTAACCAGCGATAAGCCTGTAGCAGCGCGGCAGGGCCAAGATATTTGTCGCCATTCCACCAGTAAGATGGGCAAGAGGTCGAGCAGGACGCGCACAGGATACACTCATACAAGCCATCCAGATGTTCGCGCTCTTCTTCGCTCTGGGTCCACTCTTTCTCGGGCTCAGGCGTATCCGTTTTCAGGAAAGGCTGCACATAGGCATGCTGCGCGTAGAAATTCGTGAGATCCGGGATCAAGTCTTTGACCACAGGCTGATGCGGAAGCGGCGCAATCGTGATCGCCGGTCCAGCAATCTCATCCCAACCTTGCGTGCAAGCGATCGTATTGTGGCCGCCAATGTTCATTGCGCAGGATCCACAGACCCCTTCACGGCAAGACCGGCGAAACGCCAAGGTCGAGTCGACATAGTTTTTGATGTAGATCAGGACGTCCAGGACCATCGGTCCGCACTGATCCATATCGACATGGTAAGTGTCCCATCGCGGATTACCGCCCTCTTCGGGGCTATAGCGATAGATCTTGAACTTCTTTATGTTCTTGGCGCCTTCCGGCCCTGGCCAAGTCTTGCCCTTTTTGGGGGCGGAGCCTTTGGGAAGTGTTAGCTGTACCATGCGTGCTCCTAGTAAACCCGCTCTTTGGGTTTGATGTATTCGATCTCATTAGACATCGTATAATTGTGAACGGGACGATAATCGATGCTCACTTCGCCGGCATCATTTGACCAAGCCAGCGTGTGCTTCATCCAATTCTCATCGTCGCGCGTCTCATAGTCCTCACGGGCGTGCGCACCGCGGCTTTCTTTGCGGTTGGCCGCAGAGTTCACCGTAACCGTTGCCTGCCCGATCAGATTATCAAACTCGAGCGCTTCCATGAGATCCGTGTTCCAGACCATGCCGCGATCTTCGATCCGCATGCCGGGCGCCTTCTTATTGATCGCTTCGATCTTCTCAACGCCTTCATCGAGCACTTCACCAGTCCGGAAGACGGCGCAGTTTTCCTGCATCGCTTTCTGCATTTCAAGACGAAGGTCGGCGACAGTGTGCTCGCCGTCAGCGTTCCGAATACGGTCAAAGCGAGCAATGTGCCCGTCTGTTTGAGCGTCCGTCATCGTTGGTTGGCTTGCGCCTGCTTCGATGGTCGCACCGCAGCGCAGACCCGCAGCTCGTCCAAACACGACCAGATCGATCAGCGAGTTTGATCCAAGACGGTTCGCACCGTGAACCGACACACAGGCCGCTTCGCCCACAGCCATCAGGCCAGGAACAACAGAATCCGGATCGCCATCTTTCTTGGTGAGAACCTCACCGTGGAAGTTGGTTGGAATACCGCCCATATTGTAGTGCACAGTTGGCAGAACCGGGATCGGCTCACGCGTTACGTCAACACCAGAGAACACTTTCGCCGTCTCAGAGATCCCCGGCAGACGTGCCGCCAAGGTTTCAGCTGGCAAGTGTTCGAGGTGCAAGAAGATGTGATCCTTGTTCGGGCCGACGCCGCGGCCTTCTCGGATCTCAATCGTCATGGAGCGAGAAACCATATCGCGCGGGGCGAGGTCTTTCACGCTTGGCGCATAGCGCTCCATAAAGCGCTCGCCTTCGGAATTGGTCAGATACCCGCCTTCTCCGCGTGCGCCCTCCGTAATCAGGCACCCTGCGCCGTAAATGCCGGTCGGGTGGAATTGAATGAACTCCATGTCCTGCAGCGGCAGACCAGCGCGCAGCACCATTGCATTGCCATCGCCTGTGCACGTATGCGCTGAGGTACAGCTGAAGAAAGCACGGCCATATCCGCCGGTCGCCAGGATAACTTTCTGGGCGCGGAAGCGATGCAGCGTACCATCATCGAGTTTCCAAGCCGTCACACCCCGGCAAACACCTTCATCATCCATGATGAGGTCCATCGCGAAATACTCGATAAAGAACTCGGTATCTTCCTTGACGCACTGACCATACAGCGTGTGCAGCATTGCGTGACCGGTTCGGTCAGCCGCGGCGCAGGTGCGTTGGACCGGAGGACCTGAGCCCATCTCAGTCGTATGGCCGCCAAATGGACGTTGATAGATCTTGCCGTTCTCGTTCCGGCTGAAGGGCATGCCCCAATGCTCAAGCTCATACACCGCTTGCGGCGCTTCGCGGGCGAGATACTCGATCGCGTCCTGGTCACCAAGCCAGTCAGACCCTTTGACGGTGTCATACATATGCCACTGCCAACTGTCCGGCCCCATATTGCCGAGCGAAGCGGCAATCCCGCCCTGCGCTGCAACTGTGTGCGAGCGGGTTGGGAAAACTTTAGTGATACAAGCCGTTTTCAATCCGGCTTGAGCCGCGCCGAGTGCTGCACGAAGACCAGATCCACCGGCTCCGACAACAACAACGTCATATGTATGGTCGACGAATTTATAATCGCTCATCTCTTACCTCTCCTGCGGTCGCGCTCTACGCGCCCGCTGTGAACCAGATTTTCAGCACCGACAGAATAGTCGCTGCGGCCAATGCGATCACTGCAAACGTATTCAAGATCAGAAGCGCTTGTCGTGTGCCGCTCTTACCGATGTAGTCTTCGATTACCACCTGCATCCCCAAACGCATGTGATAAAGCGCCGCACTCAGTGTCAAAATCAGCAAAATTGCATTTACCGGTTGTGCGACCCAAATCAGGGCACCCTCATAACCTGCTTTGCAGGCATGAATGATGGAGTAGAGGAACCATGGAACCAGGAATACCAAGGCCAATGCGGTGACCCGCTGGCGGATATGGTGCTGGGTTCCAGCGCCTGCTGCGCCAAGTCCTCGAACGGTTTTTGCACTCGTTGTCATCTCTCCAGCTCCTTAAAAGAACGAAGCCAGCGACCAGATGACCGCAGCCCCGATGATCGCAAAGGCGAAGTTGAACATAGACCAGAGGCTCGCAACGCCCGGCTTGAAGCCGACCATCGGGCCATCCCAGATCAAGTGACGCAAGCCATTGGCAAAGTGATAGAGCACCGCCATCGACCATAAGAAGAGCAGCAGCTGTCCCGGCAAGCTGAATGCGATCATCTCGACAAACTTATAGGCCTCGGGCCCTGTTGCGAGGGCGATCAACCAAGCGCCGATCAAGAAAGAACCGCCATATAGCCCCACACCGGAAACCCGGTGAAAGATCGATCCTGCCATGGTCCAATGCCATTTCCAGATCTGCAAATGTGGTGATAGCGGGCGTGGGTCAGCCTGTCCCGGTCCAGCCATAATATGTCTCCAGTGCAAACGTCTTTGCGTTGGCGCCGTTCTTAAGCGCGTCGAAAGGCCTGTCAACGCGGCGGCGCGTCCGTCAAACGTCACAATCGCTCATGCCGCAGGGTGAAGCAAATACGTGATGTAAAACACCTTTTCAGATCAGCCCAGTGAATCTAGCCTTGGCGAAACGATATAGGATCGCCGCATGCCGCTCACCGTCACCCGCACCGCAATTCTCTCAGTCGCTCTATGTTTTACGCCGCTTCTGGCCGCCAGTCAGACGCTTGATGACCTGATCACTAAATATGAGAGTTTCAATCAGGCTGGCGATCCCGAAGAGCGCGCAAAAGCTCAAGGGGAAGAGCCCCAGACGTGGAGCGACGTGACCCCACAATATCTTGAGGCGCGCGCAGAAAAAGCGACCGCAATGCTAAGCGCCCTCGACGCATTGAAGGACGCACAACGCACACCTGAAGCCGCCATCCTTCGCCACTTGTTGCAGGCCCATATCGATACCCATGCCTATGACACGGCACGCATTCCATTTGTTGGCGATTGGGGCTTCTTCGCTGAGCCGCCATTCACTGCCATGCGGACCCGGGCCAATACCCGCGCGAAAGCAGAGGCTTGGATCGCTCGCCTCGATGATCTGCCGCGATACTTTGATGACCAAATCGCAAACATGCAGCGCGGCATCGATACCAATTGGACACAAAATGCAGATCCGCTGTCCACTTCAATCGCGCAAATCAAAGCGCAGATCCATGCCGACCCAACCGACAGCACGCTGTTTGTGCCGTTTGACTCGTTGGACAGTTCTGACCTCTCAGCAGAAGACATTTCTGCTTTGAAAGCTCAAGGCCGCGTCGCCGTTGCGGCAGCATTGGAAGCGTACAAAGCCCTGCTCACCTTTATGCAAGAAGACTACGCGGCGGCCGCCCGCCCGGGTGCCGGCATCGCAGGTTTGCACGGCGGCCAAGCTGCTTATGCAATGCGGGTCAGCTTTCATACAGCTGGCGCGGGCTACAGCCCAGAAGAGATCCATCAACTTGGCCAATCTGAAGTGGCGCGCATCCGGGCCGATATGGACGATGTCGTGGCCGATGTCGCTTTCGATGGCACGTTCGCCGAATTCATCGAGTTCTTGCGCACAGACCCACAATTTTACGCGGAGACACCAGAGGAGTTGTTGGAAAAAGCGTCTGAGATGAGCAAGCGACTCGACGCCATCTTACCGCGTTATTTCCGAACGTTGCCGCGCCTGCCTTATGGCGTCGAGGCTGTTCCGGCAGCGATTGCGCCCGGCTACACGACCGGTCGCTATTCTGGAGGCGACGCTGACAAAGGCATTGCTGGCACTTATCTCGTCAACACTTACGCGCTCGACCAAAGACCGCTCTATGAGCTGCCTGCCCTGTCAGCGCACGAGGCGGTTCCCGGCCACCATTTGCAAATCGCGCTGGCTCAAGAGTTGGAAGACATGCCGGAGTTTCGCAGATCCTACTACGCCACAGCATTCGGCGAAGGATGGGGCCTTTATGCGGAAAAACTTGCGGGGGAAGCGGGCTTCTATCGCACGCCATATGAGCGGTTCGGGCAATTGTCTTACGAGATGTGGCGAGCCTGCCGACTGGTCGCAGATACCGGCCTGCACCATTATGGCTGGAGCCGCGCGGAAGCTGAAACATGTTTCATCGAAAACACAGCATTGGCGCCGCTCAATATTGAGACCGAAGTCACGCGCTATATTGGCTGGCCCGGGCAAGCGACGGCCTACAAAGTGGGGGAGCTAAAAATCCTCGAACTTAGAGCCCGCGCCAAAGCCGCGATGGGCGAAGATTTCGACATTCGAGAGTTTCACGACATTTTGCTCGGCGCCGGGGCGATGCCGCTTGATGCGCTTGAGCGCCGTATCGATGACTGGATCGAAGAGTGGGTGACGGAAGGCCCATGAAAACCCTGACGATTATCGAAACCGGCCGCCCGCCGGCGAAGATTCAGGATGATTGGCCCCTCTATCCAGCGATGTTTGAAAACCTGGTGGCGCCGCATCTTCCCGATTGGGGCTATGACACAATTGCTTTGTCAGAGGGTGAACCTTTGCCCGATCCAGCAGGCTTAGACGCCATTTTGCACACAGGTTCAGCAGCTGGCGTTTATGACGACATGCCTTGGATGACTCCGTTAATGGACTTCATTCGTTGGGGAGCTGAAGCTCAAACACCGCAGATCGGCATCTGTTTTGGGCATCAAGCGATCGCCCATGCGCTCGGTGCGAAAGTGGCGAAGTCTGAGAAAGGCTGGGGCATTGGCCGTCACGTCTATGACATGACCGAGCCGCAGGCTTGGATGGGCTCGACTGCGCCAAGCACATTCAGCCTCGGTGTCAGTCATCAGGATCAAGTTCTGACCTTGCCACCAGGCGCGACCCAGGTGGCGCAGAGCGATTTTTGTGAGTTCGCAGCCCTCGCTTATCCAAGCGCCAACGCGATTAGTTTTCAGGGACATCCAGAGTTTAGCTCCAGATTTTCCTGCGCGCTCTACAATGTCCGCAAAGGCACTAAGTTCTCAGCAGAAATGGTCGACAGCGCCGAAGCCAGTTTTACGGAATCGATCGACAATGATCTGATTGGACGCTGGATGGCAGGGTTCCTCAAGAACGCCACCGATTAGCGTCGCGTCAGTCTTTTCAGTGCTGCGCGCACCGCCTTACAGGTAGTCGGTGTCTTCTGCGTCAACTCCTGATCCGCAACGCCTCAGCAACCGCCAGGTCTGGATTCTAACCGCGGCGTCTGCGGTCGTCACCGCCAATGCTTATTATATCCACCCGATCATCGCTCGGGTTGCGGAAGACTTTCAGGTCAGCTCTTCGACCATTGGATTGGTCCCGGCTCTGAACCAGCTCGCCCTCGCGCTCGGCATCTTTTTGCTTTTGCCGCTGGGCGATCGCTACAGCAATCGCACGCTCACCGCGATCTTTGTCGCCGGGCAGCTTGTTTCGATCGCGATGATGACCTTCGCGGCCGACTTTCGACTGTTTCTGATAGGATCAACGGCGCTGGGGTTCATGACCATCGCGCCGTATTTGTTGCCCACCTATGCCTCGAAACGCGTCGACCCAGCGGAGCTTGGCAAAGTCACCGCGATCCTGACCACAGGCATAATTGCAGGCATTCTCAGCGCCCGGGCCGGCGCCGGCGTAATCGCTGAGCATTTCGGCTGGCGCACCGTTTATTACATTGCCACGGGTTTAATGCTGATCGTCACGGTCACCGTCCCGTTCAGCATGGATCGCCGAGAACAATCATCGGACCAAGAAGAAGATACGTCTTACTTCAAGCTGATCTATTCGATGATCCCAATCATTGGGCGCTATCCAGAAATACTCTTATCCGGCGCGATTCAAGCGCTAAACTTCGGCATATTTATCGCCATATGGCTCGGGCTTGGTCTGCATCTAACGAGCGCAGAAATGGGCTATGGGGTCGATACGGTTGGCTATTTGGCCCTGTTCGCGATCTTGAACCTCTTCACGACACCTCGGTTTGGGGTTTGGGCGGACAAGATCGGACCGCGAAAAGCCAGGATGTATATAGCCTTCGCCCAGTTTGTAGGCGTGTGCCTATTCTTGCCGTTTGGACACAATCTCTGGCTTCTTATTATCCCAATCATCATCACAAATGTCGGCGGCCCGGTCATCGACGTCACCGGTCGTGTAACATTCCTGAACGAGCCACCTGCGGTGCGGACGCGTCTGATGACGATCTATATTGTGTTTATGTTCATTGGCGCTGGGATAGCCAGTTGGGCGAGTACCGGGGCTTATGATGTCTGGGGTTGGACCGGCACAGCGATATTGGCCCTGTGTATGTCCGCTATGGTTCTGGTGCTTTGCGTCTGGGCTCAGCGCCGAGCGCAGTAATCACAAAAAAGAACACTGTGAGCATAACGGAATTCAAACGTTTTGCCTTTTATAAGGCGTCAAACTCTGCTCAATGCCCCTAGGGGAAATGAACGCACCAGGAATTGAATATGCTGCCTAAGCCGCTCGCGAATATCGCACCGAACACACTTGAATTTGAAGTCCTACCATTGGTGAAGCCAACCGGGTTTCGCGAATATGATGCGCGATGGTGGTTCAATGGAATAGGTCATGAAAAAGCGCCTGAGCTCAACTTTACCGGCGTTCAGGCGCTCGGTCTTGGCATGGGAACCTTGTTTCATGAACTTGGCGTCGAGCCGAAAGTCGTCACTGGGCACGACTTCCGATCGATCAGTCAGCCGATCAAGAACGCGTTGATTCTCGGCATGGTTCAGGGCGGTTGCGAAGTGCTGGATATCGGCCTCGCGCTTAGCCCGATGGTCTATTGGAGCCAGTTTGACCTTGATGCAGCCTGCTGCGCGATGGTCACCGCTTCGCACAATGAGAATGGCTGGACCGGCGTCAAAATGGGCGCCAACCGTCCACTCACCTTTGGCCCCGACGAAATGGGTCGTTTGAAAGAGATCGTTCTGGGCGGTGACTTCCAACCGCGCGCCGGCGGGGGGCATTTCCGCGTCGATGGCCAGCGCGAAAAGTACATTGCCAGCGTTGCTGAAGGCGTGAAAATCAAGCGTCCTCTGAAAGTCATTGCGGCCTGCGGAAACGGCACAGCCGGCGCCTTTGCTCCCGACGCCCTGCGGGCCATGGGCGTCGAAGTGATCGAGATGGATTGCAATCTCGACAATACGTTCCCGAAGTATAATCCGAACCCGGAAGACGCTGAAATGCTGCACGCTATGGCCACAGCCGTTAAAGAGATTGGCGCTGATGTGGCGCTCGGATTTGATGGCGACGGCGACCGTTGCGGCGTCGTCGATAATACAGGCGAAGAGATCTTCGCGGACAAGATTGGTCTGATGCTCGCGCGGGATCTGTCGAAAGAGTATCCCGGCGCGAAATTTGTCGTCGATGTGAAATCAACGGGTCTCTACAAAACTGACCCTGTCCTGAAAGAGAACGGCTCGACCGTCGACTATTACAAGACGGGCCACTCCTATATCAAACGCCGCACGACCGATCTCGACGCTCTGGCTGGGTTTGAAAAATCGGGCCACTTCTTCTTCCGTGACCCAATCGGTCTGGGCTATGATTGCGGACTGGTCGCCGCCAAAGCTGTTCTGGAAATGCTCGATCGTAACCCTGATAAGACGATGGCTGACCTCAAGGGTGAGCTGGGTGTTGCTTATACGTCGCTGACGATGTCGCCATATTGCGCTGACGAGATCAAATACGAGGTCGTCGAGAAAGTCATTGCAGAATATCAAAGCCTGCTCGGCACTGAAATACTGGGTCGCAAAGTCGTCGACGTGAATACCGTCAACGGTGCGCGAGTCACACTTGAAGACGGCTCCTGGGTGCTCGCCCGCGCCAGTTCCAACAAGCCGGAATTTGCCGTTGTTGTTGAGAGCATGCAGTCCCAAGAGGATATGATCGCGCTGTTCCGCGAAGAGGTGAAACCGCGCCTCGCAAAGCACCCTGAAATTGGCGCTTACAACCAAGAAATCTAAGAAAACAAACAATCTTTCAGAGATTTAATGCAGTTCTGGCGACTGATGGCGTTTGATTAATCGTTTCATCCGATAGCGTTGAAAGCAACAACGCCGTTTGAGGAATACGAATGCATAGAAAATTAGGACTGCTTACAGCAGCTTTCTTGATGACAGCCTGCGGCGGCGGCGGCGGTGGTGAGAGCACGGTCACGACGACAGCTGCGTCTGCGATCAATTCAGCCCCCGCAATCGCTTCAGCTATTGCCGATCAGAACGCTGCCTATGGTTTCGACTTCTCGGTTGACGTTGGCGGCGTGTTTTCAGACGGAGACGGTGATGCCCTTACGCTTACCGCTGATTTTGGCGCGAATGCGAGCGGGTTCAGCCTAGCCGGAACCGTTATTTCTGGAGTTCCGAACTCGACTGGCACAGTCGCCGTGACCCTGACCGCTAGTGACCCAAGCGGTGCAACAATCAGCGATACGTTCGACATCGATATTACCGTCGATCAAACTGCCATCGCGGCGGTTCTCGGAGGCTCGGTAGATCTCGAGAACCTCGAAGATTACGCCAACCAAACCGTCCCCGATTATATCACCAAGATCAATGATGGCGGCAATCCAATCACCGATGCGGGGGCAACCCTGGGTCGAGTCCTGTTTTATGACACGTCACTCTCGACGGATGGCACAATCTCCTGCGCGACCTGCCATTTGCAATCGCTAGGCTTCAGCGACGCAGGCATCGTCAGCACGGGCGTCGAAGGCGGGCTTACTGGTCGCCACTCCATGCGCCTGATCAACACGATGTTTGCTGATGAAACCGACTTCTTCTGGGATGAGCGCGCGCCAAGCCACGAAGCCCAAGAGAGTCAGCCGATCCAGGATCACAATGAAATGGGCTTTAGTGGCCAAAACGGCCGACCGGACCTGGCCGACTTGATCGTCCAAATGGAAGCGACCGAGTATTATGAAGAGCTCTTCCGCTTCGTTTATCTCGACCCAAATATTACTGAAGAACGCATCCAGGACGCATTGGCAGAGTTTACCAAGTCGATTCAGTCTTTTGACTCACGCTACGATGAAGGCCGAGCGCAAGTCGCCAATAATGGCGCGCCCTTCCCGAATTTCACCGCTGACGAGAATGCTGGGAAAGCTCTGTTCATGCAGGCTCCCAATAATGGCGGGGCTGGCTGTAACCGCTGCCACCGCGCGCCGGAGTTTGATATTGCGCCGAACTCCGATCACAATGGCGTCTTCCGAGTTGCTAACTCAACCACTGAGTTCGATCTCACCAATGAGCGTTCTCCGAGCTTGAGAGACATGGTCGGCCCGGGCGGAAGCTCTAATGGACCGTTTATGCATGATGGTTCGCTCGCCACGATCCGCGATGTGATCGACCATTATGATGACATTCAAGAGCCCACCAGCGAACCGCCACTCTCCGAATGGCGCAATACGTTGGACAATCGCCTCAACCCAGGTGGAAATCCGCAGGACTTGAACCTGACCGATGCTGAGAAAGACGACCTCGAAGCGTTTATGCTGACCCTTACCGGCTCGAGCATTTATACAGATGCGAAACTGTCAGACCCTTTCTAAAGCAGTCGAACTGGACAGCGCGCTGATCATCTTTCCGCGCGCTGTCTGCAATCTTCAACGAACATCCTCATAATGCTCTGAAAGTCGCTCAGGCCTTGCGCCAAAGCCCCAGAGCAATCCGACATAGAGATAAGTCAGGTTGGCGCGCCAAAAGCCCCATTCGGCAACCCGGCGGTCGGAGGACCAGACTTTGCGCGGCACTTGTTTCACTCGCCCCCGGCCCGCGCGAACCATGCGCAGGCACATATCGGCCTCCTCCATGATCGTTTGATTTGGATCCCACCCCCCAACGGCATCGAAATCGGTATGGCGACAGATCATCACTTGATCCCCAAACAATAATCGCGTGCCGCGAAAAAACGAAACTGGCCGAAACAAGAGCGGCGCGTACCAGGTCTTGATGAAATTATGCGCCGTCGTGACCCGGCGCACGCCGCCAGCTCCCCGCATGATTGAAATAAATCCTGCCAAGGCGGTGTTTGGATCCCTCAGAACCTGCGCCGCAAGCTCTGAAAAATCCGTCGGAATTTCCGTGTCCGCATGCAGGAAGCACAAAAGATCGCCTTGCGCTGCGCTGGCTCCCGCGTTCATTTGCGATGCTCGCCCACGCGGCAAATCGGTTAGCACGCGCGCCCCAAACTGCTCTGCGATCTCAACCGTTTGATCTTCACTTCCTGCATCAGCGACGATGACTTCAAGGGGCTGCGGATCTAATTTCGCGACATTGGCCAGTGTCGCTGGAAGCGCTGCCGCCTCATTCAGCGTAGGGATGATGATCGACAGAGACATGCCAAGAAAATACGCAATTCGAGCCAAAGAGGAAATGACAGTTTTGCTACCTCTGCCCGAGACTCCCGGATTACGGAGAATTAAGAGCGCGCCGGCCTGATTATCGGCTAAGCCACCGCCATGGCATGGTGGAGTTGGTTGGATCGGTATCGCGGCGCTTGCATCATCGCCGCCGTTACTGCCGTGCACGTGATTGTGCTTGGAACCGCCCTCTCAGTCGCGCTAGAGACTCCACTTCCTAGAGAGGTTGAATATCTAGAAATCGAAATCGCGGAACTGGCGCCGCCAGAACCGGAAATCGAGCCCCAGATAGAACCAGATACGGAACTGGAGCCCATGATTGAACCGCCGGCTCCATTGCCAGAAGCCGCGCCCGCGTCTCAGCCCATTACACAACCGCAAGCGAGCCCAACAACCTCAACTCCAAGCGTGCTGACCCAGCTGGAACCGTCTGCCTCGTCAGAAGGGATATCACCTGCAATGCCGGCCGCACCGACGAATTCCACGACGTCATCAGACGTCGCCACACCAAACCAAATTGCCAACGTGCTGCGCCAAGCCAGGTGCCAAAAGCTCCAAAACCGAAGGGACGACGACTGCGATCGGCAAGATCCATTTGCGATTGCGCAAGCCAATGCAGAGCGCAACGGTACGCCGCAGGACCAAGCGCCAGACAGTCCTTTTGCTGTCTTAAGCCGCCAAGAACGCCTGACCTATCAGGTCCAAGGGTCGACGTTTGAAAAACTCGGCATGACCGGCGATTTGTTCGTCGATCCGCTTGCACCCGGCGCGCGCACCGCGCAGCGCATCCGCAATGGACAGGAACCGCTTTGGAACAAAGACATGAGAGACGGCTTCAGCAAGTCAGACTAGTTGAGCCGCCGCCGTAGATTAAGTCAGGACACCCGATGCCCGAAAACGATACTGCCCTACTCCGCCTCGAATCCATTCTGCAGCAAGCCACCGGTATCGGATTGGGGTGGAGCCAAAGACGAGCGGAACTCAGCCTTGACGAAAAATCGCTCGGACAGTTCGCTTCAAATGCCGACATCGAGCTCGAAACCTTCATCCGCGACGGTCTGAATTCCGAATTTCCAGGCCAAGCGGTGATTGGCGAAGAATTTGGCGGCAGCCTGACAGAGACTAAATCAGGCTGGGCGATTGACCCGATTGACGGGACGTCGAACTTCGTCCTCGGATTGCCGATTTGGGCAATCTCGATTGGCTACCTCGAAGCAGGTCGTTCTGTTCTGGGGGCGATTGCTCTGCCCGAGCTGGGTCTGACCCTCTCTGCGGCAGACGGCCATGGCCTACGGGTGAATCAGGCGCCCGCCCCGCTCAGCAAGGGTCCATGCCGGGTTAAAATGCTCTCACTCGGCGAAAACGATTTTGAACCGGGCCCAGAAACGGATGCCAAAGCGCAAGTTTTTCGCGATCAGGACTATGCCGTCGTACGATATCGCTGTGCTGTATTCTCGCTCGCCATGGCGGCGCTGGGCCGTCTCAATGGCTATGTCGAGTATGGATGCGGTCTTTGGGACATTGCAGCCGGAGAAGTGATTTGCCGCGAAGCCGGACTACAGGTTAAAACCGCGAACATCGCACCTGATCGCTACGCGATCGACGCGCGTTGGGCTGAATAGGGATTGGGCCTCGCAATCCAGTCACTTCATCTCATCCCTTGCTCCGCCCCACGAACACAGTAGTTTGCGCCGCTTACAAAGGGAGCTTCGCATGGGCGACAGGATCTTCATTGGCGGCGCAGATATGGATGGCGAGGGCGGTCCAAGCGATGCTCAGACGCTGCTTTTAAACCGGGCCAATCGGCATGGCATTGTCGCGGGCGCGACCGGCACGGGTAAAACCGTCACTCTGCAAATTCTGGCCGAAGGCTTTGCCGCTGAAGGCGTTCCGGTTTTTTGCGCAGACGTGAAGGGCGACCTGTCCGGGATTTGTGTTTCCGGAACCCCCGAACATAAACTTCACCCGAAACTCATCTCACGTGCCGAGAAAATCGGCTTTGAGGATTATGGATACGGCGCCACGCCGACCGTCTTCTGGGATGTGTTTGGCGAAAAAGGTCACCCGGTTCGCACCACGATCTCAGATATGGGCCCGCTTTTACTATCCCGCTTGATGGATCTGTCCGAAGCGCAAGAAGGCGTGCTCACAGTTGCGTTTGAATATGCCGACGATGAAGGCATGCTTCTGCTCGATCTGAAAGATCTCCGCAAACTGCTCAACCATATGGGTGATAAGGAAATCCGCGATGCGATCAGCCGTGAATATGGCAATGTCGCAACTGCGAGTCTTGGCGCAATTCAACGCCGCCTTTTGGTGCTTGAGCGTGAAGGCGCTGAAGCCTTTTTTGGCGAGCCAGCGTTGCAGCTGAAAGACTTCATGCGCACCACCCGTGATGGCCGCGGCGTTGTCAACGTGCTCGATTCCACCCAGCTGATCAACAGCCCGCGCCTCTACTCGACGTTTCTGCTCTGGCTCCTCTCGCAGCTCTTCGAAGAGCTGCCGGAAGTGGGCGACCCAGAGAAGCCCAAAATGGTCTTCTTCTTTGACGAAGCCCACTTGCTGTTCAATGACGCGCCGCGCGCGCTGCTTGAAAAAATTGAGCAAGTCGTTCGCCTGATCCGCTCGAAAGGGATTGGGGTTTTCTTCGTCACACAAAACCCACGCGACCTGCCCGATAGCGTTCTGGCGCAGCTCGGCAATCGCATCCAGCATGCCCTGCGCGCTTACACGCCGTCTGAACGCAAGGGCGTGAAAGCGGCGGCGCAATCCTTCCGCGAGAACCCAGCGTTTGATGCGGAAGAAGTGATTACCGATCTTGGCGTCGGCGAGGCTCTGGTCTCAACGCTCGACGAGAAAGGCGCCCCTGGCATTGTTCAGCGCACGCTTATTCGCCCGCCAAGCTCTCGCCTCGGCCCAGCGACCGATGAAGAGCGCAAGGCGGAGATGCAAAACAGCCCGGTTCTTGGCCTCTATGATGAAGCGATTGACCGTGAGTCGGCTTATGAAATCCTTCTGAAGCGCGAAGAAGAGGCCGCAGAAGCTGCCGAAGAACTCGCCCAAGAGGAAGAAGAAGCGGAACGCGAACTCGCAAAGAAAAAAGAGCGCGAAAAGAAAAAGAAAAAGACCACCACGCGCCGCCGCAGCACCCGCATGACCACAACCGAGCGCGCCGTAAACACGGCAACGCGAACGATTGCGCGCAAAGTAACCGACTATGTTCTGCGCGGCATCCTCGGCAGTCGCCGGCGATAGGAGCTGTTCTTGGCCGAAGCGAGTGACAAGCGTACAAAGCTGATCGACGACCTTGCCGATCATGTCCTCGCCGAGGGTCTGTTGCATGCCAGCCTGCGCCCACTCGCGAAAGCGGTTGGGACCAGCGACCGGATGCTGCTCTATTATTTTAAAGATAAGGACGCGCTGATCGAGGCCATCCTGGACCGCATCACGGATCGGATCACGCTGATCCTCGAGCAATCGACGGCGCCCGAGCCGCTGCCATTGGATGTCCTGGCACCGATGCTGGTCGAGAATATGAAGTCCGAGCTGTTCTGGCCGTATTTGCGGCTTTGGCTGGAAGTTGCCGCGCTCTCGGCCGGCGGCGATCCGCTGTATCGCACCGTCGGTGAAAAGATTGGCCGCGGCTTTGTCGCCTGGGGCGCCAACCAGCTCTCCGCCGAAAACGAAGAAAGCCGACAGCGCGATGCCGCGAAACTATTGGTCCAAGTCGAGGGAAGCGTCCTGCTCCGAAGCCTCGGATTGGAAGACGTGGTTGAGCGGGCCAACGCGCCCGAAAGCTAGCCGCCCGCCTTTCGCGCCTCAATCAGCAATGTCGATCCGCGCGCGGATTTGGGCGGTGCCAGCCATTGCAACGGCCAGGACAGGCAGAACGATAGGACTTTGCGGGCGCGTAAGCCGCGACCAAAACGGGTTCTGTCTGCCCCTGCCATCCACCTCGCAAATTTTGCCATCCACCAGAGTTGGTATTCCCATGGCTCGACCGGGAAGCGCTTGACAGCGTGAACCGCCAAACCTCCGGTCTCTAGCGCCTGGCGCAAGGCCGTTTCAGTCCACCAGGACACATGGTGGGGCGGCGCGTTGAGCATAAAATCTGGCAATTGGCTGACATAGCTCTCAGCGTCAGGCACCCCGATCATGATCGTGCCGTCGTCTGCCAGGCAGTTTTTCATCTCAGATAAAAATGTGCCTGGGTCCTCGACATGTTCGAGCACTTGAAAGGCGGTGACCAAATGGGCCGGGCGGAACTCATCCGATGCGTGCCAGGTTGTCATATCGAGTGGCCGCAGATCGATCCCTGACGCGCGCCCGGTCGCAACCGCGTCAGGATCGCTTTCAAGGCCGACATAGTCTGCGCCAGCGAGATAGCCGGCAAAGTCCCCGTTGCCCGCGCCGATATCGAGCACCAGCCCGCCTGCCCGCGCGAGCTCTGCCGCGTGAACATGTTCAAGCTTGCGCGCCGGGTGATACCACTTGAATTCGCGCAGAGCCTGATAGAAGGCCGCGTCGCCGAGACTGCAGGGCTCGAACCGCATCTGACCCGTCCGCGGGTCGAGGCGCAACGTCACCTCGTCCACGCCCTCGAACAGGTGCGCAACATCAATCCCAAAGTCTTGGCGCCAAGCCCGGATGATATCAGCCGCGGCAACGCGCTCAAGCGTTTCAATCTCGGGAGGTGGGTCAAGAACGGACATAACGTCTTGCATTCTCGCGCGTTTTCTTAAAGGTCGCAATTGGGTGAGTTGCGGGGAAATGCGGTGTTACTGCGTCGGATTACAAAACACGTCAAAGAGCAGAACTGGTTCGCGGTTGGACTAGATTTTATCATCGTCGTGGTGGGTATCCTGATCGCATTTCAGATAACCAATTGGAGCGAGGGGCGGCAGGATCGCGTCCTTGAGCGAGATACTCTGATCCGCCTGCATCAAGACATCTCCGAAAGCGTCGAGGGACAGCAGCGGGATATTCGCTTCCTCGAGCAGCAACTGGCCGATCAGGATTTAATCTTGCGATCGCTAGAAGTCTGCAATGTCGCGCCTGGCGATGATCCGGCATTTCAGCGAGGTCTGGCAACGCTAGGCTGGGTGAATCCGCCACGCCTCTATCGCCGCACAATAGATGAAGTGATTGCGTCAGGGCGCACGGATATCATCCAAAGCGCAGAGATTTCCGACGGGCTCGCGAGGATTGTCGCACTGGTCGAGTGGCGCGGATCATGGTTTCAATCAACCGTCGACACATTGGAGCATTCCGGCCGCGTCGTTGAACAGCATATGCGATATGACCTCACGCGCACCCTGGATAATCCATTCGTCCCGAACCATCGCGGCGGGATAGATTATGACATCAATGCACTTTGCGAAAATGTTACCATTGGGAACGCTATTTCCTCGATCAGTTATCGCACCTCCGAGAGACTGGAAGCCTATCGCCCCATACTCGAAGCCTACTCTGCTTTTCTCCCATTAGTCGGGACCGAATTAGAGCAGAGATGGAATTTTGAGCCACAAGCTGGAGCAAGCACATGATCCTGCGCCGCCTCGCCACCGCTTTTCGCAAGCAAGACTGGTTCACCGTCGCAGTTGAAACGCTGATCGTTGTGTTTGGCGTATTCATCGGTTTGCAGGTCAACAACTGGAACGAGGCACGCCAGGACCGCGCAGTTGCTGCCCAGTTCGAGGTGAGTCTGATCACGGATGCTGAAATTATTCTGAGTGATGCCCAGGCGAAGATCGCCTTTATGGAAGACGCGTTTGAGGCGATGACAGAGCTGCGAGATCTGTTCAGCCAGAAAGACGTCGCCCTCGATGAAGCTGAAATCATTGAGCGTTTGACGTTTGCCTTGAACCTCCCATCCCACCCCGATCGCGCCCCATCGATTATCGAGGCGGTCGCCAATCGCGATCTGAGATTGGTCCGGAACGAAGACCTGCGCTTGGCAATTCTCAACTGGGACAGATTATTACAAGCCTCAGCCGTGACTCAGCAGGCGCGTAGAGAATATACTCGCGCCTATGTCGAGCCGATTGCCCGTCTCGGGGCATTGGCCTCGATTATTCCTTTCGCAGAGGCGCTCAGCGATAGCGGCAGCCGCAATGACATGCTGGTCGCATTGAATTCGATGAGGAGTTTATTGGGCGGTGAATTGGGTGCCTTTCGCTTCGTCGAACAAGAGACCGAGGCTTTGCTGGTTTTGTTAAAAGCGGACGCGTCGTAATCCCGTCCGGGCAGATCAACCCCTTCTGTTAAAAACGACTAATCACAACCGTTTCCCCGGCGTGTGGGCTTCCCTAGAGGCATTGCTGTGCTTAGATAAATGGTGACGCCCGTGTCAGGCTTTGGCGCGGGACGAAAATCAAAACGCTAACGGGAGGCGCAAGCCATGAAAGAGTATCTTCAGTTCTACATTAATGGTGAATGGGTCGACCCGGTTGAGCCGCGCACGCTCGACGTCGAGAACCCGGCGACCGAAGAACCATTTGCAACCATCTCACTCGGCTCTTCTGCAGATGTCGACAAAGCTGTCGCCGCCGCGAAAGCTGCGTTCACGACTTTCTCACAGACCAGCGTTGAATACCGCGCTGACCTGCTCGACAAGATCACCGCCGGCATTCAAGCCCGCATGGGTGACATGGCAGAAGCGATCTCTGATGAGATGGGCGCGCCAATGTGGCTCGCCAACGCGGCGCAAGTTCCAGCTGGCATGGGCCACATGGCGACGATGAGCCAGATCCTGCGCAATTACGAGTTTGAAGAAACCCGCGGCACGACCCTTCTGCGCAAAGAACCAATCGGCGTGTGTGGGTTCATCACACCGTGGAATTGGCCGCTAAACCAGATCACGTGTAAGGTTGCTCCGGCGATTGCTGCGGGCTGTACAATGGTTCTGAAGCCGTCTGAAATCTCTCCGCTCAACGCAATCATCTTCACTGAAGTGATGCACGAAGCGGGTGTCCCGCCTGGCGTGTTTAACCTCGTAAACGGCGACGGCCCAAGCGTTGGCGCGCCTATGTCGAGCCACCCAGACGTCGACATGATGAGCTTTACTGGCTCAACCCGCGCCGGGATCCTGGTTGCACAAGCGGCCGCTCCAACGGTGAAGCGCGTTGCGCAAGAGCTTGGCGGCAAGTCCCCAAACATTGTTCTGCCAAGCGCCGACCTTCAGAAAGCTGTTGGCGGCGGTGTCATGCAGATGATGACCAATTCTGGCCAGTCTTGTAACGCGCCAAGCCGGATGTTTGTCCCGCGCGCGCAGAACGAAGAAGCCAAGGCGATCGCCAAAGCAGCGGCTGAGATGGTCAAAGTCCAAATGCCGCGGGAGGCAGATAAGGGCGCGATTGGTCCGATCTCGAACGGCAACCAATACGCCAAAGTCCAGGACATGATCCAAACGGGCATCGATGAAGGCGCAACTCTGGTTGCTGGCGGCACCGGTCGCCCAGAAGGCCTGAACCGCGGCTACTTCGCGCGTCCAACCGTGTTTGCGGACGTCACCAATGAGATGACGATTGCCCGTGAAGAGATCTTCGGACCTGTGCTCGTGATGATCCCTTATGACAGCGTCGATGAAGCTGTCGAAATGGCAAACGACACTGAATATGGTCTTGCTGGTTATGTTCAGGGCTCGGCGGAAGAAGCCACAGCCGTCGCCACGCGGATCCGCGCCGGTCAGATTCAGGTCAACGGCCAGGGGCCAGACTTCTCAGCACCATTTGGCGGCTACAAGCAGTCCGGCAATGGTCGCGAATGGGGCGAGCATGGCTTTGAGGAATTCCTCGAAGTGAAAGCCGTCATGGGCGCTGCTGCGGCCTAAACGAGATGACATACATGAAAAGGGGCGTGCCATTGGCTCGCCCCTTTTTTTATGCCTGTTCGAAAGAACAATGCACCTTTCTAGAAAGCTTTGACGAGCGAGATTTGCGCGCCTTGGACTTCCAGGTCACCGACTTCGGCGAAACCGCCTGCTGAGAGGTGGAAGTCATGCGGCAGTCGCAAGCTCAGATTGGCATCGATCTCAAGTTGCTGCTCAACCGTATCACCAACCGTGCGGAACGCGCTGGTCCCGACCGGCGCAGCGATGAAGCTGGAGACAAAAGCCGTCTCTGTGTCGCCAAAGTACTGCACGCCAGAGATCCGACCAAACGCACCGATGCGGTCCGTGAACTGCTGATCAAACACCGCACCAAGCTCAACATAACCCCGTAGATTGAGCCTTCAGTTCGAATATTGATGTCGCCAGGGGGGAGAACTGAATCGTCTCGATCAAACACGGCGACCGCGGTTTCACCAAAAACCAGAGTTTCACTATTCAAAATGTTTAGAGTTTGGGCGCCGCCACCTGTCATCTGAACTGCGGATCCACCGAATTCGCCCGATGAGCTGCTGAGACCTGAAACACGAGCTGAATTATCCACGTCACCAATAGTGATCGTTAGATCGTCCACATCGGTCGAAATTGAATCGATCGGCTCTCCAAACTCTCCCATCAAACAGGTGATCAGATCACCATCCTCCGCGATCAGGTTTCCATCATCGTCAACGCACTCCACCGGAAGCGCCTGACCAAATGCGCGCGTGCCGTACACGCCCATCGCCCCTGGCATCGCCGCCGCCATGGCGCTCATCGAGGCCGCAGTTAAAAAGCGCCGCACGCCTGGTTTCGACCCGAGGTCCAATTTGTGACCTGTTCCAACTGCAAAAGACTGCAGCGTCTGACCTTTGATAATTCCGCTCATACCCGTTCTCCATGTTGCCTGCTCTGATCTATTCAGAGGCGCGGCGTTGCCTGGCGAAGCTGTTCAAGCGGGAGAAAGATACGTCTTCGAAACGATCCCCTCTGAACGAAGCACACCTTCTGCTTGCTTTTCTGCAGACTTTCGCGGGCAGCACATTATCGGAGCGTCGCAATTTGGTTGTCGTTGCGGTTCGTTTTCCTCAACAGACTCTTAATATTCGCCCCGGGGTGGAATATTAAATACCTGTTGACCATTACAGCGCGAACATTTCTGCTCAGAAAAGGGGCTCGGCATTTTGAATACAGTGGGTTCTGTTGTACTCCCCTTGCCTCTTCTTGAGGTCACAACTTACAAAAGTCGCGAGGGACGCAAATTGCGGCCGCTCAACGATTGAACAAACAAAAGGGGGTTTCGTTCATCATGGAATTTTTAGAAAATATCTTGGCGCCGTTAGGTCTGGAAGCTCAGGCTGGTCCAGTCTTATCTGGCGCAACCAATGTCTTAATGGCGCTGGCCATCCTGATCGTGGGGTTCTGGATTGCAGGCCGCGTCGGCGCGTTCGTACGCGGCATCGGCAACCGCTACGATAATTTGGACGATACATTGTTCAACTTCCTCGGAAGCTTGGCCCGGTATGTCGTTCTCGCCTTTGTGATTATCGCGGTTCTCAATCGCTTTGGTGTTGAGACAACCTCGATTGTTGCCCTATTGGGTGCTGCTGGTCTGGCGGTCGGCCTGGCCTTGCAAGGCGCGATGTCGAACCTTGCCGCTGGTGTTATGCTGATGGTTTTCCGGCCTTACAAAACAGGCGACTTCATCGACGCAGCCGGTAATTTCGGCAATGTCGAAGAGATTTCGCTCTTCACCACCATTCTGCGCACCTTCGATCACCAACAGATTATCATTCCAAACGGAAAAATCTGGGGTGAGCAGATCGTCAATCACAGCCACCACGCGGTTCGCGGTGTCGAGCTTACCTTCGGCGTTTCTTACGATTCCGACATCGATCAAACACGCGAGGTGATCCAGAAAGTGTTCGCCGATCATCCGCTTATCCTCGATGATCCAGAGCCAGTTGTGGTTGTCTCAACTTTGAACGATAGCTCAGTCGACTTTGCCGTTCGACCTTTCGTGAAAGGCGAGCATTGGTTTGATGCCCGCTTCACGATCCCAGAAATGGTCAAGAAAGCCCTTGATGAGGCTGGAATTGAAATTCCATTCCCACATCAGAAGGTCATTCTATTCAAAGGCGACGAGTAGTCAAAAAAAGACCGGGGGACAGAGCTGATGTCCCCCGGCTTGGACGCTGGCATTGGTCTTGGAGGAAATCCACCTCAGCATGCGTCCCCCCACTGCTTTGAAAACGGAAATACTGAGAGATGAATGTGACGCAGGTCACACTTTCGCGATTTAACTGGCGTTCAGCTTGCATATGTTACTGAGATATGAATGCTGCGCTCAGGAGGTCGTTTCACATGTCGAAATTGCGTTTCACAACTGCACTCGCCGCGCTGGCTGTTTTGGGGGCGTGCGCGACAGCAACGCCTTACCAGGCTGCGCTAGACGGGCAAAAAGGTTATGAAAACCAACAGATCGAGAGCGATCGATGGCAAATCAGCTTTGCTGGGAACAGCCTGACAGATCGTCAAACGGTTGAAACCTACCTGCTATATCGCGCCGCCGAACTCACGGATATGGAAGGGTTCGACTATTTCCGTGTGACCCAACGCGAAACCGATGAAGACCGACGTGTCGTGGGCTCAGGCTTTGGCGCGATCGATCCGTTCTATTCCAATTTCTATTGTAATTACCGCTTCTATGGCCGCGCCGGGCGCCTATATGGCTTCCCACGATCCTGGAATGCGCGCCGCGCTGGCGTCCGCGGTTTCCATAGCCCTTACGGCTATCGGGATCCGTTCTGGGGCGACCCATGGGATTATCGCGAGATCGTTCGATATGAAGCGACGTCAGAAATTATTATGGGCCGCGGCGAAAAGCCAGATGATCCATCCTTTTTTAACGCGGACGAAGTACTCATGAACTTAGCGGGACGGATCGAACGTCCAGACGTTTGATCTGCCGCTGCGTAGAGTTCAGTAGAGTATCGTAGAGTGGAAAAAGCCCGCCAATCTGGCGGGCTTTAGCCGTTCTAAATGGGGGGTTTGCTTAGCGAGGTGCCATACGGATGGCACCGTCCAGGCGAACATCTTCCCCGTTGAAATAGCCGTTTTTGCACATTTCAACCGCCAGAGACGCATATTCGTCCGGGTTACCGAGACGCGCTGGGTTTGGCACTTGCGCGCCGAGCGCTTGGCGAACGTTTTCAGGTGCACCGGCCAGAAGCGGCGTATCGAAGATACCCGGCAGGATCGTGTTCACACGGATCTGTTCCCGCGACAGGTCGCGCGCGATCGGCAATGTCATGCCGACAACACCGCCTTTAGAAGCAGAGTAAGACGCTTGGCCAATCTGGCCGTCTTCAGCCGCGACAGAGGCGGTATTGACCATTGCGCCGCGCTCACCATCGATTGGGTCCAGGGTCATCATACCGGCAGCCGATTTGGCGATACAACGGAATGTTCCAACCAGGTTGATCTGAATGATCAGGTCAAACTTATCGAGCGGAAAATGCGTGATCTCACCGGTCTCTTTATTGCGGCTTGCCGTCTTCACTGCATTGCCCGTACCGGCGCAATTGATCAGAATTCGCTCTTGGCCAATCGCAGCACGTGACTTTGCGAAGCCCGCATCCACGCTCTCATCCGACGTGACGTTGACGTTGCAGAAAACACCGCCAATTTCGCTCGCCATGGCTTCGCCTTTTTCTTCGTTTAGATCGAAGAGTGCGCATTTAACGCCGTGGCTGGAAAGCAGGCGCGCGGTTGCCGCACCAAGCCCAGAAGCGCCGCCGGTAATGACGGCTGAGATGTTTGAGTTGAGTTCCATCAGATATCCTCCAATATGTGGGTCTGAACGCGATGTATAAGGAAGTAAGCGAGCGGCCAATGTCTGACCCAACGGAAATCATCATAGAAAACGGCGAATCCGTGCCAACACAGCTGCCAATTCAAACCGAAAAGCAGCGCAAACGGACGAAACGCAAGCTGGTTCCAAAACTATTGCGGGTCGCAGGACATATCCCTTTCGCAGACGATTTGGCGGCCGCTTACTATTGCGCGCTGGATGCAGAAACACCGTTCAAGGTGAAACTGGTCCTGTTTTCAGCACTCGGTTATTTCGTCCTGCCGGTCGATGCGATCCCCGACTTCTTGACCGGATTAGGCTTTACCGATGACGCAACCGTACTGGCGACAGCGTTGGGAATTGTTGGCGCACATATCCAAGAGCCGCATCGTGCAGCGGCCCGCAGATTACTCGGTCTTCCAAAGCATCCAGAGGCGTCTGCGACTTAACCTATCGTCTCGTCGAAACTCGGTGACACAGGTAAGATCTCTTTCACACCCGATCCATCGTCGACGCTCGGATCAATTTCCATGATCGCCAGAGAGCGCTCAGCGGTCCCGTCTGTTCGGAACCGGAAGAGGCCATTCACGCCCATAAACCCATCGCGATTGATTAGCTCCTGAGGCTCAAGCGCACCATCTAATGAGAGTGCGGTCACCAGCGCCGCTGCATCATAAGACACCGCAGCCAAAGAAGACGGGTCAGCGCCATACATGCGCGTATAGCGCTGTTCAAAATCGGTAATGTCGACTGAAGGCGCAGTTGGGAACCATGCCCCACGCAGGCTTGGCTCACGCCAGATATTCGGATCATTCCAGCCGCCAGTTCCGAGCATTTTCACACGCCGCGTATCAACCCCATGATAGGCCAACAGGGGTGCGATCCGGCGCAAACGATTACCTCGTTCAGGCACAAGCACAGCAACGCGCGCGCCTGATTTAACAGCGGTTTCAACCGTTCGCGCGAAGTATTCCGCTTCGGTATTCGGATTGTTCGACGATGCCGGGTAGAAAGCGGAGGTCAGCATAAAGCCGCCATTCTGCATGACAGCATTTTGCATCGCCGCTTCGACACGTGTGCCCAATCCGCTTTGAGGACCGAAGAAGGCAAACTGATCATAACCGCGGAGCGCCGCATATTCGATGATTGCGGCGACTTCTTCTTCTGGCGCGATCGACGCGAGCCAAGCGCCGTAACTTGCAACGGAACGGTCATTCGAGAACGCGATGACCGGCGCGGCTTCACCTTGAGCTCCACCGCCAAGCCCCAAAAAACCGCCTTCATCAACTGGAACGAGCGCCTCGCGGACAGATTGTACATTGGCGCCAAATAGCGGCCCGAGCACGACATCCACACCTTGGTCACGCAGCTCTTCTGCCGCTGCTATGGCCTGACTTTGCGATCCGCCTGTATCGGTTGGCAAAAGCACAATATTCTCGCTGGCGAAATCGAACAGAGCGAGCTCTATGCCTGCCAACATGCCCTCGGCTTGCTGGCGAACCCGTTCATTAGGGTGCGAGAACGGGAGCATGACGCCCGCACGGATGAGCTCTCGCCCTTCCATATGCGGCGGCGTGTAAGGCCCCGCGACCGCGTCGGGATCGACCTCGCCCATACCTTCTTCATCAACCTGACCTGTATCCGTGTCGCCGCCTGGAATGGGATCGACGCGAGGATTTCCGGTTGAAATCGGACCAACCGGCCCAGGTGATTGGGTCGCACAGCCCGCTAATGCCAGAAATCCCGCAAAAAATAGGATTGGCAGGGGCGAACGGACGCGCGATGTTGTCGGCAATGTCATCAAGAAACCCTTCTTCCAATACACCCGAAGGCCGCGAAGTGAATCGCGTGTCCGGCGAACCTAGTTCTGCGACCAACGACGCGCAAGCGCTCGATGCGGGTCTTTACATCGTCGCAACCCCGATTGGGAATTTACGCGATATCACCCTTCGCGCGATTGATACGCTCCGGGCGGCAGATGAAGTCCTCGCCGAAGACACGCGAGTCGCGCGGCGTCTTATGGATGCTCACAGTATTCGCGCTAAACTCAGCCCCTATCATGACCACAATGGGGCGAAGCGCCGACCTGAAATCTTAAATAGACTGGCAGACGGTGCGGCGATCGCGCTGATCAGCGATGCTGGGACGCCGATGGTCTCGGATCCAGGCTGGAAACTTGCGCATGACGCACTTGAGGCCGGCATCAAAGTTGTGCCTGTGCCAGGGGCCTCTGCCCTCCTCGCTGGATTGGTCGCCAGCGGTATGGCCAGCGATCGATTTATGTTTTGCGGCTTTCTACCGTCGAAATCCGGCGCCAGGCGCAAGACTGCGGCTGAGTTCGCCCAAGTGCCCGGAACATTGGTCTTTTATGAATCCGGACCCAGGCTTGCCGATTGCCTTAGAGACCTTGCTGAGATTTTGGGCGGGACGCGCGAAGCGGCGGTGACCAGGGAGTTGACCAAATTGTTTGAGGAAACGCGGCGCGGCACCCTCTCCAGCCTGGCCGACCATTATGCAGAACACGGTCCACCAAAAGGCGAAATCGTCGTCTTGGTCGGACCGCCGGAAAAGAAAGTCGCGAGCGCCGAAACCATAGAGATGGCATTGCTCGACGCTCTGAAGTCGCAATCGGTCAAGCAGGCATCATCGGAAATCGCGGAGCTGTTTGGTTTGCCCAAACGCGATATCTATCAACAGGCGCTGCGCCTGAAAGATGCCTAGCCGGGATCGCCGGGGAGCAGAACGAAGAGGACGACGCGCGGAAACGCTGGCGGCATGGTGGCTGCGGCTCAAGGGTTATTCGATCGTAGAGACGCGGCTACGCTTGCCGGTTGGGGAGATCGATCTGATCGCGCGGCGCGGCGGTGTGCTCGCATTTGTCGAAGTGAAACAACGCGCCCGCCTTGCCGACAGTCAACACGCCGTAACGCATGCCAGTTGGCGAAGAATTGCGCGCGCTGCTGAAGTCTGGGCCGCCCGCCATCCGCAAGTAAGCGTGCTAGATTGGCGCTATGATCTTATCGCTATCACAGCGCGCAATTGGCCAAGACATTACAAAGACTACTGGCGCCCGTGATGATCACGAACGCCAGTGTTTTGTATTAGATTGTCGGTGGGCCTTAGAATTTTTTGACCAGAGAAATTTGCGCGCCCTGCACTTCCAGATCACCGATCTCCGCAAAGCCACCTGCTGAAAGGTGGAAGTTCTGCGGTAGAAGGATGCTTAGATTGGCATCAATCTCGAGCTGCTGTTCCACTGTATCGCCGATTGTGCGGAACGATTGGGTTCCGACAGGGGCGTCGATGAAGCTAAACACCATGCCTTTCGCCTCCTTCGATTGCGCTCGCAGAACGGATGGTCAGATCATTTCCTACCGCCTGAGTGTCGCCCTGGAGGTAAAGGTCTACGCCGTCGAATTCACCGGTTAGGGTTGATGCGCTGTCGAGGACGGTTAGGGTGAGAGGCCCATTGCCATACATTTTGACCGCAGTCGGGTCCTGCGCGGTCGAGGTAACAGGCGTCGACTGTCCTTCAGCGCCGATGGTAATGGTGAGATCGTCAACATCTGTAAAGACTGGACCAATCGCGGTCCCTTGCGCAGGCGCCAAACAAATCAGATCGTCGCCTGGGTCAGCGCTGTTATCACCAGTTTGGTCGAGGCATTCTGCCGGCAAAACCTGCGCCCAGGCGCGCGTGCCATAGGTGCCCATCGCGCCGGGAAGCGCGACCGCCATGGCGCTGATCGACGCGGCGGCGAGCAAGCGCCCAACACCGGAGGGAGCCCCGGTCAAAGTTATCTCCGCTGGTTGCTGTTTTAGCTCCACGTAATCCGTTTTGCGCTCACCCATCTCTACTCTCCATGATGCCCGGCTCGCCTTCATCGGAGCCGACCTTTTTTAGTAACAAAATCCAGCCCCTTCGCGCCCGCCTCATCCAGGAAACGGACAAGCATTTGCGATGGGGTTTGTTTGAATGGGAGCTTCTGCAGGTTTTCGGCTGGGGTTCATTATCCGGGCATCTCTATTTTTTGCGACGACCGGTTGAATTGGTTAATCGCTCGAGGCGAAATCCGGCCCTCATCGGCCGCGCGAGACCGGTCGCCGGTTTTGATGACAAAGCCAGCGGACCCGTAGCATTGGCGACACGTCGCCCGATCCGAGGCGGCAACCGACGCACTCAAAAGCGCTCCACCACAAGTGGAGTTAACGTGCACTCTTGATTCACGCCGCAATCTCGCCCAATCCCTCTTGTAATTCGACGCAGTGATTCTGCTGAAACCCTGCTTTAAGGAGATCGATCCATGTCCCGTCTCGTTGCTAGCCTGAGCCTTCTTGCGCTGCTTCCCGCTGTCAGTGGATGCGCGACCGCGATTATTGGCGCCGCGGGGGCCACGGCGGTCACCGCCACGCAAGAGCGCTCTTTTGGAGAAGCTCTTGATGACGCCGCGGTCTCCAGCGAGATTAAATCCAAACTGGTCGCCAATGGCGGTTTGGGTGAGGTCGACGTAGAGGTCGCCGCTGGCTTGGTCTTACTGTCCGGGCGCGTGCAAACACCAGAGCTCCGCTTGAAAGCCGAAAGCATCGCCTGGTCGTCCAAACGCGCTTCAGACGTTGCCAATGAAGTTAAGATCGAGTCCCCGGGCGGCTTCTTCGCCAATGCCTCGGATGAGTTGATTTCAACGCGGGTGCGGGCTCGATTGCTCGGATCATCGACCGTTCAAGCGAACAATTTCAATGTCGAGACCTATGGCGGAACCGTGTATTTGCTCGGCATCGCACGGTCGGCTGCAGAGCTTGAGAAAGCTGCCGAAGAAGCTAGCAAGGTTGGCGGCGCAAACCAGGTTGTGTCCTATGTCCGCTTGCGCAATGAGCGCGGCGAAGTTGTGCCTTATACGCCCGCCGCTCCGGCGCAATATGATGGCGGCGAACTCCTTGGCGGCCCCGGAAGCTAATCGTCTGCTCTGAGCCAACTGATCACACACGCTTGAAGCCCTTTGCATTCCAGCCGATCGCCCTCATATAAGCGACGGCTAAACTGAGGAGCTGAAATGAGCCTGCGTGTCGCGATCCAAACAGATCCCCTTGAGACTGCCAAAGTTGAGTCAAATACAACCTTTGCGCTTGCCGAAGCCGCGCAGAAGATTGGCGCTGAACTGTATGAGTATCAGCCCGAAGACCTGACCTATCGAGAAGGCAGGGTAACCGCATTCGTTCGGCCGATGACGGTACAGCGCGTGCCCGGCACGCCGGCTTTGTTCAAAGACCGTGTTAAACTCGATCTGCGCGACGATGTTGATGTCGTCCTGATGCGCCAGGATCCGCCCTTTGACATGGCCTATATTACCGCGTGCCACCTGCTTGAGTTGCTGAAGCCAGATACGCTCGTGCTCAACGATCCAGAACACGTCCGATCCGGTCCAGAAAAACTCTATCCTTTCCTGATTCCTGAATTCATGCCCCAGACGCTCGTCTCGCGCGATGTGAACGAGATTCATGATTTTCGCGCTGACCATAAGGATGTGATCGTTAAACCGCTTTATGGCTTTGGCGGCGGTGACGTGTTCCGGGTCAAACCGGAAGACAGCAATTTCGGCCCATTGATCGACCTCTTTCTCGGTCGCACGCGCGAGCCACTCATTGTCCAAGCTTTTCTACCGGCCGTTTCTGAAGGCGATAAACGAATCATTCTCATCGATGGCGAAGCGGTTGGCGGCTTCAACCGCATCCCGCTCAAAGGCCACGCAAGATCAAACCTCGCGGTTGGCGGGACAGCAGAACCGAGCGATCTCAGCGAAGCGGACCTGGCGATTTGCGCGGCGATCGGCCCGGATCTAAAGGCGCGCGGCCAAGTTCTCGTCGGAATTGACGTCATTGGCGGACGTTTGACCGAGGTCAACAACACATCACCAACCGGTGTTCAGCAGGTCCGAGACTTTACAGGACGGGATCCAGCGGCGATGTTTTGGAATGTTGTGCAAGATAAGCTTGCCAACAAATAGCCTGATGACCACAAATGGAGCCATGAAAATGAAAGCCATATCTTTCGCCGCACTCCTCGCACTTGGCATCGCGGGCAGCGCCTGCTCACAAACTGTCGATGCAGAAGATGCAACCCCAGCTCCTGAAGCGGAAACAGCCAGCACCGATACTGGCGGCAGCTTTAATCTCGGCGTCCCGGGAGAACTGGGTGACACAGCATCAGCGTCCAATAGCGACGGATTTAACTTAGATCTGCCAAGCGCTGACCCCACAAGCACAGATGGATTTAATCTCGGCACTGGCGTTTCTGCCTCTAACGGTCTGTCTGATATCCCAGAGATCGCTGCAGATATAACCGAAACGCCTGCGGACGTTGCAGTTGAGCCACCAGTTGTCGAGAACACAGATGACGAACCGGTTATTCGACTCGACTAAAGACTAAATTGTTCTTTATTTGTTCCAATTCTTCTGATACGCAAGTATTCAGAAGAAGGGAACTGTCATGGTTGCACGCATTACAACCTTTTCTTTTGAAGGTATTGAAGCAAAGCCAGTAGACGTTCAAGTCCACATGGCGGGCGGCAACCAACCCGCCTTCATGATCGTGGGTTTACCCGACAAAGCCGTTGCTGAAAGTCGTGAACGCGTCCGGGCAGCGTTTAGCGCGATTGGCCTCGCGCTTCCGCCCAAACGGATCACCGTAAATCTCGCACCCGCGGATCTGCCCAAAGAAGGCAGTCATTATGATCTGGCAATAGCGCTCGGGGTCATGGCCGTTATGAGCATCTTTCCGCCTGACACGCTGGATGGTCACGCTGCAATCGGAGAATTGTCGCTTGATGGCCAGCTCGGGCCAAGCCTTGGCGTTCTCCCCGCCGCGATTAGATCGCTGGAACTGGATCTCCGACTGATCTGCCCCGCCGTATGCGGACCTGAAGCCGCATGGGCGGGTGAAGGAAACCTCGCAGCGCCAAACCTGATCAGTTTGATCAATCACTTCACAGGACGAAGACCGTTATCATGCCCGCCGCCTGGTGAGTTAGCGCAAACGGAAACCGCGCCTGATTTGCGCGATGTCAAAGGGCAAGACGGTGCAAAACGGGCTCTGGAAATCGCCGCCGCCGGGGGTCACAATCTTCTATATTGCGGTCCTCCAGGGTCAGGAAAGTCCATGCTGGCCAAACGCTTGCCGGGTCTGCTCCCACCTCTCTCAGCAAAAGAACTCTTAGAGGTCTCGCAAATCCAGTCAGTCGCGGGACTTTTAGAGCGCGGGCAATTATCACGCAGCCGCCCGTATCGTGCGCCGCACCATTCCGCTTCCATGGCAGCGCTCGTTGGAGGCGGTATTCGCGCGCGTCCCGGAGAGATATCACTGGCACATCACGGGGTGCTCTTTCTGGACGAATTGCCGGAATTTTCTGCCCAGGTTTTAGATAGCTTGCGCCAACCATTAGAGGATGGTGACGTCACAATCTCGCGCGCGAACCGGCATGTGAAATACCCGGCCCGGTTTCAACTCCTTGCGGCCATGAATCCGTGTCGATGCGGCGGCGGTCACGGCGATGGCAGCTGCCGAAAAGGGCCGCGTTGCGCCCAGCAATATCAAGCGCGATTGTCCGGCCCATTCCTGGATCGGATCGATCTGTTCTTCGACACGCCGGCCGTCACCGCAATGGACCTCACGCTCCCATCCGCGTCAGGAGGCTCAACAGAGATTGCCGCGCGCGTCGCTCAGGCTCGCAGCGTCCAAACGGATCGCTATACTGAAGCGGAGCGCCTCCCCCAAGATCGTGCATTAAACGTCGATGCAAGCGGTCCGGCGCTCGAAAAATTCGCCACCCCAGACGGCCCAGGCCAAGCCTTGATCGCAGACGCCGCAGTCAAGCTTTCCCTGTCCGCGAGAGCCTATCACCGGGTGTTGAAAGTCGCGCGAACAATCGCTGATTTAGAAGGCTCCGATATCGTTCGCAGAATACATGTCGCCGAGGCGCTGTCTTACCGCCGACGCTCGCCAGATGATACGACCACAGCCCGCGCAAACGCCCTAGCGCAATAGGTCTGCCGAATTGCGTGGCGTATTAAGCAAATCCTTAGTGCCCTCTGCTATCGCGGAGGGATGAGTGAGACAGATACAAAACTGAGCCCGGAGCAAGCCTTCCTCGCAACGGCTAGCCACGAGATACGGACCCCGCTTAACGGCATTCTCGGAACCGTCTCTCTGTTACTTGAGACAGAGCTCAATCCATCGCAGCGCGAATACGCCGATGCGATCCGAAATTCCGGCGAACGCCTGTTGGATTTGCTCAATAATGTCCTCGATTTCGCTCGACTAGATTCTGGGGCGATCGAATTGTCCGAAAACATTTTCAGACCCAGCGCGCTTGCGCGGGAAGTTATCGAATTGCTCTCGCCCCGCGCCCATGCGCACGGGCTGGATATCGCATTGCGGTGCCAAACAGACCGCTCGCTCACGCTGAAAGGCGATTCTGGCAAAACCCGTCAAATCTTGTTCAACCTGGTTGGTAATGCTCTGAAATTTACCGAAACCGGGTCGATCCTGCTCGACTTGCGTTACGAAGCTGGCGAGCTCATCTTCGACATCATCGACACCGGTCCAGGCATCTCGGAAGAAGGCCAGCAGGGTCTGTTTAAAGCATTCCAGCAAGTTAATCAGGAGGACGCCCAAAAAGACGGCGGCGTCGGGTTGGGGCTCGCGATTGTCAGCCATATTTGCGAGGCGATGGGCGGTCAGATTTCGGTCTCTAGTGTCCTCAACGTCGGAACCTGCTTTCGGGTCGTCTTGCCGTTTGCGGAATCCACTCCGAGCACAGAGTTTCCCGCCAATGATCCGATCCATGGTCGCATCGCGCTCGTCGGCTTGCCGACCGCGACCGCGCTCTCAGTCACACAAACTCTGACTCAGGCAGGCGCGGGCGTCATCAATGTCTCGCCGCCAGAACAAGCCCTGAAACAGAATGCCAAGCTGATCCTCGCGAGCGCCGATCTGCCTCAGGCAAAGCTAAAAGCTTTGTGCAAGTCAGGGCCAGTCCTCGTCGTTATGCGCCAAGAAGATCGCGCCGAAATGCCGAGATTCCGCGCCATGGGAGCGGTCGGATGGTTGGTGCGCCCGTTGCGCGCGACATCCGTCATCGAACGTGTTGGCCTGGCGGTCTCAGGGGAACAAGCCCGCGAAGAAGAGGCCCCGCAATCAGGCGATGGTCGGATACTGATCGCCGATGACAATCCGATCAACACCTTGATCGCCAAACGTGCCTTGGAATCGTCGGGATTTGCGGTCAACGTCGCTTCAACCGGACGCGAGGCTCTCGACGCCGTCGAGCAAATCAGTCCAGACTTGATCTTGATGGATTTAAGAATGCCAATCATGGATGGATTTGAAGCGACACGCTTGCTGCGCGAACAGGGCATCAATACGCCCGTGATCGCCGTTTCGGCTGAGATGAACCCGGAAATCGAAAAACGCGCCCGCGCGGCCGGCGCCGATGGCGTTGCGGCCAAACCGCTCGATGCAGAAGCCCTGCGCCAACTGGCCTTCAAATGGGTCGACCTTCAATCCCATGTAGGTGCGGCGTGAGCGCGGAGGCATCCGTCTCTGAACAACCATCTTCCCCGCGATTTGTTAGGGCGCTGAAAGCGCTGAAAGATCGGCGTATGGTCGCCATGCTCTTGCTCTCATTCGCAGCAGGCTTGCCCTATGGCGCGGTCCTAGGGACCCTAAATGCTTGGCTCACCACAGAAGGCGTTACGCCATCAACGATCGGAATTCTTTCGATCATTACGCTCGGTTATTCTTTCAAATATTTGTGGGCGCCAGCCTTCCAAACACCGAAATGGATTCCCAACGCTCGATTAGGCGCACGCCGATCCTGGTTGTTAATGTTCCAGATTCCGATGGCCGCCCTGCTCGCACTCATGGCCTTGTCTGACCCTGGTCAAGGCATCGGCATGCTCGCAATCCTGGCGCTTTGCATCGCCCTGATGTCTGCCACACATGATATCATCTTGGACGCCTGGCGGATTGAAGTTGCCCGCTCAGATGAAGACCGCGACCTGATGGCAGCGCTTTATCAATTCGGATACCGCTTATCCGGGTTCATCACTGGCTTCGTTGCGCTTCTTTTGGCGGCCCGGTTCGGCTGGGTCAGTGTTTATTTGATCATCGCCGTCATGATGGTGTTGGCCGCGGTTGGGACCTGGGTCGCCCCAGAACCAGATGCTGAGCTTAATCAGGACACAAACCGCCCAAGCTTTTATGCGAGCCTTTCAGAATCCGTTCGGCGTAACGCCACCCTAGCAATATCGATCGGCTGGCTCGTCGCCGCCGGAATGATCTTCTGGTTCATGACGCAAGCATTAATCCTAGACACCAATCCGAGCGCTCGAAATTTTGTCCGGAATGAAGGCCCCATTATCGTCTTTCTGACGGTACTTTTACCCGCCCTGGTCGCCGCTTATCTTCTGCTCAATCGCAAACCGGTCCCGAAAACGGAAAGCGAAAGCCCGACCAAGCCAGGGCTGTTTAGAGCCCTATTCCGAGCGATATTTGACCCGCTTATGGACCTCATCCAACGCTTGCGTTGGGGTGTGATCTTGGTGCTCTTGCTCGCCCTAACCTATCGCTTCACAGATGCCGTGTGGGGCGCGTTTGCTTATCCGTTCTATCTCGACGATCGGTTTGGCGCACTTCATCACACCATGGATGATGTCGCGATCGCTTCTAAGTTCTTTGGCGTTCTGATGACGATTGCAGGCGCGGGTTTGGGGGCGATCGTGATTGCCGCAATCGGGCGAATGCCCGTTCTGATCGCGGGAGCTCTATTGGCCGCAGCGACCAACCTCTTGTTCGCCGACCTCTCCGCTGGTGGCGCGGGCATGGACGCATTTCTTGCTTTCACGCGCTTGGATACGCCGCTCATTGCCTTCGCCGAGTGGGCAGCTGTTATCTCTCCGGATCCGGTCGCCCCTGATCAAGGACAGCGCATGGCGCGCCTGATGATGGCGATCGCCTTCGAAAACTTGGCCGGCGGTTTTGCCAGCGTTGCGATTGTTGCGTTCCTGACATCGGTCGTGAACCAACGGTTTGCCGCAGTTCAGTACGCGCTCCTCGGGTCGCTGACGATGCTGCTGGGAACGCTAGGACGGTCATGGCTAGGTGAGATTATCGAGCTAGACGGCTATTATAGCGTCTTCATCCTCACTTTCTGGCTCGGTATGATCGCCGTCGCGCTCAGCGTAGCTGAGGCGATGCGTCGGTTCTACGTCGCCAAGCGCGAAACAATCCCAGCTTAGCGCCCGACCTGATCAATATCGAATGCGGCCAAGGTCGCGAGGTTCACGATATCGTTCACAGTTGCTCCCAGTGAAGCAATCTGCACAGGCTTCGACATGCCGAGCAGGACCGGGCCGATTACGGTTGCGCGCGACATGCCCTCGAGCAGCTTGGTCGAGATCGAAGCTGAGTGGATCGCAGGCATGACCAGCACGTTCGCCTCTTCCGACAGACGTGAAAACGGATACAACACTTTGTGCATAGGGTTCAGCGCGACATCTGCCGCGATATCGCCTTCATACTCAAAATCACAATCATCACAGGCGTCCAATATTGAAACGGCCTCACGGACCTTTTCGGCCCGTTCACCCATCGGGTTCCCGAAGGTCGAGTAGGATAGGAATGCCACGCGCGGAACGAAGCCGAGCCGCTTCACGGCCATGGCTGCCTCTTTCGCGATTCCCGCCAATTGTTCGCCATCCGGCAATTCGTTGACGCTGGTATCAGCGATAAAGATCGTCTTACCGCGATTGATCACCATCGACATGCCAATCACGTCGGCGTCGGGAAGTGGGTCGAGGGACAAACGTACGTCGGTCAAACAGACATCATAGTTACGGGTCACACCCGTCACCATGCCGTCCGCATCGCCGTGCGCCAGCATGCACGAGCCGAAGACGTTTCGGTCTTGATTGACCAGGCGCTGAGCGTCGCGCTTCAGGTACCCTTTGCGGTTCAGGCGCTCATAGAGGTAGTCGGTATAGTCTGCATTGCGGTCTGAAAGACGCGCATTCACGATCTCGAGCGCCCCTTCTGGAACGCCCATTTGCTGCATGGAGCGCGCGACTTGTTCCTCGCGCCCGATCAGGATTGGCTGCCCCAAACCTTGCTGTTTGAAGGTCCACGCTGCGCGCACGACTTGCGGCTCTTCGCCTTCGGCAAAGACGATACGCTTCTGATCGCGGCGAACCGTCGATTGGATGCCCTGAAGGAAGGACGCCGTTGGATCGAGGCGACGCGCCAGAGATTGGCGATACTCTTCAACGTCTTCAATCGGCTTACGGGCGACACCTGTATCCATGGCTGCCTGTGCAACGAAAGGCGGAATGAAGCTGATCAGCCGTGGGTCGAACGGAGTTGGAATAATATAGTCCCGGCCAAATTGCGGGCGGGCGCCGTGATAGGCTGCTGCGACTTCGTCAGGAACGTCCTCGCGCGCCAGTTCAGCCAGAGCCCGCGCAGCGGCGACCTTCATCTCTTCATTGATACCGCGTGCGCGCACATCGAGCGCACCGCGGAAAATGTATGGAAAGCCGAGAACGTTGTTGACCTGGTTTGGGTAATCAGACCGCCCCGTGGCGATGATCGCGTCGCCGCGCACAGCTTTGATTTCTTCTGGGGTGATTTCTGGGTCTGGATTGGCCATCGCGAAGATGATCGGGTCTTTGGCCATGGATTTGACCATGTCCTGATCAACCGCGCCAGCAACTGATAGGCCGAGGAAACAATCCGCGCCCTTCATCGCTTCGGAGAGCGTGCGCTTATCCGTTTTGACGGTGAATGCCGATTTGAACTGATCCATTTTCTCGGTACGCCCTTCAAACAGAACGCCGCGGCTATCGCACATCAGGATGTTCTCAGCTTTCACGCCCAGGTGACGGATCAAGCCCGCCACTGAGAGACCCGCAGCCCCAGCACCCGAGACCGCAACCTTCAAGTCTTTGAGCTTACGACCCGTAATCGCGCACGCATTAATAATGCCCGCCGCCGCGATAATCGCCGTGCCGTGTTGGTCATCATGAAAGACCGGAATATCAAGCTCGTCGCGGAGGCGTTGCTCGATGATAAAGGCTTCAGGGGACGCGATGTCTTCGAGATTGATGCCGCCCCAGGTCGCGCCAATGTTGCGGACGACGGTGCAGAACTCTTCAATATCCTTGGTCTCGACCTCGACATCGAAACTATCAATATCCGCAAACCGCTTAAACAGGACAGACTTACCTTCCATGACCGGCTTGGACGCCATAGCGCCCAAATCGCCGAGCCCGAGGATCGCTGTGCCGTTAGAGATCACGGCAACCGTGTTGCCCTTTGCGGTATAGTCATAGGCGAGATCGGGGTCGCGCCCGATGGCTTCAACCGGAACGGCTACGCCAGGACTGTAGGCCAAAGACAGGTCGCGCTGCGTCTGCATCGGTTTGGTCGGCATCATGGAAATTTTGCCGGGGACAGGATCCGAGTGGAAGTCGAGCGCTTCTTGGTCTGTGAACGTGGGACGCTTGATTGTCATAGACGAGTCGCCTTTCAAGGCTGATCAGGGCAATTGCAAATTTCTGCAGCCTCATAAGCCTGTCCGCAAGGGGGGACAAGCTGTTGTGATTGCTTTATTCAAATCAGTTGTTGAAGGATTCGCAAGACTGTGCCCGACACCGCTGGACCCGTGAAAAAGCCGAAGGCGCCAACCCCCTTTATGGCGCAATATCTCGCTATCAAAGCGCAGCATGACGACGCGCTCTTGTTTTTTCGCATGGGTGACTTTTACGAGCTGTTTTTTGAAGACGCCGTTCGAGCCGCCGAAATCCTTGATATCACCCTCACGTCTCGCGGCGAGCATGATGGCGCGCCGATCCCGATGGCGGGCGTGCCCTATCATGCTGCAGAGGGCTATCTCGCGCGCCTGATTAAATCCGGGGCACGCGTCGCCGTCTGTGAACAGACAGAATCCCCGGCGGAAGCCAAAAAGCGCGGTTCAAAGTCGATCGTCAATCGCGAGGTCGTGCGCATCGTTACGCCTGGAACGATTACTGAAGAGAGCCTTCTGCCCGCGCGCCAGGGTCAAGCCTTGGTCGCCATCGCCTTTGGCGCAGGCGGCGCAGAAGCCGCCCTGGCCGCTTGCGATGTTTCGACCGGTGCATTCGAGGTTAGAGCGTTTCCCTCAGAGGTCCTGGCAGAAACACTCGGCGCGTTGCCTATTAAGGAGTGTCTCGTCACCGAACGCGATGCCGAAAGACCCCTCGTAGACACCGCGAATGAAGCCCTGAACCTGCCGCTGACCTACCGCCCAAATGGGGCGGCGACGGCGAAGTCCGGTGAACGCCTTTTAAAAGAGACCTTCAAGATCGCCGCGCTGGACGCGTTTGGCGTGTTCTCGAAACCTGAATTGTCGGCTTGCGGACTGTTGCTCGACTATATTTCACTGACCCAGGCTGGCGCGGAGATCCGCCTTGATCCTCCGAAGCGCGACGCTTCAACAGCTGCCTTGAGCATTGATCCAGCGACACGTGCGAGCTTGGAAATTGACGTCGCAATGAACGGAACGCGACAGGGCACGCTTCTGGCCACTGTTGATCGCACCCTGACCTCGCCCGGCGCTCGGCTTTTGGGGGCTCGGCTCGCCCGGCCTGAGACAGACATCGGCTCAATCACCGAACGATATGATTCCATCGAGTATTTCCTGGCGAATGAGCATTTGCGCGAAGCGATCCGATTGAAGCTACGCAACGCTCCCGACCTTGAGCGGGCGCGATCGCGCATACGCCTCGGACGCGGCGGACCACGCGACCTCGCGGCGATTGGGTTGGCCTTGAAAGCCGGAGAAGAAGCTGTGGCCGAAACGGCCCGCGCGCAGACCAACCCGCCAACACTGATCGAGCAGTCGCTAGAAGCCCTAACGCTGCCCATTCACCCAGATCTGGCAAACCTCACAGCAGATCTAAACCGGGCTTTGAGCGAAGACCTACCAACGCTCGCCCGAGACGGTAATTTCATCGCTGAAAGCTGGGACGCGGCGCTCGATGAAGCGCGCAGCCTGAAGTCAGATAGTCGCCTGGTGATAGCGGAGCTGCAAACCCGGTATGCTCAGCAAACCGGAATTAGCGGCTTAAAGATCAAGTTCAACAATGTCCTGGGCTATTTCATTGATGTCTCGGCCCGCCATGCGGACCCGATGATGCAAGCCCCTCTCGCCGAGACCTTCATCCACCGCCAGACGCTCGCCTCAAATGTGCGGTTCTCGACGGCGGAGCTATCAGAGCTTGCGGGTAAAATTTCGCGCGCCGATGATATTGCCAAAGGCCGTGAACTGGCGATTTTCGAAGAATTCTGCGGGCGGGTAGAGGGACTCTCAGCGCCCTTGAGCGCCGCCGCCTCCGCCTTGGCGGAGCTGGATGTCTCGAGCGCCAACGCTGAATGGGCGGGCGAGACCAGCGCCGTACGCCCAGTTCTTGCAGATGCCCCCATATTCGACGCAGAGGGCTTGCGCCACCCTGTGGTCGAGGCGTCGCTTCGCAAACAAGGCGATGGCTTCACCGCCAACGAGACCCACTTGGACGCCACTGGTGAGCATGCGCCACGACTTGCCCTGGTCACGGGCCCGAACATGGCGGGTAAATCGACTTATTTGCGACAAGCCTGTTTGGCGGTCATTCTTGCGCAAGCTGGCTTATACGTCCCGGCACGGCGTTTAACGCTTGGCTTGGCTGATCGCGTTTTCTCAAGGGTTGGGGCCAGCGATGATCTCTCTCGCGGGCGATCGACCTTCATGGTCGAGATGGTCGAAACCGCTGCCATCCTCACCCAAGCGACGCAGAAATCATTCGTTATTCTCGATGAAGTTGGACGCGGCACCTCCACCTATGATGGCCTGGCGATTGCCTGGGCCGCGGTGGAGCATTTGCACAATACAAATAAATGCCGGGCGCTGTTCGCGACGCACTATCACGAGCTCACAGGGCTGGCTGAAGATCTCACCGGGGCGACCAACCTTTCTCTGCGCGCGAAGGAGTGGAAAGACCAGCTCGTCTTCTTGCACGATGTTCAGCCGGGACCCGCAGATCGCTCTTATGGGGTTCAAGTGGCGAAACTCGCAGGATTGCCAGCAAAGGCCGTTAAACGCGCTGAGCAAGTCCTCAAAAAGCTCGAAGCTGCTCCCGACGCGGTAGAGACACTCCCCTTATTTGCGGCGGCGATTGAAGAGGATGAGCCGACGATCTCTAGCGACCAGCATCCGGCGCTGGATATGCTTGATACGATTGAGCCTGATGCGCTTACACCCAGGGAAGCGCTGGACCTCATTTACAAGCTGAAAGGTGAGACCTGACGTCTTCTATCGACGCATCTTCCAATATATTCTACAGAACCCCCGATGGGTAGCCGCAACAGACGGCTCAATTGGGCAAGACAAGGATAGCTGGGATTTCCATGGCTTATGAAACGCTTTTAACCGAGGTGGATGGCGCTGTTGCGGTTATTACCTTGAACCGTCCGGACGCTATGAACGCGTTCAACAATCAATTGATGGATGAATTGACCGCCGCATTGGATCGGTTTGATACCGATGCCGAGATTGGATGCATTGTCATCACCGGCTCCAAAAAGGCCTTTGCTGCGGGCGCGGACATCAAAGAGATGCGCGACCAGTCTTATATGGACGCCTATTATAATGACTTCATCACGCGCAATTGGGAGCGCGCGGCGCGCACCCGTAAGCCACTCGTGGCAGCGGTGAATGGTTATGCGCTGGGCGGCGGATGCGAACTGGCAATGATGTGCGACTTCATCCTAGCGGGCGAGAAAGCGAAATTCGGGCAGCCCGAAATCACCATTGGCGTTTCGCCGGGTGCTGGTGGAACTCAGCGCCTGACGCGGTTCGCCGGAAAGTCCAAGGCTATGGAAATGTGCCTGACGGGCCGAATGATGGATGCCGAGGAAGCCGAACGCTGCGGATTGGTCTCTCGGATCGTGCCGGTTGATGATCTGGTTGAAGAAGCCAAAGCCGTTGCCAAGAAGATTGCTTCGATGCCGCGCGCCGCCGCGATGCTGACCAAAGAAATGGTCAATGCCGCTTATGAAACACCACTCAGCCAGGGCGTAATGTTTGAACGCCGCTTGTTCCATTCACTGTTCGCGACCGAAGATCAAAAAGAAGGCATGGAAGCTTTCGTTGATAAGCGTCAGGCGCACTTTAAAAATCAATAAGCTTCCCCGCCACGGGGTTGGAATGCGGGTGTGTAGAATCTGCACTTGCGCATCGTTACAGCGGTTGACGCAGAGCAGTGCATTCGGTAACAACCGCCTCTTCGCCAGATAGGGCGACCAAAGGAGTTTTAGATGGCGAATACGAAATCAGCCAAAAAGATGGTGCGCAAGATTGCGACGCGCACCGAAGTGAACAAAACGCGCCGCTCTCGTATGCGCACATTTGTTCGCAAAGTCGAAGAAGCGATTGAGGCTGGTGACAAGCCTGCTGCCGCCGAAGCATTGAAAGCTGCACAGCCAGAAATCATGCGGGCCGCTGGCAATGGTGTGATCCACAAAAACACATCTTCCCGCAAAGTTTCGCGTCTGTCGGCGCGCGTAAAGGCGATGAGCTAAACCGCTCAAAATCGTTCCTTACACTGACAAATTTGCATAGCCCGCTGGTCTCGCCATGCGGGCTTTTCTATATCGCATGCACGATAATTTTCCGAGTGTCTGAGAGTGCAAAAATCCACAGAGAAACATGGTTTTCAGCGTTGACAGAACAAAGCTTGAATATCCAATGACGGCCATAGGTTCAAACCTGTCAAGCGCATCTTTTTTTTCTTTTTTTTGCGTGATTCTTCAAGACTCTTTCGAGAGTCAACAGACACAATCACGGGCAGCGTATAGTTTCTTCAGTTGCAACCAAAAACTGTCTCTGATTAACTAAACCCATCGACGGAATGTCCTCTGTGTACAGCGTATTTAAGGGCAGATCTTATCCAGGTCTGATCAGGGGTCGTGTGTCTTTTCCGACGGTCGCCAAGATGAAAAAATTGAACTAGAAAGGAACATCTGATGGGGCTGACGTATGGGGTTGATGGGCAGAAAGCTTCGACCGTGACAGCACAAGACGGAACTGACCTGGGTGCGAAAGCCCTATGGTCGAAATCCGTCAAAGCAGTCGAAGCTGAATCCAAGCCAGATAACTCACAGCAATGGCTGACAGCCATCCGGTTTGTCGCCGAAGTCAATAAATCTATCGTCATCGCGGCGCCGGACCAGCTCACGTTGGATCGCGTCACGTCCGACTTTTCACGGCCGCTGCAACAAGCTTGGCTCAAACTCGATACAAAACAGAGGCGCTTGAAGTTTGAACGCTGGGACCGTGTTCCGACAGACGTGCGCGACATGGTCGGCGATCCATGGCTGACTGAAAGCGAAGAAGCGGCGTTGGATACGGCCGAGGAGCAACCGGATTATGATGAGCTCGCGCTCGATCATGCCATGACCTTCTCAACCTTGGTTTCCGGCCCCTCAAATGCGCGGGCAGTTGGCCTGGGTAAGCGGGTGGCAAAGGGCGCGCCAATTCCAGCCGGAGTCATTGTTATTTATGGCGAGCCGGGAACTGGAAAAACGCACATCCTGAAAGCGATCGAAGCCGATGCAGCGCTTCGCGGAGATGCGCGCCGCTTGGCTTACATTTCTGCCGAAGAGTTCATGACTCGGTTCGTCAGTGATGCTCGCTCTGGCGATACCAGTGCCTTGCAGGCCTATGTGAAACAGAACGACCTTCTGATGATCGACGATCTGCACTGGATCGCGGGCAAAGCAAAAACCGACAAGGCCTTCTTTGGTGCCCTACGCGCCGTCACCTCGATGGGCGGGCATGTGATTATCACGGCCGACGCCGCGCCGGGTGACATGGTGGGTTTGTCGAAAGAGCTGGCAGGCGAAATCAAAGGGGCTGCCTCCGTTGAGGTCGCGCCGCCAGACAATGAGATGCGCAAAGCGATTGTTCGTCGCCATGCCGATTTGATTGCCAAGGACGCGCCGAATTTCGTCCTTAGCGATGCGATGGTTGATCGCGTTATCGCAACCGTTCGCGGCGCCGGTCGGGAGCTTTGCGGTGTGTTGTGGAGCTTGCAGCTTGAAACCGGTTATGGCGAACTCGCGCCAACTCCGGACATGCTGGAAACCGTTATCCGCCGGATTGCGGGTGAACCTCGCACGCCTACGCTAGACGATATCAAGCGGACCTGCATGGACGTCTACCGGATCTCCAAGACGGATATTGAAAGTGCCAGTAAGGTGCGGACGATCTGTCATCCTCGGCAGGTCGCGATGTATCTGTCACGCGTGATGACGGACAAGTCGTTTCCACAAATCGCGACGGCCTATCGCAAGAAAGACCACACCACGGTTTTGCATGCCTATCGCAAAATCAAAAAGGCCTTGGACAAAGGCGATCGCGACATGAGTGAAGAGATTGAGCGGGTGAAAAACGCCGTGTTTGATCGGCTCGCAGGTCATGATCAAGCCTGATCCACAGGCCAAGATCTACAAAGACTTGCAATTCACCGTAAATTCGTGACTTTAGCGGCCCGCTCCCGGAAAAGGGGCGGGCTGATTCGTCTATGGCGGGTCGGAATTTGTGGGCAAGACCGGATAACCGGCAAAGGGATGATGAGATGAAGCTGACGATTGAACGTGGCGCGCTATTGAATGCGCTCGGACATGTCCAAAATGTCGTGGAACGTCGAAACACTATTCCGATCTTGTCGAACATATTGATCGAGGCGACGGACGGCGCTGTTCGCTTCACCGCCACAGATCTCGACATTGAAGCGGTTGATCACGCCGATGCGAAGATTGACAGTGACGGCGCGGTCACTGCGCCTGCGGGCACCCTGTTCGACGTTATCCGCAAGCTGCCAGCCGGCGCAGATATCGAACTGGAACTGAACCCCGAAAACAGCCAACTCGCCATTCGGTCTGGCCGCTCGAAATTCTCTCTTCCAACGCTGCCCGCTGGTGATTTCCAGACCATGGTGCCGGACGAAGACGCAACCGAGTTTGATATGGAAGCCGCAGATCTACGTCGCTTGATCGACAAGACGCGCTTCGCGATCTCGACCGAAGAAACGCGCTATTATCTGAACGGCGTGTACCTGCACACGGCAGATACCGATGCTGGCAAAAAGCTGCGAACCGTCGCAACCGATGGCCACCGCCTCGCGCTCTCTGAAGTTGATGCTCCAAAAGGCGCCGAAACGCTGGAAGGCGTGATCGTGCCGCGTAAAGCCGTTGGCGAAGTTCGACGCTTGATCGACAATGAAGACGGAGACGTCTCGGTCTCTGTGTCTGATACGAAAGTTGTATTCAAATCTGGCCGCGCCCAACTGACATCGAAACTGATCGACGGCTCTTTCCCGGACTATGCGCGGGTTATTCCGAAAGGAAACACCAAGGCTCTGGTCATCGACAACAAGCTTTTCGAAGCTGCGGTCGACCGGGTCGCAACGGTCTCGGCTGAACGGTCGCGCTCGGTGAAACTGTCCCTTTCAGAAGGCAAGCTGACCTTGGCGGTCAACAGCGCCGAAAGCGGACAAGGCCACGAAGAGATTGAGTGCGATTACCAAGACGACGAAATGGATATCGGTTTCAACGCGAAATACTTGCTCGATGTCGCGTCGCAGATTGAAGCGGAAGACGCGCGCTTCCTGTTCAATGATCCTGCCTCGCCTGCCCTGGTACTCGATCCGGGTGATGAGAGCGCGCAATATGTGTTGATGCCGCTCCGGGTTTAGTGACCGCTCTTACCCGCCTCCGCCTGACCGACTTTCGCAGCCACGAGGCCTTAGACCTCAGCCTTGACGCTCGCCCGGTTTGTTTGTGGGGTTCAAATGGCGCGGGCAAAACCAATGTCTTGGAAGCGATTAGCCAGCTCGGCCCTGGTCGTGGTCTGAGATCAGCTTCATTGCCAGACATGACGCGGCACGGCGCGAGCTCAGGTTGGGCGATTTCCGCCACCCTGGATGAGGACCGAAAGATCGGCGTCGGCTTGGAGTCCAGCGGCACCGGTAATAAGCGCACGATCCGCATGGATGGCGCACCGTCGACCGCTACCGACCTCGCGGACATCATCCGCATTGTTTGGCTGACCCCGGCCATGGACAGTGTGTTTCGTGGCGGTGCGAGTGAACGACGTCGCTTTTTCGACCGACAAGTCATGGCCCATATTCCAAGCCATGGCAGCGTCTCAAGTCGATATGAAAAAGCCATGCGCGAACGCAACGCCTTGCTAGAACGTGGCCGGGTCGATCCAGCTTGGGCAGATGCCATCGAAGGCCGCATGGCAGAAGCCGGTGCGCTGATTGCAAACAATCGCGCCCGTATCCTCATCGCCCTTCAGGAGGCGATCAATGCGCGGCCGGACGGCTATTTCCCAAAGGGCGACTTAGCGCTGGTCGGCGAGGCAGAGCAGTCCGCCGTCGAGGGCGCCAGTCTATTTGATGTTCAGGACCAAATTGCCGAAAGTCTCGCTAAAGGGCGATACCGCGATCAGGCAGCGGGGCGTACGCTTTCGGGACCGCATCGCAGCGACCTGAGCGTGATCCACCGCCCGACAGGTGCCCCCGCGAGCGAAGCTTCGACGGGCCAACAAAAGGCGCTTCTGATCGGCCTCATTCTCGCCAGCGCTCGCGCTTTGAGTGATGATGGCGATGGGCCCAGCCCCTTGATCTTGCTCGACGAAGCGGCGGCCCACCTAGACCGCGACCGCCGCGCGGCGCTGTTTGACGAATTGATCGAGATTGGCGGCCAAGCCTGGCTGACCGGCACTGAAGCTTTCCTGTTCGAAGCCTTCGAAGAGCGCGCCCAACGGGTCGAAATTTCAGCAGATCCACAATAAATGCAAACCGCATTGGCCAGATTGGTGACAGGCCAATTGGCAGCGCCTAAGCTTCGCTAAAACCGGAGACGAACTATGCTGCGACGCCTTTTGAGCCTCATCGGATTGTGCTTTTGCTTGGTCAGCGCTGCATGCCAATCTGCGCTGACATCGAATGTTGAGCAGGCCCTCGCAAATCCAGAGCATACCGGCATCCGCTGGGGCATTGTTGTTGCTGATATGGACGGCACCGAGCTGTTTTCACTCCAGCCAGACGCCCGTTTCACGCCAGCCTCGAACACTAAAATCATCACGACGATGGCAACCTATCACCATCTCTCTGACCTGGAAGAACCGGCCCTCAATCCTGGCACGCGCGTCTTCATAGAGTTTGGCGACGAAGGTGCCTTGCCCAACCTGATCCTCGAAGGTGGCGGAGACGCGATGCTGTCTGACACAGCCGATTGCGAAACCACCTGTCTGTCCCACCTCGCCGACCAAGTCGCGGCCACCGGCGCAACCGCGTTTGGCAGCGTCATCGGCGACGATACGCTGTTTCCCTTCGAGCGCTGGGGCCCGGGTTGGAGTGTGGAAGACCTGCAGTTCTACTATGGCACAGCGGTCTCTGCCCTCAGCGTGAACGACAATTTGGTCTGGGTCGATATCAAGCCAGGGGACAGCGAGGGCACGCCTGCCATCATCGAATGGCAAGATGGCGACGCTTATCTGAAACTGGATAACCAAATCACGACCAGCGCAACAGGGTTGGATCGCGAGCTCGGAATAGAGCGGCACCCAGGCGCGCAGACGGTTCGTTTATACGGCACCGTTCCAGCCGCCATGGGGACGCTCAGCTATGGCCTGGCGATTGAGAACCCGGCGGAATACGCTGCCCTTCGGTTCAAGCGCCTGCTGGAATCGCGCGGGATTGCGGTTCAGTCGACCGCGACCCGTCATCGCCCGCTGGAGCTATCCGATCTTCCATCAGAGCCAGATGGCGAAACGGCGACTTTGGTTTCGTCCGCGCACGCAGATGTTTCATCACCGATTGCACAGCTGCCCCCGTCACCGCTCGCGCTCAGTCTTCGGCGGATCTCGAAGGATAGCGAAAACTTGCACGCCGACATCGCCCTGCGCCGCCTTGGCCTCTTCGAAGGCACCGGATCGCGGGCATATGGCGTGGCGACCGTCGAGCAATTCTTAGATGAGGCAGGACTGCCCGAGCATGGCTACGCTCTGCATGGTGGGTCAGGCATGTCGATCTATAACCGCGTCAGTCCGCGTAGCTTGGTACAGCTTCTCGGCTTCGCCGCTCAGCAACCTTGGTTCGAAGCCTGGCTGGCGGATCAACCGATCGGCGGCGTCGATGGCTCCCTCGAGCGTCGGTTCAAAGGTACACCGCTTGAGGGAAAGATCTTTGCGAAAACGGGGACCCTGAATGGCGCGAACGCCCTCTCCGGCGTGATGATCGCGCAAAGCGGGCGCGAACTCCTCTTCTCAATCATCGCCAATGACCGGCCTGCCTCGACGGGTTCAGCGCGCCCCGAAATGGACGCGGCGTTGAATGTTATTGCAGAGGCCTATTGAGCGTCTGAGAACCAGTCGACGAGCCATGGATTGATCTGCTCGTGCATTTGATAGTTGAGGCCATGCTCGCCGCCCTCAACGACACGTACATCCGCATCCGGCATCAGAGATTGCAGTTTCGCGGCGCTGGAGATCAGCACAGTCGCATCTGCATCGCCATAGATCGCCAAAACCGGGACCCCTGTCTGGGAGAGTTGTTCGAACGCCGTCTCACGCCCCGTCATCGGCATATTGCGCAAGGTTGAGAGCAACGCTTGCAGATAACCGCGATACTCGAACTGTTCACTTACATCGCCGCGCAGACGGTCAGCTGGCGCGCGCGCTTCTTCCTGATACTGAGAATCTCCCAATAAGATGCCTTTGCCGAACATCCGCCAGATCCAGTCTCCGACGAGCGGTACGTTCATCAAGCTCGCAGCAGCCCCATCTGCTCCTGCTGTATCCAAGCCAGCCGGAACGAGGAGAACGAGCTTGTTGACCCGTTCGGGGTGTCGAACGGTAAACTCAGAAACAATTGGCCCGCCCATGGAAAGGCCGGCAAGGTCAATCGGGCCGGTAATGTCGAGACCATCAAGCAGCTCAACCAGAGCCCGGTCGTAAAAATCCACGTCGTATTTTGTCTTGGGACGGTCAGACCAACCGCGGCCAAAATGGTCGAAGCGGAGGGTCCGAAACCCAGCCCCCGTTAAGGCTTCCACGTTTTGCTCGTAGATGAAGTTTGGCGTCGAAAAGCCATGCGCTAAAACAATAATTTCGCCATCTTCCGGACCATCCCAACGATAATGAATCTTGCCATCTGTTAGCGCAATAAATTCACCCGGCGCGGCCTCTTGCGCGGTTTCGGTCATGGGCTTCAAACGCAGGTCTGCAAGCAGATATGCACCCAGTACAAGCACGACAATGAGACTAAAGCCTCTTAAGATCCACTTCATATGACCCTCCCGTTTCAGTCGATTTCTACCGTGTTCTAGCGCGTTTTCGTAGGGTTAGGCCGAGCGGATAATCAGGAGGCACTTTTCCCGACCATAAACCACTGTTTTATATGAATATTCTTGGCCAATAAATGCCAGTCCGACATTTCCCTTTTGGGTCGAATGCCCCTATAAAAAGGGATAAGAATTCGAATCACTTGCAAGGGCGAATGCCATGACAGACGCGGCCGATAATAATCAAGAATATGGCGCCGACTCCATCAAGGTTTTGAAAGGCCTTGAAGCTGTTCGAAAACGCCCCGGCATGTACATTGGTGACACCGATGATGGATCGGGTCTTCACCACATGATTTACGAAGTCGTCGACAACGCGATTGATGAAGCGCTCGCGGGTCATGCTGATGAGGTGACTGTCACGCTTCACCCGGATGGATCTGCAGAAATCACCGATAATGGCCGCGGTATTCCGGTTGGCCAGCACGCCACCGAAGGACGCTCTGCGGCTGAGGTCATCATGACTGAACTGCACGCGGGCGGGAAGTTTGACAGCAATTCCTACAAGGTCTCAGGCGGCTTGCACGGCGTTGGTGTCTCCGTGGTCAACGCGCTGTCTGTTTGGCTAGATCTGAACATTCACAGGGACGGATCAGAGCACCATGTTCGCTTCATCGATGGCGGACGCACGGAAGCACCGCTGAAGACCATTGGCACCAGCCCAATGACGGCAGACGGTGTGCCTTATACAGGCACTGCGGTACGTTTTCTGGCGAGCACAGAGACCTTCACGATGACGGTCTATAATCGCAAAACCCTCGAGCACCGCCTGCGGGAGCTGGCCTTCTTGAACTCTGGTGTGCGGATCGTTTTCAAAGACCTTCGTGAAGCCGAGCCTTATGAAAGCATCCTGCAATATGATGGCGGCGTTTCGGCCTTCGTGCAGCATTTGAATACATCCAAGACTGCGATCATTCCAGAGACGATTTTTGTCATCGGTGAAAAGGACGGCATCACCGTCGAAGCCGCGCTGGAATGGACCGATGCGTACCACGAAAACGTCCTCTGCTTCACCAATAATATCCCGCAAAGAGATGGCGGAACCCACCTGGCGGGCTTCCGCGGCGCGCTGACACGGATCGTCAACAAGTACGCCGCAGAAACCGGCATCGCGAAGCGAGAGAAAGTCGACATTTCCGGCGATGATGCCCGCGAAGGTCTGACCTGCGTGCTCTCGGTTAAAGTTCCGGATCCGAAATTCAGCTCTCAGACGAAAGACAAATTGGTGTCTTCAGAGGTTCGGCCCGTCGTCGAGAGCCTGATGCATGAAAAGCTCGCAGAGTGGTTCGAAGAGCACCCCAAAGAAGCCGTCATGGTGATGAGCAAGATTGTTGAGGCCGCGGCGGCTCGTGAAGCGGCGCGTAAGGCGCGTGAGCTGACACGGCGCAAGACGGCGCTCGATATTACATCACTGCCGGGCAAGCTTGCAGACTGCCAGGAAAAAGATCCTGCCAAATCAGAAATCTTCATCGTGGAGGGAGATTCCGCGGGTGGTTCAGCCAAGCAAGGGCGAGATCGATCTAACCAGGCGATCCTTCCCCTGCGCGGTAAAATCCTAAACGTTGAACGCGCTCGGTTCGACAAGATGCTGTCTTCGGATCAGGTCGGAACCCTGATCATGGCGCTCGGCGCGGGTATCGGTCGCGAAGAGTTCGACATTGGCAAATTGCGCTACCACAAAATTGTGATCATGACCGATGCGGACGTCGATGGCGCCCACATTCGGACGCTATTGTTGACCTTCTTCTATCGGCAAATGCCGGAAGTGATTGATAAGGGGTATCTCTACATCGCGCAGCCGCCGCTCTACAAAGTCGCGCGCGGCAAGTCAGAGCGCTATCTAAAAGATGATGACGAGCTGAACACCTACCTGATCGAAGCCGGGACAGACGGTGAAGTCTTGATCCTGGCAGACGCCACCCAAATCGCGAGCGAAGATCTCCGCGAGCGCGTCCGGACGGCAGCCCAATTCAAACAAGCCTTATGGCGCCTGAGCCTTCGCGCGCCGGGCGAAATTGTGGAACAAGCCGCCATTGCTGGCGCACTAGCTCCGGGAGCGTCCGATCCGGAAGCGGCTGAAGCGGCAAAACGCTTGAACATTATCGCCGAAGAAGGCGAGGAGACCTGGGAAGGCCGGTTTGAAGACGGTAGTTTGATCCTCGCGCGCGAAGTTCGCGGCGTCGAAGAAAAAGCTGTTCTGGATGCACAAATGCTGGCGAGCGCAGATGCGGCTCGCTTGAATGGCCTCGCTCAATCGATACGTCCGATCTATGTGGAACCGTCAATTCTGAGGAATGAGAAAGCCGGTGAGATTGCAGTGACTGGACCAGTCAGCCTGTTAGAAGCCGTGCTTGCGTCTGGTCGTAAAGGCCTGAAGATCCAGCGCTATAAGGGCCTCGGCGAGATGAACGCGGATCAGCTTTGGGAAACAACGCTGGATGCGAATGCGAGAACGCTCCTTCAGGTCCAAGTTGATGACGCTCTAGAAGCGGGCGACATGTTCTCGCGCTTGATGGGCGATGTTGTCGAACCGCGTCGGCAGTTCATTCAAGAGAACGCTCTGGAAGCTGAAGTCGACGTTTAGCGAAGCGCCTGGAGCGCACCCACTTAAAATGGATTGAATTCCCTCAATCCCCGTCGTGATTTGTAGCGGCTCAAAGGCGGCAAATCTGTCAGTAGCCTGAACCACCCTTGCGTGCATTTACTTACCCTAGACCCACAAAGTCTTGAAAACCCTCGCAATACTGCTTCGGGTTCGAAAAGGGTCGGCAATTTTTGTAAATATACGTAGGAAATGTTATTCTCATGACTTGCCGATGCGGTCTATTATCTGTCATATGGAGACTTATGGGGATGAAAACTGACTCGACCAACGCAGATGGCGTTTGGATGGGCCGCTACTGGCTCAAGGACCGTGATAGAGAAGGTGTGCCTTTCTCTGTTTGGTTCTCAGTTTCCGATGGCCGCTTAACAGGGTCAACGCTCGAACCAAATCGATGGGCTTTGATTCCCGACGAACAGCTTGATGCCACTATTCGCGGACATATAGCAGATCAAGAAATTGCGTTCCTGAAATCCTATCGCGCCTTTGAGCATGAACCCGTCTATTTCGAAGGCGAGATCTCAGCTGATGGGCGCAAAATTGTCGGCAAATGGTATTTTGGCTGGCCAAACGAATGGTCGGGTCCGTTCGAGATGACGCTGAGCTCTTCTGAGACAGTTGAGTCGCATCTCGCAGCAAGCATCAGCCATTCAATCGACTAAGTCAGTCGCTTCGATTTAGAGAAGAGAGCCGCTAAATGAGGTTAGCCGGAGCTGTTTTGCGGTCGGCTAAATCCATGTCTGGCCTTTCAGCAAGGGACACGATAGAGCGCGTTTATGTTTGCGCGTCTTCTTCCTGGACCAATCCTGATTGCTGTGCTGGCCATCGCAATGGGATCTGGGATTGACGCTTTAGTCAAAGCGATCGCACCTGACGCGGGTCTGCAACACCTGCTCGCTTGGCGGTTCCTATTCGGCGCAATGATCGCACTCACTGTTTTTCGCGCGCAGAAGCGGCCTATGCCGAGCGCCGAAGCGATCCGGTTTCATACCATGCGCGGCTTAATACAGCTGGCCTGTGCGTTCACCTTCTTCTTCGCCCTCATGCACCTCCCTTTAGCAGTCGCGACGATTATCGGGTTCAGCTCAGCCTTGATGGTGCCGTTCGTTGCGCGGATATTGCTCGGCGAGGGGCTGACCCCCATCGCCTTGATCGCGACGGCGATCGGGTTTGCGGGCGCAGTACTCGCGATTATGGGCCGACCGACGGATGGCGAGGCCAGTGAGCTCTGGGTTTTGGGAACGGTCAGCTGTTTTCTAGCGGCATTTATGTACGCGTTCGGCCTCGTCTTGTTGCGTATGCGAGCGACCAAAGAAGATGCAACTACGATTGCCATGTTTACAAATACGGTGCCGGCTGTGGCGATGCTGCCGGTCACTTTCGGCCTGTTTGGCTGGCCGGACTGGAGCGATATTCCACTATTCCTGATGTTCGGCGTTTTCGGCTTCACGACATGGTATCTGATGACGCTGGCTTATGCGCGCGCACCCGCCCAGCGCTTGGCACCGCTCGAATACTCCGCCCTGCTTTGGAGCGCTTTGTTTGGGTCTATATTCTTTTCCGAGTATCCGGGCTGGCAAACATGGGTCGGGGCGATGATCATCATCGCCGCCTGTTTGATTGTGGCTTTTGAAGAGCGCTTCGTTACGCGCAAAGAGACCGGTATGCCGGTCAGCGACCTACCAGAATAAGCTTTTAGGCTTTGATGAGATCGCGGTGGCGCTCAAGCATACCATTCAGCGCTTCAGCGCCTGCTTCGCCCATATAAGGCACCACCAAAAGCATGAACTGCAAGACCGTGTCATGGATCAAAGCCGGTCCATCACGGTCGCTACCCTCAATCAAATCATGGCTAAGCCAGAAGGTCAGCGTCGATAGCATTTGCTGGACGAGCGGTGCTTTCAACCGGCGGTCCATTTCGACGATATCTCGTTTTTGCAATTGACCGAGGACGTTCTCGATCGCGGTTCGCTTCATCGCCAGGATTTTCCGGAACCGGCTGGCCAGGCCCGGATAGCGTTCCATCATGTCGCCGACGTTGCGATAGAAGAAGCGGAAGTCGTAAATCTCTTCGAGAATGATGTAGACGAAGACCCAATTGTCCTCGATCGATGTCACCGCGCCATGCGACCCGCCGAGGATGATCTGCATCTCTTCCTCAAAGCGATCAAACAGCGCCTCAATGATCGGCTCTTTGCCTTTGAAGTGATAGTAGAGATTGCCCGGCGACATATCGAGCGCATTGGCGATGTCGACAGCCGTTTGCTTGGCTTCGCCTTCAGCATTGAAGAGCCCTAAGCTGACATCAAGAATACGATCGCGTGTCTTCATTTGTTCCAGTTCGCCTGTGAGCCGAATTCGCTGTTTCCAAAGTGTATTTGACAGTAAAAGGTCAATATGAAACGAATTTGATCGGCCAAGGTTATTCTAATTTAGACTCTTAACCATAGGAGCAAGCCTTGTGCCGGACGAGGGATCCCCTCGTTCTGGGAGGAAATCGGAGGCATTATGAGTAAGACTGCAGACTATATCGGTCAGGCGGCGGCGGATTCGACAAACGCGATGAATCCAATGCTTGGAGGACTGAATAGACAGGAACTCCTCGGATCGGTTGCAATGATGTTGCGCCGCACGAGCCTCTCTCCGATGGCCAACGCTAAATTTGCCGGCAAGATGGCGAAGGAAGGCTATGACATTGCCCTGGGCAAGTCAGAGCGCGCGCCAGACCGCAAGGACAAGCGCTTTAAAGATCCGGCTTGGACAAACAATCCATTCTACAAGCGCGGACTGCAGACCTATCTGGCCATGCAAGACCATCTCGATGATTGGGTTGGCGACCTGAAACTTGGTGAGATGGAGCACGCGCGCGCCTCCTTCGTGATGAATATGATCACGGATGCAATCTCGCCCACCAATTCATTTGCCACCAACCCCGCAGCGAAAAAACGCGCGATCGATAGTGGCGGTCTATCTTTGGTCAAAGGCCTCCAGAATGCCTATGAAGATCTGACTCAAAATGGCGGCATGCCGAGCCGCGTCGACAAGAGCCCGTTTGTGATTGGTGAGAACGTTGCCATCACACCGGGCAAAGTCGTCTGGAAGAATGAGATGATGGAACTCATTCAATACACGCCGATCACGGAAGAAGTGCGGGAAATTCCGTTCCTCAACATCCCGCCTCAGATCAATAAGTTTTATGCCAGCGACCTGGACCCGATCACCAGCATCGTTCAATTCTTGCTGAAAGAAGGCTTCCAAACCTTCATCATCTCCTGGCGCAATCCAACCGCGGAAAATCGCGATTGGGGCATGACAGAATATGTCGACACGCTGATCCAGTGCACCGAAGTGATCAAACAGATCACCGACTCGGAGAAAATCAATATCTCCGGCGCCTGCTCTGGTGGAATCACGACCGCGTCGTTTGCCAGCCTCCTTGCTGCGGCTGGTGACGATCGGATCAACTCACTGACTTTGCAGGTCTGTGTCCTCGATCCTGAGAGTGACGATAGCGAGATTGGCCAGATGGTGTCTGAGCGCAGCTTGGAAATCGCCCGCCGCTATTCGCGCCGTAAAGGCATCCTGAAAGGCGATGATCTGGCCCGCATGTTCGCTTGGATGCGTCCAAACGATCTGGTCTGGAACTATGTCGTCAATAATTACCTGATGGGCGAAGATCCACCGCCTTATAACGTTCTGTTCTGGAACGATGATACAACCAATCTGCCAGCGGCACTGCACTCGGATTATCTGGATTTTGGGATCCACAAGCCGTTTTCAAACCCGGGTAAAGTCGAAGTTGCCGGTCACATGGCCGATTTGACCAAAGTCGACGTCGATTCCTTCATCGTCGCAGGTGTCACCGATCATATCACACCTTGGAAAGCCGCTTATCGGACGACCAGCCTGCTCGGCTCCAAGAATATGGAGTTCATCCTTTCGAACTCCGGGCACATTCAATCGCTACTCAACCCTCCCGTTAATCCAAAAGCAAAGTACTTTCGTAATACGAGTATTGAAGCGACAGCTGATGAATGGGCTGCAGGAGCTGAGGAAGTTGCTGGATCCTGGTGGACTCGTTGGGCAGAGTGGCTTCACGAACGCGGTGGCGAAATGAAGCCAGCGCCAAAAGAAGGCGGATCGGAGCAATTCCCAGCGCTCTACGATTCACCGGGGAAATATGTGTTCGAGTAGAGGCGACAAGACCTCGGCGCAGCACTGACAGGAGAAGGAGGCCCTCATGGCCACCAAAAAGACTGCCGGCAACGCGTCACCACGCCTGCCAGAAATCAGTATGGAAACCGTTGGCGCGCACACTGTTCGTGTCGGCTATTGGAAGGCAGAGCGGCGCTCGAACAAGCGTCCGCTGCTCTTCTTCAATGGCATTGGCGCGAATATGGAACTCGCCTTCGGTCTTGGCGAATGGATCCGTGATCGAGAGATTATCACGTTTGATATGCCAGGCGTTGGCGAAAGCCCCGCTGCGAAATTCCCCTATCGTCCATGGATGATGGCGCGGGTTGCGCGCAAGCTGTGTGATCGCTTTGAGATGGGTGATGTTGATGTCATGGGCGTCTCCTGGGGCGGTGCGATGGCGCAACAATTTGCGTTTCAGTACCGCAACACTGTCGGCAAGCTGATTCTGTGTGCCACGACCGCCGGGATGACGATGGTTCCAGGCAAGATCAGCGCGATCTCCAAAATGGCAGACGCCCGTCGCTACACCGATCCCGACTATATGCGCGAGAATTTCCAACGTCTCTATGGCGAAGCCGCAGATGAAGGCGCAGGCGAGCATATCGACAATCTGCGACCGCCCGCTCCAATGGGCTATGTTTATCAGCTGACGGCCTTCCTCGGCTGGTCATCGCTGCCTTTCATTCGGTTCCTGAAAATGCCGACGCTGGTCATGGCGGGCGACCGCGATGCGATAGTGCCGATGGCGAACGCCCACATTCTGAATTTTGCACTCCCCAACTCGCGACTGCATGTCGTCGAAGATGGTGGGCATCTATTCCTGGTCACCCAGGCAGAAGAAACGGTCACCGAATTGGTCGATTTCCTCGACGAACCAATGGAAGCGATGCAGGCGAAAACGGTCTGGGAACAAGGCTTCTCGGCCGCCTGAAAGCGCTACACCGCTTATGAGCTCAGTCTGAAGTGAAATAGCGTCTCTTCGTGAGCGCTATTTACGCTTCATTTCGACGACATTGCCGCCTTTCGATGTCTGCGCTTCGTGTACCATTTCCATGCTGCGCAGATATGGAATAAGCGCCGATTGATCTTGCGGACGGCTATACAGATAGCCTTGCAGCTCATCACAGCCTTGCTCACGCAAGAAGCGGGCTTGGGCTTCGTTCTCGACGCCCTCAGCCGTGACGGTCAGGTTTAGCGCGTGCGCCATCGAAATCGTAGCACGAGCAATCGCACGGCTTTGGTCGTTCGTTTCGAGCCCCCGCACGAAGGCCTGGTCAAGCTTCAGCTTATCAAACGGGAACCGCTGCAAGTAAGCGAGCGATGAAAACCCGGTCCCGAAATCATCCATAGCGATACGAACGCCGAGGTCTTTCAATTTGCGCAAGCGATCCAGAATGAACGTATTATCTGAGAGGAAGACACTTTCCGTGATTTCCAGTTCAATGCGTTGAGGATCTATCCCAGTTCTATCAAGCTTTTCGGTGATCACAGAGAGCAGTTGGCTGCTGTGCAATTGTAGAGGCGAGACATTGATCCCGACCTTGGTGGTCGCCGGCATTTGCAAGGCAGCTGAAATCGCATTCTCGACCACGCGGTCACCCAGCGCGATGATGATGCCATTGTTCTCTGCGATCGGAATAAACTCAGACGGTGCAACCGTCCCACGAACCGGGTGATGCCAACGCGACAGCGCTTCCACGCCCGTGACAGCGCCGGTTTTGGCGTCAACGATCGGTTGGAATTGCAGGTTCAACTTGTCATCGTCGATCGCATTGGAAAGATCTTGCGCCAGTTCGCGCTGGCCGCGAACACGCGCTTTGAACGCTTCAGAATATTCCTTCCACACGCCACCGCCGCCTGATTTTGCCGCGAGCAGAGCCAAATCTGCTTCTTTCATCAATGACGTCTCATCACTGAAATTGCCTTCGATCCGGCGCACCCCAATGCTGGCGCCGCACTGCACGTCAGACGTCGCGTGGGTGAACGGCTGTTGCAAGGCTTGGCTGAGATCATCAACAAACTTCATCAACCGCCCGCTCACACGAGAGCGCGAGACCAGCAACGCGAACTCATCGCCGCCATATCGGCACAACAGGTCCATCGGCTCGCACAAGAACTCTAACCGACGTGCGACCAGTTTTAGAATCTCATCTCCGCCCGCATGCCCGAACGTGTCATTGATCCATTTGAAATTATCAAGATCAATCCAGATCAAAGCACTTTCGGAGCTGGTGCGCGCTTCACTTTCCAAATGAGACTTCAGCGCCTCTTTGAATGAAGTCCGATTGAGCAGGCCCGTGAGGGAATCATACTCTGCCAAAAATGCAGCTCGGTTTTCACTGAGACGAAGCTGCGTGATGTCCGTAGCCGATCCGCGATATCCCGCAAAAGCGCCATCTTCGAAGACCGGGCGCGCGGAGAGCTTCCAATACCGGGCTGAAGTTTGAACATCCTCAGCCAGTTCTAATTCCAATGCGACGACCTCAGACCCACGGGCAATTCTGGCACGCAACAAATCCCGCTCAGGCGACGCCCGAAACAGAGATAACCAATTGCGTCCCATCACCACTGAACGAAGCGGTGCATCGAGCAGGTCGTCATTATTGATGTCGATAATCTCGCCGTCAGGACGGGTGGACCAGAAAAAAGTATCCGTGGCAAAGCCGACATCGCGCAACACACTATTGATTTCGCGCGTCCGTTCTGCCGCGGTTTCAACGGCGGTCAGTCGCTTATTGTACTGAGAGAAATACCAACGTGTGCAAATCGCCAAGCCGCTAAAATAGGCCAGAATGATCATCGAGATAACGGTCGATGACATTTCAGGCTGCAAGAGTGTATTGGCTAAGAAGCCGCCAACCGTTGCTGCCAGTACCAGACGCCCAAGCTGCGGCATGTAATTCAGGAGGACCGCTGCGGCGAGCATGGCACCGCAAAGGATTGCGCCGAAAACCAAATGCGCGGCATGCGGTTCAATCAAGGCAAGAATGCCAGGGGCAACGCCCCAGGTCACAGCGAGCGCCACAAACGGAAATCCTTTGATCAAAGAGTCGGTGTTTCGATCACCCTCGATGAGTTCGGACTTTTCGCGGGAGCTCAGCAAGAAAAGTGCGGCGCAGATCAGGACATGCCCCATCAGCCAAAAATTGAAGAGCGAGCCAAGCTGAATGTCGCTCATCATCAACAGCGCAGCGCTGACCAGGCTGGCCATAAACAAGACCGGCGCGATCAGCGAGACGAGCGCGATTTCGCGGGCTCGCTCAATATCTGTTTTCACAGCATCCGGATTGGCGCGCCTCAGCGCACGATCATCATTGGCAAACATGTCCCGCGTCCCACTCACAGTGTCTCAGCAGAATAGGCTCAAATTGGAACGGAACTGTTGAAGCGGACCTCGAATTTCGACGGGAGACCTTAACTCTACAGAAACGAAAACGCCCCGCTTGAAAGGCGGGGCGCTTGATCAGATTTGTACGGTTTGAGACCTAGACGTCGAGCAGCATCCGCTCTGGATCTTCCAGCGCTTCTTTGACACGAACCAGGAAGGTCACGGCCTCTTTGCCATCCACGATCCGGTGATCATAGGACAGCGCAAGATACATCATTGGACGGATCACAACCTGCCCGTCCACAGCGACCGGACGCTTCTCAATTCGGTGCATTCCGAGAACGCCTGATTGAGGAGGGTTCAGGATGGGTGTCGACATCAGCGAACCATAGACGCCGCCATTCGTAATCGTGAACGTGCCGCCTTGCATATCCGCGATCGAGAGCGTGCCGTCCCGCGCCTTTTTGGCGACATTGCCAAGCTCGGCTTCAACACCAGCGAGCGAAAGCTGATCACAATCGCGCAGGACCGGCACAACCAGGCCACGCTCGGTACCAACCGCCATGCCGATATCATAATGGTTTTTGTAGATGATGTCGGTGCCATCAATCTCTGCGTTGACTGCTGGAATTTCCTTCAGAGCAGAAACAACCGCTTTGGTGAAGAAACCCATGAAGCCCAGCTTGACGCCATGTTTCTCGAGGAACGCATCCTTGTAGGATTTTCGAAGATCCATCACCGCGCTCATATCAACATCGTTGAACGTGGTCAGCATCGCCGCACTGTCTTGAGCTTCTTTCAAGCGACGCGCGATGGTCTGACGGAGACGCGTCATACGCACGCGTTCTTCGCGTGGACCAAGATCGCGCGGAGGTTTTGCCTCTGCCGGGGCGCTCGCCGTCTTCGGCGCGTTTACATAAGCCATTGCGTCTGCCTTTGTGGCGCGGCCATCACGACCTGTGCCTGGAATGGTTGCTGGATTTACGCCTGCCTCAGCCGAAATCCGGCGAACCGATGGGGCGACCGGACGATCGCCACTGGCTGCCGGAGTACTTGCCGGCGTTGGGGCTGCTGCAGCGGGTGCGGGGGCGGCGCTGGCGCCCGCGCCGGCCGTGATCCGCGCGATGACGGAACCAGGCGTTACACCATCGCCTTCGGCGACGAGCCATTCCGCAATTACGCCATCAGCGGTCGCAGGAACTTCCAGGGCGACTTTGTCGGTTTCGATCTCGGCGATCGTCTCGTCTTTTGAGACCGCTTCGCCAACTTGTTTCATGAAGCTTGCAATCGTGCCCTCAGCAACGCTTTCGCCCATGCTTGGAACCGTCACATCGACGCTTGTCCCGCCAGAGCTTGCTGCTGGCGCAGCCGCTGGTGCCGGAGCCGCTTTCGCAGGCGCTGGCGTCGCAGCTGCCGAACCGTTGGCGCCGCCGAGACGGCCAAGCAGCGCACCGATTTCAACTGTGTCGCCTTCTTGAGCCACAATCTCGCTGAGAGTGCCCGCCGATTCAGCAGACACTTCAACCGCCACTTTATCGGTTTCAAGCTCGACGAGGACATCGTCCTTGGCGACGGCTTCACCAGCTGTTTTCAGCCATTTTCCAACCGTTGCCTCGGTAACGCTTTCGCCCAAAATAGGGACTACGATCTCGGTCATATTTGATCTCTGTCTTTGTCTTATTCTTGGTAAGGGTTAGGTGACCAGGCTGTCTTCTACAGGCTCGTCGCCAAGGGCGGCTGAGATGAATGCATCTTTCTCTCGATTGTGTGTGGAGAGCAAGCCGGTTGCTGTCGCAGCTGCCGGCGGGCGTCCCGCATATTTCGGACGTGCATGCTGGCTTCCGACGTGATTGGCAGCCCATTCGAGCTCATCACGAATAAAGGTCCAGCCCCCCATATTTCGGGGCTCCTCCTGACACCAAACCAGTTCGGCTTGTGGGAAGCGTTTTAACTCGTCCATAAGTGCTTTACGCGGAACCGGGTAGAATTGTTCCACGCGCAGCAAATAAATATCGTCCGCGCCGCTTTCTTCACGGGTTTCGAACAGGTCATAATAGACCTTCCCGGAACACACGACGACCCGGCGGATCTTCTCATCATCAACCAGCTTAACCTTGCCTTGGCGACCCGGAGTCTCGGCGTCATCCCAAAGCACGCGGTGGAATGAGGACTTGGTATTCATGTCATCAAACGCGCTTGTCGCCAGCTTGTGACGGAGCAGAGATTTCGGCGTCATGATCACCAGCGGTTTGCGGAAGTCGCGGTGGATCTGGCGGCGCAGAGCGTGGAAATAGTTGGCTGGCGTCGTCAGGTTACAGACTTGCCAATTGTCTTCGGCGCACATTTGCAAGAACCGTTCGAGGCGGGCTGAAGAGTGCTCAGGACCCTGGCCTTCATAGGCATGTGGCAGGAGCATGGTCAGCCCCGACATACGCAGCCATTTGCGCTCAGCTGAGGAAATGAACTGGTCGAAATAGACCTGCGCGCCATTTGAGAAATCGCCGAACTGGGCTTCCCACATGACAAGCGCGTTCGGGTTGGCCAGCGTATAGCCATACTCAAATCCGAGCACCGCCTCTTCCGAGAGTAGAGAGTCGATGACTTCATACTCGCCCTGGCCTTCGCGCAAATTGTTGAGCGGTGTGTAACGCTCGCCCGTATTCTGGTCGACCATATGGCTGTGGCGCTGCGAGAAGGTCCCGCGACCACAATCCTGGCCAGACAACCGAACATGAAAGCCATCATCCAGAAGCGTTGCAAAAGCCATATGTTCAGCAGTGGCCCAATCGAGCCCTTTACCTGCGGCAATCGCATTGGCCCGGCCTTTCATGACCCGGCCCAGGGTGCGGTGTACGTCGACGCCATCTGGCACCGTCGTGATCTTTTCGCCGATCTCTTTCAGTCTGGATTTGGAAACGCCGGTCTTGCCGCGGCGATCGTCATCCACTGGCAGGCCCAAGCCTTCCCATTCGCCCTCAAGCCAATCGGCTTTATTGGTCTCAACCGTTTTGCCGTCCTCAAACGCTTTATCGAGAAAGACCTCGAACGCTTTGACTTCCGCTTCCACGGCTTCTGCGCTGATCAAGCCTTCAGAGACGAGGCGTTCACCGTAAAGCTCGCGTGTCGATTTGTGCGCCTTGATGGTCGTGTACATGACCGGCTGGGTGAACATCGGTTCGTCACCCTCATTGTGCCCAAATCGGCGATAGCAGAACATGTCGATGACAACGTCCTTACCGAATTTCTGACGATACTCGGTCGCGACTTTAGCCGCATAGGTCACTGCTTCTGGGTCATCGCCGTTCACGTGGAAAATCGGCGCTTGAACCATCAATGCAACATCAGAAGGGTATGGCGACGAGCGCGAATACATCGGGCTCGTGGTGAAGCCGATCTGGTTGTTGATGATGAAATGGATCGTGCCGCCCGTACGATAGCCTTGCAGGCCGGATAGCGCGAAACACTCAGAGACAACGCCTTGTCCGGCAAACGCGGCATCACCGTGCAGAAGCAGCGGCAGCTTCTTGGTACGATCCAGATTGCCGGTTTCTTCATACTGCATGTACTGCTTCGCCCGGGTCCGACCAAGCACAACGGGATCAACCGCTTCAAGGTGGGATGGGTTAGCGTTCATGGTCAGATGAACTTCGTTGCCATCAAAAATGCGATCCGAAGACGCACCGAGATGGTATTTCACATCGCCTGAACCAAACTCGCCAGCGCCCTGGGTCGATCCGCCCATAAATTCATGGAAGATCTTTTCATAGTCTTTGCCCATCACGGCTGCGAGCATGTTTAGGCGGCCGCGGTGCGGCATCCCAACAACAATCTCGTCAACGCCGAGGGCGCCGCCGCGTTTGATGATTTGCTCCAGAGCTGGAACCGCCGCTTCACCGCCATCGAGACCAAAGCGTTTAGTGCCAGGATAGCGTTTGTGCAGGAAGCGCTCAAACGTCTCTGCCTCGATCAGCTTAGACAGGATCGCTTTCTTGCCCTCAGGCGTAAACGCGACGCCTTTATCAGGCCCCTCGATGCGCTCTTGCAGCCAGCTTTTCTCTTCAGGGTCAGAGATGTGCTGAAACTCGATGCCGAGCGTCGAACAATAGGTTCGGCGAACAATATCGAGGATCTGGCGAACGCTGGCGCGCTCCAGGCCAAGGACGCCATCGATAAAGATATCGCGGTCGAGGTCAGCTTCTTCAAAGCCATAGCTCTTCGGATCAAGCTCTGGCTGAAAGTCTGGTTTTTCCAATCCGAGCGGATCGAGTTGAGCCTGCAAGTGGCCCCGCATCCGGTAGGCGCGGATCATCATCAGCGCTTTGACAGAGTCTTTCACAGCCTGCGAGATGTCGGCTTGCGATGCCGCCGGAGCGGAAGACTTTATCTTCTTCTCAAGTTTCGGCTCAAGCAAAGTCCAGTTGCCGTCAAACGCCGCGGTTTCCTCTGGCGATGCAGGCTTCGGCCAATTCGTGCGTTTCCAGCTCGCGCCATCGGCGTTGCGAGCAGCATCCGCGCCGCCATCGCCAATGTCTTCGAAAAACGCGCGCCAGCTCTCCGGCACCGAATTTGGGTTCGCGGCATATTGGGCCTGCATCTGTTCGATCCAGACCGCACTGCCGCCATATAAAAACAAACTGTCTAGCATCGCAGCGTTTTGCGCGCTGCGACCACCGTCAACCGGGGAACCGTCGTCTGCCATGTCTTACCGTCCTTGTTCTGGACGGTCCGGCGGGGTCATATTTGGCCTCGTCTGACCGACCTTTACCCTAATATAGTGCGGCTCTAGCCTTTCAAAACCTCTACCATAGTCGTGCCCAAACGGGCAGGACTTGGAGAGACTTTAATACCGGCCGCTTCCATAGCTGCGATTTTAGACTCAGCGTCGCCTTTTCCGCCCGAAACAATCGCACCTGCGTGCCCCATTGTTCGGCCTTTTGGCGCGGTCCGGCCCGCGATGAAGCCTACCATTGGCTTCTTGCGGCCTTTCTTGGCCTCATCGATCAGGAATTGAGCGGCTTCTTCTTCAGCGGAGCCGCCAATTTCACCAATCATGACGATACTTTCTGTCTCGTCATCCGCGAGGAACATTTCCAACACGTCGATAAATTCTGTCCCTTTGACCGGGTCGCCGCCAATACCGACAGCTGACGTTTGGCCAAGGCCCTCAACCGAGGTCTGGTAAACCGCTTCATAGGTCAGCGTGCCTGAACGCGATACAACGCCGACAGAGCCCTTCTTGAAGATCTTACCAGGCATGATGCCGATCTTGCACTGCTCTGGGGTCAACAGACCTGGGCAGTTTGGTCCGATCAGGCGAGAGCTGGAGCGATCCAGCTTGGCTTTGACGCGCACCATATCGAGGACAGGAACGCCCTCAGTGATACAAACGATGAGCGGAATTTCCGCATCAATCGCCTCTTCAATCGCTGCAGCTGCGCCAGCTGGTGGCACATAGATCACGGAAGCGTTTGCGCCGGTTGCGTCTTTCGCATCAGCAGCATTGGCATAGATCGGCAAGGCCGCGCCATTGTCAGCAGTCCATGTTTCGCCCGCTTTGCGCGGATGCGTTCCTGCAACCATTTGCGTGCCGAAATATTCGAGCGCCTGGTTGGTGTGGAAAGATCCAGTTTTGCCGGTCAGGCCCTGAACCATTACTTTTGTATTTGAGTCGATAAGAATGGACATGGGTCTTAGGCGCCTTTCACGGCTGCAACAATTTTCTGGGCGGCGTCGTCGAGATCATCAGCAGGAATGATGTTCATTCCGCTATCGGCGAGGATCGCCTTGCCCTGATCAACGTTCGTGCCTTCGAGGCGAACAACCAGCGGCACGGCCAATGAGGTTTCTTTCACGGCCTGAATAACGCCTTCAGCGATGACGTCACATTTCATGATGCCGCCAAAGATGTTGACCAAGATGCCCTTAACCGCCGGGTCTTTCATAATGATCTTGAACGCCGCTGCGACTTTCTCTGCATTGGCGCCACCGCCAACGTCACAGAAGTTTGCTGGCTCTTCGCCGTACAGCTTGATGATGTCCATCGTCGCCATAGCGAGGCCAGCGCCGTTGACCATACAGCCAATCGTGCCGTCGAGCGCGATATAGGCGAGGTCCCATTCGGACGCTTCAATTTCTTTTTCGTCTTCCTCGGTCGTGTCGCGAAGTTCCATAATGTCTGGGTGACGGAACAAGGCGTTACCATCGAAGCTAACTTTCGCATCCAGGACACGCAGGTCGCCGCTTTCCATGACGATCAGTGGATTGATCTCCAGCATCGACATGTCCTTCTCGGTGAAGGCTTTGTAGAGGATTGGGAACAGCTCCATGCCGTCTGCGCGGGCTTTGCTCTCGAGGCCGAGGGCATCGCAAAGCTTGCCAGCTGCATCCGCCGTCACACCCGTTGTCGGGTCGATTGGAAGCGTCAGGATCTTTTCTGGGGTGTCATGGGCAACCGCTTCGATGTCCATGCCGCCTTCAGTAGAGACGACGAAGGCTGGCATGCCCGTCTCGCGATCGACGAGGAGCGACAAGTAAAGCTCAGAAGCAATGTCCGCGCCGTCTTCTACATAAAGGCGATTAACCTGCTTGCCTTCGGCGCTGGTTTGCGCCGTCACCAGGTGATTGCCGAGCATCGCTTTGGCGTGGCTCATCACTTCATCTTTAGAGAAGGCGAGGCGAACGCCGCCTTTTTCGCCAGCAGCGGCTTCGAGGAATTTTCCTTTGCCGCGTCCACCTGCGTGGATCTGGCTTTTCACGACCCAAAGTGGCCCCGGTAATGTATCGATGGCGGTTTGCACATCATCAAGCGTTAGAATCGGGACGCCTTCAGCCACGGGCGCGCCAAATTCTTTTAGGACGGCCTTGGCTTGGTATTCGTGAATATTCATGAGGGTTTCAGCCTTTTTCAGCGGTCGGGAAAGCGACACTGCGTCCCCGAAAGTCGCGCGCCTTATACCACTGCCATTCCCCGTGACAACCGGGGATTAAGTAATTTCGATAGGCTGGGTTCGGATGATGAATTCACCCCAAGAGCGGCGAGCCGTCCCCGGGCGTTCAAATCGCTATTGAATGCCAAGGTCCGAGAACGCGATTGAGTTCTCCCGAACCGTGACGCCGCCATTGTCTTTAAGCTTCAATGCAACAGTCTTGGCATCCCAATCGATTTCCACTGCGCCGTAATTTTCAGGTGCGAATCCTGCGCCAAGCTGGCGCGCATCCACCTCATCAGATTCGTCTTGGAAGCTGACATTAAGCGACGAAGACGTCAGTTCGTTCGCACTATAAGGAAGCACAGCAGCTTCCTCATATACAAAAGACGTGTGGCGATCACCTGACAAGAAGACCACCCCAGCGGCCTCGGTTTTCTTGATCAAGTCGAACAGGCGTTGGCGTTCATCAGGCATGGTCGACCAAGCCTCCCAACCGTGGGCCGTCGGCATGACTTGAATGGACGAGGCGATCAGGCGAATGTCTGCCGGCTGTTGGAGCTGGTTCTCGAGCCAGGTCCATTGCGCCGCGCCGAGCATATCCTGCATTGATCCAGTTGGTGCCGGCATGTAGCGCTCTTTGCCTTTCACGCCCCACTCGTCGGTTGGGGTCAGGCCCGAGCGGAAGAAGCGTGTGTCCAGCATGATAACTTGCGTGCGCTGGCCTTCGGGGCCGAACGTGCGAGCATAGTAAGTGCCAGGCCATTGGCCGACATCTTGATCTTCCAGGCCCCAAAACACTTCGTGGACCCGCTCGGCAAGGCCGCGGAAGGGAAATTCGCTGCCAGCGTCATTTGCGCCATAGTCATGATCATCCCAAGCAACCATCATCGGAAAGCTTTCACGCACGGCTTGAAAATCTTCGCGCGCTGCGAGGTCCGTGAATGATTCTCTCAATTCCTCGAGATCAGTTTGATTGTTCACATATCCTCGGCCATCTCGGTCGCCGTAAACATTGTCGCCAATCATCAAGAACAGATCCGCTTCTTCCTGCGATAGGCTCGTCAGAGCCGCAGACGGTCCTTTTTCCTCATCAAGGCAAGACCCGATCAAGACTCGCGTGATCACGGCATCGGAGGTTGGAAGTGATACGCCTGCTGGTGCCTGAGGCAAAGCGCTGTCTGGAATGGTGTTGTAATAGAGCTCAAGCGCAGATTGAGCGGAGTCTGGCGTCGGCGTAAAAATACTCAGTCCGCCGGTCTCGGTTGCACACCCAGTTAAGGCGAACATAGCCGCCCCAGCCAAAAATCTCCGCATCATGCTCATCTCCTGTTTGAATGTGACTTTGCCTCCTTATGCAGGAAGCGCAACAGCTAAGTAACAGGATTCTATCTCGCGGATTGCGAAACACAGGTGAGCCATCATCCTAGAGGTATTGCCGGGCTAAATCAGCGCGAAATAACGACGAGCCTACAGTCTGATTTTGGGTGAGAAAGACGCGGCCCATAAAGACGGGCTAGCGCCGTGAGTACATTGATTTCAAATACATTTCTTAACTCAGGCTTGAGGCTTTCGGCATAGATACGGACGTTCGGGGACTAAAAATTCATATGAGGGTTAAATATGAACACTCCCCCCAAACAATCTCAGCTGAGAACGATTTTGGCTGGCTTCATCGGCAATGTCGCCGAATGGTACGATTTCGCAGTTTATGGATATTTTGCAGCTGTAATCGGTCCTCTATTCTTTCCATCAGACAATCCTGCCATATCTCTGGTGGCCGCTTTTGGAGCTTTCGCAGCCGGGTTCATTGTTCGCCCTGTGGGCGCCATTGTCTTCGGTTATATCGGAGACAAATTGGGACGCGCCAAGGCGCTCTTTCTTTCCATGGTGGCGATGGCAGTTCCGACAATCGCAATTGGCCTCCTCCCGACATACGAAGCGATTGGCGTTGCTGCGCCAATTCTGTTGGTCCTGCTCAGAATGGTGCAAGGCCTTTCCGTCGGCGGCGAATACACAAGCTCCATCGTTTTCCTGGTGGAACAAGCGCCTGAAAACCGTCGCGCCTTTATTGGAAGTTGGAGTAAGGTCGGGGCCACAACAGGGGTACTTTTTGGCTCCGCCGTCGGGGCTATCTTCACTTACTTCCTGGACGACGCTCAGATTTCGAGCTGGGGCTGGCGCATTCCTTTCCTATTAGGATTTGTCGTCGCCCTCGCTGGCATATTGTTCCGCCGGGCCCTCGCGGCTGAGCCGAAGAAAGAGGTCCAAAAAAATCCGGTCAAAATGGCCTTCACCCAGCATTGGCGTATGATTTTAAAAATCACCGCCATGAAAATCACTCTGGGCGTGGGGTTTTACGGAATTTTTGTTTATGCCGTGACCTATATCCGAGAGATTGACGGGTTTTCATCCGTCCTCGCATTTGAGCTCAACCTCGCAGCAATGCTGGCCCTCGTTCTCCTGCTCCCCTTGGCGTCTATTTTGTCAGATAAGATTGGTCGACGGCCGCTACTCTTGGCGGGCAGCGGAATCCTGGCCTTTGGCGGCATTCCTCTCTTTTTCCTGATCCACTCAACCTCTCCGATGATTGTATTGATGGGTGAACTTGGCTTTGCGATCGGGATCGCGCTCTTCTCAGCTGGCGCGACAGCCGCCTGTGTTGAACTGGTCCCGCCAGAAACGCGTTGCACGATCGTTGCGATCGCTCACAACACCGCGATGGCGCTGTTTGGAGGTACAACACCTTTGATCGCAGCTTGGTTGCTAACCGCGACGGGCGACCCAATCGCTCCCGGATATTGGATTGCAGGTGCGAGCCTGATCAGTTTTGTCGCAATTCTCGCGACCATTCCGGAAACCCGAGGGCGAAGCCTCACCTAAAAGCGTCGCCTCAGAGGTTCGGACAGGATCGGCAACGAGCCGCTCCTGTCCGGGCCTTATGCCCAGGTTCCGTGAAAGCCGAGCGGCCAGGAATATTCGGCCTGCCAGATACAAACCGGGCCATCGCTGACATTTGCGGCGTCAAAGACGCATAGTTCACTGACCCCAGCTTTCAGGTTCAGCACTGTCCCGACCAACCAGCTGTCTCGGTCAGATGACCCGCCCGTTTTGGGAACGAAGAGAAACTCTTCAACCATACGATTGTCGCCAAAATCAAAGTTCCGGCTTTCGCCAGTCGTCCAGTCATGGGTTGCCAAGCCCGTCGCCCCGGGGCGATTGCCTGACGCGCCGCTGGCGAGGCTTACGAGGTTTCTGGATTTGCCGCGAAAGCGAGGATCGACTTGCGGGAACTCTCCGACAATTCTGGTTTCGATCAGTCGCGCATCGCCGCTTTTTGGAATAACGACCTGCGTGAGAACACCCGTTTCAGATGCGGTCTCGCCGGTCCATTCGCCGCGAATTTCTGCGCCGCCGCCATCGACACCAAACACGGGCTCTTTGTAGAGCACGGCGTCGAACTTGATGGTTCCATCGCTTTCTTCCCAAGCCGAGCCTGTATGGAAGAACATCCGGGCTGGGGCCTGGGCCCAACGTTGATTGGTGAAATCATCTTTGTCGACGATCAGCATTTGCAAACCGTGTTGCGGTTGCCATTCAAGCCCCGCCACGACGGGGGGAAGTGGGCTAGCGCTAACCCAAGGCTGCACCAGGATGATCAATTGGCGTTCGGTCATCGTCCAATCATGGATGTAAGCGGAACGACCAATATCGACGAGCCCAAAGTCTTCCAGGACCCCAGAGGCACCGATCCGATAAATACCGACGCGAGAGCCGCCAACAGCAAGGTTCCAAACCCGGCCGTCTGGCTCGACTTTAGGGTGCGCAAGAAATGGCATACCTTTCAAATCATCGCGCCAGGCCTTTGGACCCTTGGTCTCAAGGCTATCAGCATCCATTGCGAAAGCCGAGCCAGCCTCCCAAAGCGCCAACAACTCGCCATTGACCATGAGGACCGACGTATTGCCTGCATTCACATCATCCGGGCCCTCGATCGAAAAGCGCTCGTCTCCAACTGTGCCGAAACCAGAAGCAAGAAAAGCCTGAGCCTTTTGTTCTTCCCGGCGCTTTTTAGTATCGACAAACCGAGCTTTGTGGACGGCTTGCCCATCTTCGACGGCGATCCGGTGGATCAGACCGTCACCATCAAACCAATGATCCAGGGATTGATCGCCATATTGCAACTGGGCCGGGCCATTGCGATAGAGACTCCCAGCGAGGTCGACTGGGGGTTTCCCAAAAGCGAGTTTCATCGGCGCTGGGTCAAAGCCGTTTGTCGGCGCGTTCTGATATCCAAGATGCCAAGCTGGCATTTCTGGCTGAGTCTGGGCAGATCCGAGGTTCGCACAAGCGCCCAACGCTCCAACAACTCCCACACCCATTCCGGCTTCGATAAAGTGGCGACGTGATAGTTCCATAATCTGTTCCTCCTGGTGGTTAGGGTTTGGACTAGTTCATTGTAATCGTGTGGACCGCGCCATCTGCGGTGACGGAAAATTTCGCATCGTCCCATTTGGCGGGTCCGAAACGACCTTTCGCGTCATTCGAGAACGCAAACGGCTCTGTCGGCATACCGAACGGGTTGGTGTTCATTTCGCCGTCGCCATTCACATCATGAAAGAGCTTCACAGCGTATTCACCGGGTTCAACGCCATCGAATGTCACTGTAACACGATCGCCTTCGACGGTAAGATTTGCGCCATCGACCGCGCCGTTGCCCTCATAGGTCGCCTGATCAAATAGTCCGAGCGAGATAGACCCTTGGGCCTCCGTGATGCCCTCCACGTTGACGGTCAGTTCAGATGCTAGAGCTAAAGGTGCGGCGAGCAGACTGGTTGCGATCAGAGCGGCGATAGAAGCGGTGCGGTTCATTATGTGTCTCTTTCATCGGTTAGTTTGAGCAGGTGGACCTGCTGTGAAACGATAGATGTCAGGGATTGAGCGAGTGAGCGCGGCATTCTACGCTTAAAGACTGGAATCCTTCGCGAAATGCAGCCAATGTCATTCGCGAACCGTGAATAAAGGGGCATCACAGTTTGCGTATCGCGAGTTACATGGCGAAATATGGTGCGCTCATCCTTGCACTTGGGTTGGGCTTCTCTTTGCTGGGCGTCTATGATTCCCAAGAGGTCCCTTTCTTGCGCCGATTGTTTTTTTGGACCTCAACAATGTTTGTTGGATTTGGCGCCAACGCGTTAGTTGGGCCGGTGGTTTGGGGACCGCGCTTTGAAAACACCCCTGCCATCTTCAGAATTGCCGTACTCGCCGCAGCGATCTCTCTGCCGATCACTCTGGTTCTGGTGACTTTCTTTAGTTTCGCGCCGTGGACCCCGGCCTATCTCGCCATGCAATTTGGCTATGTCATGATCATTTCTCTGATCATGACGACGGCTGGTTTCATCTATGCAGGATATCAAGAAAGCCGCGCACCGGTTTCGGAAGACCGTAATCCAAAGGCCAATTTCCTTGAGCGCCTGCCCGTCAAATATCGCACCGCGGACCTCCACGCGATCTCTTCCGAAGATCATTATCTGCGCGTGCATACGAGCCTCGGAGAAGAGATGATCCTGATGCGGCTGGCAGATGCTGTGCGCGAATTGGCGAGCGTTGACGGCCTGCAAGTGCATCGCTCCTGGTGGATCGCAAAATCGGGCGTCACCGACGAGAAACGCGTCGACGGTCGCAGCTTGCTTATTCTGCCCTCTGGTACCGAAGTTCCAGTCTCACGAAGCTATCGCGGCAAAGCCAAAGACGCCGGCCTTATTCGATAGGCGCGCGCCCCGGCGCGTTAACCATGAAATCGCCCTATTCGAAACACGCATAGCCCCTATTCTGTATCAACAGTGTTCATCAAGGACGTTCGTCCCCACCTCCCCGTTAACGAAAGATAACGGCGAAAACGCCAGAACGACGAAAGCAAGACGATGACCAATAATCACATCCTCTCCCGAACTCTGACAGTCATTTTTACTGGAGCGACAGCGGCCACCCTATTCCTGGTCGCCTTTGCGCCCAACGCCCCGCTATTTGCGGGCTAGAACGCCGCTCCGCCGACGAGCCGAAGCGGCGAAATTGCCGCTCCAGCCCATTCGTGAACCTAGTTTTGTGATTGGGAGAACTCATCGAACGCCACCAATCCGCCCTCAAGCGAATAGGTCTCAAACCCGAGGCTTGAAACATAAGCAGCGGTCTTCTGGCTGACCCATTTCCCCTTCACACAATAGAGTGCGACCGGCTTACTCTTATCCGCAGACGCCCAATAGTCAGCATTTTCCGGGTCAACCCGAACCGCGCCGGGAATAAGCCGTGGATCTTGATCGAAGTCTTCCACCAAGCGAACATCTGCCAAGACACCGCCGCGGCTTTTGAAAGCTTCTAATTGCTGAGGCGAAATTGTTTGCGTGTATTCTGGGCGATCAGCGCCGCGAATGTCGAACGCGCGTTCTGTAGATGTGCAAGCGGCCATTAAGACGGCCAAAGCGACAATTCCAATTTTCAAGACTGTCATAGATTTCGTTCCATTTCGAAGTGGAACCGGAGCAAAAAAGTCCAAAATGCATCCTCCCGGTTCCGGGCTGGATGCGGTCTTGGGCGATTGCCTGAAGGGGATCCGCAATAATTCCCCAAGCCGGAGCATCTACAGATCTGGCGACGTGTCAATTGAGCCCTGCGATTTCACCCCGCATCAGCACATCGTATCGGTAAGTTAGCGCTTGGAGGTTGGAAGCTCGTCCCATTCTTCCCAAGACATGTCCCGCCCCGGGTAGGCCGGGTTCTCGAACTGCCATTCCGCCTCTACCCAAGCGCGAACTGCTTCGTCCAATGCTATATCAGCCGGCGACCCGATGACGCTTTCACGGGCCCACAGCGTAATATCTGCGTCATATCCCGTCTTTCGAGTTGGATAAATGTAAATGCAGCCGAGAACCGTCGAATCATCGAGCGAGACGACGGTGTATGTAAAAGAAGTGCGTCTCACGAATTCCTTTTGGTGCCATGCCAGGTCAAGCAAATCAGCTTCAACGGTGAGCCCGTCTGGCCATCCGCCCCAGCGCGGAAAATTCTCTTTAAGCTGCTCGGCGCTCGCCATAACCGCGTCATAGTCTTTGATCACATCATGCATGGAGAGCATGCGGACCCGAAAGTCCTCCGTCACGAGCTCCTCAGGAACCTCGAAACCCTTATCAACGAATGGATAGGGAGATTGAGCGTTTGCAACGCCAGAAATTGCCGCCAATACCCAAACGGCGATCCCCCAAAAAACTGCTCGCAACATCGAAAATCCCCCTGGCGACTAATTCGCCGTTTCAGTTCTTAATCTCAGAACCGCACGCACTCGTCCAGCGCAGGCGCGCCGGAGTTTCTGATAAGGTCTGAAATTGACTGAATTTGAAGCAAACCGCGTCAAGCGGCGAGACTTCGATGCGGCGTCATTCAACCCGTCATTGCCCGGTTGGCCCACCCGGCATAATCGGACGGTCACGCCACGCGCCTTGCGTGCGCACCCGGTCATACATGACCAACGCTCCGGCCAGGCTGACATTGATGCAGAACTTCGTCGGAATCTTCACAATGTGATCGCAGCGCTCAGTCATTTCTGGTGAGAGGCTGCCGCGCTCAGGCCCTAGAATATAAGCGGCCATGCGCGGATGTTTGAATTCTGGCAATTCAACCGCGTCATCGGTCAGTTCGATCCCGACCAGTTGGCAGCCTTTCGGAAACACCATCTCGTCCATCGACTCCCAAGGATAGTAGGGAATGGTTTTGAACGTGCGCGATGTGTCCGCTCGATTGGCCATCTTCACGCGGTCGGCGGCCTGCACTGAGAACACAAAGCTTGCGCCGAATGCATTCGCCGTCCGCATGAGCGCGCCGAGATTCATCGGCTTGGAAATACCTTCAGCACCGACGGCAAAATAGCCCTTCATTAGATCACTCCCAATGCGGTTCGCCCGAGCACGAGCAGGCCCAACAACACGACCGGCGTGACCAAGCTATACCGGCGCGCCGTCCGTAAATGGTTCAGCGGATTGGGATAAGTCTCCCGCAAATGCACGGTGGCTTCCGCCACATCCCTATCCGTCTCAGCCGGAACGGGCTCTGGGGCCGCCGCCAACATCACCGCTTGGTTGGCTTTTTCCCGGCCTTCCAAAGCTGGACGCCAAGCCCTCAACGCGCGGCGCAAGACAAGCGCAATCATCATCCGCATTTGCACAGCAAGCGCGAACGCGAAGCCCACTCCGCCCAGCAGTATCCAGAAGATTACGATTTTCGCCACGCACACATCTCCGCTACGTCAGACCTTCACAGCGCCGGTTGCCATGGCTACCAAAGTCCCGTCAACGAAATAGATGAGGAAACCCGGCGATGAAAGCTCTGCTCTCCAAGACCCCAGGCGGCACCGACAGTTTGGTTCTGGAAGAAATTGAAAGCCCAAATCCGGGCAAAGGTGAGGTTATCATCGACGTGAAAGCGATCGGCGTGAACTTCCCTGACACTCTGATCATTCAGGACCTCTACCAGTTCAAACCGGAACGCCCGTTCAGCCCAGGCGGCGAAGTTTCCGGCGTGGTGAAATCCGTCGGCGAAGGCGTGACCACATTGCAAGTCGGCCAACGCGTCATCGGTTCTTGCGGCTGGGGCGGCATGCGCGAAGAAATGGCGCTCGAGGCCGGGCGCTGCATTCCGATCCCAGATAGCGTGCCGTTTGATGAGGCTGCCGCCTTCGTCATGACTTACGGTACGTCTTACTATGCCTTGAAAGATCGCGCGGATCCGAAACCCGGCGAGAAACTGCTCGTGCTTGGCGCCGCGGGCGGCGTTGGCATAGCCGCGGTTGAGCTCGGCAAAGTCATGGGCCTGGAAGTCATCGCGGCCTGTTCAACCCAGGAGAAGGTTGATTTCTGTCTCTCCAAGGGCGCTGATAAAGGCCTGGTCTATGATCGCGGCCCGCTTGATCGCGGTCAGCAAAAAGCCTTCTCCAATGCCATCAAAGAGGCGAGCGGCGGCGGTGTCGACATTATCTATGACGGCGTTGGCGGCGATTATGCCGAGCCGGCCGTCCGCGCGATGAATTGGGAAGGGCGCTTCCTGGTCATCGGCTTCCCAGCGGGTATTCCAAAACTGCCGCTCAATCTCACACTGCTCAAGTCTTGCGACGTGCGCGGCGTTTTCTGGGGCGCAGCGGTCGCCCGCGATCCGGCGGCGAACCAAAAGAATTTGGCTGAGATGTTTGCAATGTACCAAGAAGGCAAGATCAAGCCGCACGTATCAGAGACTTTCCCGCTCGAACGCGGCGGCGAGGCGATCCAATACCTGATCGACCGCAAGGCCCTCGGAAAAGTGGTTGTTACGGTTTAGACCACGCACGGTTTCCATTGGTAGGCGCGATTAGGCGTAGTACGCCCAATCGCGCGATGTCGGCTTTCAGCATCTATGTCGATGATGGGCGCCCGACTTGTGTTGCGGTTTGTTTTGCGTTCTCTGTGCGACGCTTGTAATGGGGTGAGCACCAGCTAGGGGACAATCAAAATGAAAAAAGTGCTGAAATATGGCCTCATCGGATGGGCCGTTCTGAGCGTATTGACCTTCCCCCTATATTGGCCGTTCATCCGGATGTTTTGGGTCTTCCTTCCGAGTGTCGAAAAGCCGGCTTTTGAACCGCCAGCGTCCACCTATGAGGCGCGGCTGCAGGATCTCGACTATCTCTCAACCGTGCTGCGCTATGATCGGTCATTCAGTGACACGGCCGAACAAACATTCCTGGCAAAACTCGAAGACATGGAAAACGGGGCTGAGGAGATGACCGAGGCGCAGTTCTATCTCGGGGTCGCCGAAGCCATGGCGCTCGCCGACAATGGCCATACCAATGTCAGCTATCGCCCTCAGTACACGGCGTTTAACACGATCGGCGCGCGGCTCTATCAGTTTCAGGATGGTGTA